>DAOTZD010000005.1:0-274409 GCA_034434595.1 Anaerolineae bacterium
CACCACATCCCCAACATCAGTCGTCATTAAAATCAGACGTTCCAATAGAGGGATAGGTAGCTGGCATGGATGCTCGTCGCGGCGTTTGTTATGGCGAATACGATGAATATCCGTCCACACATCGCTGACCAGAAACCCGAACGGGTGCATCTGGTCTTTCTTGCCGCCGTAATCTTTGATATAGGCATCGCATTCGCGGCATTTTTTGTGCGGAGCGCGAATTTCATAGAATTTCGTCCCCTTGTCCTGCTTACTGTAAAACAAGATGCCATAATGTGCGGGGAGCAGCGTTTTTCCCAGTGGTGTACTCATCGCATCCCACGCGATCCAATGCCGGAAATATGCGTGCTTGTTCAGAATCGCTGCGTAATATGTCAGCCACTTGGGGATGTTGTGTACCAGAATCGACCCTGTGGGTTTAGTGACGCGCACCAATTCCACCAGCCACCGTTCGCACCATTCCAAGTATTCATTTAAGCCGCGTTGATCTTTGTACGTGGCGTATTTCTTGTCCAAGTTGAAAGGCGGGTCGGCGAAGCAGACATCGATGCTGTTGTCGGGCAGCGTTTTCAGCGTTTCGAGGCAGTCCCCTAATATCACGCGGTCAAGTTCAAGCATTTTCAACCCTCACATTCGGCTTGGGCGTTTTCGTGAAATAGCGGTCAGGCACATGCTTGGCGACAATCGCCTCTAATTGGTCGAGTGTCTTTAGGTTGATGATGTAGTCACATCCCGAATGCAGCTTTTTGAGGTCGGATCGTCGGGCTAACCAACCTGCGCCATCGACAAAATTCACGAACAATCGTTCTGTATTATAGCGTCGATTTTCACGCTGCAAAATCCCGTACATTTCGCTTTGCTCATTGGCACGTGCTGTTTGACTGCTCGACGTTGTTTCCATGTAAGAAGTCATCACATACACAGAAGCATCTTCTCTATCAGACGGGATGATGTGGTCAACTTCTTTCCCAAAAAGTTTAACTTGCCCTTTGGCGTGGGCGATCCCATATTTTTCTTCGAGGTTGTTCAGGCGATCCCGAAGAATTGCCTCAATCGCATCACCTTTTTTATCACTATACTCGCCCGCCAGTTTACGCCGAATCACATTCTTGACGACGTTATCGTCTGCGATCACGGATGCCCAATTTGTGGGGAGTGCCAATTGATCGAGATAGAAAGATGCGACATGTTGGCGTAGAAGTACATTTTGAGTGCCTTCTATGAATAGAGACGCGCGATTCGCTCAGCAAAAATGGGGTCACTACGCAGTTTAGAACCCACACGGTCAATATTCCACTCTTGCCCGTAATCGTCATTGGCGAATCGTTCAGCGGTCAAAATCCTCAAAAACTTCTCTTGAGAAAGATTGGTCAAAGCGAGGACAATACCCAAGAAATTCTTGTCTGCTTGAAGAAAGCGTGTAAGATTCTCAAGCGGGTCATCCGTTGGCTGAAAAGTGAGAAGCGCGGCAGCAATCGAATCAATCCTTTGCCGTATCTCTACTTCAAGTGGTTCGATCACGGCTAACGGAGTGCACGTTTCGATGAATTGTTCAAAGGTTGGTTTGCGATATAGGGTGAGCATCATAAGAACTTTATAGGCTTTGATAGCATTATAGCAGACCTTACAGTTTTACGCGCACTGAATCAAAAAGGGTGCGGATCACTCCATGCCCACAAACTCTTTTCTAACCTTCCAAAGATGTGTCCACAAAAATCAAAAAACGGTCATATGTGGACACATCTTCGCCTAAGCGAAGGTCATTCTCTCAATTTTTATATCCCCCCAATATAAATCGGTGACCCATCTCCCCGTGAGCATTTCCCCGCCTGTGACACATTTCGCCCTAGCCCTCCCGACAAATACGCCGCGCCAAAGCCGAATCCCTGAATCTTGCTGGCGCTTTAGCCCGCCCCTGAAATGCGGTATAGTTATCCCCCTATACGGTTCAGCACCTATGGATAACCCTATGAGAATTGCACTCGCAGCAGATCACGCGGGCTTTTCCCTTAAGCAGCACATGGTTGGCTACCTGCAAAAGCAGGGCTACGAAGTGATCGATCTTGGCGTAGACACAGGCGATGTGTCGAGCGATTACCCGGACGCGGCAACGGCGATTGCGGGCGCGCTGCTAGAAGGTGGTGTCGAACGCGGGCTGCTCATTTGCGGCAGCGGAATTGGCGCATGTATCGCCGCGAACAAATACCCCGGCATTTACGCTGCCATCTGCCACGATACCTACAGCGCGCGGCAGGGCGTAGAACACGACAAAATGAACGTGCTGTGCATGGGCGGGCTGGTGATTGGCACAGCACTGGCGGAAGAAATCGCAACCGCTTTTTTGCGCGCCGAATTTGACGGCATAGACCGTCACGCTCGCCGTTTCGACAAAGTACAAGCCATCGAGAATCAGCACTTGAAGGGATAGCCTGCATCCCTTCCCCACTTCTAACTGTCTTTTTTCTTGAAATAGATTGCTAAGGATCAATCAAGATGACCAATCCCCCTGTGGACGTGCAGCAGTACGGACAGAGCATCTGGTACGATAATATCCGCCGCAAGCTCATCACCAGCGGCGAACTCAAGCGGCTCATCGATGAAGATGGCGTGCTAGGCATTACTTCTAATCCGACCATCTTCCAAAAGGCAATTGGTGAAAGCAGCGACTACGACGATGCCATCGCCAGCCACCTTGAACTCGATTCCTCGTCGCTGTTTGAAGTGCTGGCGATTGAGGACATTCAAAACGCGCTCGATATTCTCCGTCCCGTGTATGACCGCACCAACGCGCGCGATGGCTACGTCAGCCTCGAAGTTTCGCCGCTGATCGCCAACAATACCCAGTCTACAATTGCCGAAGCTGAGCGCCTGTTCAAAGCCGTTAACCGCCCCAACGCCATGATCAAAATTCCGGCAACGGAAGCGGGCATTCCCGCCATCGAAGAAGCCATCTTCAGGGGCATTAACGTCAACGTCACGCTCATTTTCAGCGTGGCGAATTACAAACAGGTGGTCGATGCATTCCTGCGCGGCTTGGAGCGTCGTCACGCGGCGGGCATGAGCGTGAAGAATATCGCGTCCGTCGCCAGCTTCTTCCTGAGCCGGATTGACACGATTGTTGACCGTATGTTGGATAACAATATCCGCGCGGCACAGCTTCGCGGCGATCTGGGTCGAGTGAGCTTCAACAACCGCTTGAAGGGCAAGACCGCCATCGCGAACGCCAAAGTCGCCTACAAGCACTTCATGGATGTGTTCTACGGGACGCGCTTCGCTCATCTGCGGGATGCGGGCGCGCAGGTTCAGCGCGTGTTGTGGGCAAGTACAGGCACAAAAAATCCTGCCTACCCCGACACGATGTATGTCGATTCGCTCATCGGGCGTGATACGGTGAACACCGTCCCGCCGGATACGCTGAAAGCGTTCAAAGATCACGGCACAGCCGCCGATACACTGGCGCAGCATCTTGAAGAAGCGCAGCACATGCTCGACATGCTGGCAGAAGTTAACATCGATCTCGATCAAGTGACAACACAGCTTCAAACTGACGGCGTAGAAGCGTTCAGCGAATCATTCCGCAGTTTGCTTGAGCAAGTCGAAGCCAAACGCGACATTCTGCAAACGGGCGTGATCCGCCGCCAAGAGATGGTCTTGGGCGTGCTGGCGGAAAAAGTCGATGAAGCGATCAAAGAACTTGCCGCCGAAAGCGCCAACGCCCGCCTGTGGTCGCGTGATGGCACCCTCTGGAAGGATCATCCGCAGATTGCCACCAAGATTTATGATCGCTTGGGCTGGCTGGAAACCAACGAAACAATTGACCTCAATCGACTCAAGGCGCTGCAAGCGGCGACCAAGAATGGCGCGTTTGAGTATGTGGTGCTGCTGGGCATGGGCGGAAGCAGTCTCGCGCCGGAAGTGTTGAGCAAGACATTTGCCCCCACAGGCAGTCTGCCCGGTTTCCCGCGTCTGCTCATGCTCGACAGCACCGATCCGGCGTACATCAAACACATCCAAGATGCGGTTGATCTCAAAAAGACGCTGTTCATCGTCGCCAGCAAATCCGGCGGCACCATCGAAACCGCGTGCTTCCACGCCTATTTCTACGAACTCACGGGCAAAAACGGATCGCAGTTCATCGCCATCACCGATCCCGGCAGCAATCTCGAAACGCAAGCGCGTGAACAAAACTTCCGTGATATTTTTCTGAATCCGCCGGATATTGGCGGGCGGTACAGCGCCTTGAGCTATTTCGGGTTAGTCCCCGCCGCGCTCATCGGCATCGATCTCGATAAGTTGGTCGGCAGCGCCTCACAAATGATGCGGGCGTGCGGCGCGAAAATCGGCGCGAAGGATCATCCGGGCATTACGCTCGGCGCGGTCATGGGGGCGGCGGGCAAAGAAGGGCGCGATAAAGTTACGCTGGTATGCAGCCCATCGATCAGCAGTTTTGGCGCGTGGGTCGAACAGCTCGTCGCGGAATCGACGGGGAAAGAAGGGCGGGGCGTGCTTCCCGTCGTCGGCGCAACAGCGGGCAAACCGCACGACTACGCGACTGACCGCCTGTTTATCTATCTGCGTGTCGATAACGACGACAACGCCGAACTCGACAGCGAAGTGCAGGCGCTTCGCCAAGCCGGTCACCCAACAGTCACGCTCCACCTGCCCGATACCTACGCACTTGGCGGCGAATTTTTCCGTTGGGAATTTGCCACCGCCATCGCGGGCAAGCTGTTCGACATCAACCCATTCGATGAGCCGAACGTGACCGAAAGCAAGATCAACACCAACCGCAATCTGCAATACTTCGAGAATCACGGATCGCTGCCCACAACCGAGCCGCTGCTCAGTGAAGATGGCGTAAGCTTGTACGCCGACGAGCGCATGGCGAAACTGCTCCAAGACCTGTGCGCGCAGCACGAATTCCCCGCCAACTCGATTGCGGGTTTGCTTGCCGCACAGATCAACGCCACCAACGCGGGCGATTACTTCGCGCTGCTGGCGTATGTCCCGGCATTCCCTGAAATCGAAGAAAAATTGGAACTCGCGCGTCGTCGCCTGCGCCATGTCACGCGCCGCGCGGTCACGCTCGGTTTTGGTCCGCGCTTTTTGCACAGCACGGGACAATTCCACAAAGGTGGACCGCCCAACGGCGTGTTCTTCCAGTTCACCGTCGATGACCCGCTTGATCTGGCAATTCCCGGTCAAAAGTACAGCTTCAGCGTGCTGAAAGCGGCACAAGCGGCGGGCGATCTCGAATCGCTGCAAACCAAGAACCGCCGCGCCATGCGTTTGCATCTCGGATCAAACGCACTGGCGGGGCTGGAAAAACTGCTCGCGGCGATTGATCTCACCGAGGAACGTCGGCACTAGGTCAACTTTGAACGTTTGGGGCATTTATCAGTAACTATAACAGCGACTGGAAATTTCCGGTCGCTGTTATTTTCGCGTCACACATCGCCTCAAGGACACAATTATGTACGCCGACGACATCCGAAAACTGTACGATTGTCACTTCACCGTCAATCGCAAAATGTGGGATCAATGCGTGATGGCGCTGACCGACGAACAGTTTACGGGAAAAAATCGATAACGGCGTGGGATCCGGTGCATAACCATGTCGTCCATAGGATGAGCGTCGATGAGCGGTAGTTCTCCGCGTTTTTGGGTCGCCCCAAGCCAAATTGGTTGAAGCCCGTCGATTTTCCCACATGCCCCCTTGTTCGCGTCCACTGGGATCAAGTTGAGACAGATATGCGCTTGGTACTGCCCACGCTTGATGAGCCAATGTTAGGGCAAATCTATCCGAATGCCCCGTTTACCAATGGGCAGCTTCTCGTCCATGTGGTCAATCACGCCACCGAGCATCAGGGGCAGATCCTTCGCATGGCGCATGATCTCGGCGCGCCCACCTTCGAGCAAGACTATTACTATTATCTGATTGGGCAAATGTAGGAATGAGGCAGCCCTTGTCTGTTTTAAAATCATGGATGGCGCGGAATCACATCAGCGCCATCCACTGCGCGAAAATCCACCTCTCCCCCTTTGTTAACTTTTTCACCTGTTGATCCGCACCTCCTTTGTGCAACAATTAACGTTAACTGCTGTCAGATTGGCGGCAGGTATTTTTTCATGCCTGCTGTCCCACACTTTTTTGCTTCAAGAGAGGATGGTCATTCGTGGATTTACTTGAATATCAGGGGAAACAATATTTTGCTCGTTATGGGCTGCCCGTGTCCACAGGGGCTGCCGCGACCACGGTTGAAGATGCCGTGCGTATCGCGGAATCGATCAACGATTATCCCGTCGTGATCAAAGCGCAAGTGCACATTGGCGGGCGCGGCAAACAGGGCGGCATCAAAATGGCGAACAATGCCGACGAAGTGCGCTTCCACGCTCAAAATATCCTCAACCTCACCATCTATGACCGCACGGGCAAGATTGGCTTTCCGGTCAAAACGGTGTGGGTTGAAAAGGCATCGGATATTAAAGAGATCAACGGGCGCGCACAGGAATATTACGCCAGCTTCACGCTTGACCGCAGCAAGAAGGAATATTTGGGGATGCTCTCCGCGATGGGCGGCGTGGACATCGAACAGGTTGCCGCCACCAATCCCGAAGCCATCGCCAAAATCTACGTCAATCCGGTGGATGGGTTAAGCGAAGCGCGCGCCCGCGAATGGGTCAAAGCCGCCAAACTCGCGCCGGAAGCGGAAGAAGGCGCGGTGAAAGTGCTGCTGGCGCTCTATCGCGTATTCACCGAAGGCGATTGTGACCTCGCCGAGATCAACCCGCTCATCCTCACGCCCGATAACCGCGTCCATGCGCTCGATGCCAAAGTCACGCTCGATGAGAACGCCGAATACAAGCATCCCGAATGGGCGGCGTGGAAAACCACCACCGAAAGCGACGGACGCGAAGCCCTTGCCGCCGAAAAAGGCTTGCAGTACATCGGCTTGGATGGCACGGTGGGCATTATCGCTAACGGCGCGGGCTTGGCGATGAGTACGCTCGATACCGTCAAGCAGGTAGGCGGCAGCGCGGCGAACTTCTTGGATATCGGCGGCGGCGCAAGCGCCGACACCGTGACCGCCGCGCTCGAAGTCATCAACACCGATCCGAACGTGAAGGCAATCTTGATCAATATTTTTGGCGGCGTTACTTGGGGCGATAAAGTCGCGGCGGGCATTGTTGAGGCGCTTGGTCGCGTCGAACTCAAAGCGCCGCTGGTCATCCGCATTGATGGCACACGTTCGGCGGAAGGTCGCGCCATTCTCGCGCAGCACCTTTCAGATGGCAAAGTCATGATGGCACGCACAATGGTCGAAGCCGCGCGCCAAGCGGTCACGCTGGCTGCTCGATAACCACAACACGGAGAAACCATGTCAATCTGGGTCGATGAAAATACAAAAGTCGTGGTGCAGGGTTTAACGGGCAGTCAGGGACGTTACTACGGCTTGCTCAACCGCGAACAAGGCACAAAAGTCGTCGCGGGGACGAACCCGCGCAAAGCGGGCGAAAATGTCGAAGGCATTCCCATTTACGCGACGGTCAAAGATGCGGTTGAAAAAGAAGGCGCGAACGCCTCATTCGTGATCGTCCCCGCGCAGTTTGCCAGCGACGCGATTCTTGAAGCGGCGGCGGGTGGTGTCGCGCTCATCGTGTGCGTGACCGAACACATCCCCATGCACGAAGAAGCGCGCGTGTACAACCTGCTCAAGCGCGATTATCCCAACGTCCGCTTGATTGGACCGAACTGCTCCGGCATTTTGAGTCCCGGCAAGTGCAATATCGGCTTCACCCCCGCGCAGGTCAGTATGCCCGGATCCGTCGGCATTGTCAGTCGATCCGGCACGCTGGCATATCAATCCGTCTTTGAACTCACCGAAAAAGGCATCGGGCAGTCCACATGCGTGGGCATCGGCGGCGATCCTGTGCCCGGCACGTCGTTCATCGACTGCTTGGATGCGTTCTTCAACGATCCCGGCACAGAAGGCGTGATCCTCATCGGGGAGATCGGCGGCTCTGCTGAAGAAGAAGCGGCGGACTTCATCAAGAATCATCCCAAGCGCAAGCCCGTTGTCGCCTACATCGCGGGCGTGACTGCCCCGCCGGGGCGCAAGATGGGTCACGCGGGCGCGATTGTCAGCGGTGGCAAAGGCACGGCGCAGGGCAAAATCGCCGCGCTAGAAGCGGCGGGCGCACTCGTCGCCCCCAACCCCACCGAACTCGGCAACCTGATGGCGCAGGCGCTCGGTCGGTAATCGCAACGTAGTCGTAGGGGTTTGGCGTGCCAAGCCCGTTGTAGGAAAGGGCACGACGAAATTTGTTTCGCCGTGTCTCCTCCCGTGTTTGTAGGGACAGCCTTCTAGGCTTGTCCGCAAATAAAGGCTTCTCGTGCGATGTGCCGCCGTAGGCTCGAACCCTACGGCTGCGAGAAGCGCACCGGCTGAAGCCGGCTTGTAGAGCGTCTGGGAGTGGAGATGTGTGTCACAGCAGACGTTCTGAAGCCCGCTTCAGCGGGTGCAAGGCTCAGGCGGGGGATGCGAAACTTATTTCGTCCATTCCCCGCCGACGCAAGCGAACAAATCCGCACAATTCGGACAATACATTTGCGGACAAGCCTTTCTGGCTGTCCGGTGCATTGGACAAGCAGAGTCTCACGCACTGTAGAATTAGGATGAAATCGCGTCGCAGTAGTCGATGATATAGGCGCGTGCCAACTCCATCAGTTCAACGAAATACGCGACAGTCTTGTATTCCGCGCTGTCTTTGTACCATTCCAAGACGTGTTTTCTCCCAAAAATGGAGTGCTCCTTGAGATCCTGTTTGACTGTTCGCGGTTGCTTCATACCTTGTCCGTACAAAACTTGGTATATGTATCCCGCGATATAGCTGTAGCGATATTGAATCTCTCCCTCAACCGTAGTGTTTTCTGCTTCCCACTTCGATTTCAGTAGTTCCCTAATTTCGCGTTTGAATTCGCTTGATGCGTAAACTGCCATTATTCGAATATCAACTTGCCTGACCAGTTCTTGAAATTGAACTGCTCGTTCGTTGTTTGTGTTCATGGATTCTCTCTATCATCACAGGCTTGCGGGCAGCCCGAATATCGGTGTCGTTCATGGCGAATTCGCGGTAAAATAATCGTCGTCAACGGTGATCGGGTGAAAACTACACAATGACTCAAACCCCTCCCCGACGCGGCACAATTTGAAGTGTAGCCGAGGTTTTCTTGATGGATGCGCCTCAACTCCGCATCATCACCGAAGCCGATTTACTGGCAATGGGTGAAGATGCCAATATTGAAATCATCGATGGAGAAGTGATCGAAACGTCTCCGGTGGGAATGAAGCATCACATCGTCGCCGGAAATCTCGCTTTTCTCCTCGAAACCTACGTCCGCAAACACAAAAACGGCTTGGTGTTTATGGATGGCTTAACCTGCATCCTCGATACCGAACAAGGCACGATCAAAGGCTCACAAGTCCCCGATGTGTGCTTTATCCGCAAGCGACGCATCCCCGCCGATTTCGATTTGCGCCGACCTTTTCCGGGATCACCCGACTTTGTGGTGGAAGTCATTTCGCCAAGCGAAAACCCGCTGAAAACGCTCAAGAAAATCCGCGCATATCTTCGATTTGGTTCGGAAGAAGCGTGGATGATCTACCCCGATCCTGAAGAAATTCACCAATATCGCGCCGATGCGCCGGATCGCGTGCAGGTTTATCGCGTTGGTGATACCATCCTCATGCCAACGCTTTTCCCTCAGCTTACCCTCTCCGCTGCGGATATTTTCGCCTTACCCGATCTTGAATAAAGAGGTTTCTCTGTGACAAACCGATACTCACCTTTCGCCGTGCGCTGCGCCCTGCTCTTGATCTTTGCCCTCACCCTGACATTCCCCGCTTTCGCCCAAGACCCGCAGCCCGGATCACCCGGGGTTGGCGATTCGCTCTATCCCGGTTTTGGCAACGGCGGCTACGATGTTCAGCACTACACACTCGATTTGATTGTTGATCCCGCGTCCAGTTTCATCGTGGGCGAAACCACCATCGAAGCGACTGCTACACAGGACTTGAGCGCCTTCAATCTCGACCTCATCGGCTTGGAAGTCGGCGCGATCACGGTCGATGGCGAACCCGCCGAATTTTCGCGCGAAGGGCAGGAACTCACCATCACCCCTGCCGCGCCGATCCGCAGCGGCGCTGAATTCGTCACCGTGATCAGCTATACGGGCGTACCGGAAAATATCTATTCGGTGGCGATCCCCGTGCTGACCGGATGGGTATTCTACGGCGACGGCATCTTCGTCCTCAGCGAACCCGACGGCGCGGCGAATTTCTATCCGGTCAACGATCACCCGCTGGATAAAGCCACCTACACCCTGCGCGTAACTGTCCCCAAGCCGTATTCCGTCGCCATGAACGGTATCGTCACCGAAATCACCGACAACGGCGACACGACTACCACCGTGAGCGAAGTCAATCACCCGATGGCGAGTTATCTCACGACCATCAACATCGCCCAATTTGAGTTGGTCGAAGATGGCGAAGTCGATGGCGTGCCGATTCGCAATTACTTTGATGTGGGGTTGAGCGATGCCGGGCGCGCCAATTTCGCCCGCCAAGCGGAAATGATGGTCTATTTTGAGTCCCTATTCGGAGATTACCCGTTCGATGTCTACGGATCGGTTGTGCTGAATACCGAAACAGGCACAGCGTTAGAGACTCAAACGCTCTCGATCTTCGGCATCGACATGATTGACGAAAATGATCCGCTGGCGGGCGAAAGCACCGTCGCGCATGAAATCGTGCATCAGTGGTTTGGCAACAGCGTCACGCTGGCGGATTGGCGCGATATTTGGCTGCATGAAGCATGGGGCACTTACGGCGAAGGCTTGTGGATCGAATACAACGACGGACGCGCCGCGCTCGATTCGTGGATACACGAAACCTACGCCTACATCAGCGAGCAGGTCGAGTTTCTTAGCCCGCCCGGCTCTCCCCCTGCCGACGATCTATTCAACACCAGCGTCTACTACTGGGGCGCGCTGGCGCTGCACGCGCTTCGCGTTCGTGTTGGGGGCGAAACCTTCTTCCAAATTGCCCGCGAATGGCACGCCCGCTATCAATATGGAAATGCAGGCACAGCCGAATTTATCGACGTAGTGAACGACATCACCGGGCAGGATTACACCGCGTTCTTTGAATCTTGGCTGTACAGCGGCGATCTCCCCGCCATCCCCGAAATGGCCTTGGGCAGTTAACCATCCCACCGTGCGATCATCCGTTCTGCAACGGATGATCGCGCAAGCGCATTTTCCGCTAAAAGCGAATTTTTTGTGATTTTCTTGCACGCAATCGTAAAGATGCGAGTACAATTACGAATTGTTGCACTTGCAGCACAACTATCCGTCATTAATGCCGATTATAGCGCCGCTTATCATCCCGACATGTATCGAAAAAGCGCAGTTCAGCGGGAGACTTTGTTTATGATTACCTGTCCTTGTGGAAAACATCAGATTGATGAAAATGCCAAAATTTGCCCGTACTGCGGCATTTTGATCAAGATTGGTAACATCGGCATCGAAACCACGCGCGCACTCGGCGGCGAAACGGAAGAAGAATCCGTATCTCGCTGGGGAACAGCCTATTTTAATACGCGCATGGTGCTGATGATGCGTGTGCGCGGTGAAACCAACGCCATTATGCTCCCTGCTGATGAGATCACCAACGGAATCATCGGGCGCAACGATCCCAGTCTGCCGCAGCCCCCGCAAATCGATCTCACGCCCTATCGCGCCGAAGAACTTGGCGTATCGCGCCGCCATGCCCGCATCGAACGGCGTGAAAATAATGTCCTCAACCTGACGGATCTCGATTCCGCCAACGGCACGTATCTCAACGGCACGCGCATGATTCCCGGTCAGTCGCGCATCGTCCGCAACGGCGACGAAATCCGCTTGGGCAAGCTCGTCATGACCATCGAATTTATGCGCCAGCAGCCCGCCGCCGCACAACCACCGCCGCCAAGCGAACCGCAAACGCCGTCCGCGCCGCCCAAGCCAGCCCCGCCGACAGATCGCTTATGAGCCGGAGCATCATCCTGCTCACCCCTAAAAATCTGGATCACGGGCAATCAATGACCAGCCTCGCGTTGAGTCCCTTGCGCTATCCCGGCGGCAAATCAAAAGCGTTGGATCGCATCCTTCCCCTCCTCCCCACCCAGATCGGTGAATTTCGTGAGCCATTCGTCGGCGGCGGATCCGTCGCGCTGGCGGTGAAAAAACTGTTTCAATCCCGTATCTCACGCTATTGGATCAACGACCTCAACTACGACCTGTACTGCTTCTGGAAGTTCGCGCGCGATTCGATGGCTTTGTTGGCGGGTGAAATCCAAGCCTATAAAGCCAACTACCAAGACGGGCGCGCGCGCTATCAATTCATGCTCGATGAGGCAAATATGCGCTCCGATTTTGATCGCGCGGTGCGCTTTTTCATCATGAATCGCATCACGTTTTCCGGCGTGGTCGATGCGGGCGGCTATTCCCAACAGGCATTTGAGCGCCGCTTTACCCCATCCAGCATCGAAAAACTGCGCGCCGTCGAATATTATCTGCAAGGCATGGAGATCACGCAGCACAGCTATGAAGTGCTGCTGCAAGCGCCCGGTGACAATGTGCTGATCTTTCTCGATCCGCCTTATTGGAGCGCGACGGATTCACGCCTATACGGGGTGCGCGGAAAACTCCACACAGCGTTCGATCATGAGCAGTTCGCAGACGAAATGCGCCGCTGCCCGCACCGTTGGCTCATCACCTACGACGACTCTGATAAGATACGCAGCTTGTTCAGCTTTGCTGATGTTCACCTTATCGAATGGCAGCATCAATACGGCATGAACAACTACAAGCAAGCAACCGCCGCCAAAGGTCACGAATTGTTCATCAAGAATTTCTAGCGTGCTAAGGCTGAATGATTGAAAACACAACTTCCAAAGCCTAAAGTTCTCGATTTGTTCTGCGGTGCTGGCGGCATGTCGTGGGGACTTGCACAAGCTGGCTTCGAGATTATAGAAGGTATTGACTTCGACAAAATCGCGCTGAAAACCTTTGCGCGCAATCATAAACATGCCAAAGCTACACACGCCGATTTATCAACCCTTGAGCCAGCCGGTTGGTTAAGTCAACATGGATTTTCCGTTGGCGATTTGGATTGCCTTGTCGGAGGACCACCGTGTCAAGGGTTCTCCAAAAATGTGCCCCGCACCAGTCGATTTCTAGATGATCCGCGTAACGCACTCATTTACAGATTTCTTGAGTTTGTGCGTGTCGTGCGCCCAAAACTTGTATTGATGGAAAATGTCGCGGAGCTTGTCAATGCTTTTGACGGCGCATTTCGCCAAGAGGTGCTGTCGGAACTTCGGGCGCTAGGCTATGATGCGGATGTGCGCGTGATAAACGCGGCAGCATTAGGCGTTCCACAACATCGCCGACGTGCTGTGTTTTTTGGTAGCCGATGCGGTGAAATTGCCTTTCCCGACGAAACCTTCACTAGTCTTAACGATAGGCTGCCCTTGTTTGGAAACATGATCAAATCTTATGTGACCGTTTGGGACGCAATTGGTGATTTGCCATCGTTAGAACATGGTACAGGCTCACAGTTGAGTGAATACACTGCTCCGGCATTTACCGATTACCAACGCGCAATGCGCGCCAATGCACAGCACTTATATAACCATGTCGCACGTCATTTACAAGAAGTTCAATATCGCCGCTTAGCGAGTTTACAACCGGGACAAGGCGCAAAAGATTTGCCTGACGAACTGCGCCCCAAAAGTCATTACAGCGGTGCATATGGACGTTTGAGCAAAGATATGGTAGCGCCAACCTTGACCCGTTGGATGTTTCATCCGGGATCGGGACGTTTTGGTCATCCAGTCGATATTCGCACACTGACAATTCGAGAAGCCGCTAGAATACAATCTTTTTCAGATGATTTTGTATTTGAGGGGTCTTTTACACAAGCCAGTAGTCAGCTTGGGAATGCTGTTCCGCCGCTCCTAATCAAAGCATTTGCGCCCATTATGTATCAAAGCCTTTACCCAACTCTTTAACATCAACTATCGTTGGATAGCGTGTTAACAATAGGCAGCATTGCTTTCATGAAGTCGTCAAAAGTGATGCGACCAAACTTCCCCAGATAAAAATCATGTCGATTGGCAGCGCCTGCAGGTGGAATAAATGCGTTTTCCCCGTGAAAGTGAAGTTGGTTTTGATTCTTGGTTTGTAATCGCCCTTGTGGATACCATGAAAACCACTTTTTATTCTCATAGTACCCTTCTAGCGCGTTGCCTTTTGTGCTCCATATCCAAGAAAACTGTGATGGATCATAAGGGTCGTGGGCAGTATCACGTTCGTAATAGGTGAAACTTCCAATTTGTGTGTAGATGATCCGCGCAACCCGCACCTGTTCTGCACCAAGAAGTGCTTTTGGTTCATTGATACGAGCATGTACCCATGCAAGGAGCTCAGCCCCTAATCGATCCCGATCTGCTTGATGATCACTGTTCACGAGTTGACTTTGGGATGGAGTTGTCAGACGCGCAAACGTCACAGGGCTGTTGACCAACCCAGTTTTTATTTGGTAAGCAACTTTGGTTTGTATATTGTAGGCATCCGCGAAGGCTTTGGTGCCAAGATGCGATGCACCCAGCGCCCAAGCGATAATCGGCTCACCAATTTCAATGGTTCCTGCACAAAATGGTGACAGCCAATACGCTCGAAATCCAGCCTCTAGACGCTGCTTTGTTTGCTCAGTTAGCTGGATCGGTGGAAGTTGTGGTATCGGCATGAGACGAGCTGACGTTAAATAAGTTTTCGGCACGTTCGACTAATCGAGATCCAGACATATTGAGCGCCTGTGCAATCAATTCAATGACTTTCAAAGAGGGTGACTTGATTCCGCGTTCGAGTTGACTAATGTAGGTTCGATGCACATTTGCACGAAACGACAGTTCTTCTTGAGAAATACCGAGTTCCCTGCGCCTTTCGCGCATTGCTTGCCCAAACGCTTTTTCAAGACTGCTCATCTGCATCCCTCTAACGCTTCATGAGTGTCAGGTTTTGCAGACTATTCATCTACAGACTTTTGTCTACAAAGTTTATTTAGGGAGGGGCAAACGAATGGTCACGAATTGTTCATCAAGAATTTCTAAACGGCGGGTATAATCGTTCCCATGCGGTGTTGCACTATGCCTGTTTGGTCACTATTAGACTCGATTGTTCATGACGGATTCCCAAGACCTGAATACCGTACCCACCAACGCGCAAGCAGATGCCTCCCACAGTCCTGATCGCACCAACGATCAATGGCTTGCCGATCTGCGCGCTGTTGATACCGAAGCGCAGGCGCGCGCCATCCAAGACCTCAAAGATCGCTTGCAGCGCGGCATCTTCTACTACTTGAGCCGCGAACGCAGCGATCTTTCGGGGCTTTCGCATCACGAAATCACGCAAATGGCGCAAGACCTTGCCCAAGATGCGACTCTGCGCGTCATCGATAATCTCGATAGTTTTCGCGGCGACAGCCTATTCACGACATGGGCGACTCGCATCGCCGTGCGCGTGGCAATTAGCGATCTCCGCCGCGCCCGCTACAAAGACTTCAGCCTAGACGATCTCACTGCGGATGGCGACATGCTCTCCGCGACGGCTAATCCCATCGCCAGCGATAAACCCCTCGGACCCGAACGATCCGCCGAACGCGGCGAAGTTCTGTCGAAAATCCAAACCGCGCTTGACGGCGTACTCACAGATCGCCAGTACCGCGCGCTCGTTGCCCATGCCGTGCAGGGGATTCCGCTCGAAATCATCGCGGATCAAATGGGGACGAATCGCAACGCGCTTTACAAACTGCTCCACGATGCGCGCCGCAAACTGCGCCAGCACTTGCAATCGCAAGGCTTGTCGATGGAATACATGCTCAACCTATTTCAAGAATGAATCAAATATTCACGGTAAGATTGCCCAACGCGCCCGCATCAATATTCAGGATTGACCAGTAGGAATTCGGACAGATGACGGAATCGGCATCCAGCCAACTGCACAAGTTCATCAACACCATCTTTGATACCCATACCGACGGAATCATCGACTGTGAAAGCTGTGAGGAGCATCTATGCCGCCTCGCGGAGTTGGTCTCAAAAGGGGCTGACTTGTGCGAATTGATTCCGGCAGTCGAAGCGCATCTCGCGTGCTGTGCCGATTGCAGAGAAGAATGGGACGCGCTGCTGTGCATCATGCAAGCGGAACAGCGCGGCGATCTCAACGCGCCGCCCCCCGTCGCTGCCTCGCCTAACCAAGAATCCTAAACACCATCATTCCACCGTGATTGTTTCCGTTTGATACGGGTTGTATCGAGGACAAAATCAGTATGCAAAAAGTACGTGTAGCCATTATCGGATCAGGTCCCGCAGGGTTGACCGCCGCGCTGTATACTTCCCGCGCGCAGTTGAGCACCGTCGTGATCACCGGACCGAGCTTTGGCGGGCAGATTGCTACCACGCATGACGTGGATAACTTTCCCGGATTCCCTGATGGCGTGGAAGGGCCCGAACTCATCGAACGGATGCGCCAGCAGGCGGAACGCTTCGGCACAGTCTATGATTATGACAGCGTGACCGAAGTTGATTTCACCAAAGGTACACCCTTCTACATCAAGACCTATGGCACGGAATATCTCGCGGATGCCGTGATTGTCACCATTGGCGCGAGTCCGCGTCACCTCAACATCCCCGGCGAAGTTGAATACACCGGACGCGGCGTGAGCTACTGCGCCACCTGCGATGGGTTCTTCTTCCGCAACAAAAATATCATCGTCGTGGGCGGCGGTGACAGCGCCCTGCAAGAAGCCATCTTCCTGACCAAGTTCGCCAGCAGCGTTGAAATTGTCCATCGCCGTGATGAACTGCGCGCCAGCGTTGCCCTGCAAACCCGTGCGTTTGCCAATCCCAAGATCAAGTTCACCTACAACACCGTTGTGGACGAGATCAAGGGCGCGGATGGCAGCACAACAGGTGTAACGCTCCGCAATCTCAAGACGGGCGAAACCTACGACAAACCCATCGACGGCGTGTTCATCTTCATCGGCTACGACCCGAACAGCAAATTGTTTGGCACGCAGCTTGAACTCGACAACGAAGGCTATCTCAAGGTCGATGCGCGCCATAACACCAGCGTCGAAGGTGTGTTCGCGGGCGGCGAAATCCACGACCAGATGTTCCGTCAGGCGATCACCGCATCCGGTCAGGGCGCAGCCGCCGCGATCATGGCGGTCAAGTGGCTGGATGACCGCGAAGATCAACTGCAAAAACTCGACGAACCCGCCGCTGAATCTGCCGCCGGCGATTAACCACACCTTGTAGGGGCGCGTCACCACGCGCCCTTTTTATTCCCCCACGCAATCCCGCCCCCTTTCCATCATCCTACCTGCCATAACACTATCCACCCATCGGTATCGCCGCCACCACGCTTGCCGAATGCCTCCCCTACGCCGCGATTTGCTCCCCTCTCCTTGTGAAAAAGGGTTGGGGGGAGAAGTCATCCCGCGTACAATCATCATCATCATCTAGCACGCGGAGAGCATCCCTTCATGCGCGTATCCCTCCCACGCCACATTTTGATTATCACGCTCGTCCTCATGCTCATCGCCATGGTCGCCCGCGCCCTTCCCGGAGCGCGCACCATCGACGATGCCTTCATCACCTTTCGCTACAGCCGCAACCTGCTCGATGGCATCGGCTTTGTCTACAACCCCGGCGTGGTCACGCTTGGCACATCGACCCCCCTGTTCGCCTTGATCATGGCGGCAGTCGGCGCGAGCACTGGCGGACGCGATTTCCAGACTTACGCCATCATCGTCAGCGCCCTCGCCGATGCGCTTACCGTCGCCCTGATCTACGCCATCGCCCGCCGCTATCTCAAGCACGATTGGCTCTCAGCCGTTCCCGCCCTGCTCTACGCCATCAGCCCCATGAGCGTCACGTTTGCAATCGGCGGCATGGAGACCAGCCTCAACATCCTGTGGATGATCGCCGCCACTTATCTCTACGTCGCTCACCATACCAGCCCACGCGCTCAAATCGCCATTGGAGTCTGCGCCGCGTTAGGGATGCTCACCCGCGCTGATGCCGCCCTGTGGATCGTGCCGCTGTTCGTGTGGCAGCTTCTGGATGGCTTGATCACGCGCAAAGATCAACCCTTCTTTGCCCGCCTGCCCCTTCGCACATGGATCACCGCCGCGATCATCCTGCTCCCCTTCATGCTGATCGCGTGGGCGGCATTCGGCTCCCCGATTCCCAATTCGGTCACGGCGAAACGCTTCGCCTACATCATCGAACCCGGCTCGGCGCTCATCCGTTTGATCCAGACCTACAGCACGCCCTTTTTCGAGTTCGACACCTTCGGCAGTATAGGCGCGATGATCGGCGCGGTGCTTTACACCCTGCTCACCCTCATCGGGATCATCTACGCGGCACGCAAACTCCCGCGTCTGCTCCCGTTCTTGATCTACCCGTGGATCTATTTCGCTGTGTTCGCTATCCTCAACCCGTTGATCTTCCGCTGGTATCTCGCCCCGCCGATTCCCGCGCTCATGCTCGGCATCATCGGCGGTCTGTGGGGCATCTTCAACTTGCGCCATACCGACGACTCCCGCCCCACCATCACACCTCCCGTAGGAACAGGGCTTGCCCTGTCCGCCGCCAAATCTTTCTCCCCAGACTCTACTCCCCCTCTCCATGGGGAGAGGGGGTTGGGGGGTGAGATTGGAAGGCGTATCGCCACCCTCCTCCTCACCCTTGCCGCCATCCTCTGGATATTCACCTCCCTCAACGGTTGGACACTCACGCCCGATCACGGCTCAAACCGTCCCGCGCCGCGCATGGCATGGCACGAGATCGAAATCCTCTATCAACGCATGGGCGAACTGCTCCGCGATCAGTACAGCGTGACTCTCGATACCCGTGTCGCGTCAGGCGATATTGGCGCGGTGGGATTTTTCAGCGGGGCAACCATCGTCGATACCGTTGGCTTGGTCACGCCGGAACTGACCGCCTACTATCCAGTTGATCCTTCGCTGATTGCCGAAGGACAAAACTACGCCATCCCACCCCAGTTGATCCGCGACACCATGCCCGATTATCTCGTCACGATGGAAGGCTTTATCCGCGAGGGGTTAGCGCGTGAGGACTGGTTCAACGCGCAGTACGAACTGATCGAATCATTCCCAACGGACTTCTACGGCACAGGGATGCTGCTCTACCGCCGCACAAATTGATCGACACAAACTCGCTCATTTGTGCTATAATTTTCTGGGAATAAAACGGTCATTGTAGGAGCGCGAGAAAAACACAAGGAGTTCCCACATGAACAACACGCCATACGAGACCATCGACCAATACATCGCCGCCCAACCGGAAGCGGTTCAACCCATGCTCCACGAAATGCGGCGTATCATCAAAGCAGCGCACCCCGATCTCACCGAAAAGATCAGCTACGCCATGCCGACCTTCGCGCTGCATGGCAATGTCGTGTATTTTGGCGCGGCAAAAAACCACATCGGCTTTTACCCCACCCCGCGTGGGATCGAAGCCTTCAAAGATGAACTCGCGGGCTACAAAGGCTCAAAAGGCACGGTGCAGTTCCCGCTTGATCAACCCCTGCCCGCTGACCTGATCACGCGCATTGTGCAGTTCCGTGCCGCCGAAAACATCCAAAAAGCGCAACAGAAATCCGCCAAGAAAAAATCAAAATAATCCATGAATCGCAACCATAAGACACGCAGCCCCTGATCTCTTTTCTCTGCGTCTGTGCGGTGAATCCTTCTCTTTTAACCCAACATCCGCTACACTAACCGCACTTGTGATTCGGCGGTGTTATCAACGTAGGAAAGAAAACATGGCAACCGATTCGCGCACTTGGTTCTACACCACCCCTGCGCCGCGCCCGTACTTCATCGAGGAGCGCGTCAACCATACCCTGTGGAAGAATCGTCTTGCAGGCATTCACATGGTCTGCACGCGAGCCGAAGCGCCGATCAAGATGGAAGGGCGCTGGCGCAATGAAATGCCCGTCACCTTTGAATGGCAGCCCGGCAAATGGTTCATCTTACGGATGGGCGAAGAAAGCAAAGAACTCATTGGCGTGATGCGCCAAGTCCTTATGATGCGCCCCGCGCTCATGTATCAAGACAGTGACGGGATGTATGTTGTCGAATGGCACACCGACGGCGGCGAAGCCCGCTGGCGCGAAGTGCAGGGCAAGCCGCAGTATCAAGGCGCGCGTCGGTTACGTAAGCCCGCCGCCGAATAGCCCGCCGGTTGTAAGAAGCGCACCCGATAAACCATCTGTGGTCTATAGCAGATGGTTTTTTATGCGTGCATACGCGGGATAGGGCAGAGTCCCCCCCGCCATGTTTGAACCGAACTCCAAAACGAGGCATTGGATGGCACACGTCAATGTGAGATTGCAAGAAGGCTACAAGACCGAAGTCTTTACACGCGGCATCATGACAATTGCCGACGAGCCAATCGAAGCGGGCGGCACCAATGCCGGACTTTCGCCCACCGAAATGGTGCTGGGCGGATTAGGCGCGTGCGCCGCGATCACCGCGCGTTTTTACGCCGAACGCAAAGGTTGGAAGCTCGACAGCGTTGAGATCGCCCTTGATTCGACCAAATTCAAAAGCGCCGACTACCCTGCTTACGAAGGCACAGCCGATATTCTTTTTGAGATCAAACAAATGATGCGCTTCAATGGCGATCTCACCGACGAGCAGAAAGATCGTCTGCGCGAAATCGCGGGCAAATGCCCTGTGCATAAGATGTTCACCTCACCAACAATCATGGTCGAGCAAATCGTCGATGACCTGATTCTCGATGAGTCACGCTAAGCACCGATTCAGCGCACATGAAAAAGACACAGGAGATAGTCCCCTGTGTCTTTTTGTTTCGGTCAACTGGCTCACCAAAAGGCTGCCGACTGTGCGATACTAAAGACATCAACAGGGGCATGAGTTTCATGCCCGAAACCGTCACACGAAACCATGCGTTGGAAAGGGAAGCTCATGTCCGAAACGACCTATTCCGTAGATCGTGACCTGAAAGAAGCCGCCGCGATGGCGAGCGGTCTCGAAACGTATGTGCGCGGCACGAATCTCTACGGATCGGTGGGCGGTGGATTGTTCTCGTCTAACATGCCGAGCCTCACGATTGGCGCGCTGCTCATGCGGCTGCGTCGTTTGCGCGCTCAGTTCGACTCGCTCACGCCGGATCAGCGGTCACGGTTGGAACAAGCCGAAGCCGCGCATGAAAAAGCCCGCCGTGAATGGACGCACCATTACACCGAAAAACTCACGCAAGAAGGCTTCAGCCGCTTGAAAGCGATGAACACCTTCTTTGAGGAATGCGGCGAACGCGCTCTTGATCGTCCTAATCCTTGTGCCAGCATCTATCTGCCAGAGGCGCTCCGCCGCACCATTGTGCAGGAAATCTTGATCGCCATGCACGATTCCAACCTTCCGACAGATGCCCTAAGCGCCGAAGCCCGCAAAATAGATGGTCGCTTGCGCCGCTATACCGCGCCAAGTGATTTTATCTGGGCTGCGGAACTTGAAGCGATCTATCCCCGCAGCCCCTATTGGTGGTTGTATGCCAAACCACCCGTCACGGTCAAACAGGGGTAACGTCTCTACGATGCTGCCGTTTCCTGTGAGGCGATCCATGCGTCATAGGCGGCGGCATCGACCAATTCCCCCCCCTTCACCTGCGAATCCACCAGCATCCGGTTCTTGTCGAAGTACAGTTCCATTTCTACACTTTGGAAACACTTTTCGCCGCGCGCCAGCTTCCGTACAAAGTAGCTGTCGCCTTCATCGCTTTGGCTCAAATCGTTATTCCGGTTCACGCGCACGCGGATCACTTCTTCGCATCCACGCGGACGCACATAGAAATACATGCCGTCACGATCCCCGCTGACCGATCCTGCTGGCTTGCCGCCCGTTCCGCCAAACAATTTCTTGAAGAATCCCATCCTTATGTCCCCTTTCCGGTAGTTTCTGCCAAAGTCTACAACGGCTTCCTACCGCAGTTCTTACCAGATTATACCGAACATCCGTCCTAAATTTATGCTAGGATGAGGCGCACGTTCATCGTTTTGTTTTTGTTACAACACTAACCTAAAGGGAAAGTCTACGTTACCATGCCGTCCCGGTTGAATAAAGACATTCTCGAACAGGTCTACCTGTTCATAAAACAGTACGTGACGCAGCACACGTATCCACCCACGCAGCGCGAAATTGCCGATCACTGCTATTTGGCGCGCACCAGTGTACCCCGCTATTTGACCGAACTCGAAAAACAGGGGCGCATCCACATCGAACCCAAAGTCCGCCGTGGCATCACGCTGTCCACCCTGCCCAATGCGAAGGATCGAAAATAATCCCGTCGTGCCTTTCCCTCAACTGCCCCATGAGTCACATCGCAAATAAAAAACGCAGAGGTTCAATTTCTCCCTCTGCGTTCCATATATGAAGCTGTTCTTGCTTCGGGTCTAATTCGCTTCCACCACCGAATTGCCCGGCGTGCCCATCAGCTCGACAAACTGATTGCGGTCAAGCGTTTCCTGTTCGATCAGGATCATCGCGATCTTTTCCAGCTTGTCGCGGCTTTCCAAAATCAACTGTTTCGCCCGCTGGTACTGTGTCTGCACGATGCGTTTAACTTCGGTGTCAATTTCTTGGGCTGCGGTTTCACTATAATCGCGCTGCTCGTACAAGTCGCGTCCCAAGAACAGCGATCCCGTGCCGCCGCCAAACGTGCGCGGACCAAGCGCCTCACTCATACCATACTGCGTGACCATCGCGCGCGCCATGCTGGTCGCCTGCTGCAAGTCATTTGATGCGCCTGTGGTGAAGTGATTGAAGATCACTTCTTCAGCGGCGCGTCCGCCCATAATAGCGACGATCTCGTCTTCAAATTCTTCGCGCGACTTCAGGAATACATCTGTTTCCGGCAGCGACATCACATAGCCGCCCGCACGACCACGCGGCACAATTGTCACTTTATGCACAGGTGCGGCATATTCCAACAAGTGATGCAAAATCGCGTGTCCGGCTTCGTGATAGGCGATGATGCGCTTCTCTTTTTCGCTGATCACGCGCGTTTTGCGTTCGGGACCCATGATTACGCGCTCCATGCTTTCTTGGAGTTCGCTCATGCCAATCGATTTTTTGTTGCGGCGCGCCGCCAAAATCGCCGCTTCGTTGATCAAGTTTTCAAGGTCAGCACCGCTGAACCCCGGCGTGATCTTGGCAAGCACTTCCAGCTCAACATCCGCCGCCAGCGGTTTCCCGCGTGCGTGAACCTTGAGGATGTCGGTGCGCCCCTTCACATCCGGGTTATCCATGATCACTTTGCGGTCAAAGCGACCCGGACGCAGCAGCGCCGGATCGAGAATGTCCGGGCGGTTGGTCGCCGCGATGATGATCACGTTCGTGCCGGTTTCAAAGCCGTCCATCTCGACGAGAATCTGATTGAGCGTTTGTTCACGTTCGTCATGACCGCCGCCCAAACCAGCGCCGCGATGGCGACCCACCGCGTCAATTTCGTCCACGAATACAATCGCCGGGGCTTCGGCTTTTGCGCGCTCAAACAAATCGCGCACACGGCTTGCGCCCACGCCGACGAACATTTCGACAAATTCCGAACCGGAGATGCTGAAGAACGGCACGCCTGCTTCACCCGCCACCGCGCGCGCCATCAACGTTTTGCCCGTGCCCGGAGGACCGACCATCAGCACGCCTTTGGGAATACGCGCGCCTAAACGGATGAACTTTTCCGGTTCTTTCAAAAATTCGACGACTTCCGCCAGTTCTTGCTTGGCTTCTTCCGCACCCGCCACGTCTGCGAACGTCACCTGTGGGCGTTCCATGTCGCGCACCACACGCGCGCGGCTTCGCCCAAAGCTCAACGCCTGATCTTGACTGCCGCGCACCGAACGCATCATGCGCCACAGCAGCCACACGATCAACAGCGTTGGCACCACGGCGATCAAAAGTTGGAAGATGAACGTTGAGGTTGTGTCGCCGGGATTTTCGACAAATTCAACGCGATTCCAGCCCGTTTCATCCACGCCGAATACTTGCAGCGCCGTGAATAAATTGGTCTGCGGGTCTTTGTAATACCACACGGTTGATCCGTTGCGGAGTTCGACAAATACATCGGTGCCGCCGCGCACGGTAATGGAGACGACATTTCCGTCCGTAATCTGGTCGGCAAGCTCGTCAAGCGAAATACGGTTTCCGCGCGGCATATTACTCGGCTGCCCAAAAATCACAATGAAAAGCAGCAGCAAAATGACACCGGCAACCAGCCACAACCGCTGTGCGTTGCGATTCGCAAAGGGCGAGTTGTTGGGGGTGTTGTTGTTGTTATTGTTTGACGGTTCAGGTGGCTTGTTACTCACACTGGCGTTCCTTGAACTGAACGAACATTGAATACAGATTGATTATCGTCTGCTTCTGCGTCGGTTTTCCATAAGCTGTGGTGATGCTGGACGTGGACATAACGCAAAACACCAAAATCAACACGATTTCAGCGGCAGGGTTTCGATTGCACGCTGTAATTGAGAGGTTCTTCCTGCGGATGGTCTTCCGGCGGGTACATTAAATTATAGCACAATCTTGCCCGCCTGTGACAACCTCACCAAACGTTCAGGAATGCACAAGATGTATCCACATATGCTACTTAAAGTCTGTAGACTCATAAGTAGCAAAGCCTTAGCTTTATGCAAAGCCCACTTTTCTTACTATGGACTAAAATTTCCCTTGCGTAACCGTTCACTTCAAGAAATAGTCGCATTTAACATTCGAAATTTACGCATTCAGCAAGGACTGTCGCAAGAAGCCCTTGCCGATTTATGCGGCTATCACCGCACATACATTGGCTCCGTTGAACGAGGTGAACGAAATATTACGCTGAAAACTCTACAAGCCTTTGCTGCGGCTTTATCTGTTGATTCCAGAGAGCTCCTGAACGATGAGTGAAGATATTTCACCCCGACTTCTGGCACTTATTCAACAAGTTACAGGAAAACGAGCAAAAACAGTCATCGAACATATTCTAAAACATGGCTTCATCACAACTGAAGACCTCAAAAATCTCTATGGTTATGACCACCCACCCAGAGCGATTAGAGATGTTCGCGAAAATGGAATCCCACTGCTCACGTTTACGGTCATAAGCGAGTCAACTGGAAGAAGAATCGCTGCCTATAAATTCGATGATCCCGAAAAAATTCGTGGTGGGCGTATCGGGGGCAGAAAACACTTTTCAAAATCGTTTAAAGCGGCATTGATTGCGAAACTAGATTCTCGATCAACATTAACACACGAGAAGCTTGATCCACGCTACCTTCAAATCGATCATCGTGTTCCTTACGAAATTGCTGGCGATTCAGCGAACAGTGAAAAGCTAGATGCATACATGCTCTTGGATGCATCTTCTCAGCGCGCAAAAAGCTGGTCATGCGAACACTGTCGCAATTTTATAGAACTGCGGGATATTTCAATATGTCAAACTTGCTTTTGGGCGTTTCCTGAAGATTATCAACACGTTGCAATGTCACAGGAAAGGCGTATTCATCTTGTATGGCAAGGCGATGAAGTGAATGAATACGATGAATTAAGCCGTGCTGCGGATGCCCAAAATGTAAATTTACACGACTATCTAAAATGGAAGCTTTCCCAAAAGTAAGTCAAAATCCAAGTGGCAGTTGTTGTGGAGTTCGCTCATCTGCAACTCCATAATCTTCCATTATCAAGTTTGTTGAAACGTAAAGTGATTCGTAAGTGACAATATTTTTGCCATTCAAAGTCGCCTGTGATGAGCGTCCTGCGTTTAAAAGCACGCGCTGAACCTTAAGATCATCTGGCAGCGCTAAACCGTATTCTTTTTCTCCATGCAACCCGTCATACGATAGTAGAAATGGGACATGCCGTTCATTAAGCGCCCGTAATGCTTTTACCAGACGAGGCATCTCCAACTGCCGATAATACCTTTTATCACGCCCATAAGAGGTACCCTGATAGGGTGGATCAAGATATATCAAATCGTTTTCGGTAGCAGTGGCAATGCATTGCTCAAAATCTCCTGCAAAAAACTCAACGCGACCTTTTAGTAACGCGCTTGCACCATATATTGCTTCCCGCATTTTAGATGGACGCATTCCCGTTCGACGTTTATCTTGGGATTGCGTAAAGTTTCCAGTTTGGCTGAAGCGCACGGCGTTTTTAACGCAACGAACAATTAGGTATAGCAAAAGACTAGGTTCTTTTGTTTGGTTATATTCTTCGCGGACACGATTATAGTACGCAAAATCATTTGGGGTTTGCCCCGCCCAAATTGCAGTATATCTGTCAACGACGTATTCCGGTTTAGAGACAATCAATTTCCATAATGCAATAAGTGGCTCAAGTACATCACCCAAAACGAATCGTTCCGCAATGTGATGTTTCGCCGCATAAAGACTAAAAGCCGCAGAACCAGCAAATGGTTCATATAAAGTGTGAACACGCGAAGGGATATGTGAAGCAATAGGCGCACAAAGCTTGCGTTTGCTACCTTGATAAGGAATTGGATGAGGAATTGTTGTAGTTCCCATAGTTTGTATGGTGAAGGAAACAAGCATCATTGTCAAGATTGGCGTTACACACGCTATCATTACCTTCAACTAAACCGAATCCCATTCTTTCACGAAGGTTCGTCTTATGACCACCGATCCCCTCTCCCACCTCTCGCCCGTTTGGTCGCACATGACCACCATGCAGCCCGTGCGCGGCGAAGGCATCTACCTCTACGACGCAGACGGCAACCGCTACACCGATTTCACCAGCGGCATCGGCGTGACCAATACCGGGCACTGTCACCCGAAAGTCGTCAAAGCGATTCAAGAACAAGCTGCTCTGCTTCTGCATGGGCAGATGAATATCGTTCTGCCGCCCACCGTCGTCGAATTGAGCCGCATCCTCAACGAAGTCACCCCCGCCGGAATCGACAGCTTCTTCTTCTCCAACAGCGGCGCGGAAGCCACCGAAGGCGCGGTCAAACTCGCCCGCCAAGCGACCAAGCGCCCCAACATCATCGTCTTTTCGGGCAGCTTTCACGGGCGCACCGCTGGCACCATGGCGATGACCACCAGCAAGACCGTCTACCGCGCCGGATACCAACCACTCCCCGCTGGCATCTTCGTCGCACCCTTCCCCTATGTCTACGATTTCCAGCGCAAATACGGCTGGACGGAAGACCAGACCATCGACTACTGCCTCGATCAACTGCATACGCTTTTGAAGGCGCAAACCGCCCCCGACGAAACCGCCGCTATCGTCATCGAACCCGTGCAGGGCGAAGGCGGCTATATCCCCGCGCCGACTCGCTTCCTCACCGAACTTCGCGCGTTGTGCAGCGAAACAGGCATCCTATTCGTATGTGATGAAGTGCAAACAGGCTTCGGGCGCACGGGCAAGTTATTCGCCTACGAACACGCCAATCTCACCCCCGATATCATGATCATGGCGAAGGGGTTGGGTTCTGGCGTGCCGATCAGCGGCGTAGGCGCATCCAGCGCGATCATGAGCAAATGGACAACCGGATCGCACGGTGGGACATACGGCGGAAACGCCCTTGCCGCCGCTGCCGCGATTGCCACGCTCACCGTCATGCGCGAAGAAGGTTTGCCCGCCAACGCCGCCGCGATGGGCGCGCGTCTGGTCGATGGGCTGCGCGATCTACAAGCCGAATACCCTGTGATTGGTGATGTGCGTGGACTTGGCTTGATGATCGGTGTGGAGTTCGTCACCTCAGACGGAATACCACAGCCTGATAAGGCGCTCACCAAAGCGGTGCAAAAAGCCTGCTTGGATGATCGGCTGCTGCTGCTCACCTGCGGCACCTATGAAAACGTCATCCGCTGGATTCCGCCGTTGGTCGCGGACGCATCACAAATCGACGCAGCGCTCGAATTGTTCGGTCACGCCGTCGCAAAGTCGGTGTAGTGGGTGGGGTTTTTGTACTGCGTTCCTACCGCACGCCACCATAAGCTATGCTATAGTCGTTTGATGTGAAGAAAAATTTTTTGCATACAACATCGGGAGATGGGGTTATGTCTGAAACTCAACAGGCAAAAACGGGCGATTTGCGACGCATTGGCGGGCTGGCGGCAGCGACGAGCCTTGTTATCGTATTTGTGCTGTTCATGATTGCGGCGCGCAGCGCGGTAGCGCAGGAAGGCGGCGCTCCCGCGGGCGCAAGCGCCGATGCCCAATATATCGTGCAGGCAGGCGATGTACTGGAACGCATCGCGGCGCAGTTCGATGTGTCCGTCGCGTGCATTATCGAAACGAACGGGCTGGAGCAGTACGGCAATTTGCTGTTCGTAGGCGATGTGCTGGTCATCAGCGCGACCTGCCCGCCCTATCAAGGCAGTTTGCCCGTAGAAAATCCGCGCTTTGGCGATTTGACCGCAGCCGGTGTCGAAGGCGAATCGGTCTACATCGTGCAGGTCGCGGATACGCTCGACACGATTGGGCAGGAATTTAACGTATCCGTCGTCGCACTGTTCGTCGCCAATGGACTCGACTACGGTTCGCTCATCTATCCCGGTCAGCAGCTTGTCATTCCCGCTGCCCCGCCCTATGGGTTCTATCCCGGCTTGGGCGGTCTTGCCGCAGGGATCACCGAAGGCGATATTTACGTCATTCAGCCGCAAGACGCGCTCGATCTCGTCGCGGCATACTTCGATAAAGATTTGCGCTGTGTATTGGAAGCGAACGGTATCACCGACACTGTGCGAATTCAACCCGGCTTGATGGTCGTGCTGCCCGCAGCCTGCCCGCCCTACAGCGGATTATCGTCTGTGCCACTGCGCCCGCTGCGCGGCGTGGGATTGGTCGGCGCGTCGGCGCTTTTGCTTGAAACGGGCGAGAATGCTAACGGCGCTCCCGTCGGCGGGGTGATCGTCATCCCCGAAGCAACCGAAGAACCCGCCGCGCCGGAAACAACCGAAGAAGCACCCATCGAAGTCCCCGCCGAAGCAACCGCCACGCCGGGATTCGAGCTGTCAACGCCGGTTCCGGCGCAAACGACCACGCCCATGATCATGCGCGGTCCAACCATCACGCCGACACCAAGCGGATGAGCCATGTCCAATTGTCAGATTGCGGAATTGATCAAAAAAAGCCCGCTGAAATTCTTTAATCACTAGGTACGGCTTAGTTGTGGGGGCGGCGCGGAACGAGTTCCGTCCGTGAGCCGCCCGCCATACCTAAACATGGACGAAACCGTTCAGGCGGGGGATCATATTCCCCGCCCTTATTCGTGCCGTTTGAGTTTTTGCTGGATGAACACCAGAAACGGATACGCCAGCTTAGACGGATCGACGCGCGCGCCTTGTAGATGCACTTCATTGGCGACTTCAAAGTCGTAATGTAACCGTTCCATCTCGCGGCTTTGCTGTGGCGACGGCTCGTTGTGAAACAGCGTGACAATCGTCGTGTACTTCCCTGCCGCGAACATCAGCCACTGTTTCATGCCAATCTTTTCAATGCGACGGTCAATCAGCCGCTTGGTTTCCATCATCAGCGAAAAGTCGTTGAGTGTCGCCGCGATGCGCGACGGCGGCACATCGAACGCGCCCAGCGTTTCGACAAACATTCCGCTTTTGTTGTGATAAATCACCAAGCCGATGGCTTTACCCATGTGCGCGTGGCGGATGGCGATGGTTTCTCCCGGTTTGCCGTTCACAAGGGTGACATCGTTGTCATGCCCCTTGGACGAAGCGGTTTCCGCCATCGTGATCGCGTCATCGACCATCGTCAACTGCGCGCTGTAATGTTCATAGATGGCATGGAACTGTTCACGGCTGAGTTTGCCTTCGGCAAATTCCGCCAATATCTTGCTGATCTTCGCCTGAATTTGAGCTTTCAGAACTTCCATTTTAGTACGGGCTGTGGCATCCATGTTCGTTCTCATCCATAGGACAAGCTGAATTTTGGGGGCGATGTGATTCGCTTCGCATCTTACCACAGCCCTCACATTGAAAAGCGATAACGTCTAGAAATAGTCGGTTATTTCTTGAAGATTGCCTTACGGATACGCACAAACAAGTTCGGCTTTTTAGCGGCAGCCTCTTTATCCATCGGGTCAGGCACAAAAGTGCCGTGCGCCGCGTCCTGCTGTTCCAACTGCCACGTTTCAACTGTGGAGTGCGTGCCAAATTTTGCGTCAGCCTGATCATGTCTCTGCTGCGCCTGCTTTTGCCGCTGGTAAAATTCTTCCGGGTTGACGCTCATTTCACCTGCCCCCATGTATGGTGATTCTTCTTTGATGTCGTGCTGTCCATTTGATGATAAGCCGTTCCCTTATGCGATGCAACAAAGGTTTAACTTTTCTAGCGTTTTGGGCGTGGGGAACAAATCGAATGCGGGTATCGTCATAGCAGCAGTGAAAGATTTTTGTTGGGGGATATGACGATGAACCGCACAATGCAACGTGGAGCTTTTTTTGTAACGCTTTTGCTGGGGCTGCTGCTGATTGTCGTGCCAGCCTTCGCGCAAGAATTGTGGTGTCCCACACCGCCGCCCTGCTTGCCAGATCAACCCTGCCCAATGATGCCGGAATGTTTTCCGCGTGTGCCGGGGGTCTCTACCAATCCTGAATGGCTGAAAATTAATTACCACCGTGTCGATGCTGAAATCAGCGACCAAATCGCCCGCACAACCGTCGATATGGAATGGGTTAACGAAGGCAATCAGCTTGCCGAAGGAACGTTTGTGTTCCCCATCCCCATGGGCGCGGCGGTTGAAGAACTAATCATGTACATCAACGGCACCCCCATCGAAGCGCGCATTCTCGAAGCGGACGAAGCGCGCAGCATCTACGATGCGATTGTCCGCCAGTATCGCGATCCGGCACTGCTCGAATATATCGGTTCACAGTTGGTACAAGCGAACGTGTTCCCGATTCCGCCCGGAGAAACGCGCCGCATTACCATCACCTATTCGCAAGTCCTTGAAGTCGATAACGGCTTGATCCGCTACAACTATCCGCTGGATGTGACCCGCCTCACCAGCCGCCGCCCAGTCGAATCGATGAGTGTGCGTGTCAGCGTTGAAGGGCAGGACCCAATCAGCAACATCTATTCGCCAAGCCACAACATCGCCATCAGCCGCGACGACGACAATCACGGATTCCGCGCCGGTTTCGAGCAGAACTTCTTTGTACCGGATCAAGACTTCGTGCTGTACTACGGCTTGGAAAACGAAACGATCAACGTGAATGTGCTGACTTACCGTGAAGGCGCGAACGAAGACGGCTACTTTATGCTGTTGGTGCAGCCGCCGCTGAACGATGAAAACGTGCAGGTTGTGCCGCGAGATATCATCATCGTGCTGGATCAGTCGGGCAGTATGGAAGGTCCGAAATGGGATCAAGCCCGCGCCGCCGCCAGCTATGTGCTGGACAATCTCAATGAGCAAGACCGCTTCAATGTGATCCTGTTCAGCACCGGATGGCGCACCTTCAGCGATGAGATGGTCGATGCGGCGGATGCAGACGAAGCCGCTGAATGGGTCAGTTCCCAATATGCTGAAGGTGGCACGGACATCAACGGCGCGCTTACGACTGCGCTCGATATGGTGGGCGAACGCCCGACAACGATCCTGTTCATGACCGACGGCTTGCCTACCGAAGGCGTAACTGATGTGCAGTCGATCCTTGAAAACATCGAAGCCGCCGCCCCAAGCAATGTGCGTATCTTCACCTTTGGTGTAGGCGATGATGTAGACACTGTACTGCTTGATACGATTGTGCGCGATCATCGCGGCTATGCCTCGTATGTGCGCCCTAATGAGCGTGTCGATGAAGAAGTCGCCAGCCTCTACAACAAGATCAGCGCCCCTGTGCTGACCGATCTCGAACTCGAAATCGACGGCGTGCGCTTCGAATCACTCTATCCGTCTGTGCCGCTGCCCGACTTGTTCGCGGGGACACAGTTGACCGTCGTCGGGCGCTATCGTGATGGCGCAGATGACGCGGTTGTGCGTCTAAGCGGCATGGTTAACGGCGAACGCCAAACCTTCACCTATGACCAAATCGACTTCCGTGACCGCGCGGGCGGCGATTCGTATGTCGCGCGCTTGTGGGCAACTCGCCGCATCGGTGAACTGCTCAACCAAATTCGCTTGAACGGCGAAAATCCCGAAATCGTGGACAGCATCGTCAGCTTGAGCATTCGCTTTGGCATCATCACGCCCTATACCAGCTTCTTAATTGAAGAAGACGACATTCTTTCGCAAACGGCGCGCGCCGAAGCGGCGGGTCGCCTTGCGGATGAAGCCGAAGCCGCGTTCGCGGATTCCAGCGGCGCGATGGCGGTGCAAGCGGCGGAGAGCTTCCAGCAGATGCAAGCCGCGCCGCAAATGGCAGCCATGCCAACCATGGTTCCGAGCGGCGGGGGCGGGGGTGTCCCGGTTGATCCCAACACGGGCATGATGGGCGGATTCACGGCGACACCCGCCGGGACGAGTATGCCGGGTGACGCTGAAGGACAAGCGCCGTTCATTCCCGCCGAAAGCCCGATCCAGACGGTAGACGGCAAGACATTCATCCTGCAAGGCGATGTGTGGACGGATACCACGTTTGAGCCGGACACGATGACGACGACGAAAGTCACCTTCTTGGGCGATGATTACTTCGACCTGTTGGCGCAAATCCCCGAACTCGCGGTATACTTCGCCGTTGGTGAGCGCGTGATCGTCGTTTACGAAGGTGTCGCCTATGAAGTGATCACCGAAGTGGGCTAGACTCCGTCTGAACATTCGCAATTCTCTTGTAGGGACGCGCAAGTGCGCGTCCGCAGTGAAGTGAAACAGCGCGCCCGATGAATGGATCGGGTGCGCTGTTTTAATTCCCTGTGGGGAGTTTACGAAACTTGTTTCACCTGTGCTGTGCCCTCTTACCATACCGCGCCGCCTACCCCGTCCGAAATGACCATAATGGCTTGCACACGAAAAACCCGAAAGCGTTATCATAACGTCACCGCACCGACGCATTGAAGGATTTTTTTCTCGTGAATTCCATCAGCCGGAAACAGTTTATCGCCTTGTTTGTGTGTGCCCTGTTGATTTGGATTACGCTTCAGTCGTTCACGGTGATGCTGCCCGTGTACGCGCTGCGGCTTGGCGCTGATCCGTCGTCGATAGGGAATTTTCTCGCCGTCGGGTTTTTGGGGCTGACAACGGGCAACTTCATCGCGGGATGGCTGTCTGACCGTTTTCAACGCCGCAAACTGCTGCTCACAATCGCCATCACCATCAATGTGTTTGGGGTGCTGTCGCTGGGCAGCGCCAGTACATTCACGCAGTTTGTGATCCTCACGAGTATGGTCTATATCTTTTCGTCCGTGTCAATGTCGCTCATCACCATCCTTGCAGGTTTGTCCGCCAGCGAATCCGAGCGCGGGAAGGTCTTTGGCGGGCTGGCTGTGGCGACGAGTTTAGGCGCGGTGATCGCGGGTGCAATCAGTGGGTGGTTGGTGAATCGCGGCGGATTTGAAGCGTTCTTTTTTGTACTGGCGATGGGCTGGGTGATCGATTTGCTGGTGCTGCTGGTGGTTGAGGATAGAAACGTCGCTCCCGTCAAACGCCAAGCCGAAACATCCGCGCCGCCCACGCTTAACCGCTGGTTCTACATTATGCTCACCGCCAACTTGATCGGCTTTGCGTGCAGTTTTATGTCGCTGTTGGGCAGACCGCTGCAAATGGACGCGCTTCGTTTTGATCCCGAAGCGATTTCCGGCGTGGTAGCCATCGGCAGCATCATTTCAGTTCCCCTCCCCTTTGTTATGGGCTGGCTGTCGGATCGCTTCAGCCGTTACTATCTGGTCATCTTCTGCATTCTGTCAAGCGCGGTGGGACTGATAGTGCTGGCGGGATCAAGCGTCGTGTGGCAGTTCGCGCTGGCAACGGCGCTCTTGTCGAATATGGCGGCAAGTATTGGCGTGGGGCAGGCGATCATCACGGATTTAGTGCCGCCCAAATCGTTGGGAGTCGCGCTCTCGCTGTTCGGCTCATCGATCACAATTGGCGGGGCGATCAGTTTTGCAGGGACGGGCTATGCCATCGAAGCGTTTGGTATAGCGGGGACGTATATCGTTGGGGCGGTCTTGTCGCTCATCGCCACCGGAATGCTGCTTCAAGGCAAGCTGGCGCGTGACAAAGGGAGCATCGCGACGTTGGGAGTAGAATAAGGGGGAGACAAGTTAGGCGCGAATCGTCCAGCGCGCAAATACACAACCCTCTTGTTTCTACCCTACAACGCTGGCTTTTCCGGCGCTTTTTCCACTAACTTGAGCGTGGCATGTAGAAACGCGAAATCATCGCGCGGCGGCATGATCTCGCTGACTTCCACGATCTCGAAGATGCGCCGCCCCAAGCGAATCTGGCTTCCGATCTGCGGCGCTTCCGGTTGGGTGCGGATCGCGCCGGGGTGTTTGCCGCCCAACACCACGTAACTCACTTTGTAGATCATGAGAAGTGTGCCGCCATTTATGCCGACAATCATCATCTTAGAGTCTAATGCAAAAATTGGTCAGCGGCACATGCTTTTACACACCAGATTTCAGGCGTTTTGCCGCCGTTATGCTGGCGGCGCAGTTCTTAAACGTCGAAAAAACGGCTGCGCGATGGTCAGCATCATCGCGGCGACGATGGCACAGGTGACAAAGCACACGATCCACAGCGCATCTTCGCCCGCGCGGCTCAAGATTAACCCGCCAAGCGCCGGTCCCACGAAATAGCCCATCCCATACGCCGAACCCAGTATTCCCTGATACATGCCGCGTCGATGTATGGGTGATATATCCGCGACAATCGCTGTAGGCAGCGGCGCGGTGAGAATTTCACCAAGCGTCCACAGCACCACGCCGAGCGCGAATACCAGCGTTCCCGGCGGGATCGCGTCCGTGAACACATACACGCCGTAGCCGATACCAATCAACAAAAAGCCGAGCGCCATCACCCAGAAGCGGTTATGCCGTTCCATGTGGCGATTCAAGCTCAACGTGAGCAGCACAATCACCAGCGCGTTGATCGCCACCACCCACCCGAAATCGACTTCGGTCAAGCCGCTGTCAATCATGGCGAGTCCGAGCGTGGCATCGACTTGGCGGTACACGGCATTGATGATCAACGTCAACAGCGTGATCAGTAGGACGAACAGCAGCACCCCGCCGGACTGTGTTTCAGACGGTGTAGGCGCGGTTTCGGGGGATAGTGTCGGCTGTGATTCTTGGCGGGTAGGGCGTGTTTCCGTCACGAAAAAGAGGATCACCAACCCATACAGCGCGGTGGTGATGGCATCCCCGATGAACAGCAGTTGATAGTTTTCACGCGCCAGCATCCCGCCAAGCGTCAGCCCAACCCCCGCGCCTAAATTGATCGCCCAGAAGCGCAGACTAAACGCGCGCGGGCGATGCTGCGGTTCAACCACGTCGATGATGATGGCGGACGACGCGGGACGGTAGAGATCGGTGAAGATGCCAAGCGCGAATGTCGCAAGCGCAAGCGCGCTGAAGTCTTGCAACACGCTCAAGACCAGCAGCACAATGGGCGTGCCAAACAGACTGATCAGCATCGTTGGGCGGCGACCCCACCGATCCGTTGTATAACCGCCGATAAACTGTGCGATAAACGCGCCAATGCCGAACAACGACGCGATAAACGTCGCTTGTTCGACGGGTAAATTGCGCTGTGAAGTCAAATAGAGCGTCAAAAAAGGCAGCACGAAAATCCCAACGCGGTTGATCAACGTGCCGAGCCACAAAAACCAGAACGTGCGCGGTAATCCCGTCGTGATGCCCTCAAGCCAAGAACGCATATCATTCCTCTAACAGTAGGGGCGACCCGGCAGGTCGCCCACCACGAAAAAAAGGGTATTCCGCTACGTCTGCGCCGCAAGCGTGCGCTGAATTTGATCGATATGCCCCACGCCGTGACCCGCATAGGTGCGAAGCAAACTTTCAACCGTAATCTCGCCGCTTTCGGGATGAAAACCTGTGCGGGCGTACTGGTCATCGGTGAGTGCTTCAAACAGCGCCGCCCATCGCGCATGTAATCCTCGAATCAAATCGAGCGATACGTGGATCGGCTGCGCGTTATCCGGCAAGAGCGCCCACACATCCTGATCGTAGGGGATAATCGTCGGGTGATCTTTGGTCAGCAGCAGCTTGGTGCGGATATAAGCGTTCATGTGCGAATCCGCGACATGGTGAACGTTCTGCGCGACGGTCCATTCGTGGGCGATGAAGTGCGTGTTCAACTGTGCGTCGTTCAGCGGGGTAACAACCGCCTCAAGTTGGGCGGGGAGCGCGCGAATCGCGGCGATCAACGGCTGTCGTTGTTCAGCAGTCAGCATGATTGTTTTTCTCGCTTTCAAGTGGTGACACGCGGCAACGATTTGTAGTGTATGGGGTGGCGCGGCAGCGCGTCTATGAGTCCATCAATCCACACACTTGTTCGGTTTCAGGTTCACTATGGGATTGTGTTCGGGCGCGCGCAAGCGATTCGGTTTTTTCTAAACAGATTTCATCAAATGACAGCACATCTTTTACACGTGGGTAACAAGTGCGGGCGAGTTGGCAACATTTGGACGCTAACGTAAAAGCATCGATTGTGCAGTTGAATGTAAGGGGAACATCTCATGAAGAAACGCAGTCTGATGCTTGTCACGGTTTTCAGCCTGATAGCGACTATTTTCGCCGTTATGCCCGCCCACGCGCAAACGGCAGCCGAACAACGCGCAGTACCCAACCCGATTATCATCACCGAAGACGACATTAACAACTCATTCCGTGTGACCAACCCGCCCAACCGCCGTGTGACGGACTTGTCGATTGATTTGCAGCCGGGTGTCGCTGTTCACAGCTATACATATACGATCCGTGCGCCGCGCGGCGGGGCGACGACGAGCTTTGCGATTGTCGCTACGCTCACGCCCAGCGTGACCAACGGACGCATCTACTGGACGCTGACAGGCGCGACGGTGGATGGTCAACCCGCGTCACAGGACATGATCAACCAAATCAACGCGGTGCTGACGAGTTCGTGGCGCAATTTCATTCGCACGAATGCGCGTCCGGGTCGCGTGACAAGTGTGACCATCACCGACACCGAAGTCCAAATCGCGTATCAATAACCTTCTGTTCAACCGTTGCGCGATGATACGGGCGCGGGGACAATATCCCTGCGCCTGTTTGATTCTGGATACCGCCAAAATCGAACAGATTTGCGAAATTCTCGCCTCAAATATCTTTACAGTTATATAACCAATGTGGTATATTACAGCGTATGATGACAATCTATGAGGCGTTAGCCGACCCAACTCGCAGACGTATTCTTGATTTGCTTCGTGAAAGACCACGCTTGGTGGGGGAACTGGCAGATTTGATCCGCATCAGTCAGCCGGGAATATCCAAGCAGTTGAAAGTTTTGCGCGAAGCAGATTTGGTACGGGTGCGTGTTGATGCACAACGACGCTGGTACGAATTGCATCCGCAGCCGCTTGCCGAAGTCGATGCGTGGTTACAAACCTACCGCCATCTATGGGAAGCAAGGTTTGACCGTTTAGACGACTACCTTCAAGCCCTTCAAGCTGACCAGAAAGAGGATAAACCCCATGACGACGACCCATGATGCCGTGATCGAGCGCGTGTTCAACGCGCCGCGTGAACTGGTGTGGAAAGCGTGGACAGACCCCGAACAGGTGATGCGCTGGTGGGGACCAAAAGCGTGGACATCCCCCATCGCCAAGATCGACTTGCGAGTTGGTGGGAAGTATCTCTTTAGCATGAAAACGACGGAAGGCGAAATCTATTACAGCACCGGGACGTATCAAGAAGTCACGCCGATGGACAAACTCGTGTTCACCGACAGCTTCTCAGACGAGAGTGGCAACATCATCTCGCCAACCCAAGTTGGCATGAGTGAGAACTTCCCCGAAGTTCTGCTGATCACGCTCACGTTTGAAGACGTGCCAAACGGGACACGCATGACGCTGCGCCATTCGGGGATGCCGGTGGGGGGAGAACGCGAAATGACCGAAGCAGGCTGGCAGGAATCGCTGGATAAACTGGAAGCCACGCTGCGGTAAACAGCAGTTGATATAGAGCAAAAGGGACGCGATGAAGGGTCCCTTTTGTTGTTTATCCCTTGCGTGTGACTTCCCACGCGAGATGGTTGATCTCCGGCAGGATAATCTTTTCCAGCGCGACCTGCACCGCGTTCGGGCTTCCCGGCATACTGGCGACAAACGTCGATTTGTACACGCCGGCTGTCGCCCTGCTCAAAATCGCCGCCGCCCCCACTTCTTGATAGCTCAACATGCGGAAGATTTCGCCAAAACCGGGTAGGGTTTTCTCCAACATGCGGCTGATCACGTCATAGGTGGTGTCACGCGGCGCGATCCCCGTGCCGCCGTTGAACAGCACAATCCGTACAGCGGGCGTTTCGACCATATCGACCAGCGCCGCCGCCACTTGATCCGGCTCATCCTTGATGATGCGGTACGCGATCACCTGATGACCGAGTTCTTCCAGCCGCCCGCGTTGATAGTGATAATTCTGGTCGGTTTCTGGCGTGCGCGTATCGCTGACGGTCACCAGTCCCACGCCAATCGACTGCTGCCCCGCCTTCTCGCGATGATCGTCTGCGCCCATTAGGTATCCTTTAAGAGAAAGAAAAAGATTCACGGCAGAAGTGAAGTTGGGAAGGTCTTTTGCTTTTTCCTGCGAACCTCTCCCCCCATCCCCCTCTCCGAATTCGGGGAGGGGGTAGCTCGCGCAGCGAGAGGGGGGTGAGGTCATTTGTATTTGTAAGTTGTTGACCTGAGATCACCAAGAGACAAAGAACGCAGAGGAAAAGATTCTTTTCTTCTCCGCGCCCTCTGTGTAGTCTCTGCGTCTTTTCTTTTATCCGTTATCGCTCGGCGCAGCGGGGGCATCGTCAATCGGCTGGCTTCCGCGCGCGCTTGCCATCACCCCCATGAAGCGTTCCATCAGCGACGTGATTTCCATGGGCACGACGAACTTGGTGCTGGCGCTCGTCCCCACCGAACGCAGCGTGTCGAGATACTGAAGCATCATCGTCTTGTCGTCAATATCTTTGGCTTCGCGGAACAGCGCGTCCAGCGCGGCAGCGCGACCTTGCGCCAGCAGCAGTTGAGCCTGTCGCTCACCTTCAGCGCGCAAAATCGCGCTCTGCCGTTCACCTTCGGCGCGCAGAATCGCAGCTTGTTTCTCCCCTTCCGCGACCATGATCGACGCGGCACGTTCACCTTCGGCGCGGCTGACAGTCGCGCGGCGTTCACGTTCGGCGGTCATCTGGCGGTTCATCGCTTCACGCACACTAGCGGGCGGCTCAATCTCACGAATTTCAACGCGGGTGACTTTCAAGCCCCAGCGTTCGGTCACTTCATCAAGTTTGACGCGCAGCACATCGTTGATCTGTTCACGTTTGCTCAACACGTCGTCAAGGTCAATATCACCGATGACGGCGCGCAGGGTGGTCGCGGCAACCGTGATCGACGCTTGCACGACGTTTTCGACTTCGAGCGCGGCGAGTTTCGGGTTGACCACGCGGTAATACACAATGAAGTCCACGTCGATGGCGGTGTTGTCTTTCGAGATGGCGGTTTGGCGGGGGATTTCGAGAAAGCGTTCGCGCAGGTCAAGTTTGGCACGCACCACTTCAAGGATCGGGATTAAGATCGTCAAGCCCGGTCCGCGAGTGCCAGCGTAGCGCCCCAAGCGCAGCACGACGATACGCTCGAATTCTTGCAGAATTCGCACGCAGCTAAAAATGATATAAAACACAAACAGCACGATGCCAATGATGATGATGGTTTCTAATTGCATTGCTTCTCCCCTTCTGGAGTGCGGATCAACACACAGTCGCGCGACTTTTACACAGCGGGTTCAGTGGATATTGGATCAGTTGACTCTACATCGGTTTCGCCATCTTGGGATGGGCGGCGCTTCGGTTTGACAGGTTCGACGTAAAGCGTGAGTCCTTCCCGTTCCACGACGATCACTTCCGCGCCCGCTTGAATGGGTTCGTCTGTGCCATCAGCAAGGCGGGCTGACCACGTTTCGCCCTGCACCAGCACCGAGCCTACCGGATCGATATTCGACTTGACGCGCCCGCGCATCCCGACAATAGGTGTGTCATCGAGCATGGCGGGGCGTGTGCGCTGGCTGTCGAGTGCGGGAATGAGCGCGAATCGGTAGTACAGCAGCGACAAGCCCACAGTGAGCGCGACGAGAATGGGCGATACGGCGGCGGTGTTGAACAGCGTCAACCCGCCGTAAGCTTGCATTGCTAAGCCGCCCAAACTGACGAGCGCGAAGCGCCGATCAACATAGGGTAGGACGAGAAACACCAGCACGCCGACGACCAGCACAATCACCGAAACCCAGTTGACGGCTTGCTGCGAAAGCAGCGCCAACGCGCCGATCACGCCGCCCGCCGCGAGAAACTCGATGATGCCCGTACCCGGAATGTGAATAGCCGTAATGCTCAACCACAGCCCCACGACCAAGACGAGATAGACGATATTTGGATCCAGCAGCAGCGGAAATTCGCTCACAGGTCGCTCCACTTCTTCCCAATGCTTACCTTTTACATTATATGGGAAGATGGGCAAGGGCGCTCATCCCCACATCTTGGGGGGTGAATGCGGCGGCGCGAAGGCTGCACAAAGCCTTAACATTTTATGCTTGAAAAAAGATGACAGATGACTTCACGGAAAACTGCCGCTGCTGACGCGGAAGTTCAGTATTTTCCGCCGATTCTACTATCCTCACGGAAGGTGCCTTTTCGTGGGAAGGCAGGCTTGCGGATGTCACGAGTTTCATCTTGGAGAGTCAAGCGTCGTGGGCACAATCAAAGTGCTGCGGATGGCAGAGAACACGGAAAAGCCGATCCGGGAACTGGAAAAGGAACAGATCCAAGTGAGTATGAGCCGCAGCGGCAACTGCTACGACAATGCCATGATGGAGAGCTTTTTGGCGACCCTCAAGACTGAGTGTGTTGACCATCGCTATGCCACCCGTGCTGAGGCGCGCAGTACCATCTTCGACTACATTGAGCGTTGGTATAACCGACGGTGTCGCCATTCCTCACTCGGCTATCTCAGCCCTGCTGGCTTTGAGCAACGTTTCGCCCGTGACAATTTTACTGTCCACTAAACCCGGGTCAGTCCAAAACACCAATACGATCCTTTCATGAATGTTGGTGAAATAAAAATGTTGTGTTTTGCTTTAGGAATTTTCTAGCGATTTAACAAGCGTGTGCAATATGTGAAATGAACTTTATGCACCCTCACATCTGAACGTGTTACACTCGAAACAGTCCACCGGAAAACCTCACACGGGATGTTTATCCTCATGCGTATTCAGCGCCACACCTCTAGGCTGTCGTTTCGCCATCCGCGTCGCCGCCGCATGGGATGTGTCTCGTTCACATTCATGATCGGCGTGCTGGTGGGGTTGGGCGTAATCTCATGGACGTGGCTGGAACGCCGCCTCAACCTCACCTCTGATGCCAACCAAGCGGCGAGTACCCTCAATGTAAGCGACTATATGCGCGCGGCGCGTGAAGCGTTCGCGTTGGGCGATCTTGATGCGGTGGTGAGGGCAGCACGCGAAGCGTTGAGCCTGAATCCAGTCGCGCCGGATGCGATCATGATGGCGACACGGGCGCTGGTATATCGCAGTTATACCGATTATGACCGCGCGGTGGATCGGCAGTCGGCGCTGCAAATTGCCCGCGATGCCGCACGCGCCGCGCCGGACGATGCCGATATACAAGCGGCGTATGCATTCGCGCTGAACGCGGCGGGTCAGCCTGTAGAAGCGGCGCGCATCGCGGAACGAATTCTGGACGACAAGCCGGATCACACGCTGGCACGCACGACAGTGAGTCTCGCGTATGGCAGCGTGGGCAGTTTTGAGATCGCGCTGCGAGAGAGCATTCTCGCGGTGCAGAACAACGATCCCGACATGACGATTGACGCGCTGCGGGCGCTGGCGCTGGCGCACAGTGATCGCGGGAGCTATGCCGAAGCAGGGCGGGCAGTCGAAGCGGCGCTGCGCTTGAACGATCACCTGCCGGTGCTGTACTTTGAGCAAGCGTTGTTCAATTTGCAGTTAGGGAACACAGATGCGGCGACGGTGGCGTATTTTCAAGTGCTGGCTATTGATCCCGACAATGTGAAAGCGCGTTTGCGTCTGTGCGAAGTGTCGAGTTTGCTGCGCGAACACAGCGCGGCGATTAGCTACTGCGATCAGGTGACAACGCTTGCGCCCGCGTGGTCGGAAGGTTGGTATCGGCTGGGGCGCGAGTATTTTCTGGCGGGGAATTTTGAAGCCGCGCAAGAAAATCTGCACCGCTGTTCGTCGCTGCAAATCATGCAAAATGTGCCAGTGAGCGAACGGCGATTCGAGTGCTGGTATTTGCAGGGGCAAGCGGCGGAAATTCGCGGGGACTGCGAAGCGCTGGTGCAGACGTACAACGAGTACCGCGAGATGGTGGTGACGGCGCAAATCGAAGGCAGTTGGACGTATCCGCCAGAAGGTCCACCGTGCAGGGGAGTGGGGTCGCCGTGAATCAGAATTTGAACAATCTCCGGTAGAACAGAAGGGATTTTCTGCAAGTAAGTGGCGAAATTGCCGCACCGCCCCCGCCGAAACAGCGTTTCGCGTACCCTCCGCTATCGCTTTGAGGATAGGACACTTTTATCGTTCCTGTGAATAAAGGCGATAATTGAAGGGAAACAACAGGTAGTAGGGACGCGCTGGGCGAAACCGTCGATGCGAAGCATCGACAGTTTCGCCGCCCACCCTACGATTTACTTCTTTCCGTTGACTTTCTCGCTCACGGTCTTGGTACTGCTCAACACCGCATCGACGATCCCATAGTCGACTGCGCGCGCCGCATCCATGTACATATCGCGGTCACTGTCCTTCTCGATGCGTTCGCGCGGCTGCCCCGTGTGCTTGACGAAAATATCCAGCAGCCGATCCTTCAACCGCTGCGCCTCATTCGCCTGAATCATAATATCCGTCGCTTGACCGCGCGCCCCGCCTAGCGGCTGGTGCATGTGGATCGTCGCGTTGGGGAGCGCGTAGCGCATCTCCGGTTCGCCGCCTGTCAGCAGCACCGTGCCGAAACTCGCCGTCATGCCGACTGCTGTGGTACTCACCGGCGCGGCGATTTCCTGCATCGTGTCGTAGATGGCAAAGCCCGCGTACACTTCCCCACCCGGCGATTGGATGTACATCTGAATCGGGCGATCCGGGTCTTCGCGGTTCAAGAACAATAACTGCGCCACCATTAGATTCGCCATCTGCGGCTCGACTTCGCTGCCAAGAATGATCAGGCGCTCTTTGAGCAGCAGCGAATAAATGTCGTAGGCGCGTTCACTGCCCGCCCCGCGTTCGATTACCATGGGTACGACGTTATACAAACTCATTTCGCTTCAATCCTCTCTCGAATGCGAGACATATTGACCGACCTTCCTTATAGGGACAGCCTTCTGGCTGTCCGTTTGTAGTTTTGAACCTTACCCCGCACGAACGAAATTCGTGCCGCCCCTCTCGACGATGCGAGCATCGTTGCGCGAGGGATAAAACATGGTGCGTGCACCTCCCCCTTTACATGGGGAGAGAGGGCTGGGGTGAGGTTGATTACGCCGCTCGCGCGAATAGGCTCGTCATGTTGACGATGCGCGTGTGCTTGAGCCGTTCACGCAGATGATCGCGCCCATATTGCAGCCGCTTCTTGACTGTCGTCAGCGGCAGTGCCAGCCGTTCCGCGATCTCTTGCGTCGAATACCCGCGCAGATAGTACAATTCGGTGACGGCGCGTTCGCCTTCGGTGAGGTGCGTCAATGCGCGGCGCACTTCCGCCGCCAGTTCGATCTGCTCCACCGTCCCCGCCGGATCGCCGCCGTGATCATCCTCATGCGCGGGCAAATCATCGTGCAGCGGGGCGCGGCGCGTGAAATACTTCTCGCGCAGCCAGCGATACGCCTGACTCGTCACCACCTGCCGCAGCCACGCGGGAAACGCCGCCGCATCGCGCAGTTGATCGAGATGCTCATACGCGGCGATCAACGCGTCTTGCGCCACATCATCGGCGGCATCACGCGCTGTTGCCGCATCAACATAGCGCCCGATGCGCGCCGCAGCCCAACGCGCCGCTTGATCGCTGAAGGCATCCACCAGCGCGTTAAATGCCGACTGGCGTTCGTCATCCGTCAGCGCGGGATCGCGCGCCGCTTCGACAAGGGGGAGATAAAAAGGGGTGCTCGTCATCGTGTCATCCTGAATTGACTCTCTATGAGATAAGAGCCATTTCGCGCCGAAAAGGTGACAACAGCCATCCCTTTTGCGCGCTGGCACATAGAGTATCTTTTACACCCTGCAACATAAAAACGGCGTATACTTGATCACACGTTCAAGCGATTCTCATTTACCAAAGGCGCGCCCCCCCATGAGCAATAACCTCAACGTCAATATGACGGTGTTGTTGATGGATACCGATTATTACGCTTTGCAGGCGATCAACGGGTATCTCGCGTGGGATCGCCGCACCCGTGTAACGCATATGTGCGAGAGCGTGAAAGAGATGTTTGAATACGTAGATCGCACCCCGCTTGCCGAACAGCCGGATGTGGTCATCATCGATGGCGACCATGTCGGTGGAGCAGCGGGACTCAAGCGGGTGATCGAGCAGTTACGCGCCAAGATCAACAAGGTGATGGTGGTGTGTCTCGCGCAAGAAGCGCCGCAAGAACTGGTCGAAGCGGCAGCCGAAGCGGGCGCGCGCGGATACCTGCTCAAAGGCGAAGTGCGCTTGCAAATCGCATGGGCGATTGTGTACTCGCTCGACCATGACTTCATTGTGTCCCCAAATGTGTTGAAGGGAATCGACAATCCACATCACCCACGTTTACGCCGCGCGCACAGCCTTCCCAAGCAGCGCGAATACCCCGAACTGACCGAGCGCATTCGCCAAGCAATTGAGCTGTGCGTGGTCAAGGGGATGCCCGCGCATCTCGCCGCCGACGAAATGGGGATCAGCTTGCATACTATTCGCAGCTACATCAAAGAGGGGTATCGCATCCTTGAAGCGTATGACGATGAGGAATATCCCGTCGATATGTCGCCACAGGAACGCGCCTTTATGCGATTGACCAAATTCGGCGAAACTGACGAAGACGAGCAGGATCAAGAGAAAAAGTCGTAGGCGAAAAGCCCTTCGCTTAGGCGGAGATGTGTCACAGTTGATATGCGGCGCGATAAGCTTTGAGAGAAGTTGTGTCCATATATGACCGTTTTTTGATTTTTATGGGCACATCTCTAGAGGGTTAGAAAATGGTTCTATGAGGGGCGCGAATCGCTCCACGCCCCTTGTCTTGCTTAAGCCTTAGCGCGCCATTAACCCACGCACGATCAGGTTGTCAAATTCGGCGGTTGTGTTGGCTTCTACGCCAAGCCCCACCGCGCCGCCGCGCACATCGCTCTCGCTAATTGCGACCAAGAATACGCCGTTCGCAAAGAACGCGACACGATCCCCAAACGCGATCACTTCCAAGCGGGTGAATTCGCCTGTTTGCGGCGTGATGGGCAGTGTGCCGCCGTAGTACACGGTCTGTTCCATCGCGCTCACATAACGGACGATCACACTCGTCGCGCCGTTTGCTTCGCGCCGCACTTCAATGCGGTAGCCGTCGAGTTCCGCGCTCATCAACGAACGCGCCGCGCGCACGGCAATCCATGCCGTCCCCACGCCGTTATCGGGGAAGCGGACATCCACAGATGCGTACACATTGGTTGCATCACTGAAGTTCTGGCGGTCACTGCCACGCCCGAACAAACGCTGCCCGGCAAGGTCTTCGCGGATGAGCAGCCACGTCGGTTGACCGAGATGCACCATTCGCAGGACGGTTGCGCCCGGCAGATTAAGCAGTTCCGCCGGAAGCGGATCATCCTGTGTGGGCGGCACGCTACCCAACCACAAGGTCCGCGTGATGTTGAAATCATCGAAGGTATCGACAACGGCATTCTGCGGTGTAATCGGCAGTTGTTCGGCACGGAAACGCAGCGCCAAGAATGGACGCGCCAGCAGATTGCTCGTCGGGATACCCTGCGTGATCAAGCAGTCATCGATGCGGAACGCATCGCCTGTGCTGGAGATCAGTTCAATCGTGCCTGTTCCGCCCGCGTTCGGCAGTGTTTGCGAGAAACGGTTGATCGTCCCCGCAGAACTATGATTGACAATGTCCAAGCGATCACCAATGAACGTGATGCTCAACTGCTCCCACCCGTTGATGGCGTAGAAGTTCGTTTGGTTGTAGCTGGCAATCGCTGTGCCGCCCGCGTCAATTTGCGTGACGGTCAAGCGCCCCGCGCGCAGTTCGACAGCAGTCGCGCCCGTCGGACCTTGTCGCAGTGTGAAGCGCACGCCGCCCTGTTCGATCCACAAGCGGCAGGACAGCGATGTGTCGCCCAGCGGACGCATGGCAGGGGTGACGATCAGATCGCCTTCTAAGCGCAGATACGGGTTGCCGTCTGTATCCTGTCCGGCTGTCGTAAAGACCGGATTACTGCTCGACCAACTGCGGGGGAGCGCCGCTTCGGTGAAGTGCGTGCTGCCCGCCTCTGGTCGCTGAATGACGAGATCGTCAATGCGAACCGGCACGCCGGAGTTATTCATCTGCAAGAAGATCGCGCCGCCGCCTGTTGGCGCGGGATCGGTCACGTTGTAGATCAACTGCCCATCGAGATAGGCGTGGATTTCGCCCGCCTGCACCCACAGTGACAGTCGGTGCCATGTTCCCGCCGCGATTTCGACAGGGAACGCGCCGAGGATAGTTTCGCCGCCGTTATTGTTCTGCGATGCGTCCTCAAATGGGGTTGATCCCCGCAGCAGGGTAAGCGCATCATTTTGAACATGCGCCGCGTAGTAGCCGCGCTCGTTCGCCCCGAAGATTACGCGCAAACCAGATGTGTCGTTCGCTTGTAAGTTGAAATTCAGCCCTATCAGCAGTGGATCAACGCCGATCCATTCCGGCGATTGTCTGCCAATCACGCCCAACGGCTCACTGTTGATGCCGCGTCCGAACAGCACATTATCGCCGTCTTCAAATTCGATGCGCCACACCTGCGGGTTGAAAGACCACGTTCCCAGTTCGCGTGGATTATCGAAGTTGACGACATAAGGCATCTGTCCGAACGGGATTGGCGTAGGCGTGGGAGTCGGTGTCGGCGTATCGGTGTTCGTCGGTGTCGGTGTATTCGTCAGCGTGTCCGTCGGCGTACTCGTCGGCGTATCCGTCGGCGTTTGAGTCTCGGTTGCTGTCGCCGTTTCAGTGGGTGTTTCTGTGTCTGTTGGGGTATCCGTCGGCGTGTCGGTTGGCGTGTTCGTCGGTGTATCGCTCGGAGTTGCCGTGTCGGTTGGCGTATCGGTTGGTGTGTCGGTGAACGTCGCTGTCGGTGTCGGTGGTTCGGCAATCGGCAGACTGTTGATATCCCCAAATGAATTCACCAGCGCGGGCGATGTCGTCAGCCATGCTAGTGTGCCATCGGGGAGCTGCACTTGGAACCACGCGCCATCTTCGCTCAATCCGGTGATGATCAAGCGTTCATTCGCTGTGACCGTCGCCACAACGGGATAATCCGTATCGGGACCCTGACGCGCCGCCAATTGACGCACCGCGACGGCTTCCGGCGTGGAAGGAGTCGGCGTGAGGGTATGCGTTGGAGTCGCGGTATCGGTGAACGTATTGGTTGGCGCTTCCGTATCGGTTGCTGTCGCGGTGGCGGGGAGCGAAGTTGTTGTCGGGACAATCGTCGTTTGCGTGGGATCGACGGTTTGTGTCGCTTCGTCCGTGATCACTGCGCCGCCCGCATCTGTCGCTGTCGCGTTTCCACCCGCGATGGATGTTCCGCTGCCGCCGCCGTTATTACTTGACTGTGTGAGAATGACTAGCGCACCAATCACAACGACTGCCAGCGCCGCGACCAGCAAAATGACGCGGCTTCCCTGTGATGGCGCGGGCACGGGCGCAGGCGCAGCTGTTCCTATGGCGGGAGTCGCACCAGCAGGAATCGGCGTGCGGGCTGCGTCCACGCTCGTCACGTCAATCGGCGTGGGCGTGAGCAGTGTCGGCTGGTCTTCGTCAGGATCGGGCTGCGACGGGGTGCGCTTGGGCGTTCCGCTGCCTGTTTTGGGGCGATTAGACCGCGCGGCGGCGAACTGCGCCATCGTCGCGTTGATTTCGTCTTTGTGTTCTTCGCGGCGTTCACGCAGCAGCGATACGGCTTGTTCCGCGCCTTCGCGCAGGGTATTGGGGCGCACGTTGCCGCTGATCTTGCCGACTGCCCGTCCAAAATCGTCCGAAAGTTCGGTTGCTGTTTGGTAGCGGTCTTCAGGCAGTTTCGCCATCGCCTTCTTGATGATGTCATTGAGGGCGGCGGGCAAATTGTCGTTGTAATCCGTTGCGTTCGGCACAGGCTCGTTGATGTGCTTGAGGATCGCCGCCATTGGCGTTTCGCCCGTGAAGGGCAGGGTCCCCGTGATCATTTCGAACAGCATCACACCGAGCGAGTAAATATCGGCGCGGCTGTCGATGCCTTCCAAGCCCATGCATTGTTCGGGGGACATATAGCCCGGTGTGCCGACAGCAAATCCACCTTGTGTGAGGGTAAGCCCAGTGGGAGCGCCTGTTTCGCCGCCCAGACTGACCAAGCGCGCGACACCGAAGTCCATCAAGAAGGCGTTTCCTTCTTGATCGATCATGATATTGGACGGCTTAATGTCGCGGTGAACCACGCCTTGACGATGCGCGTAATCGAGCGCAGCGGCGATTTGACGCAGCAAAAACGCGGTATCGCCAAGCGGTAACCCGCCCGGCAGCGCGCCGGTGCGGTCAAGTATATCGCGCAGCGTGCCGCCTTCCAGATAGCGCATCACAATATAGGGCGGATCATGCAGTCCATCGAAGTCGTGAACAGGCACAAGATGCGGATGTTCCAACCGTGCGATCACCCGCGCTTCGCGTTGAAAACGTTCCAACGCCGTGGGGTCATTGATGATCGAACGGTGGATCACCTTGATGGCGACGTAACGGTCTACGCTGGGCTGATACGCCCGGTAGACAGTCGCCATCCCACCCTTGCCTATTTCTTCGATGATTTCATAGGGTCCCAGCCGGGTTCCAATCATCGTCGTGCCTACTGTGTGCCTTGTCTGTGTTAAACAGAATGTCGTGCCACTTGCAGATCATCTTTATAGTTGAGTGTAACCTACACTCGGTGGATTGTAACATAAGCGAATTTTGACGCACACCTATAAAAAACCTTTAAAAAACTCGTTCCGGTTTCGTTTCAAACGTTGTCCCACATCTTGACACAACTTGCGAACTCATATACGTTTAATGTAATTCTAGTGTTCGGTCAGACTCGGTTCTTATTGTAAGCATTCTCCATTTTTCGAGTGGTGCACTGTATCTTCAGTGGAATGCTGCTTAAGGGAGAATCACCCGCTAGGGTTGACGTATGAAGCCTCTTGCCAACGGCTACGCAAGTAATCGTGTTCTTAAATTAAACGTTGGCTTTCTGCTCACCGCTGGTCCCGGTCACAGTCATGATATCGAGTTCGACGCGCCTGCTGTGCGGGTGGCGGAGGATGTTGATCTTGCCTATATCCGGGGATCCCTGCGCTTGAGCCGAACGAAAGAGGGCATTTTGGTGCAGGGAACGCTGCATGTGGGGGTCGATGATGAGTGTTATCGCTGTCTTGACCCGGTGAATCGAGACATTGTCATCGACATTGAAGAACTGTACGCGCATCCGGCAATCCCGGATACCGAATTCAGTGTGGGTGATGATGCCATTCTCGACTTAGCGCCCCTGCTGCGTGCCGAAGCTCTCATTGAAGATTCGCGCGGCGTACTCTGCCGCCCCGACTGCCGGGGATTGTGCAGTGTGTGCGGCGAAAATTTGAACCGCGCGCCGGATCATAAGCACGACGATGATATTGATCCGCGACTGGCGAAGTTAAAAGCGTTGTTGAAGTAAGCATGTCTGTATAAGCAACCATCGCACTTTCGACGCAGTATTGAGTTCCAGCAGCACCGACAGTTCCATAGCATTCGTCCTAAGTTGTAGCATAGGGGGGCAACCTTGAGCGACTACGACCATGCTTATGATTCCCAGTTGGAATTTATGCCGGGTGGCGATTTTGATGACCCTGTGGGGGAATTTGAAGCCGACGGATATTTCACCCCGCATGATGACTGGTACGGCGATGATCTTGCCGATGCCTTCGACGAACTTGATGATGATTTTGAAGACGACTTAGAATTAGATGATGACCTTGTTGATGAAGCAGACAGCGATGGCTTAACGGTAGGCGATACTGTTGGGCTGTATTTGAAAGAAATGGCGCGCGTACCCCTGCTGAACACCGAAGAAGAAATCGCGCTGGCGATGCGAATTTCGGCGGGCGAAGACGCGGCGAAAATGCTGCGCCAAGCGCCGGATCATCCGTGCAGCGGCGATTGGATGATCCTGATGCAAGACGGTATCGCGGCGCGCGATCACTTGATCAAAGCGAACACGCGCCTAGTTGTCAGCATCGCCAAGAAATACCTCTCGCGCGGTGTCCCCTTTCTTGATCTCATCCAAGAGGGCAATCTCGGCTTGATGAAGGCAGTCGAAAAGTTCGACTTCCGGCGTGGATTCCGCTTTAGCACCTACGCGACATGGTGGATTCGCCAGACGATCACCCGCGCGATTGCCGATCAAGGACGAACGATTCGCGTCCCGGTGCACATGAGCGACAGCATCCGCAAGCTGTACCGTGCCGCGCGCACACTTGAACAAGAAAACGGGCGCAAACCATCCCCCGAAGAAATCGCACAAGAAATCGGCATGGATGCGCGCAAAGTCCGCTGGATGATGCGTGTCAGTTGGCAGCCGTTGAGCCTTGAAAGCCCTGTCGGTGAAGACGATGACAGCGAGTTCGGTCACTTCATCGAAAACGATTCTGTGCCAAGCCCCGCCCAATCTACCTACGAAAAGATGCTGCAAGAAAAAATCGAGACCTTGTTGGATACGCTCACGCCGCGTGAGGCACGTATCCTGCGCTTGCGCTTCGGCTTGCTGAATGGTCGCTGCCATACGCTCGAAGAAGTTGGGCAGACGTTTGGCTTGACGCGCGAACGCATCCGCCAGATTGAAGGGCGCGCATTGCGCCGCTTGCGTCACCCGCGCCGCAGCCGCCAGCTTCGTGATTACCTGTCGTAACCCACGAACATTACTCGACAAGCGAATCAAAAGGACACGGAAGCGCCGTGTCCTTTTTGTTTCAAGCCGGTGCAGGAATTGTCATTGTAGGGAGGTGGACTGCCGCCTCCGCGTTGAATAAAACGGACGAGGCAAGCCTCCAGACAATACCTATTCAATCCCCTGCCGGAATCGCTTCGGGGGCAGGTTCTCCATGCGGATCAACGCCCGCGTGGCGCGGCTGTAGGGGCATCAACACCAGCACCACCAAGAACGACACCACCATCGTGAGCGCCCCGACGAGCATGGCGTTATTCATCCCTGTGACGAACGCTTCGTTCGTTGTGGTCAAAATGAGCGATTGAAGTTCGGCGGGTAATTCCGCATTGAGCGCGGCGGCGTGTGCCGCTTGAATACTGCTCGTGATTGCGCCCATCAACTGCGGTGGGGCGCTTGCCAATGCTTCGCGCAGCGGCTCGATCCCGCTTAGATAGGCATTGGTGGCAACCGTCCCCAACACCGCGACCCCAAGCGCCCCACCCAACTGCCGCGTCGTATCGTTCATCGCAGAGCCAATTCCCGCCTTCGCCATCGGCACACTGCCCATGATCGCCGCCGTCGCCGGACTAATCGCGATGCCGATCCCGCTGGCAAGTGTGATCTGCCCGATCATGATGATCCAGTACGGCGTATCGACATGCAGCATCCGCGACAGATAAAACAGCCCGATTGCGGCGATCAACACGCCTACCGCAATCGCCCGCTTTACACCCAATCGCCCCGCCACTTTCGCGGACTGCGACGAAACCACCGTGAGCGCAATCGCCTGTGGCAAAATCCGCAGCCCCGCCTCAAACGAAGGGACTGCCTGTACAGTCTGGAAATATTGGCTCAAGAAGAAGAACGAGCCGAACATGCTGAACGTGAGCAGGGTCAGCGTGATATTGGAACTGGTGAACGTCCGATTTTTGAAGAAATGCATCGGCAGCATGGCATTGGGCGTGCGATTTTCCCACCACGCGAACGCGCCAATGAACACCGCCGCCACGGCGAACGCGATCAGCACGTTGGGCGCTGTCCAGCCGACGATCCCCGCTTCGATGATGCCGTAAATGAGCGCGAACAATCCAACGATGGACAAAATCACGCCGGGGATATCGGCTTTGGGCGCAGTTTCATCGCGCGATTCACCGAGATAGATTGCCCCACCAATGATCGCAACCGTGACGACAGGCAAATTGACGAGAAAGACCGCATTCCAGCTAAAGGTTTGCACCAGCAGCCCGCCCATCACCGGACCAATGCCCACGCCGAGTGCGAACACCGATGCCCACAGCGCAATCGCCTGTGGACGTTCATAGGCTGGAAACGTCGCGCTGATGATCGACAATGTAGACGGCATGATCATCGCGCCGCCGATGCCCAAAAATGCGCGCGAAGCGATCAACATGGCGGTGGTATTCGAGAGCGCCGCCGCGAGCGACCCCAACCCGAACAGGGCTAACCCGATTTGCAGCGCGCGCTTACGCCCGATGCGGTCACTGAACGATCCCATGGTGAGCAAGAGTGCGGCAAAGACGAGAATATACGCATCGGTGATCCACTGAAGATCGCTGATCGTCGCGCCGAGTGTGCGCGAAATCGCGGGCAGCGCCACGTTGAGAATCGTATTGTCAAGGCTGATGACGAGCAGCGAAATACCGATAAAGATCAACCCGCGCCAGCGTGTTTCGTACCCTGCCGGACGCGGCAGCGACGGATCGTCGCCAAATCTTCCCTGCATAGTGTCTCCTGACTGATGTGATCCTGTTGGGTTGGTCGCAATAACCATTCGCTATCTTACTCGATCTGGTGCGTTCAAATCGTAAATGGACTCGATTGGCTACCCATTCGATCACCTTGCCCGTTTGCGTGCTTACTGAGGGTTTTCTAGGGTTGATGCGTAAAAACGTCGAAAGAGCGTGGGGTGTAAATATGAATTGGGCGCTGTTTCGCAGATGCGCTGTGATGGGCGTTTGACTCTGCCGACTAATGCGCTAGATTGAATGCACATTTCCAATAGTCCAGTTTTTATGAGAGGCACAGCTTGAAAGCACTCGTCACAGGCGGCACAGGGTTTGTTGGATCGCATGTCATTCGCGCATTGATCGAAGCGGGGCATCAAGCCCGCGTGCTGCATCGCGCCACATCCAAGCTCGATGCGCTGCAAGGCATCCCATTTGAGAGCGCCATCGGGGACATCACCGATTTGGACTCGCTGCGCCGTGCGTGTGCGGGCTGTGATTGGGTGTTTCATGTCGCCGCCGTCGCAGATTATTGGCGCGCCGACAAAGCAAAAATGTACGATGCCAATGTCGAAGGCACGCGCCGCGTATTGATCGCCGCGCAAGAAGCGGGGGTGCGCCGCGTCGTGTTCACCAGCAGCGCGGCGGCAGTCGGCTTGCGCGCTGACCGCCCCGCTGACGAAAATGACCCGTTCCAACTGCCGCCGGATCGCTTCCCGTATGGACACACCAAAGTGCTTGCCGAGCGCGTCGTCGCTGAAGCGGTTGCGGCGGGTCAAGATGTGGTGATCGTCAATCCGGTGGTGGTGCTGGGTCCCGGCGATCTCAACCTGATCTCCGGCGATCTCGTCCTCAAGACCAAACGACTCCAGTGGTTGATTCCCGTTCCAACCGGCAGTCTCGCGCTGGTGGATGTGCGCGATGTGGCGCGGATGCAGCTCGCGGCAGCCGAACGTGGTCGCAGCGGCGAACGTTATATTCTCGGCACAGCGAACTACACTCACGCGGATTTGTTCGCGCTCGTCGCGGATATTGTCGGCGTGCCGCGCCCCGGTATCCCGCTACCTGCCGCGCTTGCACCGATCATGGCGACGATCATCGACGCGGGGCGCTCACTCGGCTTGCCGATCCCCGTAGATGGCAACCAAACGCGGCTTGGCGCGCAAAACGTGACCTTCAAATACGACAAGGCATGGAGCGAACTCGCCAAGCCGCAGATCGACATTCCGCAGAGCATCCGCGACACCTACGAATGGTATCGCGCGCACGGCTATGTCAAAGAAGATGCGACCACGCGGCTGATCGGGGTGATCAACCGTCTGTTGGGGCTTCACCCGACGATGGGGCGACAGTAGGGGCGCGCGGAACTCGTTCCGACGTGATGCGCCCGTTGTTGGCGGGCGGCTCACGAGCCGCCCCTACAAAAAACCGAACCATCAGAGATTTTTGTGTCTCCCCCTCAGTCCCACCGCACAGAGGGATAGATGCTTTCAAAACACAAGAAAACTGATGTAAGGCAAACAGACGTTAAATTCAATTGTACGTCTGCCGAACTTTGCACCATATTTGCCCACCGCGCGTATAGTGGATTGTATGCCGATTGGTCTCACGATGAGGTATTGATATGCAAACCACCGCGCAGAATCAAGCCCTGCTCGATTACGCTCGTCCTTTCACCGAGAAATATCCGATTTGGGCAAATCGCGCCAACCCGCATGAAGTTTACGCGCAAATGCGCCGCGACCAACCGATCTGCCCGCTGATCGGACCTGTTTCTGGAAATGTATTTTGGTTCTTTACGCGCTACGACGACTGTATCGCCGCTTTCAAAGACCCACGCATTGGCAAAGAACTGCACAAGCATCTCGCGCCGGGCGAAAAACACCCATTTGGCGAGAATGACCCCAACTTTGATGCCATCAACCGCCATCTGCTCAATCTCGACCCGCCGGATCACACGCGCTTGCGGGCACTGGTGCATAAAGCCTTCACCCCCGCGCTCGTCGAAAATCTGCGCGGACGCATCCAAACGATAGCCGACGACTTAATCGATGCGGCGCTTGCCAAAAACACGGGCGAAATGGACTTAATCGCGGATTATGGCTTTCCGCTGCCCATCACCGTGATCGCGGAAATGCTCGGCATCCCCGCCGAAGACCGTGACCGCTTCCGCGAGTGGACAAAGGCGATTTTGTTCGGCAGAGATCAAGAAGATGCGCGCATAAAAGTGTTCGAGTTCGTCGGCTACATGAACGAGATGATCGACCAGCACATCGCACAGCCGAAAGAAGATTTGCTCACCGCGCTTTTGGGGGCAGAAGAAGCGGGCGACAAGCTCGACCGCATGGAACTGATGAGCATGATTTTCCTGCTGCTGGTCGCGGGACACGAAACCACCGTCAACTTGATCGGCAACGGCATGTACACCCTGTTCACCCATCCCGATCAACTGGCGATGCTGCGCGCCAACCCGCACTTGATGAAAAACGCGGTTGAAGAAATGCTGCGTTTTGAAGGACCTGTCGAAGTTGCCACGACCCGCTTCACGCTCGATGAGGTGACGATCAACGGCACGACCATCCCCAAAGGCTATCCGGTGATGATCTCGATGCTGTCGGCTGACCGCGACGACTCGTACTTCGCCAACCCGAACGTATTCGATATTACCCGCGAACCCAACCGCCATATCGCTTTCGGCAACGGGATTCACTTCTGCGTTGGCGCTCCGCTGGCACGCTTAGAAGGATCGATTGCGATGGGGACGCTGCTCAAACGACTGCCGGAACTGCGCGCCAATGAAGACTCCATCGCGGGCATAAAGTGGAGCGATAATCTGCTGATTCGCAGCATCCAAACGCCGCTGAAGGTGCGGTTTTAGACCTACATCGTCACGGGTGCATCGCTCGTTTGACCGTGGCGTTCATATGCCGATTTCGCGGCGGTGATCGCGTCCTCAACGTTAGCAAATAGGGGAATCTGTTCACCGCCGAACTGCTTCTGGCGCGCGGCGTTCACATAAAACTTTGCCAATTCGTTTGTGCCAACGATGAGCAAACGCAAATCGGTTAGATGGGGCAGCCTTTCACCCAGATGATCCCCCTGCTTCAGCACGGCGATCATGTCCGCGAACGTGGTTTCGGCCTTCAACACGTCGATCACCATGTAGACCACGCCGCGCATGTCGCGCATCTGCGCGGTTACGATGTTGAATCCATCCGTCAACACGGCGAGATCGAACTTGCCTGCATAGGTTTGCACGACAATGGGATAACCGGAGATGAATTCGTAGTGAAACGGCATGGTGGGGCGCTCCTATAGCTGCTGTGCGATGCTTGGATATACGCAGTATAGGGGCGATTGGTTGCGGGAAAAATTGAGGGCGCGGATCGCTCCACGCCCTCACTCGATCTAATCATTGTCCGTCACCGTGAACACCAGCACATTCCGCGAGTCCGCCGCCGCCGATGCGTCATTCCCGCCGTTGAACGGCGATCCCGTGAGCCGTGTGCCGCCTGAATCGACGGTGTTGACCGCATAGCCCGCGACGTTACTCGCCGTGATGCGATGGCTCAAGCGCCCGACTGCCCCGGTGAGATTCGTGCTGTCATCACGCGCGCGGATGCGAACTTCATATTCGGTATGATTTGCGTCAAAAACGAGTGTTTGCGCGGTTGTCCACGACAGCGGGGGATCGCGCTGAACGCGCGTTTGCACATGCGCGTAATTGTTCGGCGTGGGCGGGTAATAATCCAACCGCACCGTGACCGATTCGCTGCCCGTGAGCGTGGCGCTCAAGGTGATGGTGTAGTTGTACCACGCGCGCGTTTCTTCGCTGAGGGTGAGGGGATTGGCGGGCGTGGGCGAGAGGATTACGGTGTTGAGGACGGGCGTGGGTGTTGGAGAGGGAATGGGGGTGGGAGTAGGTGTAGAAGTTGCTACAGGTATGTTTACGGGAATACCCGGGTCAATAGGTGTGCCATCTCCATTGTATGAATACGCCAATGACTGCGCATACACAATACCAATAAATTCATTCCAATCTACATGAAATGTCGAGCCATCGGTGACAGATCTAATTAACTGTCCTGACTGAGGATCCCATATTTCTAGGCTCTTACTAGGACTGATTACAGCTAATTCACTGTCATCAGGACTCCAAGCAAACACAGCATTCCCATTGGGATATGCGGCGGAACGAGTCAACCGTTGTCCGCTTTGAGCATCCCAAATTTCGATACCGCCGTCGGACGTACTTGCAGCGATTCGTGTGCCAGCATGGTTGTATCTGGCAATTACGAACCCATCGTTGCTTACTTGGATCTCACGTATTAACGAAAAACTATTACCGGAGGGATTCCAAATACTAACAGAACTTCTTGATTCACCCCCTGCGATCATCACATAGCCGTTGCTTGGAGACCATTGAGCACGCAGGATCCCACTTTGGAGTCCGGGTAGCCCGGTTGGAGGGAAGGTGATAAGATTTAGCACTTGTCCGTTTGTATCAGAAATTCGAAGCGCATTATCCCATCCTGCAGAAAGCACCAGTGTTCCAGCACTATTCCATTCCACAGAAGTAATTAGTTGAGTACTAATCTGATACCTATTTAGCTCTACAGCCTGCTGAATATCGTAATGAACGATGTATCCTGTGGTTGTTCCATAGGCAAGTTCTGAGCTATTTGCTCTCCAAGAAATGCTTGTCACTACATCATTACCCAATAGTGAAAACTCGTTAGAAGTTTCCCTATCAAGCACTCTTAGTCCCTGTGTTAATGTACATCGATCAAAAGTTGACTCCATAAATCCATAAGCAATCCATCGTCCCGTTTGGTGAATTGCTAATGCAGTAACTTCTCTCACAGCAGGAGGAAATCCATCACAATGATTATCCATAATTGCGCTTTTCGCACTTAACATCCAGATCAACAGAATCACAGGAAGCAATACATTATTAGTGAGTTTCGATGTTCTTGACAAAAGTTGCATCTGACTGAGCCTTTGTTTGATACAGCTAATCTAAAATACAGTAGACTCTAGGTGTTAGTGATGGCATAGACGAAAAGTGACGTGGATGGAATTGAGTTAGCCGCCATCAGGATTCGGGAAAGCCGTATAGACCCATAATGGATTTATTCCGGGATGTAAAACGTTACACCGAACTACGAATATTGTACTTCGGGGAGCAACTTGAATGATGGCAGAGGTCGTCGAGTCCCACATAAATCCGACGCCGGTAGTATCAAACCAATAATATGTTTGACCATTTACGACTGCAATGCCATCCATTCTTCCTGTTGTAACCGCACCAGTATTCTCTAGAGGCATATACGCAACAGAGCTTCCTGTGACTGGTAACTTTAGATTAAACCATTCTGTAATGAAAATATCCCACGCATTGAGTGCCTGCCTAATGTTCTCTGTTGCGCTAGTTTCATTCCAAAATAGTGACGCACGAGAACTTGAAGGATCATTGGCAGGGGCAGGGCCAGTTGGGGATCCTTGTGTCCACGCATATACTCTTTGATAAGCACGGTTCGCTGCGGCACTAACACTTACTTCGACATGGCGACTAAGCGTATGTGCATTTGCATATTCGTGATTAGCTAAGCCCTCATCCTCAACCACATCACCTACAGGATTACTTAAAATTGTGCAGTCGGGGAATGGTGTGCGTGTTGCTGTAGCTGATGGCGTTATCGTCACAACAGCTTGTATTTGGGTTGGCGTAGCAGTTGGCGTGGGTTCCGGTTCTTGCGCGAACACGCCGCCCATCATGAGCAAGCAAGCGCACAGCACAAATGCGGCAGTTTTCCGTGAAGTCAGCCTCACTCGATCTAATCATTGTCCGTCACCGTGAACACCAGCACATTCCGCGAGTCCGCCGCTGCCGATGCGTCATTCCCGCCGTTGAACGGCGATCCCGTGAGCCATGTGCCGCCTGAATCGATGGTGTTGACCGCATAGCCCGCGACATTGCTCGCCGTGATGCGATGCCCCAACCGCCCGACTGCCCCGGTGAGATTCGTGCTGTCATCGCGCGCGGATGCGAACTTCATATTCCAGATGTCCGCTGTTAAAAGTGAGTGTTTGCGCGGTTGTCCATGCTACTTCTTGACCTGCCGGACGTTTTGGACGGGTTTGAATGTGTGCGTAATTCGTGGGCGTGGGCGGGTAGTAATCGAGTCGCACCGTGACCGAGTCGCTGCCTGTGAGCGTGGCGCTCAAGGTGATGGTGTAGGTGTACCACGCGCGCGTTTCTTCACTGAGGATGAGGGGATTAGCGGGCGTGGGCGAGATCGTGACCGTGTTGAGGGCAGGTGTTGGTGTGGAGGTAGGGGATGGGGTGAGGGTAGGTGTGGGAGTCAACGTAGGCTCGATATTGGGTTCATACCATGCATAAATTCTCCGCACATTGTCGGAAACCCAAGTCACGGTACCATCTGCAGCAATTTCATAGAGATCGCCATTGAGCGTTGCGCTGAGAAACCCATTTATTGAAGGTAACCAAGCAAACTGGTAATTGAATCCCGGAAAGAACTCAGCGGCGAGTGGAATGGCATTTACTTGTCCACTTTCAAGGTCAACAATCACTATACCTTCGTCAAATGTTTGACCTATTATTTGAGCATTTGTGACGGTAAATGCTAATTGCGTATTGTCTGGTGACCAACTTGAAGCACCGCGTTCCAAACTGCCAAAGCCTACAGGAGTGTTGAGTGTCAAGAATTCACTGGTTATCAAATCGAAAATAAATAACCCCTCATTGGTGAGTATATCTACATAATGCTCGTCATATGACCAGTTCACATAGATTTCACCGCCAATCGGGCGTGCCCGGAAGACACGAAATGCTTGGTCTGTCAGTTCCACAAGTACGCCATTTAGCACTGAGTCGTAAATGACTGGGTTGTATGAACCGGTAGAAGCATCCACATAACGATTGTAGTACCAATACCGCCCCGAAGGAGAAGATGTTGGTCCAACATTAAAGCCTGAACTCCATTCATCGTTAACAACATCAAATAGCACGGGAAGGCTTTGAGGCAAAGCTTCCACCACAGATCCATCGACCCAATTAATCGCAACCGCCGTTGTTTCACTAGTCTGGACGACCAATTGTGAATTGTTTAGCCAATAGTTTTTCGCACAAGTTGTAATAATGCTACTCCATGCACTGTCCCAAAGAATTGAGCGAAGAACGCTCCCATCCGATGTGTCCAGAAACACGATGTTAGAAGGGTTAATCAAAGGATATAAAGCTACTGTATCTCCTTGTGGAGATAATCGTCTACAGTAATCTGAGGGAACAACAGTTTTATAACCTGTTGCATAGTTCACAAAACCGAACTCTTGTCCATTATGGACATAGATCAGATTTTCAGTAGGAGGATTTTGGCTTAGTACAACGCTATTGGTTGCTAGGACAATGAGCACGGTCATCACAATGCGCATCGCAAGTACGACTGACATGAACTTCCTTAGGTTAATTGAGTTAACTTTCATTGCACGCCTCTCCGCGTACTGGGTCATCACCTCGCAAAAACCACAATGGTGTACCTACTTGGTTTCTTTGGTATTGTGTCTGAGGGTTACCAGTGGATTGATCGACAACAACAAATAAATACTCGAACGGACCTTCACCTTCGTCGGATACCCCTTGGTAACGCCGACAATACAGTAGCCCATCATGCTGACCATCCGTGAATTGCTCAAACTCCGCAGTACCATAATAATAGTTACCCCAAGCGATAGGGCGATACGACTCTACAGGAATAGTGGTTAAATCATCCCAGTAGATGAAACCGTTGAGAGCTGTTGGGAGAAAACTCTTAATAGATGTATAGGTCGTGAGCAAACTAGCAAGATCTTCTTGCACAATGTTGTATCCATCGGCAACTTGCACCCATAAATCGCTCTCAGATAGAAACTGGATCAACTCTCTGAAATCGCAGCTAAACTGCTGTAGAGTACTCGCTGGACAATAGCCATAGTACACATTCACAGCAGTTGCCACCAATAAACTTCTGGCGTTATCCGATTGGAATTCTTCGGACTCAAGATTCAATTCTCCTGCCAAATAGACACCAATCAAATCTGCTACCGTCGGCGGGCGGTTTTCTTGACGCATAAACGCATCATAAAAAGCTGCATAGACCTTTGCGGAACAATAAAAGCGATTTTGTCTGTCTGCACTTCTGCTGCAGTACAGGTCTTGGCTTAGTTCGACAGGTGGGGGAGCAGGTAACATTTGGTTTACGTCTGCGCCCAATTCAATTTGAGACGACAAATCATATGGGTCACTAAATTCATTGCACCCCTCTACACGACTATAAATTGTCCACCGGGGTTGTTGTCGTACTCCATTTTGAAAACTATCTGGCAATCGAAACCACCCTCGTGGTACAGGTGTTGCGTCAGTATCGCTCGGCACGTTGATGGTTAACTGTAGATAATCTACGATACCAACTTCCGTGTTTTCTCCGAGAGAACTTCCACTAAAGGGAGTTGCAAATGGATAGGGTCTGGTATTTGCATTACCATCAGGCGAATAAATAATGTAACCTTCACAATCGACCGGAAGGATGTATGTGCCTGCACCCTGAGACTGATCAATAACTATCGGTGCTGTAGACTGTAAATTGCTAGATATTTCTATAATCGTCGTGTTTGGTTGCACGTAAGGAGTAAAGTATGGCAGTGTTGGTGTTGGTGCTTGGAAGGGCGTGCCATTGATTGGTGTGGGAGTAGGAGTGAGTGTTGGTGTGGGTGTAGCTGTAGCAAGTTGAAAGCGCAGTTGCAACCGGGCAGTCCCATTAGGTGGTAAATCCGGCGGGAGTGTCCAAACGCTGCTTTGAGCGTCATACACGCCATCCACAGTAACGTAAAGCGGCGCACCGATCAGATAAGCGTTCTCTGGAGGCAGGGTAATTGTCAGTTGAACCCCGTTCACTACGGATTCTGTATGGTTCCGAACGGTGTATTCGATAACAAATTCCTCACCCCATGTCACTGTCCAACCATAATCATATACTCCGGGAAAACGGGCATCATTGAGATCGTTACATGCGCCGGGGCGATCATTGAAGTCGATGATGTTTCCTGTTAACTGAATGCTGTTGGGTGTAGGTGTGCCAGGTAATCCCGGATAAGGAGTTCCGGGTCCTGTCAAACAGTATTGGTTAAATATGGCAGTTGGCACCCAAGTAGAAGTGCTTGTCGCAGTCGGGACAAGCGTGGGCGTATCCGTCGGGGTGGGTTCGGGTTCTTGCGCGAACACGCCGCCCATCATGAGCAAACAAGCGCACAGCACAAATGCGGCAGTTTTCCGTGAAGTCATCTATCGTCGCCTTCAACAAGGGCATCTTCATTTAATTCACACCATGCCAACACTCTTGTTGTTTTTTTGTCAAGCATAAAATGTTAAGCTTTTGCGCCGCCTTCACGCCGTTTCCCCTACGCGGAATCAAAAAGGGCGCGGATCGCTCCACGCCCTCACTCGATTTAATCGTTGTCCGTCACCGTGAACACCAGCACATTCCGCGAGTCCGCCGCTGCCGATGCGTCATTCCCGCCGCTGAACGGCGATCCGGTGAGCCGCATCCCCGACGCATCCACCGTGTTGACCGGATACCCCGTGACGTTACTCACCGTGATGTGATGCCCCAACCGCCCGACTGCCCCCGTGTGATCCGTTGTGTCATCGCGCGCGCGGATGCGGACTTCATATTCCAGATGTCCGCTGTCAAACGTGAGTGTTTGCGCGGTTGTCCATGCTACTTCTTGACCTGCAGGACGTTTCGGGCGCGTTTGCACATGCACATAGTTGGTTGGCGTGGGCGGATAATAATCCAACTCCACCGTGACCGATTCGCCGCCTGTGAGCGTGGCGCTTAAGGTGAGGTCGTAGTTGTACCACGCGCGCGTTTCTTCGCTGAGAATAACGGGTGATGGGATGGGGTCTGCATCTGAGATAATGATCGTGTTGAGGACGGGTGTGGGAGTTGGCGTAACGGTGGTGGTAGGCGTTGGAGTTGATGGCAATGTAGGTGCAGGACTATATTGCACAATTCCGGTACTATTTAGATAGGCAAGTTGATTTCCATTCGGACTCCAAGCGACAGAAGTCACGATACCCGTTTGAATGCGAGCGACTTCGTCTAAGGAATTCGCATTCAGAATAACTACATCTCCGTCATCGGCGCTGCTGGCAATCCAATTACCATCTGGACTCCAATCTACAGACTGGACGTTTGCACCATATTCGTCGCGGAAGTGTGGAATTACTACATTTGGATTACCCCATTGTGTATACGTTTCAGCTTCGCTAAGGATGTTTCGATCCCATATACGAACACTTCCATCTGTTCCTCCAATAACAAGTTTGCTATTGTTTGGGCTCCAATCCACAGAAATAGTAGCAAGAAACATTTCAGATGGTGACGCACTCGCCATATTTGTTGCCAATATCATTCGCTGTAAGACCTGTCCCGTGACTGCGTTCCAAATAATCACTCCCGCGTGGACATCGACACTCGTTGTAGCGAGAAGTGTGTTATCCACATTCCAAGCAATATTTCGAACTGTCCCCGGATACTCTGCACTCCATAACAAGATACCATTCGTCGTGTCTCTCACTTCGATCCTATCTGAACCATAGGCTAATTTTGAGCCATCTGGGCTCCAAGCTGTAATACCAATAATGACTTCGCTGGTCGGGAAACTTGAGCTAAGTTGCGCCCCATTCATTATTGATACATTTGACCAAACTTCAACGAGATTTGATCTTGCAAATGCAATTTGGTCACTGGTTGAATTCCACGAAACCGGAGCTTGTTGGTACTGAACATTTGCAATCGTATTGATAAGTTGAAGCGAGGACGCATCTCGAATGTCAATACGATTCACACTGCTAATCGCGATGAGATTGCCATTAGGGCTCCAAGATATGTACTGATCAGTCACCGTTTGTGCGCCAACTTCATAACGAATCGCTAACAGCAACAGAATACCAAATACCACTTTGCTGAATGTGCTCATTGCACTGCCTCGCAATACCAAATATCAACATTTCTGTCGACAAAGCTGGTTGACTGAAAAGTAAAGGTTGTCCATTGCTGAAAGATGCCAGTTCCCTGAACAGCATGGATCATAGCGACCACACAAAAGTTTGGTCGATATGTTTCAGGACTACCTACAGGGTCTCGATCGCGGTTAAGCCTATTCCAATGACGCAAAAACGTTTCAGCGATTGCCTCGGTACCGTAATTCTCGTCTGTTCCAACGCCCATTAGTAAATAACGCGGTTCGTTTGCATCTCCATTTAGGTCATATAAGCCCAAACTGAGGAAATACCGCATTCTGATTTGAGTTGTATAGGTAATTTGCTCCACAATCGTATTAGTAATTATGTTTTGTGTGCTAAATAAATACTGAGTAGATGTAGCTGTCCTATAGGGACTATCTTCGGGAAAGCCATTAATGTAATTATCGCGCCATGTGTTGAACACAGTTTCGCTAATTGGGTCTAAGAAATTACCTTCAACGTATCGTCCGAGTGTACGACATCTCAGAGAACTAACGCATAAACTTGGGACCTCTCTTACATACGCGCAACCGCCGTCGGCGTGGAACCAGAAACAGGTATTTGCATGGCGTACTTGGGACGCTCCAGCTACCGGATTTGGTACATCAAGTATGTGATCTCGTATTGCGCGATCAATGTGATAACTGAAAAATTGATACGCAGTTTCATATGTATCACTCCGTGTGGCAGCACAAATAGCATAATCACTTAACCAGTCAAGTGCCTGGGTTGCGGGTGCGCTGTAGGCAACTGAATAGGTTGAAAGGACGGTCTCATCATCCCCGTCTCTATCTGGACATCCAAAATAAGCTGTCCAAATATCATAATCAGTATTGTTAATAGATCCTCCCCAGTTTTTGCCGAAATTGAAACCATCAGAAAAAGCTTGCTGAAGGTTCCCTGAAGCACCAGAATAATCAGGTATGTTTTCCAATACTAACCGTGAAAATAAATAAGGTAATCGAAGATTCTCGCGTAACTCTCCACTATAGCTGGCGAGATTTGGCATATTCACTATTCGATTAGGGTCATTCGGATCAGCATTTTGTACAGCAGCCTCTACAATATCAAATCGTTCATCCATAGTGTTTTGAGCTGTTTCATTGAAAATAATCCAAAATATCATGCCTTTGAAACGGTTGTAATATGCTTGTTCATTAGGGTCTAAAGTTGGTGTCAGCGTCGGCGTATTGGTTGGTGTGAGCGTGGGGGTAGGCGTAGCTGTACCAGCGACGCCGCACACCTCAATCCAGTTGATGCGGGCATAGCCTGTGTCTGGGTCGCCGTTGTTGGACTGCACTCTGAGTCCTAGATATGACGGTATTGTAGAGATTGAATTTGGGGTGAGCGTCCATGAATACGTTTGTGTCCCCTCAAACCCACCCGGCGCAGTCTCCGCACCTTCCCATGCAGCAGTGGAACTTCCCCGCCTGTAAAGTCGATAGAAAGTACTCCCCGGCAGATACCCCCGCGTAAATTGAATGGTGTAGCTGATCGTAACGCTCGTCCAGCCTACAGGGAGCGCAAAATCAACGGTGACAAACGCAGCAGTATCCTCTTCGGTGGACACATTCTGTAAGTAATCTCCACTAGGATCGTAGATGGTAGTTCCGAACGAGTCATTGACGACATAGTTTAGATCGCCCAACCCGTCTCCACCTAGATATTGATAGCCGGGTGAACACAGCACATTCGGCGTGGGAGTAGGCGTGTTCGTAAGTGCTTCGCCCAAAGGCGGTGCATCGGTGACTTCAGGCGTTGTTTCCGGTGCAGTTGCTGTCGCGGTGCTTGTGGGAGTATCCGTCGGGAGTGAGGTATCTGTACTCGTCACCGTAGAGGTATCGGTTGCCGTATCCGTCGGCACGGGACTCGGTGTATCCGTATTCGTCGCTGTATCAGTTGGGACAAGCGTGGGGGTATCCGTGGGGGTGGGTTCGGGTTCTTGCGCCAACACCCCGCCGATCATGAGCAAACAAGCGCAAATCACAAACGCGGCAATTTTCCGTGAAGTCATCTATCGTCGCCTTCAACAAGGGCATCTTAATTTAATTCACACCATGCTAACACTCTCGTTGTTTTTTTTGTCAAGCATAAAATGTTAAGCTTTTGCGCCGCCTTCACGCCGTTTCCCCTACGCGGAATCAAAAACGCGCGCGGATCACTCCACGCGCCGCCGCTGATACAGGATCGCCTTGCCCGCCTTGCCCACCTGCTCGATCCCGCCCATCCCCCGCAAGCAGTAAATCATCTTCCCTATCACCGCCCGATCCACCGCCGCGCCTGCGGATTTCAAGCCTTGATGCACATCGCTGACCGTAAACGTCGGCGGCACATCCGGCAGCAGCGCGAGATAGTCCGTCAGCGACTCAAACGCCCGATGCTCGACCACTGCCAGCAGCCGCCGATCCGCGATGCTCCACTTCTTGCGCCGCCAGCTTCCCGCGCCGTCATCGCGCCACACCTGCTCCTCATGGATCATCACCACATCCAGCACAAACCGGGGATGCGTCGCCAGCGCGGGCAGTCGCACCAGTTCGCGGAACATCTCGTACACCGTGCCGCGTCGGGGTGATTTGCGCCGACTGATCACCTCGCCATCCGTTGTGATGCGCGTGATCCACCGTTCCGCCGCGACGGGATAGACCAGCCGTACCGCATGAGTGACGAGCAAAGTCTCCAGCTTGCGACGGGCATTGCTAAAGTTCCTCGTTTGAATTTCGATGCACGTATCGCCGCGCACAATATCGACGATATACCCTGCCGCTGGGCTTTCGATCAAGTCACCGGGAGTAGCGATATACAGCTTGAGCGCCGCGTGCAGCGACTTTTCGCTCAAGGTGCCAATTCTCCGAGTCATCTCATCTCCTCACCCATATCACATGCGTCACTGCGAATTTACGCCGCAGAGATTTCACACATTTTTCGGAAATTCTCTACACACTTCACGGGTCAATTTTGTTACAGTGTAGTCAGCTAGTCTTAACACTCGGAGTCATTATTATGGTGTACCAGCACGACGAATCGTCGGATGATCGCTTCCAAGAGTTCATTAATCACAATTTGGATATGGGGAGCATTATGCCGCTTTCTGCCACTGACATCGAAGCATCAATTCATGCGATGTTCAGCGATCTTATGGCGGATGTGGAATACATCAACCCGGATGATTATCTCGACGAACTACAATCGTTGGTGCGCCGCGCGCTCTCTGCCGCTATCGTCGATCAACTTGTGCCGCAGCGTACTGAATTCAACCAGACCGATCCGCAAGCACTCGAATGGCTCATCCGCCTGTCCGTCACGCTTGGGTTCGCGTTCCACAATGAACTGCTTGACCGTACCGATGTTCACGAAGCTCGCCCGGATGATGATGCCGACAACGCGCGTCGTTTGCGCGTGATGCTCATGCGTTCGCTGGCATGGGCGCGGACCGCCGCCGACACGGGCAGCGCCGCCGCTGCTGGATTGGTCGATCAAGCCGATTCACTGCTCCACGAAACAAGCCGCTACAGCTAATCCAGTCAACACGGCACATCTGGGAGATGGCGCGCTATCTCCCAGATGCGCCTAACTTAAGGAGGGGTATCTTCATGGCTGCTGAAGCTCCCACAAGGAAACACCCTCCGATGCCGACAATACCAGAGTTGAGCGGGCGGCATTGTCGCCCCGCCCCAATTTACTCCACCGCCTCACCCGGCGCGAACACATCCAATACCCCGTTGGCGAACACCATGCCGCCATTTTCCCCTTGCGACAGGGTCGCGGCGCTCAAATCGAGCGCGAATACGCCGTTCGATCCGCCCACCGTTGCGCCCTCTTGCGTAATCGTCACAAACGCGCCGTCATTTAGCCCCAACGCCACTTGATCCGGTGTGCTGTATGCCAGCGAAAACCAGCGCCCGTAGTGATTTTCGCTCATCACGCGCACTTCAACCGATACCGGTATCAGTCCCAATCCCGGACGAATCTCGACGCTGCCAAGCAGAAATACCCCTTGTGTCGCATCTTGGATCAGCAGATCGTTGTCCGTGTGATACGGCACGGGCGGCATCGCGGCATACATCGATCCGGCTGCTGCCGCCGCCGCGCCGTCGAGAATGACATTCGCGCCGCCCAACCACGCATCTTGAACTGGACGCAGCGACTCCACATCGATCAGGGACGCATCTTCGGCATGGACGATGATCGTGCTGTAGCCGGTCATATCAGGCAGCGACTTATCTGCCGTGAGGACAATCGGATCGGTGAAATCGTCGTATTCATCCGCGAGATCATCCGCGTCGAGCGTGTCGGCATACCCCGTGATCACCACCGCTGTGCTTTCATCGATATTCAAGTCCTCAAGCTCAACCGTGTCCAACAAATTACTGTACAGCGTCAGCGATCCCACGCCATCAGGCAGTGTGAGCGCGCTGGTGTCCGTCGCGGCGCTCGTCAGCGTCGGCGCAAGCGATGATTCGCGCGTGCGCGCGTTGTAGGTGAAATTTCCCGGTGCGAACACATGCACCAGCACATCACGAACGCTCAACACGCCGCTGTCAAATGTCGCGCTCGCTTCCGCGCCCAGCGATTCCACATCCATGATCGCGCCCGTGTACAAGCCAAAAGTGCCTTCCAGCAGGTGATTGTCGATGATCAACGTGCCAGTGAAACTGTCCACACCAATGCCCACGTTCGGCGTGGTCGGATCAACCAGCGCGTTAAGCAGCCGGGCAAAGCGCGCGCGTTCCCAAAAGTGCTGTTCAAGTACCGCATCCGTCGTGGTGAAATCTAAGCCGCGCCGCAGCGGATTTTCCGCGCTCCCATTCCACAAATCCACCGCGCCTGCTTCGAGCGCGTTTTCCGGTCCCCATTTGTCGCCGCCATACCCGCCGATCATCACGCGCGACCCGATAGCCAATCCCGCGCTGTTGCCGCCCATGACTACGCCGCGCGCGTAGGCTTCAGCAAGGGCTTGTTCCAACACCGTTCCCGCCGTGATCTGCATCGCAATCGTTTGATCGCCGCCTAAGAAATACACCGCTGCCAAATCATCCCAGAAGAATTCCAGCACAGCATTCGTATCGGCGGCTTCGCGGGTGTAGATTGGTGGCACAACCACTTCGCAGTAAATTTCCGGTGGGGCAATCTCACGGCAAGCATCCTCAAGCTGACGGCGGCGGCGTTCGCTGTCGCGCGTGTTCAGCAGCAAATCTTCGGCGGTCAGCGTTTCCGCGTCATACGAAAACGTCATCGGCATCACAAGAATATACAGCCGATCTGTCTCGAACCGTTCCACGTTGGGCAGTGCGGCGCGCAGAAAGCCGGGAAACGTATCCCCGTAAAAGCCGCCAATTGGCACATATGTCGTATGCACCACATTCGTGATCTCTGGCGTGGCTTCCGGTGTTTCTAGCGCTTCTTGCCCAACAACCGCGCCAACGGCGATCATCAAGCCGCACATAAGCATCATCAACAGTATGGAACGAATTTTCATGCGAACCATCAAGAACTTCTTCCCCTTTGTAGGGGCACAGCGTGCCGTGCCCGAAATACCCGTGATATTCGACATCCCCATGACAAACGCCCTACCTATCCCCGCCGGATACCAGAATGCGCTCAAATGCCGCGCGCATCTTCTCCGGGATCGGCACAGGGCGGCGCGATTCACGATCCACAAACACATGCACAAAAAAGCCAAACGCGGCGGGCGCTGCATTAGGCGATTCGTCACCCTGCCGAAACAACCCGACCTCATAACGCACGCTGCTTGTGCCAATACGCGCCACTCGCAGCCCCGCGTCGATCACATCCGGGAAGCTGATCGGCGCGTAAAACTGGCACCCCGTTTCCACCGCCAGCCCAATCACCGCGCCAGCGTGAATATCCAGCCCGCCGTCGCTGATCAAGTAGTGGTTGATGACGGTATCGAAGAAAGCATAGTACAGCGCGTTATTGACATGCCCGTAAATGTCGTTGTCCATCCAGCGCGTCGGGATTGTCAGCCAGTGGAGAAAATCAGCGCGCGTGGGTTTTTGTGCGTCGGGCATCGGGAACGCTCCAATCAGCGGGGAAACACAGTTGAGTGTAGCTTTTGACACCGCGCACCGTCAACACACCGCCGCGACGGGGCGTGGAGATAATCTTGGTTATCGATTGTGAGGACGCGCTTCTAGGTTTGTCCGTATTTCTTCTTCCGCGTGGATATTCAAACCCACTTTCTCGCAAACGTGTCATTTGTAGGGACGCGATATATCGCGCCCGCCACGGAAAATCTTCCAAACGCTTATCCAACATCAGACGCTTTTCAGCCTCATTCATGAGGCTTACAGGCTTTTCGATAGCCGGACGGCTTTGCACATCTTCGATGTGTCGCCTCCGGCGGCAAAGCGCACAACCTATTTACAACTACGGACAACCCTTGCGAAACTTGTTTCGTCCTGCGCGTCCGTTGAGTTCACGATGAACGCGAATCCCCAAATTCGTGCATAAATAGGTGTGAGATCAACAAGGAGATCGCCATGCAGGAGTCGATCAAAATTGCCATTGTCTATCCCGGTGACAGCGAGGTTCGCAAAGCCGCCGCGCCCGACAACAATCGATTCGCGCCGCTGTTTCAGCACTTCGCGGGTATGGGCATCCATGCCGAACCCGCCGTCTATCACCCCGATTTCTGGCAAGACGTGTATCAGCAGCTTTTGGGGGTGGATGGCGTGCTGGTGTGGGTCAACCCGATACAAGACGGGCATGATCGCACCGTACTAGACGCGATGCTGAAAAAAGTCGCGGATGCGGGCGTGTTCGTCAGTACGCATCCCGACATCATCATGAAGATGGGCACAAAAGAGATGCTCTATCAAACCCGCCACATGGGATGGGGCTGCGATACCCATCTCTATCACAGCCTTGACGAAATGCGAAAATTACTTCCCCCGCGTCTTGCGGCAGGTGAAATCCGCGTGCTGAAGCAAAATCGCGGACACAGCGGCATGGGCGTGTGGAAAATCGAAGCGGTGGACACGGAGCGCGTCCGTGTGCGCCACGCGCAGCGCGGCAGCCTTGACGAGATCATCACCCTCGACGAATTTTTCGAGCGCTGCGCGGGCTATTTCGACGGCGCGGGCAAAATGCTCGATCAAGCCTATCAAGCCCGCTTGCCCGAAGGCATGATCCGGTGCTATCTGGTACACGACAAGGTCGCGGGCTTCGGGCATCAGGCGATCAATGCGCTCTATCCCACGCCGCAAGGCGGATCGCCCGCCGACGCGCCGCAGCCGGGACCGCGCCTCTATCACCCGCCCGATCTTGCCGATTTTCAGCCGTTGAAGCGCCAATTGGAGCAAACATGGCTGCCGGAACTTCAAACCCTGCTCGATATTCCCACCGAACGACTGCCTATCCTGTGGGATGCTGATTTCCTGCTTGGCGAAAGAGACGCGCACGGGAACGATACGTATGTGCTGTGCGAAGTCAATGTGAGCAGCGTTGCTCCATATCCCGATTCCGCCACGCCGATCCTCGCGCAGGCGGCGCTGATACGCGCGCAAGCCGCCAAACACGCGCGGGAATGATTGGGTAGTGCGTTGTACAATGAGGTTTAATCGACACAGCACCAAACAAGGACACTGAATGACACTCACCATCGTGGGACTCGGTCCCGGTCACGTCGATGATCTCTCGCGGCGGGCTTGGCGCGCGATTGAATCCGCCCCGCGTGTGATTTTGCGTACCCGCCAGCACCCCTGTGTGCCTGATCTCCCGAATCAAGCCGCCATTTCATCGTGCGATGATTTGTACGAGAAAAACCCGAAATTTGAGGACGTATACGCCGCCATCGTGAACCGCGTGTGGGATGCATCACAAAATGGTGATGTGGTCTACGCCGTCCCCGGCGATCCGCTCGTCGCGGAAAGCACCGTGATCGGCTTACTTGAGCGCGCAAAAGCGGCGAACGAAACCGTCACCGTCATCAACGGGATCAGCTTTATTGAACCCGCGCTGGCGCTGCTGGAAATCGACGCAGTGAACGGCTTGCAAATCCACGACGCGATCACGATTGCCGCCATGCACCATCCCCCCCTCAACCCTGACACGCCCGCGCTGCTGGCACAGGTCTACAGCCGTGCGCTTGCCAGCGATCTCAAGCTCACCCTCATGAACCAATACCCCGATGAGTTTGAAGTCGTCCTCATTCACGGCGCGGGCACACCCGACGCGACCATCGAGCGACTGCCGCTGTACGAGATTGATCGCAGCGCACACATCGATCTGCTCACGGCGTTGTACGTGCCCGCGCATCCGTCACTGCGCGGGTTCGAGGCGCTCCAAGAAGTCACGGCGCATTTGCGCGCGCCGGAAGGCTGCCCGTGGGATCGCGAACAAACGCACCTTTCACTGCGGAAATATCTGCTCGAAGAAACGTATGAAGTCCTAGAGGCGCTCGACGCGGGTGACCCGGACGCACTCCGCGAAGAATTGGGCGATCTGCTGCTGCAAATTTCGCTGCACGCGCAAATCGCCACCGAAGACGGTGAATTTTTGATGAGCGACGTGATCACCAGCCTCAATCACAAGTTGATTCGGCGGCATCCCCATGTGTGGGGCGAAACGGCGGTCAGCGGCGCGGCGGATGTGGTGACGAACTGGGAAGCGTTGAAAAAGCAGGAACACGCGGCGGCGGGCAAAACGCGCAAATCGATTCTGGACGGCGTGCCCAAGGGACTGCCCGCGCTGGCACAGGCGCTCGAATACACGGCGAAGGCGGCGAAACCCGGCTTCGATTGGAAGCAGTTGGACGACGTAAAAGCGAAAGTCCGCGAAGAATTGGCGGAACTGCTCGAAGCGGCTGATCCCGACCATGTGCGCGAGGAATTTGGCGATCTGCTGTTTGTGCTGGCGAACTGGGCGCGCTGGCTCAAGATCGATCCCGAAATTGCGCTGCGTGAAGCGAACGCGAAGTTTTACCGCCGCTTCACCTTCATCGAAGAATCGGCGGCGGCACAGGGGCGCGAACTCAAGTCGATGACGCTCGAAGAAATGGACACGCTGTGGGATCAAGCAAAGGCGCGCGGGATGTAAAGCGTGATACACTCTGCGCCCATGCTGCGGGATGTGCTAGCCTGACGAGAAAGCACCAATGACCACTCAGTTTGGCGATGCGTCGCGAACCGACGATTTGTATATTTCTATCATCACACGTATTGAAGCCAAAAACTTAGAAGGCGCTTTGGCGCTGTACAATACCGTCGAAGATGAAGCCCAGAAGCGCGGGCTGCTTTTGCTCATCAACCGGATGATTATCCAGAATCTTTCGGTAGTTCGGGAACTTGCGCGTGACATTGACCGTGACCTTGCGCGTGATGTTGACCGTGACCTTATCCGCAGTCGTGAGCTTGACCGTGACCTCGCCATTGCCATTAGGCTTGAGCTTGACATTGCGCTCGACCTTGAGATTGCGCGTGAACTTGCTCGCGGACTTGCCCGCGATATCGCGCTTGCCCATCAGCTTGCCCATGCCCATGACCTTACGGATATTATTCTAAGGATGAGTTCGGCACAGCGGCTCAACCAGTTCATCATCATCGCTTTAAGTGGCGAACTCACAAGCCGGTTGGTTTTTGAGGACCTTGGAACGCTTACGCTGCCGGTGCTGCGGGATGATCTCATGCCTTACTTGCAGGCACTGTTCGATTTGGAAAAACTGCTGGTTGAAGCAAAAGGCGAAGAATTCCTTCAGCCGAAAATCAAAAGCATTAGCCAGAATTCGCCTGTGAAGGTTGAGATCACAACAATTCCTAAAGCATTAGCGCTCCTCTTGAACGTGATTAGCCCATTCTGGCGGCAGCATGAGAGAAAAAAGGCGCGATCAGACCTTGCGGAACAAAAAATAAAACTCGCAAAAGAAATTTTTGGTGAACACGCTGCCCCTGAACAAATCGAGCGCGGCGTTCAAATCATTGATGCCTTGAACCGCAAACCGCCAACCCTATCCGAGTAAGGGCGCGATAGATCGCGCTTCATATGCGCTAACTTCCCTCAACACGCTGTCCTTTTGAGACTGCTTCCCATTCACGCTCTGCTGTCTCCAAAAATTTAGGATTCGCTACTTGCAGCGCCTCTCGCGTCGTCGCCAACAGATGATCGAACAGCGCGGAACGCGCCGCCACCTGCTCCCCGTTCACGTCGAACGCGCCTGCGCGAATACGTTCGCATAACCCCCGCACGCGATCCGAGAGCGCGGCTTCGGCTTCGCCTGTGTTAGCGGGCAGCGGCACTGGGGGATCACCCATCACCTCATGGAGCGCGTTCAGGCGCGACCACTGCGCGCCCAAATGCAGACCGCGCAGCCCAATCTCGCGCTCGGCAATTCGCAGTACGTTGACTGCAACCAGCGTTTGAAAATACAGCCGCCCCAGCGAAGGTTCGGCTTTCAGCACAGGGACGATATGCGTTTCGACGTGCATCCGTGCCGCGTCGATGAGTTCGCCTAACGTTGGTCGGTCATACATCGTTACACCCCCATCGCTTCGATCATTTTGAGCATCTCGTACTGCATTTCGGCGCTGCGCCGCCCCAAACTTGCCAGCTCCACACTTGGATCAAGCCCGCTGAAATGGCGATTCGCCTGTGACATACAAATCACGCCCCAACGAATATTGCCGAACAATTCCCACCAATCGACTGCCCGCCGATCCACCGTGCGCCCGCTCACCTGTTCATACGCCGCAAGAAATGGCTCACGATCCCCGATGCCCGCGAAGCGCAGATGTCCCATGCCGAAGCGCCAATCGCGCATACATATGTAGCCGAGTTCCTCATCGGGATCGCCCACATGGCAAAATTCCCAATCAGCTACAGCGGTCAGCCCATCCGCGTTGATCATCAAATTGCCCAATCGAAAATCGCCATGCACGAACGTGAGTTTTTGCGGCACAGGCGCATGATCCGCCGCCCATTTGAGCGCGAACTCGAACGCGGGGTTGTGGATGTTCAGGCTGTCGAGAATCGCCACCGTATCGTTGATCGCCGCTTGCGCGGGAGTGAGTCCTTCAGCGGGACGCTGCAAAAAGGGAAATTCTGCGGTGTCAATGGCGTGGATGCGCGCCAACTGCTGCGCTAACTGCGTGGGCAAAACCGTGCGTGCATGAGCGAGTTCGGGCATCTGCACGATCTTGCGCCCAATCGCGATCCCATCTACGAATCCCATCAAGAAGAAGGCACCGCCCAACACCGACGGATCATCGCATAGATACAGCGGCTCGGCGACCTTGACTCCGCTTTCAAACGCGCGGCGCATCACAGTGAATTCTTGCGCTCGCGTCAGCGCCGATTCAACCATGCTGCTGGCATAATCACGCCGCAGCACCATGCGCCGCTTCTGGTGATCAAATTCCGCGTCGATCAGCCACATATCACGGCTCGCGCCGCCCGCTAGGGGATGTGCCGATGTGATCACGGCGTTTTTTCCGCTGGCGCGGATCAAAAAATCTTCAAGCTGCTGCTTCAGTACTTCCAAAGAAAGTGTCGTCATCGTAAACACTGTTCCTGTTTCGCATTCGCACATAGTATGCCATTGTACCCATCACGCGGATAATGCGCCTAAAAAGGGGGTAATCGCTTCAAAATAGGTGTGAGGCTCATAAAGATTTACGATGGTGTTGCAGGGACATCCCCGGAAGGTGCGTCTTTCGGAAGCGCTGGGACATGCTTGTTTCTTCCCCTTCTCTACAACACCCTTTGCCTTTTGTGATCCGATCAGGATTTGAGGCTATTACCCTGTAAGCACTCGTTTCGCGCATGGGCAAATCCCCCGTGATCTGGTATACTGATGCTGCCTCTGACCGCGTGGAAACGCACGAAAACTTCCCATGTATTTGGAACATCTGTCTCTATCAAATTTTCGCAATTACGCGCGGTTGGAATTGAGCGTCCCGCATCAACGCCCGATTGTGCTGCACGGACACAACGCGCAGGGCAAAACCAGCCTGCTCGAAGCCATCTATTATCTCGCCGCATCGAAATCGCCTTACACCAATAGTGACCGCCAGTTGATCCACTGGCGCACCGAAACTGATCCCATGCCCTTTGCGCGCCTCGCTGCCGAGATTTGCTCAAAAAAACAGGCGATCACCCGCTTGGAAATCACGCTGGTGATGGATCGCACGCCGTCGGGCGAACCGCGTTTTCGCAAGGTGATCAAGATCAACGGCGTGGACAAGCGCGTGATGGATTTGGTTGGCTTGTTCAACGTCGTATTGTTTTTGCCGCAAGACCTCACGCTGGTGGAAGGTCCCCCAAGTGACCGCCGCCGCTTTATCGACAATACGCTCGGTCAAGTGGATGCGGCGTATCTGAGCGCGCTAGACACTTATGAAGATATTCTGCGCCAGCGCAACGCGCTTTTGCGGCGCATCGCTGAAAAACAGGCGAAACCGTCCGAACTCGATTACTGGGATTTTAAACTGGTCGATGCCGGCGCGGTGATCATCGCGGGGCGGCAGCGGTTCTTGCGCGAACTGGAAATCGACGCGCAGCGGGCGCACCATGAACTCACCGGATACAAAGAGACACTTACGCTGCGCTATCAGCCGAGTTTTATCCCCACGTTTGAGGGCAACGGTCAGCGGTCATTCGATATGCTTGGATTCGACCTGCACCGCGAAATGACTCCCGAACAGATCGCGCCGCAGTTTGCCGAACAGCTCAAAACCGAACAGGGCGAAGCGATTGCGCGCGGGGCAACGTTAAGCGGTCCGCACCGCGACGAACTGCGCCTGTTCATCAATGATCGGGATGCCGGGCTGTACGGGTCACGCGGGCAAGCGCGCACGGCGGTGATGGCGCTCAAACTGGCAGAACTCGATTGGATGCGAAATCGAATCGGTGAAGCGCCCGTGCTGCTGCTCGATGAAGTGGTGGCAGAACTCGATTCGGCGCGGCGGGCGTTTTTATTAAGCCGCATCGACGGGGACACGCAAACGTTGATGACCACGACGGAACTTGACATTTTCACGCGCGATTTTCTCGAACGCTCAACCGTGTGGCATGTGGATAACGGACGCATCGACACGCCCAAGAACAGCGCGTCTTAAAGCGCCTTTACGGATACTGATTTCGCAGCCAGCGCAGCAGTTCGGTGGTGTCGTCGATGCCGTTCGCCGTCACATCACAGTGATCGAGCAGCGCGGCGGGTGTTGTGGGGTGTACCACGCCAACTGAAAGCGCGATCAACGAGCGCGATGCCGCAAGATCGCGCAGCGCATCCATACCCGCGAAATCGGTCACGTCATCGCCCATGAACAGCACACCATCAAGCTGATATTCGTCCACGATGGCGCGCACCGCTGACCCCTTATGAATGTCCAACGGCGGCTTGATCTCCCAGATGAACTGCCCGGTAAACAGGTGAAATCCGTACTGATCGCACAGCGGCGCAATCGCATCGTACAGCACCGCGCGCGCATAGTCGGGATCGGTGGCGCGGCGATAATGCACACTCGCGGTCACGTGCTTGTTTTCGATGTACACACCCTCCAACGCAAGCGGGCGAATCTCAGCGGTGAGGCTGTCGAGCAGCCGCGCCAGCGGATCGCTCCACGCGCGGGCAGCTTCAACGATGTGTGCGTCTCCGCCCCGCCAATATTCCATCCCGTGACTGCCGTAATAGACGACGTGCGGGCGCTCGAATTTGCCGCGCAAGTCTGCGACGGCGCGACCAGAAACCAGCGCGATTAGGGTCACGCGCTCCGCAAGCTCATCAAGCAGCTTGGCGTTTTCCGGCTTGATGGCAGATACACTGGGATTGCCGATATAGTGGCTCAACGTGCCGTCAAAGTCGCTGATGATGCCGAAGCGCGGCTGCGCGATCACCTCGCGCAGTTGATCGTGATGGTGTGACCAGTGCATCAAGAAAGCGGTTGGGTGAAAATGATCAACAGGGTGGTGACAACGCCGCCGACAATCCCTCCAGCGATGATCTGGCGGATGGTATGCCGCCGCAGCGTATACCGCGCCGCCCCCACCACCGGGATCAACGGGGCGAACAGCAGCGCAACTGTGCCGCCGAACAGCAGCGCCATGGTGACAATCGCGCTGGTGATCGCCATCGCGTGCATACTGATTTGCCACTGAAACGTGATCAACAGCATGACCGAGATTTGAATGAGGCTGAAGAAGGCGAAGATGCTCACCAAGCGCGGCGCGCCAAGCGCGTTCAGCACGATGAATGCCATCAGCGTACAGACCAGCGAAATCAGGAATGGGCGGATACGCTGCGCGCGCAGCCGCACGTGAATATCGGTGATGTTGCCGCGCCATACCTGCCATACAATGTACAGCGCGGGAAGAATGCACACTAGCAAAATGTAGACCAATGCCCACACAACGCCGCGTGTGGTTGATTCCGCTTGCCGAAATGCAATCGGAAACGCCAACGCCCCCCATATCACGGGTGGGCTTAGCAAATTTGAAACCCAACGCGCCCAGAATGTTTCCGGTTTTGTCTCAAAGCTGTCATTCGCGTGGATGTCGCTTTGCAGTTGGTGAACTTGTGTATCAATTGAACTCGTGTTTATTTCCATAAGCTGAATTTTATCATGCGCTGACGCGATTAATTATTAAAACCCGTTGAACACTTTGTTTTTGGGGGCTGGTAGAGGGCACGTGTAAAGGATGAATAGCATAGAATCTTTCGTGATTTTTCTCACTAGTCCCAAGCCTTGAAGCGGCGCACAATGAATAACAAAGGGTATTCAATAGCGCAGTCGTGGGACTCCTGACAAAGCGGCGATTTGCGGCGTGGAACAGACCAGCGGTATACGACACGCTAATATCTGCGGATATTCGTGTCGAGCCACAAGATACGGTTTGCCCTTCACGCCGCCGCAGCCGACAGGTTGCCAAAAACTTGCTCCGGCTGCATCAGAGACGGAAGCGTCGGGATGATGACTTCTGCCTCACCAAAAAGACACAGCGACACCCTGACCAAGTGTCGCGCAAAGGCGCTCACGCAGATATTGACCGTATCTCGCGTGAACCGCGCACAAATCGGGAAGGCGGTTTGTGCGTGGGATACCCCTTTAATGATAGACACCGTCCACTCCCCCCGGATGGTGTCTATCGCTTTTAGGGGCAAGTAAACATTATTACCAGTTAAGTTGCACAACGTCCCCCGCTTCAACCCGCTTGATTAACGAATCAAAGAGGCTAGAATCACCGAAAAGCAAAAACGGCTGACGTGCTTTGCTTTTTTCAAAAAATCATTTATCAGGAGACTATTACCATGCTCAAAAGCATCACCTTCCGTCGGAGCGCGATCCTCGCGGCTCTGCTGGTTGTCACGGCATTGATTGTTGCCGGCGTTGCGGCGCAAGATACGGTAATCCGTTATGCGTCGTATGCCAGCGACCCCGGTGCCCGTGAGGCGGACGAAGCCATCGTCGCCATGTGGAACGAAGCGAACCCTGATCAACCGCTTGAACACAACATCACCGACCATGAAGCCTTTAAACAAGCGATTCGCACCTTCTTGGTCGCTGACCCCTCGCCGGATGTTCTGACGTGGTTCGCGGGCAACCGCATGGCTTTCTTTGTGGATCGTGAACTTGCCTATGACCTTACCCCGCTCTATGAGCGCGAAGGCTGGTACGATACCTACGCGCCCGGTTTCGTTGCGCTGGCGACCCAAGACGACGCACAATATTTCGTGGCGACCAGCTATTACTGGTGGGCGCTGTACTTCCGCACCAGCATCATGGAAGAAAACGGCGTAACCCCACCCGCGACATGGGATGAACTGCTCGCCGCGTGCGATACGCTCAATGCCGCTGGTATCATCCCAATCACGATTGGCACGCAAGCCCCGTGGACGGCTGCCGCGTGGTTCGACTTCCTCAACATGCGTATCAATGGTCCTGAATTCCATATCAACTTGATGCGCTTGGAAGAAAGCTACACCGACGAACGTGTCGTCGCCGTGTTCGATCACTGGCGGCAGCTTTACGAACACAACTGCTTCCTCCCCGACAGCGCCGCATATGACTGGCAGGGCGGCTTGGACTTCATGAATCGTGGCGAAGCGGCGATGTACCTGATGGGCGGCTTCATCACCGACAGCGTGCCCGATGAAATCGAATCTGACTACGACTTCACGATGTTCCCGATCATCAACCCCGACGTGCCGATTGGTATCGACGCGCCGACGGACGGTTACTTCATGAGCGCGAACAGCAGCAATCCCGAAGGCGCGTTTGACTTCCTCGCGTTCTTGGGTTCGCAGGAAGCGCAGCAGTTCGCCGCTGACGAACTGGGTCGCCTGCCCACCCGCATCGACGTAGATACCAGCAACTTCACCGAAGCGCAGCAAAAGGGTATCGAACTGGTGCAAAGCGCCGACTACGTCGCGCAGTTCTATGACCGCGATACCACGCCCGAAATGGCGGAAGCGGGCTTGAACGCCTTCGCGCAGTTCATCGCTGACCCAGCGGGTACGGATGTGATGGCGCTGCTCGAAAGCCTTGAAGCAGATCGTATCCGTATCGCGGAAGAAATCGCCGCGTCGGAGTAAGCAGTAAGCCGTAATGTGACGGCGGCACACTGGGGCGACCTGCGAAACTCTGTTTCGCCCGTCGCCCCTTTTTTTTAGATGTAGGGGTATATTGTAGGGATGAGACATGCCGTTAGGTCGCTAAAATAACGTGGAGTCAATTTTGGCTTGCGGATGCCGCAGGTGGTGTCCCTACGAGAAGAAATGTCATTTTGTAGGGACGCGAGAGAAACGCGATGCGAAGCATCGACGGTTTCTCCCGGCGCGTCCGATATGGTGAATTTTATGCACTCCACGCTGCTGTACGCAGCTGCCAGTATACCTTGTGCCTACAGATTGACCGCATTATTGAGAATATAGATAACAGGTTGTGTGATGGCATCAATGACTAGTACAGCGGGGGAACGTCCCGCGGCACCCATCAAACGAGTACGCCAGAAGTTTCAAAAAGCGCCGTATCTCTTTCTGTTGATTCCGCTGGCAATCTACGGCATGTGGATCATCTTCCCGACGCTGTTCAGTGTTTATCTTAGCCTCACCAACTGGAATGGCATCGACGCGATCCCCGGACCGGACCGGCTCAACTTCAACAATTACGTGCGTCTGCTGGGGATTGGGCGACCCGCAGACCCCGATTTCATCACGTCGTTCGGGAACAACCTTAAGTGGATGCTGGTGTTCTTGACCGTCCCAACGACAGCGGGGTTGGGCTTGGCGATGATCTTCAACACCGACATTCGCGGGTCGCGCTGGTTCAAAATCAGCTTTTACGCGCCGCTGATTTTGTCGTTCGTCGTCATCGGCAATATTTGGATGTGGATTTATGAGCCGCAGTCGGGCATTGTCAATTCGGTGATTGTGAGCGTGTCGCAGTTCTTGGGATCGATTATTCCCGGCTATACCCCGCTCACGCGCGGACCGGGCTGGCTGGCGGATCGCAATCTCGCGCTGTGGGCGATATTGGGCGCGGCGGTGTGGCGGCAGGTCGGCTACGTGATGATTTTATATCTCGCGGGGTTGAAGAATCTCGATCCGTCGCTCATCGAAGCGGCGCGCGTGGATGGCGCGACAGGATGGCAGTTGTTCCGTAAGGTGATTTTCCCGCTCTTGGGACCTATCACGACGGTTGTCATGGTCATCAGCGTGATCGACTCGCTGCGCTCATTTGACCTTGTGCAGGTGATGACACAGGGCGGTCCCGGCGGCGCGTCGAATGTGCTGGCGAATTTCATGTACATCGAAGCCTTCAACAACTACCAGTTTGGGTACGGCGCGGCAATCGCGGTGACACTGTTGAGTTTGTCGCTCATCATCATCATTCCGTATCTGTATCGCTCGGCAAAAACCGAGTTAGAGTACTAAGGGGGAAACGATGACGGATACGACCCTCAGCGGGCAGATGCCTTTGTCCAGCCCCGCCAACGTTAGCGTCAAGCGCAAGCCGCTGACCGTTCGGCGCGTGCTGCTGTACATTTTTTTGATCACACTCACAGCGATCTGGCTGCTGCCGTTCTTCAGCGCCCTGCTGACCAGTCTTCGCACGCAGTCCGAAATTTCGCTCAACGGATTCTGGCAGCCCGATTTGACATCGCTCACCTTCCAGAACTTTATCGACGCATGGAATCAAGCGCGCATCCCGAACTATCTCGGCAACAGTTTTATGGTGACCATCCCGGCGTTGATTGCGACACTGTTCCTGTCATCGCTGTCAGCATTCGCGCTGGCACGCTACAAGTTCAAGCTGGCGATCCCGCTGTACTTCATGTTTGTGGCGGGGACGATGCTGCCGTTCCAGATTTTGCTGCTCCCCGTGTTCAAGCTGGCGAACGACCTCAACCTGTATAACACGCGCTGGGCGCTGATCATCATTCACACGGCGTTCCAAATGGGCTTCTGCACGATGGTGCTTCGCAACTACATGAAGACCATCCCCAACGATATTGTCGAAGCCGCGCGCGTGGACGGATGCAGCGACTTTCGCATCTACTGGCAGATCATCATGCCGCTGACGCTGCCCGCATTGGCGGCGCTGGCGACGTTGGAATTCACATGGATTTTCAACGACTACTTGTGGGCGCTGATTCTCGTGCAAAGCGAGGCGCTCAAGCCGATCACCGCGGGGCTGGCAGGGCTGCGCGGACAGTTCACCACCAATTGGCCCCTCATCACGGCAGGGTCGCTGATCGGTGTACTGCCGACACTGTTCGTGTTCGCGTTCTTGCAGCGGTATTTCATTCAAGGGCTGACGCTTGGCAGCGGTAAATAAACGGTCAAAAATGCGACATAAAAAGGGCGCGTGCGAAACTCCGTTTCGTCCATCGCGCCCGTTGCGGCGAGGGGCGTGGTGGATTAATCGGCGCGGCGTGTGAGGGCACTCCAAAAAATGCCTTTGGCGGGTGCAAACAGGAACGCCAGCAGAAACAGCGCCGTGAGCGTCAGCACGATCCCCGCGCTTGGCGCGATGCGAAGATACCATGTGACATACATGCCAATCACGCCGCCCACTGCGCCAATCCCCGCCGAAAGCATCATCAAGTGGTGCATCCGCTTGACGAAAAAGCGCGCCGTCGCCGCTGGTGTGACCAACATCGCCGCGACCATCGCCACGCCAACCGCCTGCAAGCTGATGACAACCGTGAGCGCCAGCAAAATGAGCAAGAAAATGCGTAAGCGTTCACCCGGAAGGCGGAGCGTTTGCGAGAGCGTGGGATCGAACGTGATGACGATCAATTCTTTGCAGAACACAACCACCGCCGCCAACACGATCACGCCTACAATGGCGATGAGGATGAGATCGTCATTTTGCACGGCGACGAGATTGCCGATCAGCAGGTGAGTGAGGTCAGTCGTGTAGTTCTGCGCGGTGGAAATAATCCCGATCCCCAACGCCAGCGCCCCCGCGAATACGATGCCGATGGCGGTGTCTTCGCTCAATTTGCTTCCGCGCGTCAGCCAGCCGATGCCAATCGCGGACAGCACGCCCGCGATCAAGCCGCCGATAAAAACCGCATCTCGGCTGCCGTTGGTCGCCAAAAACGAGATCGCTACTCCGGGAAGGATGGTATGAGCGAGCGCATCGCCCAAGAACGCCATCCCGCGTGTGACGACGAACGCACCCATCACACCGCTGACAATGCCGATCAAGATGACCGCCAGCATGGCGCGCTGCATGAACTGGAACGTTAGCGGATCAACGATAAACGACTGGAGAACATCCATAAGACAGCGTGCATTTCGCATGAGATGATACGATGTCTCAGTATGATACTCGCGTCACAGGCGGGCGGCAAGGGGCGAGCTTAGCCGTCTGCAGATGTGTCCAGCGATCCTGTTTGGGAGCGCAGATTGAGCGACGGATCGACAGAATTCAGAAACATGATGGCCTGCCGCAAACTGCCGAACAAGCGCGTTTGCCCGTTGGGCGCGCGCAGTTTGATGATGTGCGACATGACCAAACGCAACAGCACATTCGATTCGGGCAGCACGACGACCAGCCAGCCGCGATGAGGATGAACTTCGGGGTCAAGTGCGCGCCGAATCTTCTCCAAATTTTTGGGGAAGTCCGTCACGCCGCAGATGTTGATGATGCTGTGTACGGGAGGATTTCCCGCAGCCATAAGTTGATTGACGGTTGTGCTGGCATAGCGAATATCATCTGTTGTAATTATGCCAGTGAACTCTTCGTAGATAACCTTCGATGGCAAATACCAACTGAGTTGGGTCCCCATGATGCTGTGCTCACCCATACTGCTACTACTCTCGATCAGATTGTGGGATCAGCGTGATTGGCGACCGTGAATCAAGCAGCGCGCTGAACGCTGGACGAAGTGCGCTTGACCATGATGGAAGGACCGATGAAAGTCGCTTTTGGAGGGTGATGACAGCGGTTTGGTAACGACTTTCAAACTCAGTGTAATCCCAATTGTGACGGAGTGCCGTGAAACATTTGTGAATTCTTTTGAATGACAAAGATCACGAGTTCTCGGCTGTGGTGGCATACTCATCTCTTTGTTGAGGCGTTTAATCGTCCGATTGGCGGGAACGGCGTTTTTGCAGCAAGCGTCCGGCGATGTTGTTCTCGTCCGCTGTGGGTGTAGGCTGCCCGGAAGTCGGCACCACGGACGGTGTAGATTCAGCGGGGCGCGGTTGGATCACTGGCGGAGGGGGCGCGGCTGGCGTAAACGTCACCGGGGCGGTTTCGCCCGTTTGCGTTTGCGACTGCGCCCGCGCCTTGGCATCCATCAGCGTAGACAGGCGTTCGCTCGTTTCGGTGACTTCTGCGCGCTTTAAGGCGGCGCGCACACGGGCAATATCGCCGCGAGTGATGACCAAGCGGCGCACGGCGATATCGAACGGCAGCAGCAGCAGCGCGATCAAGAGCAGCAGCGGCGCAAGCGGTGTGATCGACGGCTGACCGATGAGCGAACGGTCAAACGAGAGCGCGGGATCGTCCGCGAGACTGCGCCCCCCGGTGAGATCGGCAAGGATGGGGAGCATATTCTCGCCGCCAGAGGTGTATTCCGGCGAATAGCTCATCACCCACCCCAACTGCTGGCGCGCGGCTTGCGCTGTGCCGGAATCGGTGGGGAGCAGGCCATCAATGTTGAGAAAATACGCGCCTTCGCCCTGCGGCGCGAAAGTCGTTTCGTAGCGTCCGGGCGCGGTCTGTTGAAGCGTCACCGCTTCAACCGCTCCATTGGGCGTGAGGACATTAACCTGAAGTTCGCCGCCGTTGGCAAATGCGCCGCTGTCAGTGCGCGCATCGACAATCACGCGGGCGCGTTCGCCTTCCATCACGACTTGCGTTTCGAGGTTCGCGTCCGCGCCTTCGAGGATCGTCCAGCGCACCACTTGACTCCAAAAACGGGCGAAGCCATCCCATGTCACCCAATCGCGTCCCCAACGGGCAGTCGCATCGCTGGTGAAGGCGACGGCGCGCCCTAACCCATACTGCCATGCCGCCAACAGCGGATCATTTTCCGGCTGCGTGAGCAAAATCACCTGCGCGGTTTGTTTGGGGCTGGAGGCGACATAGCCTTGCAGCGGCGGCGTTTCAGTAATGCCCTGCATGATTAGGTGAAGATCGCCCAACAGCGGGACAAATGGGTTTTCGATGATGTAAGAACGGGTGGCAAGGACAGTTTCTTGTGTGAAAATCGTCGGGATCGATTCGATGGATTCCGCGGCGTGATAATTGCCTCCGCCCGCCAGCGCCATTTCTTCAAGAAATCCCGGCGTACCCCCGCCAATGGCGATGACGGATGTGGTGGTGTTGAACTGCTCGTTGAGTTCGCGGGTGAGATCGACCAAACCGCGATCATCCGCGCCGCCGTCGGTGAGCAAAATGATATGCTTACGTTCAGTGTCGATGGCTTGCATCGCTTCGGACGCGAGCCGCATCCCCGCGAGAATATCCGTGCCGCCGCCGGGCTGAAGCGTGCCGACGAGCGTTTGCAGTATGAAACGGTCTAACACCGGCTGCACAGGCGCGACAAAATAGCCCGCCGCGTCAAAAGAGATCACGCCCGCGCTGTCGGTGGGCTGCAAGAACTCAATCGAGCGAATGATGGCTTCTTTGGCAAGTTCGATGTTTTCGACCCCACTCGGTCCGGTCATCGACATACTGCCGGAACGGTCAATGACGTAGAGAATCGTCAACTGTGGGAGACGCTGTTGATCGCGGATTTGCATCTCGACAGGCAGCGTTTCTTCCAGCGGCGTGCGGAAGTAGCCGCCGGGCGCGTAAGACTCCGGTCCGCCGATGACCACCAACCCGCCGCCGAGATCGCGCACATACGTTTGCAGATTTTCCATGCGCGCTGTCGGCAGAATAGTCGCGGGGACGTTGGCAAGCACCACCGCGCGATAGCCCAACAGCGCCGCTTCGCCAATCGGCAGCGCATTGGGATCGCGCACTTCAACCACCAAGCCCTGCTGCGTGAGCGCATCCGCGAGATACTGCGACTCCGCCGGATCAGTCGTGAGAATCAGTACGCTTGGCGCGCCGATCACACTGCTGAAGGCGGCAAGCTGGTTATTCTGCGTGAAGTTGTCGTCAAACGTGTTCAGCGGGGTGATGCGCGCGCGAAAATCCGAAAACTGATCGCGCGATCCGGCTTGCAGCGCCAGCGTGAAATTGTTCGTCCCCACCCGCAGATCGACAATTTCGCTGACGAGCGGCACGCCGCCCGCTTCCACGCTGAGTTCCGCGCGCATGGCGGCATCGGATTCAACGGTGACGATCAAATCGAACGTTTGCCCTGCATTGACTGTCGCGGGCACGCGCACTTCACTCACGCGGACTTCGGGCGCGGCGGCGCGGGCGCTCGTCACATAGCTGATCTCAATGTTGGTGGCGGCGGCGCGCTGCGCGGCGCGTTCGGCATCGCCTACGGTGGCGATCCCGTCGCTGAGGATAATCATGCGGCGGGCAGAATCGGCGGGGAACAGCGCCAAGCCCAAGTTGATCGCTTCTTCGAGATCGGTATTGCCTGTATTGACATCGGAACGAAGAACGGCGAGTTCGCGCGCGGCACTCATCGAGCGTTCGACAATCGCGTTCCCCCCAAACACGATCACCGCCGCCTGATCATCCGGGCGCATCGACGCGAGCGCGGCACGGATGTAGTCGATTTGCGCTTGGCGGGCTGCGCTGCCCATGCTGTCGGACACATCGACCAAAAAAACGACAGCGAGCTTATCCGCCGCGCGGACGGACTGCGCGCCGGAAAGCGCGAGAATGACCAACGTGAGAATGATCAGGCGCAGAATCAAGCTGGCGATGTCGCGCCCGCGTCGATAGGCGGCACGGGGTCGCCCGATCCAGATTACGAACGGGAGGGTGATCAACAGCAGCAGCGCAACCGGCGCGGTGAAAGTCATCGGCTTACATCCATAAAACTACGATGCGCCGTGTACGGTGCCGCCGTATACGGCGCGCCTAAACAGCGTCGGAAACGCGCGGTCAAGCGTGTTGCGGCGATGATAAGCATACCACTCAATGAGCAGCATGAGCAGCGCGGCAAGCGCAAGCCATGACCAGTATTCCTGCTGACCAAGTTCTTCTTCGGCGGCTTGGCTGATGGTTTGTCCGCCAAGCTGAACGCTGATTTGCGGCGCGATGCGGCTCTCATTCACATCGAACAGGTTGACAGCGAACGGCACGGATTGACTCAACGTCCCATCGTCGCTAAGTTCGAGCGTGTACAAACCGGGGGAGGCTGTCGCGGCGAAAATGCGCGATGCCGATTCGCCCGTGAGATCGACCACCCCGCCATCCGGCAAACGCACGCGCCCCGCGTCGATTCCGCCTTGAAACTGTACCGAAAGCGTATCGCCCACTTGCAGCGCGTCACGGTCAATCGGGCTGGGCGGCGTAAACCAATCGAGCAGGGCGGTGATGAGCGCGGGGAAGGCGATTTGCAGCGGCAGGTCAGAGTCGATCAAGTCAAACGTGATGATGGCAATCTGGCGCGCGTCGATTTCGCCCGCCAGCAGCAGATCGCCGCCATCAGCGCGTATCAACGACTGCGCCCAGTCGTCACGGATCGGAATGACCGGGTTGAAGGCGCGGATATTCACCGTCGAAAAATCGACAAACGTCATGCGTGGGTCGGCGGTTTCCACGCGGATATTGCCTGTTTCGGTGGTTTCTTCGGTGACGGTGAACAAGTTGGTGGATCGCGGCGGGTTGATGATGAGCAGATCGCCAGCAGGCAGCACATCGGGTAAATAGCCGTCGAATACGTAAATATCAAACTGTCCAGTAGGCAGCGGGCGCGCGGGATCGCCGTTAAAAACTTGCAGCGAAGGCAGCAGACGCAGCAGTTGATCCAAGAACAGGTTGCCCTGTGAGACCAGCAGTACGCGGCGCGTGCCTGTCGCGCTGGAGATCGTCCACGCGGCGTTATCCGTCGGCAGATAATCGACATAAGTCGATCCGGCGGGCAGCGTCACGCGGGCTTCGAGCGTTTGGAAGCGGGCGGGCAGCCCCGCGAACGAATCCAATGGGAGTACATCGCCCGCGCTCACAGTGTAGCGTTCCGAGAAAGCGAGTTCGCCATCGACACGAAGTGAGAAAAAAATGTCCGCGTCGGATGCGCCGTAATTCGTCACCTGCGCGAACACCTGCGGCGGTTCGCCGGGAAGCGCGCGAGTCGCCAGCGCCGTGATCGCCACGTTTTCGCCGCTGGTGCCAACGGGGATATAGCTCAAATCGCCGGGGATAGCGGGAAGCGCCGACGCTTCGCCAATGCCGCCATCGCTGATGATGACGACGTTAAAATCTGACCCTTCGCTTAGACCAAGCGCCCCCGCCGCCGCCAACGTAAGCGCGGCGCTCCAATCGGCACTGGCTTGGCTCGGCTGCGCGTTGACGATAGCAGCGCGCAGCGCGGCTTGATCGGCGGTGTAGGGCGTGAGAACTTCGGGAACATCCGCGACACGGATGATGGTCATGCTGTCGCCCGAACCGAGCGTATCGACGATTTCGAGCGCGCGGCGCTGCGCTTCGGCAAAACGTGAACCATCCGCCGAATCTGTCGCGTTCATGCTGGCGGATGCGTCGAGCAGCAGCGCGATTTGCCCCGCGCTGACCGCTGGAACAACGATGAATGGGCGCGCCAGCGCGAAAACGAGCAGCGCGAGAATGATCAACTGCAAAATGAGCAGTAAATTGCGCCGCAGTTTTTGCCATGGCGTATTCGCTTCGCGGTCTTGGAGGACCTGCTGCCACAAAAACGTACTGCTGACGACGATCTCACGGCGGCGCAAGCGCAGCATGTACAGCACAATGATCGGAATGGCGATCAACGCGCCGAGAAAGGCGAGTGGTGTTAGAAAGGACATCATACAACCTCACCCCCCAACCCCATCTCCCAAGGAGAGGGGGAAACAGGGGCGTTTGTGTAGGGGCGCATCGTGATGCGCCCGCCAACAATGGACGGCTTACGAACCGCCCCTATACATAAAAATGCTATGGTCGCCTCTTTAATCTTTCCATGAGGAAAGGGGGAGAAAAATGCGACTCGATTTGTCATGCAAACTCCCGCCGCAGTTCGTCCCTTATCCGCATGAGCATTTGTCCCAAGTAATTTTTGCCGATCCATGCGGCGTTGTCGCCATCCCACACCGCGCCCCATGTCGTGTCGTTCCATGTGTTGCCCTCAATGAGTTCAGCATCGCCTGTCGCCAGCAGTTTCGCGCGCAAATCCGCATGGCGGGTGAATTTCTGCTGCACCAGCGATTCCATAGTGGCGAAACGGGCGGTATTCCAGTCGGGTCGCATGGTGACGGCGCGTCCGGCGCGTTTGGCAAGCGCGGGCGTTTTGGACGCTAACACAGCGCGGCGTTCATCGGGATCGTCAGTTTTGGCAGCTTGAAAAGCGTGTTCGACGGTGGGATATTCGGTTTCATCTAGTACAACAGGCGCGGGATAGAAGTTCGATAAAAACCAGTATTCTCCCTCAAAATGGGTGATCTGTGTCATTGTGCTTGACCTATCACTCAACTGCCCACGAGATTATCACTAAACAGGGGGTGTCTGCCATGTGTGGAGAAAAATGGTGAAAAAAACATTCGACCAATTCCTTGACAAGAAAAATAAACCCGTGTAGTCTACATCCAGTTTTACACACAAGGATGTTTGCAATGCATTTTGTTTTCGCCCAACCCTGTTGTATGTGCTGTATGGAATGTTGCCATCACAGCCGGGGTTTGCATTGCTAGAACGCGAAACACCCTAAACGGACAACACGCCCCGGCTTCTGTCGGGGCTTTTTATTGTCTGCCGCCTTGCGCGTCAGCGCAGCAGACACCCATCGCCCCGACACATCAACAGTCGGGGCGTTTTTGTTTCCGCGTGTGTGTAACGAACATGAGTGCGTATCAATAGTTTGTCGGGGGGATAGTCAGTGGAAACCTGTTGTTGTGAACACAATTGCCTGTAGAGACACGCGATTGATGGTTAACCAATCAATGCGGATGGCGGTTGTAGGGGCGTGATATATCGCGCGCCGCAACGGGCGGCATGTATGCCGCTAATCGCATTAACTTGTCCATCGTCAACAGTTACACCCTTAACCTTGTGAATGATCAGGAGTCACCTTCCATGAAACTGCGTTTGCTTGTTCTGCTCGTCGTCCTGTTGAGTTCGTTGGTCGCCGCGGCGGCTGTCGCTGCACAAGACCCCGTACTGCCAGAAGTTCTCGTCACCGCCGATTGGCTCGAAGAAAATCTTGCTGATCCGAATGTGCGCGTCATCGAAGTGAGCGTCGTTCCCGGCGTATACGAACGCGGTCACATCCCCGGTGCGGTCAACTTCGTGTGGCATACCGATTTCGTCGATACCGTGACGCGCGATGTGGTGTCGCAGGAACGTTTCCAAGAATTGATCCGCGCGGCGGGCATCAACGACGATACCACCGTCGTACTCTACGGTGATAACAACAACTGGTTCGCGGCATGGGGCGCGTGGATTTTCAACCTGTACGGGTTTGAAGATGTGCGCCTGCTCGATGGAGGTCGCGTCAAGTGGGAAGCCGACGGACGCGCGTTGGCGACGGATGTTCCCACCTACGAAGCTGGCACAGTGACCGTCGGTGAAGCCAATGATGATCTGCGTGCGCTCCTGCCCGAAGTGCTGGAGATTGTCAACGGCGAAACCGCTGGCACGCTCATCGACATTCGCGGCGCGGCGGAATACAACGGCGAAATCTTCGCCCCCGAAGGCGTACAGGAACTTTCGGTGCGCGCAGGTCACATCCCCGGTGCCATCAACGTGCCGTGGGGTCAAAACGTCAACCCGGATGGCACGTTCAAGTCGGTTGAGGAACTGCGCGCCCTGTATGCGGACTTGGGTGTGGATGGCAGCACCCCGCTGGTCACATACTGCCGCATTGGCGAACGCGCCGCGCTGACATGGTTCGTCCTCAACCAACTGCTCGGCTACGAAGTCGCCCTCTATGATGGTTCGTGGACGGAATACGGCAACAGCGTCGGTGTGCCGATTGTCAATCCCGCTGGCACCGTGTGGGGCGGTCAGTAATTCATGACAGGTAGTACGGTGGGGAGCGACTCGCTGGTCGGGGTCGCTCCCGCTTCACGCATCGAAGTGCGCCATATGCTGGTGCGGCTGATCGGATTGCTCGTCTTGATCGGCTTGATCATCGGGGCGTATGGGCTGCACGATACGCCGGGACACGGCGCGAGAGCATCGCTGTCTCTGTTGATTGGCGCGGCGTTGGGGATTGTGTTTCAGCGCGGGCGGTTCTGCTTCTTCTGCATTCTGCGCGATTTTATCGAGCCGCAAAATGGCTCGCGTAACAGCACGGGGATTTACGCCATCCTCACGGCGCTGGCAGTCGGCGGAATCGGCTATGCGGTGGTGTTTGGGGCGTTTCTGCCAAATGCGTTCACGGGAAGGCTGCCCCCGCAGGCGCACATTGGACCCGTCAGTTGGGTGCTGGTCGCGGCGGGCTTGTCCTTCGGAATCGGTATGGCGCTTTCCGGCGCGTGCATCAGCGGGCATTTGTACCGCTTGGGCGAAGGCTACACCCGCGCGCCGTTCGCCCTGTTCGGCGCGTTGATCGGCTTCGGACTCGGCTTCTTGACATGGCAGACTGTTTACTTGGGCGCAATCTCGAACGCGCCGACAGCATGGCTGCCCGCCACCTTCGGCTACGGGGGATCGCTGGCGATCCATCTCGCGGTGCTGACTGTGATCGCAGTTGCGCTGCTGCGATTTTTGCCCAAGCCTGTCGCGAATGATCCGCAGCCAATTACCCTAGCACGGGTGTGGGATCGTGTGATCAACCAGCGATGGAATCCGCTGGTGACGGGCGGGTTGGTCGGGGTGATCGGCATGATCGCGTATTTCCGCATCGAGCCGTTGGGGGTCACATCGCAGATCGGCAGTGTGACGCGCACAATTATGGATGGCGCGGGCTTGCTGGCGGATCGGCTGAACGGGCTGGATACGCTGGCGGGATGCGCTACTCAAGTGGTGCAAACCATCACGGAAAACGGCTGGTTGATCGGCGGGCTGGTGTTGGGATCGTTCGGCGTGGTCCTGCTGGCGAACCGTTTCAAGCTGTCGCAGCTCACGCTCAAGAACAGCACCACCGCGATCATCGGCGGGGTGTTCATGGGCTGGGGATCGATGCTGGCGTTGGGCTGCACCGTCGGCACATTGTTAAGCGGCATTTCGGCGTTTGCGGTCAGCGGGTGGGTGTTCGCGGCAGCGGTATTCGCGGGCGTGTGGATTGGGATCAAATTACGATTGCACACGTCGTAACAGCTTTCTGGTGGTATGGCGAAGTGGCGAACGCGGCGGACTGCAAATCCGCTATTCGCGGGTTCGATTCCCGCTGCCACCTTTTTCTCTCACATGGCGCTGTCAGGACGCGAGAGAAACAAGTTTCTCTGTGCGCGTCCATATTTTGGTGGTATGGCGAAGTGGCGAACGCGGCGGACTGCAAATCCGCTATTCGCGGGTTCGATTCCCGCTGCCACCTTTCACAAGTCGTATAGAAAATCTTCGATGTGATGGATGCACAACACAACAAATGATCGTATAATAACGACATCGTTGCCCACGACGAGAAAATGTGCAACCTACCCCACACACGGAGGAACCTTATGGCTCGCTATCGCGGCGCGCTGCCTCAACTCTCCGGACAATTCTTTCTCACCGATGGTGGGATAGAAACCACGCTGATTTTCCATGACGGGCTTGATCTTCCTTATTTTGCATCCTTTCATCTGCTGAAGGACGCTGAGGGCGAAACGGCGCTCAACAAATACTTCCGAAGCTATACCGATATTGCGCGGCGACACAAAGTCGGGCTGATCCTTGAGAGTGTGACATGGCGCGCAAATCCTGATTGGGGGGCGCTGCTGGGGTATTCACGCGAGGATTTGGCGGAAGTCAACCGCAAAGCGATTCGCCAACTTGAAGCGATCCGCGATCAAGAGGAACAGGACTCGACCCCCATCGTAATTAGTGGGTGTATTGGACCACGCGGCGATGGCTACAACCCGAATGTGATCATGTCCGCGGAAGAAGCCGCAGCATATCACCAGATGCAAGCAGAAGTCTTTGTCGATACTGCCGCAGACATGATCAGCGCACTCACGATGAACTATATTGATGAAGCGATTGGGGTGGCGCAGGCAGCGCAGCGCGTCGGGATGCCCGTCGTGCTTTCATTCACCGTCGAAACGGATGGAAAACTTCCCACCGGGGAGACGCTCGAAAGTGCCATCGATCAGGTTGATCAAGCGACAGGCGGCTATCCCATCTACTACATGATCAACTGCGCGCACCCCACCCATTTCGATCATGTCTTTACCGATGAAGCCCATCCGCTCAAGCGTATCAAAGGGCTGCGGGCGAATGCATCACGCCAGAGCCACGCAGAACTGAATGAATCGCCCACACTTGATGACGGTGATCCTGTGGAACTTGGATCACAGTATCTCGATCTTAAGCAGAAATTGAACTGGTTAAACGTCATGGGGGGATGCTGCGGGACGGATCACCGCCATGTCGAGCAGATCGCACATTTTGTCGCTCCGTTGTTTCGCAAGGTCAATTAACACAATCGCGCTAATTGATGCCCAGCAAATCGAATAAGCAGCGGGCGCAGGAATGCAATTTTCTAAGAGAAGATTACATTCCCCACGGACATAAGTGGAAAAGCCTTACATTGCATCTAGGTTTATACAGTGGTATGGCGAAGTGGCGAACGCGGCGGACTGCAAATCCGCTATTCGCGGGTTCGATTCCCGCTGCCACCTTTCTACAAAAATCTAAGAATTGGACGGTTAACACCCGTATTGGGAGGCTGGATTCATCAATGGTGAATACAGCACCGCGCGTAACTGCGGGGATGCCGACAATCATAGAACTGTTGAGCGTTTTGAAAAAAATATATTGATTCAAGTTGCAAGATTGACAGGTTGAATCAACATATCATCGCTCAAATCCACATCGACATTCGCAAAATACGGACATCAACGGACATGTCTGCAAGCGCGGTTCGCTTGAACGCGCTACACTAGGCGAAATGCACGCATCCGTTCACGGCTGGTCGCATGTCCCTTTCCCACCAAGAAATCATCTTGATCGCTGTCATTCTCGGCGCAGTCGGCTTAATCCTCTCTAACCGTCTGCGTTCGGATTTGGTCGCGCTCATGGCGCTACTCGCGCTCGCGGTCACGGGCGTAATCACCCCCGAAGAAGCATTTCAAGGCTTCAGTCGTTCGGTCATCTTCACGCTGATCGGGCTGTTCATCATTTCGCACGCGCTCGAAGAAACGGGCGTGGTCGCGTGGATGGCGGGGCGGCTGCAAAACTTGAGCGGCGGCAAAGAAAACCGCCTCATCTTGATCACCATGCTGGCGGGCGCGAGTTTGGCGCTGGTCATGAACATCATCGCGGCGGGCGCGGTGCTCCTTCCGGTGGTAATCCAAGCCGCGCGCGATTCGAACATCCGCGCCTCTAAGGTGTTGATCCCGTTGAGCTACGCGACTCTGCTCGGCGGCACCGCCACCATCTTTGCCACAGCCAACATCATCCTCAGCGGTATCTTAGAAGATCAGGGTTTGCAGGGGTTGGGCTTCACCGATTTCTTTCAAACCGGAAGCCTGCTGCTCATCGCTGGCATCGGCTACATGATTTTCATCGGGCGGCGTTTGCTCCCAGACCGGGACTCGGCATCGAGCGCACAATCGCTGCGCGGCAGCCCAGCGACATTGGCGCAGAACTTACACAACGCCTATCAACTCAAGGATCGCTTGTGGGAAATGGAAATTCTGCCCGGTTCGCGCTTGATCAATTCGACGCTGGCGCGCGCCAATATTGGGCAGTTGTTCGGCTTAACTGTGTTGGCAATCTGGCGCGGGCATCAAGCGATCCTTACGCCAGAACCGGATGAAGTGTTCCGGCGCGGCGATTTTCTGCTTGTGTTGGGGCGCGAAGAACGCGCGCGCGAATTTGCGACATGGGGCAAGCTGACCATCGGGCGCGATGATGGCGCGGCGGGACATATCCCGCTGCATGATTACGCGGTTGATTTGACAGAGGTCATCATCCCGCCGCGCTCGAACATTGTCGGCAAAACGCTGACGGAACTGCGCTTCCGCAGCAAATACCGCCTGACAACCGTCGCTTTGTGGCGCGGCGGGCGCAGCTATCGCACCGACGTGGGCAAAATGCCGTTGGAAGTCGGGGACGCGCTCTTGATGGTCGGGAGCGCGCAGAACATTCGCTTGCTTCAGCAGGAACGCGATTTTCTCGTGCTGCAAAGCAGTCAGCTTGCCAAGCCGCCGCTGCCCCAAAAAGCGAAATACGCCGTGGCGATTACGACAATCGTCGTGCTGATGTCGATCTTCAACATTTTGCCGACTGCCGAAGCGATGCTGCTTGGCGCGGTGGGCATGGTGTTAAGCGGCTGTCTCGATATGGATGAGGCGTATCGCGGGATTTCATGGCGCGTCATCTTCTTGATCGCCGGGATGCTGCCGATCAGCTTGGCGCTGGTGAATACCGGATTGGCGGCGCGCATCGGCGGGGCGCTGGTGGGCGTGGTTGCGCCGTTCGGCGGGCTGGCATTGATCGCGGCGATGTTCTTGTTCACGGTGGCTTTTGTGCAGGTGTTAAGCGGGCAGGTCACGGCGGTGATCGTCGGTCCCATCGCCGTGAGCGCGGCGCTGCAAATGGGGATCGATCCACAGGCGATTGCGGTGGCAACAGCAACCGCGTGTTCAATTGGATTTCTCACGCCGACAGCGCATCCGGTCAACACATTGATGATGGCTCCCGGCGGCTACGTGCCAAAAGACTTTGCGCGCGTCGGCGGGGGGCTGACAGTGATCACGTTTGCTATTTTGATGCTGGGAATGTTCGTGTTCTGGGGCGTGCGTTAAGCGCGAGAAATCCCGTTCAAATAGGCGGCGATCACGTGGTCATATGCCGCGGCGAGATCGCCACCACGCCGGAGCTGCCCGTTGATCTCTAAAAGCGCATAGCCGTGCATGATCGCCAGCAAGCCGCGCAGCGCCGTGAGCGACCCCGACTCGCCGCACATCTCCGCGATGATGGCTTGAAAGGGCAGCACCCCCGCCACCAGCGCATCAGGATCGGGACGAAGCGCGTCATCGGCGTTCGTCATGGCGAGCATGTAGACGGCGGGATTGGCGTGAACATAGCGCCGATATGCCCGCGCGATGCGGATCAGACGTTCGCGCGCGGGCAGCGACGGATCATCGTCTTGATGCAGCGCGGCGAACAAGTCCTGCACAGTCCCTTCGTTGATCGCTTTGAGCAGCGCCTCTTTGCTGGCGAAATAGCGATACAGCGAAGGGGCTTTCACCCCTAACAAACTCGCCAATCTACCGAGTGAAAGCTCGCTGACTCCTTCGGCGGCGATGACTTCGCGCGCCTTGTCGAGTATCGCTTCCGCGCTGGTTTGCGACGGATATGGCATGGATTATGTCCCCGTGTGATGCGTTAAACGCGCCCAAGATGCGTCTGCTTAAAGCCCGCCGCGTATTTTAGCCCGTACCCAACCGTGCGATCCATGCCGATGTGCGCCAGCCAGATCAAGATGAACGGAATGACCATTTCACCCGTCCCGCTGATGAACGCGATCACAAGCAGGATCACGGGGATCGAGGTGGTATGAGCGAAATTGTACGTCATGCTGCCAACGCGCGGGTTAATCGCGTAGCCGAGCGCTGAGAGATCGGGGACAAGCAGCAGGGCGACAAACAGCCAGCCGTTCGCGCCGAAATAGGCGTAAAAGGCAGTCGCGCTCAAGAACAGCGCCAGCCCTTCAAGACGAAGCAGCGCACTGGGCAGGCTGACCGCGCCCCGTGAGGATACATTCTCGCTGACGTTCGGCATAGTATGCATAGTGAACATGAATCGGTTTCCTTTGGGTTTTCAAGACTACTATCGTTAGCTTTCAAGGCTAACAATATTAGCTTTTGTGTCCGATGTCAAGTTGCTAAAGATGAGAGCAAGCTAAGAAGCATTCGTGCAATAGGGGAGTTGGAAGAATTGACGATTTCTTGATGCCCAAACATAGGCAAATCGCATAGAATGGAAAGAGTTGTTAGGATGCGACAAATTTTGAGGCTGTTTTTCTATGCAAATCTTCCAAAAATTGCTTACTGAATGGAATGTGATGCGTGCGAATGCCTTCAAAGAATACGCCGACACCTATGCGATGCGCGGCGAACATGAGCGCGTGGTACACACCTGCACGAAGGCAATCCACCTGAACCCTGACCAACCAGAAGTCTATAACCGTCGTGGATGCGCGCGCTATCAGCTTGGCGACACAGCGGGCGCGATTGAGGACTTCACGAAGGCGCTGGAACTCGATCCCAAATACATCGAAGCATATTTGAATCGCGGGCTGGTGTACTACCATCTGGACGAACTCGCGGATGCGATGGGCGACTTCAACATGGCGATTTACTACGATCCCAAACGTGCCGCCGCGTATAAGGATCGCGGATTAGTGGACGAGCGACAGGGGAACGATCAAGGCGCGCTGTGCGATTACATGCAGTCATTGGCGCTGCTAGATGGTCGGCGCAAACGCGATGCTCAAGAAGTGGCACAGTTGATCGCCGCGTTAGACGGCACACACCGATAACACGCATCACGACTCAAACTGAAACCGGGCGGCATGAACGTAATTGCCGCCCTGTTGATTCGCGCTTAATCCACCACGTACAGCGATTGGAAGCCTTTGGTGAGGGGTTCGCCGCCGCCGGGACGCACCACGATCACATCTTCGACACGCGATGAAAATTTGCCATCATACAGCGTGATACTCGGCTCGACGGTGAACATCATGCCTTCGCGCACGACGGTTTTATTGCCTTTGGTCAGGAACGGCGGTTCGTGTACATCCATGCCGATGCCATGCCCCAAGCGATGCCGGAACGCTTCGCCGTAGCCCGCTTCTTCGATCACGCGGCGGGCGGCGGCATCGACTTGTTCACACGTCACGTGATCGGCTTTGAGCGCGGCGATCCCCGCCGCTTGTGAACGCATGACCAGATCGTACACGTCGCGGAACTGCGCGTCCGGCTCGCCAAACGACACCGTGCGCCCGAAGTCGTAGCAGAAGCCGTCGTACACGCCGCCGAAATCGAACAAGATCGACACGGGTGCGGTCAGGACGCGATGCCACGTCCCTAAGCGATCCCCGAACTTGAGCGGGTGATTGGGTCCGGAATTATAGAGCGAAGTCGTGAACGATGGTCCTAGACTGCCGTGTTTGCGAAGCTGATGATCCACTTCGTCGATCACGTCGAGTTCAGTCATGCCAATCTTGAGATTCTTCAGTACATCGGCAAATGCCGCTTCGGTGATTTCCCCCGCGCGGCGCATGATAGCGATTTCGTCTTCGGTCTTGATCACGCGCTGCTGACGCAGAATATCAGTCGCGGAGATAAACCGGGCATCAGGGAACAACTTTTGAAGATTGATCAGGGTTTCGGCTTCCGCATGGCTGCTGATGGCGATGCGCGGCGCGGCGGGCAGGTTGAATCCCTTCAACACGTCGCTGACCAACTGCGCGGGATCATCCCAATCCCCCAAGACGCGAATGTCTACCCCTTTCAAACTGCCCAAGCCGCCAAACTCGGCGGTCATGCGCGGAAGCAGCAGCACGGGATCGTGGTTAGGGCTGATCCACGCGCCTTCGATCCATGCGCCGGGGTGGAGCGTCACGCCGAAGTTGGGAATATCGCGCGGCACGCCCATCAGATAGTTCAAATCGGTGTGGATGGGGAGAAACGCCGCTTCCGCTTCGGGATGGAGCAGTTCTTGAAAGCGGGCGATTCGGGCAGCGTAGTCAATACGCGGTGGATTGGTCATGTTGGCACACCTATCAAGCCTTGTTAGAATATTCCATTAAGCGTCCTTTACTGTAACATTTATTCGCTTGAATGGAGAGTCTATGCGCCGCTTTACGCTCGTCTTACTCCTTTTGGCTGCCCTTCTGAGTGTCAGCGCGGTGTTCGCGCAGGACGAAGAACAGGTGCTTGTCGTTGGTCATGCCGAAAGCACCGACTCGCTCGATCCCGCGCGTGGTTACACGCAAACAACTGGGATCATCAACCGGGTGACGTATGATACGCTCGTCACGTTCCCGGATGCCGATGCCAGCGCGATTGTGCCGCTGTTGGCGACGGACTGGACGGTTTCGGAAGATGGCTTGACCTACACCTTTAACCTCAATCCCGCGGCGGTATTCGCCAACGGCGATCCTGTGACGGCGGACGATGTAGTATTCTCAGTCAACCGTTTGAAGAATGTGCAGGGGACTCCTTCGTTCCTCGCCGCGAATATTGCCAGTGTGACAGCGGACGATGCCGATACCGTAACCTTCACACTCTCGGCAGTTGATCCCGCGTTCCTCGCTAACCTTGCGGCAAATCCATTCGCTATTACCAACGACACACAAGTGATCGACGCTGGCGGATCGGCGGATGCCGATGCCGCGACGACGGATACCGCCGAAGCCGCGCTGAATCAAACTTCCGCGGGCAGCGGTCCATATGTGCTGGAAAGCTGGGAGCCGCAGGTCGAAACCGTGCTAGTCCGCAACGAAAATTACTGGGGTGAAGCACCATACTTTGACCGTATTGTCATCGTGAACATCCCCGAAGCGGCGACCCAGAAAGTCGCGCTCGAATCGGGCGAAATCGACATCGCGCTTGACCTCACGTCGGATCAACTGGCGACGATGACGGACAACCCCGACCTGACGATTGCAAGTTCGTTGGGCAATATCGTCCACTTCCTGCTCATGAACAATGATCCCGAACTCGGCGGTCCGGTGAGCGATCCGCGCGTACAGTTGGCGATCCGCTATGCGCTCGATTACCCCGGTTACGCCGCGCTCTGGGGCGGTGTCACACCTGCATCGCCGCTGGCGATTGGTCAGCTTGGCGCGTATGGCACGGATATGGCATTCGTGCGCGACCTTGACCGCGCGCGTGAACTGCTTTCGGAAGCCGGTTACCCTGATGGCTTTGAAATCACGCTCAGCTATCCAGTGTTCACCTTCCAAGGCGTGAACATGGACACCAACGCGCAGAAAATTCAAGCGGACTTGGCGGAAGTCGGCATCACCGTCAACCTCAACCCCGGCGAACTTCAGGTCAGCCTTGAGGAATATCGCGCGGGGCAGCAGGGGTTCGCATACTGGTTCTGGGGGCCCGACTTCCTTGACCCGATTGACGTGCTGTCCTTCCTGCCTGATGGCAAGGTTGGCGGCGAACGCGCCAATTGGACGAGCGAGAACGCCGAACAGGTGATCCTTGATCTGCGCGATCAAGCAGCGGTTGAAAGCGATCCTGAAGCGCGTGTGGCGCTGTTCCAGCAGATACAAGATTATCTGCGCGAGAGGGGTCCGTGGGCACCCTTCTTACAACCAAACGTGCAAACCGCCTTCCGCGCCGATATTGAGGGGTATGTCTGGCATCCGCAGTGGTTGATCAATTTGGCGCTGTTGAGCCGGGCGGAATAAATTCCGGGCGGAATAATATAGGGATGATCGATGTCTAGGGGCGCATCGTGATGCGCCCTTCGACAACGGGCGCGATATATCGCGCCCCTACAAATATCTGCGAGTTAACAGGCGCGCGGCGATCAATGTTTGATCGCCGCGTATCCTACGAACGGTCATTATTCACGGGAAACCGGATGCCTCTTTATCTGTTTATCGCACGCCGCGTGTTGGTGACCATCCCCCTACTGCTTGGGATCACATTGGCATCCTTCGTGATCGCCAATGCCATCCCTGCCGATCCGGTAGTGTCGGCGCTGCCGCAGAGCCAGCTCAACAACGAAGAACTGGTCGCGGCGTTTCGCGCGGAATGGGGCTTGGACAAGCCGCCCATCGAGCAGTATTTCACGTACTTGGGCAATCTACTGCAAGGCAACTTGGGACGCTCGATCAAGACGCGGCAGCCAATCGCTGAGGACATCGCGCGCTTTTTGCCCGCGACAATTGAACTATCCACCGTGGCGACGGTCATGGGCGTGTCAATGGGCGTAGTATTCGGGATCGTGTCGGCGGTGTGGCACAACCGACCCGTGGATTACGCTGTGCGCGTCGTCGGGTTGATCGGCGTGAGCGTGCCTGTGTTTGTGCTGGCGCTGCTTGGCTTGACGATTTTTCACGCGCAGTTAGGGTGGGTTGCGGGTCCCGGACGATTAGGGGCGCGCACCCCCGAACCGCCGCTGGTCACCGGCTTGATCATTGTGGACAGCATTTTGTCCGGTCAGTGGCGCACGTTGGGCGATGCCATCTCGCGGATCATTTTGCCGAGCATGGTGCTGGCGCTGTACATCACCGGGCTGATCAGCCGCATCACGCGCTCGTCGATGCTGGAAGTATTGAGCGCGGATTACATGCGAACAGCGCGATCCAAAGGCGTGCGCGAACGCATGATCGTGCTGCGGCACGGCTTATCAAACGCGATGATCCCAATTGTGACCGTGATCGGCTTATCCTATGGGACGCTGCTGGCGGGCGCGGTGCTGACCGAATCGATCTTCGCGTGGCCCGGCATTGGTCGCTATGCGTTTCGCGCATCCACTTCGCAAGATTTCCCCGCGATCATGGGCGTGAGCCTGCTGATCGGGGTTATTTACGTATTGGTGAATCTCGTTGTCGACATCCTCTATTATTTCCTTGACCCCCGCATCCGCACGCGCTAAGCGGCGGCGGCAGATTCTTCACCTGCTGCGGCGCAACCCGTTGATCGTCGTCGGGGCGCTAGTTGTGATCGGGTGGATACTCGCCGCCGTGCTTGCGCCGTTGATTTCGCCGTATCCGCCGCTGGCGCAGAACGTGAGCGCGCGCTTGCAGCCGCCCGGCGTGTATACATGGGGGACGGACGAACTCGGACGCGATATTTACAGCCGCGTGCTGTACGGCGGGCGCATCACCATTCCGGCGGGCGTGCTGGTGATCGTGATCGGCAGCTTGATCGGGACGATTGTCGGCGCGGTAGCGGGATACGTCGGCGGCATTTGGGATGAGATCATCATGCGCGTGACGGAATTGTTCATGGCGTTCCCGACGATCATCCTTGCGATGGCGATCACCGCCGCGCTGGGATCGGACATTCGCAACGCCGTGATCGCGCTGGTGATTGTGTGGTGGCCCTCGTATGCGCGCTTGGTGCGTGGGCTGGTGCTGAAAGTCAAAGATGTGGAGTATGTCGAAGCGGCGCGGGCGGTGGGCGCGTCACGCTCGTATATCCTGTGGCGGACGATCATGCCGAACTGTCTCGCGCCAACGCTGGTGCTGACCACGCTCGACATTGGCAACGCAATTTTGACATTCGCGGGCTTGAGCTTTCTCGGTTTAGGGGCTGATCCCACGTCGCCGGAGTGGGGACGGATGATCGCGGTGGGAATTGACTACTTTGACCAGTGGTGGACGTGGTTGTTCCCCGGCATGGCGATGGCAACACTAGTGATCGCGTCGAACTTGATCGGGGACAGCTTGCGCGACATTTTCGATCCACGAATGCGGTAGGGTTATGGGCTGTCAGTTTCCCAATCTTCAGGGAGACAGGTCATTCAAGCGGCTCTCGTTCTTCGTATTCACCTTGATCCCACCGTTGAATCGGATCGTCGGCAAGAATGCCATAGGTGGCATTCAAAAATTCGTGCCACGACATTTCGGAGGGCGACTCCAGTTCAATTTCGTGGCGCAGCAGCCCGCTCAAATGCTTGATGAGGCGGGCTTTATCTGCTTTTGGCAGTTGTTCTGCAAGTTCCGCAATCTCTTGATATGCGACCATCATTCGCGCTCCCCACTCGATTTCCATCCCAAATGATTGCCTTTTTTTGCGGATGTTTACTGCGCGTCCATTCAACAACACCACGCCACAAGATTTTGTAACCCGGTATGAATTTTGCGTGAAAGTTGAATTACTCACATGTGCTGAGTGTTATACTTCTATCAAATAATCCGCACAAACGACAGCGTCAGCCTTATGCGTGATTTCGCACAATTTACCAAAGTCATAGCAGCATTGGATCGGATACTCATTCCGCGCGAGCTGCGTGCGACTGAGAGTGCCATGCGGGTGGTGCGCCCGCTCATCGGCGTGAGCCTGCTTACCATCCTAGTGCTGATCAACTATGGTGTGCTGTGGTTAGTCGTTATGCCCGAACGCGCTGAACGCGCCCTGTTCGCCTTCATCGGGATTATTCCGGCGGCGCTGCCCTTGGTAGCAGTTCGTTTCCGTCGGGTGCAGTTGGGTGTTCACATCCTGCTGCTAGGCGAATGGATCCTGTTTGCGGTATCGGTTGCCACTGCGGGCGGCACACGATCCCCGTTGTATGGAATGTTCCCCCTCGTCGTGCTTTACGCCGCATTTCTGGCGGGATGGCGGTTAGCGTTTTTTTATGCCGGACTCACCATTCTGTTAGGCGTTGGCTTCTGGTTGATCGATCCCAATGGGACAATATTTGTCCCGTTCGCAACTCCGTTAAGCGCCTTGCAAACACAAACCACGGCGATGATCTTGATTGGCGTGATTGCCTATTACATGTTTCTGCGTGGAAAACGCGACTTACAGCGCGCGCGAGAGGCGCTTGCCGAACTCGAAAAAGCGCAGCAGACGCTCCGTGACAACGAAGCACGCCTTCAGCTCATCACATCGGTGACGTGGGATTATACGTTCGTTTCTCAAGTCAGCGAAACAGGCAAGCTAACCCATACCATGCTCACCGGCGCATTTGAGGCAATCAGCGGATATACGCCGGACGAGTTTAGGGCACATGGAGGGTGGCGCTCCACGCTTCACCCCGATGACATTGAGCGAGACATCCAAGACACGGAACAACTGCGGCAGAACAAGCGTGTCGTGTCAGAACTCCGAATCATCCGCAAAGGCGGCGATATCGGGTGGGTGCGAATCAATGCCCTGCCGATTTGGGACGAAGAAAACCAGCGATTAGTCGCTATCACAGGCGGCGTACAGGACATCACCGCGCAAAAACGCGCCGAAGAATCGCTGAAACGCAGTGAAGCGAACTTCCGCGCACTGCTGAATGCCACTAATGATGTCGCGTTTTTGATGTCGCGTGATGGCATCTTCTTGACTGTCAATAATGCCTTGATCCGCTCGATGGGGCGGGACGTGAACGAACTGATCGGTCACAATGGATTCGATATGCTGACACCGGCACTGCGGGCGCAGCGCATTTCGCAGTTTGAACGCGCGGCGGAAACACGCGAACCCGTGCGCTGGATCGATGAAACGACGACAGAAATTTGGGATAACAGCGTCTATCCCGTTCTATCACCCAACGGATCAATCGATGCGTTCGCCATTTACAGCCGCGACATCACCCAACAGAAACGCCTTGAAGCGAAACTGCAACGATATGCGTCCGAGCTTGAAAAGTTGGTCAACGAGCGCACCAATGCGCTGCGGCGTGCCAACGAACAGCTTGAACTGGTCCTGAATAACACCAAAGACGCGCTGGCATTTGCCGATTCAAGCGGTGATATTCTCGTGGCGAACCCGGCGTTTCGCAGCACTTTTGCGGCAACCAATCCCAACTCCATCGAATACATCCTGTGGTCGCTTGCTAACGAAGAACAAATTGCCAAAGTCGGCGGCGCGCTGCTGGATACCATCCATGACGTGGACAGCCAGCAAATAGAAGCCAAACTGATAACCAACGACGGTAAAGAAACCGATATTGAACTGACGCTGATTCCTGTGCGCGCGCCAGTGGGGGATAGCAAACATGGGATTTTGCTGCACGCGCACGATATCACAGATATGAAAGAGATCGAACGTTTCAAAGCGCGCTTTGTCGCGGATGCGCTCCACGACCTCGCCACGCCGATCACGGGCATATCGACGCGCTTATATCTACTTCAGCTCACCCCGGAACGACTGCCGGATCATGTCCGCGCGCTCGAAAATCAAGTCCAGCATTTGCGAAACTTGCTGGACGATTTGCGCCTTGTATCCGCGATGGATCGCGGTCACAACCCGCTGGAAATAACGCTGTACGATTTGAATATCGTTGCACAGCGCGTCTTTGATACGTATGAACCCGTCGCGCACGAAAAAAAGCAGTCGCTGATCCTGCGGCTCGATTCGACGGCGTGTACTGCTCAAATTGACCCGCGCCAAATCGAGCGTGTGCTGGTCAATCTGGTATCGAATGCGCTCAATTACACACCTCAATCCCGGCAGATCACGATTGAAACCCTGTGCGAAACGCAGGAAGTCGTCATTCGTGTGACCGATCAAGGCATGGGCATCGCGCCGGACGATCTGCCATACATCTTTGACCGTTTCTTTCGGACGAAAAATGCCCGCGCGAGCCTTGCGAGTGGCACCGGCTTGGGGCTGACGATCAGCAAAGGGATTGTCGAAATGCACGGCGGATCGATTGCCGTATCCAGCACCCTCAATGAAGGCAGCACGTTTACGGTGCGGCTTCCGCGATAATGCAGACAGCGCTTCGTCGATAAAGTTCCATTTGAACCAAATCGAGTCGCAGTGATTTTGCAAGGTTAGAAAACGGTTGCTTGACAGCCGCATATAATGGTTTTTAGAACAAGCGTGCATAAATGCGCGCTTCCACAAGGGTGATTTCGATTCATACGCGCATGGATCGGAATCACCCTTGTGCTTTGTAGGCGATCCGCACCGGATAACAGCGGAGGGGTGATGGGGTGGGCATTGATTGATCCAGTGACCGAAGCGGTGAGCATGGCGCTTGAGTTAGAAGCGGGGGATGTGCGGGCATGGGCGGCGGATCAAGCCGCGCGGGCGGAAAAAGTCGCCCTGCTGCGCGATTACGCGGCGGGCGATCATCCGCAGCAGTTGACGGACGGGATGCGCCGCTTGCTGCGTTTGCCCGCTGGCAGTCCGTTGGGCGAATTTTGCCTCAACTACATGGATATTGTCGTGCAAACGCTGGCGGATCGGCTGCGCGTGGTTGGCGTAGATTCGGCGGATAAATCGGCGCGGGCATGGGCGGCGGATTTTCTACGATCCGCTGGATTTGACGCGCTGCAAGGCGATGTTCACGAAGCAGCGCTGACCGATGGCGATACGTTCGTGCTGGTCTACTTCGATCCGGTCAGCGGGCGGGCGCGGTTGTGCCACGAACCCGCGTTCGATGGCGAAAACGGGATGCTGGCGTATTACGCCGACGCAACCGACACCGCCCCGCGCGCGGCCATCAAGGTGTGGCGCGTGCAAGATGCCCTGCGCGTGAACGTGTTCACGGCGGATCGCGTGGTGCGGTACGTCTATGACGGGAATTTGCACACGCTCGATGAAGCGGATCAAGCGTGGGTGATGCGCGACGGATCGCCCATCGGTGTACCCGTGATCCACTTTCGCAATCGCGGGCGGCGCTGGCAGCCATATGGCATGAGCGAAATCGAAACGGCGATCCCGATCCAGAACGCGCTCAACCGCACGCTCTACAGCATGGTGATGGCAGCGGAACTATCCGCGTTTCAAATCCGCTATGCGATGGGCTGGAAGCCGCCCGCCGAACTCGCGCCGGGCATGTGGCTGACGATCAGCGAAGACTCGCCGCTGCGCCCCGACGAAAAAGTCGAGATCGGCGCATTGGAGCAGGGCGAACTTGCGCCGTATCTCGACATGGCGCGCTATCTGGCGGGCGAGATCGGCAAGATCACGCGCACACCATCGCCGGAATTTATGGGCGGCGACAACGCCAGCGGCGAATCGCTCAAGCAGCGCGAGATTGGGCTGTTGGGCAAGGCGTGGCGCTTTCAAGTGAAGGCAGGCGCGGCGTGGAGCGCATGTTTGAGGCTGGCAGCGCGCGCCGAAGCCGCTTATGGCGACGGATCGCCGCCGCTTGATACCGATTTCCGTGTGCAGTGGGCGGACGCGGCGATCCGCAGCGACGATGAAGTGATCGCGCGGGCGCTGGCAGTCGCGGATCGCGTGGGGCGGCAGGAATTCTTGCGGTTGATCGCGCCCGTGTTCGGCTACGACGCGGGGAAGATCGCGGCGTTGATGGGGGAGAAATAAAAAGCCGCCCTCACCCCGCAAATCGGTATGCAAGTAAACGAGTTTGCTCCCCTCTCCGTTAACGGAGAGGGGCAGGGGGTGAGGGCAAAGAAAGAAGGGTGAAACGAATGATCGATGAAATGCAAATGACAGCATTGGAAACCCTAGAAGCGACACGATCCAACGACGCGGATCGCTTTGAAACCGCCGCAAGCGAGATCGTCGGGCTGCCGGAATGGGCGCTCGGCATGATCCGCCAGTTGAAAGACGAAGCGAACGCGCGTACCCGCGAGTTGGAATCGGCGCGCGCAGCGTTGGCGGCGGTTGAAAGCGAACGCGCGGCGGATCGCGCGCAGATCGACGCGGCAGTGGGCGAGATCGCGGCGCTGAAGCCGCAGGCGGAACGGGCGATTGTGCTGGAAACGTACATCCGCGATGCCGTTGTGGCGCGCGTCGATGCGCTGCCGGATGTGATCCGTCCGTTGGTGCCTGTCTATGACGATCCGCTGCGGACGCTCGATTGGCTGGAGCGGAGCGCGGCGGTGCTGCTCAAGCCGATTCCGCCGCAGATGGACGCGGGCGCGCGCGGACACTCAAAGGCGGCGCGCATCAGCGAAGGCGAGCGCGAGATCGCGCGCAAGTTGGGCGTGAGCGCGGAGCAGTATCGCGCGGCGAAAAGATAACCTCTCCCCCTGCCCCTCCCCGAATTCGGGGAGGGGAGAAACGCGGCGTGCGTGTAGGGGCGCAATCTATTGCGCCCGTTGTATGCCGCGCACGTGTAGGGGCGGCTCGTGAGCCGCCCGTTGTGTGGTGTGCCAAACCCGCCGCTGTGATGGGATGCACACCCCTCCCCCAACCCCCTCCCCGAATTCAGGGAGGGGGATAAAAACGGGACGCGCCAGCAGGGGCGCAATCTATTGCGCCCGTTGTGAGCGATTCATCCGTTTTCGTAAAACACGGAGGGGTCTTGACCCCTCCCTACAGAGATTCGTTGGCGCGGACAGTTTTGACGAACGAAGCGCGGCACAGGCGCTAAACACAAGGAGAACAATGTCGATGGCGAATTTTGAATACGCATACAGCTTGGCAAGCGTGGACGTGATCCCGGCGGTGCATGACTTCCCGGTGGCGGCGAGTCAAACGCTCAAAGTGGGCGATCTGGTCGAACTTTCCAGCGGACAGGTGATCAAATCGACGGGATCGGCGGCGAATCCGCTGGGTGTGATGGCAGAGGACAGCGATGACGCATCCGCAGGGACGCGCGTGCGCGTGTATCCGGTGCTGCCGGGTCAGGTGTGGCGGGCGACTGCCAGCGCGAGCGCGGCATCGGCGGTATTGGGCAGTCGCAAATACGACATCACCAGCGCGCAGTTGATCGACGTGGCGGACAGCACCAACGGATCGATCCTGATCGTCAAGTTGGGGGCGAGCAATACCCGCGTCTATGTGACGTTCACGCGGAGCGCGTTTGTCGAAATCGGCTCGTAAAGAAAACGCTAAGGATTCACCGCAGACAGGAAGAAGTGAAGTTGGGAAAGTCTTTTGCTTTTTCCGGCGAACCTCTCCCCCCGTCCCCCTCCCCGAATTCGGGGAGGGGGTGGCTCGCGCAGCGAGACGGGGGTGAGGTCGTAAGTCGGTTGATTACTCATGATCACTGAGGACGTAGGATTTCTAGGTTCTTCTACTCTGCGTCCTCTGCGGTGAATCTTCTCTCTGTCTTTTCTCTAGTTTGCACAGGAGTACCCATGACCACACCGATGACCGTTGGACAGTTTGAAGGCTTGACCGCGCTGGAAACGGCGCTGCGGGCGGTGTTTCTCGATCAACTGCGCGCGGGCGAAAACGACAGTTTGCTGCCGGTGCTATTCAACGTGCAGGAAAGTCGCCGCGCCGCCGAACGCAACATGGGCGTGGGCGGCTTTGGCGATGTGCCGGAATACACTGGCGCGCTCGAATACGATGGATTCGAGCCGCTTTACACCGCCAGCTATCAGCACAAGGAATACGCGCTCGGTATGGCGGTGCAGCGCGCCCTTTTGGATGATGACGAATACAACGTGATCCGCCGCAACACGGCGATGCTCGGTTTGTCGTTTGACCGCACTGTCGAGAAGCACGCGGCGAGTGTATTCAATAATGCCTTCAGCACGGACGTGTTGGGCGCGGATGGCAAACCGCTGTGCGCGACGGATCACCCGCTGCGCCCGTCCAGCACGGCGACGGGAAGCAACAAAGGCACCAGCGCGTTGAGCGACAGCGCCGTGATCGACACCAAAGCAGCGATGATGAAATTCACCGACAGCCGCGGAAATCTGCTGCCCGTGATGCCGGATACGCTGCTCGTTCCAGTGGAACTGGAAGCAGACGCGCGCATCATCGTCGAATCGACCTATCAAAGCGGCGGCAGCAGCAACAACGCCAACGTAAACGCGGGCTATAAAGTCGTGGTCAGCCGCTATTTGACCGACCCGACCAACTGGTTCATGGTGGACAGCCGCATGGCGAAGCTGTACCTCAACTGGTACTGGCGTGTGCGCCCCGAATTCACCGCCGACGCGAACAGCGCCTACGGGCTGGTCTACAAGTTTCGCGGCTATGGGCGCTGGAGCTTCGGTTGGGATACGTGGCAGTTCATCTACGGGCATGAGGTTGAAGAAAGTTCGTAACCATGACCTTCACCTACAACCCGTTTGCGACGGATCGTGACCGTGTGCGCTTTCACATCGCGGATACCAACGCCGACGCGCCCATCTACACTGATGAGGCGCTCGACGCGCTGCTGACGGAATCGGGCGATTGGCGTACAGCCGTGATCGCGGCGCTGGATGGGATCATCGCGCGGCTCGGTCAGCCCGATTTCCGCGCTGATTGGCTGGAAGTGTCGCACAGCCAAGCCGCACGCACGTTTGAACGTCTGCGGGCGCATAAGCGCCGCGAGTTCGGCTTGGCGGGCATCACGGCAGGATCGGTGCGTCCCACCCGCGCCGATGCGTAAGGCGGGGTCAAGACCCCGCCGCGATTTGGCGGCGCAAGCATTCGCTGAAATTGAAGGATGTCACTATGACATGGACTGCTCAAATACGGGCGATCTCGTCCCGCTGGCTAACGGACCGCGCGCTCATCGAACGCGAAACGGTAACGATTGGCGCGTTGGGCGATGCCATCCGCGAATGGGAAACCGTCGCCAGTGACGTGCCGTGCCGCGTGATCATCGCCCGCCGTTCTGACTTGAGCGCATCCGGCATCGCGGCGGATCGAGAAATGCTCACGCACAGCTGCCGGATCGTATTTCCGGCAGGGACGAGCGTGGGAGTCGATATGCGCGTGACCGTCGATGGCGAAGCGTACCACATCGTGCGCGTCGAAGATGCGCTCACCGACGACATTTTCACACAGGTGATCGGGGTGCGGGAGTAAGAATGGCACACATGATCGCGGAAATTTATCAGGCGGTTCAAACCCGCCTCACACAGTCGAACGAAATCTGGTTTGACCGCGCCTTTGCCGATCTCGCGCCAGCGGGAACGGTGTATCCGTATGTCGTGTACACGGTGGAATCGACGGAAATAGGCGATTTTCTCCCGCTGCACCAAGTCAAGCTGGCGGTGCGCTGCGTCAGCGGCGATCTGGCACAGGCGTTAGCGGGCGCGAGGCGCGTCGATGATCTGCTGCATGATGCCGATCACGACACGGCGAAGGCGCTTGATGGCGCGGACTGGGTATTTCGCAGCGTCACCCGCGAACGCTTCACCCACGACGCGCGCTTGATAAACGGCGCGCTCGTGATCAGCGCGGGGGCGGTCTACCGCGTGGTACTCGAACCCGCGGAGGCGACGTAAATGGCGATCTTGGCAAATCAGCGCGTATATGTCGGCTTGAACACCGTCGATGTGAGCGAGCATTGGGTGTCGCTCACGCTCACCGAAACCGCCGCGCCCATCGATGTGACAGGCGGCGCGAATCCGCAAACTGTCGAGCGCGCGCCGGGATTACTGCGCGCGCGTGTGCTGCTCACGCTCCGTTATGATACAGAAGATTTGCCCGTCTATGGCGCGCAGATGCGCCCCGGCCAGCCGATCACGCTGGTGTACGGCGCGGAAGGCAGCGCGGCGGGCAAACCGTCGTTCACGGGGGTGTTTTTCGTCACGCAAGTCAGTCACACGCGCGCGGTGGATAAATCGGCGGTCACGTTCGATCTGGTGTTGGAGAGCGCGGGTGCGTTCAGCGTCGGGGAGTTTTAGACCGCAAAGCCTGCCCTCACCCCGGCAAATCTGTATCCAATTGGGCGTGTTTGCTCCCCTCTCCGTTAACGTGCGAAGCGACGCAGAGGGGCAGGAGGTGAGGGCTGCAAGAGGGCGAAATTGCAGATGTGTTGTACCGAAGGGATACAAAAATGAACAACCCCACCATCACTCCCGACCAATGGGAGCAGATTCTCGCCATCGCCCGCCAAGCGGCAGAGGAGATTGCGGCAGACGAAGCCGCCGCCGCCAGCCGCGCTGAAAGCGATCCGCCCGCGCCCGATGTGCTGGATCAAGCGGAAGCGGAACGCGGATTCGCCGCGCGGCTGGCGGCGGTCTTACGCGCGCGCCGTTAAACCAAGCGCAAGGAGGTCACATGACGCGGGTGATCCGCTTTGGGACGCACACGTTCGCTGACACGGGTGTGCGCGTCGAAGACAATTTCGCCGTCATGCGCGCCCGCGAATCGCGGCTGATCGGCGGCGATGGATCGTTCGATGAGGACGGCGAAAATCCGTCGCCGCGTGAAAGCGGGCGCGTGCGCTTTGACTGCTGGCTGAAAGGCGAATCGCCCGCCGAAGTCGCCGCCCTGCGCGATACTTTGCGCGGGCTGACGGCGCTCGGCGCACGCGATCTCGTCATTGAAACCGACGCGGGCGATCAACGCAGTACGCGCGCCAAACTGATCCGCGTCGAAATGCCGGAAGTGTACGCGCGCATGAATCGCCAGCATCAATATGCATCGCTCACATGGTCTGCGTATCCGCGCTGGTACAGCGTCGAAGCGCCCGCCGCCAGCGGATCGGCGCAGTTATGCAGCGGCGCATTGACCGACTTCACGCGGTCACACGCTGGCAATATCGCCGCGCATCCTGTGATCACGATTGCGGCAAGCACGGCGATCACGACGCTGCGTGTGCGGCGGATCGTGGGCGGCGTGACCAGCGACGAGATCGCGTACAACGGCGGTCTGGACGCGAGTGACATTCTCGCAATCGACACGCGGCGCTTGCGTGTGACTGTCAACGGGGAGGATGCGTATCGGGAGGGCTTTGTCGCGCTGCATCCGGCGTGGTTTCGCCTGATGCCCGGTGAAAACACAATTCGCGTGGTCTTGGGCGCGGGCGAATCCGCCAGCGTGACGGTCAATTGGCTGACAACGTGGGTGTAAACAGACCTCTCCCCCGCACACCTGTTTGCAAACGGACGAGTTTACTCCCCTCCCCGAATTCGGGACGGAATTCGTTCCGACAGGGGCAGGGGGAGAGGTTCGTGAAATCAATATGAGGTTAATGCGCGTCATGGACGATGGGAATAGAATAACAATTCTCATTGAAAGGACACCCCATGACCGGAATCCACGTTCGGCGCATGACGGCAGCGGATGTTCGCCCGCTGCGGGCGGCGGTGCTGAGACCTACAGCCCCGATTGAGAAATCGATCTATCCCGGTGACGACGATTTGAGCACGTTTCACGCGGCGGCATTCGACGAGAACGGGACGCTGATGAGCGTCGGCACAGTCATTCAACAGCCGCCGCTGAATAATACGGACGCGGCAGCGCTGCGCGCGACGGGCGCGGAGTTCACGCCAGAGAACGCTTGGCGTTTGCGCGGCATGGCAAGCCTTGAAGAAGCGCGCGGCAAAGGCTTTGGGAAAGCGGCGCTGCTGGCGTGCATCGACTATGTGCGGGCGCAGGGCGGCGCGATCATCTGGTGCTATGCGCGTGAGGAGGCGGTTGGATTCTATCTGCGCTTGGGGTATGTCGCCGCGAGTGAACCTCATCCGTCGCCCGATCACGGCGATCAAGTGCTGATGTGGGTGAAAGTGTAGGGAGATATGCACACATGGGCAGACGTGTGGAGCGCGGACGGGAGCGAGCGCTTAGGCGCGAGTCCGGCTGCGCTCGTTGAGGCATCGTTCACGCGGCGGTTAGATGGCGTGGGCGATTTCAGGCTTAAAACCCCGTTGGCGGAAATGTCGGCGGGGTTTTTGATTCCTGACCGCCGCGTGATTGTATACGCCAGCGACGGATCGACCACCCGTGAACTGGGGCGCGGGATCATTCGCCGCGTTCGCCAAACCGGATCAGCGGCGGGCTGGATGCTCACCGTCGAAGGCGCGGACGAACTCGACGCGCTCACGCGGCGCAGCACGCTCTTGGGGCGGACGTATGCGAATCAAACGCCTATCCAGATTGCCGAATCATTGGTCGATCTGGTCGATGGGTGGAGCGCCAGCGGATCGGGCGGGAACGCGACTGACGCGCGCTTTGACGGCGTGAGCATTTGGCGGGCGCTCTTGTGGATCGCGGAAGCGCAGGGGTTGCACATCCGCGCGGGCGATGACCCGAACACCGTCGAAATCGGCGCGTTTGGCGACCTTGCCGATCTGCGGCTGACGGCGGGCGGCGAATACGCCATCATCGACCAAGGGAACATCGGTTTGATCGAACGGCTGACGGTTGAACACGACACCGACGCGGCGGCGACTCGGCTGTATCCGGTGGGCGCGGGCATTGGTGACGCGCTGCTCACGCTGGCGAACAGTACGCGATCATCGCCGTACACCATCGAGAGCGTGAGCGTGAACGATGTGCCGCAGTTTTACATCCAAGACGCGGCGGGCGTGAGCGCGTTCGGCGTGATCGAAAAAGTCGGCAAGTTTCGTCAGATCGCGCCGTTGAGCAACAGCGCGGGCGACCTCACCAACGCCGCGAACGCGCTCTACGATCTCGCGGCAGCGTGGTTGAGCCGCTATTCGCAGCCCTACACCAGCTATCGCGTCGTGTGCCGCAAAGTGCGCCAAACGGTGCGCGTGGGCGACAAAGTGCGCTTGAGTTACAAAGGCGTAATCGACGCGGGGACTGGCGACGAAACGTTCATCGACATTGATGCGGATTTGTGGGTACTCGATGTGACCGAACACGCCGACGCGGACGGCTTGGCGACGATTTTCACCTTAAGCAGCGTGGATCGTCACCCGCACGACTCGGCGCAGGTGGTGATCGGCGCGCTCGAAGCCATCGACGTGGACGGTGTGAGCGTCAAGCCGTATTTCAACCGCACGGCATGGGTGTATGACCGTCTGATCGACCCGGCAACGCCCGCGATCATCCCTGTGCGCTTCACCGACGCGACCCAACGGTTGACGCGCTGTGTGCTGCGGGTGAAAACACGCCCGTTCACGGCGACAGCGACAGCGGCGGGCGGCGGCGGCATTACCGGATTACAAACCAGTACGGCGGGCGATCACACGCACGGAATAGGCGAATCGACGGCGACCAGTCTCACACCGTATTTCTGGCGCGAGATCGAAATCGGTTCGCACCTGATTCTCATCCCGACGGACAGCGAATCGGGCGCGGTAGAACTGGCGACAGAATCGGCGGGTGGGCATTACCACGCCTTCAGCGTGCCGGATCACACGCATGATCTCGTCTACGGCTTGTACGCCGACACGATCACGCCGAACACGGTGCGCGTGTACGTCAACGGGGATGACTGGACGAGCGCGTTAGGCGGCGCGTGGGCGGTTGGCGGCGGATCAACCACGTTCGACATCGACATCACGGCGGCGATTCTTGCGGCAAACAATTTGCAGCAGGAACACGAAATCAAGCTCACCTGCCAATCAGGTCGCGGATCGGTTGAAGTCAGCGTCGAAGTCTACGAAGTCATTATGAGCGTGGCGGTGGCATCCACATGACAACCACATCTGTAGGGGCGCATCGTGATGCGCCCGCACCCATGCCGCCCGCAACCAACCACCCCGTAGGGGCGCAATCTATTGCGCCCGCAAACGACGGGATTGTCGATCACAACGGAGTCACCCTATGACCAGCGCACTCTATCTCAATGCCGATGGCAGCACCGCGCAAGACGTGACCGATCTCGGCACCAGTTTCGCCAGTGCGACGATCAACAGCGGCGCGATCACCTACAGCGCATCGCTCATGACCGTCGATACCGAAGGCGGCGCGGCGTTCGATGACCTGACCACGATTGCCAACGGCGGCACCGGCAAACTGCTGCTGCTGCGAAGCGCCAATGCCGCGCGCGCCATCACCTTGAAAACGACGGGAAACATCCACAGCGCGGCGGGCGATCTCACGCTCACCGATCCTGACCGCTTGATCATGCTCGTCTACAACGGGAGCAAATGGGTCGTCATCGGCATGGGCAGCGCGGGATTGGGCGGCGCGATCACGCCCATTGATGGGGGATCGCTGCCCGGCGGCGAAACTGTGCCGTGCGTATCCGCCGGACGCGCGCGGGCGTATCTCAAATACGTGATCGACGCGATGAAGGCACAGTTGTCAAGCGGCTATACCAGCGTTGGTACGGCGCTGCGAAACGCCCTCGCGCTGGCAGTCGATCCCACGCCGCTGACGGTCAATTTGTGGGCGCTGGTGAATACCTTCACGGGCGCGTTTGCCGATGCGTCGGCGGTGGATGCCGCCTTCACGACGGCGGCGTATGACAATCTCCAGTGTGAAATCTGGAGCGCCGACGCGGACGAAAACGGACTGTACAGTGCCGCCGAAATCGCCGCCCTCATCACCGCGCTTGAGGCGTGGGGATCGGACGCGGGCGATGTGCTGGCGGGGATCGTGGCGCTCTTGGGGAGTGCGGGCATGAACGCCGCCCTGCTCACCAGCGCCGCGCTCACCTCCCCGATCAACTGCGATAGCTGCGACGGCTGGTGCTACACGTTCGATTTCACGTCGAGCGATGGAGGATTCAGCTTGTACGGCACGGGGCAAGGCGAATACGTATCGGGGAACGGGTGGGAAGTGCGCGGGATTTTGCTCGGCGGCATCAACCGATCCATCGCGCAGATCACGCGCTCGTTTAGCAGCACCACGCTCACGCAGATCACGATGGTGTATGACTACGTGGCGGGGACGCAGCAAAGCGGCGTGGAAGCGCGTGTGATCTTCGTCAATGGCACCGCGCGCAAAACCGAAGCGCAGCCGCGCACGACGGTCTACGGCACATCGATCACGTGGACAGGCACGATTGTCGGCGCGACCAGCATCATTTTGACGGTGCAATCGGCGGTTGGCGCACAAAACGGCGGCGGACGCATCATCGCGGTCACGCTGCACGGCACGGGGTCAAACCCGTTCGGGTCGGAGAACTGTTAACCCATCGCCCTCACCCCGCGAAATACGTGTTCACATCTGTAGGGGCGGCATACATGCCGCCCGCTGAAATGATGATACATGCGATACATGCGGGCGCGATATATCGCGCCCCTACAACGATTCTTCGCGCTTATGGCACGTACCACAATCAATTTACCTATGAACTGAAAGGATACACACACCATGGACACATACGAAATTGCGATCACGGTCTTGGCGGTGCTGTTGTTCGGCGCGACAACGGCGCTGATTGGTGTGGTGACTCGACTGGATAAGAAGGCGAAAGACGACGCGGAACGCTTGTATTTGGCGCTCCCTCCCGTGTGGCAGGACGCGATCATGAAGCTGATCGACGCGGCGGATGCCGTTGTGCGCGTGTCGAAAGAAATCACGGATGGGAAGGAGAATACGTAAATACAACCCCACCCCGTGATCTCATCCGCGAACGGTGCGGTTTCCTCCCCTCCCCGAATTCGGGGAGGGGCAGGGGGCAGGTTGCGGTATGCCCTTACTTCCCTAACTTCTTTTTCAACTCGCGTATCCACCCTTCGACACGGGTATCCGTGCCGCCCAAGGCGAGATACTGCTCATAATCGCGCAGGGCGGCGGGATATTTGCTCAAGTTGAAATGATACAAAATGCCTCGATTGATATACGCAATCGCAAACTTCGGGTCAAGGCGGATCGCCTCGTCGTAATCGGCAAGTGCCCCGTCGAGATCGCCTTTGGTTTGGCGCGCATTCCCGCGATTGATATACGCATTCGCATCCTTCGGGTCAAGGCGGATCGCTTCGTTGTAATCGCTCATCGCCCCGTCGAGATCGCCTTTGGTTTGGCGCGCAAGCCCGCGATTGTTGTAGGCGATGGCAAACTTGAGGTCAAGGCGGATCGCCTCATTGTAATCCGCAAGCGTCTCGTCGAGATCGCCTTTGGTTTGGCGCGCAAGCCCGCGATTGAAATAGGCGCTCGCATACTTCGGGTCAAGGCGGATCGCTTCGTTGTAATCAGCAAGTGCCCCGTCGAGATCGCCTTTTGCTTTGCGCGCAAGCCCGCGATTGTTGTAGGCAACGGCAAACTTGGGGTCAAGGCGGATCGCCTCGTGAAGGTCGGCTAGCGCCCTGTCAAGTTCGCCCAATTCACGGAAAGAATTACCACGTCTGCTATATGCGGGCGCGAAAGTTGGATCAAGTTGAATAGCCTTAGTTGCAAGTTCAATAGAGCTGTTTAAGTCACCCGATTTCCATTTTGCTGTTGCTTCATCCATATAATGTTGCACATTTATTGTATTGTTCGATCCCCCCGCGCCGCCCTTTCGCTGCTTCCACCCGATCTCAACCGCTTCAACGAGCCCTTGAATATCCTTCAAGAACGCCGCCCCGCCGACCAACTCCGGCGCGTTGTAATCGACCAACTCACGGATCGACTCCGGCAGGTCTTTCTTTTTCGGCATCACCCCGCCCTTGATCCGTATCGGCGCGATCATGATGCCCAATTGCAGCGCCGTTTCAATCTCAAACAGCACGAAATCTTCTTCGTCGTCGTCGGCTTTCGCCCGCAGCAGCTCCAGCCATCGCGGACCAATTATCGGAATAAACACGTCGCTTTTGTCCAACCGCTGACGGATAAAGTCTTTAAACTTCACATAAGGCGGGATATGCGCGAAATCCATGAACACATTGTCCGCGCCGTAACGCTGCACGAACCAATCACGAATGCGCTCGACAAAATCCTGCTCGTCGCCGCGCCGGTAGCTGATAAAAATGGTCAGTTTTTCGCTCATGGGACAGTTCAACCGTAGATGGCATCAATATATGGGTATCGTATGAGTATAACATGTATCTACCCTAAATCACCCTCACCCCCGACCCCTCTGCGTCGCTTCGCACGTTAACGGAGAGGGGAGCAGATTCACCCGCTTGCATTCACGTTTGCAGGGGTGAGGGCTGCTTTTGTCTTTCTCCCCCTTCCTTGGGAGAGGGGCGGGGGGTGAGGTTATTATTTCATAACATCAACCCTCTTTCCCAAAAACACGGCAATTCTTGGCACTTCCTCAACACTCCCCAACACTTCCTCAACCCATTGGTCTATACGCCCCACCCACTCGATCTCTGGTACAATCCCATCATCACCATCCCCAACCCAACAGACAACCGAGGAATACCCGTTGGATACCCCGAACCCGACACCCAAACGCCCGATTAGGGCGGATGACCTGTATCGTATTGTCACGCTCGAAGACCCGAAGATCAGCCCCGACGGACGCTGGATCGCCTTCACCCGCGTCCAGCCCGACCCGATGGAAAACAACTACATCCGCAACATCTGGCTCGTTTCCGTCAATGGCGGATCACCCATTCAACTCACGCGCGGAAACAAAGATTCGTCTCCCGCGTGGTCGCCCGATGGCGCGCAGATCGCCTTCCAGAGTGGACGCGGCGCGGACGGCAAGCCGCAGATTTACGTCATCCCCGTTGCCGCCCCCGGCGGAGAAGCCCGCCAGATCACGCGCATGTTGAACGGCGCGAGTAATCCCGCGTGGTCGCCTGATGGTACACGCCTCGCCTTTTTGAGCGCCGCCAGCGCCGACGAACGCGCGCTTGAAGACCGCAGTCAAGACGAGAAGGACATCCCGCCCAAAGACAAGCTCGAAATCAAGCACCGCGCCGAACGCCGCGAAGAAGCCGAAAAGAAGCGGCTCGATCCGTATCCGGTCTGGCGAATCCCCTATCGCACGGGGACAACCTTCACTGGTGAACGCTTCGCCCACATTTACGTGGTCGATCTCACCGTCGAGCCGCTGCACATGCGCCGCTTGACACACCGCGAAGCGAATCATGAGCCGCCTGTGTGGTCGCCCGATGCATCCTTCATCTACACCGCTCGCCAATTTGATCCCGCGCAGGATGAACCATCGCGCACCAGCGCCATTTTCAAAATCCGCCTTGATGATGGGCATATCGAACCCTTGACCGATCTCAGCGCGACGAGTTTCACCCCCATTCCTTCGCACGATGGATCGCTGATCGCGTTCACGCGCTATCCCCGCGCTGATGGCATCCCCGTGACTGAACGCATCACCCGCGTCAGTGTCATCGCCGCCGATACCCCACCTTATCAAGTGCGCGATCTCAACGTCGAACTAGACCGCAGCGCCCATTTTCTCGCATGGACTCCCCCCGATGCTCCGCACGGATGCGAGATCGTATTCAGCGCTAGTCATCACGGTAACGGACCGATCTTCGCCGCCAAACCCGATGGCTCTGGTTTGCGTACCGTCTGCGAAGGGCGATTCCGCGCGACGTTTCTCGATGCCAACAAGGACGGTGTCGCGTTCATCGCCAGCACGCCGATGTGTCCCCCCGAACTTTACTGGCAGTCCTTCGACGGCGACAAAACCCAACTTACGCATTTCAACCAACCGTTTTTAGATGAAGTGTGCGTGCAGGACACTCACGAATTCTGGTTCACTTCGCCCGATGGGGCAAAGGTTCACGGGTGGTATCTGCTGCCGGTTGGTTATGAGGTGGGCAAAAAATACCCGCTTGCGCTCAACATTCACGGCGGACCGCATGTCATGTGGAGTACCGCCGAAGCCAGCATGTTCCACGAATGGCAGTTCCACGCCGCGCGCGGATACGTCGTGCTGGCGACCAATCCGCGCGGCAGTGATGGCTACGGCGAAATGTTCATGCGCGCCATCCACGAAGCATGGGGCGATGTCGCCATGATGGACGTGATGGCGGGGGTTGATGCCCTGCTCGAAAAAGGCTTTGTCGATCCTGACCGCTTGGCGCTCACCGGCGGATCGTATGGCGGTTACATGGTCGCGTGGATACTTGGGCATACGGATCGCTTCAAGGCGGCTGTCGCGCAGCGCGGCGTGTACAACCTGTTGAGCTTCTATGGAACGTCGGATGTTCCCTCGCTCATCAGCGGCGAATTTGATGCCGAACCTTGGGAAGCGCCCGACAAACTTTGGAAACATTCACCGCTGGCTTACGCCCACAAAATCAAAACGCCGCTGTTGATCGAACACGCCGAGCAAGATTATCGTGTTCCCATCGAGCAAGCGGAGCAGTTATTCGCCTACGTGCGCCGCAGCGGCGGAAACGTCCTCATGCTGCGCTATCCCCGCGAAGGACACGAAAAATCGCGCAGCGGCGAACCGCAGCATCGCGTGGATCGCCTCACTCACATGGTCGAATGGTTTGACCGCTACGCCAAAGGCGCGGAGTAACCCATCATGCCCACCACCGACTTTGATGCACTCTGGGATTACAGCGACCCCGCCGGAACGGAAGCCCGCTTCCGTGAACTATTGCCCGCTGTGGGAGCATCCGGCGATAGCGACAAACTCGCCCAACTCATGACGCAAATCGCCCGCGCCGAAGGGTTGGGGCGCAAATTCGATGCGGCGCACCGCATGCTCGATCAAGTTCAAGCGATGCTCACGGACGATCTCGCGCTTGCGCGTGTGCGCTATCTGCTCGAACGTGGGCGCGTGTTCAATTCATCAGGTTCACCCGCCGAGTCGCGTCCGCTGTTTCTCCAAGCGTATGAACTCGCGCAAAGCATCAGCGCCGACGATTACGCCGTTGATGCCGCGCACATGTTGGGCATTATCGAATCCGGCGCTGCTTCGCTCGACTGGAACAACAAGGCGCTTGCGCTGGCGGAATCGAGCGCACAGCCCGCCGCGCGCCAGTGGTTGGGATCGCTCTATAACAACATCGGGTGGACACTTCACGATATGGGCGATTATCCGCGCGCGCTGGAAATTTTCCAGAAGGCGCTGGCATGGCGCGAACAAAGCGATGACGCGGCGAAGATACGCATCGCCAAGTGGTGTGTCGCGCGGACTCTGCGTTCGGTGGGGCGCATCCCCGAAGCGATGGACATGCAGGTCGCGCTGCTGAAAGAACATGAACGAGCGGGCACAAGCGATGGCTATGTCAGCGAAGAATTAGGCGAATGTCTGCTGGCGCTCGGTCAGGCTGAATACGCCCGCCCGCATTTCGCCCGCGCTTATGCGGAACTTTCGGGGGATGCGTGGTTGGTCGCCAACGAATCGGCGCGGTTGGAACGGCTCAAGCAGTTGGGAAGTTAAGCGCTTATTCGTTGAGTGCGCTCAACATTTGCCGGAACGCCGCTTTGTAATCGCCGCCGATGTCAAATCGTGGACGGCGGCGCAGCGCATCCGGCGGATCGGCTGGCGCGACCTGTGCCAGCACAACGGGTTTGTTCTTCTCGCGGAAGAACTTCCACGCCGTTTCAACGGTGCTTTCCGCCAGCGAATCCGGCGACAGCAGCAGCACCATCCGCGAACATTCTCGCAGCGACGGATGCACCCCGCCCGCCCAATTCACATCATCGCTTTCGGTTTGGTGCAGCCAGCACGCATATCCCATCTTTTCGAGATCGGCGGCGATTTGCGCGGCGATGGCTTCGTCGTGCGGGGCATAGTTGAGATACACCGTCTCTTTAGCGAGTTTACTCCGGCGGGTTTCTCCCACATTCACAGGCGCAGGGCGGTTGAGCGCCTCATGCGCGCTCGAATATCCTAGCCGAAACACCGGATTCCCGCACGTGGGACAATCGCCGCGTGTCGCGGGCATCCCCTTGCGCGTCCACACGGCCACAGGGTCTTCGAGCGTCACGTGTTCGCGGCAGCGCACGCAGTACGCCTCAATTGGCTCGTCTTCATATAAATCGTCGTGGGAATCCGTCTGATGGTTCACGCTGATAATGCCTTTGCTGCCTCAATTGTTCACATTATAAGTGCATTGTTGGTAAAAACAAATCAACGCAAAACCGAATATCAAGATTTTCCCCCATCCCTTTCAAATCATCATCGCATAGGCAGCGATACCCCCAAACGATCCCTGTTTGGCATCCCGCAGCGAGCGTAATCAAAAACGCAGAGGCTGTTTTTTTCCTCTGCGTTCTCTGTGATAAAACTTCTCTCAGCTATCCTAAATCTAGATCGTCGTCCTCAGCACTCGCCCCGTTATCGACTGCCGCGCTCCGTGATGGCGGCGGTGGCGGTGGGACTATCGGGCGCGCGCTGCTGGAACCATCAAGCGGACTCAACCCGTAATGCACACGCACTTGGTTTTCAATCTCGTCGCGCAACGCCGGATTTTCGATCAAGTAGGCTTTCGCGTTTTCGCGCCCCTGACCGAGCAGTCCATCGTGATAGCGGAAGAACGCGCCGCGCTTTTCGATGATGCCCAGTTCCGTCGCCAAATCAAGCACTTCGCCGCTCTTGCTGATACCCCCCTCAAGGAACATAATGTCGAATTCGGCTTCGCGGAACGGCGGCGCGACCTTGTTCTTGGTCACGCGAACGCGCGTGCGGCTGCCGACAACTTCACCGCTCCCCTGCTTGATCTGCTCCAGCTTGCGAATGTCGAGGCGAATGCTGGCATAGAACTTGAGCGCGCGCCCACCGGGTGTTGTTTCGGGGGAGTTATGCACAACCACACCATCCACGACGTAACAGTGATTGCCTTGCACCTCAATGTCGAAGCGATGCGCGCCCGCGTCGGGCGTTACCGTGCGAATATCCAGCACAGGCATACCCGCGATGAGATGCACGCCATCACCTAAGGGTGCTTCCATGAGCGCGCCATCGGCTGCGCCTTGCAGCGCCATCGCTGGCATCAAGTGAGCGAGTTCGCGTGTCATCAGCAGATCGCCAATTTCGACATCGCCCGCATGTTCATAGCCAAATTCGGTGAGCAGCAGATGATTCGGGGTACAGGCAAACCGATGCGTTAGTCCATCAGCCGATGCAACGGTAAATTCAAGGAATGTTTCCGCTTCGCCGTTGTCAAACCAATTGACGATGCGGCGTGGTTCAAGCGCCCCAGTCAGGTGATTGAACGACATGACTTCAACATCCATCTTGTTGAGGACGATGTTTTCGATGCGTTCCGTTGTGCCGTCTGCCAACAGTACCGGAGCATCGCCCCGGAAGCATCCGTACATCACGCCGATTTTTTCACGAAGCTGATTCGTGAACAGCACCGACACATTCGACTGCTTGATCGCGCCACTAAGTTTGCGAAGGGCTTGGCTCATCAAACGGGCTTGCACACCGACAAAGCTGTCGCCCATTTCGCCTTCGATTTCCGCGCGCGGCACGGCTGCCGCCACGCTGTCGAACACAATCACGTCCAACGCGCCGGAACGCACCAGTTCTTCGGTGATTTCAAAGGCTTGTTCGCCCGTGTCCGGCTGCGAAATGTACAGCGTATCCAAATTCACGCCAATACGCTGCGCGTAAGACGGATCGAGCGCGTGTTCCATATCGACGAACGCGCACACGCCGCCGCGCTTCTGCGCTTCGGCAATCACATGCAAGCACAGGGTCGTTTTACCGGAACTTTCCGGTCCGTAAATTTCCAGCACGCGACCACGCGGCACGCCCCCCACGCCGAGCGCAATATCGACGGTCAGCGATCCTGTGGAGATGGTATCGACAACCATGTGCTGTGCATCGCCCAAGCGCACAATCGTGCCATCGCCAAAACGCTTAGTCAGGTTGGAGAGCGCGGCATCGAGCGCCTTCATGCGCGCTTCATTTGCCAGTGGAATCGTCGAATTGGTCTGCTCAATGGGATGGTCGGACTTGCTCTCTTTGCTCGATTTTCTGGGTGGCACGCCGGTTTTCCTTTACTTTTAGGTGTACAGCATCATCTGCGAATACACGCGGATGTGTGATTCATTATAGGCGATTTGGTAGACTTGTATCATAGCACTCTTGTTCTAAATATTCAAGTTTGCGGATCATCCGCGCTGGAATGCCATGAAAATACAAATCTACACGATGCAAACCCCCGATGAAGCTCTCGCTGCGATAGATGCGGGCGTGGATCACATCGGAATCACCCCGCGCAGCATCACACCAAGTCTGCAAGGTTTACCCGGTGAAGTCGATTTTGCCACCGCGCGCGCCATCCGCGATGCGGTGGGCGACAAAGCCTTGCGAATCGCGCTCACCGTCGATACCGAGCTTGATCCAATTGTACAGATGGTGCGCGCCGTCGAGCCGGATGTGCTGCATCTTTGTCCGCTCGCGGGCATGTTCCCGCCGCAGAAAGTCGCGCAGTTAAGCGAAATGATCCCGCACACATTGATCATGCAGGCGATTTCGGTGGCGGATTCCAGCGCAATTGATGAGGCTGTTGCCTATGACCCGTTTGTGAACTTTCTCATTCTCGATACGCAAGCGCCCGACATTGCGGGTATCGGCGCATCGGGCAAGACGCACGACTGGAACATCAGCCGCGAAATTGTCCAGCGCGTGAGCGCGCCCGTGATTTTGGCGGGCGGCTTGTCACCCCAAAACGTCGCGGAGGCGGTGCGCGCGGTCCGTCCTTACGGCGTGGATTCGCTCACGTACACCAATCAACCGCTTAAGGGCGGCGGCTTCCGCAAAGACATCGACAAAATCCGTGCGTTTGCCGCCAATGCCCGCGCTGCCGCACAGGAGTCCCATCCATGAAACCCATCGTCATTGTCGGGGATGCCAACGTCGATCTCGTCATCCGCCTGCCCGATCCAAACTCGCCGGATATTGCCGATTCCGTCCCGCAGTTGTTTTTCGGCGGCACAGGCGCGAATACAGCAGTTGCGTTGGCGCGGCTTGGAATCCCCGTGAAATTCGTCGGCACTGTAGGGGACGATGGTTTCGGGCGGCGCATCCGGCAGGATTTTCAGACAGAAGGCGTAGATACCTCCGCGCTCACCGTGCTGGCGGATGCCTTTACGCCGCAGGTGATCGCGCTTGTCAAGCCGGATGGCGAACGCTATCTGGTGATTTTTCCGCCTGTGGGCGGCGCGCAAATGCTGCTCGAAAGGGCGCATATCCCCACAGATTTGATCCGCCATGCGGCGTGGGTACACACGACGGGCATGTGTCTGCGCCAATCCCCGATCCGCGAGACAATTTTAGAGACCATGGCGCTGGCACAGTCGATGAATATTCCTACGTCGATTGACCTGAATCTACGCATCGAATTGTGGGGTTATGACGACCTCATGCGTGCCACTGTCGAGAACGCGATCCGCCATTCAAGCGTCGTGTTTGGCAGCGCGGACGAAGAAATCATCCCCGTGTCGGGTGAATCGACGCTTGAAGCGGCGGCGCGCAAATTGAGCGACAACCAGCGCATCATCGTCGCGCGGCGCGGCGCGGCAGGGGCGTATGCCTATTTGCCGACAGGCGAAATGCTGCACGCGCCCGCCTTGCCCGCCACCGTCATCGACACGATTGGCGCGGGTGATGCCTTCAACGGCGGGTTTCTCGCCGCGTTAGGCGAACGCGGATTCGCGCTCGATTCAGAGAGCATCGACACGGCATTACACACGGGTAATGCTGTCGCGGCGTACAAGATCGCGCGGGCGGGGGCGCGCGCTTTGCCTACGCGCGATGATGCGCTTATCGCTGCTGCTTTATCTCGCCGTCATCGCCCAAATAATTGGTGATGCTTCCTAGGCGCGCATCATCGCCCACCAAGCGATTTTTGAGTTCAGTGAGTTCGTCATCGCTCAAGTCGTGTAACAGGTTGTCAAGACGACGGCGCTTGGTTTTTTCTTCCGTCATCTGAAGGTCTTTCATACGCCAAATCGCGAATGTTCCGCCTGTCGCCAATATCAGCAGGATCGTCGCAAGTTCAGTATGTGAGGACGTGAGATTGCCTTGCGCCGCCGCCGAAATAAACAGCGCCGCCAGCACAATTGCTGAAAGAAACCACAATCCGATGGTCAATGTCGCGCGCCGTTCTTCGTTCATCGCCTATTCCCCAGTTGATACTTCTTTTCATACGGCTTAATACGTAAACAACCGTGAAAAGTTACTCGTCCGTTAGGAGTGTCCAAAAGCATGGGTATGATGTTGTAGGGGCACGCGGAACTCGTTCCGTCCGTGTCGTGCCCAAAATGATCGCGCAATTGGACACTCCCCGTCCGGTGCGACGGTTGCACATTTAGCACTCAAGACCTACAATGAGCGCAAATATCCCAAAAAAAGCCTTTGCTTAATTCAGAACACTTTCACGGCGCGGAGTATCTATCCCTTCGCCGTTCTTGATGACCGCATGGGTTCGGGTGGTACTTCTTGAAATACCGGTTTAAGTTTGAAGGTGTTGCATCATACGGCGATCAACGCGTGGCAGTAGTGATTATGGCGCGCAACGAAGAAAAAACAATTGCCGAAGTGGTGGAAGGCGCAAAGCCATTCGCGCATGACGTGATTGTGATGGATGGACGCTCGACGGATGCGACGGTGAGCGAAGCGCAGCGGGCGGGCGCGATTATCTACACCGATTCTGGCATGGGCAAAGGCGCGGCGACACGTATGGCAGTCGATTTGCTCGATCATGATGTGCTGGTGTTCATGGACGCGGACGGATCGCACGATCCCGAAGATATTCCCGTGCTGGCGCTGCCGATTGTGCAGGGTGAAGTCGATTTGTGCGTGGGCAGCCGCTTCTTGGGCGGCAGCGAGGAACTCTCGATCAGCATCGGGCAGTTGATTCGCACTATCGGCAACATCATGATGAATATCGCCATCAACAAACGCTGGAACGTCCAACTGTCCGACACGCTCAACGGCTTTCGCGCGGTACGCCGCGCTGCCGTCGCGCGCGTCGGCTTGAAAGAGAATCGCCACACCATCGAACAAGAGATGGTCATGAAGATGCTGCGCCATGGTTTCCGCGTCAAAAATGTGCCAACCCACGAATACGCGCGCAAATTGGGGACGAGCAGTATCAATATTTGGCGCGAATGGCCTTTGTTCATATGGTGTGTGCTGGTCAATATCGCTTATCTTGGACCCGCCGTAACTCCACTTCCTCCCGTGGAAGCCGCGAATTCCGATGAAGCAAATGTGCCCCACGCATAGGAGTCGATTTTTCACTCATGTCCCTTCGTAACAGCCTTTTTGTATTCGTCATCCTTGGCATAATCCACATCACTGTTGGGATTTTGCTCCCCGACAGCTGGTATCAACCGTTTCACCCGTTGGATTCCACGCCGTCCATCAGCGGATGGACGCTGCTCCGTATCGCGCTCATCATCGAAGGCGCTTTGCTGGTGTGCGTCGGCGTACTCAGAATTCGTTTGCCGCAAACCACGCCCAATCAACGGCTGCGTTTTTTCACCCCCCCGCGCGAATCGCTCACCCGTTGGGCGCTGATCACGCTGGCAGCCGCCGTGATCATTGGCTTGGGGCTGCGCCTCTACCACCTCAACAGCGATCTGTGGCTCGACGAAATCGTCACGCTGCGAACCAACGCTGGCGCGTCGCTGCTGCAAATCTACATCTCGTACATGAACAGCAACAATCACCTGCTCAATAGTTTGCTCGTCAATCTGTCTGTGCGCGCTTTTGGCGACAGCGAAATTAGCACCCGCTTGCCCGCCATGTTGATGGGTTTAGCGGCGATTCCCGTGCTGTATTGGGCGGCGCGCCATCTCTTTCGCCCGCTGCCCAGCGCCGCCGCCGCGCTCATGCTGGCAGTGAGCTACCAGCACGTTTATTTCTCGCAGAATGCGCGCGGCTACACCGCCTATATGCTGTTCGGCTTGATCGCGGCGGTGATGCTTGCAAAAGCCTTGAGCGAAGATCGTCCGCGCTTTTGGCTGGCATATATCGCCGCGTCCGCCCTGTGCATCGGCGGGCATTTGTCGGGGGCGTTCGTGCTGGTGGGGCATGGTGTCATCGGCTTGATCGCGCTCATCCTGCTGGCGCGCAAGGGAATCAACGTTCGTCCGCTGCTCGTCCGCTTAATCGCAGTCGGGCTGGCGCTTACCGCCGTCGTCGTCAACATGTATATCGTCATTGTGCCGCGCGCGCTGGAAGTCGCCAACGAAACCTACGTGATGGAAGGCGCTGGCTTTCAACCGCTCTCGCTCGAATTCTTCGCGGAAATGCTCCGCTTGATCACCTTGTCCGTCAGCCCAATTGTAACCATCGCGGCGATCCCGGCGGGAATACTCGGTTTGATCGGTTTTGTTTCGCTCATGCGCCGTAATTGGGTTCTCATGTTGGCGGTGAGCGCGGGACCGCTGGTGCATTTCATCTTTTGCGCGGTGCGCGGGTTGGTCTATTCGCCCCGCTTCATGCTTATTTTGATCTTCCCCGCAATTCTGGTCGCGCTCGAAATTCTACGCCTTGTCGGGGATTGGCTGGCGAAGCGGCTCAAGGATGACCGCCGCGTGTCTGCCGCTGTCCAGTTCGCGGGAGTGATCGCCGTGTGCGCCGGATTCGCCCTGCCGCTGACCACCTACTACCGCTATCCCAAACAACCCAATTTGCAGACCATCGCCTATCTAGAATCGATCCGTCAAAACGACGAAGCGATCTTGTCCATTGATTTGATGGAAGCGGGCTTTCGCTATTACGTCACCGATGTGCCAGAGCGCACAACAGGCTGGATCGAAGGCGAAGACATCTTCTACGTTCGCAGCATAGCCGATTGGGACGCGGCGATGGCGATCATCGGGGATCGTCCGGTGTTTGCCGTCAGCACTCTTGAACGCAACATGCGCTTGGACGAACCTGCGCTGTGGGAACGCCTCAATGCCGAATACACCCGCCTCATCAAATTCCCCGCCACAGTGGGCGATGGCGATATTTGGATCTGGTATCCCATCGGATCGCCACCGCCGGACACGTCGCCGTCATCAAAATCATCTCTGGGAAATCAAATAGGGCGCGGATCACTCCACGCCCTTCACTCGATTTAGTCGTTATCCTTCACGGTGAACACCAGCACATTCCGCGAGTCCGCCGCTGAACGGCGCTCCGGTGAGCCGTGTGCCGCCTAAAGCCGAATTTTCGTGAATGCGATGGCTCAAGCGCCCGGCTGACCCGGTGAGATTCGCGCTGTCATCGCGCGCGCGGGTGCGAACGTTATACGTCGTATGATTTGCGTCAAAAACGAGTGTTTGCGCGGGTGACGACATCGGCACAATCTCCCCATTGATCAGTTCGATGGGTGGGTTCGTTTCAGGCAGACGGAGAAACTCATCTGCTGTGACTGGGGTTTTAGCGGGCGGGATGCCTAAAGTGAGGTCGGTCATTAGAGTTTTCTCAATCGCACTAACAGTACAGCATACATGATCACCGTTGCGGCGGCGAACACGCCCAACCAATTCGCCATCAAGTCAGCACGATCCACCGCGCGTCCGGGTGAATACTGCTGGAGATATTCGGTGATGCCGCCGATCATCACCCCTGTAAAGACGGTCAGCCAGAGTGCGAGTGAGACACGCAGACGGGCGGCGCGGCGCAGCATCCAAAATAGCACGAACGTGAGCGCGGCAAACAAGGCGAAATGCCCGATCATGTCGCCCCAAAAGATGTGATCGAGGATGTTGTGTACGGCGTTGATCACACGCACGCGACCGGGCAGCGTGGTCAGCGCGATCACACCGACAAGGGCAGCCGCGCCGGTGAGCCAGAACAGAGCGGGCATCCAATGTTGGGAACGCCCGCGAACGAGTGCTGTTGACTTTTTCATGAGGATATTCTACCTGTGTCCGCCGCGACCTGCTTGACGATTGCCTAACGAATAGGACACGGCAGCGCGAAAAAACGATTCGCTGGGGCTATTTTCAGCGCGCGGTGGGCAGGGTGAAGGCGAAGCACCCACCTTTGGCGACTTCGCGCGCGACTGCCCAAATTTTGCCGCGATGAAGTTCAACCAGACTGCGCGTGACCGACAAGCCCAAGCCCACGCCTTCGATTTTGGCGCGTTTGCTGTCTTCGGTGCGGAAGAAAGGCAAAAATACTTTGTCCACGTCTTCGGCGCTTAAGCCTTTGCCTTCATCGCGGATAATCGTGAGGATAGCCGGCAGCGTAACATCCGGCGGAGCAGTCGTGCCGTAGACGTACTGGGGAATATCATCCCATTGTTCGACCAGCACGGTTTGAATCGTGATCTTGCCACCTTCCGGCGAATATTTGATGGCGTTGACGATCAGGTTGGTAAGCACCTGCACGATGCGATCCACGTCCACAGTGATGGGCGGGAGATCGTCGTTCAAGTCCATGACGATTTGCTGCTTACGCGCCTTGTATTGAAGCTCCATACGCGCGGTCACGTCGATGACAATGTCGGGGAGCGAGGCGTTGACACGGTTGAGCTTCAACTGCCCGGAATCGGCGCGGCTGACTTCGATGATGTCGTTAAAGACATGATTGAGATGGCGGGCGCTCTGCAAGATGATGTTAGTGTATTCACGAGCAATATCGGGGAGTTGATCGCCCGCTGTTTCGAGAATGAACTCGGCAAATCCGCGAATGGATGTCAGCGGCGTGCGAAGTTCATGCGACACGCGCGAGAGAAAATCGGCGCGTAAACGGGCGGCGGCGCGTTCGGCGCTTACGTCATGGAAGATATAGATGCGCCCCAAGACCGCCGGATTCGGCACATGGGTGCGCTGGTACACGGGGGCGCTGTACCATTCGATATCGAGCGGGCGACCATCGACTGCCGTCATGCTGAATTCGCCGCGCCGCAGATTGGGATCGCGCACGGGGGTGCTTTGCCACAGGCGGCGCAGTTCGATACGCACACCTTCAGGGATTTGCATGACATTGAGCAGTTCGAGCAGGGTCAACTGCTGCGCGCTGGTTTCCGCGACGTTGAACATCGACGTGAAACGGGCATTGACCGTCAATACGCTGGCGACATTCGCGCGCGGCGTGACCATAACCACACCATCAGTGACGGCATCGAGCAAGGCGGCGCGTGCCTGTTGAATACGGTCATGCTGCTGCTGAAGCATACGCGCCATTGAATTAACGGAGAGAAATTCCGTCACCATGCGGTACTGGTCGAGTTCGGCGGCGGGGAATTCATAGGGCTTGCGAGTGGCGATGGCAAGGATACCCAAATCGCGCTGTGCCGATTGCAGCGAAAACAGCGCAACAGAGCGCACGCGCTCAGCATTAAGCAGCCCACGCGTGAATGGGTCAAGCTGCGCCTTGAGTTCTTCGGCGCTGCGGTAGACGACGATGCGTTCGCGCTTGATGTAATCCAACACAAGTGGATAATCGCGGAGATACACACGCAGCCCAGTGGCGACTCCGCTGCCGACACGTTTTGACCATGTGCCGCGGATCTCCAAATATTCGTAAGGAGTCGCGGGCGCGTCAGATTGTTCGTCGGGCGTTGGTCCGTAAAGCAGAAGCGCACAGCTTGTGATGTGCGACCCGAACATTGAATCGTGGAGCAGATCGACAACTTCTTGCGGGGAAGGCAAAGAGGTCGCCGCTTGCGCGATGGTCAAGAGAGCTTGCGCGCCCGATATGCTTTGTTCAACCATATCCACGGCGGCGCGCTTTTCGAGCAAACTTTCGATGATGCCAATGTTGGGCGCAATCTTGGCGAGCGTGCGTTTGGTCAGCCCGCGGCGACGGTTGAGGGGTTGATCGCTAATGTTGAACATCGCTAACGCCCCCAAGACGCGGTTTGGTGTCCACAGGGGAAACATCACGCCGCTGGCGAATGGGGTTCGCATGATGAGGTCTTGAGGGAAGATGAATGGGTACACGCCTTCGTCTGCATCGCCCTGCATGTTTTCGGCGCTGACGGCATCTTCTAACGCAAGGCGAATGGTGCGTGCGAGCGATGTTTGCGTTTCCAGAGAGAGCCGTGAGACATCGTAATTAAGCGATTTGAGCGCGATGAGTTCTAGGCGCGTCCCATCGGCAGCGGCTTCGTAGACGAGCATCGCATCGGCTGGGAAGGCTTCCGCGATGAGATCGAGCAGATAATGGAGATGATCCGGGGTGGTATCGCGTTTGCGGATGGACAGATGGGTGGGCATGTTTCAAGCTCGCCTTTAGTGTACACGTGGCGAAGGTGGTGCTGCGGGCGCTGATGCAGACGCTAATGCGTGTGTTATAGCGCGTAAAAATGATTTGGCGCAACAGGCGAAATGTTGGGCTTCCAACCCTATCACACAAGGCGACACGATCAAAACAGTTATTTACTTGGATGCAGCTTGCGTTTCATAAAGACGACGATGTCACCATTTTCGAGATCATTATTGGAATAAAACGAGAGGTCGATGCTGTCGATTGTGAATCCCAGTCTTTGATAGAAATGGATGGCAGGAACATTGGCAGTGCTTGTCTCTACACTGATGATTCGGAGTTGTGCGTTAGCGGCACGTTTGACAAGTTCATCCATCATCATGCGCCCAATCCCACGTCCGCGATGTGATTCGGCGACATGGAATTCCCAGACCAGCAGCGTGCCGTTCCAGTCCTGCGAATCAGCAACCACCATGCCAATCAACGGGATAGTGGCAGTTGAGTCGTATGCGCCGACGCAAAAGCCATGCTTGTGAAGCGTTTGATAATATTGAGCAGTATCGGGTGTGCGCGGAAACGGCTTCACCACCGGATAATCGCGTTTTCGCAGCGTAAGCGTGAGCGTGATTTGCTCTGTTGTTTCAGTGCGCGTCACGTCGTAGACATGCAGCGATGTGTAATTTGGCGCGATGCGATCAAGATCGGCAAGGGAAATACTGTCGAGCGTGTGAATATTTATCATGGCAGCAAACCTGTAACGGTTGGCTCCTGAACATCGGGCGGTTCACGAACCCGCGCCGGTGTATGTTAAATTGAACGCGCTGGGTCAGTCTGCGGCTTCGTCGTCTTCATCGCTGCCTTCAAAGGCGATGCCTTCTGACGGGCGAATGGTAAACATATAGCCAATGCCACGTTCAGTGCGGACATAATGCGGGTGATGCGAATCCACTTCGAGTTTGCGGCGTAAGCGGTGCATATGGACACGAAGCGTATCTTCGTAGACTTCTTCGCTGGGCCAGACACGAGAAATTAACGTGCGGTTTTCGACCACCTGCCCTGCGCGGCGGAGCAGCACATGAAGGAGAATCGATTCGGTGGGGGTAAGACTATAGCTTTTACCCGCGACAACGATGCGATTATGGGCAAAATCGACGCTCAAGTTGTCGTCAACGCGGATGATGGGTTCGCTGGCATAGTCAAGGCTGGGCATACGCGCCAAGACGACTTGAATACGGGCTTCGAGTTCGCGGAGTTCAAACGGCTTGACGACAAAATCTTCAGCGTATTTTTTCAGTCCCTGCACAACGGTATCGGTATCGTTGGTGGCGGTGATGAAGATGATCGGCACGTCCGCCATCGACTTAATGCGGCTGCTCAAGTCGAAACCGTGCATAGTGGGGAGCGTGAGGTCGATCAGGGCAATGTGCGGCAGACCCCGCATCTGAATATGATCGAGTGCTTCCGGCGCATCCATAAAAGAGATGACTTCATAATTATGCGCGGTCATGTAATCAGTAATTAACTTGTTGATATTGGGATCGTCCTCAATCAAGAGGATTTTGGTCTTGCCCATTTGTTGGAAGCTCCGCGAATTAAGTTCTGTTTCAAGTTACGTAACAAATATACATCAAACGTAATGAAAAACCACATGTTTATTCAGGGGATCGCCAACGGGAAGCTAGGGAAAAAAAGGGGCGGATGTAGGGAGGATGGTTATAGAAATTCAACAGAATTCGTTTTTTAAGGGCATATTGACAGATAATAATGGCAGCTTGTTATTTTCTGCCGCGCAGGACGCGATAGCCCGCGTACAATCCACCAACGACAGTGACAATACTTGCCAATAAACCAGCTGCCATCGAGAGATTTTCTAGGGTAAAAGCCGCATTTGGCTGATTATTCTCGGCTTGTGATGGCGGCTGATTTTGTGCGTTCGCGAGGCGCGTAGCAAATTCGTCGGGAAGCAAATTCTGCGCGGCAGAACTGGTTGACGTGGCAGTGGGTTGGTTCAGTGCAACGGAGATACTCGAAACAAGCCATGAAGTTGCGGCACACAGGATAAGACTAATCAAGAGAACAACCGAGATCAGCATAACGAAATACCGATTTGCGGCCCGTGACTTGAGAAGCGGACCTATTGGATCGAAGTTGCGAAAATCCATTAACGAACTTCCCTAATGCGTGATACGGCTGAATTTACAACAATCCATTATTTATACGTATACCCAAAACATGGGGGAGTCAAACACAACGGACGCGCAGAAAGGCTTGTCCGTAGTTGTTTTTAACCTCACCCCGCACGAACTTCGTTCGAGCTTCCCCTCTCCGTGTGGCGAGGGGCGAAAGCGTGTGCAGATGAGTGTGCGTCAAAACGTTTGAAGATTTTCTGTGGCGGGCGCGATGGACGAAACGCGATGCTCCGCATCAACCGTTTCGCACGCGCCCCTACAAATGGCTTGCGTCTTGTGCCAATGGAAGGGAAGCGGCAACTACGGACAAGCCTAGAAGCACGTCCCTACTTAAGTTATTCACCGATTGCCCGAAGCGCGGCAAATGCCCCGCTGGCGATGTCCACGCCTTCGGTGCTGCCTTCGCTGACAGGCGCGTATCCCCCAAGCGACCGCCCGGCGATGTAGACATTCGCTGCGAAAATCGCTTCATCTTTCAGCGGGCGCAGTTGATCATCAACGTGGATGCCCGCGTCATGAATCGGCTGCGGCTGACCGCCCGTGAGCGTGTGCGTGATCCACTCGCTTTGCGGCGGCACGTTGCAGAGTGTCAAATCAGCAACGGATTCGCGCATTCCCCCTTGATAGGTAGTGTCCAGCCCGCCGCCGAACAAACCACCCGTCGCCATAATCACGGCATCGGCGGGAATCCAGCGCGGGCGACCATTGGCGGCGGTTTCGGCATAGACACCGCGCGCGATGCCGTCTTTCACATCCAAGCCGACGGCGCGCGCCCCGATAGTAAAACGCCCACCGCGCGCAAGAATCGCACGACGGAGTGTGTGATAGACGCGCAAACCGGGGATGCTTGGCGTGAGCGTGGGGACTTCGAGAATGTCCACGCCCAAGCCGGATGCAATCGCGGCACGGGTATCGGCTTGATGACCGAGAATCGCGGGGAACGCGACGACTTCCGCGCCGTTCAGCTTCGGCTTGAGTTCACGGATCAGGCGTTCGCGTCCTTCAGGCATATCGAGAACCTTGGCGATGTCCATCGACCAGTCATCGAAGTTCCCGCTTTGATGCGGAAGCGTAATCAGGGCGCTGTCGGCATCATAGCCGCGCGCGCGGAGATTATCCGCGATGAGATGGGGGTAGAAATCGCGCCATGCGACAGCTTCACCCTCACCGTCTTTCATGATGAAGCCGACGACGAGAATTTTTCGCGCATCGAGGCGGGGATACGCCGCGCCAACGGTGTAGGCGATGGAGCGCAAACTGCCCAAGCCCGTGATCGCGTTGATGGCGGTGCCATTTTCACCCGCGTGGAAATGGAGCAGCGAATCGAGCGCGGATAAGCCCGTTTCAAGCGCGGATTTGGTTTTCGCATACGGGTGATGTGGTTTGGCGGCGAGTGTGTCAACATCACCAATTTCGATCCAACCGGGATGGAGCGTGATCGCGCCCTGTCCCTGCGCGATGAGTTCGACGTGCGCGCCGCTGTTTCCGGCGATCACAGCGGCGGTTAATCCCGCCAAGCCCGCGCCAATGACGACGATCCGTTTTTTGTTCACGCCGGATACTTTCGGGGTGATCGGTGGCGTGATGAGCGGGGGTGTTTGCCGCGCATCCCCGCCCATTAAGCCGAGAATACGCCCGTAGATATGTTCGGCTAAAAGCGCCTGTCGCAGATTGTGTCCCCACAACAGCGGACGCATCCCGCCGAAGCGACGTTCGACAAATTCACCGAGCAGTTCGACGGTGTGCGCGGGGGTATCGTTCATCACCGAATGGCGAATGCCCGCCGCGCGGTAGGTGCAAAACCCACCCTGACACGGTCCCATGCCCAAGCGCAAATCGCGGCGTAAATCGTGGAGATTGTGCGCGTCACCGGATTGGAGCGCGGCGACGATCTGCGGCTGCGTGACGATCTCACATTCGCAGATTAACGCGCCGGGGTGATGCCCATGCTCAAGTGCATCGAGCCGCCCACGTAAGCGATGCAGGCGGTTATCGCCGTTGTGAAGCGATGGAAGCGGCGTTGTCGCGGTGACGGATGGCTTGGTCACGCCCAGTTTTTTCGCGGCGAGATCGCTGATTTTTTCCGCCATGAGGCGATAGGTGGTGAGCTTGCCGCCGACGATGCTGATAATGCCCGCCACACCGTCACGGGTTTCGTGATCGAGCGTCTCAAACGTGCGCTTGGCATCGCGCTGATCGCCGCCGGGATCGTACAGTGGGCGCACCCCGCCCCATGCGCGCAAAATGCGCGCGCGGCTGATGCCGGGAGTCATGGCTTCGGCTTCGTCTAAAATGCGGGTGACTTCCCAAGGCTCGACGCGCACATCGCCGGGATCATCGGTCCTGACGCTAGTTGTGCCGATCACGCTGACCGTACCAACGGGGACGAAAATATCGCCATCACCGGGCATACGTAACTTATTGATGACGGTATTTACCCAGCGGATGTTGTATGCCAGCATCGCGCCGCGGCTGAGGCGCATGTTGAAGTTCGCGCCCGCCAACGCCGCAACCTGCGCCGCCCATGGACCAGCGGCGTTGACAACGAGCGCACAGGTGATGGTTTTGCTCTCACCTGTGCGGGTGTCGGTTAGGTGCGCGCCGACGACACGGTTGGACTGCATGAGGAACGATTCGACGCGGTGATAGGTCAAAAATGCCGCGCCCGCTTCGCGCGCCCGCGCTTGAATGAGATGGAGCAAATCCCAACTATCGCAGGTGCCATCGGGGACTTCGTAGACGACTTCGATTTTGGGGTTGAGGGTCGGCTCGCGGCGGAGTGCTTCGCTCATTGGCACTTGGCGGGTGGAGATGCCCGCTGTCGCGCACGCCTTGAGCCATGTATCGACATAGTTTACGTCATCGCCAGGGCAGAGGACAAAAAATCCGCTTGTGTCTTCGATGGCTTCGGGAGCGAGTTTGCGAAGCAGCGTGTTTTCCTCAATGCATTCTCTGGCGCTTTCGGGATCGCGCACGGCATAACGCGCGCCGCTGTGCAGCAGCCCGTGATAGCGTCCGCTTGTGCCCGTTGCGAGATCGCCCATTTCCGCCAGCACCACGCGCACGCCGCGCAGCGCGAGATCGAGCGCGATACCACCGCCCGTCGCGCCGCCGCCGATCACCAATACATCTGTTTCCATGTTGGGAGTGCCGCCTTATCGATGACTCGTATGGATACGGAAAATTATAGCGTGTCGGCGCTGCGGCGGGGATGAGAAGCGGCGTAGATAGCGGCGCGCGTTGAGGTTTCATTGGAATGCGAAGCATTAAGGACAAGGCGAAGAAGCATTAAATGTGTCCTTATGTGTCCCGATCTTGAAAAGGGTTGAGCGAAAGATGTGTCATGATGGTTGATGTTATCAGAACATATGTTCTATTTGCACAAGTGTACTGCGCGTTCCCAGAGAGATAGATTAGGCAAGATGGACAAGAGGCGGGGCAAAGCATTAAGAAGGGTTTTTGACTTGTGACACATTTTGCGCGCATTTGACACAACTTTTGGAAAAGATGTGTCACAACGAAATGGCGAGATTAGCAGCATGTGTCGCAGTGGCAAAGGTGCGAATGAGGGCTAAATTGAAGCGATTACGCGAAGTGCCAGTACGTCGTGACCATGCTTGACGTGCGCTTCCCCTACGCAACCCCTACGCTGTCAGCAATCCATCTGATATTACGAAATCACATTTGCGCGTTTATGTTCTATGAATATTCTAGGAAGTGCCACACTTTACAGTTTAGGGGGAAGAACTATGAAATTACAATCTATGCTACAACGTAATCGCGGCAGGCTGCTGTTAAGGGCGTTTTTTGTCCTCTTGATTGCCAGTATTGGCGTGGGCTTGGTGAGCGCACAGTTCACCGCGCTTGGCTACGGTGATCAAATCACCGGATCATTTGTCGAAGGCACGCCACTGAACCTGTACGGTTTTCAGGGGAACGCGGGCGATTTTGTGGTCGCGCAGGTGATCCCACTCGATCCGAGTATCGAGCCGAGCATTGGGATGTTGAACGGACGGCAGGAAATCGCTGCCAGCAGCAGCGCCGACATCACCAGCGAAGAAGCGAACGACACGACCCTGGCAACGGTGTTGAGCGAATCGGCAATTTATACGCTGCTGATTGGAACGGAAACGGGCGCGTTGGGGGATTATGTGATCCGTTTGCAGGGGCAGCCGACGGTTGATGGCGGCGCACTCACCCCGAATTCGCCAGTCGATCTCGGCTTTGAAACCCCGGCGGCAGTGGCGTTCGAGTTGGCTGGCGATCCGGGCGCGGCGATCAATGTGAGCGTTGATTTAAGCACGACCAGCGGGCTTGTGCGCGTGTATATTTTGAACAGCAGCGGGCAGATCGTCGCGGCGGGATCGGGCGGAGGAAGTCTCGACCTGACCGCGCCTGCATCGGACGGCACGTATACGGTGGTGGTGGTGTTTGTCTCCGGCGATGCAACGACGGTGACCGTGGGCGCGTCGGGGGGCGCGGCTGCGGCATCTGGTGGCGGCGGTGTGACGGTTCAACCGTCGGGCAGCGGCGGCGCGCCTGTGACCACGCCGGAAGTCAGCGGCGGCAGCGGGGTATGCACGATCACCCCGGCGAACGCGGGCGGCGCGAATATTCGCAGCGGTCCGGGCGAAACCTTCCCGATTGTCGGCAGTTTCGCGGGTGGTCAGCAGCTTCAGCCGAACGGAATCACAGCGAACGGTTGGTATCAGATCAGCGCGGGATTTGTGTTCAGCGGTGTCGTAGTGAGCAGCGGAAACTGCCAAGGTCTGCCGTTGGTGCAAGGTCCCGCCGCGCCGCAGCAGCCCGGTCAGCCCGCACAGCCGACAGCTACGCCAACAGCGACCGTGCAAGCGGGTCAACCAACAGCGACGTATACGTACACAGTTGCCGCGCCAAGCGCGACGAATACCGTGCCAGTGGCAACTGCCCCGCCGGACAGCGCAAGCAACGGCGTACTGCGCGTTCCGCTGGACGGCACAGCGAGCATCACCGACTTTGTCTCGTATCCGGGCGGCGACTTTGAAGATCGCATCAGCTATGATGTGACCGGATTGAATCCCAACGTCGCGTTCTCTGGCGGACAAGCTACGCTCACGTTAGTGGCATCGTGCTTTGGAACGGGAACGCAGAACATTCAATTCTATGCCGATGGACAGGGTCCATATTCGTGCGGTCAAACGATTCTCACGCGCGTTGTCAACAATGACAGCCGGACCGGCGGCGCGCGCATTGTCGCGGTGGCGGGACCGAACACTTACGTGCAGTGGGTAATCACAGGAAGCGCGCCGCGTGTGAACTAGTTGGTTCTAGCGGTGCGACAACCGCCCTACCGAAATGAAAACGTCACTGGAGGCATAGGGGGTGCTTCCGGTGACGTTTTTTATTGCAAGGGATAGGCAGCTTGTGAGCCGCCCCATATGCACCAAGTGAAGCGATTCATATAGAGAAATGGGATCGAAATCGCCTTCTTGAACCCCACCCCCAGCCCCTCCCCGAATTCGGGGAGGGGAGCAAACCGCACCGTTTGCGCCTAAGATCGCGGGGGTGAGGGTAGATTCCAATGGCAAAATATGGCTTTCGTTTAGCGGATGGGAACGGCGTTGATTTCGCCGCGCACCGTGACCCAACGGGCATCGATCCAGCCGACGATGCCTTCATAGCGCACCTGATACCAGCGCGGAATCCCTGCCTGAATGGTGCGCCCAATCACCTGCGCGGGCGCGCCCCAAGGCATACTGCCCACACGCGCTGTGCGAATACTTGGACGGCGGCGGATGTTCATGACGGCACGCGGATAGGCAAACACACCGTATTCGGATGCGCCGTCGATTTCATCAAAGATGCTGCCCTGTGTCGGCACAAGATTGATGTCCACATTGAGCGTCAAATAACGTCCGCTTGCCCAGCCGACACGTTCACCCACTTGCAGTTTGTACCAGTTATAGATGCCTTCATCGCGGTTGCGCGCCAGCACGGTGTAAGTGCTGCCATCGGTGAGCGTGGTGATAAAACTCGCGCCCAAGTAGGGACCTGTGCGAAGCGCCAATCCGCGCACGCCAGTGACGGTGGCGCAGGTGGTGGTGCAGCCCGCAGGAACGGCAGTGGTGCCGGGGGGAACGACACCGCCGGGGAATGTCGGTGTGCCGGGGCCGGGGATGCCGGACACTTGGAACCACTGGAATTGCAGCGCCGCTTGATCGGCAAATTCGACGAATTCGACGCGGATGGCGTGTGTTCCGGCGGTGAGGGTCTGCTGGAAGCGGTCAGTTGTCAAGACACGCGGCACGAACCGATCCCACACCAGCACGTTGTCGATGAACACGCGCACGCCGTCATCGGACGCGACGACGAATTCATATGTTCCTTGATTGAACAACTGCACCGAATCAAAGCGGGCTGACCAGCCATCTTCGTTGACGACTCCGGGCGCGGGGCTGCTCGTCCCCCAGTTGATATTCACACCGCTTGGGAATATCTGCGAATACACAGGATCGCCGCTGACGGTGGTGTTGTTGAAGAAAAAGCCCGTCCAATTGGTGCCGAACTGCGCTTGCTCGGCGGGAGCCGCTTGCACAAAAGTCAGTGAAAGCACCATCAACAACATGGCGAACAGCGCGAACATTACCGCCATTATGCCGGACGTGGTCACGGATCGTCGAGACATTACCGCCTCCGAAAGAAAAGAATGTGGGTGTGCCAATTAAAACTCCATTATATTCACTTCTGGTCAAATCCCCCACTTGGGTGTGTTTTTTTGAAACTTTTAGGAGTACAGTCACGTATAGTAGTCTAGCAAAGATAAATTCAACAGGGAGATAACCCCGTGAGTGACGAAAACAAGACCACCCCAAACAAGATTGGCGAGCAGCTTGAAGTGGCTGGCAGCCAATTGGTAGACCGCGTGAAGGAACTCATCGAAGAAGGCAACGTGCGTAAGCTGATCATTCGCAACCCGGAAGGGCGCGTGCTGTTGGAAATCCCGCTGACAATCGGCGTGGTGGCAGGCGGCGCGCTGTTCGCTTTCTACCCGATTCTCGCGGCAGTGGGCGCGCTCGCGGCGCTGGTCGCAAAAGTGACCATCGAAGTCGTGCGCGAAGAACCGGAAGCCACCGTGCAGGATGTCAAAGAGGGCGCGAAAAACGCCAAACGCAAGGTGGAAGAAGCCGTTGACGAAGCCCGCGAAAACCTTAAGGGTGAGTAAGGGCGTAAGTTAAGTTCAGGTGGAGAGGGAGAGGGATGCAGTTGAGCGCATCCCTCTCTTTTTTTTGCTTATGTTTCCATTGATGATGGGGGGGAGGGACGAAAATACTAGATGGCGTGTTGAGCGCAGTGCGGCGGCGAAAATTTAACCTCACCCCGCACGAACTTCGTTCGAGCCGCCCCTCTCGACGATGCAAGCATCGTTGGGGCGAGGGGCAAAAGCGTGTGAAAGTGGATATGTGTCAAATTTGGGATGTTTTGAAGATTGTTTTTGGGCGGGCGCGATGTATCGCGCCCCTACAATCGGTGCGTTTGCGATAGAACATCCGCCGAAGTAAGCGGAAAAACAACGACGGACGCGCTATAGCGCGTCCCTACAGTGTGTCCGATTTGTGACGGATTGTTAAATGTGTCCTGTCGCCCACCCATACCAGACAAGTCTTTGATAAGTCGATTTGTAAGGTGAGGTACAACCGTTACTACGATTGGCGCGTATAAGTGATATTCAGATTGAGCGGGTTCGATGAAAGGGTATCAAGATGCTTCATGATGTTCGCGCTCACCATCACCGACTGCTGCTGATGATGCTGGCTGGTCTGCTGCTGATCAGCACCGCAAGCGTATTCGCGCAAGACACGGGTGTGATCTTCCCCCCACTGTCCGGCGATTATTCCGTTGGACGAACGATGCGCGTGATCACGGACACGGCGCGCGGCGAACTGTTCACCGTCGATGAACTCGACTACCGGACGCTGCCGCTGACAATCTATTATCCCGCGCAGCCGAACACGGACGCTGTGAACGGCGTATATGCCGCACCGGAACAAATCAATGCGATGGCGATGGCGATGGATTTGCCGACGTTCTTATTTGATGGACTGCATCCCAACTTTTATGCCGAAGCCGCGCCGCTTCCGCAAGCGGGCGGGTATCCGGTGGTGTTGATGATGCCCGGTTTAGGCACACCAGTTTTGTTCTATTCATCACTGTTAGAGCAGATCGCCAGTCACGGGTATGTCGTGGTGGCGGTTGATCCGGTTTACAGCAGCGGCGTATCGTATTTCCCCGATGGGACAACGGTTGTAGGCGATCCCGAAGGGGTCAATGTCGCTGAAGATGAGCCGCGCACGCGCATTTTTAATATGTGGCGCGATGACGCGATTGCGACGCTGGACGCGCTAACGGAAATCAACGCGGACGACGAGGTTCTGGCAGGACTGTTCAATCTTGAACAGGTGGGGATGTTCGGTCACTCGTTCGGCGGCGCGGTATCGGCGCAGGTGGCGAACGATGACCGCCGCGTCGTGGCGGCGATCAACATGGATGGGAGCATGTGGGGATCGGCTGCTGAGGAAGGCGTGAGCGATCCGTTTATGCTGATGCTGTCGGAAGAAACGAGCGTGATCGACACGTCGGCTGTGAGCGATGCTCAACTGGCGGCGGCGGGGATGACGCGCGAGGATTTGGAACGCTCCACACAGGAAGTCGTTGAAATGTGGCGGGGCGTGATTACCCAAAGCGCGAACGCGCGGGTGTTCGTACTGACGGGTTCGGTACATTTTTCCTACGCGACGGATTCGGTGCTGGTGCGCGATCTTGCGCCGGACATCATCCCAGAAACGATGGTCGGGTCGATTCCCGGTGGGCGCATCACACAGGTGATCAGCGATTATGCGGTGGCATTCTTTGATGCGTATGTGAAGGGCAGGGACGTATCGCCGCTGCTGAATGCGCCAAGCGAAGATTATCCCGAAGTGGTGGGGTGGTCATTGATGGAGTAAGCGGCGAGAATCCGGTTCAAACACGGGCGGTTCGCGAACCGCCCCATGCGTACCGAGATAAGCACAATTGGTTCAAAACCTCTCCCCCCAACCCCCTCCCCGAATTCAGGGAGGGGGAGTGAGACTCGCCGTGGATAGATGGGATCGCAAGTTGAAGATATTGTTTCTAGGAAAGAATTCCTTCAAGTTCCCCACGTTAGAACAAATCCCGCGTATCTCCGTATTGCAAAGTGTGCAGCACACATTGAATTCATAAAAACCTGCAAAAGTTTCGACCCAATTTGCAACTCGGCGGATCGAAGCGCCGTATAAGGCATTAAAATAAATTCAAACGTTGGGGGGAATTCAAATCATGAGTACGGCATCATCCACTGTATCATCGGCGCAAGCGAACGTGCGCGCGTTTTATACACTGATCGCCACACAGGTGGTCAGCCAAATCGGCAGCCGAATGTCGGCGCTGGCATTGAGCATCTGGCTGTTTAGCCAGACGGGCGATGTGACTCCGCTGGCGCTGACGGCGTTGTTCCAGTTTTTGCCACAGGTGATTGGCGCAAGCATGGCGGGCGTGATCGCGGATCGCTATGACCGCCGCCTTGTCATGGTCGCGGCGGACGCGGGGCAAGCCCTTGGTACCCTGTTCCTGCTGTTGGTGGTGGCGACAGGCACGTTTGAAGTGTGGCATTTGTACGTCGTGTCGTTTGTGCAATCGCTGTTCGGGATGTTCCAATCGCCCGCCTTCACCGCATCGGTGACGACGATGATCCCCGATGGACAGCGTGACCGCGCCAACGCGATCATGCAGTTGATTGGTCCCTTGGCGGGCGTGATCGCGCCGGCGATTGCGGGTTCGCTGTACGCGCTGGTCGGCTTGACGGGGGTGATCGCAATCGACTTGGGGACGTTCTTGATCGCCGTGATTGTGGTGCTGATGATGCGGATTCCGCGTCCAGAACGCAGCGCGGAAGGTAAAGCGGCGGAAGGCAGCGTGATCCGCGAGGCGCTGGCGGGATTCGCGTACCTGTGGAAGATGCGCCCGATGTTCTGGATGACGCTGCACATTTCGCTGGTCAATTTCTTGTTCAGCGGCGCGATGGTCATGGCGACTCCGTATTTGCTGGGTCGCACAGGCAGCGAAGCGACGTTAGGGCTGCTGCTTGGCGTGCTAAACGTGGGGGCGATTGTCGGCGGTGTGGCGATGGGCGCGATTGGCGGGAAGTTTGTCGGGCGGCGCGTGCCGCTGATGCTCGGCGGGATCATCTTCGCGGCGTTCGCGCTGGTGTTCGTGGGATTGGGTCAGGCAGCCGTTGTGTTGGGCGCGGCGCTATTCATGCTGATGCTGCCGATCCCGATGATCAACGCGGCGGCGATGAGTCTGCTGCAAGTGAAAACGCCGCCCGATTTGCAGGGTCGCGTGTTCGCGGCGTTGGGTCAACTGGCGACAGTGTTGATTCCGGTCTCGTATCTGATTTCTGGTCCGCTGGCGGATAATGTGTTTGAACCCGCCGTTGGCACTCCGGCATGGGAAGCGTTCGCGCCGTTCTTGGGGAACACCAGTGGATCAGGCATGGCGCTGATTATGGTGATCGCTGGCGTGATTTTGATCGTGAGCACGGCGGCGGCGCTGTCGGTGCGGTCAATCCGCGAGATGGAACGGAATATCCCCGATTATCAAGCGCCGGAAGCAGTCAGCGATGCGCCCGAATCGCCTGTTGAAACCGGGACAATGGGCGCGGTGGCGGCGGTGTAACCTCTCCCCTGACTTGCGCGAAACTTCGTTTCGCCGCAAGTCTTTCCCCTCCCCGAATTCAGGGAGGGGAGAAAAGATATGTGCAATTGGACATGGCGGATAGGACGAAACTTGTTTCAACAAGGGCGAAACAAGTTTCGGCAAGCCAGTCCATAAAACGATCCTACGGTGAGCCGGGTTGCGGCGGTGTAAAAAACGGGTTTGGCACGGACGGAACGGTCGATGCGAAGCATCGCGTTCCGCAACCCCTACGGTGATTTGCGTAAATGGGCGGCGAGGCGATAGAGATCGGCGAGGTCGGCGCGATCACAGGAACGGAAGCGGCGTTCTGCTTCGGGAATGGGGACGATTTCGACACGGGCGACCTTCTCGCCGCCTTCAGGCATCGTCGGCTGGGTGATCAGTTCAACATCGCCATAGCCGACGAGCCGGAAAAAGTCTGGGTGCGGCATGTGCGGGCGATAGGGTTTGTCGAGCGGGGAATGACAGGCCCACGCGCCGAGCGGATGAAAAGAATCGACGCGCGCCCCTGCTTCTTCAAGCGCCTCACGGTGAACCGTCGCAAGGTAATGCTCACCGGGTTCGAGCGTGCCGCCGGGAATTTCCCATTTGCCATTTTCAAAGTGCAAAATGACGCATTGATCGCCCACAAACGGGACGAGGTTGACGTTGGCGATGAGCGAATCGGGCGGGATGTTGAGCGTGAACTGCCACGATAAAAAGCCCCAATCACGCGGGGCGAACAAATCGGGATAGTGCTGTGGTGAAATCACGGGATTAGCTTCCTGTGAGCGCGGCGGCGATGCGGCGGGCGGCGGCGCGTCCTTGATCGACCTGCTGTTCGAGGCGTTTGGCGCGGTAATCGCTGCCAACGAGCGCAACCGTCGGCGGCAAAAGCGCGTCAAGCGCATCCATGGTGGCTAAGTGTTCGGGCAAATGACGGGTGAGCGGATCGGCTTCCGCCCAGTAGTACACCCACTGGACAACCGGATCGGCTGTGAGCGAGAGACGCGCTTTGACTTGATCGACCAGCGCGGCGGGATCAAATGGGCGTGTGGTATCAACGCGCACGCCCGCGCGAATGAGCGCGTAATCATCCGGCACACGGTCTGGATAGGTGTACAGCTCAAGATACTTGAACGGGGCGGGCGCGGGCAGCGGATCGCGCAGATCGGCGGCGCGGATGCCGAGATGCACACGCGCAACCGAATCGTATTCGTAGCCATCGAGCAGAAGCGCCGCCGTCGGATCGAGCGAATAGAGCAAATGCCCCGCGTAGCGCGCTGGCACGGTGATGATGAGCGCGGATGCATCCATGAGCAAGCCGTTTTCGAGGCACACGCCGAAACGCGCGGATGATCCGGCGGCATTGGTTTCGAGTTTGCCGACGCTGCTCACCGCCATACGATAGAGAATGGGATGCGTGAGTTTGCTCGTGATCGCGTCGATGAGCGCCTGTGTGCCATCTTTGAAGATAGCAAGGCGACCATCACGGTAGCGCCCGACGAAGCGCATGGCATCGCTCAAGCCAAGCGGTTCGAGAAAATCCCACGCGCCATATTTTTCAATCACGAACGCTGTGCCATCCATGATGAAGCCGCCGCGCTTTTCGGTCATGATCGCGCCGCCGAGACGCGGCTTGACTTCGATGAGTGTGTAATCAACGCCGAGGTTTTCGAGTTCCCACGCGGCAGAGATACCTGTCAAGCCGCCGCCAATGATGATCACGTTGGGATTGGGATTTTGGTAGGGCATTTACATTTGTATCCATACGAAAACCGGACATTTTGGACGCACAGCAATTTGTCCGTTTGGGTAGAAACGGCGGGGTCAAGACCCCGCCCTACAAAAGCGTGTGTGGCAGAAAAAGTTGATATTTGACGATTTTACCCTAACAGCGGGCGAAGCGCCTTGAAGATCGCTTCGCAAAGGGCGCTGACATAGAGCGCGGGCTGTTCGGCGCGGGCGATTTCGGCGTAGCGGACGACTACGCCTATCCAGCCTTCGGTGTGCCAGTAAGCAGGCGCGGGAAGCGGTATTTTGGCGGCATCGGTGGGCATGGGATAGGCGTAGGCGTACAGGTAGGAATCGGCTATGCCTGTGCTGGGCGGCGAAAACCCGAAATTGAGATGCGGCAGATATTCGTCGGCTTTCGCGCCGGGAAAATACAGGAACGAGAGATCGAAATGCCCAACCCACACGCCCATCGGGGTCATTAAGCCGCCGAGACGTGAGCGAAAGATCGCCACTCCTGTGTAAACCCCCCAGAGCGCGGCGGCATAGTCGCTCGCCTGCCCCGCGTCAATATGCAGCGGATTCGGATCGTCAACGGGTTGATGACCGCTGAGGGCTTGACGCTGTTCGGGCGTGAGCGCGTTCATAAAGCCTGCAACAAGCGATGTATCAGCGGCGGGCGCGAGAACGCCCGCGAGTTCGGTGGATTGGAGTTCGGCAAGCGCGGCTTCAAACAGGGATTTTTGCGAGTGTCCGTCAGCGGGGATGATCGCGCTTTTGCCATCCGGCTGGCGAATTTCGAGCGCGACGTGCTCAAAATCCGCGATGATTTCCGCGCCGCCGGGCAGCACCGCCGTTGATAATCCGTAAGGCAGAACACGGGTAGAAAATTCGAGATAATTGGGATCGTGCGGAAGGCGGAGCAAGCGCAGCCCGCCGAGAATGCGCGCCATCTTGTGCAGCCCATCGGCGGTTTGCTGCCAATCGGTGAGGGTGGGCAGGGGCATTAGCGACTCTCCAGAGTCTCACTTAAGTTATGCCCCCATTGTGCGCGCAAAGCGGTATTTATGCAAAAGGCAAACGCCGCGCTTCAGCTACCCTGCCCATGGGAGAACCCATACGCCATGCCCGTTGAGAATTTCCGCGAGGTCTGCGGAGAAGCGTTCGACATCGACGGGCTTGCCGATGAACGCCTGAAACCCAAACTGGCGGGCGCGCGCCATTTCGCCGCTATGAACGGTGTACGCAACGACAGGCACATTCTGCTGATCCGGGTGGCTGCGAATGAATTCGAGCGCCTGATAGCCGTTCATGGTTGGCATTTCGAGATCGAGAAAGATAACGCGCAGCGAGTCGGCAACAGAGAGCGCGGTTTCGAGGTCACGCGGGTGCGTGATGATGATTGTTTGAAACCCTTCAACAGTTAGCAGTTCGCCCAAGACTTCGGCATTATTAAGATTGTCGTCGAGGATCAGCGCATGCTGCATAGTGACTTCCTTCTGGGAACAACTACGGCAGTGAGTGGGCTACACTTCGGAAAATGCTGTGCCTGTGTGCCAAACCGGCGTGCCGTTCAAAACTTTTTCGATAAGCGCCGGAAAGGTATCAATGTCGATGGGTTTAGCGATAAACCCCGCAAAACCAGCCGCTTGACAGCGGGGGATCGCATGGGAAGGATCCGCCGCTGAAACAGCGACAATCGGCAGTTTGGAGAATTCCGGCTGATTATGAATTTGTGTAAATACATCATAACCGCTCAATCCGCCGGGAAGCATTAAGTCCATCAGGACGAGGTCAACGGGCAGAAAATTTTTCAGCCGCCATAGGGTATCGCGCCCCCAAGCGTCGAATTCGAGGGTGACGCGGAGTTCGCGCAGCAAAATCTTCAGGATATTGCGGTTTTCAATGTTGTCTTCCACCACAAAGATCCGTTTGTGGGCAAGTGTTTCTGCAAAAGTCATGATCTCACCCTTCCAAGCCGCCGGGATAGCCGCGGGCGACAAAAATTGTTCTCACTATTGATACAGCTTATAGCATTCTGCGGCATCTACACCGTCCAAACAGGATTCCCGCTGATGATACGGGAAAGCTGAGTTGGAAAGGCATCAATATCGACGGGCTTAGCGATGACGCTGTTGAATCCCGCTGTGCGTAAACGGCGCACTTCTTCGTTCATGACGCTGGCGGTGAGCGCGATGACAATCGACTGCGCGTAAGCGGGGTCGGCGCGCAGTTGGGTGAGCATGGCAAAACCATCGACAGGTTCCATGTGGATATCGAGCAGAAACACGTCTGGCTGGGGGGCGAACGCGCGCACCCGTTCCATGAAGTTCTCGCTGTTTTCAAGGTAATGCACGCGCGGCAGTTCCATGATAACTTCGAGCGTGATTCGCATAATATCCAAGCTGTTTTTGTCGTCTTCGACATAGAGGACAACGGGCAGATTCGCAGTCATAGATGGATTATCCCTTAGTCGGCAGATGGAGTGTTTTCCGCTGCCGAAGACTTGACCGGTTCGGTTTCGGCTTGATGTTCGTCAACTTCGATGCGCGGCAAATCGTCTGATGGATTTGACGGAGGTACGGCGCTTTCTACCGCGGTGGGCGGCGGCGGTGGTGTCGCACGCGCCGGGTTGAGCGGGCCGGTCACGCCAAATTTGACCGAAGGGAAGGAACCCGAATCGAGCGTGCGCTTCAACTTTGGATTTTGGAGTGGAAGCGCGACAAAGAACGTTGTCCCCTGCCCCGGTGTGCTTTGGAAAGTGATTTTGCCACCATGCGCTTCGATGAGGCTGCGCGTGATGGGTAATCCTAAGCCTGTTCCCCCACCCTGACGCAGACCGCCGCGCGTTTGTTTGAACGGCTCCCACACAGATGCTTGATCTTCGACTTCAATGCCCGCGCCCGTATCTTCGACGCTGATATACGCCACACCGTCGCGCGCGATGGCTTTGACTTTGATGTATCCGCGTTCGGTGAATTTCGCCGCGTTGGAGAGCAGATTGTACATAACCTGCCGGATACGGGCTTGATCGCCACGCAGCAGCGGCAAATTAGGATCGATTTCTTGGATGATATTGACGGGCTTTGGATAAATCATGCCCGGTACGGATTCGGTAACGCTTTGCAAGATGTTGACGAGATTCACATCGTCTTCGATGAACAGGTTAAGCGAACCCGACTCAATTTTCGACATATCGAGAACGTCATTGATCAACGTGAGCAAATGGCGACCACTGTCGATGACCTTGTTTAACGCTTCCTGCTGCTTGTCATTGACCGTGCCCATCATACCTTTGGAAACAAACTTGGCATAGTTGATGACCGAGTTCAGCGGGGTGCGAAGTTCGTGGCTCATGGCGGCGAGAAATGCCGATTTCACACGGTCAGAACGTTCGGCTTGGATACGCGCATCGTTCGAGAGGCGGATTTGTTCTTCGAGTTCGTGGAACAACTGCTGTACGCGCTCGCCCATGAGGTTGAACGCCATGCCCACTTCGGCAAGTTCCGACGGCGCGCCTTTGGTATCGACACGCGCCGACAGATCGCCCGCGGCGATGTCACGCGCGGAACGTTCCAAGCGGCGCACAGAGCGCACGGCGCGCGGAACAACGGCGAGCGTCGTGAGAAGCGTTAAGCCCAAGAGCGCAATTAACACGAGCGAAATGATCAACGCGCCCTGCCGTAAAGCGCGCGCTTCGGCATCGAGCGCGTCTACGATTTGCTGCGTGATGTTTCCCAGTTCAATCCCCTGCTGGTCGATGACGGTGTTGAGCGCGACACGGGTTTCGAGCGGCGCGGTGATATATTCGCGGATAGTATCGCGGAAGGGAATCCACATCGCATCGACTTGATCGAGCGCATCGAGAATGGAGGGGGTGACGATGGGATCCAGTTCGGCGGCATCGCTGCCGTTGCGGAGAATGTTCTGGGTCGCTTCAAACTGCGTGATCACATCGAGAATGTTGGCGCGTAGGTCTTCGCGTTCAAAACGGTCTGCTGTTTCCGTATAGCGATCCGCCGCGTTTGCCAGCAGCAGAATGTTACTGCGCTGAGAAGCGGCGACACTGACCGAACGCTGAAGATATTCGAGATCGGCAGCGCTTTGAAGATTATAGAAGGCATACACCGCGATCAGGACAAATGAGATCACAGCGATTGCGCCAAGCTGGAATGAAAGTGAGAGTAGGATGCGCTTGAAGTTCATACTGCGTTGTGCCAACCTGTTCGCTAGGCAGCACATGCTGGAGCAGATGTGCTATGCCAATCTTGGATGTGTGCGCTTTCATTAACACTATCATTGTACAGAAATTCGGGAATGCTTTAATACATGCGAGCGGCTGCATTACGATCTATAACAAAGTTCGTACAAATGAGCAGTCGAAGGTTTCAATCAGGTTTTATAGACGGGCGATTCCGTATGCCGCCGCCAGCACTTGAATCGGATGCACGCTGCGCGCGCCTGTGGCATGGGTGATTTGCCAGCGGCAGGTTTCACTGTCGCAGATAGCGGGCTTGTCGAGTCCGGCAGCGCGCACCTGTTGAAACAGGGGCGCTCCCACGTCCATGCCGATCTGGTACTTCTCGACTTTTAAGCCGTATGTTCCGGCGATGCCGCAGCACGCGGCATCAGAGAGTTTGACGCGCAAACCGGGGATGAGATCAAACAGGTCGAGCGCGGGCTGACCGATGTTGTGCGCCTTCTGCTGGCAGGGCGCGTGATAGAGGAGATCGTTTTCGGGGATGGGCTTAAAGTCGGTTTTGAGTTCCCCGCGATGGTGAAGCATGAGCAAAAATTCGCTCAAGTCGTAGACATTTTCCGCGACGAGATCACGATCAGGATGATCGACCTGCAAAATCTCGCGGTAGTCGGATTTGAGGCTGAGGGTGCAAGAGGTGGACGCGCCGACGATGGGAATCCCCTTGCGGGCGCAGTCGGCTAGGCTGGTGAGGTTGGTGAGGGCACAGGAACGCGCGGCTGTGAATTCGCCGTTGGATTGGAGTGGCAGTCCACAGCAGGTTTGTTGCGGCAGAATAACATCATAGCCGTTGTGCGCGAGGACTTGCACAGCGGCGATGCTGACGGCGGTTTCAAAGTAGTTGCCCGCGCAAGCGTGGAAATAAGCGATTTTGCCGCGATAAGGGGCTTTGGCGGCGGGCTTGTGGCGCGCGAACCATTCACGGAAGGACGTGAACTTGAACTTGGGGAGGGGCGCGTCGCGGTGGATGCCGATGACTTTTTCGACGACGATACGGGCAGGGCGCAGATTCATGCCCCAGTTCATCAGCGGCGCGAACTTGTGACCGAGCTTGCCAAGCAGTTCTGAACGGGCGATCAAGCGGTTGCGAAGGGGAATTTTGCCATCATAGAGTTTTTCACGGGCGCGGGTGTTCATCTCCATGATTTTGACCCCGTGCGGGCAGACCATCGTGCAGATGCCGCATCCCGAACAGTAATCGACGCTGAGATCGGGCGAGTCGCTGCCGCGTTCGCCGTTCATGCGGAATCGCTGCGCTTGTGGTCCAACGGTTTTAGGACCGGGGAACAGCGGAGTCACAGGGGCGACGGGGCACGCCGACGTGCAGATGTTGCACTTGATACACAGGTCGGCGGTGAATTCGACCTGATGGTAGTTGACGGCGGAGTCGGTGATTTCAAAGGGAGAGATGAAGTTGGCTTGGCTCACAATAAGGTAACTTTCCGCTGGATGATGAGAGGAATTATAGCGCGTTTGGGGTGCAGGGGAAAATTGCGGACATGCCGGACGGAACAAGTTTCGTTCGCGTCCCTACAAAACAACAAATGCTTGTAGAGGCAGATTCATCGCGCCCGTTACAGGCGGGCGGCATGTATGTATGCCGCCCCTACAGAGCGTGATTAGGTTGTGGGTTCGGTGAGCGCGGCGATGAGTTGATCGTGCGTGAGGGGCGCGTTGCGCCCAAACCAGCGCTTCGCGCCGTCGGGATCGGTGCGGGTATCGCAGTAGAGTTCCAAGCCGTTGCCATCGGGATCATCAAAATAAATTGCCCAACTGATGAAGTGATCAACGGGATGGACTTCCACACCCATATCGAGCAGGCGTTGATAGGCTTGAGCAAGCGAACGTTTATCGGGGGCTTCAAAGGCGATGTGATATAAGCCGACTGATGCACGCGGGGGGATGGGGGCGTTCTCGCCCAGCGCCTGGAGGGCGATTTCGTGGTGCATGTGTGTACCAGTCAAAAAGGCGTAGTTGGCGACTCGTTCGGTGAGTTTGAGATCAAAGGCGCGGGTGTAAAAGGCAGTTGATATGTCGAGATTGCGGACTTTGAGGTGGACGTGACCAATACATAAACCTGTCATGGAAAATCCTGTAAGGAAAAAGGGCGGGCACCCCCCGCCCTTTGAAGTGTGAGTCGCGTGGTTAAGCGATCAGGGTGTCTTCGTCAGCGGCTTCGATGTCGGCATCGAGCGCGGCGAAATCGGCATCCGAATCGATGGGGAGACGAACATCGGTGATGCGTCTGCCATCTTCAAGGCGTGTGCTGCGTTCGGGACGTTCGGATTGGAAGGCGCGATCATCACGGAAATCGAAGCGACGTTCACTGCGGGGACGGCTGCCCCAATACTGGGCGGCGACTTCGCGGCGGTGTTCGTCCCACAGAACGGTGAGCTGATTTTCGATTTCATGCAGTCGTTGAAGCTGGATGGGGGTTAAATGGCTGCTGCTCGCCTGCCGGTAGAGATTGAACCGTTCGTTCGCAATCCGGTTAATTTTGTCCAAGGCTTCGTAGTTCGTCATGGGTGTCACCTGAATTTGTGATGTACTGACAATAAAACACCCTATTTAGATGCGGCGATGTGGACAGGTCTTTCGTGATTGGGCGATGGGGGTATGGCGGGGGGACAGCGGGCGCGTCGCGACGCGCCCCTACGGACGATGGTGGTTACGGCGGGCGCAATAGATTGCGCCCCTACCGATATGGTTATGCGCCGTATTTGATGAGGCGTTTGGCGTGGGCGAGCGCCATCGGCATGAGATCGGCGGCGGGGAACTGACCGAGCGCCCCACCCATACATTCGCGTTCGCCGTAGCTTTGGGCGCGGTCTGTCATGTGCGTGCCGGGAGCGTAGAGCAGCGTTGGGACAGGATGCCAGCTATGGGCGCGATAGGTCGCGGGGGTGGAATGATCGCCGGTGACGATGAGTACGGCGGGGTTGAGCGCGGTGAGAATAGGAATCGCCGCATCGACCTGTTCGATGACTTTGACTTTGGCATCGAAGTTGCCATCTTCGCCGCGGCTGTCGGTGGGCTTGATGTGGACGAAGAAGAAGTCGTATTGATCCCAGATGCGGGCAACACGATTAAATTGATCGGCGGGAGTATCTTCGTGGTCGGTGTCGATGATGTCCATGCCGACGAGCCGCGCCACGCCTTTGTACATCGGGTAGACGGCGACACAGGCAGCTTTGAGCTTGTACACGTCGCTGTACTTGGGCAGTTTGGGATCGGTGGCGAAGCCGCGCAGCGTGACCATGTTGGCGGGTTCTTGCCCCTTGAGTCGCTGCGCCGCGCCCGCGATCCACTGGTTGACGAGTTTGGCGGTGCGTTCGGCGGCGGGGGTGGAGGCTTTGGCGGGAAGCGGGGGAACGCCCGTGATCTGCGGGTCGGTATCTTCGATGTCGGGGCTGAGTCCCGCGCCGCGCAGCACGACGGCGAAACGGTAGCCTTCCGCGATGCGAACTTCGGCGGTCACGCCGTCATCAAGGGGGATGTTCTGGAGCAGGGCGACACGCTTCGCCCCTTCTTCAGTGTCGATGCGTCCGGCGCGGCGGTCAGTGATTTTGCCTTCGCTATCGACGGTGCAGAAGTTGCCGCGTACGGCAACATCGCCTTCGCGGACTTCCAAGCCGATGCCGATGCCTTCGAGCACGCCGCGCCCGATGTCGTAGATCAGCGGATCGTAGCCGAATAAGCCCAAGTGCGCGGGACCTGAACCGGGGGCAACGCCGCGCGCGACGGGGATGCTCAAGCCGACGCTGCCCTCCGCCGCGAGTTTGTCCATGTTAGGGGTGTGGGCGGTTTCGAGTTCGGTCAAGCCGCCCTGTGTACGCGGCAGCCCACCCAAGCCATCCATCACCAGCATGATAATCTTGCCGCCCTCATCGACGGTGAGGCGGCGCATCAAATCAAAGTTCGCCATGTGTCAGCGTATCCTTCTCGTTGGTCGAAAAACACGGGGACAATCATACCGCTGATGACATATAAGTGCATCAAGGGATGACGGGTGTTAAGGGAAAGCTATGACACATCTCAATTCTGGTTACGAGGAGATGTGTCCACATGTGACCGTTTTTGGAATGGAATTGGGGTTCGGTGGGCAGAAATTTATTCTTTGACAATTGTGTGAGGGAACGCGAGGATGTGAAGTATTGAGATTACGGAGAATTGGGTCGAAAACGGGGTTTTGGCGGACACATGTTGACGGGAAATGTGTCATGGGATTGCCCTCAGCCCCGCCCCCTCTCCACTGGCGGAGAGGGGAGCAAACCCGCCGTAAGCAGACGGGATCTGAGGGAGATGGGATCAAGGGGGCGTTATGTCCCTGTGTTTTGTGTGAACTGTGGGCAGGTGGGTGAGTCATCCAGCCCATACAAATATCGCTGTGTGCCATTCAAGTCTTCGCTTAGTCGAGAACAAACATACTGGATGAGGTTCATATACTCTGCATCCCAAATGCGTGCCGTACCATCGCTGGAGGCGGTGACAATGTAGCGACCATCGGGACTGTAACGCACGGCATTCACAGTGTTTGTGTGTAAATCGAGAATGCGAATCGTGAGCATTGACGATAAATCCCAGATGCGTACCGTATTATCGGCTGAACCGGATACTAGAAAACGACCATCTGGGCTGAAATCGACGCTGGTGACATCGGCAGTATGACCAAACAACGTGGATTGTAGTTCGCCTGTTTCGACATTCCATAAGCGTATGTTGCGATCATCCGCACCAGCGGCGATCAGGCGACCATCAGGGCTAAATGCGAAAGTGTTTACGCCAAAGCCCAAATTATCGAACGTGCGAATGACCTGACCTGACTGGGTATCGATTAAGTACCCTCGACTCGTTCCGGCATTTGCTGAACCTGTGACGGTAAAGAGACGTGTACCATCCGGGCTAAACTGCATTGACGGGAACATGTCATTACGCAGTGTGGTAATGAGCTCGCCGCTGATGGCATGACGCAGCTCAGTAGTTCCAGCATTAAAATATGCGGCATTTGCCTGAGGCACAGTGAGCGCAATCACCTGCCCATTCGGGCTGAAAATGCCCGTGCGCGCTTCAAACGAATGCCTAATTTCGCCTGTTTCGGCACTCCATATTTCTACGCCGGGCTGATTCCACATTCCTACTGTGAGAATAGTTTCGCCGTCCGGGCTGAATAGGGCATTATCGTATCCTGAGCGGGTTGAAAAGGTTTGGCGCACAGCAGCAGTTTCGATGTCCCATAGGCGAACACTTCCCGGCTGCGCCGCTGTAAGCAAGTAGCGACCATCCGGGCTGATCTGCGCGGACACGATAGACTCGCCGGGTGAAACAAATCGTCGCGCCGACGAATCGCGCACATTGACAATCTTTACATCGAAATAGGCGGATACTGCCGCTTCATCACCCGTTGGGCTGCATTCGACATTTCCCAAAGAAGCGCCAATTACGGTACGCAGCGCCGCCAAAGTACGAATCTGTTGTCCGGTGGAGGCATCCCATAGCCGTGCCGTTAAATCGTGCGAAAGGGTCACAATGCGCGTACCATCCGCGCACCAAGCCGCATCGATGACATTATCGGTATGCCCGATGAGTTGATATTCGACACGGTTCGCTTCTAAGTTCCAGATGCGGGCGGTGTCATCGTAAGAGGTCGTGAGTAAGCGAGTACCGTCGGGGCTGAAACGGGCACTTAAGATGGGCTGTGAGTGACCGGAAATTGTTTGCGTTACCGATTCGCTTTGCGTATCCCAGATGACGACATCGGCAGCATTGATGCCGAAGGCGATAAATCGACTGTCAGGGCTAAAACCGATTCGCTGCCCGCGTAATTCTTGTGGAAGCGTAAATGGCAGCGTGGATACCCGGAAGCCTGTGGTCGCGTCTAGGAGGCGGATTTCGTCAAGAATTGTGGCAAGATAACGCCCATCCGGGCTGTAAACCGCGCGATTAGCTGCGGGGTTGGCAATAGAACCAGAACTGACTTCCCCGATAAACTGCCCAGTGTTGGCATCCCAGCGACGCGCTGTGCCGTCACTCGATGAGGTAAAGATCGTTCGACCATCGGGGCTGTAGATCGCGCTGTATAACGTGCCTGTATGCCCTTCAAGGGTGTGGATAATGTCTCCGGTTTCTGTATCCCAAATATATGCGGTTTGCCCTACTAAGCTGACGATGCGGCTGCCATCGGGGCTATAGGATACTGACCAACCATTCGCAATCAAGCGCGTCGAAAGCTGATCCGCGGCGCGCTGTAAGACTTCATCGGCTTGCGCGGTGAATCCTGTGCTGAGCGCGCGCACACCCAATAATGCCGCCGTTTCAACATCTCCCGCGCTCAATTCTTCGTTCGCCAACGTCGCAATTCGCAGTGATGCGACACCTGCTTCGCGCACTGCAAGCTGTTGGCTGATCTCCGTCAAGCGAATTGTCCCAATCACGATAGTTACTAAAGTAACGGTAAACAATACTCCTAAACCTACGGATGCGACACGGAATCGACGGATGAGCCGACGCATCCGCTCGGTACGCTGTTTTTCTTCACTCTCGACACGGTGGCTTTCAGTGATGAACTCCCGATGCTCGCCAGTGGCGGGCGGTTTCATCGTTTCAGAGGTGATCAGCCAAGTTTCGGCAGCGATCAGGTCGTCGCCGCGCAGGAGCAAGCTCGGTGTTTTGCCGCGCCGTGACCAATCTTTGGCGCGTAAAAGCAGGCGCGTGTGTTCTTGGATGTAGTCGAGATCAGTATCGACGGCTTCGCTCAACTGGTGCAAGCCCGCGTCGAAACCGTCACGGGCGAGGTTGATCCACTGGATGGACGAGAGCAGTTTCCAGTTGTCGCGCGCAAGGTCGATCAAGTCCTGTTTGCCGAGCAAGGCGCGTTGAAGTTCGTTCAAATCGCGGGTGAGGAGATCAGCGAATGCTGCGCGCTCATCTATCGGCGTGATCAGCACGGGGATCATGCGCTTGTTGAGGGAATGCGCGTATTGAATTTCAAGATGGCAAATGGGGGATGCAATCGAATTGGGGCTGATAAGAAAGACGAAGTTATCCGACGTTTCGATCCCGTCTTTGATCTCGTTCCACCAATCGGCGGTGAGGGCGATGCTTTTCCAGTCCATCCACACATCACGTTTTTGTTCGAGCAGCGCGTTATAGAGCTTCTGCCCGGTTTCAGCATCGGTGGTGGAATAGGAGATGAATACGGAAGTCATCAGGCGCGCTCATTTCGATTGTGGGATGAAGGTTTGCGGATCAATGCAATTATAGCGATTTCGACGGGGTGAGGTTATCGAATCGGTAGACAGCGAGGGGGGGAAAGCCATATAGAACGGTATGCATAATGAGATGGCTATACACATTGAAGGTCTATTTGGTTTAAGCGATTTATCGTGTTATTTGCATAATGTCTTTTGAATCGAAAGCGCATATGATGGACGATGAGGTTTACGTGCATATGAAGGAGTTTCACCAGCCATGATCACGGACAGCATCACGATTCATGCCCCGGCGGCGGATGTGTACGCGGCGTTGGTGCGCCCCGCGCTGATTCAGCAGTGGTTCAGCGACGAAGCATTTTTGCAGTTTCAGGCGCGCGTGGGGGGCGCGTATTATCTCGGCTGGAATTTGGGCTACCGCGTGACAGGAACATTCACCGCGCTAGAGCCGAATACCCGCGTGGCGATGACGTGGCGCGGCGATGGTGAAGAACGGGAAACACAAGTTGAATATTCCCTGACGGCTGTGGACGGCGGCACTTACGTGACGATAACGCACAACGGACATTCCGACAGCGAACGCGGCAAGCAAGAAGAAGCGAATCACCGGCGCGGATGGGAAGGCGTGCTAGAGGCGTTGAAACATTTGGTGGAAAACGGGACGGATTTGCGCTTCATGCGCCGTCCGATGCTCGGAATTTTTCTGGATGAAGTCACGCCTGCGCGCCGCGCGGAAGTTCACCTGCCTGATGACGTGAACGGCGTGTGGATTGTGGGAACGGTTGAAAACAGCGGGGCACGCGCGGCGGGATTGGAACGCGGCGACGTGGTGGTGTCGATTGCGGGAACGCCTGTGAACGATTTCGCGTCGATTGGCGCGGCGCTGAAAGGTAAAGTCGGCGGGGATATGGTCGATGTGGCGTACTATCGCGCTGGCGTGCGGTATGAAAAGCCGATGCAGCTTACCAAGCGGCAGCCGCCTGCTGTTCCCCCTACTCCGGCGGGACTGGCGGCGCATCTGCGCGATGTGAACAGCAGGTTGATGGAAGAAATCGCCGCATTGACTGCGGGTGTGCCGGAAGAACTGCTGGCGCGGCGACCCGGCGCGGACGAATGGAGCGTGAACGAAAATCTGGCGCATTTGATTTGGACGGAGCGCATTCACCAAGTTGATGTGTGGAATGCTGTAAGCGCGGGAATTGGGGTGGAATGGCTCGACAACAATCCGGCGCATCTTACGCCGACGCTGGCGAAGTATCGCACTGGGGCGGCGCTGCTCGACGCGCTGCGGGAAGAATTGATGGCAACTGCCGCGCAAGTCGAAGCCCTGCCCGCCGATGCCGCCGCGCGTGCGACGACATTCATCGGCTTGGGAGCGACGCTGCTGGCGGGCGAAGGGCATATGCGCGATCACATTGAGCAGATGACACGGGCGCTTGAGGCGGTGAAGGCGACGGTGTAACCGTTTCCCCCTACGAAACGAAGTGGCGGCGGGCGACCCAACGGGTCGCCCCGACAAACGGCGTTTTTTTCGTAAGGGCGCATCGAATCGGAACAAGTTTCGCGCGCCCATTGGTGGCGGGCGGCTCACGAGCCACCCCTACGGAGACGGTGTGTTACTTTGCGCCGCTGAGAGCAGGATTTAGCGCAAGTTGTCGCGGAAGAAGTCTGCGATGATGCGAAGATTGTCACGGTTGAGAAATTCACGCCCACCATGCCCCGCGCCTTCAAAGAGGTTAAGCGTTACGTCAACCCCCGCGTCGCTAAGCGCGACGTAGAAGATTTCACTTTGCTCCACAGCGGAGATGGGATCATCCGTGCCATGCTGGATCAAAAATGGCGGATCGTTTTCGTCAATGTAGATGATTGGGCTGGCGGTTTCTCCGACGGTTTGACAGGCGCTGCCTTCGGGCGTATCGACTGGAAGGGTGAGATCACAGCCGAGAAAAGCGTTGAGGGCTTGACGCAGATCGGATGGAATCTCGCGGAGGGGGAGATCGCCGCGCGCGAAATCGCCGCGATAGAGGATACTCGCCCCGTACCAGTTGACAACCGCCTGCACTTCGCTTGAAAACTCAGCGTTGCCCATGCTCAAATCTTCGAGTGCTTCCACGCCGCCGGATGTGCCAAGCAAGGAAACGAGATGTCCGCCTGCTGACGCGCCCCACGCGCCGATATTTTCCACATCCAACTGATAAGTTTCGGCATTGGCGCGAAGCCAGCGGACGGCGGCTTTCACGTCATGAATTTGGGCGGGGAAGGATGCTTCGCCGCTGAGGCGGTAGTTAATGCTGGCGACGGCGTAACCGCGCGCGGTGAGGATGGCTGCTGGAGCGCGGCTTTTGTCACCGACCTGCCATGCGCCGCCGTGTACCCAAATGATGAGCGGATAGGGCGGGGTGGCATTGTCGGGCAGATAGAGATCGAGGCGATTGGCATCGCTGAGGTCGGCGTAGGCGAGATCGACGTAATCGGGTTGACGGACATCAAACAGTTGATCGGCGGGGGCGGCGCGGGCGGTAAAGCGGCAGATGGCAGCGACAGCGAGGATGAGAAGGGGGACAATGAGCAGGGCAGCTAATCCGCGCGGAAAAAACAGGGTGCGGCGAAACAATCTACGCCGCATGAAGGGGCGGCGCACGAGCAGTGCGCGTGGGGCAATTCGTCCAAGTTGAAGTCGAAAACGCATATTTCACTCACTCCGTCGTTTGTGCATCCACCACTGTAGCTTAAGCTAGAGCGAAATCATTAGGGATTTGCGCCCATTGTGTAAGAAGTGTGTGAAGTGGAGTTGGTGGGTATGCGCGGTTAACAATCAATCGTCGAGCAGATCGAATTCGCGACGCGTGAGTTTTTCGGGCACGGGCGATGATTTGACGGCGGCGTGAATCTGCGCGGTATCGGTTTTGCGGGGTTGATCGGCTGATTCGGGCGAATCGGCGGGTGCTCCATGAGGAGTCGCTGCATCGCCGGTGAGGACTTCGTGAAGCGTTTCATTAAGGATACGCATGAGGTCGGCGGCGGTTATGGGAGGAGTAAGCGACGAGGGCATCGATTAACCTATAATTACACACGATGAGAAGCGGCAGAAATATGTGTCAAGTATACATGAAATTTAACATCGGCAAAACATAAGGGCACAGGTTTCACAGAAAATTCGGATTTGTGGGGATGAAGGGGAATAAAAACGGGGGGATGTTCCCCCCCTTACGAGACGTGCGGCGTGCCTGAGCGAACTCATACGGCACACGTTTTAGAATGCGGTGTCGATGTTGACTCGGTTCGGGTCGTCACCCTACGGCGGCGGCATCGCCGCGCGCGTGGTCACGCACGATTTCATGGGTCGAGTGTGCATTCTTCGCGGCAGCCTTCGCGTGATGCGGGGCGTTCGCCGCTGCTGTAGACGTTTTGTCACTTACGACAGAGGTAGTGACCGTGTCGGCAGCGGAAAGCGCCTGAATGGCGTATGGCTGTGTCTCCTCAGAGGTTTGAGACGGAACATAATGGGGATTTTCGCGCACGATCAACACGGCGGCATGATCGCTGCGCGGATCGTTGATGTGGTCGTACAGGATGCCTTTTGGCACGAAACCGTTGCGGATTTGCACGGAAAGCGTGGGGTCGTGGATGGTATCCTGCCACACTTTGAGCGCATACTGCGCGACGGTGAGATGGGTGTGATGGACATAACCGGGGATGAGCGCGCCTGCGATTTCGCCGCGCAAGTTGAGCTTGCGGACGAGCGCGCGGCGGGCATCGTAGAGGCGGCGACCAATGCGTAAGCCGCGATAGTCGGGGTGAACGCTTACATCTACGCCATAGAGCCATTCGCCGTCAGGTTCATGGTTGGTTAACCAGCCATGCGCGATGGCTTCGAGATAGGTGTGCTGGATGTGGTCGAAGTCAAAGTTGGTGCGGAAAGTGGATGTTGCGCCAATGACGATGTCTTTGCCTTCATATTGGGCGATGGCGACAAACTGTCCTTCGGGGAAAAGTTCAATGTGCTTGAGATATTTTTGCGCGGTGAAACGTTCTTCCGGCGCAAGTTCGGGGAACACGATCTGCTGGAGCTGTGCAAGCGGGCGCACGTGTTCGGGGCGAGTATTGGTGATGTGAATGTGTACATGGGCAAGTTTGGCTTGCTCGTGTTTTGGATTTGGTGGATGCACATGCCGGGCGCTCTTTGGAATGTTTCCTGCTTCGCCGGGCAGGGCGTGTGTTGAATGAACGGGTATCATGGGTTTATTCCTCCTAAATATACGGTCTTGGGTTCGAGAAATTCTTCAAGACCTTCATGCCCACAAACACGACCAACGCCGCTGATCTTCATGCCGCCAAAAGGCGCTTCGGGCGTGGATGGAAGCCAATCGTTGATAGCAATCATGCCGTACTCCAATTCTTCGTACAGACGAACCGTTGTCCGATAATCATTCGTTTGCGCGTAAGCCACCAAGCCGTATTCGGTATCGTTGGCTTCCGCGATCACTTCGTCAAGGCTGTTGAACCGCATCACAGGCATGATGGGTCCAAAGATTTCTTCGCCGTAGATGGGCATAGACGGCGAAATGTTGGTGATGACCGTCGGCTGGTAGAAATAACCGCGCGGGTGCGAGTCTGGGCGCGCGCCGCCGACAAGCACCTGCGCGCCTTTCGCAACCGATTCGCTGACGATGCGTTCGACGCGGGTGCGCTGGTTAGCGTTGATGAGCGGTCCAATGTCGGTAGTGGGCTGCAAGCCGGAACCGATCTTGAGATCGCGGGTGATGCGGGTGACATGATCGAGAAATTCTTCGACGATGCTGTCATGGACGAAAAATCGCTGCGGCGCGATACACACCTGCCCCGCGTTGCGAATTTTGAATGCGACTGCCTGCTGCGCGACGGCGGGCACATCGACATCGGGGCAGATGATGACGGGCGCGTTGCCCCCCAGTTCGAGCGACAAGCGGGTGACGGTGCGTGAAGCGCCATCCATGAGCAGCTTGCCGACGCGCGTACTGCCCGTGAAACTGATGTGACGCAGACGTGGATCATCGAGCATAACCTGCCCCATTTCGGCGGCATCACCGTTGATGACGTTGATCACCCCACGCGGAATCCCCGCTTCGACCAGCGCAGTCGCCAAGAGCATAGCGGATCGCGGGGTGTATTCGCTCGGTCTGCCAACGACGGTGCATCCCGCCGCGAGCGCCGCCGCCCATGAACGGGCGATGTTATAGACCGGAAAATTCCACGCGCTGATTGTGCCGACGACACCAACGGGATGATTGACCACCATGATACGGCGATCCGCTTTGCGGGCGGGGATGGTGCGTCCGTAGGTGCGTTTGATGTCTTCGGCGTACCATTCATACAGGTTCGCGCCGGTGTTCCATTCGGCGGTGCTTTCGCGCAGCGGCTTGCCACATTCTTCGCTGGTGATGGCACCCAATTCGTCGATGCGCTGGCGAATCCACGCCGCCGCGCGGTGCAGGACTTCAGCCCGTTCGTAGGCGGTCTTTTTCGACCATGCGGGGAAGGCTGCCGCCGCCGCGTCAATCGCCGAGCGGGCATCGCCGCCGTTTCCAAACGGCATGATGCTGATTACTTCTTCCGTTGCCGGATTGATCAAGTCCCATGTGCCGCCGTTTCCGGCATCCACCCATTCGCCATTGATCAACTGTTTATAGGTATACGCCATTGCGTGTCCTTAAGGTTTAGCAGTTTTGCATCAAAAACATCACTGCCCAATTGGTTTGTATGCAAATAAAACGTGTTTTCACATCATAGCCGACGATGGGGGATAAACGCTATTACAAATTTGATTTCGGAATGCAAGATACCCCCAATATTGTGGGCAATTCCAGCAAATGCCCGATGAATTCATGCCGTATTGGCGACAACCCGCGCGAGAATTAACGGACGCGCCGTTGCGCGTCCCTACTAAGTTGAGGTATACTTAGTGAGGTGGGCATGGGGGAAGATTCCCCCTGCCCATTTTGCTTGCATAGGGGGCTTTTCGTAAGCACGTTGATGTACCCGAATGAGAGGAGTACCCAAAATTCGCCATTATGAAAAAGGTGTGGACAAACCAACCGATTGATCCTGTGGTCGCGCGGGCGGAAACGCTCGACGCAAGTTGGTATCTTGATCCGCAAGTCTACGATCTCGAAATGGAACGCATCTTCGCGCGGACATGGCAGTTCGCGGCGCGCCTAGATGAGGTTGCCAAGCCGGGAGATTTCGTGGCTGTCGAAGTCGCCGGAGAACCTATCGTGGTTCTGCGCGACGGCGGCGGCACTCTACGCGCGTACTTCAATGTTTGCCCGCATCGTGCCGGAATTGTGGCGCGCGGCAAAGGCAATCGCAAGTCTCTCCAATGTTTGTATCACGGATGGACATTTGATCTTGATGGGTGTTTACTGCGTATTCCCGGTTTTGAGGGGACGGAGAACTTTGATCCCGCCAATTTTGGGCTGAAGCCTGTTCGCGTGGATACATGGGGTCCGTATGTGTTCGTCAACCTTGATGCTGATGCTGCGCCGCTTGGCGAGGTGTGGGGAAATACGTTTAGCGCGACCAGCGGAATCGACTTGAACCAATGGAAGTTGGTTGAGCGCAGTGAATACTTGATCGACTGCAATTGGAAAGTCTATATCGACAATTACGCGGAAGGCTATCATGTGCCGATGGCGCATCCGGCTTTGAACCGCGAGATGAATCTCGACGATTACTATGTGGATACATGGCGCTTCCACAGCACGCAGCGCGTGAAGGTGAAGCCTGTAGGCAAGGGCAACCCTGCTAATCGACGCTACACCAATCCACAGCCGGAAGACCACATCAAATATCATGTCGTGTTCCCGAATTTCATGATCGATCAGTATCCTGACAACCTGTCGGTGAACTTCGTCAAGCCGATCAATCATGAAAAGACGCTGCTGACGTTTGAATGGTACTTCCAAGACGAACATGACGCGGCGACGATGGAAAGCATGGTGCGCTTTGCCGACGATGTGCAGTACGAAGACATCGAAATTTGCGAATATGTGCAGCGCGGGCTGAAATCGCGGAGCTACAATCGCGGGCGGTATTCGGCGCGGCATGAAAACGGCGTGCATCACTTCCACGAGCTGGTGATCGAGTACATAAACAACGATGTGATCCCGCTAGATGGCAGCACGACTCCCCGTGAGAATTGGGAAACTGCTGCCGGAGACTAGCGCCGGTGGGGAATTAAAGATTAACCTCACCCCCTAACCCCCTCTCCGTGGGGAGAGGGGGAATAAAACACGCGATGATTGGTTGTAGGGGCGCGATACATCGCGCCCGATTGTGGCTGGCGGCATGTATGCCGCCCCTACGATGTGTATGCGGGGAGATTCACAACCACCATGACACCAATGACTACATCTACAGGCGTTGACCTGATTCCCATTTTGGGAAAGATTGCGCGGGCGGAAGTGCCAGCGGGGATCGATGATCCGTTGGTGGCGGCGCGTTATTTAAGCGGTGGAATGCCCGTGCGCGTGTATGCGAGCGAACCGATTGATCTGGTGGTGCCGAATTTGACGTGGAGCGACGATCCCGAAGACTGCGACGTGATGCTGATCATCCACCGCGGCGATCCAGCGGCGACAGCAGCGGAGATCGAACAGCGGCTGCTGGATGGTCGGCGGGTGGCGCTGGTGGATTTGCGCTATGAGGGAGAAGGGATCAGCGATCCTGAATTAATCCCCGCGCTGATAAATTCGACGGTGTATTTGAGCAGTTTGGCGACGTTCGAGTTGAGCATCGAGCGGGCGCTTGCGGTGATCATCACAACGATGCGCGATGGGAGGGCGCACCGCCGGTATCTTGCGAAGTCGATTTTGTATCACTGGGCATGGAAAGGGATTGTTGAGGGCGAACTCAAGCGCGTGTTTGGCGAGATGATCCCGGATGAGAAATATCCGCGCGCGGAGATGCAGGCACGGTCACGGATGGGGGCGTATCTGCTGCGGATGCGGGCGCGCGGTCTGCGATTCTTCATCAAGAAAGTGACGTTTGAGGGAAATCGCGTGGAGAACATGCGCTTCGAGCTGGTGGCAGAGGGGGACGGGTAGAGGCACAGGGAATAATTCAATAGCACAGCGGGGTCAAACCCCCGCCGTGTTTTTTATCTGCCCCGCTGTATCTTTCTCCCCTCACTGCGCCATGTTTTGCCTCTCTCCCCAATGCTGCTGAACTTGTTTCGTCGGGGTGAGACTGCTTTTCACCCTCCATGACAATCTGCTGATGGGATTGTGCTATTTTTCACTCACCCTCAAGGCAAATAGCCAGTACAACTGAAGTAGCACGATGAGGAGAATCCCATGCAGAAGCCTATCCACTGTTCCGCCGAAGAAGCCGTTCGCGTCGTCGAGTCGGGGCAGCGTATTTTTTTGACGGGCAACAGTTCCGTCCCATTCGCGCTCGTCGATGCGCTGGTCAAGCGCGCGTCGCTGCTTCATGATGTTGAAATCGTACAGGTGCTTACGCTCAACTGCTGCGGCTTCGATGATCCCACGCTCGAAGGGCATTTGCGCGTCAATACCCTGTTCATTTCGGAAGATGTGCGCGCCGCCGTCAATGCCGGGCGCGCCGATTTTACGCCGTGTTTCCTTTCGGAAATCCCCAGTTTATACGAAACGACTCTCCCGCTCGACGTGGCGTTCATTCACGTTTCCCCGCCCGACGCGCACGGATTTTGTTCGTTCGGAGTCGAAGTTGGTGTGACCAAAGCCGCCGCAGAATCCGCGCGCACCGTCATCGCCTTGATCAACCCGCAGATGCCGCGCACATTGGGGGACAGTTTTATCCACATCAGCCGCATCCACTACGCCGTTGAAGTCGATCTCCCGCTGCCGGAAGTGAGCAAACACGGCGCGACCCCGCAGCAGGACATGATCGCCCGCAACGTTGCCAGCTTGATCGAAGATGAAAGCACGCTGCAAACGGGCATCGGCGGCATTCCCGACGCGGTGCTGCGCTATCTGGGGGATCGCCGTGACTTAGGCATCCATACCGAACTCTTTAGCGACGGCGTGATCGATCTGGTCGAAGCCGGTGTAATCACCAATGCCGCCAAAACACTTCATCCCGGCAAGATGATCGCGGGCTTTGTGCTTGGCACCAACCGCCTCTATCGCTTCATCCATGACAACCCGATTGTCGAACTGCACCCGACAGAATACGTCAACGATCCATTCCGCATCGCCCGCAACGACAAAATGGTGGCGATCAATTCCGCCTTGGAAGTCGATCTCACCGGGCAGGTGTGCGCCGACAGCATCGGGCATCGCTTTTACAGCGGCGTGGGCGGGCAGGTCGATTTCATTCGCGGCGCGGCACGCTCAAAAGGCGGCAAGCCGATCATCGCGCTCCCTGCCACCGCCAAGAACGATACCGTCAGCCGCATTGTGTGGGAACTCAAGCCGGGCGCGGGCATCACCACCAGCCGCAACGATGTGCATTATGTGGTGACGGAATACGGCATCGCTTCGCTGCACGGCAAAACGATCCGCGAACGGGCGCGCGCGCTCATCAACATCGCGCACCCAAATTTCCGTGAAGAATTGGAAGCAAAAGCACGCGAACTCAACTATCTGCCGAAGTCCTTCGCGCTGGCGTAACGAACAATCTCACTCTTGCAAGCGCGCTCCGTTTTCACGTATACTAATCCCACATTACGGAGCGTGGCGCAGCATGGTAGCGCGCGGCGATCGGGCCGCCGAGGTCGTGGGTTCAAATCCCGCCGCTCCGACACTCAAGGGAAGCAGACACACTTGCTTCCCTTTTTGTTTTCCCCGCCCCCGACGTGATCTTTATTCTCCCCGTCGCGCGACAACTCCCCATGGAGAGCGGGTTGGGGGACGAGGTTAACCTTTTCGCTGCCGCATGATCTCGAATGCTAGGATCGCGCTTGCCGCCGTCGTCCCCAGCGATTGATCCCATGCCCGCCCATACGGAATCGCCAAGCGCAAGTCGGCGCTGTCGGCAAATGACCGTGTCACGCCGCGTCGTTCCCCGCCGATCACCAGCAGCAGACCGCCGCGCAAATCCGCGTCGTAAATCGACACCGCGCGCGTTTTGTCCGCCACCGCGATTCGCAGTCCGCGCCCGCGAAAATGCTCCGCCGCCGCTTCGACGGTTTCCGCCAGTGCTGTTGGCATCAGTTCGCTTGCTCCCGCCGATGCCCGCGCGACCACACCCGCCGCCGTGTGCCATGTGCGCGGACGCACGATCAACCCCGCCGCGCCCGCCGCATAAAACGCGCGAATCGACTGCCCGAAGTTGAACGGGTCTTCGACTCCATCCAGCATCACAACCAGCGGCGCGGGATCACCTGCCGCCAGCGCATCGAGCGCGACATAATGCCGCTCCCCCACCCGCGCGATCACCCCGCCGTGTGTGTTCCCATTCGCCAGCGCGTCGATGTCACTTTCGCTCACCTGCTCGACGGGAATCCCCGCCGCCTGCGCCCGCTTGATCAGTTTGAGAATCGGGTATTCGCGCGTTTTTTCCAGCACCATCAGCGCGTAGATTGGGCGGCTGTTCGCGTCCATCGCCGCGCTAATCGACAACATCCCTTCCAAATACATCGCATCCACAGCCCATGACTCCGTCATCAATGCTTGCCCTGTCCGCACCCGAAATACAGCAAAACCGGACAACGCTTGCGTTGTCCCTACGCAACCATTCGGTTTAGTATCGCCCCCTCAAGCTAGAGGATTGAGGGACAGCTCGAACGAAGTTCGTGCGGGGTGAGGTTAAAAACGACTACGAACAAGTCTTTCTGCGTGTCCGTTTTGTTGGATTTTACCGGGCGCAAAACCATGAGATACGTTTGCCCTACGTCTATGCCCTGAAAGTTGCACAAGCCCATTAAAACGCACTATAGTTGCAACCAACTGCATCTTGATGAAGAAAGAGGTTCGTTGTAATGACAACACGCTCGACTCGCGCACATTTGGCAGCAGTTGTGCTGATTCTAACCCTGTGCATCAGCATGGTAAGCATGTTTGCCTTCGCGCAGGAAACGCCAATCGTGTGCGGTGAAGGGGTGGTGTACACCGTGCAGCCCGGCGATAGTTTGTTCGGCATCGCCGCGCGCGTAGGCACGACCATTGACATGGTGTTGAGCGCCAACAACATCCCGCTCGATCATGTCATTCGTCCCGGCAATACCTTGCTTATCCCTTGCGCGCCCACCCCCACACCAACCATCATCCCCCCCACGCCGATGCCCGGTTTCGTCACCATTACCCCCACCCGCCAGCAGATTCGCCGCGCCATCCGTCGCGGTCAGCCGGTGCCTGTAACCACGACTGTTGACTGCCGAAATTTCCGCGCCACATCGCCGCTGGATGGCTTAGCGAATGGTTTCAATACCTTCTATTGGGATGCTGCTCCCGGCGCGCAGTCGTACAGTGTCATCGTCTTTAATTATGACGAAGAAAATGGCGAAGTGGTCGCATACGGCGGCAGCAGCGGCGATACCCTCAACGCCACCATCAATCTCAGCGTGCGCGAAACCGGACCCGGCTTCAATTTTGGCTTCCGCGTCGAAGCGATTGCTGTCGGACAGGTCGCGTGTCGCACTCCCATCTATTACGTTAACCGCGAAGCGCCGCTCCCACGCGGTTCGTAATCCGCACTCCCTAGCACGCATACACGTAGGGGCGGCTCGTGAGCCGCCCTTACTCGTCACGCATGGGTGACCGTCAACCCCCCACCCGCCCCGCCAGAATATCCGCGATCAATCCGTTTACGCCCGCGTCTCCGCTTTCCAATTCCACCGCCGCGCTCACGCCGCCGCGCATATCCATATCTTCGCGCAGTTGAGCCGCCGCTGACTGTATTTCCGCGTTCAAATTGGGCAGCGATAAAATCAACCGCTCAATTCCATCCGCCAGCGCGATTTTTTGCGCGTCTCCACTCAAAACCAGCGTCCGCGCCATGGCGATCAGCACCATGTACACCAGCGGTTTCACTTTGATTTCGTTCAGCATCCCCAAGGCATCACGATATTTCCCCCACGCGGCGCTCAAATCGCCGCGCGCGGCGGCGGCATCGCCCAAACACTTGATCAACATGGCGATTACATGGCGTTCGCCAATCTCCAGCGCAATCGTCAGCGCCTCTTGATAATGGCGTTCCGCGTCATCGATCATCCCCAGTTCCAGCGCCAACGTGCCGGATAATTCGTTCCCAAATACCACCGTTCGCTTGTAGTGGATCGCTTGCGCGATGGCGAGACTTGCTTCAACCCGGCGGCGGGCTTCCGCATATTGATGCTCGAACAGCGCGATCTTGCCCAAATTCGCCTGTATATTTGCTTCCATACGCTGATTATCGTTCTCGCGCGCAATCGTCAAACTTTCTTCGTAGTAGCGGCGGGCTTCGGCATAGTTGCCTTTCGTCCGCTCCACCGTCGCGAGACTGTTGAGCAGTTGATGCAAACTGCGCGGTGTCGTGCCAATCTCGCGCATCAGCCGCAAACTCTCATGAAAATGGGCGCTCGCCCGGTCATTGTCGCCCATCATTTGCGCCACCACGCCCAAACTGTGATGCGCTTCGCTCACCCCATAGGGATTGCCATTTTGCATATGCAAAGCGAGCGCTTCTTCGGCATAGCGCCGCGAAAGATCATAATCCCCCATCCAGCGGGCCACGCTGCTTAACGTATCCACCGCCCACGCGACTCCCGCGCTGTTGTTCAGCGCGCGGAACAGCGCCGCGCTGTCATTAGCGTACTGCCATGACTCTTGATACCCACCCATGTGCCACGCAATCGACGCGATGCTGCCCAACGCCGACGCGATCCCTTCCAGATTATCGCGTTCACGGGCATGGGTAAGCTGGCGGTCAAAATAGCCGCGCGCGATGGCGTATTCGCCTATCCCCGCGTACACGCGACCGAGCGCCGCGTTCAAGTTTTCCAGCCACAGCACCGATACGCTTCCCGCGGCGTTAGCCAATTCCATCGCTCGTTCGCCAAACATCCGCGCTTGTCGATACGCGCCGCGCCGTCCCGCTTCATCACACGCCATCGCTAAATAATGACGTTCTTTCTCTTTGTCGCCCGCTATCTGATAGTGATACGCCAGCAGCGCCGCGTTATCGAGCGCCGCCCGTTCATCCACATCTACCTCCCGCAAACGTTCCAGCGCCGCCGCCGCGCGCCCGTGCAGTTCCGCCCGCCTATCCGCCGCGATGCTCCCCAGCACCCCTTCGCGCAGTTTGTCATGCGCGAACCGCCATTCGCCTTCATAAATGTCGATTACGTTCGCTTCCGAACACACTGCTACCCATGCGTCCACATCCGCGTTTGGCTCAATTGCCCGCAGCAGCGGTAGATCGATCTGCCGACCAATCACCGCTGCGAGCTGAAGCAAATCGCCCATCTGCGCCGGAATCAAGCTCAACCGGCGTTCAACCATCTTCTGCACGCCGCCCGTGAATACCCGCTCTGGCAGATCGCTTATTCCCACATTGGAAATATCGCCCGCTTCTTCGGCAAGCGCGCGAATCACTTCGACAAGGAAAAAGGCGTTGCCTTCCGTTTCTCGTTCCAGCATATCGACCATCTTGGGCGCGCGCCCCGCCGCCCCAAGAATCGATTCGCTCAACTCCGCGATTCCGTGTTTGCTCAGGCGCGGCAGTCGCATATGGCGCATGGTCGTCATGCGCGCGGCGAGTTCCGGCGTTTCATCATCACGATACGTCGCCACTATCATCACCGGCAGATCATCCACCACACGACAGATGGCGCTCAACAGCGTTACGCTGTCGCGGCTTGCCCAGTGTAAATCCTCAAAGATCACCACCACGGGCTGCGGTGCGCCGTTCGTCCGCTGGCGGCGAAACAGCTCCGTCATCACCGACAGCAGCCGCGACGGCAGTTCGTTATCGTCCTCACTTGTCGGTGCAGTCGGCACAATAGGCGGAAGCTCGCCCATCCCTCCGCCGATCAGCTTATCAATGTCTGGCACAACCGCGCGCATCACCGCGACGGCGAAATCGGTGAAAAACGATGGTTCAACCGATAAGCACAGGCGGCGCAGAATACTCGCCCACAAACGAAACGGGCTGGACGTTTCGGTGATGCTCTGTGTCTCCGCGACTAATGCCCCGTTGACCAGCGCCAGCGTGCGAAGCTCGTTGACCACGCGGCTTTTACCCACCCCGCTTTCTCCGCCAATCAGCCACGCCGATCCTTTGCCTTCCATCGCGTCGTTCAGCGCGACGGTCAATTGGCGCATTTCTTCTTCGCGCCCCACAAACGCCGCCGCCTGTAGATAACTTTCGCGCACCGCCAGCGTTTCGCGCGGCACAGGCAGACCAAATGCGTGGTAAAAGGCTTCCCGTACCATCAGCGCGCTGCCCAACGCCATCCGTTCGCCCCGCGTTTTCGCCAGCAGCGTATACATCAGCGGGCGAATCGCGTCAGGCAGCAAACTCAAATCCGGCGTTTTGTGCATCACATCGTTGATCAGCGCGCCGACCATCCGCACATTAAACGGATGCCGCCCCGCGAAAATTTCATAGGCGATTACCCCAACCGCGTACAGGTCGGCTTGCGGACTCAGCCGTTCCCCCTTGTATAGTTCGGGAGCCATGTACGCCAGCGTTCCGGCGGTCAAATCATCGAGACTTTTAGACGAGCTTTCTGTGATTACCGCCAACCCGAAATCGACTACCCGCAGCGTACCTTCTTCATCCACCAGCACATTCATCGGCTTAAGGTCACGGTGCAGCACCCCGCGCCGGTGCAAATACGCCAATGCTTGCAGCAGTTGGCTAATCACGCGCAGCTTGACATCAAAATCGGCATCTCTGGCGAAAGAGACCACATCCAGTGCCTGATCGATCATCGGCATGGTGTAGAACGGCTGCCGCAGCGAATCAAAGCCGTAATCCAACACACTGATAATGTGTGGGTGGCGCAAACTTGCCAGCGTGCGAAACTCGCGCAGTAAGGCAAAACGAAGTTCTTCGGTGTTATAGGTACTGCTGCCCACAATGACCCGTTTCAACGCGACAGTATCGCTCGTCAAGCGGTCATATGCGCGGAAAATCATCCCCATCGCGCCCGCGCCGATCTGCTGTTGAAGTTGGTAGCGGTTTGCCAGCAGCACCCCGGGGTGGTCAAACGTGGTCATCAGCATCGTCCCGGAAAAACAAACACATGAGCTTATTTATTGTACGCTTAAAATGTCGTTTACTTGCATTGATGTTCCGCGTGATTCTTCCTAACCATCGACATTTTTCTTGTAGGGACGCGAGAGAACCGCGATGCGACGCATCGATGGTTTCTCCCGGCGCGTCCGGTTTTGCTATATTTGGGCGCGGACAGGGCAAGCCCTGTCCCTACTGTTGCCGCTATGCCGTATAATAAAGACAGTTTCGTCAGCCTAATGAACATGAGTACACCTCTATGCCACAGCCTACCCTCAGCCAGCGCGCGCAGCGGCTGCGCGACAGCGGCTATAAGCTCACCCATGCCCGCCTCACCGTCCTTACTGTCATCGAATCTGCCGACGGGCATTTGACCAGCGCCGAACTGCTTGACCGCGTCAACGAAACCGATGCGACCATCGGGCGTGCCAGCGTCTTTCGCGCCCTCGACCTGTTCACCCGCCTATCATTAGTCCGCCCCACCTACATCGACAGCAGTGTCACGCCTACCTATGTCCTCATGCCGAACGGACACCATCATCACATCATCTGTACGCGGTGCAGCAAAGTGATTGAATTTGAGGATTGTGGGTTGACTCCCCTCAAGCAGGAACTCGAAACCCGACTGCATGTTCAGTTGACTGGGCATCTGCTGGAGTTCTACGGCTTGTGCGGCGATTGCGTCGATGCGCCCCCTCTGACGGAAGAAACCGAATAGCCTATGCACATTGCTTTCAATGGATGGTTCTGGGATCAGCCGCATGTCGGCAGCGGGCAGTACGTTCGGCGGTTGATTCACCATTTGCGCCGCTTGCAGCCCGCCAGTGAACTTCAATTGACGCTCATCGTTCCCGGTCACGCCGATCCCGACGATCTCCCGCCCGATGTGACCGTCATTAAAACAGGCGGATCGCGCAGCAACATCAGCAAAGTCTGGTTTGAGCAGAGACTCTTTCCTGCGGCAGTCGGCAAGGCGCGCGCTAATATTGCCCATGTCCCTTACTGGGGAGCGCCGCTTTCATCGCCCGCTAAACTCGTCACGAGTGTCCTCGACGTGATCCCGCTGGCGCTCCCCGCCTACTCGCCAACCTTATTGGCGAAGTTCTACACATCGCTCGTCACAGCCAGCGCGCGCGGATCGCAGCACATCATCACCATCAGCCATGCTGCCAAAGACGACATCAGCGGCTATATCGCCATTTCGCCAGACGTGATCACGGTGACGCATCTCGCCGCCGATGAGAAATATCACCCGCGCTTGGGCGCGGAACGCGACGAAGAAGTCCGCAAGAAATACAACCTACCGGATCAATTTGTGCTGTCGCTCAGCGGCTTCGATGTGCGTAAGAACATCAAGCAGTTGATCGCGGCGTACAATTTCGTCAGCAAAGCCGAAGGACTCGCTACGCCGCTGGTCATCGCAGGCAAAGAACCCGACTGGAATAATCCGTTGTTTCCCAACATTCGCGCTTACGCCGACGAGATCGGCGTGAGCGAATACATCCAGTGGATCGGCGCAGTCGATGAAGCGGATAAACCGTCGCTCTATCGTTTGGCAAGCGTGTTCGCCTTCCCATCGCTCTACGAAGGGTTCGGCTTGCCTGTGCTGGAAGCGATGGCGTGTGGAACACCCGTTGTCGCTAACAACATCCCCGTGATCAGCGAAATTACGGGCGATGGTGCGTACTTGGTCAAACCGGGGGATGGGCGCGAAATGGGCGGCGCGATCCTCGCGCTGCTGCTGCAAGAACCCTTGCGCGAAACGCAAATCTCGCGTGCGTTGGGCAAATCGACCAACTTTAGCTGGCGCAAAACCGCAAAAGAAACGCTCAACGTCTACGAAATGGTCGCCCGTTCATCGTAGGGACGACGCAGTCGTCGTCCTCTCTGCGCGAAAAAAGCCTGTATTCAAACAGTAGGGACGCGAGAGAAACAAGTTTCTCCCGGCGCGTCCGCAGTGAGCGCAGAAAAACCTGATTTCAAACAGCGCACAAGAACACTTGTGCTATTTTTCCATCGACGTTAAACTACCTCCATAATCTAACAAGGAGGCGCGTTAGCGCATGGACACCTTACTCAAAAAGAGTATTTGGCAGCAGTTCGGGGCAGCCATCGACACTTTGGATGATGCCCTCACGCTTTGCCCCGACCACCTGTGGACGGTTAGCTTGTGGGAAGACCCCGATGACCCACGCTACGGTCAATTCTGGTATATTGCTTATCACGCGCTCTCGTGGACTGACCTTTTCCTGACCAGCACTTATGAAGACTTTCAGCCGCCCGCACCTTTCATACGCGGCAAATTCCCCGAACAACCCTACACCAGAGCGCAGATAAAAACTTATCTCGATCACTGTCGCGGTCTCGCCCAATCCATCATCGAAAACTTGACCGACGAAAAAGCCTACGAAGTCCGCAAGTTTGAATGGATGGAGCCGACCTATCTGGAATTGCAGCTTTACAGCATGCGACACCTTCAAGAACATGCCGCACAGATGAATTTAGTCCTCGGTCATCAGGGTGTCACCGGGCAGGATTGGGTTGCCAAAGCCAGAGAAAAAGCGGTCTGATCTCGCCTCATTTTCAACTGGTCTCTCAAACCCATTTGAACGTTCAACCGTCGTGTAGGGGTTTGCGAAACTGTCGATGCGGAGCATCGCGTTTCGTCCGTGCCAAACCCTCTCTATGCAGGAAACAACGAATTGGCGAATGTATTTGTAGGGACGCGCAACGAGGCTTGTCCGTAGTTGTAGAAGATCGTTTTGTAGGGGCGCGATACATCGCGCCCGCCAAAAACAATCTTCAACACGTCCCATATTTGACATACATTCCCTTGCACATGCTTTTGCCCCTTGCCACAGGGAAAGGGGCGGCACGAACAAAGTTCGTGCGGGGTGAGGTTAAAAACAACTACGGACAACCCTAACGGCGCGTCCGTCGTGAGCAATATGAAACAAGCGGACGCGCCGCTAGAACGCCTGATGAAGCAATCAGCGGAGTCTAACCATGCAAGTAGACGAGTTCCGATCCCTTGTTGGTGATGATCATTTGGGCATCGTTGAACTGATTCACGGGCAAATCGTCAGGAGCAGCGTCGGACACACGCATCAATCAATACTAGGATCACTCATGGTTGCCTTAAAGACACAGATCAAACACGGAAGGCTTGGTATTCCGCGCTTAAACGTCTGTTTGGACAGCGAAAATGACCTTCAGCCCGATCTTTTCTGGGTCGTACCAGAAAAAAATCAATGCAGACTACGCGAGGATGATTACTGGTGGGGATCGCCAGATTTAATCGTGGAGATTATTTCGCATTCAGGTACCAATCTCAGCGTCAAACGTGACCGTTTCGACAAATTCTTTTTGTATGAGAAACATGGCGTGCGCGAATACTGGATCGTTGAACCCGAAGCCCGTTTGATCGAAGTGTTCGCGCTGCAAAATGGCGCATTTATCCGCACAGGCATTTACGACGACAAAGGCGAACTCGCCTCACCCGTTTTAGGCATGACCTTCAAAATGAGCGAACTGCTCAAAGGCGATTCGTGAACGCCCGCCCGCGCTCCAATCTCCAAACCGCACGGTGTTCTCCCCTCCCTACTTTGTAGGGAAGGCTGGGGGAGGGGTGAATCCTCTCATTCCACGTGGAACGTGCCGCCCGGATCAAGCACTATTGGCGTTGCGTCCGTTTCACTGCTCATGCGGTTCGCCCACTCATTCACATTCTGCGCGATGATGGGGAACGTGTTGTAGTGCATTGGCACAACATAGCGTGGACGCAGTAATTTCGTCGCCGCAATCGAGTCGTCAATCCCCATCGTGAAGAAGTCGCCAATGGGCAAAAACGCCACATCCAAGCCCATATTGCCAATCAACTGCATGTCGCTGAACAGCGCCGTATCCCCCGCAAAGTACACCCGCTGACCGCTCGCCTTGGCGGTGACCACCAAGCCGTTGGGGCTTCCGCCGCTGGTGCCATCGGGAAATGTTGAGCTGTGAAACGCAGGCGTGAGTTTGCACATCACAAAGCCGTAATCGCCGCTTCCGCCCGTGTTCTGCCCGCTGACGTTTTCCAGCCCTTTGGCGTTGTAGTAGTAGCTCATTTCTGCGTTGCATACAATCTTCGCGCCCGTGCGTTGGGCAATCGGCAGCGCGTCCCCCACATGATCGCCGTGCGCGTGGCTTAGGAAGATGATTTCAGGATGCAGACTTTCAGAAGATGCAGCGGCAAGCGGATTTCCGGTCAAAAAAGGATCAAACAGCACCGGATGCCCGTCAAATTCCATCGAAAATGTCGAGTGTCCTAACCACGTAAACGTGATGCCCATAACAAGAACTCCTTTTTCAGATTGATCCTACTGCCCCGCCAATGGCAGCGATATCGTGAATGTCGCACCCTGATTTAATCCCGGACTCGCCGCCCAAATGCGCCCGCCATGCGCTTCGATAAGCGCGCGTGCGATGCTTAACCCAATCCCTAATCCGCCAACATGCCGTGTCATATGATCTTCGATCTGATAGAATTTGTCGAAGATGCGTTCTAGTTCTTCGCGTGGGATACCTCTCCCGTTATCGCTGATTGTGATCCAAATTTCCCGCCCGTTGTGAACTTCCACGCGCACGACAATATGTCCATTATTGGGCGTAAACCGAATCGCATTGTTCAGGACATTCGTAACCGCCATCCCCATTCGCACACGGTCAATGCGCGCTGTCGTTCCGCGCGGCGGTGGTGCAAACTGCACCTGATGCCCGCGTGCCTGTGCCAATATCACCGGGTCGCGCATCACTTCGCGCATGAAGTCTTCTATCCCCACATCTTCCAATTGTAGGTCAATGCGGCTCTGCTCAAAGTAGCGTAGATTCGTCAAATCTTCGATGATGCGCCGAAGCTGCATCGCGCCATCCACCACTTTCGATGCGCTTTCGCTTACCACGCTGTCGCTCGTCTCTTGCAGAAAGCTGGCATACCCCAAAATGATGCTCAGCGGCGTGCGAAGTTCGTGGCTGGCAATGGCGATGAAATCATTCTTGAATTCGTCCAAGCGGTTGAGTTCTTCATTGGCTTTTTGAAGCTGAGACACAAGCTGCGCGTTTTCAATCGCGACAGCGGCTTGCGCGGCGAGAATCTCCAAATAATTCGCGTCGTCTTGCGTCCATGGGGGCGTGCGCTTGTTGACCGCTTCCAATACGCCAATCACGCGGTCTTTTGATACCAGCGGCACCCCCAGAATCGACTTGGTGACGAATTCCAGTTCTTTGTCCAGCTTTTCATAATGACGCGGATCGCCCTGTGCGTTTTCGATCATCATCACGCGCCGTTCACGCATAATCGTCCCGGCGATGCTGCCATCCAGCGGGATTGGCTTGCCGATGATAAGCTGCGGTCCGGCGGTTGTGGCGGCAAAACGCAAATCGCCCGACTTTTGATCCCACAGCAGCACCGATGCCGCTTCTGCATCGACAATGTGCGCCGCCGTATCCATCAAGGCGCTTAACATCGGTTTGAGCCGCAGCGACGAGTTCAAGACAATGTTGATGCGCGCCAGCGTATCAAGAATGGCGACTTTTTGCTGAAGTTCAGGGACGTTGCTGATTGAATTTGATGTCATACCAAGCTCAAGTACGTTGAAGTACTTATCCATAGGGTTATCAACGTGCGCGGCACACCTGTTTGAGTGTAATCCGCTTCAAAAGAATCGCAACGTTTCTTAGCGACTACTCGAAAAGTCCACAATTTTCCCGATGCGTCCGAAAGACGGACATCCCGTTGGATGTCTTTACAGAATCAGGCTGCCTTTTTGTCACCCTATAAGAAAATTTGAGGCGATTACCCTAATGCACCATTCAAATGTCATCATACAGTGTACTCGGAAAGCCTTTCGCGCGCTTTTGAAGAATGGTTTATTACAGTCTGGTGGGACAGGTGCTGTTTTTTGAAAAGTGTTTTGAGATCTATGTTGGATATTTTTTTAGTAGTAGTAGGGGCTGTTCAAACTGTTCAAAACTCTGTAACAAACCTTGTAATTAGAGTCAAAATATCCCAAATTTAGAACGGGCGTATCGCAAACTTCTGCCGATTTCGCAAATATTTGGGTTAAGCGAACAAATGTCATACAAAAGTTATGAACAGCCCCCCTGTTCATAACTCTTATGCGCCAATAGAGTTTTGAACAGGTATCCCACATATTAAGAGGCATTTTTTATTAGTTGTGTGGGTAATGCGCTGTTATGTCAAAAATTGTTACAGAGTTTTGAACAGGCTGCACGGAGTTTTGAACAGGTTTTGAACAAGTTTTGAACAGGTAAAGCCGACTTTTGAACAGGTTTTGAACAAGTTTTGAACAGGTTTATACACATCATAAAAATACTTCTCGTAAGGTTGGATTAATTTGGGTTAAAATCGCGTTAAGGGGGTTGGGATAAGCCGTAATCTGATTCAAAGAAAAACGGTTTAATAATAGTTTCTCTTGCGTATGAAAATTCTAATCATGCGTCTTGAATTGTGCTGCCGAACTTCTGTGCTAAAATAAGCGAAGCCGCCAATGCTTAAGCGAAGGATTTTTGTTATGATGTACGGCTTATTCGGTAAGATGCGCGCCCATCCCGGTCAGCGCGATGCACTACTGAATCACCTGCTGGATTCGGTGGCGCTGCTGCACGATCTCGAAGGATGTTATGTGTATGTCATCAGCGCCGCGCCCGATGATCCCGATGGCATCTGGGTGAACGAAGTCTGGCGCAGTCAAGACGATCACCGCGCATCCCTCACCCACCCTGCCATCATCAACCTCATCGCTGCCGCTCGTCCCCTAATTGCCGAAATGCCTATCCGCATCGAAGTTACGCCGTTGGGTGGCAAGGGAATCCCATCGTGAATCAAACGTCTTTTAAGATATCAGTGTGCTTAGTCGCGAAGATGAAGTAAGAACATAAAATCAGCGGTTATGAGCCAAAAACGAGAGAGCAAATACGTCCGCTTTGCCCGGCTAGCCACACCCCAAAAGCCTACAGCGGTTCCACGCAACCGCAGATCGTCGAGTGCTTGCTTTTGGATGGCTTGTTCGGGCAGTGCTGGAAACGCGGAACGGTGATTCGCTCATGGGATGCTTGTTTGGAGATGTCATCCCTTCCCGTTTATGGCAGCTTAAATGTCTACAACCGGCACCACTAACTATTCAAATTATCTTTGCAACCGAGCACTAGAGCAGCATTAGCTGTCTGATTGTTTCACTTGGAGACATCTCGTTCGCTTGATCCCGTATATACAACTGTAAAGATGCTGCCACAAACTCCGCTAACTTAACGGGTACAGCATTTCCAATCATCTGTTCCAAAGCGGTTTTCGATCCTTCAAAGATAAAGCTCTTGGGAAACGTTTGAAGGTAACTCCGCTCGATAGTCGTAAGGGGTCTAAGCGACGTAATATTTTGTGACGCATCACCGGGATGTGGTTTATAGTTTTTAGGAATTGGGCGGTTAACCCCCCGTATTGTGGGGCTAGGTTCATAAATGCTGAATACAGCGCGCCGCGCGTAACTGCGGGGATGCCGATAATAATATTCAATGCCTAAGTCGTTTCCCAAGTAATCAAATATCGTCATGGGTTTTGAGGAGATACGTTTCGTCAAGTAGGGAAGTAAAGCATCATCCGTGCCGTTCAAATCACCGACAAGAAAGTAGCGTTTTCGGTCTTGAGGAACACCGTAAAAACTGGCATTCAAGACGGCTTCTGTTAGCCCATATCCCGCCTGCCGGACCGTATCTTTGACTTTCTTTAGCGCGGCGCTGGTAATGATACGTTCAACATTTTCCATCACAAAATAACGTGGTTTAATGTGTGTGACCAATTTAGCAAAGGTGAGCGTTAAATCGGCGCGTCCTAACGTTTCATCGCGTTTGCCAGCACTAGAAAAATCTTGGCATGGGGGACCGCCAATGATAAGCTCCGGTACAAACCGCGTGATTTCTTCAACCGCACGGTCATCGCGTAAATCCATTTCGTAAATGGGATGTGTGAAATTGCGACGATAAACTATCGCCGCCGAACTCCAATGATCGAAAGCCGCAGCGATTTCATAACCCGCGTTCTGAAACCCCAATGACAGACCGCCACATCCCGCAAACAGATCAACGGTACGCATTAGCTAAATAACTCCGGCATATTGACCAAAACGGCATCCAAACGTCTTTCGGGGCTTAACAGCGTTTGCCCTCCCCCCAAAATGATCTGTTTGACTTCATCACGCTTAATGCGTGGAGCAAACAATTCCGGCGAAGCCATAAAGTCGTGGGTGATGCGTCCCGGCACTGAAAAGGCTTTATCGGTTCTGCTTCCGTGCGAGACTTCATTGGTGATGCGCGAGTCAATCTGCCCTTCCACTGCAAAATCAAGCAGCATCTTCATCAACCACACAATCGATCTTGCTTGTCGGCTCATACGGCGCGCTTTAGCATCTGATTCAGCCACATAAAAGAAAATTTTGGTAAAAGCAAAATTGCTCCACACAAACATATCGAACGCATTCTGGTGTAAACGCATTGCTTTTCCCTCTGTTTTCCAGATGGGCTGGAGAATCAAAGGTTCTTGACGAGTTGCGTGCTGAATCATCACACGGTTTAAGACCGCTGCCATACGCGGAATAAGCGGAAGCAATTCTTCGGTATCTCGCCAATTGGTGATTTTCAATGCATCATCTTGAAGCAGTGCATAAAGCGCGGTGCGATCTTCTTTAAAGACCAGCGCGATGCTTAATGCCAAGTAGACAATGGTGTCGGGACGCACCACAATTTCGCAACCGTACTTATTTTCAGGTAAATGATGTGTCGAATTGTCAGGAAGTGCTGTCAACTTCATTTCAAGCCCGGTGAGATTCAGCGAATCAGAACGACGCATCATTACTAAATCAATGCGGGGTACTTTACCGGTCACCAGTTGGCGATAGGGGGAATATTCGGTTTCAAAAGCATAAAAGCTGTCATCGCCAAGTGGATCGATTTTGAAAACTTGATCCACTGATATTGATGATTTCACCAATTGCCCCTGTGAATTCAAAATCATGTAAACGGGCCGGATATTTCTGGCGAACATGTAGCAAGCTAATGCAGCGGGGAATGAGGATGTGAATTTATTCTTGCCCCACTCGGCAGGCTTTCTAAAATCACGATTAGAGTGGTTCAATCCAAATAAATTCGGTTGATCGAGCTTACGTATGGGCGAATCTAGGTTCATTCGTCGCCTGTCCGAATAGACTTAGGGTTACCTATTCTGCCGCTATGTCACAGTGAGAAACTTATGTGAGGCAAAAATTCACATCACCTCACACAAGTGATTACCCGTTATTCGCAATCTCTTGCCGCACCGTTGCCAGCAGAAGCTCCGCCTTCATTTGCGCCAACGTGTAGCACGGACCACCTAAACGCTCCGCGAGTTTTGCCGCCAACCCTTGATCAAACGCGACGTGTTCCATGTTGATGGTCACCGTCTTGATATGTTCCTGTTTGATCAAGTCTGCGATGGCGTGCGCTTCTTCTTGCGGTGGTTTACTGCTAATGCTCACGTTGCCCGCGCCGTCCGTCAGCAAAATGATGAGCGGAATCACATCGGGATGTAGGTTCTTTTCGCGCGCGACGGTTTCATACGCCAGCAGCAGCCCCGCCGACAGCGGCGTTTTCCCGCCCACTGGAATATTGACAAGCGCCTGTTTTGCCAGCACCACCGAATTCGTTGGCGGCAGAATCATTTGGGCGCGATCTTTTTGGAACACAATCAAGCCCACACGGTCACGGCGTTGATACGCATCTGTAAGCAGCGACATGATCGCGCCTTTGGTCGCGCTCATGCGTTCGCTCACCGCCATACTCCACGACGCATCCACCGCGAACAGAATCAAGTTGGCGGTTTTACGCACGCGCACTTTGCGATGGAGATCGCTTTTGCGTAGGGCATACGCCATGCCGCTGAGTTTCTTTTGATCGGCACGTTGCTGCTGGAAGGGCGCGGCGGCACGTAGTGTCGCGTCAAAGGCGATGTCGGTGTGATTGCCGTTAGCAGGGCGGGCCATGATATAACGTCCACGCTTGCGATCTGTGCGGGTGCGGCTGCGGCGACCCGCCTGCTGGCGGCTCATCTTATCGAGATCGGTGGCGATTTTGCGCGTGGCAAATTCTTCGCTCGCTTCGACCTTCTTGCCACCTTCCCACCAGTAGGCGTTTTCATTATTGAATGGGGACTGCGGTCCCGGATCGGTCTGCCCAAATTCCGGGACTTCGTTGTCATTCGCGGAGGTTACTGTGGGAGTTTTTTTTTAACGGCTTGTTCTTCGCCTTCGGCGCTCGGTTCTGTGTCTTCGCCTTCACCCCACTCGCTCTGCGCTTGATCGTACTGGTTTTCCAGCGACGACATGCTCATTTGCGCGTCGGCAAATGGACCCCGTTTGAGCCGGTGTGGAATCGCCAATTCCATCGCCAGCAAAATGTCCTCTTTCGTCACGCGGTCACGCTCGTGATAGGCGGCGTTGGCGCGCGCGGTCTTAAGAATCACCATGTCGGCGCGATGCCCGTCGATGTGCAAACTGCTCGTCATGTGCGCGATTGCCAGCAGGTCGCCGCGCGTGTAGCGCACATCATCCACCAATTCGCGCGCGCGTGTGATACGTTCCGCCAATTTTTGTTCTTCTGGCTGCCACGCTTGGCGGAAGGCTTCCGAATCGGTTTCGTAGGCGATATGCCGTTCGACAATTGCCATGCGTTCGCCCGCGTCGTGAATACCACGCACTTCAACAGACAGCGCGAAGCGGTCAAGAAGCTGCGGGCGCAGATCGCCTTCTTCTGGGTTCATCGATCCCACAAGGATGAACCGCGCGGGATGCGCGAAGCTGATGCCTTCGCGTTCGACCACATTCACGCCCATCGCCGCGCTGTCGAGCAGCAGGTCAACCACATGGTCATCGAGCAGGTTCACTTCATCAATATACAAAATGCCGCGATTCGCGTTCGCCAGCACGCCGGGATCAAAGTGGCGTTCGCCGCGCTGAATGGCTTTTTCAATATCGAGCGTGCCCACGACGCGATCTTCCGTCGCGCTCACCGGCAGGTCAATGAACGGCGTGCGCCGCTTGCCCGTCGTCAGTTGTTCACCACGTTCGGTGCGTTCGCGCACTTCATCCGACCATGTGGATGGGTTGTTGGGATCATCGTTGAACGGCGATTCGATCACCACGTCGATTTCCGGCAGCAGCGCCGCCAATGCGCGCGCCGCCGTCGATTTGCCCGTGCCGCGTTCGCCGCGTATTAGCACGCCGCCAATACGCATATCAATGGCGTTGAGGATCAGCGCGGTCTTCATACGATCCTGACCGACAATCGCCGTGAAAGGGTATACAGAGGGTCTTTTAGCCATAGGTAGGGGATTTCTCGGTTCGTTTGCTGCTTGAATGTCCCCGTCATTATAACGGCGGATCGCGCTGGTGACAATCGGCACAAGTTCAAATGGATTCATAAATAGAATTGAGAAAATTGTGCATTGACAGGCTTTTAACATGCGCTTTAAACTTCACCTTAACACATTGTAATATTTACATGCTGCCAGCAGAGGTCATTGATGAAACGTCTTGCCACAACCTTTGCCACGCTGCTGATACTCCTCAGCTTTGTCGCGTGTGCAACTGCACCTGCCGCTCCTACGCCTACTCCTCGCGCGCTCATCCCGGTCAGCGTCCAGCTTTCATGGATTCATGAATATTCCGCTGCCGGAATTCACACCGCCCTTGCGAATAATCGCTTTCAAGAACAAGGCTTGAACCTCACCCTTCTTGAAGGTGGATTTAATGAGCAGGGCTACATCGATCCGATTGCCGAAGTCGTTGCCGGAAATGTCGATTTCGCGATGTCTGACGGCGCAAGCCTGCTGCAAGCCCGCGCCAATGGACTGCCTGTAGTGGCGGTTGCGTCAGTTTTGCAGCGAAGCCCGCTTGCCGTGATTTCGTTGAGCGATGCGGGGATTTCTCGCCCACAAGATTTGGTCGGAAAAACCGTGAGCGCCGCTGCTGGTGGCGCGACGACCATCCTCAACACGCTCTTGCAATCGCAGGGGATCGATCCCGCAGAGGTGAACATTGTCGAACGCACCACATTCGGCATCGAACCGCTTGTGAACGGCGAAGTCGATGCGATGGTTGCGTGGATCATCAACGAAGGCGTGGCGCTGCGTGAGGCAGGGCTGGAACCGCAGTTCGTGTTGATGAGTGATTATGGCGTGGACACCTATGACTTCGTGCTGTTCACCACCGAAACTATGATCGCGGAAAACCCCGAAGTAGTGCGCGGCGTTGTAAGCGCGCTGCAAGCGGGGCTGCGTGACGTGGTTGCTAACCCATCGAATGAAATTCAGCACACGATGGCGCTCAACCCTGATCTGGTGTTGGAACAGCAGCTTGCCCGCCTTGAAGCGAGCATCCCGTTCATGAATCTGACGGATGTTCCGCTTGGATCGATGGATGCGCGTGTGTGGTCATTCACTCAAGATGCCCTTATCGAACAGGGTATTCTCGAACAAGCCGTCGATCTTGAAGCCGCGTACACGCTCGACTTCATCAATCAAGAAATTCAGTAGCAGGAGCTGCGTCATATGCAAGCTGTCCAAACTCCTGCAGCGCCGATCCGCCGCGTGCTATTTTTCCGGCGCATTGGCTGGCGCATCACCTTGTCGCTGCTACTTGTGTCGCTGCTGCCGCTTGCCATTATCACTGCGATTGGCTTGATCCAAGCGCAGGCGCAGTACCGTACACAAGTACACAACCAACTGGAATCGATTGCGATTTTGAAACGCAGTCAGCTTGAGCGTTGGGTGGAAGAAGGTCAGCAGGAAGTCGCGCTGCTGGCTGCCTCTGAAGACGTGATCCGCGCAGCGCGAACAGGATCGACCACAGATAGCCTCTCGGCAGCGCTCGAACGCAGCGCAGACATTCAGCGGTTGGTCAATACCCTGTTCCTCTACTCGCTGGAAGGGCAAATCATCGCGGCTTCTGATCCGATCTTGGTCGGGCGTGTGGTCACTCGCCAGCCATATTTCGAGCCAAGTCTGGCGGATGCCTACTTACAGCCGCCCTATTTTGACATCTCGACAGGTGAACTCTCGGTGATTGCTACCGCCCCCGTCTACGACGGCGGCGCGCTGGTCGGCGTGATGGGACTCAGCTACAGCACCGACGAGTTGAGCGAGATCATGTTAGAACGTTCTGGTTTAGGCGAATCCGGCGAATCGTATCTGGTCAGTCAAGACAATAACTATTTCTTGACACCCAGCCGTTTTGAGGGCTATCCGCAAAACCGCAGCTATAACAGCGATGGCATCAGCGCCGCGCTGGCGGGTCGCAGCGGCAGAGGTGAATATCTCGATTATCGCAGTCCCAGTGTTCCCGTGTTTGGCAACTACACATGGATTCCCGAACTGCGAAGCGCCATGCTTGTCGAAATTGACACCACTGAAGTGTTGGCAACATTTGACTTACTTCGCCGCCAAATTCTCGGTATCGGCATTGTCGTGACGATACTCGTCATCCTACTTGGTTTATTCATTGGACGCAGTGTGGCGATTCCCCTCAACAAGCTGACACGCGGGGCAGAGGCGCTCGCGCGTGGTAAATATAATGAGCGTGTTGTCACCAACTCGAAGGACGAACTCGGCGTGTTGGGCGATGCCTTCAACGAAATGGCGGAAGCCATTCAATCGCGCACGACGCAGTTGGCAGCCGCCCGCGACGAAGCGCTTGCCGCGCAGCGCATCGCCCGCGAAAATTCGCGCCTAAAGTCCGAATTTTTGGCGACGATGAGCCACGAACTTCGCACACCGCTGAACGCGATTGAAGGTTTCACCAGCATCATGTTAAGCGGCATGGGGATTGAATTAAGCCCACAAGCCGAAGACATGGTGCGGCGCGTCGGCTCCAACAGCAAACGTCTGCTCCAGCTTGTCAACGACTTCTTAGACTTGTCACGCATCGAAGCGGGGCGCATGGATATTGTCCCATCGCCACTTTCGCCTGCGAAACTGGTACGCAAATGGCAGTCACAAACGAGCGTGTTGGGCGAAGGCAAAGGTTTGGAATTTGAAGTCAACATCGATCCCACTCTGCCGGAAATGATCATGGCGGATGAAGACGCGCTCTCGAAAGTCGTCGTAAACCTGTTGAGCAACGCTTTCAAGTTCACGCACAAAGGCAAGGTCACGCTCGATTTGCGGGCGGACAACGATTGGTGGGAAATCTCCGTCAGCGACACGGGGATCGGTATTCCGGCACATGCGCGTGAGTACATCTTTGAAGAATTCCGCCAAGTAGACGGATCATCGAAGCGTCTGTACGGCGGCACGGGCTTGGGGTTGGCATTGGTGCAAAAATTGACTCGTGAAATGGGTGGTATCGTGTCGCTGCAAAGCGAAGTGGGTGTGGGCAGCACATTTACGGTCAAACTGCCGCTTGAAGCCGCTGTCATGAAGGAGACTGCATAGTTATGGGCAATATTCCGCGCACGCTGCTACAGGATTGGGACGTTGTCGTGATCGACGACGAGCCGGACAGCTTAGAAGTCGCCCGGTATATCCTAGCGTTTTACGGCGCGAATGTGTACACCGCCACCAACGGCGAAGAAGGTATCGAACTCGTGCGGCAGGTGCATCCCCGCTTCGTCATTTCCGATTTGTCGATGCCGACGATGGACGGGTGGGAATTTTTAAGCACCTTGAAAGAAACTGTCGAAGTGGACGACATCCCCGTGATCGCGCTGACCGCGCACGCTATGAAGGGGGATCGTGACCGCGCGATTGCGGCGGGTTTTCACAACTACCTGACCAAACCGCTAACCGCCAGCAAGTTCATGGATGAACTGCTGGAACTACTGCTCGATATTCCACAGTTGAGTGAGTACCTAACGTTCTAAACGCATTGGAGCAAAGCATCATGGCTGGACGTATCCTTGTAGTAGAAGACGATCCCGACGGACAGGCGCTGGTTTCGCATGTACTCCAACATCTGAATTTCGATTACGAAATTGTGGGCGATGCTGAAATCGCCGGGCAAAGGTTGTTCCGTTCTGGGATGCAGTATCAACTTGTGATTATCGACTTGGCGCTGCCGGGGAAAGATGGGTGGGAACTGCTGACGGAAATTCGCGGAAACGATGCCACTGTCAGCCTCACATGTATTGCTGTGACTGCGTTCCATTCATCCCGTACACGCGATGAAGCCCTACGCGCAGGGTTCGATGCCTATTTCCCGAAACCGCTTGACGCATCGCATTTCGCGCGGGAGCTTGAGAGTTTTCTATGAGTGCTGCGCTCACTGCTAGTATAGGCAAGGGGTTGAAGATGTCCTACGAATTGAGCTGGCACATTCCCGATAAAGTGCTGCTGCTGCGCCTTGATGGCGACTACACGGTTGAAGATGCCAAGCGGGTAAATGAAAGCGTCACACAGATTCTGGACCACAGTTCAACCTCACTGATGCTCTTGATCGACGCGCGTACCATGAACCGTTCATATGCTTTTCAACAGATACGCAGCGCGCAGTCATTCGTCGACCATATCAGGCTGAAACAAGCAGCGGTTGTGACCAACGATCAAATCGTTAAACTGGCGATGTTAGTCATTTTCGGGTGGGGACGCTGTAATCTCACCCTATTTGCGACGATAGAACATGCGTCGGCATTTTTTCAGCGCAATTTCCCCGCTTAACCGATTCATCCGTTAAGCGCCTTTACTTTCCCCCACATTCGGCAGCTCGTGGCTTCCCAAACATGAATTGGGGATGAACGAAAATCGACGGGTGGGGGGAGTAAAAAACGCGGGGGACGCGGCAGATGAATGCCGCGTCTTAAAAACCCCAAATCGCCTTGTGAGGAAGGGCGCGAAACTTTCTTTTCCCTACGCCCGTTTCTTCCCCATCACCGGACGCACCGTTTCGGCGCGGCTGACCACCGCCGAATTGCCCACTTTCGCGTGGAACAGCGTGAACAGGTTGCTCTGCTCACTGTTGCGGAAGCCGTGCAGCGCGATGAAGTGATCGAAATCCGTCGGGATTGGGCAGAAGTCGATGATCGTCCACTGCGCGTTGGTGACTCGATCCCCTGTTAACACAGGCGACAGCACCGCCGCTTGCACGCTGTTGGTTTGCACTCCGGGCGGAATGAACGGTAGATAGAGCGATTCTTCGTAGTTCGTCACGGTGGGAGCAAGTGCGCCGACCATCTGCACAGGCTCACCATTTACGATAACGTCTTTCCACGCGCTCCAGCGCACGCCGTCTGCCGTCGCGCTGTAGGCGATGCGGTTTGAACCTTCGCGCTTGGCGAACACGAACAGCATCCGCCCGTTGGGGGCGATCATTGTCGCGGCGGCGGGCGCTTTGCGTGTCCGCATATCGCCGGGGATGGCGCGCCACGGTTCCCACGTTTTGACTTCCGTGCTGTCACCTGTGCGGGTCACGTAGATCATACCGTCTGTAGGGTTGCGTCGGAATGCATACAGATGCGTTTTGCCGCCAAACGTGGCATTTGCTGCCGCCAGCGGTTGATCAGTCACGCCGCCGACTTCGCGCCACTGAGTCGCAATTCCCGGCAGTTCATATACCGAATAGAAAATGCGCCCTTCGCCCGCCGTCTTAATGAACACAACGGGCGCGCCCCACCCCATGCCCACTGCGGGGGGAACATCGGTCAAGAGATCGTTTTGGGTTTTCATCAGCGGTTCCCAGCGCATGTTCCATTTCCAGCGCGTTTCGCTGAACACGTTGCCATCTTGCGGAATGCCAATCCAGATGCGACCCCCTGCCATTGCGGTATCTTCGATGCCCATCTGCGTTGTACCCGCGCAAAACAGATACGGGCAGCCCGAAAGCGCAGTCGGCGCGATGCCGGAATGCACTTTGTTGATGTCCGAGATCACATGCCAGTTGACCATACACCCATCCCCGCCGAACCGAAATTCGGCACTTTTCTAACTGACCGAGAGAGCGGTAATCACCCACTTAACATTAAACTTAAACTGATTCATAAAGCAACGCGCATGAATTGTCAATTACCCCTGCGAAGGAATTTCGTACCAGCAGGATTTAATTTAGGTTGTTATACGCGAGGAGATAGGACTAATTCACCGAAATTGGTAAAGGAAATGTAAAGGGATGTGATGGATAATCTCACACCCCTTTTGAAAGCGATAACGCGCATCTGACTTAACAGTGGGGGGGCTACCCCCACCCTACGACAGAAACGCCTATGGTTAGTCGTTGTCGTTCACCGTCACAGCGACCACATTCCCCGGGTTGAAGCCGAAGTACGGCGATGACATGAGATTGCTCGTCACCACAAACGTGATTTGCCCGATGAACGCCCCGTCTTGCACCGCGTCATCGACTGCCACCACTGTGAAGTTGCGTCCGGTGTTCCAGTTGCTCAAGTTCAGTTGGCGGCTGGCAGGCGAGAGTGTGAACTGCGTGGTATCGCTGCTCAGCGGCGCGATGATCACCGTTTCTCCCGGCGAAGGCGGATACTGTAAGCGCACATTGAAGGTATAGGTGTTTCCACCCTCTGTCACCGTCACATTGATATTCGAGACATGAATTCCCGCCAAGCGCGGCGTGCTAGTCGCGGTGGCGGTTGCCGTGTCTGTAGGCGTTGCCGTATCCGTTGGGGTATCCGTGGGAGTCACTGTGGCTGTATCGGTTGCGGTGGCAGTATCGGTAGGTGTATTCGTCGGTGTGCTGGTCGCCACATCGTTGTCGATTACGCTTACGACAATCGTTGTGCATTGGCTAATGCCGTTGAACAGCGAGCCAACCACACTGCTTGTGGCGCTGTGCGTGATGTTCGTGAACAATGGGCTGAGTTCGCTCACCGCGTCATCGACTGCCGTCACGCTGAAGTTGCGTCCGGTGTTCCAGTTTGTGCTGTTTAGCTGGCGGCTTAACGGACTCAACAGCAATTGACCCGCATCGAAAGCGGGCGTGATCGTGACGACTTCGCCGGGCGCGGGCTGCGCGCTCAAACGCACGTTGTACAGTGTGCTGATTCCGCCTTCCGTTAACGTGAACGATGTGCGGCTGACCACAATACAGATCGCCCCCGTTGTCGCGGTTGCCGTTGCGGTAGCCGTGTTCGTCGATGTACTGGTCACGGTGGGCGTGTCGGTATCCGTCGGTGTGTCCGTTGGAGTTTCGGTTGGTGTATCTGTCGGTGTATTTGTTGGTGTATCTGTCGGGGTAGGCGCAGCCGACTGTACGTTGACTGCCAGCGCCGCGCGCGCATTGGTCAGGTTCGTGAAGATGGTTTCAAAAACGCCTGTCGTCCCGTCGAAGCGCACAACATTCGAGGTGCCGTAATCGACCACGTAGAGATCGCCGGCAGCATCCCATGTCAAGCCCATTGGCGCGTTGAGCGAATAGCCGCTGGTAAATGCGGGCAGGGACGTTCCAGAAGTATCGAAGCGGGGGATGCTCGTACCGAATGCTCCAACCCACAGGACATTGTTACGCCAGTACAAATCAAGCGGCGATCCCGGTAGGGTGGGACCAAACGTGCCGATGAATGCGCCAGTCGTGCCATTGTATTCATTGATCTGCGAGACAAAGTAGCGCGCGACGTACAAATCGCCATCGGGACCAAAATCGATCCCCGTAGGTCCACCGACACCGCTGACAAATGTGCCGATGAATGCGCCAGTCGTGCCGTTGTAGCGGGTTACACTGGATGCGTTAAGGTTGGTGACATACATATCGCCACCCGCATCAAACGTAATGCCATACGGCAGACTCATACCCGTGTTTGCAAATGTCGAAACCGCGAGCGTCGTCGGGTTGATTCGGCGTATCGTATTATCGTCGCGGCATGCCACGTAAACATTGCCATCGGGACCGTTGGTAAGCGTCTCAATACCGGGGAGCGTACACGTGAGAATCGTACCAATCTGCGTGCCAGTGCTGTTATAACGATAGACACTTGCGCCGATGTTGGTAACGATCCACAGTTCTTCGCTGGCTGAAAGCGGCGCATCACCGCAGTTGATCGTCGCGTTGAAGAATCCGCCGTTGAGCGAATACCCGCCGCCCGTCGCTGCGCCCGCGTCATGCTGACCGATCACACCGCATAGGGAATAGCTCCCGCCGCTGCTCGATTCAGCGCCGCCGTCGATGCTTGAACTAACAATGGTGTAACTGCCGCCGCTCTGTGCTAAGACCGCCATCCCACCGCCGATGATCAGCAGTGCGATGAGTGTCATCAGCGGCATCATAGTATGAAAAACACGTTTCATGCGGTCATCCTATGAGTTTATCTATTGATGAGCATTTGGACTGAACTTCAATGAACGGCATTTAGATCGCACTTTATAAACAATCATCATAATAGCGAATATAGTTATTATTGCAAAAACCGCCAGCGCGCTCAAATCACCCTACCAACTCGGAATCCTCAAATGGTGCGGCGGCGGGTATCATGGAGAGGATTTTCTCAGCATAAATGGCGCGTCTGCGATTGGAAAGCCAATGGCAATCGATTACATTGTGGATTATTCGTGCGTGCCCAAGCAAACATTGGGGACGGAAGGTATTTTGGAGCGCATCAAGGAACGCGAACGCGCCCAAAATGTCATTCGCATATACCGTGAAGCAGGCGACGAACGCCCATTGAGCGAAATTGGCTTTGAACTCACGCGCAATCTGCCCGATGGCACATCCGATACACAGTTGATCATTGTGCAAAATGCGCTCGACAACGCCGCCGAACTTGATCCGCTGGCGCATCACTGCGAAGGATGCCCCGCCAACGCTGCCAAATCCCCGTTCGGCTGCATGAACTTCATTCAATATCCCATCAGCGCCGCCGCCGAACGCTGGCTGATCGATCAACTGCCGCCGCCGGAACTGCCGCTGTTGTGGCTGCTGCTCCGTCAAGGCGTACAAGAAATGGGCTACACAGGCGACACCGTGCGTTCGCTGCGCGCCAACCCGGTCTATTTTGAGGAACGCCGCGTCATTGGGCGCGATATGGTCGAGTTCTTGTTCACAGCCGATCAAGTGTTTGAGATGCTGTTTCTGCTCGGCAATATTCAACCGGCGCACGCGGGGATGATGCTGCTGTTCTTCAACGCGGTGCCGCGCGCCGTCGAAGCCGATGTGATCGTCAAGATCATGAACAAGCAGTTGACCCGCGAAGAAATCGAAGCGAAATTTCCGTTCCAGATGCAGGTCGAAGAAGTCGATGATCCCACCGTCGCCGAGATCAAACGCTTCTTCTATGCGCTGTGGTGCGCGTGGCGGCTCAATGTGCAGGTGATTTTGGATGTGTAAAACAAAAAACCCATCCGTGCGGATGGGTTTTTTCCTGTGCCGAAGGCCAGACTTGAACTGGCGACCCACGCATTTTCAGTGCGTTGCTCTACCAACTGAGCTACCTCGGCGCGAGGTGTAAATGAGTATAGCCGAGCGCCCCACAGTGTCAAGACTCAAGTAGGGGCACGCTTCTAGGCTTGTCCGCAGTAGTAGAAAATCGTTTTGTAGTGGCGGGCGCGTCGCGACGCGCCCGCCACAGAAAATTTTCAACCGCCCAATTCTTGGCACATCTTCATTTGAACACGCTTTTGCCCCTCGCCCAACGATGCCTTGTATCGTCCGATGCTTGCATCGTCGAGAGTGGGGTGAGGTTCCCGACATTCTACAACGCTTGCGCGTCCATTTGCGCTTGAGCCGCCTTCGCCGCGTCGTCTTTCATACCCAACTTCGTGAACATCAGCATCGCTTGATGGAACTTGCGCGATGCCGTGACTTTTTGCCCGCGTTTGAGCAAACTCGCACCCTGCTGGAAGATCGTTCGCGCGGTTTCGCCATCCGCTTTGAAATCGCTGAACGACTGGATCGCCAATTGGAAGAACATATCCGGGTCGCCAAGCGATTCGTTCGTCGCGGCGGCATCCTGAGGTACGGCGGCATCATCCACCACCGCCGCTGGCGTATCTTTCGGCAGTTCCCCAAGCGCCGTCAGCACTTCGCCCATTGTGCGATACGCGAAGCCCAACATCAGCGGATTGCCCTGTTCGCGCGACAGCCGCAGCGATTCGACGGCTTGTTTCCACGCGGCGCTGGTATCGCCCACTTCGAGATAATACGTTGCCAATCCCTGCCGCGACTGACTTTGAATTTCCAGACTGGCATCGGTTTCAGCGATGTGTTTGCCGTGTTCAATCGACAGCTCGAACTTTTCTCGCGCTTGCTCAAGCTGCCCCATCGCCATGAGCAGATGCCCCTCGTTGGATGCGGCGTAGGCTTGCGTGGTGAGAATGCCAAATTCGGTGGCAGCAGCATACGCGCTGTTGAAATACTGCCGTGCGCGCGGGAAATCGCCCTTAAGACGATACGTTTCACCTAAGTTCATCGTTGTTCGCACCACCTGTTCGGGATTTTTTGCCCGTTCAAACAGGTCACGCGCGCGCACAAAATGGCGAATACTCATGTCGAGTTCAGCACGGTAGCCGTAGATCATCCCCAGCAGCGTTTGCGAGTATCCCTGATTGGCGTACTGCTGTTCCGTCGCGGCTTGGCGCTCGTATTCTTGCAGTTGATCGAGCGCCGCCTTGAACTGGATGCTGCCATCCTTCCACCCGTTGTACGCTGCCAAACATGCCTTGCGATATTCTGGATCGATCACCTGAGGTTGTGCCGCTGTCATACTTTGCTGCATCGTCTTTGAACTCCCACTAGTTCTCGGATAGGGTGTTCAGCCCGTTAATCGGACTGCGTTGTGGATGCGATTACTTTCATTTGCGCTTGCGCGGCTTTGGCGGCATCGTCCGCCATGCCCAACCGTGTGAACAGGATCATCGCCTGCTGGAACTTGCGCGCGGCGGTCATCCCACGCCCGCGCGCCGCGAGACTTTTGGCATGTTCAAACGTCGTGCGCGCTAGCTCACCTTCCGCTTTGATTTCTTGCAGCGCTTCGCTCGAAAGCCGGAAATAATCATCAGGGTCGCCGGATGGGGTCTCCCCAAGCGCCGTTGCGGATACCGCCCGCATTTCGCTCGTCTGGGTAATTTTGATGGGCGTGAACGGCTCAGTGGAAGACTCGTGATCGGGCAGTAGATTTGCCAAGGTCGCCGTCACCACCTGCCCCAACGCGCGATACGCCAACCCCAACATCAGCGGTTTTTTCGCCTGCTGCGCCCATTTCAGCGCCTCACGCGCACAATCCCATGCGTGTTGTGTCTCATTCATCTGTAAATGCGCGATAGCGATCCCGCTGAAGGCTTCGCTCATGAGTGGGGCGCGCCGTTCATGATCTTCTGGCATTTGCTTGAGCAAATTCATCGCTTTTTCGTAAAGCTGGCGCGCCCCATCCGGGTGATCCATGCTGACCAGCATCGCCGCTTCGTTGATCATGCCGCTGGCTTGCAGATCGACTTTGTTCATGGCAGCGGCGGCATCCTGTGACGCACGGAAAAACTGCCGCGCCATCACAAAATTGCCTTTCATCCGGTAGCATTCCGCAATGTTGTGCATCGCCTGTGTAGTGCGGAGTCGATTGCCCACCTGCTCATACAGCGCCCGCGCGCGCTCAAAAGAGCGCACGCTCACGTCGAGGTTAGCGCGGTAGCCGTGCATCACCCCCATTATCATTTCGCAGTACGCGAGATTAGCGATATGCTTTGCCGCGCGCGCTTCTTCGGCCAGTATGGCGATTCGATCTAGTGCATCGGCAAATGCCAGCTCACCGCTTTCCCAACGGGTGTAGGAATCGCGGACGCGGCTGACAAATTCGGGCTGCGCTTCTTGGTCCATCGCAGAGCCTCTTTTTAAGCATCATTTTAAGTAAGCGGCGAAGTATCAGAAGCATATTGTAATCAGTCGGTTACAGATTTTCTACAAATATCTCCACTATATTTCTCAGCCGCTATTCATCCATTTTTCCTATATTGAAAGCAATTTGTGAAGTTTGGAACGAGTCGAAAGGGCGCGCGATGTGGCGTTGGATCATTCTTGGGGTGATTGTGCTGGCGGTAGTGATTTTCGGTTTCAGCTTGGTCGATGTCGCCGCGCCCGGCGAAGTCGAAGCGCGCACTGTCTTGCTTGCCCCGTCAAGCGATACCAGTGGATTCGCCCGCGCCATTGGCGAATGGGAGTGGGAGTTCCCGCGCGATTACGGCGCGCATCCCGAATTTCAAACCGAATGGTGGTACTACACGGGCAATCTTGAAGGCGAAGATGGGCGGCGTTTCGGCTATCAGTTCACGATTTTTCGCCGCGCCATCACGCCGGAAAGCACAATCACGGGGGAATCAAGCGCATGGCGCAGTGATCAGCTTTATATGGCGCATTTCACCGTCACCGATGTGGCAGGCAGCGGCTTTTATCACGAAGAACGCTTCAGCCGCGCCGGAGCAGGCTTGGCGGGCGCGGAGATCGATCCTGTTTATCATGTGTGGTTGGAAAACTGGCAGGTGATCGCGCTCGATTCCGACGCGCACACCATGCGCATCACCGCGGCACAGGCGAACAACCCTGTCAGCGTCGATTTCACGCTTGAACAGCTCAAGCCGCCCGCGCTGCAAGGCATCAACGGCTTGAGTCCCAAAAGCCCGGAAACCGGATTTGAAGGTAACGCCAGTTGGTATTATTCGCTTTCGCGCTTGGCGACCACAGGCACGATCACCATTGGCGATCAAACCTATACGGTGACAGGATCATCGTGGAAAGACCACGAATTTAGCACCAGCGCCCTTGATGAAACCGCGCTGGGGTGGGATTGGTTCGGCTTGCACTTCGATGATAACCGCGAAGTGATGATCGGGTACATCCGCAGCGCCGATGGATCGCGCTACAGCTACGGCGGTGGCTTGCTCATCAATCCTGATGGCAGTACCACGCCGCTTGGGGATAACTTCACCATCGAATCGCTCGGTACGTGGGTGAGTCCGCATACAGGCGGGGAATATCCGTCTGGTTGGAACATCACCATCGACATTCCCGCCAATGGCAGTTATCCCGCCGAAACTATCAACTTCACGGTCACGCCCATGCTGCAAGATCAAGAACTGCACGGCAGCGGAATTGTCTATTGGGAAGGCGCATCGCGCATCACCGGTGATGTGACGGGCTACGGCTACGTCGAACTCACGGGTTATGTCGATGCGCTCACGGGGCGGCTGTAGGCGGGCGGGGTGTTGACCCCGCCGTGTCTGCTGTATTAGACTGCGGTTTGTGCCGCCTTTAACGCCGCCGATCCCTTTTTCACATACCCGTTCTGCACGAACCACACCGCCGCATCGCGCACCGTCTCTGTGAACGGGCGGTACGTGATGCCGAGTTCGCGCCGCGCTTTGGCATCGCTCACATCGACCCATTCCAGCATCGAGCGAATCCCTTCCAGCGGAACCATCGGGTCAGTCCGCGTGATGCGCGCCCCGAATTCGCTCATGCGCGCCATCGTCAGCGCGATGAACGGAGTCATCGTGAAGCGCGGCGGCTGCGCGCCAACCGACTGCGCCGCCAGCGTCAGCATCTCCACCATCGTGTGATATTCACCCGGCATCAAATAGCGTTCGCCGTTCCCGCCTTTGTCCACCATGGCGATCATCGCCACCGCCACATCGCGCGCATCCACGAAGCCGAATCCCCCCGGCGGCATCGCTGGAAGTTTGCCGTTCAGCATTTCGATGATTGCCCTGCCAATCCCCGTTGGACCGGAATCGTAGGGTCCAAGGATCAATCCCGGACGAATCATCGAAATCGGCATCCGGTGCGACTTGATAAATTTGTCGATTTCCTGCTCCAGCAGCAGCTTCGATTTGAAGTACAAATTCTGCATGACATAGCCATCGGCGGGTGTGGTTTCGTCGGCGGGTTTCCCGTTCGTCGGCTTGCCAACCACGCCGCCCGAACTCGTGTGAATCGTCTTTTTCACCCCGCGCCGATCCGCTTCTGTGAACAATTCAAGGCTCGCCTTGATGTTGATCTGCTCCAACTTCGCCCAGTGATCACCCAAGCCATAGTATTCACGGAAGTATGCCGCGGTGTGAAACAGCACATCCACACCATCCAGCGCGGGCGCGAACCCCGCCACATGGTCCATGTCGCCTACTACAATCTCGACATTTGGCACACCGCCGAGAATTTTCGCCGCCTTTTCCGCTGAACGCGCCAGCGCGCGCACTTGCCACCCGCGATTCACCAATTCGCGGACTAAATTGCTCCCCAACATTCCCGTGCTGCCCGTCACCAATGCCCGCATCGCTCGTGTCTCCATGTTCAAGTCAAAAATGTGAAACTTATTCACATTCTAAACTGAAAATGTGAAAACATTTCACATTTTCACCAAATACTCACCATAACACGCCGTGCCGCCGCGCAATCGTTAGGCAAACCGTCAGGCAATCACCCGCCACGCCGCGCCCAACTTGTGATAGCATTTGGGGCGCATTACGTCCGCCATCTAGGAGTCGCACAATTTTGACCGCGTTCCGCCCCTCAAAACCTCATTATGCGTTTTTCCTCCTGTTGATCATCGCCGCACTCGCGCTGCCCACGTTTACCGCGCATCTTCAAGAAGCCGCGCCAACCGATGCCAGCGGGCTTGATCCGGTCACAACTCCCGCGCCGCTGCCCACCATGCAAGCACGTCCTGCGCCGTCGAATGCCGTCCGCACCGACGACGAATTGACCGTCATGCAAATCTTGTTCCCCAATCTGCCACAGGGGACAGCCGGAGTGGTTCGCGTATTCGGCACGAACAGCGCCGACAGCCCGATCCGCAGTGTACGCGCCACCTTGTTCAACCAGCAGATTGCCTTCTACCGCGCCCCCGCCGATGATATTCCTGATGCGTTCTATGGCATTGTGTCGGCTGGCATGGAACAACCCGCCCGCAACGGCTACGAACTCACCACGACAGTCACTTATGAGGATGGCTCAACCGCCACGTTGATCGCGCCCGTCAATGTCATCGTTGGCGCGTTCATCCGGCAGATTGTCACGCTTCCGCCCGATACGGCGGTGCTGCTCGACATTGAAACCGAACGCAACGAACTCGCTCGGCTTGACAGCATTTTTGATGGCTACACCACACAGCGCCAATGGGATGAAAGCGGTTTTGCTATGCCTATCCCTGATGCGCTCACGTCACCGTTTGGCGCGTTCCGCACCTTTAACGAAACACTCAACACCCGCCACACTGGATGGGACATTCGCACGACGCTCGGCGTACCGGTGATGGCATCGGCGGCGGGGCGCGTCGTGTTCGCGGGCGCGCTTGATATTCGCGGTAACCATGTCATCATCGATCATGGCTACGGCATTTTCACGGGCTACTCCCATCTTTCGCAAATTCACGTCACACGCGGGCAAACACTCGCCAAGGGACAGGTGCTTGGCGTAACAGGCGCGACAGGGCGCACCAGCGGACCGCACTTCCATTGGGAAGCCGCCGTCAATGGTGAATTCGTGGACGGCATTCAGCTCATTCAAATGTGGATGCCCTAATTTTCTCGTGGGGCGGGGTGCGAAACTGTCGGATGCGGAGCATCGCGTTTCGCCTGACCCCGCCGATGCCCCGCATTTAACCTAATTTAAGTCAATTTGAGATGCCCATAACCCATCGCTTATGCGGCTGCGCTTTAATGGAACTGTCTAAACATTCGTCACCTTCCATACGAAAGGCAGTCCCATGAGTCCCGCAAAAAATCTTCCCCCCGCCGGAACAAATTCCGTCCCCCATGACGACGAACACGACGACGACAAGCCGATTGGTCGTTTGCTCAGCCGCCGTGAAGTGCTGGCATTGATCGGCGGCAGCGGCGCAGCGTTGTTGTTCGGCGCGGGTTTCACCCGTGTCGCGTCTGCGCGGCAAGCCGCCACCGCGACTTCGTCAGCCGCCGCCACCGCCTTCCCAACGTGTGTCGTGCGCCCCGAAATGACCGAAGGACCGTACTTCGTCGATACCATGCTCAACCGCCGTGACATTCGCTTCGACAGCGCGGGAAATGTCAAACCGGGCATCCCCATGCGCTTGATCTTTAATGTGTCAAGTATCACGGCGAACGCTTGCACCCCCTTAGAGGGCGCACAAGTCGATATTTGGCATTGTGACGCGGAGGGCGAATATTCCGGTGTGCAGGATGGCGGCTTCGATACCACAGGCGAATACTGGCTGCGCGGCTACCAAGTCACCGACGCGAACGGGATCGCGGAATTCATCACCATTTATCCGGGCTGGTATTCGGGGCGCGCGGTGCATATCCACTTCAAAATTCGCGTCCAATTGGGTGAAACCAGCGCCTATGAATTCACATCGCAGTTGTTCTTCCCCGAAGACATGAACGCGCTCATCTTCGAGCAAGAACCGTATGCCGCCAAAGGTCTAGCCGACACGCCCAACGCCCGCGATAGCATCTATCAAAACGGTGGCGATCAACTGCTGCTCGCGTTCAATCCCATTACGGCGGCGGCACTCACCGAAGCCGCTAACGCGCAATCCACCGCCGAACCGGAAAGCACGCCTGAACCCATCTTCATCGAACAAGACGGTTACGAAGCGATCTTCTCAATCGGCTTGGATTTGACCGATGCCAGCGTCGGCGCGGCGGATGGTTTTGGTCGCCGCTAAATTCACGAATCAAAAGGGGCAGGATCACGCGATCCCACCCCTTTTTGTGTTCCTCTCAAAGTTCACGTCCCCTGCTTTCTCTTACCTGCGGCATGGGAGAGATTGATTACAATCGCTTTTGGTAGATTACTTGAGCGCAAAAATCCCTCTACACCGCTACTGCGGGAACGTGTACTGTTCGGCGTATTCGCAGCCGCCCTGACACGCGGGAGAAGTGACGTTATTTCCCGCCGCGATATCCGCGACCCAATCGCGGAAGCGCACGCCGTTCGCCATATGTAGATAAAACTCGCCGCGCGGGATGATGCAGTGAATCCCGCCGCCCGCCGTGAATGAACGGAAATTGCGCGCGCGATTGCTAATATCGCGCAAGTTGGCGGTCAGCGCGTCGTTGTATCCTACAGCGCTAAAGCCCACGAAATTAAAGAACTGCTGCGTTTCGTCATAGAGCGTGTTGTACTGCGCGACGCGATTGTTGGGGAACGCCCGCGCCGTGCTGATGTAAAACTGCTCGATGGTCAAGTTCGCGCCCGCAATTCCGTTGTAGGTTGTCCCCCACAGGTTGAACGAACTGCCTAAGCCGCCGCGCCATCCCCCGCCAGAATCACCAAGCAGAGCGACACGCCGCCCCGCGTAATGGCGCATGATGTCGCTTGCCCAATACGCCGCGCCAACGGATCCCGCGCTGCATCCGGTCACAAACACTGAATCTGGCACAGGGATGTTGTTGTACACCCAGTTCAGCACCGTAGATGCGTTGACATAGCCTTTGTGCCGCGTCTCGAACCAGTTGCCCTCAAAATCGTAGCCGACAACGGCGTTTCCCGTGTGCATGTCGCCTGTGCAGTAGTTGACATACACCATGTCATAGTTGATGAACGGATTTTCCGGGTTGCCAAAGTCGGTGATCCCCGCCGGATGAATCGACGGGTTATCGCTTGGATCGCCGGGGTTGATGTTATCGTCAAATGTCGTCGTAGACACGTTGCACGTTTGCGCGTTCCAACACATCCCGCCGCCTTGAAAGTTGATCAGCAGGTCTTGACCGGGACCCTCACGATAGTAAAAGCTGTAGGGCGCGCCATGCCCACACGTCGTTTCGCCGCCCGTGCTAATTTGATTCCAATTACCCGGTGGCAGCGAATCGCGGGTGGGTAAGTCTTGCGCGTAAGCGACATGAATCGGCGCGGCGGGCGTGATCCCAACGATGAGCAGCATGAAGGTGAAATACACCATTAAAACGCGGCGAATCACACGCATTTAATTCTCCCCCAACGCCGCGCACGCGGGACATGATCCATCCGGGCGGACAATCGCCCACCCTGCTTGCGCGTCGATGTCATTGTAGATCGCGCCATCGACGTTGTAGACGATGAATAAGCGGAAGCGTCCGTTCTGGCGGGAGAGTGATTCAGCTTCGGCAAGCCACGCCGCTTGATTTTCGAGCGTGATATTTTCCGCGAAGGCGAAGGCTTCCGGCACTAAGGCGAATCCTTCACCCGTCAGATAGCCGATTTCGGTGAAGCACAGCGGCTTGCCGGGAAATGTCGTCGCGTACAAGTTGACCATCGTCGGATAGTAGCGTGAATGGTGCGTCGGGTTAGATCGGGCATCCCCCACCGAGACATTCGGGGGCACAGCGCCTGTCGTGTAGTGCATCCCGATGCAGTCGGCAGCAGTTCCCGCGTCGGCGGCTGCCATGCCGGTCAAGAAGGCATCGTCGTCGCATCCGTTGGCTGTGCAGCGCCCATCAAATTGATCCGTGGGCAGCAAACCGCCGCTGATGACCAGCACATTCGGGTTCGCCAGCTTAATTGACTGGTAGGACGCGCGCAGTAGATCGGTATAATCGGCGGGGCTGATTAAGTCCTCTCCCCATGAATCAGGGTTGTTCGGTTCTTCCCACACTTCGATGGCATCGGGCGCGAGCGCGGCGACTTCGCCCACAAACGCGACATACGCGCTCGTATACGCGGCGGGATCGGCTGCCATTTCCGCCGGAACGCCGTTGATCGTCAGCAGAATGTTGAAGCCCAAACTGCGCGCTGCCGCAATCGCATTGGCGGCGATTTCCGCGCTTTGCCCCTGCGACCAGCGGATTTCACTTTTCGCCCATGTCATCCCCGCCGCTTGCATGTGTTCGGGGTAGCCAAAGCTGTATACCTGCCCGCCCACATCAAACGGCAGACCGACGGACACCGGCTCGATGAGCGTAGGTCCCGGCGTAGGCGTGATCGTCGGGGTGAGTGTGGGAGTCTCCGTTGCCGTGTTGGTCGGCGTGCGCGTATCCGATGGCGTAGGCGTGATCGTTGGCGTGCGCGTATCGGTTGGCGTGCGCGTGGGAGTCGGCGTGTTCGTCGGTGGAACAACGCCCGGCGGCGGAATCATCAAGCGCTGCCCGATGGTGATCAAGTTGTAGTTGGTAATGTTATTGGCTTCGGCAAGCGCGCGCACCGTCACGCCGAACCGCGCCGCGATGCTGCCCAACGTATCATTCACCTGCACGACATACGTTCCGCCGCTGCCCGTACTGGACGGCGTGACGCTGTACGTTGGCGGGAGCGCCGTCGCACCCGATGGTATCGACGTGGCGGGTGTGATCGTCACGGTAGTGGGCGTTTCAGTCACCGTTGCGGTGAAGGTTGGCGTATCGGTGGGTAAGGGGGTGTTCGTCGCGGTTGCCGTGAAGGTTAGCGTAGGTGTCGATGTGGGCGGGATCGTTGTCGCAGTGCGCGTGGGGATGTTTGCCCCGCCGCCGACTGGCACGGCGATCTGCTGCCCGACGTAGATACGCGCCGGATCAGTGATGCCGGGATTGAGCGCCATGATTGCGTCGATGGTGGTGCGGTAGCGCAGCGAAATGCGAAACAGATTTTCGCCGCGCCGCACGATATGCAGCACGATTTGCGGCGTGGCGGTTAGCGGCACTGTCGCAGTAGGGGGTACAGTCGGGGTTAGCAGCAGTACGGGATTCACCTGTGCGTCCGCAGAAATCCCGCTAACGGCGATCACACTGGCAAAACCGATCAGCGCACTCCACAGTACACGACGTATCAAGATACGACGGATCACGGCATCGCTCCTCAATGGTGAGAAGGTCGTCTTATATATCCCTGAATATAACCCGAATTGGAAAGCGATTGCGAAAGGGTGAGCGATTTAGGTCATTTTGGGGTGGGAGAGAGGCGCGCCTCTCTCCCAACAGCCTGAAGTTGGAACGACTGCCGAGCAAATTTAGTGGTGCGGGATATAGAGCAGTTGTCCAACGTAGATAAAGTTCGGGTTGACGATGCCATTGTAGTTGACGATTGCCCAGACCGATGTGCCAAAGTTACGGGCGATGCGAGCTAGGGTATCGCCGTAGCGGACGTAATAGGGCGTGACATAGGTGGGCGGCGGCGGCGCTGAAGCAGGCGGAATGCACAGCACCATCCCCGGATAGATCAAATTCGGGTTAGCAATTCCGTTGGCAACCTGAATTTCATAGACACTCACCCCGTACAACCGCGCGATCATGTTGAGCGTATCACCCCACCGGACGGTGTAATAGGTACACACGGGCGGCGGTGGTGGTGGCGGCGGCGGCGGCGGTGGTGGTGGTGTCCCAATAGGGATGTAAATCGCCTGCCCAACGTAGATCAAGTTCAAGTTATAAATGCTGTTGAAGCGCGCCAGCACATACAAATCGACCCCGAAATTGCGTGCGATGCGCGAGAGCGTATCGCCGGGGCGAACATAATACACAGTACTTGCTTCTGCGCTGACACCGCCTGTGTCCTGCGCGATTACCGCCGCTGGCAAGGCGAGCATCACCGCTAAAAGAAGGAGCAAAATCAGCCTACGCACGGGTTGCCTTCCTTTCGTAAAGAGGGGTGCCGTAAAGCGAACGAGATATCTATAAATAGTTCTTAACTAGACTATAGCATACTTCTCGTGTGCTAGTGGGTACACCTTAGGTTAGAGACTCGCTGATTTTGCGCCAGCGGAGTGGAATCGACGGATTTGTTGTTTCTAGACCGTTGTTCAAGTCCAAACAGGTCAATATGGTGATATGTTTTTTCGTCGATGTGGTATACACTAGCATAAAATGAGCGCGCGGTGAGAAAGAAAGATCGCGTTCAGCTTTATTCAGGCAGAACAACCGGAGCGTGATCCTACATCTGCCGCGCATGTCCGCAGGGGGCGGGCTGCCTATGCAAGTAATCAATGACACTTCGCAGACGTGGTATTCCACGTTTTTGGGCGCGATTCCCCCTTCTCAAACGCTGGTGGAAATCGAATTTTTACGCGCGCAGCTTCCGCGACGGCAGTTTCGCGATGTGCTGGATATTGGCTGCGGCAGCGGACGACACAGTCGCTTTTTGTCGTCCTACGGCTATGATGTGTTAGGTATCGACACCGATGCGGCGGCGATCCGTGTCGCGCGGCAGTTCACGCACAGCGGCGCGCGCTATCTTCGCCACGACATGCGCGACCTTGACCGTTTGAGCGAATCCTTCGACGCGGCGGTGTGTATGTCACAGAGCTTCGGCTTTTTTGATGACGCGACTAACGCTGGCGTGCTGGCGGCGGTCAAGCGGCGGCTTCGCCCACACGGGCGCGTGGTGATTGACGTGTACAACCGCGATTTTTTCGCGGCGGGTGAGGGTGAAAAACTTCGCATCGGGGACGATAACGCCATCCCCCAAATGAGCCGCTTGGTGGATAATCGACTGTTGGTGACGCTGGATACGCGCGGGCAGGGGGTGCAGAATTTCGACTGGCGGGTGTATTCGCCGGGTGAATTCCGCGCCCTTGCGGAAGGCGCGGGATTTAGCGTGGCGCTGGCATGTACGCAGTTCAACGCGGCGATGCCCCCATCAGCGGCATCACCACGCATGCAGTTTGTGTTGGCGGTAGGGTGATGTAGAGGCGCGTGTCGCGTCGCGCCCGTTCGTTGCGGCGGACGACGCAGGCATCGTCCCTACACACGATCCTCTATATTACGATACACATCAATGTGCAAGCGCGGCAATTTTGCGATTCTGCCGCGTGATCACAACAATTAGCACGCCGATCATCGCGACGAGCGCGGCGACAATCCCCGCGAACACCGCGAACTGCGCTTGCATCTGGTGATACAACCCCTGAATTGCCGCCAGCGCCACGCCATCCGCATCCACCGTCGTGATGTAGCGATCATCCGCACCCACATTGAATGCCGCGTAAAAATCCTGCGCGACAGGCCCAATGTGCTGCACATCGCCCGCTTCTTCAATGTAATTCCATGTGCCAATCGGCATGTTGACCAGCGTATTGAGGATGCTCACGGTATCCACCGCTTGGAAATTGTCCTTCGAGTTGCGGTCACTCAAACTTGCCCATGCGCCCGTCCCCGCGGGGAGCTGCACACCCGTTGTCGTGCCGGTACTCGCAGAATAAAAACGTACCCCCCCCGGTGCGCGGGCGGTAAAGCTGCCCACATTGAACGAGTCAGACCCGGAAGTTGAGCCAGACCACACAAACGCGCGATCATGAATGGCATTGGCAGAAAAACCCGCCGCAAAGCTGTAAAGACCACTCGCAGCATTCGAAAATCCACCGGGAATGGTCGCAAAATTTTCGCTGGCGGTGTTGCTGGCTCCGCCGCCGATGGCTGAAAAAATGCCGCTTGCGGTATTTGCTCCACCACCGCTGATAACGGAATTTCCGCCGCTTGCAGTATTTCCTTCGCCACCACCGATAGCTGCGCCTGAATTAGAAGCTGAATTCGATACACCGCCGCTGATGGTGGCGTTCTGCGCGCTGATGCTGTTATCGACACCGCCGCCGATGGTGGATGCGCTTTCGGTAATCTCATTCCCGACACCGCCGCCAATCGTTGAATAATTTGCCTGAATACTTTGTGAAAACCCACTCTGCCCGCCGCCGCTAATCGTCGCGCCCACTACGTTCGCACCAATGAGGTTTCCTACAAACCCACCGATCACATTCGGGCTGGTCGCGTTCGGCTGCGTGTATAAGCCGTACATGCCGAGCGCATACGGCGCGGGTGTGATCGCTTGGCGCGGCGTAAGCGGGACATAGCCCATTCCGTCACAGTCGGCGCTGATCGCCAGCCAGTGATCGATGCCGTTGAACGCGACTTCGCCAAAATCGAGCGCGGCGCTGAACACACCGTTATTCACACTGACAGCAGTCGCCGTTTGCGTCGTGCCAATCTGCGATCCCGCACCGGGATCGTTGAACAGGCTGAATTGAAAATTACATGTGCCTGTCACGGGCGATCCGCTTTGTTCAAGATAGCCTTGATACGTGAAATTGGTGGCGGCGTTGATGGTTTGGGCAAAAAGGGCATCTTGCGGAAAAGAAATCAACATGCCCAAAAATAAGAAAAGGCAGACTTGTAATACTCGATAAATCATGGCAAAGCGGCGCATAAGATGCTCCATATACACACTGTAGAAACTCTTAATAGATGCCCTGATTGTAGATTTGTCGTCTGTTTCAGGCAAACTGCACGACTTCGATGCATAACTGCTCATATTGCACATCTAGTCTGCTGGCATTAAACTTTGTTCTGTTCATCACAATTCAAACCGTCAGGAACCAACCCATGCGGAACGATAAGCACAAATATCTGGTGATTCCGGGTCCGGTTGAAGTGCGCCCGGAAATTCTGGACGCTCAAACCGAATGGATGATCGGACATCGCTCAACCGCGTTTGCCGATCTGTTCGCGCGCTTGCAAACCAAGCTCAAGCAGGCATTTTTGACGCAAAACCGCGTCTTTGTTCACGGTTCGTCCGGCACAGGCTTGTGGGAAGGCGCATCGCGCAACTGTATTCGCGATGAGGCGCGCGTGCTGCATCTCGTCGGCGGCGCGTTCAGCGAACGTTGGGCGCAGATTAGCGAAGCGAACGGCAAACAGGTCGATGTCATCACTGTCGAATGGGGCAAGGCGCACACGCCAGAGATGGTCGCGGACGCGCTCAAAAAGCAGACCTATGACGCGGTAGCCTTCGTCCACAACGAAACCAGCACCGGCGTGACCAATCCCGTCAAAGACATCGCCGCCGTCGTCCGCCAAGCCAGCGATGAAACGCTCGTCCTTGTGGACAGCGTCAGCGGGTTCTTGGGTGCGGAACTCCGTACCGATGATTGGGGACTTGACCTTGTGCTGACTTCTTCGCAGAAGGCATTCGCCCTGCCGCCGGGACTGGCGTTCGCCAGCATCAGTGACCGTGTGTTGGAGCGCGCTAAGCAGATCAAGCATCGCGGCTACTACTTCGATTTCATCGAGATCAACGACAGCTTGCAGAAGAACAATACGCCATCCACGCCGCCTGTCAGCTTGATGTTCGCGGCAGATAAGCAGCTCGACGACATTCTCGCGGAAACGCTGGAGCGCCGCTGGGCGCGTCACTTGCAAATGCGCGATACCACGCTTCAGTGGGCAAATCAACGCGGTTTAGCTGCGTTCGCGCAAGAGGGCTATCGTTCGCCCACCGTCACCACCGTCGCCAACACGATTGGCTTTGATGTAGATGCGATGGCGAAGTTCATGGGTGGCAAAGGCTTCTCGATGGACAAGGGCTACGGCAAAATCAAGGGCAAGACGTTCCGCATCGCGCACATGGGCGATATGCAAATTCACACGCTCGAAGAAGTGCTGTCGGGACTCGATGAGTATCTCGAATCGGTGAAGAATTAGTAGGAACGCGCGAAACTTGTTCCACCTGTGAACCGCATACCGTTTTGTAGGGGCGGCATATATGCCGCCCGTTTGTGCGCTTCGACAGGGACGACGGGCGCGATATATCGCGCCCCGACAAATGTTCACGCAATATCACCATTCCCCCCAACCAAAGGATTCAACGACACAATGACCTATCACATTCTCATTCCTGATGCTGTGCATCCGTCAGTGATTGATGTGCTGGAACGTGCCAAAGCATCCGGCGCGGACATTAGCTGGCAGTCCACTGGGCAGTTGAAGCGTGAAGAAACGCTGGCAGCCATCCCCAATGCCGATGCGTTGATCATCCGCAGCGCGACCAAAGTAGATGCCGAAATGATCGACGCGGCGGCGAAACTCCGCTTGATCGCCCGCGCGGGCGTTGGCGTGGATAACGTCGATCTGCCCGCCGCGACTGCCCGCAAAATCGTCGTCATGAATACACCCGACGGCAACACTATCAGCACCGCCGAACACACCTTCGGCTTGATGCTGGCGCTGGCGCGGCATATCCCGCAGGCACACGCGAGCTTGGCGAGCGGCAAATGGGATCGCAAGTCGTTCACAGGTGTGGAACTGCGCGGCAAAGTCTTGGGCGTGGTTGGCTTCGGGCGCATCGGGCGGGCGGTTGCCAAGCGCGCGCTGGCGTTCGAGATGTCCGTCATCGCGTTCGATCCGTACATCCCCGCAGATGTCGCCGCTGATATGAGCGTGGAACTGGTCAGCCTTGAGGACTTGTTCCGTCGCAGCGACTTCATCACCCTGCACGCGCTCTTGACCGACGAAACCCGCGAGATGATCAACGCCAAATCGATTGCGACCATGAAGAAGGGCGTTCGCATTATCGATGCGGCGCGCGGCGCGTTGATCAATGAAGCGGATTTGGCAGAAGCGATCAAGAGTGGTCACGTAGCAGGCGCGGCGCTCGATGTGTTCGCGGAAGAACCGCCGGGACCGAATCACCCGCTGATCAACCTATCAGGGGTGGTGCATACGCCGCACCTTGCCGCCAGCACCGACGACGCGCAGATCAATGTGGCGGTGGAAGCCGCGCAGTTGATTGTGGAGGCGCTTACCAAAGGCGATTATAAGAACGTGGTCAATCCCGCCGCGCGCACGTAGGCACAGGCGGGGCTGGGCGGCTCGTGAACCGCCCAGCCAATCTCCGCGAACCATGTCCGTTGTTGTCCGCATTGTGAAATTAGGGCATCCGGTGCGCTCGGTCATGAAATGCTTGCTTGGCGATATCATCCGTTTCCGTAACTGCTCAAATTGCCTTTGCAACGGTGCAAAGTAGGGGAACAAAAAGGGCGACCCCGCCGGGATCGCCCATCCATCAATCGCAAAACACGAAATCACTTGTAGGGGCGGTTCGTGAACCACCCGCGTCACGCTGTTCTATCGCGTCACGCTCATCGGCATAATCACGCTGACAAAATCGCTCCGGTTTTCCGGGCGAATCACGCCGGGATGCGCCGATCCATTGCTCTCGATGATCACCCGTTCTTCGCCAACCACATTCAGCACGTCAATCAAGTAGCGAATGTTGAACGCCACTTCCAAGCCTTCGCCTTCCACCGACGCATCCACCATGCCTTCATTGTCGCCGCGTTCCGCGCTTTTACCCACCACCATAACTTCGCCGGGTTCGCCCGCCGCGCGCGGCGGCTTCACCATGATCCGCGCGCTGTAGGCGTTGTCGCGCGCGAAAATTTCCGCGCGTTTGCACGCCCGCAGTAGATCGCTTGTGTACACGGTCATGGCAGTGCTGTAACTCTTGGGGATGATCGCGCCAAAATCGGGGAAGCGCCCCTGCAAAAGCTGTGACGATACCACCGTGTTTTCAATGAAGAACATGACCAGATCGCGCTCACCGGGCAGGGAAATCCCCACCTCTTTTTCCTCATCAACGATGATGCGTGCGACTTCGTTAAGCGTGCGCGACGGAATGACCAAATCGCGCGGCTTCTTGAACTGTTCATGTAAACGCGCGGTGCGTACCGCCAAGCGATACCCATCCGCCGCTGCCATTGTCATCACATCGCCGTCCAACTGGGTATAAATGCCCGTCAGAATCGGGCGATTATCCTCTTTGGCGGCGGCGAACGTTGTCTGCGTGATCATTTCTTTGAGGACTTTGCCCTGCATCACAATATCTGGGCTGCCCCCTTCGGGGACGGGCGGAAATTCTGCCGCGGCAATCCCTTTGATATTTGAGCGCGTCATCCCGCAGCGAACATCCGCCGTGTGCGTCGAAACATCAACCACCATATCGACCCGTTCCGGCGATAGGTTGTTCACCAGTTCTTGAAACGTTTTGGCGGGCAGCGTAATCGCCCCCGGCTGATCGACTTTTGCGCCGATGTACGTGACGATGCTCAATTCAAGATTGGTCGCGGCGATCTTCAAACGCGCGTCTTCAGTCGAAATCAGCACATTTGCCAGCACCGGCAGCGTGGAGCGCGGATCGACCACGCGGCTGACGATGCCGAGAGCTTTTGCAAGTTGATCCTGTAATATCGAAACGCGCATGGTTCTCTGTACGCTCCTAAGGGGTGACCATTTTCCTGTATTTCACTTCGGCTTAATCCTCGAATTATAGACCAAAATGCCGAACTTTTGTATCGTGACGTGTCTTTTGCTTCTATTTGTATTCGAGTTGGGGTGTATATTACGTAAAGAAAAAATTCATGAAATCTTTTGCCCTCTCCACATTGAACATGCTTTAACGTTTATATATCATGTTGGCGCAACGTTGTTCAATCACAATCGACTCAGGCAGCCCTATGACACGTTATGCGTTTTGTACCAGCGTTTCTCGCGCGCAAGCAGCGATGCTGCTCCGTTACGACGGATACCTTGCTCGCGTGCAGGGAAAACCCGGCATCATCAATGCCGAACGCTGGAAGCACGATGGCAGCATCGCAGAAGACGGCAGCATTGTTCCACAAATGCTGATTCTTGAAGTTATTGTTGACCTAAGCGCCCTTAGAGCGCCCCGTGTCCCCCGCGAAATCCAAGCGATGCTCGACACGATGGAATTTGAACGCTGTTTAGAATAGTGTTCGCCTATACAGAGTGAGTTTATGCCAATCACACTCATTGTCGATGGCAAACCACGTCCCTTTATCTCCATCAAAACCTTTCGTGAGCAGTATCACTTGCCCGCGCAGTTTGGCGTGGGTTCGTTTCAACCCAAAAATTGGTCGGGCTTAGGCAGCATCGACAGCGCCGCATCCGCACTCATTCAACTGCGAGACCGCGTGATGGGTGCTGTCCCCACACACCTCAAACCCGCGCGCCTGCTCAGTGCCGCCGACGACATCAGCGCGGTATTTCTCGCCGCACTCTACGAAATCAACCCTGCTGTTGGGCTAAAACCCGTCGAAATTGACTTTGCGGGCGCGGGCTTCAACGATGTGTTGAGGGCATGGGTATATGCCCTCTCCCTCTATTCTCTAAAAAATGATCCTTCCACTGTCCCAGATTTTCGCGCGGTGTATATGGACTGGCTGAATCAATCGGTGCGAATCGCCTCCCCGGTCTATGAATACGCAGTGGGCGATCAAGTATGGGGGGTACAGGTCATCGTCCACGCTTACGGGCGCATGGGATTGTTGGTCGCCCGCGACGAAACCCATACCGACTATGTGTACGATCCCGCGCTGGCGTGTCCCGCCGAAGGCTTTATGGCGACCCTGCTGGAGCATGTGTGCGCCTCCATTGGCGCGGCGGCGGGCATAGGGGCTGACTCATTATGACCCCTCATAAATGGTGGTGGACTTTTGCCGCGAGTCGATTAGAATCATTGTCTTGTTGGCAGATTGCGCTTACTGTCAGTAATCCCTTACAATCAAGGGACATAGCAGCGCCGCCGATGTGTTTTGTGCGGCGATCCATTCACAGTGGGATGATGCCCACATTTTCCCAGTTTCATGCTTGCCAGCCTATTCCTTGAGAAGGATGCACACCATCCGGTGTAGTGCGTTGAATTCCAATATGACTTATCACCATCACTCTGAGACCGATATTGTCCAAGAACGCCTCAAGCTCGATTTGATGGGGCACTGGATCGATCACAATTGGATTCCCGATCACCAAGCGTTGGATCCAATTACCGTGTGGGGCAGCAATTCTTGCACCCATACGCGCGTGATCGACAACTTCAGCCAAACCTTCCAACTCCCCAATGGGTGGCACTTCGCGGGGTGGGAATATATGGACTGCCCAATCATCCCGCGCATTACCATGCTCACCTATGATGGCGATCCGTCGTATCGTACAGGTGGCTTCATCTATAAATTCCAGCGAGAAGTCGCGTCGGCAGATGGCGCATCCAGCGAAACAACCATCGAAACCGTCAACGCGCTGGTGCTGTCATCGCACTACAACGACGACGGGCATCTCGTCACACTGACCTGCATCCCGCGTGCGTTCATCGACGTGTGGGTCAAGTTTGAGGACGAATGCGGGCGGCAGGTGCGCGGGCTTTCGCCCGATAGCAAAGTCGTGATCATCGGTGGGGCGCAGTCGTCCTTTGTCCCCAAAACCAATTGGGACGAGATCATCCTGCCGGACAAGCTCAAGAGCGACATTGTGGAAGACGTGGAGTCGTTCTTCAAGAAGGGCGTGGATGTCTACAAACGCCTCAACTTGAAGCCCTTCCGTAAACTGCTGCTGGCGGGCGTTCCCGGTACGGGGAAAACCATGCTGTGTAACGCGCTGGCAAAGTGGGCGCTGGAAAAAGAATACGTCGTCATCTACGTTTCCAGCGCGGATCGCACTGGCGCGACCTTCGGCAAGATTCAACAGGCGCTCAACGTCGCCGCCGACAGCGACACGCCCACCCTCATCCTGCTCGAAGAACTCGATGCCTACCTGCACGCCAAAGAAAAGGCGCTCGTGCTCAATGTGCTGGACGGTTCGGAGTCGTTTGTCAACGAGAAGGGGACGCTGCTCATCGCCACGACCAACTACCCCGAAAGTATCGACGAGCGCGTCTTGAAACGTCCGGGACGCTTGGATCGCATTTTCATCATCCCCGAAACGCGCGAGAAGCAGGAAGCCGAACGGATGCTCCGGCGCTATTTGGGGGATATGTGGAAAGATGAACATCGCACGGTTGCCGCCAAGCTGGTCGGTTATCCGGGCGCGTTCATCCGCGAAGTTGCCCTGTACGCGCTCACGCAGGTGGCTTATGAAGATTTGCCCGAACTGCCTCTCGAAATGCTCGAAAAGAGCTATCAAGGCTTAAAAGAGCAAATCGACGCGAAAGAAGAATTCTTCACCAAGCGGGCTGCGAAGCGCATGGGTTTTGGCGAGAAAGAACGCCCGGATCGCAGCGAACGCGAAACAAATACCAACGGGGCAAAAAGCTAAGTTCACCCCTCCCCGACGAAACGAACGACGAACACCCGCTTTATCCCAAACACACCCATTGTGGGGGCGGCTCGCGAGCCGCCCGCCAACAACGGGCGCATCGCGATGCGCCCCTACCGCCGTGTCCTTCACGGGCATCCGCCACAAAACCCGCGTTTTGTGCCATAACGGGGGCTGTATGGCGGGTAAAACCTGACACAAGTACAGGGAATTGTCCGACTCAATTAGAGGGGTTTGCCCGCTGCACACATTACTCTGTTAGACGTAACATAGGGTCATAACTGAAGAAACAAACACATCTAACAGGAGCAGCTATCATGATGTACCTCAACCATCGCCTTTCAGCCGCCATGTGGTCGCGTGTCCTTTTACTGTGGCTGACCCTCGCTATCGGCGCGCTCGTCCTCGGTGGAGTTGTACTGGGATTGGGACAGTTCGTTCAGAACAACATTCGCACAGAACTCGCCGCGCAGCAGATTTCATTCAGCCCAGCCGACGCGCTTTCCGAAGAAGAACTGGCAATCCCCGGCATGGCTGAAAATGCGGGTCAGCCTGTCACCACGGGCAACCAAGCGCGCGTTTATTCGGAACTCATCGCCCTGCACATGCGTAATTCAGCGGCGGACGCGGGCTATCCCGGTGCAACATACGCAACGTTGGGTCGCGTGCAGCGTGAATTGAGAGCAGCAGTGGCAGCGGCGACGGAAGCGGGCGATGAAGCCGCGATTGCCGAAGCGAACGAAGCATTGACCGCCGTGACGAACCTGCGTAACACGATGCTGACGGGCAGCAATCTGCGCGGCAACCTGCTCTCCGCTTACGGTTGGGACAACGTCGCCACAGGCATGACCGTCGCCAGCATCTTCATTCTGGTTCTGGCGGTTGGGTTCTTCGTCCTGTTCGTCTACGAAGTGCGGCGCGGACACTTACCCGCCACCGAAACGGCAGCGTAATTTTCAAATCCGATTTACCGATAAAAAAGAGAGCGTCACCCTCACGGATGGCGCTCTCTTTTTTTTGCGTGTGTCGGTTGCGTAAAATGTGGGCGCGGTCGGAACAAGTTCCGCGCGCCAGTGTTTGTGCGGCGGATGCGCCGGGAGAAACAAGTTTCTCTCGCGTCCCTACAAACGACAAATCTTCTCGTAGGGACAAGGCATGGTGTTAGGTCGGCAGAATAATATAGAGTGGGTGTTTGTGCGGCGGGCGACCCGCCGGGTCGCCCCTACGACATGACTCCCCTACTATCGTTTGACTGACAGCATGCGTTCGAGTTCCGACCAATCTTCGGCTTTGGCGATTTGACGGCTGATGGGGAGTATCGTCCAATTGCCGTGCGAGTCACGGTAGGCAACGCGGTTGTGTTCAATCTTCACATCCGCAAGCGAACGAAACGCATACGTGCGCTTAAGCAGTCCGTACAGCCCGTACAGGGTGAGCGACTGCGAATCAACGACGAAATAAGGCGTGTAGTTCAAACCCGCCGCCATCAGCAGGGCGATAACACCAACAATCACGCTCGGCAGATAGTCCCCGCGCGAGATGCGCGTGAGCGCAAGCACAAGTTGAATCGCGCCGAATCCGCCGATGATCAGCGGCATGGTTAGCCCGTAGCGCAGTTTGAACGGGAGCATGTTGATCCTTATCGTTTGCGAGAAGCGAGCAATTTTATGAGGGATTGCCAGTCGGATGCTCTAACAAGCGAACTGCCCACAGGCACGGCTTTCCATGTACCATCTTTCAAATAGTATAGGCTGTTGGTTTCGATTTTGAGGTCGGCAAGCGACGGATATTCGTATTTGCGCTTGATCAACCCGAACAGCGCCGTGAGTGTGAGTTTTTGCGACTCAACCACTATCAACGGCGTGGTGAGGCACGACAGACTGACTAGCAGCATCAAGCCGCCGATGATAAGAAACACCGTGAAATCTGCCCCTGCGACGATGCGGCTGTAGACAGTCACAAACTGCGCGATCCCCGCCAGCCCCAGAATGATCGGCAGTTCAAAGCCCCAACGGACTTGCAACGGGGTCATAAATGTATCCCTTTAACCTGATGAATTCCGCAGTCGATCCAATTTCGCCAGCAGTGAATCATACTCCGCTTGCATCTTATTTCGCATCTCGGCAAGCAGATCGCGCCCTTTGAGTTTCGCCAGTTTATCATCCAATTTGAGCTTCATCATCGCGCCGTGCAGCAGTTCTTCGCGCTGCTGACGCAGCAGAATCAGCTTGTTGTCCATCTCGTCACGCTGTTTTTGCAGCGCGCGCAGCGTCAGCGCCGCCAGCGGAGTCTCCGCGCTGATCGCCCCGCCGTTTTGCAGCGCATCATCGACAGCATTGAGCGCATCGAGATCGCGCGAACGGTACGCCTCATTGATGCGCCGCATGACTTCGTTGCGGCGGTCACGGTCAGCATCATCCGCCGCGAGATCGGGATGAAAGCGGCGCGCAAGTTCGCGGTACAGGCGTTTGAGGCGGGTTTCTTCATCTTCGCCGGATTTATCCGCGATGCGAGATCGCAAGCCGCCGGATCGCGGCTCGTTTTCGGGTGGGGTTTCCGGTGTTCCCCATTTGCGCTTGTACTGTTCTTCGACGGACACATAGCCCGGCGGCGGATTCCATGTCGGTTGATAGATCGGCGTGCCGCGCCCATCAACGTACTGCTGCTTAAGCAGGTCGTCGATAGCATCTTGAATCACCTTGAGGCGCAGTTCCATCGGCGCGATGATTTTGTCATAGCGCGATTGAAATTCCGCCAGTTCGCGTTCGTAACTGTCGATCTCGGCACGTAAGGCGGCGGCTTTGCTCTCACGCGCGGCGATTTGCGCGCGGAGATCGTGAATTTGGGATTGGATGTCGTCGGTCACGATGAAAAGGGAAATACACCTTTTTCTATAACGATAGAAGCGTGTTTCATTATAAAACGGACGCGCAGGATGGAACGAGTTCCGCGCGCGTCCCTACAAATGTGCAATTGTGCGTTAGCGGCGGGATTTGGCGCGCGCCAGCAAGGTGACGATTTGCGCCTGAATCGCGCCCAACTGCCGCCCCGAATCCGCGATCAAGCCGTTGAGCCGCGCGATTTCCGCGACCAAGCCTTCGAGCGTTTGCATTTCAGCATCGGTGAGCGTCACGCCGGTAGGCGCGGGCGGCGGCTGAACGGGCGGAGTCACGGGAGGCGGCGCGGGGGGCTGAACAGGTGGCGTGGGCGGCGGCGTGGGCGGCGTGACCGGGATCGCTTCGAGCGTGGTCAAGCCGAACGCGAACCAGCCTTCACCGGGCGCGATGCCTTCGGTTTTGACGACATACATCCACTCGTATGTTCCCCCCTGCCGACGGGTATTCGGGTAATACGTGATCGTATCGCCCGCGCGGATTTCGGCGCGTTTGGCGAACGTGGTGTTGGGTCCTGAGCGCACATTGATGAACTCGAACGACGCGGTTTTGGTCACGCGCGCGGTTACAGGATCGCCCGCGTTATCCGGTTTGGGGACGGACGCGGGTTGGGCGGGTGGCGCGGGAGGTGTTGGCGGCGCGGGGGGCTGCCCGCCGATGGGGGGAGGCGTTGGCTGTGACATGGGTTGATACTGCTCCAAGCGTTCAAACAGGCGGGCGGACTGCGGTGAGGATTCGACTTCACAGCCGTTCCATGTGCCAAAGCAGAAGATCGCCGCGCCAAGCACGGTGGGCTGCTGCTCCCAAATGCGGTAGCACTCGATGAGATCGTCGGCGTATTGATCGCCGCTGACACCGAGTTTTGTCCACCCGCCAAACGGATCGAGTACGTCTTGGTTGCGTCCGCCATCGGCAAAACCAAGCAAGCCGATTTCCGTGTAGGCAATCGGCGGGCGCGAGACACCGAGTTGATCGCACGCTTCATAGAGAAACTTGGCGCGTCCGATCCACCACGGGACGAATTTCTTGCCGGGTCCCCAGTATTCGTGCAGCCCCATGATGTGCTGCGTGTTGTTCATGCGGCGGAGCAGCGGCGCGAGTACGCCTGTCCAGTCGCCCGGTTCGGGGCGACCCGGCGAGAGATTCAGCACCACGCCGCGCCGCCCTAGTTGATCGCACCGATCCAGCGCGGGGAGCGTCCACTGGTTGATGCGTCCGAGATCGAACGGCTCGTTGCCGAGATAGATCGCCGCCCCGGCGGGGGCGCGGCGATGCAGGTGATCGACATAGGCGACGGGATCGATGCGCTCGTAGATGTGGTCATCTGTACCGCCCTGCGGAAGCACATCGCGGAAGATGTAAAGCGTGTTGGGGCTAACTTGGCGGAGTTCGTCGATGAAGCCCGCTTCGATGAACACGACGCTGATCCCCGGCGGGTTGCGGCGAAAGTGATCCTTGAGGCGGTTGAGGTTTTCCCGGCTGGCGTTTTGAACGAGGATGTTATACCCACTCATGCGCGGTGGCATAGGAGTAACTCCTTCCTTGAAACTTATGTTCTTTGATCAGACAAATTCAGACTTGTTTGAAGTCTGCATGAATGCTAGGATATAAACGTGCAATTTCGCACAAAAATTCTACAGTAAAAAAGGTCTTAAAATGAACACAAAACCATTTATCAATCTAACCAATCTGGGTCAAGGCAACATCATCCAGTACAGGTCATTCAATTTAGGGGAAAGGATAAGCATAATCGAAGAGTCCCTTTGCCCTGATTACTGGACGGGAGTGATAAAAAAAGTTTCTCAAAAACCGCCAGTCCAGCATGGTGACTTACCTGCCTCTGATGTTGGATTTAGCATCGAGGTTTACCCCCATGTAGACATTTTCAGCTTCATACAAGAGTTGGCTCAATTATTCGGCGATTACGGCATAGTCACTCACTATGCATATCTCGATGAATCTTTGAGTGAACCACACGTAATTCGTGGTGTGAAGTATAATCCTCAACGCTAGAGTATAAGCAATAGGTGGCGCGCAATTGCCCCCCACCTTGCTTTGTGATTATCCCCTTTTTCATGCAAACAGTATATTACAGTGCAGCAAAGCTGGATCAGTTTTGCGGAATTTGTCGTACAAATCGACCAGACGATAGCCATGCCCCGCCATAAAATCGAGCAGCGCGGAGACGTTGGTTTGTCCTTCGTACACGCTGCCAAATTGGATTTCCACCAGCACCATGCGGATGGTGGCGGGCGCAAGCAGATCCCCCGCGCCGCGTAACACCTGCATCTCGAAGCCTTCGGTGTCAATTTTGAGCAGATCGATGTGAGGGATGGCGTTGGCGGCGACGAACGCATCAAGGCGCTGGATTTCGACGCTGGTTTCGCGGACTTGATCTTTCCACGCGGTTTGTGCATCGGCGGCGGGCGGGAGCATCGAGTTCATGACCGATTTCGGCGCGATGTACATGGTTTGCGTTTGCGTCGTTTCGCCCAAGCCAAACGGATGCGCGATCACGCGATCCCCAAATTTGGCGGCGGTCTGCGCCAGCTTTTGATACGACTCCGGGAACGGTTCAAACGAGTGGATGCGCGCGGTGGGGAAATATCCTGCGTAGCGGCGCGCGGTCTGCCCGACATTCGCGCCCACATCGAAGATCACACGGGGATCGCCGCCCAAAATAGTACGCACATCGTCGTAAAAGTTGATGCCGATCTCGTGGGGGATGAGGGTGTATCCGGCGCGTTTAGCCGCGCGGTTCATCCCCGCGATGAGGCGTTGTTTGAAGGTTGGCATATGGGTGTCACTTTTCGTGTGTAGCAAACCTCACCCCCCCAGCCCCCTCTCCCCACGGAGAGGGGGAGTCAGACTCGCCGTGATGGTAAGTCTTACAGTGGGGATATAGGCTGCCGAGATTAAGCGGTCAAGGTTGAGGAGGATGATACCTTGTTCGCGGGGTTTTTGGGTAATGGTGGGGGATTTTTGTTTACATCAGAAACGTGCCGACATGCGGGCGATCTGGGTGTCGGGATCGAGATGGGTGAAAGATAGGGGGATCGAGTCGTAAGTGTGGGACATTTATGGCTTGGTGCCGATTTGATCTATGTCTATTGTCGGTAGTCTAAAGAAGCTGCTGGAGCTTCGATATAACTTTGCAATACCATATCGGTAAATTTCGAGTCTTTGCTTAAGTTCTTCAATTTCCCGCAACCCCAAACCAATTGCTACCCTATGTGCGTATCTCACACTTATGGCACGCACCAAGAATTGTGGAATTCGTTTCATATAAAGCACGCTCCAAGCTCGCCACTCTATTGAAAACGAATCTCCAGCACGATCAATTTCCCCGCGCAAATATAAGAAATAGTCAGCATCTATGAAGTCTTGAAATACAACGAACTCCATTAAGGGTGACTTTGTGTAACGTTCATTTAGCATATCCGCATGTATGGACACACGTCTTGCTTGGAGTCTGTCATTTCTATATCTCAACCACCATACAAAATCCGATATTTCATCAAAAGAAATCAGATCGCCATTGGAATGATTAGGAACATATAACTGTTGAGCAAGTAGCTCACCGATAAAATCCCACTTCTCTTCACGAATGAAGATGGCAACAGTTCCAACGAATAGTTCGTGTCCTAAGAACTTGAAAAAATCAAATTGAGCATCGTTAAAAGCACCGCTGAATCCTTGAGGCGGTTGATACTCGGCTAAGATTTTTTCAAAGAATTTAGTTAGTGCTGAAACACTTACTGACATATCTGAGCCGGATAACGCCTCTACGACTTGATAGTATTCAGCGAGAAAAGGAATGGTGGCGTTGAGAGCTGTTACAAGTAATTCATCGCCTTCTTTTCCCTCAAGATTGGGGTTAAGTATTTTTAATCTGTCAAACAGATTTTCCAGAAAGCGGTTAAGCCCACGCGAAGTGGTGGGCGATTTAGTGGTCAAATCACTTAATAACCTTGCATTTTGTAAGTCAATCTGTGTCCCTGACACAATAGAGTTTGTTTGAATGGCAGGGCTATTCCTGCGCCTCAAGACATTTTCAATACCATTAATGATTTTCTCAATGTTAGCTGAGAATGTATTGCCACTATCCAAGCTAGGGGCATTGATTCTACTAAGTGAACGCAAATTTTCAGGCAGTTCCGCCGCCTTAGGCATTATCCCACCTTTAATCAGAATCGGAGCAATAGCTTTGTTTAGGCGCAGAGCTGTTGATACCTCAAACAATACGTAATCTTCTTCGCCACTTGATACCCGTTCTTGCATTAGTTCGACCCAACGCGGACCGATAATCACGATCACGGCATCAGCGATGGTGATGTGTTCTTCGATGAATTCATCGAAGGCAACAAACAGAGGAATGCTCTCAGAATCTATGAACACCTTGTCGTGACCATACTGGTTGACCAACCAATCGCGGATGCGGTCGACAAAATCGCCGTGATCGGCGCGGCGGTAGCTGATGAAGATTTCGTGTGGTATCGGGTCGGGCATGGGGAGAATCTCACTGGTGTTATGGAGTGATGAGAACAATATAACATTCTAGCCCAAAAAACGAGGATACTGTCCGGCAGAAAGCAGCTTGCCCACAATTTACTGTATTTAGAAAACGATTTTATCCGTTTACAAGTGCTGCTTATAATATAGATGGGATTTCATTCTGGAAAATTTGGTGTAGAAACCGTGGCAGAATCTTTCATCTTTGGATTTCTCATAACCCTGTACACCATCGGCACAATTCATTCTCGTTCTGGGTTTTCTTCGTGTTCGCGCCGCTTGCATGGCGTAGAGGCTCACTCAACGGCATGATCGCCTTCTGGTTCTTGATGGCGATAGCGCGTGGTGCGATGGCGCTACGGGGCGAGAGCATGGACTCTCTATTTTTCCCTGAACCGACAAACACGACTGTGTTTTTGCTTACAGGTGTCGCTTTGATCACACTGCGCTTTTATTTGCGCGCGCGTCATCATCGCAGGTTCAAGCAAAAAGTCGGCGGCGTTGGCAGTATCGACGATATGCTGAAATTAACCCCGCGCGAATTTGAGGAGATGGTGGTCGAGTTGTATCTCATGGCGGGGCATGCTGCCAAACGCACGGGAGCAACAGGCGATCATGGGATCGATGTCGTCGTAAACGCAAAAAACGGCGAAAAATGGGTGGTTCAGTGTAAACGCTGGACAGGATATGTAGGTGAACCCGTGATCCGCGATTTCTACGGCGCGATGCAGCACGAAAAGGCAGACAAAGGGACGATCATTACGACAGGACGATTCTCACGTAAAGCGCGCGAATGGGCGCGCGGAAAACCGCTAAACCTGTCTGACGGCGAACACCTGCTTCACTTATGGAAACGTGCCAGCAAACGTGCGAAAGCACAGTCTACTGAAAAAACGGCATCTCCGATCCAGACGTTCGACCGGTAAACCAAAACAAGCAACCATCTTCAAACCGATTCGCCCGCAAAATAAACCGCATTCCGTATGAACCCGCCGCCCGAAGCGGATTTCCTACGCTTTACAACCGTTTCCAAACGCGCTTTTTTTGCAGCCCCCAAAAAAACATCGACTCCGCAGCCCCACGAGTCGATGAACCGCCATCGCGCCCGCCTTCCGTTAGCGAACGGTTTCACCTTTCGGCACATCCGTTGATAAAACCCAACTTCTCAACGCTGTCTCAATTCTTCAGCGTAACACATCGGACATCAAAGGACATGGAGGACAATTCTTCGTCCTCACGACAACGCTTTACCCTAGAACAGTTTTAGTTGGGTGGGTTTGTCGTCCTTCGGTGGATCATCGGCGGGCTTGCTCGGCGTGGACGGCGGCGCGGCGGCGGGCGCAGATGTTCCCCCTGCCCGCATCGCTTTCACCTGCTCCAGCACCACAAGTATCTGCCGGAAGTCCGCTTCCATCTGCGGCTCAAGCGTGGGGTTACGCAGCACCGCCGCCGGATGAAACATCGGGATATACGCGCGTCCGTTTTCAAACTTGGGCTTGCCGTGTATCTGCGTGATCTTCCCATTGGCGAAGTAGCGCGCCATGCTAAAGCGCCCCAGCGTGACGATCACCAGCGGGTCAATCGCCGCTTCCTGTGAATCGAGATAGGGCTTGCAAGTCGTGATTTCTACGGGCAGCGGATCGCGGTTTTCGGGCGGGCGGCACTTGACCACGTTGGTGATGAACACCTTCTCGCGGCTCAAGCCGATCATGCCGAGCAGCTTATTCAGGTAATCGCCGGAGCGCCCGACGAACGGCAAGCCCTGCTTATCTTCATTGAAGCCGGGTCCTTCGCCTATGAACAGGATTTCGGTGTTGATATTCCCCGCGCCGGGGACGGCTTTGTTGCGGTTCTTGTGCAGCTCACATAGGGTACACGCGCGCACCTGCTCCGCGATCTCGTTCATCGTCTGTGCCCGCTGCGCGGGATCATTCGCTGCCATTTGCCGCCTCAAGTGGATAATAGATAGCCGTCCGTTTGTGGGACGATCTTATCCGCCGAAGGGCAATTCCACAATTGGCGATCATAAACCCCACCCCCATCCCCTCCCCGAATTCGGGGAGGGGAGAAAACGCGCCGTTTGCACAATGGATCGCGGGGTGGGGTCTTTTGTGGTTTAGCGGAACAATTCGCGCACGATGATGTTGCGCTGGATTTCGCTGGTGCCTTCGTAAATCTGGAACACTTTTACGTCACGCATCAGCTTCTCAACCGGGTATTCGCGCATGTAGCCGTATCCGCCGAACACCTGCACCGCATCGACGGTGACTTTCATCGCCATGTCGGCGGCGAAGGCTTTAGCGGCGGCGATCACTTTGGGGTTGGCGATGCCGTTATCGGTCATCCACGCCGCTTGGTAGACGAGCAGCCGCGCGGCTTCAATGTTGATCATCATGTCCGCGATTTTGTGTCCGATGGCTTGGTGCGACCACAACGGCTGCCCGAAGGTTTCGCGTTCTTTCGCGTACTTGACACATTCTTCGAGCGCGCGGCGCGCCACACCCACCGCCCCCGCCGCCACACCGGGACGGCTGTGATCGAACACGGACATGGCGAGCATGAAGCCTTCCCCCTCCGCACCGATGCGGTTTTCTTCCGGCACTTCGACATTCTCGAACGTGATTTCGGCGGTGTCTGCCGCGCGCTGACCGAGCTTATCAAAATGGCGGCTGACGGTGATCCCCGGCGTGTCGCGCTCAATAATGAAGCAGGAAATCCCCTTATGCTTCGCGCCCGGATTGGTGACGGCGAACACGGTATAGAAGCTGGAATGATTGACGTTGCTGATGAAAATTTTGCCGCCGTTGATGACGTACTTGCCGTTCACTTTTTCGGCGCGCGTTTGCATCCCCACAACGTTCGATCCCGCGCCCGGTTCGGTGACGCAGTAGGCGGCAAGCTGCCCTTTTTCGACCATGCGCTCACCCAGCCAGTATTCTTTCTGGTGATCGGTGCCGCGCAGCAGAATCGGCAGCGATGACAGGTTGTTGACGCTCATCGCCGTGCTAATGCCGGAACAGCCATACGCGAGTTCTTCCGCGACGACACATTCTTCCAACACCGTCGCGCCCGGTCCACCGTATTCCAGCGGGATATTGAGATTGACTAGACCGAGTTCGCGCCCCTTGTTGATGATGTCGATGGGGAAATCGCCCGTCTTGTCGTAGTGTTCCGCAACGGGGATGATTTCGCGTTCGGCAAATTCGCGCGCCATCTTTTGCAGCATTTTTTGTTCAGCGGTGAGTTCAAACTGCACACCCGCCGACATAACTTTATCAACCATGTTTTTCGACTCCCGAATAAAGAAAGCAATCTAACGGTGATTTGATTATAGCGGCGGGAATTTGTCATGAAACGGGGACAATCGTGTGAAATCACAAAGAATTGAGAAATTTGTCTACAAACTAGGACTTATCGTTTATGCAGCCTTAAGTCAAAACCGATGTAATGTAGCGATCAACAGTGAATTTCGTCAATTTCACAATTTCAGTGCTGACTTTTATGCTGAATTGTGTAAATTAGAAGCAGCGAGAAAAAACAGGGGTACGTCCTCATGACTCTTCAGGAACCAAAACCTACGCCCCCAATCGCAGGCAATACCCGACATTTGAGCCTGCCACCGGGAACGTACAGCGAGCCTGTCGCGCGGCAGACAGGTCCCTTGGATGCGCGTCTTCCATGGGTGATCGAGTTTCGGGTGGTTGGAACAACCTCAATCTTGCAGACGCATGTGAGCGATAACATGCTGCTTGGTCGGTTGGACAACGAACGGAAAATCTTCCCCGAAGTCGATTTTTCCCCATATAACGCGGGACAGCTTGGCGTTTCGCGCAAACATGCGATGATCACGGTGCGTGGGCATCAACTGATGCTGAAAGACCTTGGCAGCACGAATGGCACACGCTTAAATGACTCGGTGCTAGAACCAAATCGAGAATACCGTTTGCATCACGGCGATCAACTGATGTTGGGGGGGCTGCATTTGCAAATTCAGTTTTCGGTTGTCCCCGCGCAGAATTCGGTGCGGGCGGCGCAAGCAGCCGAACTTCAGCTCGACGCGACTTTACCCAAATTGGGACGCGGTGAGCGGGTGTTAATCATCGAAGATGACATCAACATTGGCGAAGTATTCCGCGGATCGCTAGAGCGTGCTGGCTTTAAAGTGACGCTCGTGCCGAACATCACACAGGGCTTGGGAATCGTGTTCCATCAAATGCCGGATGCGATTATCTTGGGGATGCTTGGCGGCGATTTAAGCGGGCTTGATCTGGTGCGGTATGTCCGCAAGCAGGGACGCGAAGATCGGCGGATTCCGGTGGTGGTGGTGAGCAGCGGCGCGGGCTACTACAAGACCCAAGCGGTTGAAGCGGGTGCAGATGTGGTGATGGGCAAGCCCATCGCAGTAGAAGATTTGGTGCGCGTTGTTGGCACATCGTTGAAGTAAGCCAGCATTTATTGCTCAATTGCATAGCCAGCCTTATTGAACGGGAGCAAATCACACGCTCCCGTTTTTTGTTTACACAGTCGAATACGATCTATGACGATTCTGTTGTATCGTAGTAATTATTCAGCCGTCGTGAGGCGGTCAATGGGAAATCGAGTCATAGCAGATCCATTGGGCAAACTCTAGATGCTTCCAACCCTCACCTCCCTATTAGACGATGCATTGAGCGCCAGCAAGCGATCCGAACACGTGATCGCGCTGGGGCTTGCAGACCGTGCTGAGCTTCTTGCGGCAACCTTGAAAGACGCGCAAGGACAGGCGCGCGCGCAGTATATCCGTGCGCGTTCGCTGTACAACCTTGGCGATTACACCGCCGTTATTCCCCAATTGACAGAGGCGGCGGCGTTGGCGGCAAGCGCAGGCGATTTACAAACACAAATTGAAGCGACGGAATATCTCGCGCATACCCATCGAACGCTGGGGGATGTGACCGCCGCGCTTGAAGCGAGTTTGCATTCACTTAATTTGGCGGAAAAATTGGGCGATCCCACGCGCATCGCTGGGGCATTGAACGCGACAGCGGGCATCTATGTGGTGATGGAAGATGCGCGTACAGCACTACTATACTGCGAACGGGCGCTGGGGTTATTCCGACAGACCAACAATCGCTTTGGCGAAGCCGTGATGCTGGCAAACACCTCAAACTTGTTGAGCCATCTCGAAGATTTCGCGCGGGCGCTGGAATATGCGGAGACAAGTTGGCGGCTGTTCAACGAGATTGGATTGGGCGAATCTCCAGTGAATGAGGTAAATGCGCTGCTGCGAATGGCGCAAGCGGAGATCGGCTTGGGCATGGCGGAGCGCGCGTTTGAGCATCTGCGGTTGGCGCTAGAGCGCGCACAGACGTATCACCTGTACAACTTTCAAGTGGACATTTTGCTGCACACGGGGCAGTTGTATGAATTACAGGGGGTGCGGGCAGAAGCGATCAGCGCATACGAGCAGGGAATTGATATTGCTGGTCGGCATCAGTTGTCGAAGGTGTATCACAAGCTGTACCTAAACTTATCGCACTTATATAAAGAAGCGGGCGACTTTCAACGGGCGCTGCACTACTACGAACAATACTTTGATTATCACGAAGCACTCTTTAATGAACAAAGCAGCCAGCGTGTACGGCAGCTAGAGGCGCGCTACCAGAATTCGAGCGCGCGGCGGGAAGCGGAGATCGCGCGGCAGCAGGTGGATTTTTATCGCCAGTTTGCCGAACAGAGTGAACGCCAGCGTCAGCAAGACCGCGATTACTTTGAGCGGTTGAATCAACTGCGCGATGACCTGATGAATATGTTCTCGCACGACATTAAAAATCCGCTGTCGTCGATTCGGATCGGGGTTTACCTGCTGCGTAAGCAGATGCCGGATGCGGATGAACGCTGGTTCAACAATATCGAGACACAGGTAGAGCGCCTGCAAACGATGTTGAGCGAAGTATTTGAGCTGGTGAAGTTGGAAAGCGGGCGCGCGCTCGATTTATCACCGCAGCCGATTGTGCCAATCCTACAAGAGGTGCATGACCGCCATGCAGCAGAGGCACGCAGACGACAAGCCGAGCTTGTGTACGGACATGCCGATCCGTCGCTGATCGCGTTGTGCGATCCGACACGGCTGTCACAGGCGTTGAATTATCTGGTGACGAACGCGCTTCGTTATGTCCCGGTGGGCGGGAGGATCACGCTGACAGCGGAACGATGGCGGGATGAGTCTGGCGATAGGGCGGAGATGGTGATCCGCTTCGGTGTGCATGATACGGGAACGCATATTGACCATGAGAACAAAGAGCGCCTGTTTGACCGATTTTACCGTGACCCGAACCCGGATCATCAGGGGAATGATGTGACGGGGTTGGGGCTGGCGATTGTCAAGACGATTGTGGAGCAGCACGGGGGTCGGGAGTGGGTGGAGAGTGAACCCGACAAAGGGACGATGTTTTATTTTACGGTGCCGGCCGGGTAGAGTGTTAATGCAAGGGCGAAGAATTGTCGTGAGGACGTAGTGTTGTCGTCCATGTCCTTTGATGTCCAATGTGTTACGCTGAAAAATTGAGGAAGCGTTAATTTGTTTGAAAAGGGAAATAAATCACATACAGTATGCAAAGAAACGGCGAGGACTTTAAATTGGAACGCATTTGCCCTCACCCGTGACTCATGAGTCAGCAGACAGGTTGATGTGGAGGTGGGGGCGTGTCCCTATTGTCGCTTGTTTATCCGTTCATGTTGTTCGGGCTGCTGGCGGCTGTGATTGTTTTGACTGTGCGGCGGCGCACACCAACGCGCACGATCATGATCGTGCTGGCGGTGACTCTGCTGGCGTATGTGCTGGTGATCGTCGTGCCGTTTTTCGCGTATGGGCTGCACCTACAAGACTTCGATGCGGTGCGTAGAGGCGCGTTTGACCCGAAAGGGTATCCGTTGTTCAGCGGCGCGTTCGCGGATGGATTGCTGCATGTGATCGCGCTGGTGATTATTCCGCTTGCGCCTGTGGTCGGGCTTTTGGCGGGGATGCGGTTGATCAATGAGACGCGGGCAAATTGGACTCGGATGCAGCCGGGGGTGCGTGCGATGACAGCGATTGTGGTTGTGATGGGGTTTGTTTTGATTGGATTCATGTTCACGCCGCTGGGATATACGATTTCGGTGTGGCATTTCGATTGAAAACGGCGGACGCGCAGCGGCGCGTCTTTGCATACGCCTTAACCCATTTTGGTTTGATGTATTTGCCTCGTGTTATAAGATGCTCAAGAAAAACATTCAACAATTGTGGTAAAAACTTAAACTTAAATGCTATTATTGATTAGTCACTGTATGAAATACTTTCGAAGTTGTCCAGAATTTCTTCCCCGAGACTTGTGATGCCGCGTATTTTTATCTGTTATCGCCGCTCTATTTCATACACATTCATTGATGCTATTGAACATGAGCTTGTTGAAATATTTGGAAACAAAAACGTTTTTAAGGACGATTCTCAAGAAGCTCATAAGTTTACGCCCGGCGCAACGTGGGAAAAAGAGACAATCGCCCGCATAAAGTGGGCTGATTATGTGTTTGTCGTAATCCCACTCGATTGGGAATTTGTCGTGGACGACAAAACTCAACAAGCGCGTCTATGGCACGAAAAAGACCCTGTTCGGCGAGAATTATGCCTCGCAAAGAACTACGACAAAAACATAATACCAATGCTAATTAATAGGCGTGCTTTTCCTACAACCGATTCGATCCCTGAAGAATTGTGGTTTTTGGAAAAACATACAGCAGTCATCTTACAAGATGATGAAATCAATAAACTGAAAAAACGCCTCGCGCCAATCCGCATGAACATACTTAAACGTAAGTTGGCAAAATTCGCAATTCTTATAATGGCTCTAGTGATGGTTTCTTCGATCATTTTGTTGATTCTACTGCCCGGTTCTGCGACACCAAATGACCGAAACGATTTGGAATCCGCGCCTCTTCCTAGCGCAACTTCATCACCACCCGAAGTTGATTACTCTGGTACATTGACTGCTATTCCGTTGACAGTAGCAGCAGACCTCGCTTCGGAACTTACAGAAACAGCGGTTTCAATAACATCAACATACAACGCAAACACCACTAGTACGGCACAAAGTGATTTAGGGACACTGTTAGCGCAAAGTTCTATCGATGCTGCAAATCGTTTCTATATGCAAAGTACTGATACAGCGCAAGCTCAACAAACACTAAATTCAGAAAATACAGCTATCGCATTAACCACAATATACACACAAAATCAGCAGCAGATATATCAAACTGAAACAGCGTATGCTATAGACAGTTGGGCAATGAATTCTAACTTAGCTACGCAACGGGCTCTCGAAATCGGTCTCACTATGACAGCGCTTTATGATCCCACTGAGACGCCTACTGCAACACGAACAAGCAGCCCAACACCAACAGAAACTTTCACACCAACTTCCAACAATGTGCAAAGAACGATGTGGGTGAACTACATACGCACTGAACCATATCGTGCAAACATTCGAGCTCATCCTTTAACAAGTGCGGACAGGTTAGACTCCGTCGCACAAGGGGAAGAAGTAAGTGTGATTCAAGAAATCGAAGGTGAAAGTGTGTCCAATAGCACAGTTTGGTATCAAGTTCGAACCAATCGTGAAATAGTGGGGTTCATTCACAGTAGTCTGCTTTCTGAGTACCCGGTACCCACTTTAGCTGCGTCAAATACATCTGCTGTTTCTCCATGCACATCCGGTAGTATGAATGGCACGGCGGCAGGCTTGTTTCAATATGAAGGTAAGCGATCACAAAGTATTGTTCTTACGGCAGGCAGATCAATACAAGTCACACTATCAGTGAGCAATGCGATTGTTCCATATGGGGTAGGAATAGCCCTTGTAAATGCACAGAATACTGATGTTGCCAGTACAGATGTTGTTACGGGCGAGTCCACAAGTAGTTTCACGTACATAGCGTCTTCGACTGGGGTATACCGCCTAGAAGTGCGGGGAGAAAGCCGACACACATATAATTATTCTGTAAGTTGGATTTGTTGATGCTGAGTCACATATTTTACACAAGGTGTGTGGAGGTCGGCTGCGTTTTTTCGTTTTCGATCGGGTCAAAGTACATTAACGAAGATATTTTTAAAGAGAGGAACATTTCGAGTCTTCGCGGGGGGGCAGTAGGTTTCCCTTGACGTGAAGCGTTGAGGATGTTAACATGCACGAACGCGAAAGTGGATGTGCTGGTAAAAGCAGCATCCATATGACCTAATTTGCGCTGCAAGCGACACCCTGAAATCAGGCAATGGGCGCGCGGCGAATTGAACGAGAGGTGGCGAAAGCGTTCCACGTTAAACCCTGTGGGATAGCTCGCCATAAGTCATGAGCATATAGGCGTATCCTCTGGTTCTTTGAGTACGCCTTTTTGCGCGCTTATTGAAAGTGATGGAAAGCTCGCAGTTTGACGGCTGTGAGGCAAATTGTCTGGACGGTTTGGAGAACTTTATGCCAACGATTAACCAGTTGGTGCGTAAGGGTCGGCAGTCGAAGAAATCGAAGAGCAAAGCGCCGGCTTTGCAGTACGGTTTCAACGTCTACAGCCAGCGTCGCACCCGCACCCGCAAAGGCTCGCCCCAAAAGCGCGGCGTTTGCACGGTTGTAAGAACCATGACCCCGAAGAAACCGAATTCGGCGCTGCGAAAAGTGGCACGTGTTCGTTTGTCGAACGGGATCGAAGTGACGGCTTATATTCCCGGCGAAGGACACAGCCTTCAGGAACACAGCGTCGTACTTGTGCGCGGTGGACGTGTGAAGGACCTTCCGGGTGTGCGTTATCACATTGTGCGCGGCACATTGGACACTGACGGCGTGAAAAATCGCCTTCAGGGGCGCAGCAAGTACGGGGCGAAACGTCCGAAGCCGGGTCAACCAGCCGCTGCCGCGAAGGGTAAGGGCAAGAAATAGAGTCGCTTAGAGCGTGTCGCATAGAGCGTAGTCAAGTAAGGTAATAAACACATGCCAAGAAGAAAAAGCCCAAGCAAGCGTCAGCCCGTGCCAGACAGCAAGTACAACAGCGTTCATGTGTCGATGCTGGTCTCGCGGATGATGCGCGGCGGGAAGAAAAGTCTCGCCATGAGCATTATGTATGACGCGCTGGACATTATCGAAGAAAAAGCAAAGCGCAATCCCATCGAAGTGATGGAACAAGGGCTGCGAAATGTCACCCCCGCCATCGAGGTAAAACCGATGCGTGTGGGCGGTGCGACCTACCAAGTTCCGGTAGAAGTGGCATCGCAGCGCGGTATTACGCTGGCGATGCGCTGGGTGCTGGAAAACGCGCGCAAGCGCGGCGGACGCAGCATGGCGGATAAGCTGGCGAATGAACTGCTTGATGCGGCGAACAATCAAGGCGCGTCGGTCAAGAAGCGTGACGACACTCACCGTATGGCAGAAGCGAACCGCGCGTTCGCGCACTTCCGCTAAAGCGTGTGAATGTCACCAAGCGTGCGGGATAGAGAAAGTATCAACGGACAAGCATGGCGAAGAAATTCGAAGCAACAAACGACCTGAATAAGGTTCGCAATATTGGCATCATCGCCCACATTGACGCGGGCAAGACGACGACGACTGAACGTGTGCTGTACTACACAGGTATGGTTCACAAAATCGGTGAAGTGCATGACGGGGCGGCGACGACTGACTACATGGAACAGGAACGCGAACGCGGTATTACGATTACCGCTGCTGCCGTGACTGCATCGTGGAACGGTCATCAAATCAACGTCATCGACACGCCGGGGCACGTGGACTTTACCGCTGAAGTGCAGCGTTCACTGCGCGTGCTGGATGGCGGCGTGGTCGTGTTTGATGGTGTGGCGGGGGTAGAACCGCAGTCTGAAACGGTGTGGCGGCAGGCGAACAACTACAACGTGCCGCGTATGTGCTTCGTCAACAAGATGGATCGCACGGGCGCAAACTTCATGCGCTGCGTGGATATGATTGTGGATCGTCTGCATGGCAATCCGGTTCTGCTTCAGTACCCTTACGGCGAAGGTTCGGACTTCAAAGGCATTTTTGACCTGCTGAAGAACGACTTGGTGACGTATGGTAACGACGAAGGGACGGACATTCAGCGTCACCCTATTCCTGAAAGCCACCGCGAACAGATTGAAACCTTGCGCGCGGAAATGATCGAGAAGATCGTTGAGAGCGATGATTTCTTGACCGAAAAGTATTTGAACGGTGAAGAAATCAGCGATGATGAACTGCTGGGCGCACTGCGCGCATCGACCATCGCCGGGAAAGTGCATCCGGTGTTGTGCGGTTCGGCGCTGAAGAACAAGGGCGTTCAGTTGATGCTGGACAAGGTCGTTGAGCTGCTGCCTTCGCCGCTAGATATTCCGCCTGTGAAGGGGACGCATCCGAAGACGGAGGAAGAACTGGTTCGTCACGCTGATGTGAATGAACCGACAGCGGCGCTGGTGTTCAAGATCATCACCGACCCGTTCGTGGGTCGTCTAGCGTTCTTCCGCGTGTATTCGGGTTCGGTGAAAGCCGGTTCGATGATGCTAAACAGCACCAAGGGCACCCGTGAACGCATTGGACGTATCGTGCGTATGTTCGCGGACAAGCGCGAAGACGTGGAAGAAGTGAGAGCTGGCGATATTGCGGCGATTTTGGCGCTGAAGGATACGTTCACTGGGGATACCCTGTGCGACGAAAACAAGCCGATTGTGCTGGAAAAGATCAGCTTCCCTGAGCCTGTGATCGAAGTTGCGATTGAGCCGAACACCAAGGGCGACCAAGACAAGATGGGCAAGGCGCTTCGCAGCCTTGCGGAAGAAGACCCGACGTTCAAGATCGAAGTCGATGACAAACTTGGTCAGACGAAGATCAAGGGCATGGGAGAACTGCATCTTGAAGTGTTGGTTGACCGCATGAAGCGCGAGTTCGGCGTGCAGGCGACGGTGGGTCGTCCGCGCGTGGCATACCGTGAAACGATCACCCGCCCCAACCGCGTGGATATGACGTTCAAGCGTCAAACGGGTGGTTCGGGTCAGTACGCGCGCGTCGTCGTCGAGTTCGAGCCGATTTTGGAGACGGACGAAGATTTCGACAAGCAGAAGGACGGGCTGGTGTTCTATGATGAAATTCGCGGTGGGACTATCCCGCGCGAATTCATCCGCCCGACGGAAAACGGCATCCGCGAAGCGATCAGCGGCGGCGTGCTGGCGGGCTACCCTGTTGTGGGGATACGCGCGCGGTTGGTGGACGGCGCGTTCCATGATGTGGACTCGTCGGAAATGGCGTTCAAGATCGCCGGTTCGATGGCGCTGAAAGAGGGCGTGCAGAAAGGCAAGCCTGTGCTGCTGGAACCGACGATGAAGGTGGAGGTGAGCGCGCCCGATGATTACACAGGGACCATCGTGGGAGATTTGAGCGCGCGGCGCGGCATCATCATTGGGATGGAACCGCGCGCAGGCGCGACAGCGATACGGGCGAATGTGCCGCTGGGCGAAATGTTCGGGTATGCCACACAAATCCGCAACATGACGCAAGGGCGCGGGAGCTTCACGATGGAATTCGAGAAGTATTCGGTTGCGCCGCAAAACATTGCCGACGAAGTGATCAAGGGCGGCAGCCAATCTTAAATTTGGAATTGACGAGCGTGTCGGGGGCGTAGAGAATAGAGCGCCCCCGACGCACCCGTAAGACGGTGCAACTCGCAAATTCGTATCGGTTTCGTGAACAGCCAACGTAGTTGGGATAGTAGAACAGCAAGGAAAGAGAACTCATGTCTCAAGGGAAGTTCCAGCGTAACAAGCCGCATGTGAACATCGGCACCATTGGTCACGTTGACCACGGCAAGACGACCCTGACGGCGACCATCACGAAGGTGTTGGGGCTGAAGGGGAAAGCGGCGAAGATGAACTATGAGGACATCGACAACGCCCCTGAAGAAAAGGCTCGTGGTATCACCATCAACATCCGTCACGTGGAATATGAGACGGATGCTCGCCACTACGCGCACGTAGACTGCCCGGGTCACCGCGACTACATCAAGAACATGATCACCGGTGCGGCGCAGATGGACGGCGCGATTCTCGTTGTGAGCGCGCCCGATGGTCCGATGCCGCAGACGCGCGAACACGTGCTGCTTGCGCGTCAGGTAGAAGTGCCGGCGATGGTGGTGTTCCTGAACAAGATCGACCAGCTCGATGACCCTGAACTGCTCGAACTGGTGGAACTTGAACTGCGCGAGCTGCTGAGCGGGTACAACTTCAGCGAAGACACGCCGATTGTGCGTGGTTCGGCGCTGCAAGCGTATGAATCGACGAGCGAAGACCCGAACGCGCCGGAATACGCGCCGATTCTGCAACTGATGGACGCGGTAGACTCGTGGATTCCCACGCCTGTGCGTGACAAAGACAAGCCGTTCCTGATGCCTGTAGAAGACGTGTTCTCGATCAAGGGGCGTGGGACGGTGGTGACGGGGCGTGTGGAACGCGGCACGCTGAAGAAGGGCGAAGAAGTCTCGATCATCGGGTTGCGTGAAGAAGTTATCAACACGACGGTGACGGGGATTGAAATGTTCCATAAGGAACTGGACAGCGCCGAAGCGGGCGACAACGCGGGTATTCTGCTGCGCGGGACGACTCGTGAAGAAGTCGAACGCGGTATGGTGTTGGCGAAGCCCAAGAGCATCACGCCGTACAAGAAATTCATGAGCGAAGTGTACATCCTGAAGAAAGAAGAAGGTGGTCGCCACAAGGCATTCTTCAACGGGTATCGTCCGCAGTTCTACATCCGCACGATGGACGTGACCGGCACCGTGACCCTGCCCGAAGGGGTGGAAATGGTGATGCCGGGCGACAACGTGAACCTTCAGGTCGAACTGATCGTTCCGGTGGCGCTGGAAAAAGGCTCGAAGTTCGCTATTCGTGAAGGCGGCTTGACCGTCGGCGCGGGTGTGATCACGGAAGTGTTGAGCTAAGCGCCAGCACACAGCAGGGCTGCTCCATCAATACAGAAGTTTGTAGGGGCGACTAGGCGGTGAGAAATCGTCGGGGTCGCCCCTACACATGGGCGTGACTGCCGAAGGCGAAACCGCCCCACGAAGGAAAACGGGTATGTTCAAGAGCAAAATTCGTATTCGCTTGAAGGCGTATGATCACCGCGTGCTGGATCAAAGCGCGCAGCGCATTGTGGAAACTGCCGAACGCACAGGCGCTCGTGTGGTGGGTCCAGTGCCGCTGCCGACGAAGATCGAACGCTTCACGGTGCGCCGTTCGCCATTCATCGACAAAGATTCGCAGGAGCATTTTGAGATTCGGACGCACAAGCGGCTGATCGATGTCCTTGACCCGGACAGCAAGACGATTGACACGCTGATGCGCCTGAACCTGCCCGCGGGTGTCGATATCGAAATCAAGATTTAGGGTGAGTGAAGTACACCGCAGGTGAAGTGAGAGCCGAGCCTGTGATAGCTGAAGCAAAACGGCGTTACGCGCAAAGGGTGTGCAGAATAACGGCTGCACACGATGGTTTACGGGCGTATGCGGGCTGATGCCGCCCGCCAATGCGCGTGAGGAGCAAGAGAAAGATGAAAGGCATTGATCGATGAAGGGTATTATCGGAAAGAAAGTCGGCATGACACAGGTATTCGATGACAAGGGGAATGTAATTCCCGTGACGGTCATTGAAGCCGGTCCGTGCTATGTGACGCAGATTCGCACCCAAGACACCGACGGTTATGTGGCTGTGCAGCTTGGATTTGGGGCAACCCAACCGAAGCGGCTGTCGAAGGGACAGATGGGGCATCTGCAAAAGACCAGCTTGCCCGCGTTGAAGGTGCTGCGCGAGTTCCGTGTGAAGAACGGCGGGAATGGCGTAGATGTGACGGCGGGGCAGGAAATTAAGTGCGATGTGTTCGCCAAGGGCGAGCGTGTGGATGTGATTGGCAAGAGCAAGGGACGTGGGTTTGCGGGGACGATAAAGCGCCACAACTTCAACCGCCAGCCCAAGACGCACGGTGCAAGTGACCGCGAACGCGCACCGGGTTCAGTTGGTGCCACCACTTTCCCCGCGCGCACGTGGAAAGGGCAGCGCATGGCGGGTCGGATGGGCAACGCGCGCGTCACTTCGCAAAATTTGGAAGTGGTGGTGGTTGATCCCGAACGGAATTTGCTGGCTGTGCGTGGGAGTGTTCCCGGCAGCAACGGCAGCATTGTCATCGTCAAGCCTGCTCGTGTGCGTCGTGGCTAGGCGCACGGATTATTAGGAACAGGAGAAATTGACGATGACTAGTTTGCAAGTCCCCGTGTTGGACACCAACGGTAAGCAGGTACGGACGCTTGACCTGCCCGCCGATATTTTCCAAGCGAAGATCAATAAGGGTTTGATGCATCAGGCGTATGTGCGGCAGATTTCGCACATGCATCTTGGCACGCGCAGCACGCAGCGGCGCGGCGAAGTGAGCCGGACCACGGCAAAGATGTACAAACAAAAGGGAACGGGGCGCGCTCGTCATGGGTCGCGCACGGCAACGCAGTTTGTCGGCGGTGGTCGCCCGATGGGGCCAAAGCCGCACCACTATCGCAAGGACATGCCGAAGCAGATGCGCCGCGCGGCGATTCGCAGCGCGTTAAGCGCGCTGCTGGCAGATGGTCAGCTTGTGTTTGTGGATAACTTCACACTTCCCGAACCCAAAACGAAAGAAATGAAGCGCATTCTTGCCAATATTGTGGGTGCGGAAACCAGCGCGCTCGTGCTGGTGACGGCTGGCAACGACAACGTGAAGATTAGCACGTTGAATTTGGCGAATGCGAAGCCCCTGCTCGCCAACTATCTCAACATCCGCGACCTGCTTCAGTATGACCGTGTGATTGTGCCGCTGGATGCGCTGGACGTGATCAAGAGCATTTGGGGCAAGGAGGAATAGCGCCATGCCTGAACTGCATATTTACAACGTCTTGATTCGTCCTGTTGTGACCGAAAAAGGCACAGCGATGACGGAAGCACTGAACAAGTACATTTTTGAAGTTGCGCCGAATGCGAACAAGGCGCAAATCAAAGAAGCGGTAGAGGTCATCTTCGATAAGAAGGTGAAGAAGGTGAACACGGTGGTGATGCCTGCCAAGCGTGGGATGCGCGGACGGCGCGAATACATGCGAAGCAAGCAGTGGAAGAAAGCCATCGTGACGCTTGAAGAAGGCGAAACCATCGAGTTGTTCAACGCTTAGTGAGCAGGAAGCAGGATAAGCAGACATGCCTGTCAAAGTTTACAAGCCCACTTCGGCGGGTCGCCGCGGGATGACGGGGCACAGTTTTGAAGAAATCACCAAGTCGAAGCCGGAACGGTCACTGACCGAGCCGCTGCGGAAGCGTGGTGGACGTAACAATATGGGGCGTGTGACGGTTCGCCATCGCGGCGGTGGTCACAAGCGTCGTTATCGCATTATTGACTTCAAGCGCGACAAGTTCGACAGTGTGGCGAACGTGATCGCGATTGAATACGATCCCAACCGTTCGGCGCGTATTGCGCTGCTCCAGTATGAAGATGGCGAAAAACGCTACATCATCGCGCCGCTGGGGTTGAAAGTGGGGGATCGCATCGCCAACGGCGAACTTGCCGAGATTCGCGTGGGGAACGCGCTGTACATCCGCGATATACCGGTTGGCACGCAGATTCACAATGTTGAGCTGCTGCCCGGCAACGGCGGACAGCTTGCGCGTTCGGCAGGTGTGAGCGCGCAGCTTCTTGCGAAAGAAGGCATTTACGCGCAGGTGCGTTTGCCAAGCGGCGAAGTGCGCTATGTGCATGAACGCTGCATGGCGACCATCGGGCAGGTGGGCAACACCGATCACGGCAACATCAAGATTGGCAAGGCGGGGCGCAACCGCTGGAAGGGCTGGAGACCATCGGTGCGTGGTATCGCGATGGACCCTGCCGGACACCCGCATGGTGGTGGTGAAGGTCGTTCAGGTATCGGTCTGCCGGGTCCCAAGACACCATGGGGAAAACCGGCGCTTGGCTACCGCACGCGCCGTAACAAGCGCACGCAGCGTTTTATCGTTCGCCGCCGCAGCAAGCGTTAAAGGGAAGCATTGAGTTAGCGCGTCTGGGTGGGTGAGATCGGTAAAGAATAACGGGCGCGATGGACGAAACGCGATGCTCCGCATCAACCGTTTCGCACGCGCCCCTACGGATGTTACCCGCGTAGATACGGCTAAACCAGAGGATAAGACATATGTCACGTTCGCTCAAAAAAGGTCCTTATATTCACCCGAAGCTGATCAAGAAAATTGAGAAGCTGAACGCGGAGAACAAGAAAGTTGTGGTTCGCACATGGAGCCGCGACAGCACAATCTTCCCGCAAATGGTGGGGCACACCATTGGGGTGCATAACGGCAAGCAGCATGTGCCGATTTACGTCACTGAGAACATGGTAGGACACAAGCTGGGGGAATTCGCCCCGACTCGTACCTTCCGTGGTCACATGGTCGAGAAGAAGAAGAAGTAAAGGGAGAAAGCACATCATGCAGGTACGTGCCGAAGCAAAATATCTCCCTATCAGCGCGCAGAAGCTGCGTTTGGTTGCTGACCAAGTACGCGGGCTGAACGCGGAACAGGCGATGGTCATTCTGAAGTTCATGCCGAAAAAAGGCGCGGATTTTGTCAGCAAAGTGCTGGCGAGCGCATTGGCAAACGCCGAGAACAACTTTGATCTTGAGCGCGACGAAATGACCGTTGCGACCATCATGGTTGGCGGGGGACCGATGCTCAAGCGGTTTAAGGCGGGCGCGCGTGGGCGTTACAAGCCGCGTTTGCGCCGCACGTCACACCTGACGATCATCCTGTCCGATGGGAAAGAGAACAAATAACGATGGGTCGCAAAGTACATCCCGTAGGGTTCCGACTGGGGATCAATCGTGACTGGGACGCGCGCTGGTTCGCGCAGGGGTCACGGTATGCCGAACTGCTGCAAGAGGATTTCGCCATTCGCAAGTATGTAAAAAAAGAAGGCGATAAGGCGGGGGTTTCGCGCGTCGAAATCGAACGCTATCCGAATCAGCTTGAAGTGAAGATTCACACCGCCCGCCCCGGCATTTTGATTGGTCGCAAAGGGGAAGGGGTAAAGACACTGCGGACGAGCATCGAAAAGATGACGGGTAAAAAGGTCAAGGTCGATGTAAATGAAATCGACAAGCCGGATACCGACGCGCAGTTAGTCGCCGAAAACATTGCCCAGCAGCTTGAAAAGCGAATTGGGCACAGCCGCGCTATCAAACGCGCGATTAGCCAAGCGATGCGTCAAGGCGCGCAGGGCGTGAAGATCGAAGTCAGCGGGCGTTTGGGCGGGTCGGACATGAGCCGCCGCGAATGGGCAAGCGATGGACGTGTGCCGCGTGGAACACTGCGGGCGAGCATCGACTTTGCGAAAGCCGAAGCGTTGACGACGTTCGGGCGTATTGGCGTGAAGGTGTGGGTCTATAAGGGCGACGTGCTTCAGCGCGAACTGCCCAAACCGCCTAGCGAAAAAGCGAACGTCGAGTCGGCAGGGTAGGCATTCCCTACCGATACTAGCGTTCGGATCGAGGAGCAGACACGATGTTAATGCCTAAGCGTGTAAAGTACCGCAAGCAAATGCGCGGGCGCATGAAGGGGTTGTCGCAGCGCGGGTCCACGGTTGCCTTTGGCGACTATGGGCTGCAAGCGCTGGAGCCGATTTGGCTGACGAGCCGCCAGATTGAAGCCGCCCGCCGCACGATGGTGCGCTACATTCGCCGTCGTGGGAAGATATGGATTCGGGTGTTCCCGGATAAACCCTTCACCAAGAAAGCTGCCGAAACCCGCATGGGTAGCGGTAAGGGCGCGGTGGAATATTATGTCGCGGTGGTTCGTCCGGGACGCGTTCTGTTTGAAATGGGGGGCATCCCAGAAGCAGAAGCGGTGGAAGCGCTGCGACTGGCGGCGTTCAAACTGCCGATTCGCACCAAGATTATTCGCCGGATAGACCCGATTTCGGGCGTGCCGCTGGGCGGCGAGGTGAAATAATGAACGTGCGTGAACTGCGCGAAATGAATGACAAAGATTTGCTCGACCTGCTGGAAGACCAGCGCGAGGCGATGTTCAATCTGCGGTTTCAGAAGGCGTTTGGGCAGTTAGAAGAAGAAAATGCCCTGCGCCGCACCAAGCGCGATATCGCGCAAATTCTGACGATTCTGCGCGAGCGTCAAATCGCAGCGTCGGCAAGCGCGCCGGAAACGAACGCTGCGCCGACGAAGAAGGGTAAGAAATAATGCCAAACAAACGCCGTCGTCTGGTAGGTCGCGTCGTTAGCGACAAGATGACAAAGACAGTCGTAGTCGCCATTGAACGCCGCAAGACACACCCGATTTACAAGAAGGTGGTCAAGCTGACGAAGAAAGTGATGGCGCATGACGAATCGGACTCGATTAAAACAGGTGCGCTGGTTCGTATCGTCGAAAGTAAGCCGTTGAGCCGTCACAAGCGCTGGGTAGTCGAGGAAGTGTTGGCGGAAATTGGCACGCCGACGCTCGGCACGCTGGCCGACGAAGCGGTGATCACAGGCGGGGAAAACCCCCCTGCTGATGAGGAGTAGAGCGCCATGATTCAGAACGAATCGCGTTTGAAGGTCGCGGATAATACCGGGGCACAGGAACTGCTGGTGATTCGCGTGTTGGGTGGATCACGCCGCCGCTACGCCAGCATTGGGGATATTGTGGTCGCCGCCGTCAAAAGCGCGACACCGCAAGGCACGGTCAAGAAAAGTGACGTGGTGAAAGCGGTGATAGTGCGTGTGGCGAAAGAATATCGCCGCGCTGATGGCTCGTACATCAAGTTTGATGATAATGCCGCCGTCATTTTGAACGACGACTTGCAAAACCCGCGCGGCACGCGCGTGTTTGGTCCCGTCGCCCGTGAACTGCGTGACCGGGGGTATTTGAAAATCGTCTCGCTCGCGCCGGAAACGCTTTAGTGACGGCGTAGGCACTCGACCTGTCGAAACAGACAGCAGGGCGCATCATGTTCTCGTGGAAGGAATATGGACGCGCCCCAGAAGGACACAAGAACAATGCAGCGGATAAAGAAGGGCGATAAAGTTGAAATTATCGCCGGAAAAGACAAGGGCGAACGCGGTGAAGTCATTGGCGTTTTCCCGAAAGAGAACCGCGTGACGGTGCAGGGCTTGAACATGCTAAAGAAGCACCAGAAGGCGCGGCAGGCGGGGCGGCAGCAAGTTCCCGCGCAGATTCTCGACTTCGAGGGCAAGATGGATCTCTCGAATGTGATGCTGGTTTGCCCCAAGTGCGACAAATCGGTGCGCGTGGGGTTCAAAGTCCGTGATGACGGATACAAAGTGCGCGTCTGCCGTAAGTGCAGCGCCGAAATTGAGTAAGACCCGGGGCTGAAACCATCATGACGAACAAATATCTTGTCCAACAACGGTACAGTGAACAGGTCGTCCCGGCGTTAATGAACGAATTCGGTTTCAAGAACGTGATGCAAGTTCCCAAGATCGAAAAGATCGTCATCAACGTCGGTGTCGGCGAAGCAATCGACAATCCCAAGTCGCTCGATGGCGCGGTCAGTGACCTGCGCCAGATCACCGGGCAGCAGCCAGTCGTGACCAAAGCGAAGAAATCGGTTGCGGCATTCAAACTGCGTGAAGGTCGCGCAATTGGCGTGAAGGTGACGCTGCGCGGGGAACGCATGTGGGCGCTGCTAGACCGCTTGATCAACGTGGCACTGCCGCGTATTCGTGACTTTCGTGGGGTGTCGCCGGAAACGTTTGATGGTCGTGGGAATTACACCATTGGCTTGCGTGAACAGTTGGTCTTTCCAGAAATTCAGTATGACAAGATCGACAAAGTACGCGGCATGGAAATAACGATTGTCACCAGTGCGAAGACCGATGAACAAGGTCGTCGCTTGCTCAAACTGCTCGGTATGCCCTTCCGGGAGAATTAGTCAATGGCGAAAAGAAGCGTAACGGCGCGCGAAGGTCGCCGTAAGTACAAAGTGCAAGTGCGTAACCGCTGCCAGTTCGTTGACCCGAATTCGGGAAAGACGTGTGGTCGCCCGCGTGGCTACATCCGTAAGTTTGGGCTTTGCCGCATTCACTTCCGTGAACTTGCCCTAAAGGGGCAAATTCCCGGCGTGGTCAAGTCGAGCTGGTAAAAGAGGGACATACCGACTATGATGAGCGACCCTATCGCGGATATGCTGACGCGCATCCGCAATGCAATCCTGATCAAGCGCACGAACGTGGAAATTCCCGCGTCGAAGCTGAAGATCGAAATTGCGCGTATTCTGAAAGAAGAAGGCTTCATCGAGGGTTACAATGTCGTTGAAGGCAAGCCGTTCAACGTCATCAACATCGAATTGAAGTATTACGGTTCGCGCCGCGAACGTATTCCCGTCATTCAGCACATCGAACGTGTGAGCAAGCCCGGTCGCCGCGTGTATCGCAAGCGGACGGATTTGCCGCGCGTCCGCAGCGGCATTGGCGTAGCCATCGTCACGACTCCTAAGGGCGTGATGACCGCGCAGCAAGCACGCCGCGAGCAGGTGGGCGGCGAAGTGCTGTGCTACGTGTGGTAGCGGCGAACGCACAGGAGAACTGAACGATGTCGCGTATTGGTAGAAAACCGATAGTCATTCCCGCCAAGGTAGAAGTCAAAATTGACGGGCAGACGATTACGGCAAAAGGTCCGAAGGGGGAACGCCATTTGGAAGTTCACCCCAACATCAGTGTGAAGCGCGAAGGCAACGAACTGCACGTGACGCGGGCGACAGACGAGCGCAATGACCGCGCTTTGCACGGGCTGACGCGGGCGCTGCTGTTCAACCTGATCACCGGGATCAGCGACGGCTTCACCAAGAGTTTGACGGTGGAAGGCGTTGGTTACAACGGCGAAGTGAAGGGCAGCAATTTGGTGATGAAACTCGGCTATTCGCACGAGATCGTCTACCCTGCCCCAGAGAACATTTCGTTTGAAGTGCAGCGCGATACGCCGCTGATTTTCCATGTCCGCGTGAAGGGCATCGACAAGCAGCAGGTTGGGCAGGTAGCGGCAGAAATCCGCGAGATGCGCCCACCCGAACCATATTTGGGTAAAGGCGTGCGCTACAGCGACGAAGTTATCCGCCGCAAAGCGGGTAAGACGGGTAAGTAAACACCAAAAAGGTGTAATCGTTTGTAGGGGCGCGATATATCGCGCCCGTGATTTATGCGGGCGGCATATGCCAAACGAGTTTCGTCGCCGCCCCTACAGACATGCAACCATTTAACGTACTGTCTAGGAACAACGATGAACGCGAAAGACCTAAAGAAAAAGAGAGCATCACGTGAACGCCGCCACAAGCGCCTGCGTTTTCGCGTGGTAGGCACGAGCGAACGCCCGCGCCTGAACGTCTTCCGCAGCCTCGATAACATCTATGCCCAGTTGATTGACGATACGAAGGGGCACACGGTTGCCTCGGCATCGACGATTGACCGCGAGATCGTCAAAGAGGTTGAAGGCAAGAACAAATCCGATTCTGCCAAGCTGGTGGGTTTGAAGCTGGCAGAACGCGCCAAAGCCGCTGGAGTCACGAAGGTTGTGTTTGACCGCGGCGGTTATCAGTATCACGGTCGCGTCGCGGCGCTTGCAGAAGGCGCACGCGAAGGCGGTCTGGAATTCTAACAGCGAAGGTGCAGGCATAAGCTATGGCGAACGAAAGACAACAGCGTCCCGGCAGCGGTGATGCACAGACTCAACAGCGCCCGCGCCGTCGCGGTGGGGATCGAGCCGGCAGCGGTGGTGCAGATCGTCCGGGTGGAGACCGCCCGGAACGTGACAACCGTCCCGGTAATCGCGAACGCGGCGGGGAGCGCGGCGGTGACCGTGAAGAACGCGAAGAACTGGAAGAACGTGTCGTAGATATTAAGCGCGTGGCGAAAGTGATTAAGGGAGGTCGCCGCTTCGCCTTCCGCACCGTAGTCGTCGTGGGTGACGGCAAGGGGCGCGTGGGGATTGGCATTGGCAAGGCGCGCGCTGTGCCGGACAGTATCCGCAAGGGAACGGACCGCGCTCGCCGCCAACTGTTCCATGTGCCCTTGAGCGGATCGACGATTCCGCATGAAGTGACCGCGGAATATGGCGGCGCGAAAGTGCTGCTGCGCCCTGCGAGTCCCGGTACGGGCGTAATCGCGGGGGGCGGTGTGCGCGCGGTGCTGGAAGCGGCAGGCGTGCGCGACATTCTGAGCAAGTCGCAGGGGAGCAATAACCTGCTCAATGTGGCGATGGCAACGCTGGCGGCGCTGCAAGAAATCAAAAGCCCGCAGCAGCTCGCTGCGATGCGTGGCAAGAGCGCGGAACAGATGCGTCCCTTCTGGGAGCGTCGTACTGCCGCGCAGGAAGGTGAGAAGAATGAGCAGTAACAAGAAGCTCAAGATCACGCTGGTACGCAGCCCGATTGGCTACCGCAAGGATCAACGCGCGGCAGCCGAAGCGCTGGGGTTGAAGCGTCTTCAGCAGACGGTTGAACGCGATGATACGCCGACTGTGCGCGGGTTGATCTTCAAGATCAGCCACCTGCTCAAGGTCGAGGAAGGTCAAGCCTAATGAAACTCCACGATTTGCAGCCCGATAAGGGGTCGCGGAAGAAGAAAACGCGCGTTGGGCGTGGTATTTCGGCTGGCAAAGGTAAAACAGCGGGTCGCGGTACCAAGGGCGCGGGCGCGCGCGGACGCAACGCACGCAAGGGCGCGTACTTTGAAGGCGGTCAGCTTCCGTTGGTGCGTCGTCTGCCGTTCAAGCGCGGTTTCACGAACATCTTCCGCATTGAATATCAAGAAGTGAACTTGGCAGACCTTGAAGTGTTTGCCAACGGCGCGACGATTACGCCGGCGGATTTGGCGGCGGCGGGGTTAATCCGCAATGCGGAAAAGCCCGTAGTCATTCTTGGCGGCATCACAGAGGACGGTTTCAAGAACAAATACACCGTTCACGCGCACCGCTTCAGCAAGAGCGCGGAAGCGAAGCTGACCGAAAATGGCGGCAGTGTGACCAAGCTCCCACTGCTCGTCACAGGCGCGGCGGCGACGGTTAAGCTGCTGCCGAAAGCCAAGCTCGAAGCATTGAAAGCCAAGCAGCAGAGCTAGTACAATACGCGGCACGAAATCGACGGGCATAACGAGTTTATGCCCGATCATTTTGTTGAGGACAAGGGCGACCCATTGGGTCGCCTCTACACAAAATGTGTGAGTAGTTACGTGTCGAGGTTGTCACTGCGACAGGAATTTTACCTATGATTGAAGCACTACGTAACGCGATCCGCCTGCCGGACTTGCGGAACAAAATTCTGTTCACGCTGATGATTTTGGTCGTGTATCAATTCGCGGCGCACGTTCCGGTTGTTGGCGTTGACCGTGACGCGCTCCGCATCTTGATCGAAGGCAACAGCGGCGGCTTGGTGAGCGTACTCAACCTGCTCTCTGGTGGCGCGCTGCAAAACTTCAGTGTGATTGCTAACGGCGTTTATCCCTACATTACTGCCCAAATCATTTTGCAGGTGTTGATTCCGGTGATTCCGTCACTGGAACGCCTGAGCAAAGAACCGGGTGGTCGTGAAAAGATTGAAACGTATACCTACTATCTGGCGATTCCGATGGCGTTAATCCAAGTCGTCAGTCAGATTCAGATTTTCAACTCCATCATCGGGCAGCCGATCATACCGGGCTTCGGGTCAGACCTCTTGCTCACGCTCACGGTGATTGTGACGATGACGGCGGGAACCTTCTTCGCGGTATGGCTTGGTAAGCTGATCACGGAACAAGGGATTGGCAACGGGTTGTCGATCATCATCTTTGGTGGAATTGTGGCGCGCGCGCCGCAGAATCTCGTCCAGCTTCTCACCAACAGCACGCAGCAGCTTTGGAATTTAGTGCTGTTCGTGGTCATTTTGGTGATAAGCGTGGTGGTGATCATCATCATTCAGGAAGGGACACGGCGCATCCCTGTACAGTATGGGAAGCGAGTGCGTGGGCGAAAACAGTACGGCGGGGCGAGTACGCATATCCCGTTGAAAGTCAACGCGGTGGGCATGATCCCGCTCATTTTCGCGCAGTCGATCATCACATTTCCGGCGCTGCTGATCAATCTGTTCCCGGATGGTCCGGTGAAGGACAGCATCAACGCGACATTCGGGCAGCAGCAGGGTTTCGCGTATTGGCTGGTCTTCTTCCTGCTGGTGGTGGGCTTCACGTTCATCTACACCGATATTCAGGTGGGCAACCAGAACTTGAGTGAAAATCTCCAGCGCAACGGCGGGTTCATCCCGGGTATTCGCCCCGGCAAACGCACACAAGATTACATTGTGCGGGTGACGCGGCGCATCACGCTGGTAGGCGCGCTGTTCTTGGGGGTGGTGGCGGTGACACCGGGCATTGTCGAGTTCTTGAATCGGGCATTGTTCCCGTTGGAAGCGGCGAATCAGCTTAACGCGGCGACGGTGCTGTCCGGTTCGGGGTTAATCATCGTGGTGGGTGTGGTTATCGACACCCTGCGACAGCTTGAAGCGCAGTTGGTCATGCGTAATTATGACCGGTTCATCCGATAAAAAATGCGCGATCAGGGGCGGTTTACGAACCGCCCCGTTGTCTTTTTGGAGAAAATTACGATGGGTTTGTATTTGATCCTGATGGGTGTGCAGGGCGCGGGCAAAGGCGAACAAGCGAAATTCATCGAAAGCACCTACGGAATTCCGCAGGTTTCGACGGGCGATCTGTTCCGCGCGATGAAAACGCGCACCGATGAACTGGCACAGCGCATCCAGCAGATCATGGCGGCGGGGAACTTGATCGACGATGACACGACGAATGAAGTCGTGCGCGAACGGCTTTCGCAGCCGGACGCGGCAAACGGCGTGATTCTCGATGGGTATCCGCGCACTCCGGCGCAAGCGGATTGGCTGGAGAATTACCTGAACAGCAGAGGCGAGAAAGTGGGCGCGGTGCTGCTGTTCGAGATCGATTTGTATACGGCATTCAAGCGCGCATTCGGGCGTGTGAAGTCGAGTAAGACAGGCGAGACTTTCAACATCTATTCAAATGCGGGTGGGATTAAATCGTATACGTGGGAAGAATCCCCAGACAAGCGGTTTCCGCCGCGTCTTGTGGCGATTGCCGCTGACGGCGAAGAACTGGCGCGCCGCCCGGATGATGCCAGCGCCGACGCGATCATCAAGCGCATTGATACCTTCCTGAAAACAACACAACCATTGATTGACCACTACAAGCGCAAGGGCTTGCTGAAAGTCATCCCTGCCGAACGTTCGATTGAAGAGGTCAGCGCGGAAGTGAAGCGAATCATCGACGCGGTGAAGTAAAGCGCAGTAAAGCAGCATGATGCAAGAAGTGACCGTACATATCAAAACGCCGGATGAGATCGCGGTGATGCGCGAAGCAGGTCGGATTGTAGCGCGCGCGCATCAAGCGATGCGCGAAGCCGTGCGACCGGGGATCACGACAAAGGCGCTTGACCGCATCGCAGAGCAGGTGATCCGCGATCACGGCGCGACTCCGGTGTTTTTGAACTATCCGAAGCTGAACGCGCCGAATTTTCCGGCGACGATCACCGCGTCGATCAATCACGAACTGGTGCATGGTATTCCCAGTGACAGCCGCTTTCTCAAAGAAGGCGACATCATAAGCCTTGATGTGGGATGCACGTATCAAGGCTATGTGGGGGATGCGGCAATCACAGTGGGTGTGGGCGAAATTAAGCCGGGAGCGCAGCGGTTGATCGACGCGACGGCGAAAGCGTTAGAGATTGGCATCGCGGCGGCGCGCGAAGGCTTTGAAACGCGCGATGTGGCGGTGGCGATCCAGCGATATGCCGAAAGCATGGGCTACAGCCTTGCGAAGGAATATACGGGGCATGGAGTTGGGCGCACGATGCACGAAGAACCGGAAGTGCCGAACTGGTGGCCCAACCGCAAGCAGCGCGGGAAGTACAACTTCACGAGCGTGCCGCTTTTGCCGGGAATGACCTTCGCCATCGAGCCGATGTTGATCGCCGGGCGGGACGAACTGCGCGAATTGGATGATCACTGGACAGTGGTGACGGTGGATAAGTCGCTGTGCGCGCATATCGAGCATACGATCTGCGTGACGGAAGGCGATCCGATCATTTTAACGCTGCCGTGAGAATCCCCCCCAACCCTCTCCCTAGGAGAGGGGAGAAAACCTTGCGCGTGGGGATTGGATTGTAGGGGCGGCTCGTGAGCCGCCCGTTGTCGGCGGGCGCATCACGATGCGCCCCTACACATGTTGATGTGTGAATATCGTACCCGAATGAACGGGTGCGGGTGACAAAACGGGGTTGATGTGCAATGTAGGGGCACGATATATCGCGCCCGCCATACCACTGCAAGAGAAATCAACCGTAGACAGAAGACACAATCATCAGTAAAATCAAAGGTCTGTTAATCCGCCTAGAGAGTGAGCAGCGAACATGCGCGTAACGGCATCGGTAAAGCCTCGTTGCCCTAAGTGCCGCGTGATCAAGCGTCATGGTAACGTCATGGTCATTTGTGTTAACCCCAAGCACAAGCAGCGTCAGGGTTAATGCGGGTCGCGGTGAGGGAGAACGAATAAATGGCACGTATTGAAGGGGTCGATTTACCCCGCGACAAACGAGTGGTGATTGCACTGACGTATATCTATGGCGTTGGTCGTCCTACCAGCAACAAGATTCTCGCGCAAACCGGGGTAAACCCTGATACGCGCGTGAAAGACTTGAGCGAAGCTGAATTGCAAGCGCTGCGTGAAGCTATCGGCAGCATGACTGTCGAAGGCGACCTGCGGCGTGAAGTTCAGTTGAACATTAAGCGCCTGTCGGAAATTGGCTGCTATCGCGGTCTGCGTCACCGTCGCAATTTGCCGGTGCGTGGGCAGCGCACCCGCACGAATGCCCGTACCCGCAAAGGTATCAAGAAAACTGTACCGGGTCGTGGTCGTCGTCGCGGCGCAACCAAGAAATAAGCAGGCAGTTACAGCGCATCATCTGGGAATGCGCTGTAAATCGGGAGCAGTCGCTGAGCGTGGCGCGTTTCGCGCTGGCGCACAAAAAGCGCAGCTAACGGATTGTTCCTCCACGAGATGCCGCACGACGCTATCCCCGATGGGGCAAGGGCGCGCGCGGAATTCGAGACAGTAAGACACCCGGTAGGGGCAGGGAGTGTTTCACCTGCCCCTACGAACCATGTAACAGAAATCCGCCAGATTACACCGTGATAGGGATTGTGTATGGCACGTACACCAGCACCGAAAAAAGGGGCAGCCAGTGGTCGCCGCGCCACCCCCCGCAAGTCCGTAAAGAATATTCCTTACGGGCAAGCGCACATTTTCGCGACCTTCAATAACACGATTGTTTCGATGACCGATCAATCTGGAAACGTCGTATCGTGGGCGAGCGCCGGTACAAGCGGTTTTAAGGGCAGCCGTAAAAGCACACCCTACGCCGCGCGTGTCGCCGCGCAAACGGCTAGCGATAACGCACGTGAACACGGAATGCAAGAAGTGGATGTATTCGTGAAGGGGCCCGGTCCGGGGCGTGAAGCCGCGATCCGCGCTATTCAAGGGAGCGGGTTAAAGGTGCGCTCAATTACGGACAAGACTCCGATTGCTCATAACGGGGTTCGCCCGCCCAAAAAGCGCCGCGTGTAAACCGTCGACTGCGTGATGGTCGCGGCGATGCCCTGCTTACAGCGGCGATGCCGTCGCTGTCATGCTGCGGTTTCGTGCAGTAGACTGTCTTTATCCGACATTTGATTGTTGATGTGGATTTTGGCGTTTTTAGGGTTGTGTGGAACACACAGAGGAGAGCGCGGGCTTGATTACGAATAACATGGTGCTGCCGCACGAAGTCAAGAGCGATTCCGTGACCCGTAACTACGGGCGGTTCATCATCAGCCCGTTGGAAAGCGGTTTTGGACAGACGATTGGGGTTGCACTGCGCCGCGTCCTGCTGTCATCGCTGCCCGGCGCGGCAGTGACATCGATTCGCGTTTCTGATGTGCATCACGAATTTTCTGCCATTCCCAACGTGCGGGAAGATATGACGCAGTTAATTCTGCAAGTGAAGCAGCTTCGTTTGAAGCTGTATGATGGCGATGAAGCGCGTCTGCGTCTGGAACATCGGGGCGAAGGCACCGTCACGGCGGCGGACATTATTTGCCCGTCGGGCGTGGATATTGAAAACACCGACCTGTATTTGTTTACTGCCGATTCACCAGATGCCCATATTGAAATGGAATTTGAAGTGAAGGCGGGGCGCGGATACAGCCCGGCGGAAGAACGGGGACGTTTGCCCATTGGCGAACTGCCGATTGATGCCATTTTCAGCCCGATTCGCCGCGTGAACTTTGAAGTGGAGCGCGGGCGCGTGGGTCAGCGTACCGACTATGACAAGCTGATAATGGAAATTTGGACGGATGGCACGATTCGCCCGGAAGAAGCGATTGGCGAAGCGGCGCGCATTTTGATGAAGCACCTCACTGTGATTGGCGGGGCAGTTGAACCTGTCGGTTATGATCTCAGCGATTCGGGCGATGACGATGTGCGAAGCGATCATGCACAGCACTACGAACGCCCAATTGAAGAACTTGACCTGAGTGTGCGTGTGTTTAACTCACTGAAGCGCACTGGCATAACAACCATCGGTGATGTGTTGGATATGCTGGATCGTGGACCTGACGCGATGCTGGCGATACGCAATTTTGGCGAAAAGTCGCTGGATGAGCTGGTCGCTAAACTGCGCGAAAAAGGCTACTACAACAACGATATTGAACTGCCGACGCTGGGCGACCTGACCGAATAAATTCGGTCACTGAATTTATTCAGTGACCGAGCAGTCCGGTTTCTCAGCATCGACTAACTGAGGGATGGGTTTTACTCATGCGACATCGTGTATATGGTAAGAAACTGGGACGGAATACCGCGCAGCGCCGCGCGCTCCGTCTGGCGCTGGCGAGTGCGCTGCTCGAACACGAGCGCATCGAAACCACGCAGGCGAAAGCCCAATTTGTGCGTAACTACGTCGAAAGCCTAATCACCACAGCCAAGCGTGGATTGGCGCACCCTGATCCAGCGCGGGCGGTACATGCGCGTCGTATTGCCGCCAGCCGTTTGAACAACAACCGTGAACTGGTCGGGAAGCTGTTCGACACGCTCGCGCCGCGCTACGAAGCGCGTTCGGGCGGGTACACCCGTATCATCAAGGTCGGTCCGCGACATGGCGATGCCGCCGAGATGGTGCTGCTTGAACTGGTTGACCGGGGTGTGAACCCGGCGGGCGCAGAAGGCGATGCAGGCAGCACGCCGCAGCGGCGTTTGCCGCGTCTGCCCGGTTTGCGCGGCAGCTAATTCAAGGGCTGCATGACGTTTTACCGCGCGACGCTGGCATATGATGGCACTGCTTACTATGGCTTTCAACGCCAACGTGAGGGGATGCCGAGTATTCAAGAGCGAGTAGAACGAGCAGTCGCCACCGTCACCCAGCAGACGGTCACCATCACCGGCGCGGGACGCACCGATACGGGAGTTCATGCGACGGGGCAGGTGATCGCCTTTGAGGTGGAATGGGGGCACGACAGCGATGACCTTCTGCGGGCGGTCAACGCGGTGCTGCCAGAAGATATTGCCCTGCTAGACCTTGCAGCTTTGCCGCAAGGGACGCGGTTTCATCCGCGATTTGATGCGGTATCGCGCGTTTACACGTACACTATTCTGCAAGCGCCCACCCGCCAGCCGTTGATGCGCCAGCGCGCATGGCGGGTTCATCAGCCGCTCGACATGAGGGCGATGAGCATCGCGGGGGAACTGCTGATCGGCACGCATGATTTTGCGTCGTTCGGCAAGCCGCCGCAGGGGGACATCACCATCCGTGATGTGATGATTTCTCGCTGGGACAACGTCGAGGGACTCAAAGAAGCTCCCGGCGCGCAGGTGTGGATGTACACGATAGAAGCGAATGCCTTTTTGCAGCACATGGTGCGGCGCATCGTAGGCGCGCTGGTCGATGTTGGTCGCGGTTCGCGTACCGTCAGCGAATTTGAGGCGATGTTCCGCGCGGCTAGGCTGATGCCGAACTGGACGACAGCGCCGCCGCAGGGTTTAGTGTTAACAAGTGTGAAGTACCCCGACAGACCATCGACAACCCTCGATTAGGTGTCGGGATTGAGAGAGATAGCTGTATCAGCGAGGCGAGACTCGCTGGAGGATGACCTATGCACCAGAAAACGTACACAGCCACACCTTCCACTGTGGAGCAAAAGTGGTGGATCGTGGACGCGGAGGGTCAAACGCTGGGGCGGCTCGCCTCAAAGATCGCGTTGATTCTGCGCGGCAAGCACAAGACGACGTTCACCCCCAACATTGACACGGGGGATTACGTCATCGTCATCAATGCTGAAAAGATCGCGGTGACGGGAAACCGTTTGCAGGACAAGTTCTATTATCATCACTCGCCGTACCCCGGTGGGTTGAAGTCGATCAACCTGCGCGATCAGCTTCAGAAGTTCCCAGAGCGCCCGCTCATCGCCGCGGTCAAGGGGATGCTCCCCAAGAATCGCCTCGCCGCGCAGCAGTTGAAGAAACTGAAGGTGTATGCTGGCAACGAACATCCCCATGCCGGACAAAAGCCAGAAGTTCTCGATTTGGGCGACAAGTAAGTAATGGAACAGGAGATACTCGATGTCTGCACAGTACTATGAAGGTATTGGTCGTCGCAAAGAGGCGACTGCGCGGGTTCGCTTGTTCCCCGGCGGCACAGGTCGCGTGGTGATCAATGACCGCGATGGCAAGGAATTTATGCCGCGTGAAGGCGATCTAGAGGCGGTGCTTTCCCCGCTCGCGGCGGTGGGTCAGGAACGCGGCTACGACATTTCGATCCACGTCAACGGCGGCGGCATCAGCGGTCAGCGCGATGCGTGCAAGCTGGGCGTGGCGCGTGCGCTGCTTAAGATTGACCCGGAACTGCGTCCGGCGCTGCGTAGCGCGGATATGCTCACGCGCGATCCGCGTGTGAAGGAACGTAAGAAGCCCGGTCTCAAGCGTGCGCGTAAGGCACCGACCTACACCAAGCGTTAGTTCGCAGGGTAGGGCGAATATCGAATTGCGAAGGGGTGCATCCGAAAAAGGATGCGCCCCTTTTTGATTCAAGTGCAGCCCTCACCCCCCAACCCCCTCTCCGCTGGCAGAGAGGGGGAGCAGACTGTGCGGAAAACGTGTTGTTCGGATTGGAAGGGGTTGAGGGAAGATGTGTCATATTTGATATGGAGGGCGATAAAAATTGAGAGAAGATGTGTCCACATGTGACCGTTTTTTGAAATTTTGTGACACATCTTTGGAAAGTTTGAAAATGGTTTGTGTTGGCGGAAGTGAAAGCGATGTGGCGAGGGGACAAGCGGCGGACGACGTATACGTCGCCCCTATGATTGTCCGGTGAGATTTGTCGAAAAACCTAGGCGATACAGGTGGCAAGTAGAAACGGATTATTTTAGTGTAATAGGAACAGGTGTTCAAAGACGATGTGAGGCGGACATGCTGACGCAAGAGGAAATTCGCGCACAAATTCATGCGTTTGATCTCGATGACTATGCAGACCCAATATTGAAGTCGGTCAAGAATGCGATTCACATCCGGCGGGAGCAGGTCGAGGATGAAGCGATCCCGATTGGCGCATCGAAGCTCGGCGGATCGCCGGATGTGCCGCCAGATTTCACATGGTACACGTACCAAGATACGCCGCTGACGTTCATCGGGCAGTTTCGACTGTCGGAGGTCGCGCCGCATGATGTGGATCACCTGCTGCCGGAGCGGGGGATGCTGTATTTCTTCTACGAGGGAAACAGTTTTCCATATGAGGGTGATGTGTCGAACGCGACCCGCGTGTTGTATCTGCCGGAAGAAGATGTGGAACTGCGGCGGATTCCGCATCCAACGGTGAAAGGGAAATGGCGTGAAACCGGGGCTGCCTCCATCACGTGCGACATTTTCAGCGTTGACAACAATTAAGTATCCGCTGGGGCATTCATTTTGGACTCAAGCTGATCCAAAAGATCGAGAATTGTCTGATCGTTACTATAAGTTGTACGATACGGTGAACAAACTGCAAGCGCTAAAAGATCGGGGAAGAAATCCACCTCATCACTGGTTTTTTGGAAATCCGACGGTTATTCAAAATGATCCCGTCGCAAACCTAATGGTTGAAAGAACAGGTTTGAACTGGCAAGACTGGTATTCGGATGCATTCAAGGCTGAACGTGAAAACTGGGTTTTACTGGCGCAATTTGACTCTGATTTCCTTGATGGGAAGCCGGAGTGGGAATGGATGTGAGGCGAGGTAGGAGTACTGACGTTTTGCATGTCGCGGGCGGAACTTGCGGCGCGGGATTTCTCCAAAGTTCGATGTGAGATGAATTGCGGATAAGACGCTTCGGGCGGTAGGGCGGTAGAATCATGTGAAGTCCGTTTTGGAGGGAGGGCGCATCACGATGCGCCCCTACGAGAGAATTGTTGACTATCTTAGATCACGGCTTCCAGCACGGGGGATGGCTGGGGCGCGATGCGGCGTGCGCGCGCTTCGACGAGCATGGGCAGACCGCCTTTCGGGCGCAAGGTCAGCAGCGGATCAGGCTTGACGATTTGCCCCGGCTCTAGGCGCAGTTTGAACTGACTCGCCAGCATCGCCAGCAGGATTTGCGCTTCCATTTGCGCGAAGGCGCTGCCGATGCACACGCGCGGTCCGCCGCCGAACGGCAGATACGCCATTTTGGGGAGCGATTCTTCAAATTCCGGTGTCCAGCGTTCTGGCTTAAACGCCAGCGGATCGGGATACCAGCGCGGATCGCGGTGAGTCGCCCAATCGAGAACCATGATGACCGTGCCTTTGGGGATGTCATAGTCGCCAATCGTTGTGTCTTCGATGGCAACACGGCTGAACCCGAAGGCGGGCGGATACAGGCGCATCGATTCTTTGATCACGCGGGCGGTGTAGGGCAGGTTTTTGAGATCATCCATCGTGGGGGCGTGACCTGCCAAGACGGTATCGAGTTCTTCGTGCAGCTTAGCTTCGACTTCGGGATGCTGCGCGAGAAGCACCCACGTCCAGTTGAGCGTGTTAGCGGTGGTTTCGTGTCCCGCCAAGAACAGGGTGACGACTTCATCGCGGATTTGCTTATCGCTCATCCCCGTGCCATCCTCATCACGCGCATTGAGCAGCATATAGAGCAGATCGCCGTTGTCCTCACGCAGCGTCTTGTGCTGATTAATGGCACGGTAGACGATGCTGTCGAGATCGCGAACGGCTTGGGCTTCGCGGGCGCGGCGCGGCAGGGGAATCCATTCCGGCAGCATTTGACCGACCATGTCGGCGCTGAATTCTTGAATCGCGTTCATGACTGTGGCGACTTTCGCCGCGTCGTTTTGCACATCGAATGTGAACAGCGTTTTAGCGACAATATCGAGTGTCGCGCGCATCATGGCTTCGTCCACGTCGATGCGCGTGGGGGATCCGCCATTGGCGCGGATCGCCGCGTGCCATTCGTCGATACGCTGCTGCGTGAGTTCGACCATCGTATCGGCGTAGTTGGCGATGCGCTTATGATGAAACGCGGGCGCCATCAGTTTGCGCTGGCGCTTCCAGAACTCGCCGTCACTGACGAGCAAGCCCGTGCCGAGAAACTTCGCCAAACCTTTGGTGGGGTGTTTGTAGGTATTGTCCTTGTGATACTTGTCGGCGTGCTTGACCGTGACGGTATAGATATGGTCGGGATGGCGGATCAAGACCTGCTTCGCACCCATCATTTCAATGGTGTAGATGTCGCCGTAAAGGTCGAATTGGCGCTGAATTGCGCCAAAGAAATCGCGCTGGTAGGGGAGCGTATTCACGATTGTGCTTATGAAATTGTTGGCGCGCAGCGCCAGCGGCGGCAGGCGTTTATCGCCTGATTGCGTATCGTTCGTCATTTGCGTAGGACTCCTCTTTCATTCTCACTGTCGTGTGATACCGACATGGCAGATGCACGTTCAAAACCCACAAATCGTGTCTGGGACTGTACGTCATTTTGTCGCTTAGTGAACACACTGTACAATAAGACACATGATAAGCGAACGAAAATCGCTGTCAACAAGCAGTTTGGTCAACGTGTGGTATAGTAAACAGATTGTCTAAGAGTGTGGGTTTTGAAGCGAAAGAGGGCGTAGATGACGACGAACTATGCGCTTTCACGGCGGCGCGACGAAAAACGCAAAGATCCGCGTGTACAGCGCACGCTGAAACTGCTGGGCGATGCCTTGATGGAGTTGATCATCGAGAAGGGGTATGAGGCGGTGAGCGTGCAGGACATCACTGACCGGGCGAATACCAGCCGGACGACGTTTTATCTGCACTTCAAAGACAAAGACGAACTGCTGTTTGAAACCATGCGCGCGATGTACGACGATCTAGTAGCAACGACGCACAAGATTGACTTCAGCGATACCGCCGCCGCCATCGAAACGATGTGCGAACCAGTAGAGTTCGATCATGTGCTGCGTTATTTGCGCTTTTACAAAGTGATGTTGAGTGAAAAAGGGAGCATGACGTTTCTACTGCGCGTGTGGGATTATCTCGCAAATGAGATGCTGCGTGCGTTTCAAGATGGGCTGCCCCCTGAAGTAAAGCCGCGTATTCCGACTGCGTTTCTGGCGCACATGGCGGCGGGCGCGGAGATCGCCGTTGTGCGCTGGTGGATCAACAATGATCTGCCGTATTCGGCGCAAGAAATGGCGAACTTTTTGTATCAAGCGCACGCCAACGGCATCTGGTGGTCGCTGGGCATCACAGAACAGCCCGTATGAAGCGGGGGTATCAACGCGGGCGCAGCGGTGCGATAGCGTCACGATGCGCCCCTAAAGCCTGATGGAGTGAGGTTACGGCGGGGTGATGGCGAAACTCCTTTCGCGCCCTGCCCTCCATCAGCCTGTCTGGCAGGTCACTTTTGGGGCGATTTGATCGAGCCGTAGCACGCTTGCAGCAGCGATTCGCAGCGTTTCCAATCGCCAGCGGGATCGGTTGAGGTTCTGCCTGTGATAGTATCCAAGACGTTGTTCGCTTCGACGCGCAGCTTGGCTGATTCGCGGGCATCGGCTTCGGTGATGCCGAACACTTCCGCGTGCAGTTGGGTCATGGTGTCGATGAACGCGGTCTTGTCGGTTTGACCGACCAATTGGCGATGCACATCCCAGTATTGAAGTTCGAGTTCCGCCGCGCGTTCGACGTTGAAGCTCATGCCGGAATAGCGCCGTGCCAGCGCGTAAAAATCGCGCAGATGGCGCAGTATGCCCGCCGAATCGTGTTCTTTGGGCACCCATCCCACAGAAGCGCGGGTGATGTGATACGCCGCCAAAATCGACTGCGGAAAGGGGATGTGAAACTGCGCCTGCGCCAGCGCCACGATCAAGCGCAGCAGACGAATCCAACTGCGGTCATAGTAGGCTTTCCAGCCTTCGACTTCGTAGTATGCTACTGCTGCGGGATCAAATGTCGCGTTCGCCATGATCGCTCTCCCTTAATGCTGATGTGTTGAACGGATTTCCGGCAGATCGATTTGCAGACGCTCCACCGCGCCGAGCGCCAAACACACGGGGCAAGTGGCTTCGTGCCATGCGCCGACTGCTGCCGCGAGCGTTTCGCGCGGGGTTTCTTGTGGGCGCTGACGGCGGCGAATCGCATACCACACGCCTAATCCCGCCGCCAGCAGCGCGATCACGATGACGGCCAGCATCTGCGGCGAAATGCCAAGATTGACCTGATTCAGCAGCGTTCCACCGATGATGCCCAAGCCGAAATGCAGCGTGAGAAATGCCGCGCTCCCCAAGACCAGACCGCCCGCGAATCGCGCTAACGGAATGCCCGCGATCCCGCAGGCTGGCACGGTGATCGAACGGATGCCGGGGGTGAGGATGGCTAACCCGATGCCGATCACGCCGCCTTTTTCCAAGCGCCGCGCCGCCGCGTCCAACCGCTGTTCGGTGATGCCCAACGGCTTGCCGAAGCGCACCAGCAGCGAGCGCCCGACACCGCGAATGATCATGAACTGGATCACGCCGCCAACCGCCAGCGCAACCAGCAGCGCGACAAACGCGGACGCGACGTTGAGTCTGCCGCTTGCTGCGCGCGCCGATGCCGCCAGCATGATCACGTCTGCTGGAATGGGGATGGGGATGCCAATCGACTTGAGCAGCATAATGCCAAAAATCGCGGCTAAGCCAAACGTATCGAGAAACACTTCAATATCCATGACCGAACTCCTGATGGTGAGTGTCGTAAATTGTCGTAAATCAAGGATTAAGTGCGGTGGAGAGATGATTATCCGTTCAAGAAGGCATTCACCTGCGCTCGCGTGGGCAGCGCGGGGATCGCGCCGCGCTGCGTGGTGGTCAACGCGCCTGCCGCGCAGGCGAAGCGCAAAATCTCGCGCAAATGTCGAGGATATGATTCACCGTGTTCGATGATCTGCGTGAGAAGCGCGCCGACAAAGCTGTCGCCCGCGCCCGTCGTATCCACGGGATTGACCTTGAAACCGTCGGCTTCTTCCATTTGCACGCTGCCGCCAATGCGCGTATAGGCAATCGCGCCGCGTTCGCCGCGCGTGACGACGATCATTTTCATGCCCGCGCGCCACAGCGGGGCAACCGGATCATCGTCGTAGACATCCGCGCCGGGCAGCAAAAAGTCGAGTTCTTCTTCGCTGATCTTAACGATGTGCGCGTAATCCAGCCCGCCGAGCATCCCGGCGCGCGCAGCTTCTTTGCTCTCCCACAGCGATTCGCGCAGATTGGGATCATACGACACGATCAAGCCCTGCTCGCGGGCATGTTTGGCGGCGGCAAGCGTAGCGGATCGGCTTGGTTCGGTGATGAGGGTGATTGAGCCAAAGTGAAAAATGTCCGAGTCGTCGATCACGTCCAAGGCGACATCAGCGGGCTGCATGAGCATGTCGGCGCTGGGGTGGCGATAGAACACGAAACTGCGTTCGCCATCAGCGCGCAGGGATACAAACGCTAACGCGGTGCGCGCAGTAGTCGAGAAGCGTAAGCCGCGTGTGTCTACGTCGTTTTGCGTTAGCACGCCTTCGAGATAATGCCCGAAGGGATCATCACCGACCATGCCGAGAAATGCCGAACGCCCGCCCAAGCGCGCCACAGCAACCGCGACATTGGCGGGCGCTCCGCCCGGCGCTTTTTGAAACCCAGATGCTTCACCTACACTCACGCCCGTTTCATATGCCACAAAATCAATTAAGAGTTCGCCAAGACAGGTGATCATGTGCGTCTATTTTCCGATGTATCGTTTTACTTTATCTATAAACTCATTAACATTATGGCGTACCGCGCGATCTGCCGCAAAACGCTGGCGCGATTGCCTATTCCCAACAATTTTGTTTGCGTCTACAATTCAAGGATAACTGCCTCTATAGAGGATAGATGGTCTGAAAGGAAAGCCCACAGCAATGGCTCAACAACAAATCACGGACGGGATGGTCGTCAGCCTTGCCTACCGTTTGTTCGTGGATGGCAAAGAGATCGCCCGGATGGAATCGACTGACCCGATGGAATACCTGCACGGCGCACAGAATATCGTGCCGGGGTTGGAAACGGCGTTGGAAGGTAAAAAAGTGGGCGACAAATTCAGCGTCACGCTTCAGCCAGAAGAAGCCTACGGCGAGTATGACGACGAGGACATTGAAACGATTGACCGCAGCGATATTCCCGATGCGGATCAGCTTGAAGTCGGTATGGTTGTCGAAGTGGAAGACCCCGATGGCTACGCTTATATGGCGCATGTCAAAGAGATCAACCCCGATACTGTCGTGCTGGATTTCAATCCACCGCTGGCGGGGAAAGTCCTCACCTATGAAGTCGAGGTCGTGAGCCTGCGGGATGCCGATGAAGAAGAATTGGCACATGGTCACGCGCACGGCATGATGTTTGAGGACGAAGACGACATGTACGACGATGAAGACTACGACGATGAGGATTACGAGGACGACGAACGCGCCTAATGCGGCACGTCCGTTCGCGTGATGGTATGAGAAGGGCGTAGCGTGATCTACGCTCTTTTGATGCCACGCCCTCTCGATACATCATGGATGCTCAACTTCACCCGGCATGAACGAAGGTTGTGCTGTCCCGCTCTGTGTGGATAATCTTTACATTTTGCGCGTCCCATCAAAAAATGACACGATGCTTTGTCTGCGCTTAGCTTGTGAAAAGACAGCCTCTCTCAAAGTTCGTCGTGCTGCATCACAAACATGATATGCCTTCGCCCATGCCATTTGGCGGATGTATCACCGAGTCAGCCTATCCAGCCGATCCACATAATCCGCCAGTGTCGCGAATGCCTTCTCCACAGGTTCCGGCGAGATCATATCCACGCCTGCCAACTTCAGCGCGTCAATCGGATATTTTGAACTGCCCGCCTTGAGGAACGACAGGTAGCGATCCGCCGCGCCGTTTTCCCCTGCAAGGATGTTGTTCGCCAGCGCATGTGCCGCCGCGATTCCCGTCGCGTACTGGTATACATAGAAGTTGGCATATAAATGCCCGAACTGCGCCCACGTAATGCCGCTGCGCTCCCGATCCGCCGTCACTTCTGACCCGTAGCCTTCCGCCAGCAAATCCGCCATCAGCGCGATCATGTCGTCAGCGGTCACACCGCGTCCCTGCTCCGCGCGCTCGTGGATTTCGAGTTCAAACCGTGCCAGTGTTGGCATCTGGAAGAAGTAGCGGTGAAAGTTGTACATGGCTTCGTTGATCACCGCCATTTGAAACTGAGGATCGCTGTTGGTCTTGAATAGGTGGGCGCGTACCATCGCCTGATTGAAGTTGGACGCGACTTCCGCCACGAACAGGGTGTAATCGCTGTACGTGGTCGGCTGGTTTTGCCAAGTGAGATAGCTGTGCATACTGTGACCGAGTTCATGCGCCAGCGTACTCATCGCGTTCAGGTTGTTCTGGTAGCTCATCATGATGAATGGGTGCGTGCCCGGTGATCCATACGAGAACGCCCCCTGCCGTTTGCCGACATTCGGGTACACATCCACCCAGCGATCCTCAAGGCAGCCGCGCCGCAGCGTATTGACGTACTCATCCCCCAATGGCTGCAATCCCGCGCTGATCCAATCGACGGCTTGCTCGTAGGGGATGTGCGGCTCATCACGGACAATCGGTGCCCACACGTCATATGGCGTGAACGTGTCTACGCCAAGCACCCGCCGCTTGATCGCCCAATATTTGTGCCATGTCGAGAGATTCTTCTTGAAGGTGTCGATGAGCGCGTAGAACACATCCGTAGGGATGTTGTTGGGCGTAAGCGCCGCTTCTAGTGATGAGTTATAGAGGCGGGCGCGCATGTTGAACACATCGGCGCGAATTTGCGTCATCAGGTTGGCGGCAAGGGTGTTCTTGAACGCGAGATAGCCGTCAGCATAGCTTTCCCATGTAGTGCGGCGCAGTTCGCGGTCAGGGCTTTCGACATAGCCACGCCACGTCCCCTGTGTCACTTCATAGGTTGTGCCGTCGCTGTCGCGGGCGGGGGTGAACTTGATGTCGGCATTGGTCAGCAAGCTGAACGTTTCTTCGATGCTGCCGAAGGGTTCGCTTGCCATGCCAAGAATTTCTTCCACATCGGCGGATCGCACATGCGCCTGCTGCCGGAACAGATCATCAAAGCTGTGGGCGTAGATGGCTAGTCGCGGTTCGGATTTTGTCCACGCCATGAGCACGGTTTGCCCGATGGCGATTAATTCCGGGTTGGTGAACGCGGCTGTGGCGCTGAATTTGCCGTATGCCGCGCCGACCTGCCCGACCATGCTCTGCGCTTCGGTATCACCGGAATCGACTGAGGACGAGAACACAGCGTACATATACAGCTTGCGAATGCGAAGGTTCAAGCCTTCGAGCAGTTCAAAATAATCCGCCAGCACAGTGGGGCTTTCGCCAAGCCGTCCTTTGAACGGATCGAGCTTGGGGAGATCATCAAGGAATGACGCGAGCGCCGTCTGCCAATCGGCGCGGGTAGGAAAGACGCTTTCGGCATTCCATTTATACTTGTTCTCGATTTGTTCCCGGGTACGGGGTGCGGTTGTGGTCATGTAGACACTCCATTTAAAAAAATTTAAACACACAGTACAGCAAAATTGTGTTTGACACAAGTCGCGTGTGGATATAGACATATGCGCGGTGGACAGGGAAAAGTTCAACTATTGTGTGAAATCATTCTTACAAATTACGCGGCACAAATCAGTGGTTATAATGGGATAACCTGTATGATGTTGTCCAACACCGCTCCCTAAAATGAACCCACCAATCCAATAAGGATCAAACAGCCGATGAGCCAACTGAATAAACCCCAGCCTACCACGATTGAGCAATATCCTCCGCCACCTGCCATGCGCGTGATCAACACTGTAGGACGCACGTTAGAAAGCATCAACCTGCTAAAGGCAGTTGATTCACTTGATGTGATCAAAAAGAAGGCACAGAAGCTCTCGAAATATGAGTCACCTCGTGTGGAAGAGGTCGAAATCGCATGGGAGGGAATCGAAATTTTGCTCCGCGATATCGCGGACAGTGAGCAGTACACATTTCTCGCGCAGATGAACGCGGCGTGGGAAGTTCGTAAGCAGTTGGCGCTGGCGGTGCGCGTTGAGGCTTATTTACGTGATCATAAAGATGCGGCAGCGGCGAAGGTGCAGCAGCCGATCTTTGTGACAGGGTTTCCGCGCACAGGGACAACCCTGCTGCACCGTTTGATCCACCAAGACCCGGCGATGCGCGCGCCCTTGATGTGGGAACTGCTTTCGCCTGTGCCGCTGCCGGGCGAGAAGTCTGCGAACGCGCGGATACAGGAAGCACGCCGCTACATTGCCCAAACGGCACAAGTTGTGCCGGGACTGTCGGTGGCGCATCCTTCCGGCGCGATGGAGCCAGAAGAATGTGTTTACCTGCTGATGCACTGTCTATTATGGATTGGACGCATTAATCCACCGAATTATCTTCAGTGGCTCAAAACGTATGACCACACCTTAGAGTATCAGCGGTATGCAAAATACTTGCAGGTGCTTCAACACGCAGGATCGAATGCGAGCGGAAAACAGCCGACATGGGTGCTGAAATCGCCATTCCATTTGGATACGCTCGATGGGCTGTTCGGTGGTTTCCCCGATGCTAAAGTGATCGTTACGCACCGTTCGCCAGCGATGGTGTTTCCGTCATGGGCGAGCCTGCAAGCTGTGCCCTATCTTATGGGAGCGCGCAAACCAGTACTGCACGAGCTTGGCAAGCGGTGGGTGGATATTTGGGAAGCAGCATGGTTACGCAGTGAAGCGGTACGCGCGAAACACCCCGGCAAGTTTATCGACGTGCATTATGGCGATCTGGTCTCAAAACCGATTGAGACCGTCGAAGAAGTGTACGATCAGCTTCGCCTTCCGCTTTCCGGCGAAACAGTGGACAAAATGCGGGCGTGGCTCGATACGCAGGCGCGCGGGCGCTACAAGGAACATCGTTACAACTCATTCCAGTTTGGGTTAAGCGAAGAACGCCTGCTTGAGCGTTTCAAGCCGTATATCGACAAGTACAACGTGGCAACCTAGCGCGAAAGTGTGCAGCGTGACTCGCGCACCAACGGATACGCGAGTCACGCGAATCGGGCTTGAGCGAACGCTTCAGGGTGTAGGGAAAAACGAGTACAATACAACAAGAAGACAACTGCCGATGAGGTACACGCCATGTCGATTGAATTGATGATGGAAGAAATTCGGGCGCTGCCCGTTTCCGAGCGCAAAAAGCTAATCCGCTTGATTGTGGACTCGCTGCCGGATGATGGAGAACATCAGCAAACCCGTACACGGAGTATCACAGAACTGCGCGGGTTAGGCAAAGAAATATGGGAAGGAATCGACGCGAAAGAATATGTGAATCAACTGCGCGATGAATGGAGTCATCGCCCGTGAAACTGCGTGTCGCATTGAGTGGTGTAATGCGGTTGTATGTCGAAACATCCCCCTTAATTTATTACTTTGAGGAAAACCCAACATACATCACACTAATGGATGCAATCATTGATAGAATGCGTCTTGTACCCATTGAAGGCGTATGCTCGACTATTGCTCTAGCCGAAGTATTGACCTATCCCAAACGAATAGGGCGTACTGATCTTGTGCAAGATTACCGCGACATATTGCTCCACAGCCGCGAATTCGCATGTCTGCCGCTGACGGTTGACATGGCGGATAGGGCAGCGGATTTACGTGCCCGTTACAACCTGAAAACCCCTGATGCACTTCAACTGGCTGCCGCAATCGAGGCAAACTGTGACGCTTTTTTGACGAACAACTTAGGATTAAAGCGTGTCACAGAACTTCGCGAACTTGTATTGGATGACATCGAACATGATTCCCCACCAAGCAGTACTCCGTAATCAACTTCTCACCCTACTCGGCGATCTCCCGCCGCGATTCACACCGCAAGCGCGCATCACGTCCACGACACAGACTGACGACTGCATCATCGAACACTTCACGTTTGACAACGGCGCGGACGTTGGCTCAACCGTGTACGGGACGATCTTGATCCCGAACGGGCTGCGCGAACGCGCTCCGGCGGTGCTGTATCACCATGTCCACGGCGGCAAGTATGAATGGGGACGCAATCAGCTCACCCAGCCGCATGAGGGCAACGGGATATGCGATGGGCTGGAACTCGTCAAGCGCGGATTCGTCGTGCTGGGAATCGACGCTTACGGCTTCAATAATCGCATTAGCGCGGGACCGGCGGGCGACAAAGAACGCGGCAGAGATACCGAACAATCGCTGTTCAAGCATTTTCTCTGGCGCGGATCGACGCTGTGGGGAATGATCGTGCGCGATGATCTGCTGGCGCTCGACTACTTACTCACGCGACCCGAAGTGGATCCGGCGCGCGTTGGCGCGACAGGGATGAGTCTCGGCGGATCGCGCACGACATGGGTGTCGGCGCTCGATGATCGCGTCAAAGTCATTGTGCCAATCGGGCAAATGACGCGCTATGCCGATTTCGCGGCGGCGGGCAATTATTCGCTGCACAGCATCTACTACTATGTGCCAAACGCGCTCAAAAGCGGCATCGACATGGAGCATCTCGTCGCCATCGACGCGCCGCGCCGCCAAGCCATCTTGATCGGAGACAGCGATCCCTTGTCACCGCTGGAAGGCGTGCGAAAAATCGAAGCGTTCGCGCGCGCGGCATATGCTCAAGCGGGCGCGGCGGGTGCGCTGACGTTTACGTACTATGCCGGAATCGGGCATCAATACACGGGCGATATGGCGCGCGAGATGATGCGCGTCTTTGAGGCACACCTATGAGCGATTTAGGGGCAATCCGAGACACTTACATGCGCCAGCAGCGCATCGAAATCACCTATGGCGATGCGCGCCACGAAGCCACGCCGTATGTCGTGCGGCAGATCGCGGAGGATCGCGGGACGGTGGTGTATTCGACGCTGAATCGCGAAAACGCCGACAGCGTGATTCAGGAAGAAATCGCCTATTTCAAATCGCTTGGCTTGGCGGACGATTTCGAGTGGAAATATTTTGAGGGCGATACGCCCGACGACTTGCAGGATCGCTTGATCGCGCACGGGTTTGAACCTGACGAAGCCGAAGCGGTGCTGATCTTCAATTTGGTAGGCGGCGAAGCGCGAGCGCCGCGCCTGTTCGCCCCGCCGGTCAACACCGTGCGGCGCATCACCAATCCCGCTGATGTGCCGTTGGTGACGAAAGTCAGCGGCGAAGTGTGGGGCGAATCCGATTCGGGCATGGATAAATGGCTGATGCACCTGCTGACGACAGTGCCGGACGAAATCAGCTTGTATGCAGCGGAAATCGACGGGCAGCCCGCCAGCATCGGCTGGATCGACTTCCATGAGGGGAGCGATTTCGCCGGGTTGTGGGGCGGCGCGACGATTGAACGCTTTCGCAATCGCGGCTTGTACACCGATCTGGTAGCGGTGCGGGCGCAAGAGGCGGTCCAGCGCGGCAAACGCTATCTCACCATCGATGCCAGCCCGATGAGCCGCGCCATACTCGAAAAGATGGGCTTTGAACTGCTGTGCATGACGATCCCGTATATGTACAGAGGTGGGTGAGCCTCCCTCATGAAGATTGGTATCTACCCGCCTTCCAGCCATCAGGATCGGTGAACTGGCGCAGATCACGTTCCGCTGTCCAGTGCGATCCGTCCGGCAGGATGGTCGATTCGTCGAATGTGGCGGTGCGAATGCCGGACGCATTTTGCAGATTGGCGAATTTCAGCACCGCGCCTTGCAAACTCGCGCCGGTCAAATTCACATCTTGTAGATTGGCATACCACAGTTCGGCGCTTTGCAAATTCGCCTGCCACAGCGATGCGCCCTGTAAATTCGCCTTGTTGAATTTCGCGTATGGCACGTTCGCTTGAGTCATATCCGCGTTCTGCAAATTCGCGCTGGTCAAATCGGCACGGCGAAGGTTCGCCCCGGTCAAATCCGCGCCTTGAAGCGCCGCATCGGTCAAAAGGGCGCGGCGCAGATTGGCAAGGCGCAAATCGACTCCTTGCAAGTTCGCTTCGCTCAAGTCCGCCGCTTGCAGGTTGATCTTGCCCAAGTTCGCCCCCTGTAAATTGGCGTGGGGAAAATGCGCGCGCTGCAAACTGCGATCCGCTTCGATGCCCCACCGCTTTTGCGACAGCCGCCGCACTGCCTCAACCGCGACAGCATTCACGCGGCTGCCCATTTGAAAGATCAAGTCCTCTTTCAGTTCCCGTTCCGCTTGGCGGCGGTTCAGTCGTTCGATGACGATGACGGTCACGGCGATACTCAAGACTTCGATGCCTAAATTCGAATACACCTGCTGCCAGAGATCACCGATCCAATCGGACGCAAGCGGGATGCCATCGGGGTAGCGGCGGCGTAAGATAAATCCGGTAGCGACGATGAACAGGCTTACGCACACGAACAGATAAGCGACTCGCGTAGGGGTGAGGAAGTTGTCGAGCCGCGCGCCGAATCGCTGAAATTTGCCGCGCGGGTTAGATCGAATGGGGCGTGCGTCGATTTGCGCCATGATGCTGCTCCTGTGTGCTGGCTATTTCGTGCTGCAAGTATGAAGCCAGCACACAGGTGAGGCAAATAGGATTTACGGGGTGGTCGGGGTGGCGGTCGCTTCGGGCAGTTCAAAGCGGACCGTGTCAAGGATGGCTTGCAGTTCGCCTGCCGCCGCCCCATCCATCGCGCTGATCGGTTCGGCGTAAGCATAAAAGACAAAATTCAAGCTGAACTGCTGCAATCCCGCGAACCATCCGCGTGTATCCGGCAGTCCGCTTGGGCAGTCAACAGCGGCGAACTGTGTGCCGCTTGCCGCCAGCCCGCCCACGCTGTAATCACGCCGCAAATCCGTGCCAATGTTGCACGTCGGTTCCACAACGGCGAGGCGAAGCAGTCGCAGCCCATCCGTGAACAGATTTGCATTCACAGGCACGGATTCGTCGGTAGCTGCCGCGCCCGTTGCGGGCAGCACATTGGGGAATCCCCACAGCAGCACAATCGTCCCTGTGCCGCCAGTGACCGGACCGGTGTAAATCGCCAGCGGGATCACCCGCAGCGCGTCGAGGTCTTGCAGGACAATCGCGTTGTAGCCGAAGCGCCAGCCCGCGGGCAGATCAATCGTGAACGGCGGCGGGATTTGATCGCCCGCCAGCGGATCGATCTCCAGCACCAGCGGCGTAGGTTCGGCAGTCGCCAGCGGATCATCGCTGACGAACGGCGTGGGTTCTTCCGTCGCGCCGCTGAGGATCGCCTCAAACGTTGAGACATTCCGCGCGACTTCATAGGCGATTCCGGCATTCAAGCTCGATGGATCGGTGAGCGTTGGCACTTCGTTGATGGTGACGAACGGCAGCGCGCCAAACAGCGGGAGCGATTGAACCAGCGATTCAGCGTTTTGCAGCGTGTTATCGGGGCGGTCACTGACCATGCACGCATCCCAGCGTGTGCGGTCAAGCCCAAGCTGATTGGCGGCTTCGATCAAGCGCGCGCCCGCGAATGCTTCGGTGAGGTACTGCGCTTGCAGCATAAACAGCAGATCATGATACAAAAAGAAGCGGTTCTGTTCCGCCGCGCATAGCGCCGCGCGCGCTGCGCCGCGTCCGGTGGGAATCGTGCCGCGTCCGGTGAGCGGCACATACGTGATGCGGATTTCGCCTGTATGAAGGCGCTGCACCAGCGTCGGATACGATTCGCGGTAGAACTGCCCGCTGGCGAGATCGTCAAACGCGCCGTAGATCACGACGCTGACGGGCGCGGACGGAAAGCCGATCTGCGGGTATCCCGCAAGATTGATCGCTTCGGGAAGGTTGTCATAGCGCGCCGAATCAAACAGCGTGGGCGTAGGCGTGGGGTCTTGCGCGAATGCGGCAGTCGATGTAAACGTGAGCAGCATCAGCAGCCCAAGCAGCAAATATCTCATCGTGTCATCTCACCTCTTTTGTGTTTGCGCCGCCATTGTAGCGATGCGCGGCAAATCGGTACACAGGGAAATTTTGGGGGAAGGTATCCAAAATGTAGAGGCTTACAAAACTTGTTTCGTCCGTGCTGTGCCCTATGTGTACTAAGATAAGGAACAAATTACCCTCAAGACCTGTCCATATTCTTGCAAAACCGATGGAAATTGGCGGGTTTGCTCCCCTCTCCGCGACGATGCTTGCATCGCCGGAGAAGGGGGCGGGGGTGAGGGCATTCCCATGTTGCCCACACCGGCACAATTTTCGTTTTGCCGGACATACAGTGAGACACAATCACACAGGGGGACACCATGACCGACAGCAGCGAAAATTCGCGCAAATCCGATGCAATCGCCATGTGTGACCGCGCCGCGCCAACTTACGGACAGGTTGGCACGAAACAGTTCACGCATTGGGGAAAGCTGCTCATCGAACGGCTGAATATTCCGGCGGGCGCGCGGGTGTTGGATATGGCGGCGGGGCGCGGGGCGCTCATGTTCGCGGCGGCGGATCGCGTAGGTGCAGGCGGGCAGGTGATCGGGTTTGATCTCGCCGCGGGAATGGTGCGCGAAACACAGGCTGAAATCGCGCGGCGGGGATTGATCAACGTTGAAATGCGGCTTGGCGACGCTGAAACGATCACATTTGAGCCGGAATCATTCGACTTTATCGTGTGCGGGTTCGCGCTGTTCTTCACCGATTACGAAACGGTGCTGCCGCGTGTGCGAAGCTGGCTCAAGCCGGGGGGATGGTTCGCCGCATCCGCACCCGTGATCCCGAACACGGACGAACTCGCGCGCTGGCAGTGGTTATTCGACCTGACCAAAGCCGTTTTCCCGCCCGATTTCACCCCGCCCGCCGCGTGGACTGCGCCGCGCCGCTTACGCAGTCCCGAAGCCTTTGAAACGGCGCTCACCGACGCGGGCTTGATCAACGTGCGGACGGAAACGCACACCGCAACCCTGTATTTTGCCGACGCAGACGACTGGTGGGCGTGGGAATGGTCACAGGGATCGCGCTTCTGGTTAGAGGGCATGAGCGCCGAAGGCTTGGCACGCTTCAAGCGCGAATCGTATGAAAATCTCGCCAAGATGCAGACGGATAAAGGCATCCCCATTGGCGATGGCGCGCTGATGGGTTTCGGGCAGCGTTAAATCTTGAATACCCTCTTCAAGTACGGCTGCACACCGACAATCACTTTTGGCGTGTAGCCGGAATTGTTGGCGAGTTTGACGAATTTAGGACTCGCCTTCATGTGCTTCTTTTCGGTCTTGGTCAGCGTTCCATAAGCTTTCTTCACATCTTTGAGGCTGGTGCCGCCCCGGTCAAACAGCATCGTGTAAAACTTGACGATCCGTTCGCTGTTGATCAGATTAAAGCTCAGATACGGCGTGGTGATAGCATCAATCTTGATTTTGATGGCATTGTCGCCGTTATAAGCGGCGCTCACCAGCGGATAATGCTGCAAAATGTGCGTTTTGATCGCGTCAACGCGGTTCTGTCCAGCCAAGCCCGCGCCGGGTCCCGATCCGGTTTCCGCTTCCATCCAATACGAGCGAAACTCGTCTTTATACAGCTTGTAGCCGGTGTCGAGTTTGGTCTTGGCGGCGTTTTTGTCGCGGGCGCTTCGCATTTCTTCCGAGAACATATGCCCCAATTCATGCGCCATCACGCCCAGAATTTGCGCGTTCGTCATCAACTGACCCGTCGAGCGGGCATGTGTTCGCAGCAAAATCGCATGGATGTTGGGATCGAAGAAGCCACCAACGTAGGCGCTTTCGTCAACCGTCGCGCGCTGACCATTCCCCAAACAGCGGATGAAGTAGCGGCGCGGATGTTTAGCGCGGCGGATCGGGTGCAGCACCAGCACCCCCCAACGATCAGGATGTGCGAGAAAGAACTTGGCGGTCTTGCGCTTCAAGCTGTCCTTCGATTTTTTGGCAGCGGCAAGCACCGTGTTGACGCGCGCCAGCCCCTGCGTTTCTTCCTGCTGCGCGTCCTGTTCGGTGCGGTTGATTTCCCACTGCTCATAGTTTTTCTGGCGCGGCGCTTGTCCCATCAAGGTGCGATACTGCTTGAGCGTTTCCATCGCGCGGGTATTCTGTTCATCGTCGCCAAACTGATTGTTGGTTTTCATGCGGTCTTGAATCGCCGTCAGCGCCGCGACACGCACATCTTGCGGCGCATCATCGCGGTTGGCGATTTTCTCTAGGCGAAAGAGGGCTTCAGTATCGAGGTTGTAGACGATGATATTCCCCGGCGGCACGGGCGCATCATCGCCAAGGATGCTGTACTGCGATGTGTCGCGGTCAACCATGACGCGGGTAAGCTGGATGCGCGGCGCGGTCACGCCAGCGGGCGCGGGATGCTGCACAAGCCGCTGTTTCACAAGCCGCTGTACGGCGCGGTTGCCAATCGACTGCTGCAATTCAAGCATCGTATGGACATGTGAGGGATGATAGCCAGCCCTGTGCGGCGTGATAACGTGTCCGTGTGCTGGCTTTTTCCCGTGAGGCGTGGGATGCAAACGCGCGGTCTTATGCATGATCAACCCCCTATTTCACCACCCCTAAGCGGCGCAGATCGTACAGGATGACTTTTTCCCATGCCATATCCGTCGTGATCGGCACATAATGCACACCGCGTCGGATACATTCAGCGCGGATGCTTTCGCGCCACGCGGTCACACGGCGCACGTAGAGTTCGCGTAAACCGCCGTCGATGCTGACTTCCTGTGCCGCGCCCGTTTCCACGTCGATCAAACGCAGATCACCCGTGAGGGGTGGCTCGATTTCTTCCGGCGCAAGCACATGCAGCAGCGCGACTTCGTAGCCCTTGCCGACGAGCGCGTTCAGTCCATCAATATAAGATGGCACGAACATATCGCTGATGAGAATGAGCAAGCCCGCGCGTCCGCTGCGAAGCGCGTATTCTTTGAGCGCCGCGTCGAGATTCGTCACGCCCTTTGCTTTGAGATCAACCGCGAACTTGAGCAGTCCCACGCCGTAGCCGCGCCCCCGCACCGGACCAAAACGGCGTGTTTCTTCTCCCAACGCGGTGATGCTCAAACGGTCATTGGTGGTGAGCGAGACATAGCCCAAGCCCGTCATCAAACGGCGTGCATAGTCGAATTTGTGCTGTTCGGGGTGATCGTCTTCGCGCGGAAAATCCATGCTGGCGGATGTATCGATCAGCACATGCACAGCGAGGTCTTCTTCATCCTCATACAAGCGCGTCAGGGGACGTTCCAAGCGCGCATAGATGTTCCAGTCAAGGCGGCGCAAATCGTCACCGGGGGCGTAGTTGCGATAATCGGCAAACTCCACGCTTGTGCCGCGCTTGATCGAACGACGTTCCCCTTTAATCGCGCCGGATCGCACCCGCGCAGCATGGAGCATCAGTTGTTCGAGTTTGTATCGTGTCTTGTCGTCAAATAACGTGTGTTCAGGCATGGGACACTTTCCGTCTAAACCTATTGGGAATTATACACAGGCGGAAAGCGACAGGTTTAAGTTAACCGTGAATGTCGAATACTGCTTACAATACACCAGACTTATGCATCAACGCTTGAAATATCTGGCGAAATTTCAGTTGTTCAACTTCAATGTCCTTTTGTCGGGCAGTATAAAAGGGATTATATGCAGACAAATGCCCTTTTTCTACCAGCTTTTCCCGATTTGCCTTACAGCTACGAGTCAAATCCAATGGTTTGCTATTTATGGCTTTGGAAACGAGCACTGATAACATCTCGTAATTGCCGTTTGGGTTTTTAATTTTGTGTTCTAAACTATGATTTTTAAATGTCATGATCAAGAACATTTCATTTCGATTATGCGCCGAATTAGAACGGCACATCCATCGTAAATTTCGTAATAAAATGCTTTGTTGATCTGATCTGCAACTCGCTCAATATTATCATGTGTCCCTTTGTACAAATCAAACGGCAGCACATCGTCTAGGGCAATCGCATATGAAAGCTGAATGGAGGAAAATCGTCTCTAAAAAGGGACGAACATGTTTCCAGAGACAAGCATCCTCAGCTACTTTACGCAACGGGAAGACCCGCGCATGGCGATTTTAGGCGTGATTGGGGGAGCAGATACATGGGTAGACGTGGAGCGCTAGGGGAAATCGAAGCAGGATTGGTTAGGGAGGTTTCTTGAGTTGAGCAACGGAATCCCGTCACATGACACCTTTGGACG
>DAOTZD010000006.1:0-220761 GCA_034434595.1 Anaerolineae bacterium
GAACTTGGCTTCATCTTCCCGCGTGGCTCAGAACTTGTTGAGCCAATCAATGCGGCGCTCGCTTCCATGCGCGAAGATGGTACGCTTGATGCTCTCTACCAAAAGTGGTTCGTTGAATTCGACCCCAATTCAATTGGATAGGTAATTACGGTATAGTGCTGGTTCAAATGCAGTTTCGATGGGGCGCATTAGCACGCCCCATCGTTTGAATGTTAGGCATCAGGACAAGGTGAACGAGTATGGGCGTGCGTGGCAGAATTTCAACGATGGATATCGCAGCATCGAACAATAAGCAAGCGCCGACGCTGCGGGAATCGCTCAGGATGTTCCCATGGTGGATTATCCCGCTGATTCTTATGGGATTGTGGGCTGTTTATCTTGTCCTGACGAACCAAGATTTCACTAATATCTGGAATCAGCTCCGTAATGGCATTGCGATGACACTAGGGGTCAGTTTCATCGCTTATGCCTTTTCATCAGTGTTGGGATTATTGATCGGATTGGTGCGCGCCTCTCCGCCAACGAAGACGAGTGGATTTGGACGTGTTCTAGCTTATAACGTGGCTACTTTTTACGTAGAAACCTTGCGTGGTTTGCCTATTCTTGTCGTTATTTTGGTAATTGCCTTTGCGTTAGTACCGGAATTTGTCAATTTTCTTAATACGCTTGGATTCCAGGTTCGTGTGCGTGATATCAGTTATGAGTGGCGTGCGATTATCGCCCTTACGCTGACCTACGCGGCATTCTTGTCTGAAGTTTTCCGTGCCGGGATTGTATCAATCAGCAAGGGACAAATTGAAGCGGCGAAATCGCTTGGCATGACTTATTTTCAGATTATGCGTTGGGTTGTGCTGCCTCAAGCGGTACGCCGAGTTTTGCCCCCGCTTGGTAACGACTTGATTGCTATGATCAAGGACTCTTCCCTTGTGGCTATCCTTGGCGTGCAGGATATTGCCCAATTGGCGAAGATTACCGCCAGCAATACATTCAAGTATCTTGAAACCTATTTGCTGGCGGCGACCATCTACTTATCAATGACTGTGATTGGATCGCTGTTTGTGCGTTGGCTGGAGCAGCGTTTTCGCACCGATTAGCGTTTTAGCCGTCTATTTGAATAGAGTAAATTTCCGGGCGAAACATCGTGTGGATGTATAACCGCATGTCGGGTGAAATGGTTAAGCCTGCGAGCGGTGCTTCCAGTTCAGTGTAAATCACAATCTGGATATCCTCATTTGTGCATCCGCCGTTCTCTCGGCAGTAGTCGGGGTCAATACGTCCCACCACTCCGCGTGTCCCTAGTGAATATGCGAAATATAGATACCCATCGCTCCCCATCGCTAGTCCGGTTGTGTTCTGTAATCCGCTCACCAATACGGTTTGATCGCTTTGTGAGGTTTCAGTCTCGCCGCCATCGACAGAATCAAGCGCGTACCATTCAATCGCGCGCCGTGTGCTGCCGTTGTTTGCGATATAAACATATTCATCATCAATTACAAGTCCGGTAGGCGACGTAAGCCCATCTAGCGTAACTTCGCCTTCACCATCACGGTTGATTCGCATCAAATTGTTGCCAAGCATATTGGTGATGAGGAAGTTTTCTTCATCTAGATATGCGATACCCCATGGGCCTTGTAAATCTTCTGCTACACGGTCTATGCTCCCCCACTCAACATTGAGAAGTTGATTAGAAGTGAAGTCAGGCACCCAAAGGCTTATTACGTTTTCTTCACGCTCTTCTGCAAATAGGGTGTGTGCGTTGTTTACACCGCCAATTAGAGTTGTTGTGAGTCCTGTTTCTGCATCGATCTCATATACCGTCATATCGCCTGTGCAAGCGGTGTACAGACTGTCATTGAACCATACAATTCCGTTAGGTCGCTGTACATTGCCTGTTAAAATGCGTAGGTCAGATTGTGTGTAAGGTTCAAATGCGCTTGGGGGTGCAGATGGTGTTGATTCTTCGTTTGTATTAGGAGTGTTGGTCTTGTTGGGATCAGGAGTGGGAGTATTCTGTGCAAGTGTTGTCCCGTGAACGAATACCGCGATAAAAAGCACGATTAGATATCTCATGTTGATGACTAGTATCCTTCGATAAGCGTTTTGTTGCTTACTGACTATGCGAAGCCTTATTCATAAGGGTAGTTGGCACGGATACAAAGAACGTCGTACCTTTCCCAATGTGGCTATCCAACCAAATCGCGCCACGGTGGTTATCTATAATGGTTTTAACCAAACTCAGCCCTAAACCAGAGCCTGTAATATGCTCTGTGCCTTTTTGATTTGCGCGGTAAAACCGATCAAAAATGTGTGGCTGTTGCGTTTCATCAATCCCAACACCATTGTCTTGAACCATAAAGATGATGTTCTGATCTTTGGCATATGCTTTGACGAGAACGCGCCCACCGTTTGGCGTGAACTTGATCGCATTTTCGATGAGATTGATGAGCGCGCGCTTAAATTGCTCGAAATCGCCGCGTATTGTCGGTAAATCATCACTTGCTTCGTACACTAATTCCACTTGAAAATGTAATGAGAAGTGGGTTAAGTCGCGGATAGCTTCCTGAACAATCTGCGCCGGATTCAGAATATCAACCTTCATCACACCTGTTTTCACACGCTCAAGATCAAGAATTCCGCGAATGATCCGGTTCATCCGCTGTAACTGCCAGTCAATTTCATCAAGTGCTGTCGCGGCTTCCGGGTTGAAGCCAGAAACTGTATCGTCACGAAGAAGTTCAACATTCGCCATGGCTGCTTGCAGCGGATTTTTCAGATCATGGCTGGTCATACGTACCATTTCGCTTTTTAGACGATCTAGTTCTTTAAGCTGCGTTACATCATTGAGTACAGCTACCCAGCCTTCGATATGCTTGTCTCCAGAACGAAATGCGGCGATGTTACATAAATACACACGGCGATTCAGTATTACTTCATATGTATAAGTCCCATGTTGGCGTATCGCGCGCATCGCCTCCATGTAATTAGTTGGCATTGGAATATCTGGGACGTAATCGCGGATATGACCTCCTGCAACCGAGCCTTCATTGAAGGTAGTGGCGGTGTCCGATGGGTACATCAGCACCTTTGCAGCGCGATTAGCGAAAACAAGTTTGAACTTGCGGTCAATTGCGATGATTGGGCTTTCAGTGCTTGCTAGGACCGTTTCAAGCTGTCGCCGTGCCGCTTCAACCTCGCCAAAAAGCTGGCTATGCGAAATCGCCACTGCCGCTTGAACAGCCAACAGCTCTAATAGATAAACATCTTCCTTTTGAAACAGCACACCATGACGTTGTGCAATTACCATCAGCGCACCGATGGTCTTTCCGCCATATTCAAGCGGCGCGCATATCACCGATCCAAATGTATCGCGCGCATGGGGAAAATCTTCCTCTCCACGCCAGTCATGCCCGTAATCATCCACCTGCATCGATTGGCGGTTGAGCGCGACGGTGCCCGCCATCCCTTCCCCAATTTTGAGCCGCTCATCACGATATTGTGGCGGAAGACGATATACCGTCGCCGCTTCTAATTCATCTTCATGTAGCAAAAAAATGCTCACCCCACCATCTGTTTTTAGTAAGTCAGCGGCTTGTTGGGCAATCTGGTCGAGCAGTGTCTCTATACCGGCTAAGTTCGTAATCGCAAGGCTCACCCTACGAATTGCCTCAACCTGTGAATTACGCTCTGCCAGCGGTTTGATAATTTCGCTTCCAACAATCGAAAAACTCAAAATGAGCGCCGCAATTGAACTCAATGAGATAGCGAATTGAAACACATCAAGATCGGAATTGACGAAACCGAACGTTTGCCCAACAACGAAAAGTATCAAACCGAATCGAATCGCTGTAGACCGTATCTTGCGTGAATACCGCCACAGCAAGAAAATCGTGCCAAATCCAAATAGCAAATAAAAACCGATCACCATCGGCTGGCGCTGAAACGATATTCCGCTGTCGCTCGTGGGTAACGCAAATGCCGAATTAACGATGAGGAAAGTTCGATAGAAGATAAGCAGAATCAATGCCGCTATCGCAAAATTGCGAAAGGATCGCGTATGCGCGCGCACCAAAACTGCGGTGAGAATATATGCCGCTACGCTAGAACCCGTGAACCCCAATTCTGCCAACCCCGCGATCAGCCGTTGCAGACTCGGTTCAAACCCAATCAACGAAAGCATCTGCCATAAAAGCGTGCTTACGTTCCAAATCGCTACAAAAAACAAGAAGATTGCGAAAAACTGATTGAGTTCTTTTCGTCGGTTCTGCCATAGCAAAATGAACAGGAATGCCAGCGCCAGCGCCAGCGAAACCCCGTTGATCAGTAGGGAGATAGCGTTAAATGAACCGTTCATTCGGCAGAGATCACAAGGGGCGTAAGGCTATTTAACGAATCTGCGCCGCTTTCACCTTACGCCCGCTTGCCGCTTAACCGGGTTTACTGGAGGGCTGCTTTTCAAAGCGATACCCTACCCGGTGTTCTGTCAAAATATATATTGGATTCGCCGGGTCGCGCTCCACTTTGCGCCGCAGTTGACTGATATACACACGCGGATAATACACATCGTCCGCATATCCATCACCCCATACTTGCTCAAGCAGGTCTTTCTGCGTCACCACGCGACCCGCGTTTTCGAGCAGTACAGCAAGCAGCTTGAATTCAGTTGGCGTAAGGTGCTGGCGGCGACCATTCACATGCACATGACGGCGATGCAAATCAATGCTTAAATAGCCATCATCATAGCGTTGTTCGTTCTCGCTCACCGACATTTGCGCGCGCCGCAGCAGGGCATGTACACGCGCTGCAAACTCGTTCAGCCGAACAGGCTTGATTAAATATTCATCCGCGCCAGCCGTTAATCCGTCAATCACATCATCTTCTGTAACCGCATTCGCGCTTAACATCATGATCGGGGTATCTGCCACCTCGCGGATACGGCGGCAGACGGTCAGCCCATCCATGCCTTCCGGCATCACAATATCGAGAATCACCAAGTCAGGGCGCTCAGTATGGAAAAACCGCAAACTTTCCAGCCCGTCACGACACAAAATGATCTCATGCCCTTCTCGCTTCAATTTGCGGCCAAGGGCTTCGCGGATTGCCTGTTCGTCGTCAACAATCATGATTTTCATAATTTTCAGTCTAGCACCTGCGCTATTTGAAGACAAGTAGGCGATATGCCAACGTTCTGCACCATTCACCACTATAATGAGGCATAATCACCACTTAGAGTGTACAGGCAAGTTTCGTTTTACAGCAAGAAAGGTGCCCAAAGTATGGCGCGCAAACGCTGGACAACCAAGTCCCTATTGCCGCTGCTGTTCATCTTTACGGCGCTGGTCATCAGCGCGTGCAATCTCAGCAGCAGTGACGCGACACAAGAAATTGATTTGACAACTGCTCCAACAAGTACGCTTCAACCTTCGCGGACAGCCCTCTCGACAGGCGGCGCACCCACTCCAATCATTATTCCTTCAGGGCAGCCTACCCGAACGACCATCACCTCTCGCCCAACAGCGATAGTCATTCTTCCGCCTACCTCACAAAATGTTTTTCCCACCTTCACCGCCCTCCCTGTCAACATCGCAATTCTTTCCCCCGTTCCCGGCAATGTCGTATCCGGTGCGGTGCAGGTGCTTGGCGCAGCGACTCACCCTCAGTTTCTACAATATCAGCTCGAATTTGGTCCCGATCCTAATCCCGGAAACCTGTGGTTCCCCGCGACCTCCGCAGTGCAAGCCCCCGTATTGAACGGGCTGCTTGGCATTTGGAATACCACCACCGTGCAGGATGCGCTCTATCAACTTCGGCTGCGCGTGTACCTGCGCGATGGCAGCACGCTGACAACGGTTGTCAACAACATCCGCGTGCAAAACCAAGCGCCCACGCCGCGTCCAACCGAAACACAGAACATCCCGCGCCCCATCGCCGCCTTCACACAGGATCGCACGACTGGGCAGGTGCCTTTAACGGTGCAGTTTACCAATCAGTCCAGTGGTAATGTCACCAGCGTACTTTGGAATTTTGGCGATGGCGGCACTAGCACCGAATTAAATCCGCGTCACACGTTTAATGCTCCCGGTTTGTACAACGTTACCCTCACTGTAACTGGACCCGGTGGTTCATCGAACGTCACTCGGCAGATCAGCGCGCAAAGCGCGACTCCTCCTGTGGCTGGCTTCACCATGAATCAATCCAGTGGTGTTGCTCCGCTTCCCGTACAGTTCGTGGATCAATCACAAGGGACAATCACCAATTGGCTGTGGAACTTCAGCGATGGAACAACCAGCACAGATCGCAATCCGTCCCATGTGTTCGTCGTGCCGGGGACATACAATGTGTTCTTGACAGTGACAGGACCCGGCGGTAGTTCCAGCGTCACACGCCAAATCACCGTGACGGGACCCACACCGACTTTCACATCGACTTTTACCAACACACCCGTTACTCCAACGCTCACCCCAACGAACACCACTACGCCTGTTACGCCCACATCCACTTTCACCGACACGGTAACGTTTACGCCCACATCCACGACGGCTATCACCGAAACACCGACAAATACAACAACTCCTGTCACACCGACGGACACGCCCTCTGCGACGGCGACTGCGACAGGCACGAATACCACCATTCCGCCCACCGAAACCGGCACCGCCACGGAGACTTCAACGGCGACGGTCACATCAACGGACACGCTGATTCCGCCGACCTTCACTGATACTGCATCGCCGACACCGACGGATACGCTTGTCCCACCGACAGAGACTCCAACAGATACGCTCCCCCCGCCGACGGATACTCCCACCGAAACGCCGACTAATACGCTAGAGCCGATCAACGTCAGTTTCACATACGCTCAAACTGAAGGTTTGACGGTTGCGTTTACCAACGGCACAACAGGACCCGCTGTTGCGTTCTTGTGGGAATTCAACGATGGTACGGGCAGTACCAGTGCCGAAGTCAGTCCCACTTACACCTTCCCGCAAGCGGGAACTTACCTCGTGCGCTTGACCGCGACGGCGGGTGACGGTCAAACCTTCCCCTACGAAGCCGAGGTCATTGTTGAATCGACGCAGGTTGACCCCGGTTTAGCAGGCACAACGCCGCTTCTACCGGATATTGGTGCGCTCTACCCAACGCTCCGCCCCATCTACGAAAATGGTGTTAACAGCTTTGGCAGCCGTGCGACGGTCTTCGCTCATGCAGGCGATGGTACGCTTCGCCACAATGGCATTCTCGATACCTTTGCGCCCGGCGGATCGTATAATCTCGCGGACAACGGCGACTTACAAGCGATCATCGATTGGTACAACCTTGTAGCCATTGACTCAGGGACGAGCTTCAACCGTGAAAGTGTCGCCGCCAGTGACAATTGGCGTGTCGAAGACTTGATCAACCCGAACAATACACCCGGCGGTTGTAATTCGGGTGAATCGCCGCTGGCGTGCGAAATCCGCGTCATCCAGCCCGCCGTCATGCTGTTGAGTATCGGGTATCAAGATGTCCTCCAAAACACCGATCCGAACGCTTTCCGCGCTAACCTTGAAGCCGCTGTCCAAACACTTACCAACAGCGGCGTGATACCGGTACTGTTTACAGTGCGCCCGGTAACAGGTTCAGAAGCGCAGGTCGCAGCCATCAACGATGCCATCATTCAAGTTGCCAGCAGTTACAATGTCCCGGTTGCAAACCTGTGGCGTGCGCTCAATGATATGCCGGATCAAGGTCAAACAGGCGGCGGCGGATTGACCTCTGCGCCCGGCGGTGCGGGTGACTTTAGCGGCGGTAACATGACCACCTATGGCGCAAACGCTGTTAACTACGGGGTGCTGCGCGTCCTCTACAATCTGCGGAACAATATCTTCCCGGATGCGTCGCCGTAATCCTTTAGGGGCATGGGGTTGTGCAGCCATGCCCTGTCAATAAGTTCGAATACTCGCGGGCAGTTCCTTTTCGTCTCTTTCTAGTTCTCGTAGATTGAAAAGGCTGCCCGCCCTGTTGTGAAATCAAACATGAGACTTGTCTTGTCAATTACGGTCATGAAATCATTTAACCGCCTTATGTTTTTGCTGCTGACTCTTGTTACCGCTGCCGCGTGTACTCCGCGCGCCCAGCAAACACAGCTTCTGGTTTCCCTTGTTGCCGATGGACGTGAACGCACTATCCCGCAGGATGTTCCCCTCACTGTAGGCGAATTTCTCCGCCAAGAGGGCATCGAGCTAGGTCCCCTCGACGAAGTGAATCCGCCAGAATTTAGCCAAATCACGGATGGGATGCGTGTGACCGTTGTGCGTGTCACTGAAACAACCGAATGCGAACAGCAAGAAATCCCTCGCCGCCAGCAGCGCGTCCTCAACGAAAGTTTGCAGCCCGGAGAAGAACGACTTGGGCAAGCAGGGCAAAATGGAATCGAAGAAATTTGTTATCGCATCGTCAGCCGTGACGGTGTGCGCCAGCAGCCGATTCCTATCAACCGCACGCTCATCCAAGCCGCGCAAGATGAAGTCATTTATGTCGGACCTCCAACAGGCGAACTCGATCCCGTGCCAATCACCGGCACGTTGGCATACATCAACAACAGCAATGCATGGATCATCCGTGAGAGCAGTACCACTAAACGACTGCTCACAGACACTGGCGATCTCGATGGGCGTGTGTTTAGTTTGTCCTCAAATGGTCGCCAATTGATCTTCACTCGTGAAGCAGACATCAACGAACGCGACACCTTTTTTAACCGCCTTGCGCTCATCACAGATACAACCCGCAGCGATTCTCCACTTCCCATGCTTCCTGAAAACGTCCTCTATGCCGACTGGGTTCCGGGACGCACCGATACAATAGCCTACTCAACAGGCGAAATCGCTTCCGGCGCGCCCGGCTGGCTCGCCTACAACGACCTCTGGATCATGCGCTTCGATCCACTATCGGGCAGCTCCCTCGACCTCGATCAAGTTGTCGAACGTTCCACGGGCGGCTTATACGGCTGGTGGGGGACAAATTTCGCATGGTCACCCGATGGCTCGAAACTGGCGTGGGCACGGGCGGATCGCGTCGGTTTAGTTGATCTCACCAGCGGCGCAATCAATGAAGAATCACCGCTGATCAGTTATGCTGTATTCAATACCCGCCAGCCATGGTCATGGCGCGCGAATCTCTCGTGGTCGCCAGACAGCACCCTGCTCATGACAACCGTGCATGGCGATCCTATCGGCAGCGAACCTCCAGAAACCAGCCCCGCTTTCCATGTCGCCATTGCCGATTCCAACGGCGCGTTCGCTGCTGAAGTTGTGCAAAATGCGGGGATTTGGTCTGCTCCCAAATATTCCACAACGCAGATTGCTTACTTGCGCGCCCGCGATTTGAGCAATAGCATCAGCGAAACTGCCGAATATGATCTCGTCGTCGCAGATCGGGACGGCAGCAATGCACGTGTGGTGTTCCCGTCTAATGGGCAGCCCGGACTCACGCGCCAAGCTGTCACCTTTACGTGGAGCCCCGATGGTACGCAAATCGCCTTTGTGTATCAAGGCAACCTGTGGGTTGTCGATGTGCTTTCCGGTGTTGCCCACCAGCTCACCTTGGATGGCGGCGCATCCAATCCGGTATGGACACAATGAAACGACAATTTCTTATTCTGCTTGCCGCGCTCGTCGCGTTGGCGGGCAGCATCACCGCTGCGCTGGCGACCCAATCTGCGCGTGATTTTGACCTGCGCGGATACGTCGATGCTGCCCAAACCCGCGATCTGCCACCTCGTATCCCACGTTTAGGTGTCAATGTCGATCTCACGCAGTATTCCGCCGCCGAACTTTCAACGCAGCTTGACCTCATGCGCGCTGCCAATGTCACATGGCTGCGCCAGTTCGTGCGTTGGAGCGACATCGAACCCCAATCCGGTGCATTTGACTGGTCAGCATGGGATCGTATCACCGCTGCACTCGAAAATGATGAGCAGTTGCGTTTGGTCGCTGTGTTGTTTACATCTCCCACATGGGCGCGCGATTCTTCCCTCACATCTGAAACCGCCCCACCTGCCGATCCATCGGTCTTTGCGCGTTTCGCCGCGGCATTTGCCGAACGTTATGGCTCACTCATCGATTATTATCAAATTTGGGATGAGCCAAACCTCTACGATGCATGGGGTGAACAAGACCCTCGCCCCGCCGATTACGTCGCGTTGCTTGCTCAAACCGCGCCAGCTATTCGCGCCGCGGATTCCCATGCATCCATTTTGGCGGCGGCACTTGCGCCCACAATAGAAACAGGTGGGCGTAACATCAGCGACATCCTCTATCTAGAAGATTTGTACGCCCTTGGCGCAAATCAATTTGTCGATGCTTTCGCCGCCAAACCCTATGGTTTCAGCCTTCCTCCATCAGATCGCCGTGTAGAGCGTGATTTGCTCAATTTCTCTCGCGTTGTCGCGCTTCGTGAAATCATGGCAGCGCACGGCGATAGTGCCATGCCGCTCTGGATCAGCGAATTCGGCTGGAATACCCTTCCACCCCATTGGTCTGGTGCGCCTTCAATTTGGGGACAAGTCACGCTAAGTCAGCAAACCAGCTACACACTCGATGCCTTGCGCCGTGCTGACCGTGAATGGGCGTGGCTTGGCGGCATGATCCTCGCGCATTGGCAGCCCAATGTTGAGCCAAATCATCCCTTGTGGGGGTTCTCTACCATCGATACGACAGGTGCGCCCACTCCTCTTTATTCTGCGCTAACTGCATACAGCGAGCCAACAGCCGCGCACAACGGCTTCTACCCTGCCGTCAACCCTCACGCGCAGTACAGCGGCGTATGGACATTCAGCCCGTTAGGCGCGGATATTGGTTGGCTGCAAGACAGCCGCCTCGCCTTCACATTTGAAGGACGCGCGGTATCACTGCTGCTCCGGCAGGATAACTACGTCGCCTTTTTGTACCCTACTGTCGATGATTTGCCAGCCAACGCTACACCCCATGATGCTTCTGGTAATGCCTTCATTAACCTCAAAAGCGACGATCTCACTCCGCAGCTTGAACTCGTCCCTGTCAGCCGCGATCTTTCACCCGGCGTACATCTTTTGCGCGCCGCCGCTGATCGCGGGTGGGATCGTTGGGCGATTGTCGGTTACGCCGTCAGTTCCGGCGATCTCGCGCAGCCTTACAACTACCAAATCGCCATCGCGTGGCTCGCCGCTGTGATTTCCGCCCTCGCCGTACTTGCTACTGCCGCTCAAATCGACTGGCAGCCTGTTTTTAGGCGCATCGCTGCATTCATTACTGGGCTTGGCAGTATCACGCAGATTGCCGTTAGCGCCGTAACTTCGATTGCCCTCATGATCGGAATGCTGCTCACATGGAAAGACGGCACACCTGAACTTTTTCGCCGCGATTCCGTTCAGCTCGGTTTGGCAGTGTTTACAGGCGGGTTGATTTACATTCAACCCCATGTCATTGTGATCTTGGTCGCGGGTGCAGCGCTATTCGTGTTGATCTTCCATCGCCTTGAACTTGGCTTGATGCTTACGATCTTCTATGCCCCATTTTTCCTCTTTCCAGTTGAACTCTACCGCTTCGCCTTCCCCATGTCCGAACTCGTCCTCTTGATTACGACAAGTGCGGCGATCTTACGTGGCTTGATCTGGTTAGGACGCAGTCGCCAGTCGAGCCTTGTTTCGCTGCCAAACTCGCCACTGTTCGCAGGATGGGCAGGCATTGATGTCGCCATGTTGGCTGTGGGAATATTAGCACTCGTCTCTCTTTTGTGGACGCAGTACCGCGATCCCGCCATCACCGAACTTCGCACCCTCATCGCTGAACCTCTCGCTTTCTACGCGGTTCTGCGCGCGATTCGTCCCACGCGCACTACACTACTTCGCATCTCAGACTCTATGCTTATTGCGGCGGTGGTCGTTGCCATCATCGGCATGTTCATGTTCTTGCGCGGCGAAGGTATCATTACTGCTGAAGGCGGCACGATGCGTCTTGCCAGCGTTTATGGATCGCCTAACAATGTGGGGTTGTTTCTTGGACGCTGCATTCCTTTCGCGCTCGCCTTCTTGATCCTCCCCCTTGACCGTCCCCGCCGCATTTACGCCGCCATCGCGTTGGGCATCATGTCAGTTGCCATCCTGCTTACCTTAAGCGCTGGTGCGTTATTCATCGGTATCCCCGCTGCCACCATTACAGTGCTGCTGCTTGCGTGGGGCAAACGCGCGTTCATCCCCATCACGGCGATTGCTGGAATAAGCATGATCGGTGCATTTATAGCTGTTCAATCGGAACGCTTTGCCCGCTTGCTCGATTTCACTGGCGGGACGAATTTTTTTCGCGTCCGTTTATGGCAAAGTACTTTCCAAATGCTTGCCGAACGCCCCATAACAGGATTAGGCATGGACCAATTCCTCTATGCTTTTCGCGGACGCTTCATGCTCCCCGATGCGTGGGAAGAACCCGATCTCTCCCATCCGCACAATATCCTGCTCGATTTTTGGACACGATTGGGCATCGCCGGTATCCTACTCCTGCTTTGGATTCAAATCGCATTCTGGCGCGCCTCTTTCGCGCTCTATCGCCATTACCGCGCAGTCGACAGTCTTGCTCTGGCACTCACCATCGGCGCTATGGGCAGTATGATCAACTTATTGGCGCATGGCATGGTCGATAATGCCGTTTTCGTACAAGACCTCGCTTACGTTTTCGTACTAATTGTAGGAATTGTCGTCTCTCTACGAACGTCTGAGCTATTGACGCACCCCGCGAAATAGTGGTGTAATGAAAAACACAGACGTATGGGGAGTAACGTCATGAAAGCGAAGGTGAACAAGGTCACTATTCGGATCGTTCTCGGCGATCTGTATTCGCTCAAGGTTGCGGCTGTTGTCAATTCGACTAATACCGACCTCACCCTCACCCTGGAACTAATCGCCAAAGCTGGCATCGAACTCCAGCGTGAAGTTATACAAATTGGCTACTGCGATGTAGCATCCGCAGTCATTACAACATCCGGCTTACTTGCGGCGCAGGGAGTCGAAAAAATCATCCATGCTGTTGGACCCCGTTGGGGCGAAGGCAGTGAGCGCGGCAAACTCGCCAATGTCGTCTTAGAGTGTTTGCGCCTTGCCGAATCCAACATGATAAAGTCCATCGCGTTTCCGCCGATCTCTGTCGGCGCGAACGGTTATCCAGTAGAAAATTGCGCCAAAACCATGCTCACCCAAATTATTGACTACACTTTCGAAGACCTTAAATATCTCCAAACTGTCGTCATTTGCCTTTCAGACGATACGGTTGCTGATGTGTTTCGCCTCGAATTTGCACACCAGCTTGCCGATTTGAGCGAAGAAGGCGACGCACAGGTACAGGTCTAAGCTGTAAACAAACCCGCTGTGTCTTGCGAATCTATCTATAACGTTCTTTCGTTTACCATGTCTCCAACTTATGGTAAACTTCGCGTGTTTGCGCTCAAGCAGCGCTGTGCGGCATTTTTTGCGCCCACCTAGCAGCGATACCTATATGGCGACATCGCCCCAATTGTTCGAGAGGTTTACAGCGTGCGTGTACTCATCACCGGAGCCGCTGGTTTTATAGGTTCTCACTTATGTGATCGTTTTCTCGCAGATGGTCACACAGTCGTTGGTGTAGACAATTTCATCACTGGCAGCGCGCGGAATATCGCTCACCTTGAGCATCATCCGCGTTTTTCATTGATTCAGCAGGATATTAGCGAACCCTTCAACGTTGCGGGCGAACTCGATGCCATCCTCAACTTCGCCTCCCCCGCCAGCCCAATTGACTACCTCAAATTCCCGATTGAAACGCTTCGCGTCGGTGCCATGGGAACTTACAATACCCTCGAAATCGCACGCGAAAAAGGTGCGCGTTTCTTACTTGCTTCTACATCCGAAGTCTACGGCGATCCGCTTATCCATCCACAGCCTGAAACCTATCTCGGCAACGTCGATCCCATTGGGCTGCGCGGCTGCTACGATGAAGCCAAACGCTACGCCGAATCGATGACGATGGCATTTCATCGCACACACGGCGTACAAACGCGCATTGTCCGTATCTTCAACACATTTGGACCACGTATGCGCCTCGATGATGGACGTGTTGTACCTAACTTTATTGGACAGGCTTTGCGCGGCGAACCTCTCACTGTCTACGGTGATGGGATGCAAACGCGCAGTTTTCAATACGTTGATGATCTTGTAGAAGGCGTAACTCGTCTGCTTCACAGCAATTTCATCGAGCCTGTCAACATTGGCACACAAAACGAATTGACCGTCCTCGACTTTGCTAAAGTTGTCAATATGCTCACCGATAATCCGGCGGGTATCGTTTTTAAGCAAAATGACCGCATTCAAGGCGATCCGCAAACGCGCCGCCCCGATTCCACTCGCGCCAAAACGATCCTTAACTGGGAGCCGCGTGTCTCACTAGAAGAAGGGTTGCACAAAACAATTGAGTATTTCCGTGAGGTGGTGTGACCACGCTTGCACGTGAGCGAAAAACGACATATCAGCCAGTTCCCCCTATTCAGGGGTTGTGGATCATTCTTGCGACTGCGGCAGGTGTATTGATTGCATGGCAGCCCATGCCAACGTCCGCTGTTATCATTGGCTTGACGGTGTTCATCATTTCCAGTTTGATCAGTCCGCTTGCGCCCATCGCCGCCATGATGGTCATCGCGCCCATTCGTACCTTATTTGCGACAGAAAGCGGCATCGCGCTCCCTCTCGATTTCGGTCAGCTTCTCCTTGCATCCGCCCTCATGTTTTGGGTAATCCATCGCATCGTGCTTCGCCAGCAGTTGCCCCACATTCGCTGGTCGCCCGTGTTAACGGCACTCACGATCTTCACAACCGCCGCTGCCTTGAGCGCGTTTTCGGCAGTCTCGTTCGGCGCTTGGCTCACCGAATGGCTCAAATGGGGGCAGATGATCGCCTTGGTAACCCTTTGTCTTGACCTTGCCGCCCGCCGTCAGTGGGAATGGTTGGTTTTTGCCGCCGCCGCCGCTGGCGTGACCAACGCGGCGCTGGGGGTGTATCAATTCTTTGGCGGATCAGGTGCGCTCCACCTCTTGATCAGCACCGATTCAGATAATTTTCGCGCCTTTGGCACATTCGGTCAGCCAAATCCCTTTGGCGCGTTTATGGGATTACTCGCCCCGCTTATGGCAGCCGCCGCGCTGGGTTACTTCTTGCGCGTGTGCAATACATGGCGCGCGTCGAGACTCATCCTCACGGGTCACCTTGTGGCATCCGTGTTTTACGCCGCAGCCTTTGCGCTCATCTCCGCTGCATTGATTTTGTCCTGGAGTCGCGGCGCATGGCTTGGGTTTGGCATTTCCATCATCGTCACCCTTGTCGCCCTTCCCCGCCGCATTTTGCACGGCTTAGGCATCTTGATATTGGTAACTGCTTTGGGCGGAATTGTTTGGGCAAGTGGTCGTCTGCCAGCTTCAATCACAGATCGCATCGCCAGCGCCACGCAAGAAACCTTCTCATTTACCGATGTGCGCGGCGTTGATGTAACACCTTTCAACTACGCCTTAGTCGAACGATTGGCGCATTGGCAAGCCGCACTCAATATGGCAGCAGATCGCCCGTTTCTCGGTGTTGGCTTGGGCAATTATGAAGTCGCATATCCCGCCTACCGGCTTATGAATTGGGATTTACCGCTTGGTCATGCCCATAACTTCTACTTGAATGTTTTGGGGGAGACTGGCATCATAGGTTTATTATCGTATGGCGTTTTTTGGTGTATCGTCATAAGTATCACATGGCGCATCACCCGCAAACACCCAGACACCCTTGCAAGAATTACAGCAGCCGGGTTATTAGGGACTTGGGTATACGTTGCGCTTCACAGCTTGACTGACAATCTCTATGTCAATAATCTTTTCTTGGAGTTGGGCGTGCTGCTTGGCATCCTTGCGATTTTGCATGGTCACATCTCCAACCAAGTTCAATTCATGAGGATCGCATGGGGCAGTCCAACAGCATCGAGTATAAGCGAATAGTGATTCGTAACCCGCTCGATGGCATCATTATTGCCATCGCCAAACGTTTTGGCAGTAAATCCAAAGAAGTCGAACGCTTTCTCCGTTTCGCATTTGTCGGCGCGCTCGGCGCGGTCATTGACTTTGGCACAGTCGTTATCTTACAAGCGACCATTCTCACCCCCATTGACCCGAATCGTGACTTGAAAGTCGCGCTTGCCAGCACAATGGGCTTCCTTGCGGCAGTCATCAGCAACTTCACATGGAATCGCTTCTGGACGTATCCCGATTCGCGTTCTCGCAGCATCCGTCGCCAGCTTGCCCAGTTCACGCTTATCAACTTCATCGGCTGGACTGCGCGTACCGTGTGGATTAGCAGTGCTTATGTTTGGCTTGGCGCGCTCTTAATGCCCATTCTGCTCGCAGAAATTCAATTGATCCGCCCCAACTATGTTCCCTCGCCGTCCGGTGAAGCAAAACTAGGGACGCTCGCAGCCCAGTTGATTGGCGTAGTCGTCGTTATGGTTTGGAACTTCCTCGCCAATCGCTATTGGACATACAGTGACGTAGACAAAATAAAAGACAGCGGATATGCCGCCAAAGGCGATCACAATTAAGTCTTAATCTCTGTCTCGGTATAGCTTCCCCACCCCTGAACGATTGTGACCAACTCTCTGCTGCCTATCGCCATCGACTACACGGCTGCCTATGAGCAGGGTGGCGGCATTGGGCGCTATGTCCGCGAACTCATCCGTGCCCTTGCCGCCCTCGATTCCAGCACGCAGTATCGTCTATTTGTCGCGGGTGCAACTCCAAATCGACTCCCCGCCCTTCCCGGCGCGAACTTCACTTGGAAACCTGTCCCCCTGAACAGTCATTGGTTAGCCCGGTTATGGCATCGCACTAACATACCCATTCCGGTGGAATGGGTGACAGGACGTGTTTCCTTATACCACTCGCCCGATTTCGTCCTCCCCCCCACGCTCCCATCTACTCGCACGCTCCTAACGGTACACGATCTTTCGTTTGTGCGTGCGCCCGAAACTGCCAGTCCACCACTTAAAGCCTATCTCGATGTCGTCGTCCCACGCTCTGTCCGTCGCGCTCAACACATCCTTGCCGACTCACAAGCGACCAAAGACGATTTAGTCGAGTTATACGGCACCCCCGCTGAGAAAATCACGGTGTTATTAAGTGGGGTGGATTCCCGTTTTGCGCCCATCACAGATTCACAAGCGCGCGCTGCTGTGCGCCGCAAATACAAGATTTCTGACCGTCCGTATATTTTCGCGGTGGGTACGGTGCAGCCGCGCAAAAATTACGCTCGATTGATTCAAGCCCTCGCCCGTGTGCGAGCGCGCGGTATAGACGTAAGCCTTGTGATCGCGGGTGGCAAAGGCTGGCTTGATGACCCCATCTACGCGACCATCCATAGCGAAAGCATGACCGACTTCGTCCACATGATCGGCTTTGCAGATGATGCCGACCTACCCGCCCTCTACAGCGAAGCCGCATGTGTTGCCACCCCATCCATCTATGAAGGCTTTGGGCTGCCTGTGTTAGAAGCATTTGCCTGTGGAACGCCCGTCGTTACATCCAACGTTTCTTCGCTGCCCGAAGTAGCGGGCGATGCCGCGCTTCTCATTTCTCCCACCGATGTTGACGCGCTCGCGCACGCACTCGAACGCTTGCTCACCGATTCCGCGCTTCGTACCGACCTCATCAGCAAAGGCAAAGCCCGCGCAAACCAATTCACTTGGGAAGCCTCCGCGCGCCACTTAAGACAAATTTACAGTATGCTCTTGGCATAAACCGTTATAATCTACATTGCCTATTCAAGGTGAAAATCATTCCAGTTAGAGGGGGTTGTATGTCTGCTCCACGCAAGTTTGCGATTGATCCAGCAAAACCATTCTTTATCTACAACACCGCAGGCGATTGGCTGGCGACGAAGATCGGCATCTATCTGTTCGATACCCGCGGCGACTATATCGGTTATGTCCTCAACGATACGCATGACGTATACACCACATCTGGCGAATGGATCGGCAACCTCTATCCTGATGGTCGCATTGTTCGCAAGCGTACTGCCGGGCGGCAGCCGTTGATGAAGCAGCTTCCCCCTAAACCCGGCAAACCGGAAAAACTTCCTACTCGCGCGCCGCTTCAACCCATCCCTGCCGATCTCGGTTACGACAAGATTGACGTGCTGGAATGGGATGAAGATGTATTTAAACGCTTGTCCGACCTCATCCCCGATGCCGGTGAGGAATAGTCCGTGACTGATCATTTAGTGACAGCGCCAGAATCGCGCCCAGCTAAACGTCCATCAGACTCGGCATTTACGCTCAGTGCCTTGATGGGACCGCAGGACGCGAATTCGCTCGGCAATGTACACGGCGGTGTCATCATGCGTATGGTTGATGAAGCGGGCGCGCTCGTTGCCATGCGCCATGCCAATCTCCCTGTCGTCACCGTTGCAGTCGATTCGATGACCTTCATGGAGCCGATTCGCATCGGCATGTTGGTGATGTGTCGCGGCGAACTGACCTACGTCGGACGCACCTCGATGGAAGTCCGCGTCGAAGTCATTTCCGAACACCCGCTGTTAGGCGAATCAAAAATCACCAACACAGCCTATCTTGTTTATGTCGCGCTCGATGCTTTTGGCAAGCCCGCGCCCGTTCCTGAACTCATCTACGACACGCCGGAATGTATCGCCCGCGCCGAACAAGCAAAAGAACGGCAGGCTTTCCGTAAACAGCAGCGTGCCCGCGACGAAGCCGTACAAGCCCGTCCCTTTCATCCGCGCGAGACATCGCCGTGACCACCACGCCGCCGCTTCCTAATCTTGAAGCAGGGGAATCTTCTGCCCTGCTCCGCATTCTCAATCAAGCCGGGGCGCGGCGAATTCTCTCTGCTCCCCCGCCTGATCTCGGTATCGCGGACGTAAAGCCATATCCCTTCATGGCGATTGTCGGACAGCATGAAATGCGAATCGCCCTTTTGCTGGCAGTCATCAACCCCGCCATTGGCGGCGTGCTGCTCATTGGTCCACGCGGCACTGGCAAAACGACTGCTGTGCGAAGTCTCACGGGCATTCTCCCCGATATTGAAGTCAGCGATTGTGAAGATGGCGTACTGCCGGAAGACGTTCAATACGAGCAGGCGAAATATCTCTATCCCGATTGCTACGAGAAATTCCACGCCGGGCAGTCGATCTCACATTATGAACCCGTTAAAATTGTCGAACTCCCGCTCAATGCCCGCTTAGAGGACGTTGTAGGGGGAATCAACGAACGTGTTGCCATCCAGCAGAGCAAACTCAAACTCGAAAAAGGTATCCTCGCCCGTGCGGATAACAACCTGCTCTATATCGATGAAGTCAATCTGCTCAACGACGAAATCGTAGATGCGATCCTCGATGCCTCCGCACAGGGGATTTATACTGTGCGGCGCGGCGCGATGTCCGGTACATATCGCTCGCGGTTTGTACTCATCGGCTCAATGAACCCTGAAGAAGGACGTTTGCGCCCGCAAATCCTTGACCGCTTTGGCTTACGCGTTAATGTGCGCGGCTTGATGAGTGCCGACGAACGCCTAGAAGTCTACAAGCGTGTCCGTCAATATCGCCAATCTCCTGCAAAATTCGTCCATGAATGGGAACTCGTCACCGCCGAAACCCGCGACGAAATCATCGCGGCGCGTGAACTGCTCAAGACGACCACCCTCCAAGAAGATGCCATCAAGATCGGCATTTCACTGGTTCAATCACTCGAAATTGACTCCCACCGCGCCGAATACACCTTGTTTGAAGCCGCCCGCGCTCACGCCGCCGCCGATGGACGCGACAAAGCTGCCATCGCCGATGTGCGCGCCGTTGCGTCAATGGCGCTTCGTCAGCGCCGCAGCGAATTTATGGTCAATTTCTTCGACTCGCAGCACGCGGAAGACGAACAAATCCGTCAGCGCCTCGACGAACTTGCCAGCGAATCGGGAACTTCGAGTGCGCCGGGTGGGTCTAAACAGCGACGACAGCGGCGCAAAACCGATTGATAACTCAACCCGTGACAAAACCCATGAATATTTCTATTCTTCGCTTGCTCTTGATCATAATCGCGTTGATCGGTTGCGCTTTCGCATGGACATCCGCCGCGCCCGCTGCGCTCACCCTTAATGCATACGACCTTGCCGAATGGACGAGCTTACATCCCGCGGTGCGCGGCGGATCACCTCCGCTGTTAACAACCGGATTACTGCGTCTGCCGCTGCTCTGCTTAATTGGCTTATTGGCATGGAACGCCCCCCCGCGCGGCATCAGCCGGTCAATTGTCTTGATTCTCGCCGCGCTCATCAGTGTGGGGATGCTCCCGCCGCTGGAAATTCTCACCGATTTTACAAACGCCAATTATCGCCAGCAGTTGCTTTGGTCGCTCTTGGGACTAACCATCACGAGTGCGGCATTCTCCCGTATCGGCACGACAATTTACCCGCTCTTGAGTCTCGCCGCGTCCCTACTCATGTTGATATGCAGCATCGTTGGCATCCAGCAGGCCCTTGATCTCATACGCGGGTTCGCCATCAACGCAAATCTCGGCTTAGGCGTATGGATTACAAGTTTCAGTGTCGGGGTTTTTATCGTCGTGCAGGTAGCGGGTTTGACATTTGCACGGCGACATAATGAGGATTTACGCACGGTTCAGGCACAGACAAGGTAGCGAACCTAAAATCGTTGCTACCTTATCCGGCTGAACGGGTAACAGATGATGGAAAAACGTCTGCCCTTTGTTACCCGCGAGTGGTCTAGCCTTTGTTCATATTGGTGTCGATATAGGTGATGGCTTCACCCACCGTTGTGATCTTCTGCGCGTCTTCATCACTGATTTCGCCGCCGAATTCTTCTTCAAACGCCATGATCAGTTCGACCAGATCGAGCGAGTCCGCTTCAAGGTCTTCGCGGAAGCGCGCTTCAGGGACGACACGTTCAGCGTCCACCCCCAATAGATCGATGACGATATTACGCACGCGCTCTTCAGTAGCAGCCATTGGTATTCCCTCCCTAATCAGGATTTTTTGGGGCAGCCTTAATACAGGCTTGTGATTATACAAAATGTGCAGTGTCCTGCTAGTGTGTTCGTCATTCACTCACTGTCGTGTACCGCAGCTTTGTCGTCCTCTACAGTTGACAGCTTTTTCACGAATCAGGTAGGATTGTCGTCCACCACAACTAAGGAACACCAAACAATGAGTAAAGTCACGACTCCGCCTTCAAACGGTCAAACGGATGGCATCGTCCCTTCCAATCCCACCGACGATGCTGCATTGATCGAAGGACGCAAAGTAGACCACATTCGCATCAACCTTGAAAAAGATGTCCAGTTTCCCCGCCTCAAAACGGGATTAGAGAATTACCGCTTTCTCCACAATGCCCTGCCGGAACTCAACTTAAGCGACCTTGATTCCACCATCACCCTTTTCGGAAAAACTCTCAATGCGCCCATCCTCATCTCGTCTATGACGGGGGGCGCGCAGTTGGCGAACAAAATTAACCGCATCCTTGCCCAAGCCGCGCAAACCCACAAAATCGCCCTTGGCTTAGGATCACAGCGCGCCGCGCTAAAAGACCCCTCCCTCGCCTACACCTACCAAGTCCGCGATATTGCGCCAGATATTCTGCTTTTTGGCAATGTCGGTGCGGTGCAGTTCAATTACGGCTATGGGGTCGATGAATGCCGCCGCTGTGTCGATATGATTCAAGCCGACGCGCTTATTCTACACTTCAACGTCCTCCAAGAAGCCGTCCAGCCCGAAGGTGATACTAACTTTGCCGGGCTGCTCTCCAAAATCGAAGCCGTTTGCAAAGTCCTCGAAATCCCCGTAATCGCCAAAGAAGTCGGGTGGGGCTTCAGCGAACAAAATGCGCGCGATCTCGCCAATGCCGGTGTCAGCGCCATCGACGTTGCGGGGGCAGGTGGCACATCATGGAGCGAAGTCGAATATCACCGCGCGCCTACCGCATTTCATGCTCGTGTCGCCGCTTCTTTTGCCGATTGGGGCATCCCCACTGCCGATGCGGTACAATACGCTGCGGCAGGCGCGCCCAATTTACCCATCATCGCCAGCGGCGGTCTGCGCGATGGTATCGATATCGCCAAAACTATCGCGCTCGGTGCATCCATTGGCGGTATGGCGGGACCTTTCCTCAAAGCGGCGGATCACTCGCTTGAAGCCGTCGATCAGCTCATCCGCGAAACCGTCGCTCAAATCCGCATCGCCATGCTTTGCACAGGTGCGCGCTCTCTACAAGACTTACGCACGGTCCCGTTGATTAAAACTAACGGCTAAATTTAAACGAAGGCTTCTCATTGTGATTGCATCGTTGGCTGCACGTTACCTAAGTGAACTTGACATGTTCATGCGTCAAATTGTCGATTCTGCGCCGCAAGAACCCGAATTCGCTGTGATGCTTCGCTACCCACTTGGCTGGGTGGATGCACAAGGCAGCCCGTACAATCATCCCACAGGCAAGCGGATTCGCCCTCTTTTGCTTTTGCTTTGCGCCGAAGCAACAGGCGGCGATTGGCGGCAAGCGATTCCCGCTGCCGCCGCTGTTGAACTCTTGCACAACTTTTCGCTCATCCATGATGATATTCAAGACGACAGCCCAACTCGCCACAATCGCCCCACAGTCTGGAAAATTTGGGGACGTTCGCAAGCAATCAATGCGGGCGATGCCATGTTTTCGCTCGCTTACGTTGCCTTGCAGCGTTTAGCGCAGTCAACCGCTACCTCACCAGTCGCGCTCAAGTGTTGGGATATTTTCAATCGTACCTGCCTCGAACTCACGCGCGGTCAGCATCTCGACATGCGCTTTGAGTCACAGCAGCAAGTCACAGTCGATGAATATCTCTCCATGATCAGCGGCAAATCAGCGGCATTAATTGGCGCGGCAGCCGAACTCGGTGCGCTCATCGGCAGTGGCAGTGAAAACACCGCCGCCCACTTCGCCAGCTTTGGCTATAACTTGGGAATGGCATTCCAAATTCATGACGATATTTTAGGCATTTGGGGTGACCCATCGGTGACAGGAAAATCCGCCGCGACGGACATTATCTCACGCAAGAAGTCGCTTCCTGTACTCTATGGCTTGTCAAAAAGTCCGGAATTAGTACAGGTATACGCCAAGCCCAATTTCTCTGATGCCGATGTTGCCGAAGCAGTGCGCTTACTCAACAGTGTGAATGCACTCGACTATACGCGCCAAAGCGAAGAAGTCTACTATCGCAAAGCCCTTGACTCGCTGGGTCAAGGCTCAAGTGGTCGCGCCTACGACGATCTCGCCGAATTAAGCGAAGCCCTTTTCGCGCGCACCTACTAGTCCCATCACGAACACACGCGCGTCGGGCGGTTACCAACCGCCCCACTTGTAATGCCACAAAGTATCGCCGCTTAAACCAACGCTCTAAACACCAAATTGCTCAACAGCCGCCCTTGATCGGTCAGCTTGACACGCTCATCATCAAAAGCGATCAGCCCACGTGCCGCAAAACCACGCAGTAAATCGCCATGCAGGTCTAATAGGTCAATCCCAAATCGTTCCCGAAACGCCTGACGTGGCACACCTTCACCTATCAGTCGCAGTCCCATCAGCAGCGTATCCGTGATCTCGTCTTTCTGTGTTAGCACATTGACTTGGTCAACTACAGGTGTAAGAGGATAATCAAGCAGTGCCGCGTTTCCATCCAGCGCCATCATCGTCTTGATATACCGCTGCGGCGACAAAAGCACTGAATATCGCACCCCATTAGCAAAGCCATGCGCGCCGGGGCCCAACCCCAAATATGGCATATTCCGCCAATATTGTAGGTTATGCGCGCATTCATGCCCCGCTTTCGCCCAATTACTTATCTCATATTGAACATATCCTGCTGCGCCAAGTTGCGCCGTCGCGAAGTCGTACATATCTGCCGCGAGATCGTCATCTGGTTCTGGTACACGTCCCTTTTCAACCCAATCCTGCATTGGTGTGCCTTCTTCCAGCGTCAGCGCATACAGCGACACGTGATCCGGTTTTAGCGTCAGCATCGCTTGTAAGCTGTTCTCCCAATCCCCCATCGTCTGATGCGGGTTCCCATACATCAAATCGAGATTGAGATTGCCAAATCCAGCCCCCCGCGCCGCCGATACCGCCCGCGCCACCGCATCATTATCGTGGCGGCGGTTGAACAATCGCAGTTCATGTGCATTCGCAGACTGCATCCCAATACTGATGCGATTGAAACCTATCTCGCGCAGCGCACGTAAATACCCGTAACTCACATCCGCCGGGTTAACTTCCAACGAGATTTCAGCGTCACCATCAAACGCGAAACTGTCATGCAGCGCAGCGAAAATCCGTGTGTAATGTGCTGGCGTTAACACGCTGGGTGTCCCCCCGCCAAAAAAGATCGTCCCGACGCGCTGTGAGGGACGCACGCGCCCAATGTACTTGATTTCTTCGATTAATGCTTCGACGAACGAATCAACCAGCGCATCCAGCCCAATATACGTGTTGAACGCGCAGTAGGTACACTTCACATGGCAAAACGGAATATGTACATATACCGCGAGTGGATTGTGTGTGGGTTTCATCAAGAGTTGAGTAACAGGAACATTGAGCTTAATTGCGGTATTGTGGTGCCTTCAATATAATAAATCAAGGTTGTTATGTTCATCATCACTCTTGTTTCATTCTGGTTTATCGATTTTCTTCAGAGCAGACACAATGCCCGAACCTACTAAACAATTCGCAGGGATGGGGGGAGATGGTCAAGCGAATGATACTTCGCTAAAAGCCAATTCAATCCTTCGTGACCGCTACAGAATCATCGGCATTATTGGCAGCGGTGGTATGGGTACCGTGTATCAAGCACGTGACCTCATGTTCAGCGAAGCAAAGCGGTTGGTCGCCATTAAAGAGATGCAAACAATGGTTACTGACCCCAATGTCAAGCAGAACATGCTCAAGACATTCCAGCGCGAAGCAAATATCTTGGCATCTCTAAGCCATCCCTCCGTACCCATCATTTTTGACTTTTTCAATATGAATGATCGCGCTTACTTGATCATGGAATACATCAATGGGCGCGACCTTGAAGCGTTGTTAGGTCAAACTAAAGACCTTCCCGTAGAAAAAGTCATGGATTGGGCTATTGAGCTTTGTGATGTGCTTCACTATCTGCATTCGCAGCAGCCCGATCCCATCATCTTCCGTGATATGAAGCCGTCGAATGTCATGATCGACAGTCTCGGCAAAGTCCGCTTGATCGACTTCGGCATCGCCAAAGCCTTTCAAGAAGGTCAAAAACACACCATGATCGGCACGGAAGGTTACTCCGCGCCAGAACAATACAAAGGTAATGTCTCCCCTGTCAGCGATATCTATAACTTAGGCGCGACCCTGCATCACATCCTCACACGCAAGGACCCGCGTCTAGAAACACCGTTCAGTTTTCAAGATCGCCCCATTCCTAACTACAACCCTAACGTCCCGCCGCGCTTCATCAACGTAATCGAGAAAGCGCTTCAATATCACGCACACGAACGCTACCAAACATGCGCGGAAATGAAAGCCGCCATCGAAGAAATCCGTAACCGTCCAAGTGCTGTTGCCGCGCGATTCCTCAGTACCAGTGTCGGCGATGCTCCCGGCGTGGCAGCGGGTACTAGCCCAGCAGGGCAGCCTCAACATATCACCAGTTTCTTCGATGATGCCCCTGAAGCCGCACAGGTGCAGCCTAAATGGAAATTTGTAACCGAAGACGAGATTCGCGCTAGTCCAATCGCCTACCGTGAAATGGCTTTTGTCGGTTCATACGATACCAACGTATGGGCACTTAAGCTCGAATCTGGCGAACAAGTTTGGAAATTCCCCACCAAAGCGGGAATCGCGTCCTCACCTGCCATCGACGAAACCAACAAGACCATTGTTTTCGGCTCGGAAGACTTCAACTTCTACGCCGTCGATTACCGGACAGGACGTATCTCTTGGACTTTCCAGACCAAAGATCGTATTCGTAGTTCGCCGCGTGTCGCTCACGAACACATCTTCTTCGGCAGCGATGACGGCAGAATCTATGCCATCAGCGCCATCAATGGTCGCCAATTATGGGCGTTCGATGCCGCATCCCCTGTACGCAGTCGTCCTTTTGTCACCAATGAACTCGTCATTTTCGCATCCTCATCGGGTGAAGTCTACGCATTGAGTTTATCTGGTAACCGTAAATGGCATTTCCGCACGCGCGGTAGTGTCATCGCTTCCCCCTATGTCGATCCCGTTGACCAAATCTGTTATATCGGATCCTCCGATTCCTTCCTCTATGCCATCGATACCGAAAGTGGTGTGGTATCATGGCGTTTCCGTTCTGGCGGTCCCGTCATCGGCACAGCTACCGCCAATAAAGGGTTGGTGTACTTTCCATCGACTGATGGTTTTCTCTACGCGGTCAACGCCCAAACATCGCGCGAACGCTGGAAATTTAATGCGGGTAAGCCTATCGTTTCGTCACCAATCTACCATAAAGGTTCTATTTACTTTGGTGGCTCAGACGACTATTTTTACTGCATCGATGCTGAGAGCGGTAAAGAGAAGTGGAAGTACAAGACAGGTGGCTCGATTACCGGAGCGCCATGCATCTCAGGAGACCTTATTCTCGTAGGCTCAATGGATCATACCTTGTACGCCTTCCCGCTCGTGAACTAATCACGCGGGAACTCGGAATCTTTCTGTGATGACTTGAGCGAACAAATCCATTACGCATCGCAGTGTATATCGACCAACCAGCAGTTGCTTTCATTTGCTCGCATTGGAGTGTGAATGACATGGACTTTCTCCGTCGTTTATTAAGCGGTCAACCCGCCGAAAAACAGAACACCGCCGCGCAGTCGTCCAGCACCCCGCCAAAACCGCAAGTTTCGGGGAATAATGCTTCGTCAACTGCCGCTGCCTCCGGTTCGGTGTCCGCTGCATCTACCTCGGAGACTGCACCCATATCTGAGGCTGCCATTCCCGATACCGCCCCCGTAAAACCGGCAGATCGCCCAACTGTTGAAGTCGAAGCCCGTCCAGCCATGTTCGGAAGCGTGGATGGTGTCACGCGCCCGCTCCCACAGGATGCCGCTATCGTTCAAAGCGGCAATGAACACCTCGCTTTCGGGCAAGTCACCGATGTCGGCATGGTTCGTACCAACAATCAAGATGCCGCCTTTTCACTGTTCTGTGCCGCCCGCAGCGCCGACGACTGGCCCGACTTCGGCCTGTTTGTCGTCGCTGATGGCATGGGTGGGCATCATGATGGCGAAAAAGCCTCGGCGGTTGCCTCACGCGCAGTCGCCGCACACATTTCTAGCCGCGTTTACGTCCCCATGCTCACTGGCGATGACCGCTACAAACAAACCCCCATCACCGAATTGATGGTCGATGCCATCTATAAAGCCAATGCCGATATTGTCGCCAAAGTCCCCGATGGCGGAACAACCTTAACATCCGTTGTTGTCATTGGCGATCTTGCTTATGTCGCACATGTTGGTGACAGCCGCGTTTACTTTATGACTCGTGACCGTATCGAACAACTCACGCGCGATCATTCTCTCGTTCAGCGTTTGATCGAACTCGATCAACTCACCCCAGAAGAAGCTGTCGATCATCCGCAGAAAAACGTGTTGTATCGCGCGTTAGGTCAAAACGAATCGATTGAAGTCGATACCATCACGCGGCGGCTTCCTCCGCGCTCTCGCTTGCTGCTGTGCAGCGATGGGTTATGGAATCAAGTCGAAGGGGACGAAATTCTCGACATCGTTAACAACAATCCTAACTTACAGGAAGCCTGTAATAAATTAGTCGCTCTCGCCAACGCCAGAGGAGGTCTGGATAACGTCACCGTTATCCTACTCCAACTTCCGGGATAAGGAAGGATTCCGAAATGCGCTTTGATTTCGATCCCTATAGCGAATTAGGCATCTCCCCAACCGCATCTACTGATGATGTGCGAGCGGCTTATCATCGGGCAGCAAAACGATTCCATCCAGACCACAACAAAAACCCCGGTGCTGCTACGCAAATTGCCGACATCACCGCTGCCTATGAACTTCTCTTGGATAAAGGCAAGCGCCGCGATTACGACGAACAGCGTGGGCTGATCAACGAAACCGAGTATTACTTTCAATTCCGCGTCACATGCAGTAAACGGGTTGTCAATCCGCTCAACGAAACACAGGTTATCTACATGCTGGCGGAAGTATTACCCGATCCCCGCGCTCTGGAAAGTAAACACAAGCGCGATTCACGCCTTAATCTCACGCTCATCCTCGATCATTCAAACTCTATGAACGGGACGCGGCTCGACAAAGTAAAAGTCGCGGCGCATCAAATTATTGACCAAATGCAGCCTGACGATATTTTGTCTATCGTTTCTTTTAATGACCGCGCCGAAGTCATCATCGAAGCCAATACCGTCAAAGACAAAGCCGCCCTAAAAGCTCGTGTGAGTATGATGACCGCTATCGGCGGCACCGAAATTTTTCAAGGGTTTGAGGCAGGTATACAGCAGAATCGTCGCTTCCTCGCACCGCGCTTGGTCAACCACGTTATTCTTCTCACCGATGGGCATACCTTTGGCGACCAAGAACCCACCATTTCACTCGCAAAAACCGTTGCCACAGAAGGCATCGCCGTCAGTGCGATGGGCTTAGGTCAGGACTGGAATGACGAATTCCTTGACCAAATTGCCACCGTCACAGGCGGTACAACCAGCTACATCAATTCAGCGGGCGGTGTCATTCGCTTCTTAAATGACCATGTACGCAGTCTCGCTAATGTGTTTGCCGAACGTGTCCAGCTCTCAATCGCTCCCGATACCGACATCACATTGGAATCTGCGTTTAAGCTGCTTCCCGCCCCCCAACCCCTCTCCATAGACACAGGCAATATTCCTGTAGGAAGCCTCCAATTCAACCGCACCATTGCGGCGCTCTTTCAATTAGAACTCCCTCCGAATTTGAAACCCGGCTTTCGTACTGTTGCGCGTTTCACCGCCACAGGTGATATTCTCACCAATCAACAGCAAAAATATAAAGCCATCAACGATGTGTCCGTTGAAATCAGTGACGAAACGCGCGACGATAATCCACCAACCGCTATCTTGGAGGCATTGAGCAAACTCACCCTCTACAAAATGCAGCAGCGCGCGCAAGAAGCCTTAGAACGTGGTGATGTTAAAGAAGCGACCCGCCGCCTAGAAAATCTCTCAACACGTTTAATTGAAATGGGTGAATACGAATTAGCGCAGCAGGCGCAGGCAGAAGCACAGCAGGTTGCCTACACTAATAATTTGTCAGACAAGGGGCGCAAAACACTCAAATATCACACAAGAAGTCTCTTGCTCAGCGGCAGCAGTCAGGCAGATGTGGAGTAAGTTGAGGTAGTATTATGAAGTTGTGTCCTTATTGTGCCTATCAAAATCGGGAAGGTTACTTCTATTGCGAAGAATGTGGACACCGTTTGGTAGGCGATGGCGCGAACGCCACCCTTCCCACCAAAAAGTTCGATGTGCTTACCAATCAATTCGCACGCAGTACGTCATGGGGAACAGCGTATTTTGCCGATCAATCGCTCATCGTACTCCATGTGCGTGATGCCGCAGAACCTATCACTTTGCGTCCGCAGCGCAGAACCATACTTGGTCGATACGACAGCTCCAGCGTACAAAAGCCGGACTTGGACCTCACTCCTTACGGCGCGCTTGAAAAAGGCGTATCACGCATCCATGCTGAAATTCAGCGCAACGACGAAACATTGACCATACAAGACATGGGAAGCGCCAATGGCACGCATCTCAATGGGCAGCGCCTTATCCCAGAGCAGCCCCGTGTCTTGCGCGATGGCGACGAAATTCAGCTTGGCAAATTGATCGCGCACGTATATTTCAAATCGGGCAGCGCCCCATTATAGGCTTTTGCCCCACCGCTGTCTTGAAGGAGTCTTATGCTGACGTTACTCGTTCACATCAATAACATGGAACCCATTAAGGTTGATGTTGAAGAAATGCCGCTCCCAACCGACCAAATGATCGTCTGTAAAAACCCGCGTGAAAAAGGCGAGAAAGAACTCGATTGGCTTGAAGACGGCGTGACCACTATCATTTTACCTTGGTGGCGCATCACCTTTATCGAAGTGCTTCCGGGTGAAGCAGAAGCCGGTGAATTCCCGCTGCCCTTCCGTAATGATTGAGCTAGCGACAGCATCTATATTCGCATTTCTACACCGGACCCGATTGAGTAAGTAACTATGGTAACGAACCGACCTCCGCGTGTTCAGCAGCGCGATGGCAAACGAATCCTCGTCGTTGATGACGAGCCGCGCATGATCAACTTTATCCGCATGAATTTGGAGCTTGAAGGGCATCAAGTGCTGGAAGCCCACGATGGGCTGCAAGCCCTCGAAGCGATTCGTACCAAGCTCCCGGATATTGTCTTGCTTGATGTCATGATGCCCGAACTCGATGGCTTTGAAACGCTGCGCTTACTGCGCGAATTTTCGACCATCCCAGTTATCATGCTTACTGCCAAAGGCGAAGAAAACGATAAAGTTTACGGGCTGGAACTCGGCGCGGACGACTACATCACCAAACCGTTTGGACCCCGCGAGCTCTCTAGCCGCATCAAAGCCGTGCTTCGCCGCATAGATATGCCTTCCACCTCGCCAGATCAAGCTGCCCTCAAAATCGATGACCGCCTAAGTGTCGATTTCAATCGTCACGAAGTCATCGTCAAAGGCGAACGCATCAAGCTCCGCCCAACGGAATACCGCCTGCTCTACCACTTAATCGAAAATGCCGGCTGGACAGTCCCGCACGATCAACTGCTTGCGAAAGTCTGGGGCTACGAATACCGCGACGAAGCCCATTACGTGCGCCTGTACGTGAACTACTTGCGCGAAAAAATCGAAGAAGACCCTTCCAATCCCCGCTATATCCTCACCGAACGCGGTGTCGGCTACCGCTTCATCGACTTTCGCCACCAGCCTGAATCAAACAAATAAAAACAAAAGCCCGCGCTTTTCAAACGTGGGCTTTTTCAATATCTATCCAATGAACCCAAAACCTTCCAATCTATACCTATCTCTCACACGCCCACAATCACAAAAGAGCAGCCGCTTCAATCGTTTTGACGGAATGTGCGTTTGCATTGCTTAACGCGCAATGATTTGCAAAACTCAACTTCTCAATACTTCCTCAACGCTTTAGCGTAACAAGTCGGACATCAAAGGACATGCACGACAATACTTCGCCTTTGCCTTAAGGCTTCTTCGCTCATCTATCCCCAATTACGAAATATGGGCGGGGTTAAACCCCCGCCGTTTCTCTCAATTCCGCATACTGGGCTTCAAAGGCTTGCGCCATCTCTGCTTTGCGCTCATCTGGTAGGAAGCTGGCACGCACTGCGTTCAGTGACATCGTGATTACCTCATCCACACCCATCCCACACTGCTCCACTGCCAACTGGTACTGCTCATTCAGCGTCGTATGCAGCAGCGCCGGCATATCGCTCCCCAAGAACACAGGGACATCCGCGTCATACAGCGTCCGCAGTGGATATTCGCTTACATTATCAATCCATCCCTGCTTGACAGCCCGCGTCAGGTTCACACCTACGCCAATCTGCCGATCCGCGACAGCGTTCATTAATTCCGGCGACGATGCCAGTCCCCATGCATCAAGCAGGCGGTTTGGCGCAAGCGCTTGGATAGCTTTTTCTACACCTTCCAAACCCAACGCGTCGCCAGCGCGCACCACACGCGGAATACTTTTGCGCTCAACCGACTTGAACGCGCGCTCAAACTGCTCAACAGGCTGAATATTCTCACGCCCAGTCAGTCCCATACCAAGTGCGTTGCCACGCCGCGCCGTGATTGACCCGATCCAGCGCGCGATTTCATCTGCGCGACGTGGCTCATCACGTGGCACAGTGAATACCCACGCCAGCTCGATTCCCCATGCCCGCTGCGCGCGGTCACGCCCGTCGTTAATCGCCGCGAGAAATTCATCAGGCGAAATTTGAAGCTGTGAATATGCCATTGTGTTTACGCATACTTCCGCGTATTTCACATTCTGCCGCGCCAACGTGGTCCCTACATCATACGCGAGTCGCGTCAAATCCTCTGGCTCAACCAGCCAACCACCCACCACCTTGATGATCTCATGAAGGCGCTTGTAATCTGGCTTATCAAGCAGATTTAACCAATCTTGAAAATGGCGCAGCGATTCCGCCACTTCGTTTTGCTCCGCAATCATCTGGAGCGTTTTCTTCTGCACCGCCCCTTCTAGCTGAACAAATAGTTCTACTTTCGGCATCGCTTGGATGAATTGTGCGATAGACATGCGTTTACCTTTGTGTAATGACCTTCTATTCCGCCGCGTGGTGATTTTCATTCAACAGCGGTGTATTCTCGCTGATGCTCTCACCGCGACCATCCCCGTTTTTCCCTTGCGTAATTGTCTGCTCGCGGCGGTTAACCGCTGCTTGCACAAACGCCAAAAACAGCGGATGCGGTGTGTCGGGTCGGCTTCCAAATTCAGGGTGAAACTGCGTTCCAACCATGAACGGGTGATCAACCACTTCTGCGATTTCAACCAGCGCCCCGTCCGGGCTTAATCCACTGAAACGCATTCCGTTTTCTTCAAACACCTTGCGATAGCTGTTGTTGAACTCGAACCGGTGACGATGACGTTCTTTCACCTGTTCGGCATTATTATATGCCACCCGCGCGTTTGAACCGGGAACTAACTCGCAAGGGTAATATCCAAGCCGCATTGTGCCGCCCAAATCCGAAACCCCACGCTGATCATACATCAAGTCGATGACATGATTCTCTGATACGGTTTCAAATTCGCTGCTGTTCGCGTCCTCTAAGCCGAGCACATTTCGCGCGAATTCGATGCACATCGTCTGCATCCCCAAACAAAGCCCCAAATACGGCGTTTTGCTTTCGCGCGCATACCGCCCTGCGAGAATTTTGCCCTCTACACCACGATACCCAAATCCCCCCGGAACAACCACCCCATCGACAGTTCGCAGTACTTCCCACCCCTTCTCTTTTTCGAGATCGCCAGAATTGATCCACTCGATTTCCAACTGTCGGTTGCACGCCGCCGCCGCATGAAAAAGAGCCTCTTTAACGCTCATGTAAGCATCATGCAGTTCAACATACTTGCCCACAATCGCAATCTTGACGGTGTCTTTTGGCGCGCGCATCTGCTCAACCATCTTGCGCCACGCGCTCAAATTAACTGGATTTCTCGGCAGGTTAAGCAGTTCAACCAGATAATCGCCTAAGCCTAATTCTTCCAGCATCAACGGTACACTGTAAAGCAAATCCGTCGTCACTAACGGAATCACCGCTTTTTCTTCCACGTCGCAAAACAACGCCAGCTTATCCGTGACATCCTTGCTCACTTCGTAATCCGTCCGCGCGATAATCACATGCGGCTGAATCCCAATGCTCCGCAGCTCACGAACGCTGTGCTGCGTTGGCTTGGTTTTCAGTTCGCCCGTTGCGCCAATGTGCGGTAAAAACGTCACATGGATATACACTGCATCGTTCCGCCCCACCATCGTTCGCATCTGGCGAATCGCTTCCAAAAATGGTAGCCCTTCAATATCGCCCACTGTGCCGCCCACTTCAACGATTACGACATCGGCGTTGTTCTCTTTACCCACCAGCATGATCCGGCGTTTAATCTCGTTTGTGATATGTGGAATCACCTGAATCGTCCCGCCAAGATAATCGCCGCGTCGTTCTTTCTCAATGATGTGGCTGTACACTTGCCCCGCTGTCACGTTGCAAGTCTTGCTCAAGCTCTCGTTAATAAACCGTTCGTAGTGACCGAGATCGAGATCGGTTTCCGCGCCGTCAGCCGTGACGAACACTTCCCCATGCTGATACGGACTCATCGTTCCCGGATCAACGTTCAAATACGGATCGAGCTTTTGAATGGCAACCTTGAATCCCCGCGCCTTCAGCAGCCGACCAATAGCGGCGGCGGTCACGCCCTTCCCAACCGAACTGACCACGCCGCCTGTGCAAAAGATATACTTTGGATTCGACATATCCGCCCCGCTCGATTCGCGCTCACTATCCACATTTGCGTTTGTGGTGCAGTTTCACTGTATTTACAACGAGGATACAACAAAAAATACGGCGGGGAGCAGCGTTCTCTGCTGTGCTGCCACCCCCCGCCGTCCGGCGTTCGCATCGAATTGTAGCTCCGCAGCCTCAACCCCAACTCAACTGCGGTCATTGAGGGAAAAGTCTAAACGAGTTTTTCCAGATCGTCAGCGGTGCGCCGCATATCTAGGAAAATCAACCCAAGTTTCGCGCCTTCGCGCACCAACGTGGTGAGTACCGCTCCTTCACCCACCGACATCAGGATCACATATCCAGCATCACCGCGAATGTAAACCTGTTCCAACACCCCGCGACCCAGTTCACCAGAGATACGTTCGCCGAGCGACAGCATCGCGGCGCTCATGGCGGATACGCGGTCTTCTTCTACGTTAGCAGGTAGCGAAGATGCCATCGGCAGCCCATCCACGCTGACCACCGCAGAGGCTTCAATTTCAGGCGTGGTCGCTTGCAAGTCGCGCAAGCGGTCTACCATTAGTTCTGTCCGCGATTTCGCCATTCGCACGCTCCTCTCAAAATACTGCCTATTATACAAATCATAGGGTGATCGGCAAGATACCGTCGGCAAACCGATGACCAAAATCATACCGTATTCTGCCAATCGAACCTGTTCACGTCTAGAACATACGCTATACTCATCACGTTGATAAAACCGTAAAGATTTCAAGGCAGTTTTCTATGCCAGATCATCCACACGATACCCGTCGCACCGCCGCCACCACCAATAACAGCCGCGCCGCATACATCGAAATTGTCCAAAGTGTCGCGGAACGCATTGCTCACAGCGTTGGACAGGTCATCCTCGGCAAACGCAACGAAATTCGGCTTACCGTGTTGGGATTGCTCAGTCAAGGGCACATCCTCATCGAAGACATCCCCGGTGTGGGCAAAACCATGCTCACTAAAACACTTGCCAAATCCATCGGCTGCACGTTTAGCCGTATTCAGTTTACACCCGACATGCTCCCGTCGGACGTGACTGGCGTTACGATTTTTAATCCCGAAACGCGCAAATTCGAATTTCGACCCGGTCCCATCATGGCGCAAATCGTTCTCTCTGACGAAATCAACCGCGCCACACCCAAAACCCAATCTGCCCTCCTTGAAGCTATGGAAGAGCGCCAAGTCACCGTCGATGGCGTAACCTACAGCATTCAAGAGCCATTCATGGTGCTGGCAACCCAAAACCCCATTGAATACGAAGGCACATTCCCGCTGCCAGAAGCGCAGTTAGACCGCTTCATGATTCGCATCCAACTTGGCTACCCAACCCCTGCCGAAGAAATGTCGGTGCTCACCGCACAGCAGTACGACCATCCCTTAGTCAACACGATTCAGGTTGTCACAGCCGAAGAACTTGTCGCCGCGCAGCGTGCCGTCCGTGAAGTCTATGTCGCGGATGAAATCAAACGCTACATCATTGACGTAGTCAACGGCACGCGCCAGCATCCCGAAGTTTCGTTGGGCAGTAGTCCGCGTGGATCGCTTGCCCTTTTCCGCACCTCACAAGCCCGCGCGGCGATGGCAGGACGTGAATACGTCATCCCCGATGATGTCAAGGCTTTAGCAGAAGTCACACTTGCTCACCGTATCATCGTTGGACCCAACGCCCGCATCAAAGACATTTCATCGCGCACCATCGTTCAAGACGTACTCACCCGCACGCCGATTCCCGGCGCATCGGTCTGGCAGTAATCGAGATTCCCTGATCCAATGCCGAACCAAAATCGCCGCAACGTCATCTACGGGCTGCTGATCCTGCTGCTCTCATCCGGCCTATTCACCGGGCGTGCGTTTTTCTTCACGCTGGCATATGTCTTAGGCAGCTTGCTTATCTTGACATTCCTTTGGTCATGGTTTTCTGTCCGCTGGATATCGATCAACCGCCGTACTCGTTCGCGCCGCGCGCAGGTCGGGCGCACGCTCGAAGAATCCTTTGCTGTCAAAAATGCGTCAATTATCCCTAAACTCTGGCTCGACATCCGTGACGATTCAACCCTTCCCGGACACCGCGCCAGCCATGTTGTCCCCGCGTTAGGGGCACGTTCGACCTACCGCTGGTATGTCGAAACCCCCTGCGTCGTGCGTGGCGAGTTTCAACTTGGACCCATGCGCGTAATCGGCGGCGACCCATTTGGCTTGTTTTCCGCGCAGCGTAAACTCGAAGCCACATCGCGCATCATTGTCTACCCCGCCACCATACCTGTTGACCGCTTTGAACTCCCAATGGGCGTATTATCCGGCGGGGACGCGCAGCGCCGCCGTTCCATGCAGGTGACGACCAACGCGGCGGGCATCCGCGATTATGCCCCCGGTGACAGTTTTAACCGCATCCATTGGAAAACGACAGCGCGTAAAGACCAATTGATGGTCAAAGAGTTCGAAATTGACCCGCTCGTCGATATTTGGCTCTTTATGGATTTCTCGGCATCGTCTTTGGTCGAAGCACCCAATGTGCGCCGCATTAATGGCACAGGCGCGGTCATTCCCGATCATGATGGCATCCCTGCGTCCACCGAAGAATATGGCGTAGTTGTTACCGCGAGTCTGGCGCAGTATTTCATCCAGTCGGAACGCGCGCTCGGTTTCGCGGCATATGTTCCGCACCGCGAGATTTATCAACCCGAACGCGGATCGCGCCAATTGATGCGTATTCTGCAAACATTGGCAGTCGCACGCAGCTTTTCCCCATATTCACTGCGCGAAATGCTCACGCTCGAAACACCTTATCTCACGCGAGGCACAACGCTTGTCATCGTCACCGCATCCATTGATCCCACATGGTTGGAAGTCGCGCAGGTTTTGTCACGGCGCGGCGTGCGCCCCATGTGCGTGTTGATCAATCCGCTGTCGTTCGGTGGGGCTGTCACTTCCATGTCGCTCGATGATTTTCGTGCCATGATGCGCCTTGCCAAAATTCCGATGCTCACCATCAATCAGCATGACGATCTCACTGCTGCTCTTGCCCAACGTCCCTTTTGACACAGAACAGCAGCAATCTTTTTCTAGGGACATGGCGTGCCATGCCCGTATGCGTTACCCTAAAAGTTGTTTTCCTTGAAAACCATATCCTCACGATCCACGAGCTTGTCTATCAACGGCGAGTCTGACTCCCCTTCCCTGAATTCGGCACGAACGAAGTTCGACGGGGGTTGGGAGCGTGAGGTTCACAATCGAACCTAAAAAAACCAATGACACCTACAGCCATCCCTAACTTCCACCGCCGCTATCTCTACCTTGCCGTGTTCATCAGCGGCATGACCACCCTCGCCGTCGAAATGACTGCCTCACGCTTATTGGGCAGTGTCTTTGGCACGTCCAATCTTGTTTGGGCGAACGTCATCGGCTTAATCATGCTTTATCTCGCAGTCGGCTATTTCGTCGGTGGTCGCTTGGCGGATCGCCATCCGCATCCGTCCGTGTTTTACCGCATACTTATTTGGGGAGCATTCCTCAGCGCCCTCATCCCAATGGCTGCGCGTCCCGTCCTCACAACTGCCGCCAATGCGCTCACCAACATCGACTCTGGTTTAGTCCTAGGTTCGTTCGTGTCTGTCTTGGCATTGTTCGCCATCCCCATCACCATCTTGGGGACAGTTTCACCCTTTGCCATTCGCCTTGCCGTTAATGAAGTCGAAGACAGCGGCAAAACCGCCGGGCGCATCTATGCTGTCAGCACATTGGGCAGCCTCTTGGGGACATTCCTACCCGTCGTCCTTATCATCCCCGAACTCGGCACGTTCCGCACTTTCCTGTTGTTCGCTGGCATTCTCTACACCGTCGCGCTCGTTGGGCTGATCCGTCTGAACGGCATCCGCGCCCTCATCAACTTGTGGATGCCCGTTGTCGTTGTCATCCTCTCGATTCTCGTCCTCTCCACTCCGTTACGTGACCCCGTTGAGGGGGCGCGCATCATTTACGAAGGTGAAAGCGGTTACAACTACATCCAGATTCAAGAAGACGCGAACGGCTATCGTTATCTGTACCTCAACGAAGGGCAGGGCATTCACAGCCAGTATCACCCCACTATTTACGGCTATGGTCGCACATGGGACTTTTTCCTCTCCGCGCCTTATTTCAACGATCCGCCGTATACCCCATCACAGGTCGAATCGCTGCTTGTCATCGGTTCTGCAGGGGGCACAATTGCCCGCCAATATACCCACGTCTACGGGAATATCCCCATCGACGGCATTGAAATTGACGGCGCGATTGTCGATGCGGCGGGGCAGTACATGGGCTTGAGCGAAGCAGAAATGCCAAGCCTCACCACCTATGTCGAAGATGGACGCTATATCCTCAACCGCCTTGATCGCCGTTACACCATCATCGGCGTGGATGCCTACCGCCCGCCGTACATCCCTTGGCACTTGACCACCGTCGAATTTTTCACTGAAGTCCGCGCCCATTTGACGGATAATGGCGTTCTTGCCATCAATGTCGGGCGCACACCCACTGACCGCCGCTTAGTCGAAGCGCTCACTGCCACGCTCTTGCGGGTCTATCCGTCCGTTCATGCGATGGATGTGCCGTATTCGTTCAACACCATCTTGGTCGCCACCATGCAGCCTACTTCCCGCGAAAATCTCATCGCCAACCTCGAATCACTCCCCATCGACACGCATCCACTTCTGCGCTCCACTCTCATCACCGCTGCTGCCAGTCTGGTTGATGCACACGCCAGCGATCTGGTATTCACCGATGACCGCGCCCCTGTCGAAACGCTGGTCGATTCACTCGTCCTCAATTTCTTGCTCTCTGGCGGCACAGACGAACTGCGGGGCGGCTGATCATGACTCAATCGACACTGGCACAACCGCGCGTCATCCGCTTTTCACTGGCGTGGACACTCCAAACTATCCTCACTATCATCTATCCCGTACTCACCGTCTTGATTGCTGTGCGCTTGGTCATGACCCCGCTGTTTCTGCAAATCGAATACACACGCCCCGGCTTTCCCGCCGATTATTATGGCTTCACTACCGAAGACCGCCTCAATTACGCCCCATACGCTGTCCACTACCTACTTAATAGCGAAGACATCGACTTTTTGGGTGATCTCACCTTCCCGGATGGAAATTCCCTATTCAACATGCGCGAACTTCAGCACATGCGCGATGTTAAGATCGTCACGCAAATCGCCTTTCTCGTCGCGGTCATCATGGGCATACTCGTCATCCTAACCGCGATCTACCTCTATCGTGTCTCCCGCCCTACGCTGCTTAACGGGCTGCGTAACGGCGCGGTGTTCACCCTTGTGATCATCCTCTCCATCGTGATTGGGGCGGTGTTCAACTGGGAATACTTCTTCACCGCCTTTCACCGTATCTTCTTTGAAGACGGCACATGGATGTTCCTCTACTCCGACACGCTCATTCGCCTGTTCCCAGAACAATTCTGGTTCGATGCCGCCCTCACCATCGGCGGGATTGTCCTCATCACCTCACTTGCCACCATTGCCCTCACAACATGGCGACTTCGCTCATCCCAACGTACTCGCTAACCCTTGCGAAGTTCTTGTAGGGGCGCGCATAACTTGTTCCGACATGATGCGCCCGCCATTGCCCCATTCCTTACGACAGCGGTTCACGAGACGACACTTTCGGGAAATTGAGCGAAGAATCGTTTGTAGGGACACGCTTCTGCGCGTGCCTTGACCGAAACCACACCCCAATTTCCCTATGAATACAAGCGTCATCCTCTCAACGGCAGCAGGAAGGGGTGGAAACCTTCCGCCATCCCATTACGACACAAATCCGAATAAATACGCAAAATAGGTCACAAAATCCCCAAAAATGTGTCACCCCCCAATTGACCGTCTTAATGCTTCACTTTGCACTCGTTTATCGTGCCCAATACACCTCTCTACGCCATATCATTTCCCTTGTATATTTAGCACATATGTTCTGCTATAATCAATGCTTCTGGCACATATATGTCCTATCCTTCCCTCAATTCCATTTTGCATTTGGGACACAAAGGACATAAACAATGCTTCTCCCCGCTGCCTCAACGCTTCCACTTCTCGCTTCCCTTCCCGCTTGACGTTAACCCACCCCTCCACTACAATCCCCAACGATATACGTGCATGTCACTGATAGAGAACGGGAACTTACGTTCGCATGTTTGAGCAGCTCAGCAAGCGCCTTCAAGATACGTTTGACAATCTAGGACGTGTCGGCAAACTCACCGACAAAGATGTCGATACTGCCATGCGCGAAGTGCGTATGGCACTGTTGGAAGCCGACGTGTCGCTGCCTGTCGTCAAAGACTTCGTCAAGCGCGTCAAAGAACGTGCTGTAGGTGCGGAAGTCCTGAAAAGCCTCAAGCCGGGTCAGCAAGTCGTCAAAATCGTTCATGACGAACTGCTCGACACACTGGGCGAACCGGGACGCTTGAATTTCTCTGGCAGCATCAAACCGCATGTCATCATGCTGGTCGGGTTGCAAGGGTCAGGCAAAACCACAACGGCGGCAAAGCTGGCACTGTTCTTGCGCCGCGAAGGTCGTCAGCCGTTCATGATCGCCGCCGACACCTACCGCCCTGCCGCTGTTGATCAGTTGGTCACGCTCGCCAAACAAATTCAAGTGCCGTACTACGAAGAAGGCACGACGGCGAAACCGCCTGACATCGCCAATCGCGGCTTAAAAGCAGCGCGCGAAGCGAACGCAGCAGTTGTCCTTATCGATACGGCAGGTCGCTTGCAAATTGATGACAACCTGATGAACGAGCTTGAGGAAATCAAGCGTCGTACCAATCCGGTGGAAATCATCCTCGTTGCGGACTCGATGACGGGGCAAGAAGCGGTCAACATCGCCGACGGCTTCAACAAGCGGTTGGGTATCACCGGGCTAATCCTCACTAAGATCGATGGTGATGCGCGTGGTGGCGCGGCGCTCTCAATGCGTGCCGTCACAGGCGTGCCGATCAAGTTCTTGGGCACAGGCGAAAAGCTCGACGGGTTTGAACAGTTCCACCCAGATCGTCTCGCGCAGCGTATTCTCGGCATGGGTGACGTACTCACCCTCATCGAAAAAGCGCAGGCGCAGTTCGATGAAGAAGAAGCGCTCAAACTCCAGAAGAAGTTCATGCAGAATCAATTCACGCTGCAAGACTTCCTCGAACAGCTCCAGAAGATTCGCAAGATGGGGTCAATCGGGCAGTTGTTGAGCATGATCCCCGGCATGGGGAAGGCGCTTGAGCAAATCGATCAGAAAGACGTAGAAAAGCGGATCAAGCGCGTTGAAGCCATCATCAATTCGATGACAATCCAAGAGCGTGACAATCCCAAAATCCTGAATGCCAGCCGTCGCAAGCGCATCGCAGCAGGTAGCGGCGTTGAAGTGCGGGATGTCAACGACGTACTCAAACAGTTCAACGACATGCAAAAGCTCATGGGTCAAGTGCGTAAGGGGCGCTTCCCCGGTTTACCCGGCGGCGGTGTACCGCGCAAACCTCTGCGCTAGGGCAGCACGCAGTCTTCCGCTCTGCCCTTCCGCGACTGAGTCACGTGTATTTTCGTGCCAGTGGCTCTCCGTGCAATCAATGCACGCATGAGAGCGCATAACTTAGGAGAACAGCAAGAAATGGTTCGTATTCGTTTTCGCCGTGTTGGTCTCAAGGGTCAACCAAGCTATCGTATCGTCGTCGCTGACCAGCGCAGCGCCCGCAATGGTGGTTTCATCGAAATCATCGGCAATCATAACCCCCGTACCGAACCCATCACCGATGTGGTCGATGAAGCTCGCGCCCTCTACTGGTTGAGCGTTGGCGCACAGCCAAGTGAAGCTGTCGTTAGCGTATTTCGCCGCACTGGAACGCTTGAGCGTTATGAACGTCTCAAGAAGGGTGAGGCTCTTGAAACGCTCGTCGCGGAAGCCGAAGCCGCTGTTGGTACTCGTATTGTCGGTGTCAAGACCCGTCGCCCCTCACCTGCTCCCGGCGAAGGCGCGATGAAGAAAACCGCTCAGGAATAATCGCGGTTTGCCCACATAAAATACCTCTCACTTCATGGTTTTCGTCGCAGGGACATGCTTCTCCGTGCCTGTTATCGAACCCATGAGGTGAGATTAAACAAAAGGCAGTCATTATGGAAGAATTGATCGAATACGTCGCCAAAAGTCTTGTTGATGACCCCACAGCGGTTAAAGTCCGCCGCCGCGATGCAGGCGCGAATATCATCCTTGAACTGCGTGTAGGTCCCGGTGATACAGGACGTATCATCGGCAAAGGCGGCAGAGTTGCCAATGCCATCCGCACCCTGCTCAAAGTTGAAGAGGACGCGCATAAAGGCAAACGCATCATCCTCAAGATTTTGTAACGTCCCAACTAAATCGCATGACATCAATACCACCTAAATACCTTCTCTTGGGAGAAGTGCTGCGCCCGCACGGGGTACGCGGCGAATTACGCATTAAAATTCTCACCGACTACCCCGAACGCATCAAAAGACTCAAGTTGGTTTATGTCGGCAGAAACCCTGAAGATACCAACGTTACTGCATATGCTGTCGAACATATGCGGATGAATCAGGATTTCGGATTGCTTAAGCTCAAAGGCGTTGAAGATCGTGATACAGCGGACCGCTTCCGACAGTTGTTTATTATGGTCGATCTCGAAAACGCTGTCCCGCTGGAAGAAGGCGAATACTATCTTTACCAGTTGATTGGCTTAAAAGTGCTGACCACTTCTGGGGAGTTTATCGGCATACTCCAAGAAGTACTCGAAACCGGCGCGAATGATGTTTATGTAGTCGAATCCGATAAACACGGACAAATCCTCATTCCGGTAATTCCGAGTGTCGTCATTCAAACTGATATACAAGCGGGCATTATCACGATACAGCCGATGGAAGGCTTACTACCACCATAACCTCTGGAATTCGCTAACCCGCACATTTTGAAACCTTCTCTTGACAGTCTGGGTATGCGTCACTATGCTCAAAACGGGGTTACAAACGCGGTGACATTGTATGTACAGACCCCAGCGGTGAGCGACCTGCGTTGAACGAGTACAAGTATTGGTTGGGTCTAAGTCTTGTTCCAGAGATAGGCACACGGCGCGCGCAAACATTGCTGCAAGCATTTGGCAGTGCGCGAGCAGCGTGGGCAGCCTCGGAAAGCGATCTGCGCGGCGCGGGGTTGGAAAAAACTCCGCTAGCGAACCTCATCCATGCTCGTACCCGGCTCGATCTTGATGCCGAGATGGTAAGGATTGAACGAGCTGGCGCATCTCTCCTTACGTTGGACAATGATGCTTACCCCGCTTTACTCAAGCTTCTGCCCGATGCCCCGTTGGTATTATACGTGCGAGGCACGTTTACGAAATCTGATTCCCGTGCATTAGCAATTGTAGGGACACGCAAAGCCACACGCTATGGTCTGGATGCTGCTGCCAAATTTGCGAACCAGTTGGCACAAGCGGGTGTCACTATCATCAGCGGATTAGCACATGGCATTGACGCGGCGGCTCATCAAGCGGCATTGCAAGCGGGTGGGCGCACCTTAGCCGTCTTGGGCAGCGGGTTAGACGAAATCTACCCACGTGAACATCGCGCGCTTGCGGAGAGTATCACGCAGCATGGCGCGCTTATCAGCGAATTTCCGTTGGGCGCAAAGCCGGAAGCACGCCATTTTCCTCGGCGCAATCGCGTCATTAGCGGATTATCGTTAGGGGTGTTGGTAGTCGAAGCGCCGGAAAAAAGTGGGGCGCTCATCACCGCATCGGCGGCGTTAGAACATGGGCGCGAAGTATTCGCCGTTCCCGGGAGTATCTTCAGCCATGCGAGTACCGGCACAAACCGCTTGATTCAAGATGGCGCGATGCTCGTAATGGATCCGCGCGACATTCTCGATGCGCTCAATATGGCACACGAGCTGGTTAATACGCGCTTGACGACCAAGAAGATCACGGACGATCTTGATGTGACAGAGATGGAGCATGCTCTGCTCCAATTGCTTTCAACCGAACCTATGCATATTGACGATCTTGTACGGCAGCTACAGCGCCCAGTCGCCGAAATCAGCAGCACATTGACACTACTTGAGTTAAGAGGGCTGGTAAATATGGTGGGCGCAATGCAGTATACACTTGCAACCTAAGTGTGTTCCGCGCAAGCGCCCCGTGAATTCAACCTAGCTGCCTCTTATACAGGAAAGGATCACTAAAAATGGATCACTATTACGCACTCATCATGGCAGGCGGGGGCGGCACACGCTTGTGGCCCATGAGCCGCAAAGAAACACCAAAACAGTTGCTGCCATTAGTCGAAGAACATTCGATGTTTCATGTCAGCGTTGAACGCCTTGCGCCGCTTTTCCCGCCCGAAAATATATATGTTGTCACAGGTCGCGGATACGTTGAAGCGCTTCAGGCAGATGCACCGGAAATCCCGCCGCAAAATTTCGTCGTCGAGCCATATGGGAAGGAAAGCGGACCCGCCGCCGCACTTGGCATGGCAGTGATCCGCCACCGCGATCCTAATGCAACTGTTGCTATCCTTACGGCGGATCACCACATCGCAGACAAAGAAATGTTCCGTGAAGTACTACATACTGCGTTCGACATCGCGCAAGATGGACGTATCGTCACACTAGGAATTTCGCCCTCCGTCCCTTCAACCGGATTCGGTTACATCCGTCGTGGAGAAAAAATCGCTGATCATGGACGCTTCCGCGTTTATCGCTCGCTTGGTTTTACCGAAAAACCCGATACCCAAACCGCTGTGAAGTTTATCCGATCCGGTGAATACAGTTGGAACAGCGGTATGTTCATCTGGCAAGCGCAAAAGGCGATGCAGGAAATTCAGCGCCAAAAACCGGAATGGTATGCCCTTCTCAATCAACTTGATCCCGCCATTGATACACCTCGTTATGACAGCGTGATCAGCGATGTATGGGAGCGCATCAACAAAATGTCTCTCGACGTTGCTATCATGGAAGGCGCGCAAGATATGGCGATCATTCCCGTGGATATTGGTTGGAGTGATGTTGGCAGTTGGGATGCGCTCTTTGAAGTTCTCGATCTCGATGAGGCGGGAAATGGCTTCAAAGGGGCTGCTCCGAATAGAATTATCGTTGACACGAAAAACACACTGGTTTACAGTGACAAATTGACTGTCACAATCGGCGTTGAAGAGCTGGTCATCGTCGATACAAAAGATGTTCTCATGGTTTGCCACAAAGAACGCGCTCAAGATGTGCGTGATGTAGTCAAACTGCTTCGAGAAACAAACAACGACACGTATCTATAAGTACTTCTTGAAGTAAATCATTCGGAAGCCTCTGTACAAGGAATAGGCATGAGCGAAACCTTACAGGCATACTGCGTGAAGTGCAAAACAACACGCCTAATCACCAACCCGGAACCCGTGTTCACCGCGAAAGGCACTCCCGGCACAAAAGGGACGTGTGCGGTGTGCGGCACAACTTTGTTCCGAATGGGCGCGACAGAAGCACACGCCAGCCTGCCAAAACCGGAAATCGCCCGTACTGCGGGTTTGAACGGCAGATCAAAAAAGGCGAAGAAACCTGCGCGCGGCAAAACAAGTTCAGGCAAACGAACCGCCATCGCATCCACACGTCGCGCAAAATTGAAAGCGGCTGCATCGGGAGCGAAATCGACGGAAAAGCCGCGTTCGACCAACCGCACCGGAAAACTAGTGATTGTCGAATCCCCCGCCAAAGCACGCAGTGTCGGTCAGTATCTGGGAGCAGGATATACGGTAAAAGCCTCGAAAGGGCACGTCCGCGATCTGCTTGTTTCCCAGCTTTCTGTCGATGTCGAAAACGATTTCGAGCCAAAATACCGTGTAATCAACGATAAGCGCGATATTGTCAAAGAACTCAAAAATGCGGTTGATAACGCGAAAGAAGTCTATCTCGCCACTGACCCAGACCGCGAAGGTGAAGCCATCGCATGGCACTTAATCGCCGCCGCAGAAATGGAAAATGTCAATATTCCCGTGCGCCGCGTGGTTTTTCATGAAATCACCAAACCCGCAGTGCAGGAAGCCTTCGCCCACCCACGTGACTTGGATGTGAACCTCGTCAACGCGCAGCAAGCACGGCGCATCCTTGATCGTCTGGTTGGTTACAACATTTCGCAGCTTCTATGGGACAAAGTTCGCAATCGCCTTTCGGCTGGTCGCGTACAAAGCATTGCCGTCCGTCTAATTGTGGATCGCGAGCGCGAAATCGAATCATTTGTTGCACAAGAATACTGGACGCTCGACGCGAAGCTCCGTAAGCAGCACGGTAAAACTGCCGATGCGCGTAAATCCTTCCTTGCTCGTTTGATTAAAGTTGGAGATGAAGACGTAAATTTCGGCACAGAAGGCGATGTAACGCCACATGTGGATGTGCTGCGCCGCAGCACCTTCATCGTCACCGACATCAAGCGTGGTGAACGAGTACGCAAGCCTTCCGCACCGTTCACCACCAGCACGCTTCAGCAAGAAGCTTCACGACGACTAGGATTCACCGCCAGCCGCACCATGCTGATCGCGCAGCAGTTATACGAAGGCATCGACATTGGAGCAGAAGGTTCTGTTGGTCTCATTACCTACATGCGTACCGACAGCACTAACGTTTCGCCACAAGCTCAAACTGAAACCCGTCATTTTGTCGAACAGCGTTTCGGCAAGCAGTATCTACCGGAAAAAGCGCCTACTTATCGCACAAAGTCTAAAGCGGCTCAGGAAGCGCATGAAGCCATCCGCCCGACCAGCGCTATGCGCGAACCGGAAAGCGTGCGTAAATCGCTAACTAACGACCAATATAAGCTGTATACGCTCATCTGGCAGCGATTCGTGTCAAGCCAAATGGCGAACGCCGTTTATAACACACTCCGCGTCGATATTGATGCTGGCTTAGGGCAGAACAACCTGCCCTACCATTTCCGCGTGTCAGGCAGCACGATAAAGTTCAATGGGTTCTTGGTGCTGTACGAAGACACACGTGATGAGGACGCTGCCGTTGATGAAGATGAAGGGCGTGTCATCCCAGACATGCAGGTCGGTGAAGTTCTCGACTTGATGGAACTACTGCCAGAACAACATTTTACACAGCCGCCACCGCGCTACACCGAAGCGAGTTTAGTACGCACGTTGGAAGAATATGGTATAGGTCGCCCAAGCACCTATGCGCCGACAGTGGCGGTCATTCAAGACCGTGAATACGTCGTCAAGCAAGATAAACGTCTGATGCCCACCGAAACTGGGCGCATTGTCAATGATTTGCTTGTCCGTCACTTTCCAGACATCATGGACGCGCAGTTCACCGCCCGTATGGAAGACCAGCTTGACGAAATTTCCGAAGGCAAAATCGCATGGCGACCAATGCTCAAGGATTTCTACACGCCGTTTGAAAGTCAGTTGAAACACGCGCATACCGTCATCCAGCCCGTGCAGCAAGAAGAATTCATAGGGCGCGATTGCCCCCTGTGCGGCAAACCCTTAGTGATTCGCTACGGGCGCTTTGGTAAGTTCATCGGATGTTCGGACTACCCGAACTGCCGCCATACTGAGCCTTGGCTGGATCGTATAGGGATCGCCTGCCCTACCTGCGGCAAAGATTACGGTGGTGAAATCATCCGCCGTCAAACACGACGCGGCAGAACCTTCTACGGATGCTCCCGTTACCCCGATTGCGAATTCACCAGTTGGAAACGTCCGATTCAGCAGCCATGCCCAAACTGCGGCGGTTTGCTCATCGAGCAAAATCGCACAACCATTCAATGCACCGTTTGCGGCAATACTTATCAGAATGACACACAGCCAGAAACCGATGCGGAAGCCGTATAAGCCCGCATCCGCCTAATCCAAGTGAGCAGGGCGTGGGAGATTTTCCATGCCCTGACTTTTTTCCCCTCTAGAATGAAGCCTTCAGCAAGAAATAGTTTGCATTCTTGCGCGCATTGTGTGTAGTATAGAAACGAAACAATCAACGTGTTTTGCGTAATGTGATCCGCCATGGGGTCATATTTTTCCAAAGCGGATGTTCAAACTTAGCACATGCTTCACCTGACAGGTGCTTTAACCAGCAAAGGCGCTTGATAATGATTAAATTCTTGCAGGACAGTTACAACGGCATCTACAAGATTCTGCTCAAGCCATACATCCCTTCGACGAAAACGCTTGCCCTGCTGGTTGGCGGTTTCCTGTTAGGGCTTATCGTGGCGTATGCCCTGTTCCCAACCGTCTATTATGATGCTGACCCCAGCACCCTCCACCAAAGTTGGCAGGATGAATGGGTCAAAATGCTGGCGGACCGTAACGCGGTTGCCAATGCAGATGTCAGCGGACTCATCATCGACTTACTCAGCCGTATTGATAATCCGTCAGAGACCGTGGCTCGCCTAACCGCGTCTGCATCCACCCCAGAAGAACAGCAGCGACTTGCTGCAATTCAGCCATATGCTGATAGCGCACAAGCAAATGCTGCCTCTGCTCCCCAGCCTAACACCGTACAAAGCCTCATTCCATGGATTGCCGGACCTATTTTGCTTGTCATCCTCGGCAGTATCGTGGCGATTGTCTACGGCATGTTTATTTATCCTAACCTCGTTGAACCGCTGATCAAGCGTATGCGGGGCGAAAAAGTAAGTGAGCAGGTTGCGGCAATGCGTGCTCAGGTTGCTGCACAAAAAGCTGCTGAAACGCAAAAGACGGACTTTACCACCAGCAATCTCGGTCCACCGATCTTTCAGAAAATGTCCAGCTACACGCTCGGTATGGGATCGTATGACTTTTCATACAGCATCGAAGACACAAGCGGGCGTTTCTTGGGTGAATGCGGTGTCAGTGCGTCGGAAAGCATCGGTGTAGGCGAACCCGAACGAACCACCGCCGCTGAAGTGTGGCTGTTCGATAAAGACGATTTCCAGCAAACAATCACCAAAGTACTGGTATCGCCTCACGCCATGAACGATCCCGCGCTTCGTTCGCGGCTTGAGCCGCGTGGCGATCTAGTGGTCGCGCAGCCCGGCGCAACGGTCACACTTGAAACTGCGACTCTGCGAATGACCGCGCGTGTCGTCGAATTGGAATACGGCACAGGACCTCTGCCTCCCAACAGCTATTTCCAACGTATCACTGTTGAACTTGCAGCGTGGCGCAAAGATGCCGGTACGCCCATTTCAGCGACTCCCGCGCCTGTTATCGCGGCACAGCCTGTTCAAGCTTCCTATACCCCCTTGCCGCCGCAAAACCCACCACAAATGCCGCCCACCAATCCGCCGCAGTATTCACAGCCCCCTTCAATGCCACCTGCGTCGTCACCGAGTATTCCGTCTGCGCCTCAATCTCGACCTCCGATGCCACCTGCATCAACGCCACCCGCACGCCCGCGAGTCGATGATGATCCATTCGGCGGTACAGGAGATTTCACGCCGGTCAATTAAAATAAACCCCGTCCTTCAAGGACGGGGTTTATTTTGGTGACTGGGTGTTGGAAATTATTTCACCGTTTTAATCTTAAATACAATCTCGCCAGCCGGTGTTTTCACGCTCACTTTGTCACCCTTTTTCTTTCCCAACAGTGCCGATCCAATCGGGCTAAGGTTGGAAATTTTACCTTCAGCGGGATTTGCTTCCGCCGCACCAACGATGACATAGGTTTCGTCTTCGTCGCCGCCTTCTTCACGGATAGTCACTGACGTACCCAAACCAACCACATCCGATGTTCCTGTGTTGGTGATAATCACCGCTGCCCGTAGAATATTCTCTAAATATTGAATTCTTCCCTCGGTAAACGCCTGCTGTTCTTTCGCATCGTGATAGTCGGCATTTTCTTTCAAGTCGCCCTGTGCAACCGCTTCAGCAAGCTTTTGCGCTAATTCTGGACGGCGAACATTGATGAGCGTATCGAGTTCGCGGCGTAATTCTTCCGCGCCTTCTGCGGTCAAATACGTGGGGTCAGCCATTGCAAGCTCCTATAGCCAAGTTCTCAAAACAATCCCATCGAATTGCATGGTTTGATAAGCCTGCGTGCATGCGCCAGAAAATACGTACATATCCGATGCGCCGCATTCAAACACAGAATGTGTCACATCGCGATTTCTCGTGCTAAACCTGTTTTAGCGCATCGCGGATGAAGTGGGAGTATAGTCATAGCCCATATGAAAATCAAGGCAGATAGCACCCGACACAATAATCCATCCGGCACATGACATTCGCCTCAATCTCTGCTGAAATTTCAAACAAACAGTATCCTATGGTTGTACAGTCTTGACTGGCAACCTTTTTGAAAAGAGGTGTTCTATGCTGTCCAAAGCAGTTCTTGCCTTCTTTATCGTGCTGGGTATAACGCTGTTAATGTTCAGCGCTGCGCTCTCACAAGATGTTCCCACATTTACTATTGGCGTTATCGATGACCCGCTAGGCGCGGTTGCGAATGGCGCACGCCTCGCCGTCGAAGAGATCAACAACAGTGGTGGTGTCACTGGCGTTGATGGCGTATCGTACCGCCTTGCGCTTGCGATTGAGCCACTAACCTTTCAAGCTGGAATCGACGGCGCGGTTGAAAATTTGCGCGCGGCGGGTGTAGTTGCTGTGCTTGGACCTGCTGCCAATGAAGTCATGTTGAACGGACTAGAAGCCTTGCAAAGCCTCAATGTCCCAATTTTGACCCCGGCAACCGATGATACTTTGCTCACATCCGATACCAGTGGACGTATATTCCGCACACGCCCCGCAGAAGCCGTGCTTGGGCGCGCACTAGCACGCTATATCATCGAAGATTTTGGGCTAACGGAAATCATCACCGTCCAATTGGATGTTGCCAGCACGGCAAGCGTGATCGGGTTTCAAGCGGCGGCAAGCAGTCTTGGTGCGCCAACAGGATCGGCGCTGCTCCGTGATCCAGCCGACCTAACTGCGCTCACCGATGAACTTATTAACGTGGACCCCGATGTTCTAGCTGTATTTGGAAGTCCGGCACTTGCAGGCTCGCTTTACATCAATTTGCGTGATGGGGGGTGGCAGGGATTGTTTGCCTATAATCAACCCAATGACCCCAACTTCCGCGGCTTTATCCCACTAGAACAGCTTGAAGGCATTTTGAGCGCAACCTCGTGGTCATACACGGGGGTCGATCAAGCATCAGTCGATTTCTTGAACGCCTATATTCGCACACTCGGTGCATTGCCCGGCCCTATTGAAGTCGCAGCTTTTGACTCCATCAATTTGATCGCCTTCGCCCTCGAATCTCCCGGAGAACTGCGCGACAACATCGCTGCGACAACGAATTTTCCCGGCGTGCAGGGCATTCTCGATCCCTTCGGGTTAAGTGGCGGAGAAACCAATCGCAACACAGTTGTCACACGCCTCGGTGAATTCGGTGCGCCGGAAGTGCGCGCGCGTTTTAACGGTGACGTTCGCCTACCACCAGATCAACCTCTGGTTATATCTCCCGACTCGACAGATACTCCCGCGCCAACTCCAACCATCGATGGAGTGGTGATCACAGTGCTAAATCAACGGCAAAATGTGCGTTCGGGTCCCGGTTTGAACTATGATATTCTCGGTCAGTTGAACGAAGGTGAACAAGCGCGTGTTATCGGCGCTACAGCCGATAACACATGGGTCGTAATCGATTATCGTGGTCTACAAGGGTGGTTGGCGACCTATTTACTCGAAGTTGTCGGCAATTTGGACACCGTACCAATTATCAATCCACCACCTACGCCAACAATCGGTGTTACCCCCACCCCAACGCGCGCTCCAGAAGCTGACATTGTTATCGATGGCGCGGTTATGATTCCCTCACCAGTGATTCCCGGCGCGACCTTTAACGTCACCGTCACCGTTCGTAATGCGGGGGCTTCACCTGCGGGTGCGTTTACAGTAGCGGGAACATTCCCGCCAAACAACATTGTCGCGCAAACTGTTGTCCCCGGTCTTGCGCCCAGCCAAAGTTTACTCATTAGTTTGACGGGTACGCTGACGAACACAGGCGCTTACGCCACCACGCTGATTGCGGATGCCAACAATCAAGTAATTGAGGGCGCAGTGGGCGAAACCAACAATGCTTTCGTCCTCAGCTATTCGATTGATCGTACACCTCGCCGTCAGAGCAGTGCCACGCTCAATCTTGGTGATACCATCGACCTTGAAGGCGATGCAGTTCAAGGAGATGCGAATTGGAATTCCGACGGCGGCGTTGGCTTGGACGTGCTTGGGGGGGCAAAGATCGCCATCCTTCCCGGTACGGACATCAATGCTATCCATTATGACCTGATCAATCCGGCAGCCATCACACGCGACAATATTCCGCGCACTGAACTGAATCTCGGAATGCTCATCGGCATCATCACCGCTGATGGCAATCGCGGGGTCATGCGTGTCGATGCCATCTCCGACAGTATCGTGACCTTTGCCTTCAAGCTCTACTAACGACTACTTCCTCAAAAAAACACCCGAAGTCGCATGACTTCGGGTGTTGAATCCTGCTCCACCATAGCGCTAGTTGAGCGTGATATTCAACCACGTTGTGCGGTTGGGGAACACATACACCACCTGTCGAAAACGCACCCGCCCGTTTTCCCCCACCGTGACGAGATAGTAATCTGCGGGCAAATCGCCAAGCGTATAGTTCTCTCCAAACTGCGTATCAGAGTTCGCTGGCGCTCCAGCATAGCTAAACGCATAGCGAGAAATACGCGTCGATTCCACACGGATAGTCACACTAGGCAGCATATTGCCTCCTGAATCGGTGACACGCCCTGCCAGCGTGCCATAGCGTGGATACGGGCGAATCCACAGCTCAGGATTGCGCGTGGAGTTAAAATCATACGGACTCCCCACACGCACCTCAAAATGCAAATGGGGTCCCATCGCAATTCCTGAAGCGCCGACGTACCCTATAGCTTCTCCACGACTTACCGGCTGTCCCGTCTGCACATCAACTTGACTCAAATGTCCATACAACGAAAACACCGGCTGACCATCAAACGTAGTTACATTATGCTGAATAACGATCACGTAGCCATAATAGTTCGCATAGGGACCAAACACCGTTGAAGCATCGTCTCCAGCGTAAAACACCGTCCCTGATTCTACCGAAAGTACCGGCGTTCCACTCGGATTGACAAATTCTACGCCGCTGTGCGTCGAAAGTCGTCCACCCGATGTACCGCCATATGGATACGTCCGATCTACCCAATTGACTCCGCCATCTGCAATTGGGCGACCAAAGTAATAGTGATCCGCGATCATGGTGGACGGATCAGATGCTGGTGGAGTCCATGTTGGAAATGGTGTTCCATTTTCATCCAATCCACCACCCAACGCTAACGCGATTGGCGGGAGAGTCGGTAATGACGTGCCCGATGTGCGCGGTGTATTTGTCGCCAGAATAAACTCGGTTGTATTTGTCGCTGTCGCGGAAGCCGTTGGCGAGTTCGTATTTGTTGGGCGTGGCGTTGCCGATGGTGGCAGTCGCACAATCGGGGTTTCCGTCGCGGTGGGAACATTCGTTGGAATCTGGATTTGTGCCACCCCTGATGCTGTATCATCGACCTGCGATGGGAAAGAGTCGCTGGCGTTCAGCGAATAACTGACCGTTTGAAACTGCGCGTTAGATTGTTGACTCATTTGTGCTTGAACTTCAATGGGCGTTGCGCCGCTGAAATCACCAACTTGTGTCGCGGGAAGCGTCACTGCAAAGGCTTGTTGAGACATTGGGCGACATGCAGACGCACCGAACACCCCCGCAAGTAGAAGAACGCCCATAATCGGGCGTGCGAGACTGACATTCATCAAATTCTGGACACCTATCAACTATTCGAACTGCTATTCAAACATCTTGCTGCCAAAATCCGGTTCACGGTAATCGCTTGTCGCCGCGCCGAGTCGTTTTTCCAGCACTTGTTCCCGGGCGGTTTGTGGCAGCCCTAAGCTGGCAATTGCATAATCAATCAACGCCGATTGGGGCACAAGCCCAACCAATTCGGAATTTGATACATCCACTCCAAGCTGCTGCGCTATCGAGCGCACCGCGTTCATCAAAGTATATAACGACGTGACGCGATAATCCGTCAGGTTAATTGACACTTGTGCTTTGCCGCCTACTAACACACCTATTGCTTTCACAGCGGGTAATCCGCCATTCGATGCACGAATTCCACGCGCGATGGCTTTGGCAGTTTCCACATCGGCAGTGTCTAAGTATACGTTGAAAGCAATCAATGGTGAACGCACACCCACAGCCGTCGCGCCAGCACCTGTCAAAACCCTGTTTCCAAAGTCAGGTTCATACTCCGCCTCGCTTTGGATGGCGGTTTTCAACCATTCGTAACCCCATTTCCTCACATTTGCGAGATCGACCCGTTCGGGGCGAACAGCCGCTTTTTCATACAAATACACAGGGATAGTTAATTCATCCGCAATCCGCTGTCCCAAACGACGAGCTAATACGATACACTCGTCATAACTGACATTTCGTAGTGGGATAAATGGGATTACATCCGTCGCCCCAATACGGGGATGCACACCGCTGTGTTCCTCAAGGTTAATCAACACCGAAGCCGCTTGCGCGCCGCTAAACGCCGCTTCTAGTACCGCTTCTGGTTCGCCCACGAATGTGACGACCATCCGGTTGTGGTCAGCATCCGCGTGTGTGTCAATTACATGCACAGGTGCTGTCAAGATCGCGTTTACCAATGCTTGCATCACGTCTGGTCTGCGCCCCTCACTGAAATTCGGAACACATTCAACAAGTTTATGTCCGCTTGCGTCGACAGATACTTCTGATGTCGTCATGGATTGTTCTCGTCATCTTGCTGAAGTTCGCCTTCAATATCGATAAACGTCGGCGGCGTGGTGGGGGGACGCACATGAGGCTTAGGCGCTGGTTTGCCCGCGCCTTCACCGTTCGCTAATGATTTCAACGTTTCTTCATCGACAGTCTTATTGTTGTATTGGTCAAACAGCGCCGGATTCGCCATCCGATCCACCGCATAGCGCCACTGACGCTGTCCGGCAGAACGAAGTACGGAACGGCAATTATCGCAGCGGACGGTGTATCGCGCACGCGGTACACCCATAACGCGCGTTTGATGTGTCTCAACTTCTAAGTGACCTCGACCACATGCAGGGCAGCGTTCGATAATGAATCCGCTTTGATAGCGCTCTAAAGCCCCTAAACCGCGCCAATAGAGCGCAGCATACCCCAGCACTAACAGCAGCGCGCCACCGCCCACCAGCGCCTCGATAGGCAGTTCTGAAGGTGTTGGCGGCTGCGCTGCGGGTTCGCCGCCATCGGTTACAGCAGATGCCAGTGTCGAGGTTGCGCTTACACTCGGAACCCCAATTTGCGCGGTTTGCGTGGAACTTGCCACCATCGTCGCTGTTGCAGTCGGCGTGCTTGTCTCTGCCGGCGGAATGCCCGTCGTAGCGGCAGCAGTCCTTGTGTTCGTCACGCTCGCGGTAGCAGACGACGTTGCCGTTGCTTCAGCAGTATTTGTCACCGTTGCGCTTTGTGTGACGGTAGAAGCGCCCGTGAAAGTTGAGGTGGGTGTGTCGCTAGGCGCAGTTGTGTATGTGGGAAGTACAATCGCCGCTGGACTCGTTTCAGTTGGCGTATTCGCAGAAGATTCTGGAACAGCAGTATACGTCTGCGAAGCAGTGACTGTATTCGTTGGTGAGGGCGTGGCAGTTTGAGTCGGATTTGCTGTGTCCGTTGCCGTCGATGTAGGGGTGCTGCTGAGTGTAGCACTCGCGCTTGGGATTATCGTTGACGTGTCCGTCGCCGTAAAAGTAGGCGATGCGGTTTCTGTGGCGGTTGAGGTAAGTGTTTCCGTACTCGTGGAAGTCGCACTTGCAGTGGCAGTGAAAGTCGCTGTGTTTGTGGCCGTGTCGGTCACCGTTGGCGTGACAGTCGGTGTTGGCGTTTGAGTTGGGGTATCTGTCTGTGTAAACGTCGCGGACGGCGTGAGTGCGTTCACTTGCAGCACGGGCAGCGACTCCAAATCTGTCACCCAATGAACGAGCCGGCGATTGATCCATGCAAAACCGCTTCGCATACGGATCAGCACCCAGCTCGTATCTATGTTTCGCCCTACGGGTTCAACCAGTGTGCCAGCGGGCAGTTCTCCATAAACTGGATAACGCAATCCCGGACCCGTTCTCACAAATGCCCCTAGCGAACTGGTATTGATCCAATTACCTTCCGGCGTACTGGTTGGCACAACTGGATTAACAAATGTTTCCGGCTGGCTGGGAGTCGGTGTTAAGTTTTCTGGATCAATTTCAGGGAGCGCGTCGATATTTTCAAACCACACCCCCAAATCGCGCCTGACCCAACCGTAACCGCGATAATAAGCGATCAACACCCATGTTGCTTCTGCATTTCGACTTAATGGCTGCAAGCGATCCCCGCGCCGCAGTGACCCGACAGGTTGGTAAAACTCTGACGGTCCACCGCGCACATAGATATTGTCACGGTTCACATAGCTAAAGGGGGGTGTCGCAGTCGCGACTTGGGCTGCTTGCTGCATCGAAGCCGAAAACACGCCGAACATCGTGAGAATGAGCAAACCAAGTATGGCGGCAATCCACAACCTATGCTTCAAGGGGCATCCCTACCCGTTCGTTTCTCTATCGTAAAAACCAGCCGCTATCGTATCACGAAGCGATTCAATGGGCTACTTCTCAACCTAAAACGTCCACCTACATCGCTTCTTCAATGACAAAATTAACGGGTTGTCCAACAGGCGTTCCATTCATCAGCAGTTGAACCGACCATTGCCCCACACTAAAGGGTACTGAAGCCGGATCAATGTAGAACCATAGACAGAAATCATCATCGTTCTGCTCAACTGTGAACGAATCGAGCGCATACACAACCGCACCATTGTAAGACCATGCTGCACTCATGACTGCCCCAGCGCTGATGTTATACGCACGCGCAGTGATGTAAATAAATGATTCATTGGACATAAACGTCGTTGTCGTATCCAACGCGCATCCATCCACCTCACTGACCCCACGCGCAGTGCTAATTTGAACAAACTGCGTGCCGCCAATCACCGCTGATCCACCTAAACTCATGCTGCTGCTTCCGTCAGGTGTTCCGACAGATGGTACACCGATGGGTTCGTTCATTCCCTCGATAACTTCGCCGCTGGTTTGAACAATCTGCTGCGTAGGCGGAATTACAGCCCGCATCGTCAGCAGCAGTTGCTGATTGATTCCTTCCATCTGCACGATGTATGTTTCTGCTGCCACTGCGGTCTGTGCGACTTGCGTTCCCTGCGCTTCCATAGTGGCAATGAGGGCGGTGCTTTCCGCCTCCACAGGTGTCATCTGCGCGACCCCCGTAGATATCTCATTTTGACCGCCTAACACGCTGCAAGCTGAGGCTAAAATCAGCACCAACAGCAGTGTGCCGCATATGAAGAAGCGAGTGATCAATTGGTTCACCTTGATTCACCTTGCTCATTTTGTAACATATTCGGCTGCACAGTAACGTATTTCGTGGAGAAATACCAGAGTCTTTGATGTACGCCTACCCGACGCTTACACAAGCCCACTTATCATCAAGCCCATTCTTTTCTATTTATTTGTATATACTGAACACTATTCCCCGCAATTTGAGGATCGAAGAACTAGCGTATAACCTTTCCTAACTCGAATTCGATGGAGGAGATTTCGGTAGGTTGCCACAGCCGTCTGTGTCCATCCTCTTGCGTGTTCAGGGCTTCTATGCTACGATGCGAATATCTATTCGCCCCCATAGCTCAGCGGATAGAGTGTCGCCCTCCGGAGGCGAAGGCGCAGGTTCAATTCCTGCTGGGGGCATACTTAACAACATCTCCTGCTCCATCACGCCGATTAAAACACATCAAACTTCACCCCATTCAAGCGAAAGATCGCTGCCCAATTATCTTCAATACTCAATCCAGCAGTCCAAGTCGCACTTGAAAACCAATCACAGTGGTGTCGATGGACAGCGCCGCGTTATTACATGTACCCGAAGCAGAGAGCAGTCTCTCTATGAAGTTTCTTGTCACTATTGCCAACAAATCTTCTTCAAGTTTTCAAACATCTATTGCCGCACACTCACACACTAAGCTGTCTGGCGCACATACCCCACCCCGTTCCCTCGCATATATCGCTACTACCGCCGGAATTGCATTCGCGGGTTGTACCATGAACAAATTCCCATATGGCGAATCGAGCTTCAACAAGGTTGATGTCCCGCCGTCAAAATTCACCGCAATCTCAATCCTTAAATCCGTGCGCGCCAAATATTCCGCCAGAATATCCAAATACATCCCCGTATCCGTCACAGTGATCAACAGTATTCTCCCCGCTCGATCCTGACCGATCACCGTCCGCCGCGCCGGTTGATCGTTTCCACCGCCCCGATACAGTGCATCCCCATCGTAAATCAGCACTGGAAACCCCTGTACTGCCTGTAAAAGTGATTCACCCTCATACGGTTCATGAATGGTTGAGCGTACCCGCACAGCACCCGTTTCATCAACTTGCATCAAACCGCCAAAATCCTTGAACGCTTCATCATCCACTATTTTCTCATCAGCGATCACCAATCCGCGCGCGCTGTTGTCAGGGTTGAAAAAATTCCCATTCACGATCACCGGAGCACATGGGATTTCTGCTGCCCATCCTGCCCCATCCAGCGGATCATCTGGGCGATAATGCGTGCGAAAAACGAACAAATCAGGATCAATCCGTGTCACAATCACAGATGCGGTGCTGTCAAGCGGCAGATAGATGCCATACTCCAAACCGGGACGAATCAACCGCCAACGTTCTGGTGTATAGCGCGTTGATGGTGTGGGTGTTTGTGCGAAAACCACAATCACAACCGACCAGACCGCGATACTGACAGCTATCCACCTGAATACACGCACCATCTTGACCCCTTCCGCTTTCATGAGCGAAAATGCGTCTCTATTATCTGGCAAAAGGGAGCTTTGCGTTGCTCATTCGCGTGATTGATCGTCTATCACACATCAAGCCAGCCATTATTCGCTGTGCCGCAGCATGGATCGTCCGCGCTGTCATCGCGTACACCTTGCTCACCGCCATCATCCCTGCCCCGCCGCGCCCCTTACTCGATATACCCCATACCGTTGAGACACAGCATCCGCATGTCTGCGTACACACTCGCTTGATTGACGAAGTGGATGAGTGGAAAATTCAGCGCACATTGGTCGCTGTCCGTGAGATGGGTGCGCCTACAATTGTCGAATTTTTTCCTTGGGCATACATTGAATCCAACCATGACCAATACGACTGGGTAAACGCTGACCGCATCGTGCGTCACGCGCGTAATCAAGGGATACGCATCATCGCGCGGATGGGACTTGTTCCCGCATGGGCGCGCCCGCAGCGTGAAGGTGAATTTACCACGCTCAACACGCTGCCACCCGCCGCCTACAATGAGTTCACACAGTTCATCGCGGATTTCGCCGCCCGCTACGCCGGTGTTATCGACCACATCATCATCTGGAATGAACCAAACCTCGCCTTCGAGTGGGGGTATCAATTTGTCAATCCCGCTGGCTATGTCGATCTCCTTCGTGTGGTTTATTCCGCCGCGCACGCTGCCAATCCCAATGTAATCGTTCTTGCCGCTCCCCTTGCTCCTACCCTTGAACCGCCGGGAAGCCCCAACGGACTCAACGATTTGCTCTATTTAGAAGCGATCTATCAAGCAGGTGCGGCAAATTACTTCGACGCGCTCGCGGTGCATACCTATGGCTTTGAACATCCTGCTGACCAACTACCCGCGCCCGACGCGCTCAATTTTCGCCGTGCCGAACTTCTCCGTGACATCATGATGCGCTACAACGATGCGGATACGCATGTCTACATCACTGAAACAGGTTGGAATGACAGCCCACGATGGTCACGAGCTGTCACTCCTTCACAGCGTATTGCCTATACCATCGATGCGCTCGAATGGGCAGCCGACCAAAACTGGCTGGAAACATTGTGCCTATGGGTATTTCGCACTCCCGCCCCCACATTCAACTACACTGACTACTTCACCCTCATCAGCGTCGATTTTCAGCGCAAGCCCATTTACTATGCCGTGCAGAACTATGCGCGTGGTATCTCCCAAGTTGAGGACTTATGGCTGCCCGCACCCAATGGTTGATCGCATTTCTTGTCATCACTGGCATCATCGCAGCGACGACCCTGCTCATCACCCCCCGTCCCCCAAGTCTCGCGGAATTGTTCCCCTCAGGTCAAATCCGCGTTGGCGTTGATCCAAGTTACGCGCCATTTGCATTTTACATAGGCGACGATATTCAAGGCTTAGACATCGACCTCGCGTGGGCAATTGGCAACGATCTTGGCATTCCTGTGCGGCTCGTCGCGCTCGGCTTCGACGGGTTGTACGACGCGCTTATCACCGATCAAGTTGATGTACTCATCTCCGCGCTCCCCATTGAAGTTTCCCGCCTTGACCGCGTGATCTACACCAATCCATATTTCAACGCGGGCTTAGTGTTAGTCAGCCCTCATGACAGCCCAATTTTGTCAATGCGTGACCTTGCTGGACTCCGGTTAGCATATGAATATGGCTCAACCGCGCATACCGAAGTAAATCGTTGGCTGCGTCGGATTCGCCCATTTGTAAGTCAGCCCTATGAATTAGAGTCTTACGCATTGGATGCGGTTCGGCTGGGCGATGCAGACGCAGCGCTTGTTGATGCGATTAGCGCGGGACTTTATGCGCGCGATCATGCGGAATGGACAATACAGCAAGCTCAAGTGACCGATCTGCTCTACGCCGCCGCTGTCCGCGCAGATTACCCCGCCCGTGTCACCGTTCTAAACGAGTCCATCAAGCGTCTATTTGAGCGCGGCGAACTTCAACAAATCATTGCTCGCTGGCTGTAACCAATCCGTTTTCATCAGCACACAATGCTCTAGAAACACCACGTCAACGCGGCTATACTGTGACACATTATGCACATTGGAATCGACGCACGGCTCACCTACTACCGCGTCGGCGGCATCAGCACCTATATCCGTGAGATGATCAAGGCGCTCGAAGTCCTCGACACAACTCATCAATACACTATTTTGCACAGTCGCAAAGCGCGAGAAAATCTCTCACCGCGCTTTCGTCGTTTCAACTTGTGGACACCCTCACACAATCGCATCGAACGGCTGGCGCTGGCAGTCGAACTCACGCGTTTACGGTTAGATGTACTGCATTCCACAGATTACATCCCGCCGTTGTGGGGCGCAAAACGTTATGTGATCAGCGTGCATGACTTGACCTTTTTGCACTATCCGCAGTTTCTCACGCGCGATAGCCGCCGCTACTACAACGATCAAATCCGCGCAGCAGTCAATCAAGCAGATCATATTCTCACGTTAAGCAAAGCCAGCAAACGTGATATTGTGCAGTTACTGGGTGTACCGGCAGACAAAATTAGCGTGCAGTGGTGCGGCGTTGACAGCACATTTCGTCCGCTTCCCATCGACGTGGTCGAACGCACAAGGTGCGAACTCGAACTGCCGCCCACCTTTATTCTGTTCGTTGGCACATTCGAGCCACGCAAAAACATCGCCGGACTCATCAATGCTTATCAACTGCTTCGCGCGCGTTGGAAAGATGCGCCGCCGTTGGTGCTGGTCGGCAAACGCGGCTGGATGTTTGAAGAAACAATGGCACACATCGAAGCATCAGGATTACGCGATCACATTTTGTGGCGAGAAAACGTCGCTCATGAATCACTTCCCGCAGTATACAATGCCGCGAGTGTGTTGGTTATGCCCTCACATTATGAAGGCTTTGGATTGCCGCCATTAGAAGCGATGGCGTGCGGAACTATCACCGTTGTCAGCAGCCGATCCTCGCTGCCAGAAGTTGTTGGGGACGTAGGGCATACGGTGAACCCAGATGATCAGGCGGCGATTGCAGATGCACTTCACCATGCTCTAACTGACGACGTATGGCGAACAACCATGCGTGCGCGCGGATTAGAGCGCGCGAAAATCTTTACATGGGAGCGGACAGCGCGCATCGCGCTAGACGCATATCACACAGTCATGAATACAAGGTAGTATGGTTTCACATGCGAATTTTGATGCTTACATCGGGTTTACCCCACCCGCCGCAGCAGGGCGGCGCACTGCGCGCACTTGGCATTTTGCGTGGGCTTCACGAAAACGGGCATTCCGTCGTTCTCTTGAGTTTCTGCGATCCGACAGACAATGATCCGCGCACAACCCCATTGGCGGACTACTGCCAACGTATTGAAACTATCCCTATGCCACATCGCACACGGACCCACCGCATCCGTGACTTAATTTTGACGACAAAGCCAGATATTGCCGGACGGCTTTCCAGCGATGTCATGCGCGACAAATTGCGTGTCCTCCTTACCAGCAGCGCATTCGATGTTGTGCAGTTTGAAGGCATTGAAATGGCGATTTATTTGCCATTCGCGCGCGAAATTGTCCGTCAACATAGATTAAAAACGCACCTCATCTACGACTCATTCAATGCCGAAGCCGCGCTCCAGCGCATCATCGCGAAAATTGAAACACGCAATCCACGTCGGCTGCCCGCTGCCATCTACTCAACCATTCAAGCCGGGCGTATCGCGAGATTTGAGCGTCACATTTGCGAAACCGCCGACACCGTGATTGCCGTATCGCCTGAAGATGCCGAGTCACTGAAACCATTTCGCCGTGATGGTAAAATCTATGTCGTGCCGAACGGCATCTTTACCGAAAACTATGATGAACACCCACAAAAACTTGATCTTGGCGAACGGGTGCTGGTGTTCACAGGCAAAATGGATTATCGCCCCAATGTCGATGCTGCCCTCTGGTTCACAGACGATGTTCTCCCTCTCATTCACGCCGACTGCGGCGATACACGCCTTTATATTGTCGGGCAAAAGCCTCATGCCAGTTTGCAAGGCTTACGTGAAAAAGACAACATCGAAGTTACAGGTTGGGTTCCTGATGTGCAGCCCTATCTCCATGCAGCAAGCGTATATGTCGCTCCGCTGCGAATGGGCAGTGGCACACGCCTAAAAATTCTCGAAGCAATGGCAGCAGGATGCGCGATTGTCGCTACCTCGATTGCCGCCAGCGGGCTTTCTGAGCCTGTCCGCCAAGCCATTTGTATTGCTGACACCGCTGAAGATATGGCGCGCGCAGTCTGCGACTTACTCAAAGATGTTACCGCCCGAAATGCGCTCGGCACCGCAGCGCAGCGCGCAGTCAAACAGTACTATGATTGGTCAGCGCTCATCCCATCGCTGCTTAACACCTATCGGGAGATCGGGCTTGGATAGAGAGGCGCTGGTACTTCGCAATAAAGCGATGGCAGAAGCCTTCCACAAACTGCCGCTAAAACATCAAGTGCGGCGGGCGATGCTTTATGGTGCGGCGATGCTGCCCGTACCCTCTACCCGCCCACGTGATGTTGAGCGTATCTTGTTGATTCGCCCTGACTACTTAGGCGATGTCCTGCTCACGACTCCAGCCATTCAATTATTGCGCGCCCATTTCCCGAATGCGGAGATCCACGCGCTCGTTGGCGGATGGTCGGCAAACATCTTGAGCAGTTATGACGAAATCGATCATGTGCTCACACTGCCTTTTCCCGGTTTTAGTCGCACGCCAAACTTGAACTTACGTTCACCCTATGACCTCGTTGCCCGTTCCGCTCGACATCTCCGCTTAATTGGCTATCACAGTGCGATTATTTTCCGTCCAGATCATTGGTGGGGGGCGCTGCTGGCACATGCGGCAGGCATCCCCAAACGCATCGGCTATAACCTCCCCGATGTGCGCCCATTTCTCACTCATGCACTCGAACATCACCGTGAACATGTCGTCATGCAAAATGCGCGCTTAGTCTGCAAACTTGCAAATCTAGACGACTCCGCCGCCGCCAATTTGCGTTTACGCTTTCCCGTCACCGAAATTGACCGCGCATGGGTAAAAGGTTATCTCAGTGAATGGGGAATTTCACCCAAGCAGTGTGTGATTGCCATTCATCCCGGCGCGGGAACGTGGGTCAAGCGCTGGGATGATGAAAAATGGAGTATCATCGCGGATACGCTCGCAGACCAGCGCGATGCGGCGATTGTGTTCACGGGTGGCGACAGCGAAATCACATTGGTGGAAAACATCGCTGCGCGTATGCGTCACCGCGCGTGTTTGCTGGTTGGCGATGCAGGCATAAGTGCGCTTGCGGCACTTTACGAACGCGCTGATTTAGTGCTGGGTACCGACAGCGGACCTTTACATCTCGCCGCCGCCGTCAGCACGCCAACAGTTACACTGTTCGGTCCGGCAGATCCGGTTGAATACGGCACGTGGGGTAATTCGGAATTACATCAAGTGTTGTACAGCAGCATCGGCTGTCGTCCCTGCCGCGTCCTTGATTGGGGTACAGATGATCCTGCAAATCATCCCTGTGTGCGCGAAATCTCCGTCTCGCGCGTACTCGAAGCGGCTCATCGTGCCCTTCAAGCTGATCGTTAGTCCGGGATTACCACATTTGATAAATCATGTTCTGGCGGCGGGAATGCCAGCGGCAGTTCCTTCATCACATTCACAATCGTTCGCGAAATCACCAAATCACGATACCACTTGTAATTTGCAGGGATGATATGCCACGGCGCGGCTTCTGTGTTGCATCGCGTCAATACGGCTTCATAAGCACGCATATACTCATCCCATTTGGCTCGTACAGGCAAATCTCCCAACGAGAACTTCCAATGCTTTTCAGGATCATCCAGCCGTTCTTGCAGGCGTTTTTTCTGTTCCGCTTTGCTAATATGCAGGAAGAATTTTAGAATGCGTGTGCCATTCGCCGAAAGCATCGCCTCGAACTGATTGATTTGCTCATACCGCTGTTCCCAAACCGCTTGCGGAACGAGATTTTCTACGCGCACAATCAGCACATCTTCGTAATGACTGCGGTTGAAAATGCCGATATATCCTTTCGGCGGTGTTTGTTGATGGATGCGCCACAGAAAATCATGCGAAAGTTCGAGCGGAGTCGGGGTTTTGAAGCTGGCAACACGCACACCCAGCGGATTCACTTCTTCAAACACCTTCTTAACTGTGCCATCTTTACCACTCGTATCCATGCCTTGCAGCACGATCAACAGAGCGAATTTTCCTTGTGCATATAGCATTTCTTGACGCAGCGCTATCTCGACTTGTAGTTTATCGAGTTCTTGCCGCGCCGCATCTTTGGTGACCCCTCCCGTGTAATCAGGATCATAATCTTTTAAGGTTACTGGCTTATTCAGTGGAGGTCGAAGCGGTTGATCAATCATGACGATCCCTTTCCCCAATGTACATTACTTCTCAAACTCGTGTTCGCTGCGGGGCTGTACCGTGCGTGTGATCTCGTTACGATAGGTAACCATACCTACTGCCCCCCCTTTGAGCTTACGAACATGCCGCCGTTCGGTTACATCGACAATCACACGGGCTTCATTCTTATTTGCGCTGTAATATGCCGCCAGCGCCGCAGCTTGATCTAGCACATTATCCGGTATTGCTCGCCCATCAAACTTGATGATTACATGTGCGCCGGGCCCCCCCCGCGCGTGCAGCCAAGTGTCCATTGGGCTTCCCCGTTCAAACGTGACGATCTCGTTCTGGCGGCTGTTGCGCCCTACCCAGATTACGAAATTGTCTTTCGTTATCAGCTTCAACGGCGCGCTTTTGTTCCCCCCGGCAATCTTCGCGACAGGTTTTCCGCGCCAATACCCGCGCGATTGTAACGCCTGTTGAACTTCGTCGATTTCGGGCCAATTCGCCGCCAATTCGAGATCAGTTTCCAACTGCTTCAACCACGCGAGATCAGCTTCCGTCGATTCGATCAAATCTGGCACATCATCAAGCGCGCGTTTGGCGCGGTTGTATTTGTCAAAATACTTTTGTGCGTTTTCTAACGGCGACAGTTCGGGATCAATCCTCACCACCATTTCTGGCTGATCCGTGTCATATTGCGCGCGCAGCTCCGTTTGACCGGGCGCGAGCGCATACTGATAGGCTAGAATCAATTCGCCGCTTTGCTTGAGTATTTCGCGTTCGCTCTCGTCTTTTAGTGACCGTCGCAGCGATTCCAACTTCGCTGACAATTTCGTCAGCGCTTCTTGCAGCGCCTCGCGCACAGGTTGTTTGCCCGCGTTATATGCATCTTCTCCCACAGGCGCAGTATAAAAACGTGTTATCGCCTCGCTGACCGACTCAACCGCTTTCCATCCCTCTAAATGTTGGATAGGATACACGCTGTAGGCTTGGACACCACGCGCATTTTCGACGATCCCCGGCGTGAAAGACCGCTTCGCCAGCGGACGCACCACCGCATCAAGCGCATGTTTGATGGCTTCAGAATTAGCTTGCGCCGATTTTTGTTCGCTGTCTCCACCCGCGCGGAACACAATCTCTCGCGCCAAGAGTGGACTCATTCCCAACATCCGGCTTGTCAGTACTTGATGCGTTTTGCGTTTAGGATCTTCGTTTTGCGCGAACATCGCTTCAATGTCGTCCAGCGTCACCTGTGACGGATCGACCTTACCTATTTGTGGCGGTGGCAAAACATAGGGGTGCGCGGGCAGTGTCACTCGGAAACGATTTTCATTCGCTCCCACACGCCGCGCGCAGTCCAACACAATCCCGTTTTGTGCCAGAATCAAATTCGCCCGCCGTTCCATCGGTTCAATAATGATGCTCACTGCGCCTTCTGGACCATCAATATCAAACTGGAGAATCCGTTCCCATTCCGGCTGACTCACATGCTCAATCGATCCGCCTTCGACATAGCGACGAAACAGCAAACCCAACTGTGATGGTTTTGGTGTGCCGCGCCGCAGCTTGTCGGGGACGACATGCACACGCGGGTGCTGACTGCCGGCACTCAAATACAAGTATTGTCGTCGGTGATTGGCGTAAATCTCCAAGCCCATGCTCGACTCGTCAACATCAACCGAATCTTGAATACGCCCGCCAACGAGCGTATCCATAAACTCATCAACCAGCGCCGAAATCGTGAAAGCATCGAGATACATAGGCGTTTCCAAGCAATAACTCGGCGTGAATTCACGTGCCGATCACAATAAACGTTGGAGCAAATTATAGAGCAAATGCCCGCGCGTTATGCCAGACAGACGAGACCACAACGCTTCAATTCTTTGAAAATTTTGACTTAAAACACGGAACTTCTGGGAAATTCCTCAGTTGTTAGGCGATTTCCAAAAATAAAAAACCTATCCGAATGCTCAGATAGGTTCATTAACCTTTAGAAGATCTGCTTTATCGTGCATCAGAGGTGAGCAAGTACGCGATTATATCGCCCAATTCTCGGTTTGTGATGCGGCTGCCAAAATTCTGTACCATCGAATTAGGGTAACCATCCACAACATACACCGATGGATGAATGATTGACTCATAGATGTAAGACGCGGCAGGCATCGGTGGGCGGCGATCAGCGGCGCGCGCGGCGATTCCCTCAAACGATGGCGCGATGTTATTGGTCGCGCCAAGTCGGTGACAGGCAATACAGCCATATGATTCGACCAGTATTGCGCCGTTTGTAGGATTCGCGTCTTCCAGCAGCGTGTTCACTGTAGCAACATATGCACTTTCAGACACGGGTTCAATCGCGCGCCCGGAATCATCCTGTGAATTTCGGTCAAAACTCAGCAATTCATACACGAACAGCGCGCCAAACACCGCGACCAGCCCGATCACAATATATACGGGCAGTCCCAGTTTACGCCAGTTCAATTGGGTATTCACGATTACAAAATCACCTTATCGAGGATCATCGCCAAAAACAAAAAAGCGAGATACGACGTAGACATCTTATACATCCGCCGAGCCGCCGCCCCATCTTTTTCGCGCATCAGTTTGGCAGACATATACAATAGCAGTCCGCCAAGTACCCCCGCTGACACCAGATATATCGCATTTAGGGTGCCAAACAACGTTGGCAGCAGACTGATGATGACCAGCTGGATCGAATACAGCAGAATTTGCAATCGCGTCACTTCTTCGCCGCGCGCAACGGGCATCATAGGAACGTTTGCACGGGCATAATCAGTGTTCACCAGCAGCGCCAGCGCCCAACTATGCGGCGGAGTCCAGAAGAAAATGATCGCGAACAGGATCATCGATTCGAAATTGAGCGATCCCGTTACTGCCGACCACCCCACCAATACCGGAATCGCCCCCGCCCCACCGCCGATCAAGATATTCAGCACCGTATTGCGCTTCAGCAAAATCGTGTAGATGATGACGTAGTAAATCGCGCCGACTAACGCTAGAATCGACGTGAGCCAATTCACGAACAACGCCAGCACCAATACCGACCATGTGACCAGCGCCAATCCAAACACCAGCGCGTTCACCGCCGCGATCCGTCCTGAAGGAATGGGACGGCGGCTGGTGCGTGTCATGCGAGCATCCAAATCGCGGTCAATATACTGGTTGATCACGCTTGCGCCACCCGCTGCCATCGCCCCACCAAGGATCGTCGGCAGCAGAACCGAGAGCGGCGGAATTCCATCCGCCGCGATGATCATCGCTGTTACCGTAGTGAACACCAGCAGCAGCACGATCCGAACTTTCGTCAATTCAATATATGCGCGGAGAAGTTCCCTCGCCCCCAACTTCATGGGTTGAGGGCTGGTTCTGATTGTTGTTGCCATGGAATCTCCGCTTGCTTCTCGTTTACAAGGTTGTTCGACGTTTCTACCGTACTCAACATCACTAGCAGCGCCCATGTTAGCGCCGCCATGCCCACATGCGCCGCCCCCCATCCCGGAGCTGCCGCGCTGATCACAAACATTGCCCCAACACCGGCTTGCGCCAAATACGACAGCAGCGACAGCAGCGACAGCGTGCGAATTGCCTTAACTTGGCGACTGGAATAGGCGTAGAAGGTCACAAATGCCAATGCGACACCAAGCCCCACCACCGCTAAGCGATGCAGCCAATGGATAGTCGCCAGCGGACCTTGATCGAACGGCATGACCGATCCGTTGCACAGGGGCCAATCGATACAAGCTAACGTCGCCCCGCTGCCGCGAACCAACGCTCCCGTCAAGATGATGATCAGCGACAGCGCAGTTGTCAGATATGCCAGCACTGTGAACCGATCACGCGCATATCCCGTCGAAATCACGGGCTTATACTGTGCCCACACACATGCCAGCAGGAGCGCGCCAAGCAGCAGCATTGCCGTACCTAAATGCAGCGTGACTATGGTTGGCTGTACGTCGAAAATCACAGTAAGCGCGCCCAATGCCGCTTGTAGTGCGAACAAGACCGCCGCGGTCATCGTAGCAATCAATACACCACGTCGCTGGTTGCGATACGCCGTGATCGCAGTGACCAACATCCCAATACCCATGAATCCAATGAGCACCGCGAACGCGCGATGCAGCCATTCAATCCACGCTGTCAGGTTGCCAGCAGGCGGAATCAATGAACCGTGACAAGTAGGCCACTCATTACCGCAACCCAACCCTGAATCTGTGACGCGCACAACCGCGCCAAACACGATCAGCCCCAATGTCAAAAATGCCGTCGTTACGGCAAGACCAATGAACAAACGCGAACGGGGTTCATGAGAACGCCGTTCGTCATTTACCGCACTCATGGATAATAGTCCTTAAAAACGCTTTCTACGTTTCGCTGGTGGTAACCTGTTTTTCGGTGGTGTTCGCTGCATTGCGGCGAAGTCCACGATCTACAAACCAGAAGATCAGTGCCAATGTCGCAGCGATACCCACAAGGTTGAAGATAATAAAGCCGATGAGCAGGAAGAATTGTTCCGCTTTCCACGGCAGCATCGTCGTCGTAGATGCGTCGGGTTGTGCGGTTTGAGGAAGAATCGGCAGCACGGAAGCGCCGCCCTCGCTCGACATAAGCAGCGATGTCAACCCGCCACCGACGATTAAAATGGCGATGATCACGACTAAAATCATCAAGCGTCTCACGCCCAACCTCCGAAAATTAACTGTAATTCTGCGGCATACAAAGTGTAAGAATTGTACTATTTGTCACAACCCGACGCAAGGATCACAGCATATAGGCAGTCTATTCTTTATCCGCTGTAATCATGGCGGCGCTCAATACCCTTCCCTGCTTCAGCATGTGAATCAGCAGCTTCATCGCTCTTATCAAGCGATTCTTGGATGCTGTCATCAACTGCATCCGAGATCTCATCTCCTGCTGTACCACGTGCTGCGCGTTCTTGCGCCACAATCGCTTCGGCAGTATCAGACAATTCTGGGGGGATGCGCGGCACAGTGAATGTGAAGGTTGTGCCCTTTTCTGGCTCACTTGTAAACCAAATGTCCCCATGATGACGTTCTATCACCGACTTGACAATTGCCAACCCTAACCCCGTTCCCTCGATGCGCGCGCGCACGCTCGCTTTGGAACGGAAAAACTTATCGAATATATGCGGCTGGTCTTCCTCTGGGATACCTTTGCCTGTATCCTCAACCGACACTTTCACCCGGTCGCCTTCTAGGCTAATTCGGATGTACACATGCCCATTTTCGACGTTATATTTGACGGCGTTGCTCACAAGGTTCGACACCGCTTGCTGTAAGCGATGTTCATCTCCTTCAATTAAGCCCGCCTGTTTTTCCACTGCCAAATGAAACAGCACATGCTTGGCGGCTGCCATTTCCTGCTGCATATCAATGCTCGAACGCACCAATGCCCCAAGATCAACTGACCTGAATTCTAACGGTTGATCACTCTCCAGCCACGCCATCTCCAAAATCATCGACACCATCTGCGTCATAAAAACTAGCTTGGTCTTGGCGCGGTCTGCGAAATGCTGCTGTTTCTCGTTGAGGTCACCGAATTCTTCAATTCCATCGATGAGCGTTTTCACCGTCGAAAGCGGTGATTTCAAATCGTGTACGATCTGACTGAGCATATCCAGCAGGGATTGATCATGCATGAGTAGTAGCCTTACCGGTTAGTGCAGCGCATCCCAAACTCAAAACCACCAAACCTGTTTCAGTCGTTGAAATCTTCCGCAGGATAAAAGAGAGGAGGAAGGATGCTCATCGCCCGTGCCATACGGGTGCCATGCCATGTAATAAGCGATCCATCCACCAGATGTATCCGATTTTTGCCGGTTTTCGGGTCAATTCGCGCTGCCGGAATATCGAGCGCAGCCAATTCATCCGCATGTGATTGCGTAAACGGGAATGGCTCGTTTGGCAGCAAGATCACCTGTGGCTGTGCTGCCATGATTTCATCCAATGTCAAACGTGGATATCGTGTATCCCGCCCCTGTATGCGCGGATCATCACCCGCATATGCCGCTCCGCGCCCCAAGTCTGCCGCCAGCGGATACAATCGTTCCCGTTCCGCGAATATATTTGTCCCCCCGCACACCCGGATGACATCGTGAGCATAGGTATCAGCGTTGAATGTCATCCAAGGATCGTACCAGATGGGCACAAACGTCGGCAGTGGATCATCCTCGCGCCGCTGTGCCATCCGTTCCAACCAATCCAATGTCCATTCCATTGAACGCACACGCTCGACCAATTCCGGCGCATCAAAAATGTGCATGATATTCCACAGCACACTAAAAGCCTCGCGCATGTTCTTCGGGAATGTTACCCACACAGGGATTCCCGCTGATTGCAGTCGTTCTACATCTTCGCGCCGATTTTCTTCCTGATTAGCGAACACCAGATCAGGCTGCATAGCAATAATCGTATCCACGTCAGGGTTTTTCGTCCCCCCAATACGCGCCAAGCCTGCAACCTTGTCAGCCGGATGAATACAGTAATCCGTCACTGCGATTAGGCGATCCCCAACATTCAAATCAAACAACGACTCGGTGATGCTTGGCACCAGCGACACCACACGGCGAGGGGGGGCGCTCACCGGATTTTCGATGTTATGCAGATATGGTTTGGGTTCGCTGTATTCACTCATGTTTGTGCGCCCAATGCACTTATGTCCGATGTACCAATTGTTCACGTTCGGGACCCACGCTCACCGTGTTGATTGGCGTTTCACACAGCTCAGCCACACGGTCAATGTACGCTTGCGCGGCAGGGGGCAAATCGCTCCAGTTTCGTACCCCGCTCACATCTTCAGACCATCCGCGCATCGTCTCATAGATAGGCTTCGCCGCGCCATATTCGAGCAGCGTCGCTGGCAAAAAATCGCGCCGCGATCCATTCACATCATACGCGACTGCAACCTGAATCTCATCGAATCCACTCAAAATATCGAGTTTTGTCAGCACCAATTCATCAAACCCGTTAACCGCCGCCGCGTAACGCAGCACAACTGTATCCAACCATCCACATCGGCGGGGTCGCCCTGTCGTTGTACCGAACTCATCCCAGAAATTCGTGCCTGTTCCGCGCAGTCGATCCGCGATAGCGCCTTCTAACTCTGTTGGCATAGGTCCCGATCCTACGCGCGTGCTGTAGGCTTTCCCCACACCGATCACCCGCCCCACATATCGCGCCCCAAACCCCAGTCCAACCATCACCCCACCCACAGTCGGTGATGAGCTTGTCACGAACGGATAATCACCGTGATCAATGTCTAGCATTGTCCCCTGTGCACCCTCGCACAGCACTCGCGCCCCGCTTTTCAGGCGAAAATGCATATATTCTGTGGTGTCACGCAAATACGGCTTGAGCGTTTCTGCTGCTTCCAAATACGCCAGTGCATGAATTTGCGGATCAAGCGCATCCTCACGCCCAAGTTTGACATTTGCCAGCTTAATGTGCGCGTGGAGCGCATCGGCAAATGTCTCACTATCTGCCATCTGCCCCGCGCGAAGCCCTTGCCGTCCGGTCTTATCCAAATAAGCCGGACCAATCCCACGCAGCGTCGTGCCGATTTTTTGATCACCGCGCGCTTTTTCCGATGCGGCATCCAAGGCGATATGCGCGGGTGTAATGATGTGCGCGCGCATACTGATGATCAACCGTTCCGGCGTGATGTTCACACCCGCCGATTTCAGTTCGTCAATCTCGCGGACTAGGTTTACAGGGTTGATCACCATGCCGTTGCCAAGCACGCACACCACATGATCATGCAAAATCCCTGAAGGGATTAAATGCATCTTATAAACTTGAGTGCCAACATAAACCGTATGACCCGCGTTATCGCCGCCAGCGTATCGTGCCACGATATCGGAATCGGCAGCTAGCCAATCTGCCACCCGTCCCTTGCCTTCATCACCCCACTGCGCGCCTATAAGTACTGTAGCTGGCATTCGTAATCACCTTCAACCTGTCTGCGTCATTGTTCGACATACGCCGAACCGAGTGCTACACTCACTTGACCTCTGCCCCACACCTGAACTTCACCATCAGGACCCAGAGCCAACGCCGATCCACTTCCGATCCCCACCGCATATCCGTGCGGTTGAAGCTCTAGTACCGTTCGCGCTACTCCACCCACCGGATGATCAGTAGCGAATACAACCGCGCCTTCCAACCATTCCATGCCGTTCGTCACACCGCCTTCTTGGGTGCGAACCCACGTCCCAAAAACCGCTGCGCTGTGACCCTCTGCGAGAATCATGCCGCCGTTCTCAAACGCCGTTTGAATGCCTTCAATGGGTGCGCCTAGCAGCAGTGACCGCGCTGTGCCCGCATCTGGCGCGCTGTCTAATACAATCACGCTTGCTTCGCTCAACCGCTTTGTGATCGTGAGATCATCTTCCGTAACCAAATCAACTACATAACCGGAGGGTGCGCCAAGTTCTTCTAGATCATCGAGCAGACGTTCCGCCGCGCTGACATCGCCGGAGAGCGCCACACATGCGACTGCGCCATCTGCTGCTGACCGTGCCAGCACCAGTGACCGAATATCGCCCACATCAGCGCCATCAGGAGTCAACCGCCCGGACAAGATAAGCCATCCTCGTCCGTCCATCCAGCGAAATATGTTTTGCTCCGGCATTATCTATCCCTGTACTGTCATCCAGCTACTTTGGCATCACATAAGACGCAACCGCCGACGACAGCAGCGCCACGCCCATCGGCAGTGCTTCTTCATCAAAGCTGAAGCGCGGATGGTGATGCCCGTAATATGTATCCTGTGTCGTATCCTTGGCACCGAGAAAGAAATACATCCCCGGAATATCGTCCATGAACTCGCCCACATCTTCCGATCCCATCGTGCGCGCGTTCAGATCAAATTTCACTTCAGGAATCACTTCTGTAAACACATCACGCAGCGCAGCGCCAATTTCTGGGTGATTGCTCACTGGTTTGGTGATATGTGTAAGGACAAGTTCGCCTTTACAGCCCATCGCCGCGCACACATGCTCCACGATTTCATGCATCCGCCGTTCAACTGTATCGCGCACTTCTGTCTTAAAGGTGCGAATTGTTCCTTTCATTTCCGCATATTGTGGGATCACATTGAACGCATCCCCCGCGCTGATCTGCGTCGTCGAAATTACTACCGTATCAAATGGGTTGATCGTGCGGCTCACAATAGTTTGCAATGCCGATACTACTTGTGACGCGCATACCACTGGATCAATCGATTCGTGCGGCGATGCGCCATGTCCGCCCTTACCAGTGATTTTGATATTGAATACCGATGATCCACTCATCACTGGGCCATCTGCCACCCCAAGCGTACCCACGGGCATACTATTCCATAAGTGCAGCCCCACAGTCACGTCAGGGCGCGGGTCTTGCAAAGCGCCATCCGCGACCATTGCTTGCGCGCCACGTCCAATTTCCTCTGCCGGCTGAAAAACGAACTTGATCCGCCCAGCAATTTTATCCCGGTGCTGTGAAAGCAGTTTCGCAACACCTAACGCAATCGCTGTGTGACCGTCATGTCCACAAGCGTGCATCTTCCCAGCATTAGCTGATGCATAATCGGTTCCGTTTTCTTCAAGGATTGGCAGCGCGTCCATATCGGCGCGCAGCAGCACTGTGGGACCGTCTTGCAATCCTTCCAAGATACCCACCACACCGGTTTTGCCGACACCAGTACGAACTTCCAAACCAAGTTCGTTCAGTTCGCGAGCTACAATCCCTGCTGTGCGAACTTCTTCAAACGCCAGTTCAGGATGCTGGTGAAAATCGCGGCGACGCGCGATTAACTCATCACGCAGTTCATATGCTTGTGCTTTCAAGTCAGCGTAGTTCATCCAAATACCTTTATAAGGGCGCGCGGAGATTGTTCTGTTCGTGATACTCCCGCCTCATACCCACATACAAATTAACGATCAAACGTAATGACATGAAATGAATCCACATATCGCGGCGCTTCCGGCGGCGCTTCAGGATCACGGTTAGCGCGCTGACGTTCCGCCATCGCATCCATGTCCTTGATTTGGCTTTTGTGCTGTCGCAGCGCATTGATTTTGTGTTCTAGGTAGTCCGTCACATCGATCTTGATGTTCGGAGTGTTAGAACGCACAATGTATATCTGACCAACTTTGTGCGGCGCTAATCCCTCATCGCGTTCCAGTTCGGGAAAATATAAACGGTCTCGTGCGGCGGGATAAACTGCATCCAGCGTCGCTTCGCCTATTGCGCGGTGATCCGCATGGTTGACGGCGCGATTCCCAAACCAATAAACTGTCGGATCGTTCGTCACAACGATATCCGGCTTTCGCAGACGAATCATCCGCACAATATCACGCTTCAAGGCTTGCGTCGGTACAAGTTCACCGTCGGGGTAACGCAAAAACACTACATCATATACACCCAACTGTGCGGCGGCGTTGCATTCTTCTTCCTCACGAATCACCGCCAAACGTTCCGGTGTCATGTGAGGATCAGACGTGCCTTTGTCACCACTTGTCGCCAGCACAAACGTGATTGCCGCGCCTTGCGCTGCCCATCGCGCGAAAGTTCCTCCGCAAAAGAATTCAGGATCATCAGGATGCGCGAACACCGCCATAATTCGCAGCGGCGCTGTCTCAGGGGATGCATCTTGATTCAGCGATTGCATTGTCGTCGCCAACGTCCCTATTCCTCGTATAACGTTCCCGCGTCCTCATCATCGAGATCGACATTGGCATACGGCTCTACATCTTCAATATCGCCTGTCGTTTGCATCGACATCGCGCCAACATCGCTGTTTTGCGCGGCATTATTCAAAGACGACGCATTTCCGCCGCGCAACTTCTGCTGATCTCGTCCCTGCGGACTGCGATCTTGCTTCTTGCCCGATTTTTCTGTTCGCGCCGTGTTCGCATTTTCAGCGGCGCTGCGCTCTCCGCCAGCACGCTCAACTGCTTTCGCCTTCTTTATCTCTCGATTAGCATCCGCGCCACAGTCACATTCACCATTTTCATGACGAGAACACGGCTCTTTCGCCTTCTTCGCAAGGGCTTCTAGTTCTTCAATCGGGACAAGTTCTTCGCGCTTAAACGTATGGAAAACGTCTTCCACCACCACCACCACCGCATCTTGCAAAGGGAGCACATCGATTACTTTACCTTCACCTAACGGTGTGCCAACACGCTTATTCTTCTTAGGCAATTTTGCCCGCGCCTCAACATACTGTTCGTACTCGTACACAAGACAGCATCGCAAGCGCCCACACATCCCCGTGATTTCTGTCGGGTTTAGCGAAATTCCCTGTGCCTTCGCCATTTTGATCGATATTGGGCTGAAGTCGGTCAAGAATGTTGAGCAGCATCGCAGTTCGCCACATGCACCATACCCGCCGAGCAGTTTGGCTACATCGCGCGGACCAATCTGCCGCATCTCGATTTGCGCCGAAAAAATCTTGTTCAGCTCGTTCCACAGCTTATTGACGTTGACCTTATCCTCTGCTGTGTATAAAAATGTCAGCAGCGAACCATCGTAGTTGTACATGGTCGCGATGAACTTCACCCCCTGCAAACCGCCAAGTTCTTTCGCCTTTTCACGGCAAATAACGAGTGCTTCTTCCTGCTTGGCTTCCCAGTATTGTCTCAGCAGTAAATCGCGCGGCGTAGCGGGGCGAATGATTGGCTTGTATTCACGTTCTTCTTCTTCTGGCACGGTGAACCCCATCACCTGCCCCATTTGCCGTCCTCGTGTTGTCTCGACGATCACATAATCATTCAACTTCAAATCAGGGTATTGGCTGAAGTCGAAATGATAGAGCTTACCTACTTTAGTAAATCGAACCCCTGCAACTGTGCGCGGGCGTTCAATCGTATTTTCCATCATGGAAAGTTCCATACCCAAATATCAAAGCTGAATACCGGAAGGATTGATGCTTAATGCATACAATAATCATAGTTGCACACGAGCCCTTACGCAAAGTATTGACTTTTGCGCTGCGTTCACCCCATGATTTGTTGACAAACACAAGCCACAATGCTATTTTCGCCACTATATGAGCGAAACGAGCGCGAGCCATGTCTCGCGTTCTTCATTTAGGGCGCGCTTCCCGCTTTAATGCGATTAACGTCGCCTCAACGTCAGCATCACACAGGACTCCAGAATGACTACGCTCGTCATGAAATTCGGTGGTTCAGCAGTTGGCATGACCATTGGGCTGACACAGGTGTTGAGCATCGTACTCTTTGAACACGAACGCTGGGATCGTCTGCTGCTCGTCGTATCGGCGCTCGATGGCGTGACCGATGCGCTGCTCGAAGCTGCCCATTTAGCCCAATTGAGCAATCGGCGTGGCTATCGCCGCATTGTCGCCAATGTGCGTCAGCGCCATATCGCGCTTATCGAACATCTACCGCTTGGTGTAACCGAACGCAACGCCCTCCAAGCAGATATCGACCAGATGCTGTTCGATATGCTCAACACTTGTCAAACCCTTGCGGAAACACCGGATAACGAATTTGCTACCAACACGGAGAGTGACCACGAAAACGAGGCGCGCCAAAAAGAAACACTCGCCCGCATCAACGCGATTGTCGCCGTTGGTGAGCGCCTTGCCGCCCGCATCGTTGCGGCGCTTCTGCGTCAAAACCAACTGCGAAGTGTTGCTATTGACGCGACTGATCTCATCATCACCGACGATGTGTTCAACAGCGCCACCCCCAATATCGAACTCACTCGCGAGCGCATTGAAAACAACCTCGCGCCTATGCTTTCACGCAAAATCATCCCTGTCATTACGGGCTTTATCGGCTCAACCACAGCGGGTAAAACAACCGTGTTAGGGCGTGGTGGATCGGATTACACTGCATCAGTACTTGGCGTATGCGCTAACGCTGACGAAGTGTGGATTTGGACAGATGTTGACGGCTTGATGACCGCTGACCCGCGAGAAATTTCCGCTGCCCAAAACATCCCCACATTGTCGTATGAAGAAGCAGCAGAACTCGCGTATTTTGGCGCGCGCATCCTTCATTCGCGCATGATCGAACCACTCCGTGAACGCCAAATACCGCTTCGCATCCGTAATGTATTCAAGCCGCAGCAGCCCGGCACGCTGATTCAGCGCAGCAACCCGGCGCTCTCTGCGGGTTTGAAAGCGGTAACCAGCATTCAAGGTTTGGGGTTGGCAGCGCGCCACAGCGGTCCATTATCGGCTGTCTCACTGCTTGTAGACGAAACGTTGTTCAAGCTCACAGGTACACACGCCGATGTCACACTATCAACTCAGTCCTCAAGCGAGAGTTTCGTCTGTTTCGTTATTCCTACAACAGCGGGCGCGGATGCCGTCCATCGCTTGCAAATTGATGTTGAGGAACGCTTACTAAGTGATCCTTTCGTGTCGCAGTGGTCAGTACGCAGTGTCAATATCACCACCGTAATCGGCACACAGCTTGACCGTCAACACTATCTGACAGCCGAAATTTTGATGAATCTGCGCGACACACCCATTCTAACGATGGCGCACGGACCTTCAGGGTGCAGCTTGTCTATTGTCACTGAGATGGATTTCGGTGAACCCGTACTTTCTCGTATCCACGATGTTATCTTGCGTAATGGCTAATACACACGAGATCGCAAATCCTGTAGATAAGAGGGCTTGGCACGCCAAACCCTCTTTCTCTCCCACGATTTTTCTAATATCTATTCAGATACCGCTCAAGTTCCCATCGTGTAACCTGACGGTTGTATTCATCTAACTCCTGACGTTTTGCTGCCAAATATCGGTCAGTCACATAAGGTCCCAACGCCGACGTGATCACATCATCTTGTTCCAGCGCATCGAGCGCCTCGCCAAGCGACGTTGGCAGCATTTCGACCTGCCGCTGTCGAGTACGATCACGGCTCACCAATGATTCTTCAAGTGCTTCTGGCAGTGGCATCTGTTGACGAATTCCGTCTAAACCTGCCGCCAACATGACCGCTGTTGCCAAATATGGATTACTGCTTGGGTCCGGGCAGCGCAGTTCCAGTCGGGTGTGAATCTCATTGCCCGGCGAAATATGCGGCACACGAATTAGTGCCGCCCCCGCTCGGTTAACATGCGCCCATGTCACGTATTTGGGCGCTTCAAAACTCACTGACAACCGCTTATACGAATTGATCAGTGGTGCAAGAATCGCACACATCGCTCGTGCATGATACAACTGCCCTGCCAAAAAGTAGCGCGCCGTTTCTGACAAACCATATTCATGCGCTGTATCCGCGAACACATTCTCGTCAGTTTCACGGTGATGCAAACTTTGATGCGTATGCATCCCACTGCCCGGCAAATCTTCGCTGGGGCGTGGCATAAACGTGCAGTGATATTTTTCCTGCTGCGCTACAGTTTTGAGTGATACCCGTGACGTTAGCAAATTATCAGCAGATACCAATGCCTGATCATAATCGAAATCAACTTCGTACTGCCCACTGCCAATTTCGTGATGCGCTGAATCCACACGAATTCCTTGTTCCAGTAGGGTCGAGATCATTCGGCGGCGCAGCGCGGTTGCCGCTTCATTGGAATTATCAAAATAGCTTGCGTCATCAATCGGTTTTAGCGGCATCAAACTGTCATCTGCACCCCGATGAAACAGGAAAAATTCCAGTTCCATCCCTGTCTTAAACGTATATCCCATGTCCTCCGCTTCTTTGAGCATCCGTATCAGCACATGACGCGGATCCCCAATGAATGGATCGCCCTGTGGCGTGTGGACACTGCAAATCAACCGTGCTGTGCGGTCAGCACCGTCAGTCCATGGCAGCACTGCAAATGTCGCCATATCCGGCATTAGCACCATATCACTTTCGGCGACACGCGCGAAACCTTCAATTGACGAGCCATCGAAGTGCAGTCCGTGATCAATCGCGCGTTCGATTTTCCTTACAGGCACGGTCACATTTTTGACAATGCCTGTAATGTCGGTGAACCACAGCGCGACATACTGCACATTATTCGCTTCGATTGCGCCTAGCACATCTTCTTTGCTAATCATGGGATACAGTCTCATGGTTCAAGGTCACTTTGCAGAAGTATAGAAGGATTAAGCGCCAGTTGGGCTGTGATGAAGTCTACAAAAACAGCCGTGACCGATTGGTTAAGGGTTACAATTCTGGATTGGGCAAAACGCCTAACACGCCGAGCAGCGCATCTAAACCGAGCAAATAGCTGCGATACCCGAACCCACTAATCTGACCAACACATACTGGCGCAATCAAGGACGTATGCCGGAACCCCTCTCGCGCGTGGATATTCGACAAATGTACTTCTACAACGGGAAGTTTGATCGCGCTGATAGCATCGCGCAGCGCAATCGAGGTGTGTGTATATGCCCCCGCGTTGATCACCGCGCCATCTGCCCAGTTTCGTGCCACATGCAATATATCAATCAACGCGCCTTCGTGATTGGACTGTTCCGCGCGTAGTTCGATTCCATAGGGACGCACATGTGCCGCCGCCATCTGATTTATGTCGTCCAGTGTCCACTTACCGTAGATTTCTGGTTCGCGCATCCCCAACAAATTCAAATTCGGACCGTGTAATAGCAGTATCTTTTTCATCAGTCCTCTCTTTTTGCGCCGCTGTACGCTTCATGTTCTCAAAATCGAATGAAGTATTAATTGTAAGGGCGACCTAGTAAACTTTGTTTTGTCCGGGTCGCCCGTGAACTTAAATCAATTAAACCAGTAATCCTTCAAGCTTGCGCGAAGGCTACTGAAGCGTTTCCAATACCGCGATCACATCTGCTTCACTTACATTATCGACAATCGTAGGCTTTCCAATGTCCTCAAGCAGCACAAATCGCGGTTGTTTCTTGTGCCACACCCATTTCTTATCCCACGCCATCGCCCTGTAGATTTCCTTCGGATCAAGCACTCCAATGCTCGTTGGCAGTCCGATTTCTTCCACTAATCGCTGGACTTCTTTTGGCACGTTCGCCCCACATAACCCAATTCTGTGTGATAACAGTGCCGCTGCCACCAACCCTACGCCAACTGCTTCCCCATGAAACCATCGATACCCGCTCACCTGCTCAATAGCATGACCGAACGTATGCCCAAGATTCAAATGTGCGCGGATGCCGTCCTCATAGGGGTCGATCTGTACAACATTCACTTTCACCTGCACAGCGCGCGTTACCAGTTCATCCGCGCGTTCGAGTGTCCATAATTCAGGGTTCAAGAGTGTGGTATCGGCTAACAACCCATGTTTGATCACTTCTGCCATCCCGCACCGCCACTGAACATCCGGCAGTGTTTGCAGCACGCGCGTATCAATCCATACAATTTCGGGATTGTAAAATGCCCCGACCAGATTTTTTCCCTGTGGCAAATCAACCCCGACTTTTCCGCCCACACTTGAATCCACCATCGAGAGCAAACTTGTCGGTACTTGTACGAATGGGATTCCGCGCAAATACGTCGAAGCCGCGAAACCCGCCATATCTCCAATCACCCCGCCACCTAACGCGACGATCTTGCTTCCTTTGCGGCTCACATGCAGCCGCGCAAATTCCCGATATAGTGAGGACACCGTTTCCAGCGTCTTATATTGCTCACCATCGGGCACAAGGATGAGTTCGCTGTTGGGCAAGATGGATTTCAAGAAATTTCCATATAATGCTCCCACATGCGTGTTCGTTACGATCACATGCTGCGTTTCGCTCTGCACATCGAGAGCATATTGATCACTTCGTTTGACCAAACTACGCAGAAGATCAGGCTCAATGACAATCTCGTAATCATCGGTTTGCGCCGAAGTTTTTACTTGGATACTTGTCGCCATAAGGCGATGATCTCCCTAACCACTACATCGACGGACTTCCCACCCACATTAACATGAGTCGGAATCGCTGCGTAGGCAGTCCGCCTTTTTTCGTACAATTCCAACCAATTCTCCGCCAATGGACGATCTGCCGAACGTGCCAAGCGTTCGCGGATCAATTCAGGCGGAGCATCCAAACACACTACAAATCCTGTACTCGATAATATGACGCGGTTTGCTTCATTCACCAGCATACCGCCGCCTGTAGCGATCACAAGGTGTGTCCGTGCCGCCAATTCTCGCGCGATTTCTGCTTCGAGTCCCCTAAAATATACCTCGCCGTCCTCTGCGAAAATCTGTGGTATCGACTTACCCGTCCGCGCACGAATCAAATCGTCCGTATCTACAAACGTGCGCCCCAAAACATCCGCCGCTCGTCTGCCAATCGTCGATTTTCCCACCGCCATGAATCCGGTGATCACCAGATTTTGTTCTGGCACAGCCTCATCAGACGGGATAACCAAAACGCCACTCCACATTATCCATCGGTAAATCTTGCAGCCGCGCCTTCCGCAGCGACTCAAAACGTGGGCGCATCTCGTCGATGCTGTCCCCGCCTAATTTCTCCGTCAACGCATCCGCGATCACCAGTGCCATCATCGCCTCCAGAATCGGCACAGCGCGCGGCGTGGCGCAAAAATCGCTCCGTTCATATGTCGTTGGCTCAGCCTCACCTGTCGCCAAATTGACTGATTCGAGCGCCTTCATTACTGTTGAAATCGGTTTCATTGCCACACGCGCTACAATCGGTTCACCAGTTGTAATCCCACCTTCTAGCCCGCCAGCCCGATTGGTCTTGCGATACAATGTGCCATCTTCGCGCACACCAATTTCATCATGCACTTCTGATCCGCGTTTACCCGCGTTTTCAAATGCCGATCCAATCTCTGCGCCTTTCATGGCGTGGACGCTCACCATCGCACCTACGATCCGCGCATCCAATCGTCGATCATGCTGCACATGTGATCCCAGCCCCGCTGGGACATTCAGCGCCACCACTTCGATCACCCCGCCAAGTGTGTCCTTATCCACCTTCGCTTGATGAATCGTTTTATGCATCGCTTCCGCGCTCACGGGATCAGGACAGCGCACATCGCTCGCTTCAGCCCGTTCCATCAGCATTTCATAACCCACCGATGGATTAATCTGCGCCACCACTTCGCCAATCTGCGTCACATATCCGCCAATCACGATACCGAATTCGCGCAAAAAGGCTTTACAAACCGCGCCTGCCGCTACACGCATCGTCGTTTCCCGCGCGCTTGCCCGTTCCAGCGCCAATCGTAGCTCTCGATACCCGTATTTGACCGCCCCCGTTAAATCCGCGTGACCGGGGCGCGGCGTGGTCATTGGGGCAATGTCTTTCTCTTTCCAGTTTTTGTAATCACGGTTTTCCACCAACATCGAGATCGGTGCGCCCGTCGTTTTGCCCGCTGCGACCCCGCTTGTGATCTGAACTGTGTCGCGTTCGATATTCATGCGCCCGCCGCTGCCATATCCCGTTTGGCGGCGTTCAAGTTCCTTGTTCACATCATCAGCATTGAGCGTCAATCCGGCGGGAATCCCATCAAGCAGCGCCGTCAAAAGCGGTCCATGCGATTCACCCGCCGTGAGAAATCTAATCATCGTATCAATTCCATCGTATACGCTAATCCCCCAACATTATTTCCATCCGCGTATGACGCGCTTTGAACCCCAATCGTTCATAAAATTGATTGGCGCGCTCATTGAACGCCCATACGGTTAGCAGCACCCGTGTGATCCCGCGTTCACACGCCCACTCGAATGCGCTTTTCAGCAGTAGTTCCCCATATCCTTGACTGCGATACTTCGGATTCACCCCCATTTGATCAATTACCACCACTTGTGAAGCATACGCAAATATATTTTCTGGTGAATTGACCACCTGTGCCAGCACATAGCCAACTGTTTCGCCGTCTACTTCACCAATATTTACGAAATATCCCTCATCTGCCAGACGCGCGGTAAAGAACCCGATCATCTCATCCGAAAGCGTAAACGGTTTGAAGAAATCCGGTCTCGCAGCATGGTGAATCTCATGAACGTGACTGCACAATTCAGCGACGCTCCGTGCGTCATCGACAGTTGCCTGCCGCATCATAAAATTTGCCATCGTTTACCCTTGCGCCAGCGCAGCTCTCACCGCTTCGAACATCACCTCGATAGGCGGCTCAACCCCTGTGAAAATCTGAAATGCCGCCGCGCCTTGCCGAACTAACATTCCCAATCCGCCGATTGCCTGTCCGCCGTGTGCTTCCGCCTTCGCCATCAACCGCGTCCGTGCTGGTCGATAAACCGTATCATACACTGTCACGCCGCGCGGAAACGGCACATCATCACTCCACGCGCATCCATCTGTGTTCGGATACATTCCCAATGAGGTGCAGTTGACGATGAGCGCCGCCCCCCATTCACTCGCTTGATCGAGTGTTAGCACATCGCCCGCTGCCATCATCGAATCGAGCAGTTCCTTTGCTCGCTCCGGTGTGCGGTTGACAATCCCGATTTGCGCGCCTGCTTGGCTTAATCCGTACACAATCGCCCGCGCCGCGCCGCCCGCGCCCAACACGATCACCTTTTGACCCGTTGCATCCACTCGATGCGCTGCGAGATCATCCATGAACCCGGCGACATCCGTATTCGTGCCCTTCTTCGTCCGAAAATCAATCGTGTTGACCGCTCCCACACGCTGTGCCAGCGTATCCACGAATACATATCGCATCACCGTTTGTTTATGCGGCACAGTTACATTCACGCCGATCATTCCGTGATCCCTTAATTCTCGCAGACTTTGACCGAGTATGTCTGGCGGAATGGCAATTTTGTCGTAACGCCAGTCCGTCATGCCCAACGCCGCGAACGCTGCGTTATGCATTGTTGGACTCAAGCTGTGTTCAATCGGGTAACCTATTGCTCCCACCAATTTCAACGACATCGGTTATTCCTGCGGCAAATCTTCAAGGCGCACATCCGCGCCGATGCTCTGCATCACATCTGCGAATCTAGGGAATGAATCGCCCGCGCAGCGCGCATCCAGCACTGTACTTTCGCCTTCAGCAGCAAGCGCCGCTACGGTCAAACTCATCGTAATTCGGTGATCATCATGCCCGTAAACCGTCGCGCCTTTCAGTTTTTGGGGACCAAACAGATAAAAACCATCTTCCGTTTCCGTAATCGTCGCCCCCATCTTGCTCAATTCACTCACCATCACAGCGATGCGGTCAGTCTCTTTCACGCGCAGTTCTCCCGCTTCTTTGACGAAAGTCTCGCCTTCAGCAGCCAGTGCCGCAATCATGAACACTGGAAATTCATCGATCATCCGCACGACCACATCCCCACCCACGCGCACACCTTTCAGTTGGCTTGTCTTGGCGTGGATCGTCCCAACAGGTTCGCCCGCTTCCAACCCGGTCTCAATGATCGTCATCTCTGCGCCCATCTCTTTCAACACATCAAGCAAACCTGTGCGCGTTGGGTTCAGGTTGATATTCGTGAGTGTGATTTCGCTGTCCGGCACAATCAGCGCCGCCACCAGCGGAAATGCCGCCGAAGAAATATCCGCAGGCACTGTAAAGTCCATCGCCTGTAACTTGCTGCCCGGTTTCAGCGTGACCGTGTAATCATCGCCAGAAATATTTGCGCCCATCGCTCGCAGCATCCGTTCAGTATGGTCGCGTGCCGGTCCCGGTTGTGTAACTGTCGTTTCACCTTCGGCAAACAGCGCCGCGAGCAGAATCGCGCTTTTCACCTGTGCGCTTGCCATTGGCATCGTGTACCCGATTCCACGCAGCAGCGCTGGTTTGATCGACAGCGGCGCGTATCCGTTTTCACTGTCGATGTCTGCCCCCATTAACCGCAGTGGTTGAATGATCCGATTCATCGGGCGGCGGCGAAGCTGTTCACTCCCGTCCAACACGCTTGGGAACGGTTGCCCAACCATGATCCCCGCCAGCAAACGAATCCCTGTTCCTGCGTTGACCAAATCAAGCGGACGCTCCGCTTGTTGCAGTCTCCCGCCGTGTATCACAAGCTCATTCATCCCATGCCGTTCGATTTGTACACCGAGCGCCATCATCGAACGCAGTGAGGCTTCTGTATCCCCTGCCGAAAGCCATCGGCGCACTATCGTTTTACCCTGCGCCAGCGCCCCAAACATCACTGCCCGATGCGACAGCGATTTATCGCCCGGTACAGTTGTCGATCCGCGCAGCCCTCGACTCGGTTTTACGCGAAAAAAGTCTTTTGGTTGGTGTGCGGCTTTGGTCGCTGCCATAGTTATGGCTTCCTCTCTAGGTGTTTCACCCATGTCAGCCGCGCTTCACGTGCGGGCAGCAGCAGTTCTGTTAAATGTTCTTCATCTTTACTGATCAGCATCGCTTCCAGCATCGCCAACTGCATTCTAAAATGCGCCAGCAAGGTTGCAACTGCCGTTGTATTCGTCGTCAAAATGTCGCGCATCATGTTCAAATCACTTGCCGCTAACCGCGACATGTCCCGAAATCCGCCCGCCGCCAAATTCCACACAGCATCGTCCTCTCGCCCTTCTTGCGCCACCGTTGCCACCAGAGCCGCACTCAAAAGATACGGCAGATGGCTAATCGCGGCAACGGCTCGATCATGCCGCGCCGCTTCCATCTCGTAGGGGACAGCGCCCAAGGCTTCAACCAGTGAAAGCGCCCTTAACCGCGCGGCGGGAGTGGTGCGGCGTGTCGCGCACAACACAAACGGTCTGCCTTTGTACAAAGCCGCATCACTCGACTCCACACCGCTTGACTCTTTGCCAGTCATAGGATGCCCGCCAATCGCTTGTACGCCAATCGGCAGTCGTCCCATTGCGTTACAAATATCCGTCTTGGTACTTCCAATGTCAACAAGCAGCGTATTTGAGCGTAAATATGCCCCAATCCGATCATGCACAATCGAAATGATCGTGCGGACGGGCGCGGCAAGCAGCACCACATCGGCTTGTTCTACACCTGCCTTCAAATCGTTTGTTCCATGGTCAACAATCTTGTGCGCGAGTGCGTATTCGAGCGTTTCTTGACTGCGATCCACCCCCGTGATTGTCTCTACATAGGGGCGAAGCGCCAGCGCCAATGATCCGCCCATCAACCCTAGCCCTACAACTGCTAAATGTTTGGCACTAAAGCCACCGGACATAAGTCCGCCTCCATGCAATTTCTCACAATTACACCAATAGGGACGCGCTTCTGCGCGTTTGCCTATATTTCTACGCTTGTCGTCCGACTGCTTGCGCCACCAATTTGAGCGCATCCATCATCTTCTGGAATCCTTTGTAATCAAGACTTTGGCGACCATCGCTCATCGCTTTCGATGGTTCGGGATGCACCTCGACAATCAACCCATCCGCGCCTGCCGCGACTGCCGCCAGCGCAATCGGTGTGACGAACTCGCTGTAACCAACTGCGTGACTTGGATCAGCAATTACCGGTAGATGGGTGCGATGCTTCAACACCGGAATTGCATTCACATCAAATGTGTTCCGCGTGTACTTCTCGAAGGTGCGAATCCCACGCTCGCAAATCATCACCCGCGCATTCCCATGCGAAAGGATGTACTCCGCGCTCATCAGCAGGTCTTCCATCGTGTTTGCCATTCCGCGCTTCAGCAAAACCGTATGCTGGCTCTTGCCCACTTCGTTCAGCAGTGTGAAGTTTTGCATATTGCGTGCGCCCACTTGCAATACATCTGCGTACTGTGCCACCATCGGGACCAATGCCGGATCCATAACCTCGGTGACAATCGGCAATCCGCTTAATTCGCGCGCCTCTGCCAACCATTGAAGCCCTTTCTCACCATGACCTTGGAAACTGTACGGCGATGTGCGCGGCTTGAACGCCCCGCCGCGCAAGGCTGTCGCCCCCATCTCTTTGACCGCGCACGCAATATCAATGATTTGCTGGCGGCTTTCGACTGAACATGGACCTGCAATGACGGGGATTTTTGCGCCCCCAACCTGCGAGCCGTTCAGCCCCACCAACGTATCTTGTGGATGAAAATCGCGGCTGGCGAGTTTATACGGGGCACTCACCCGCATGACTTTTTCAACGCCATCCATCGTATTGTAGTTATCCTCAAGCAGAGGCGTGGGACTTTCGCCCACCAAGCCGATAATCGTCCGTTCGTCGCCTTCCGACAAATGCGCGATATACCCATCATCTTTCACCCGCGCAATCACTTCGGAAATTTCACGCGCGCTTGCGCCTTTTTTCATCACCACAATCATGATCACTTCTCTCCGTTCAGCTCGATACGGTTATCGGGATACAAATCAGGACGCAGTTTCATCGTATCTTTCATATAAACGTGCTTGATTTCATCTAGTGGGCGTTCTGTCGTCCAATGAATTAGTACACGAATACAGAAGTTCATCCCGTTAGGCACTTGGATTTCTTGAAATCCCATCAATGCCACCCGATGCCACCCCAACTCGCGTGCCGCCTGTGCTGGATACACAGCGTTCAAATCCGGTGTAGTCGTAAATAGCACGCTTGCGACCATTTCCTCTTCGATTCCATTCAGGTCAATCATCTTTTGCAGAAGTTCACGCGTAGCTTCCAAAATTTCCCTCGCGTCATTCTGCGTCACTCGTGTTGCCCCGCGCACCCCGCGCAATATCATTGCCATAGCTTCCGTCCCTGTGTTGTTCTCTGTGCAATAAAAAAGGCGCAGAGCGTTTGCCCTGCGCCTTGTATTTCACGAAACCCTGACCCGCATTTACCAAAGCAGCATCTTACGCCCGACCATTCCCTATGTCGTCGCTAAAGTAAAAATAATAGCTGTAGGCGTAAAACTGGTTAAGCTGCATGATAGCGTTGCGAAATCCGTATTCTGCAAGTGAAATTCTAGCGCAGAGCGTAACACACCTTCAGAATCTCTGTCAACGAATTGGGCGATTCACCTCCAAAGTCCATACAACACTCAGTTGTGCATGTGCGCTGCTGAACAATCTTCAGATTGCACCGCACTTACACGAAATATTTTCACCGCTGAACACCCCTCATGCGTCCACCCGCGAAGAATATTTCGTTTCATTCATTTGCAATCCCATACATCAATGTGGAAAAGTAAGCGAAACATCGAAATAGCATCATTATCGCGATTCTGCGACACATGATGACTCATCTTGTCTAACCGACACGCGAGAACCTTCGAGAGTGTGTCTCGCATTTCGGTGTGCCCTACCCTAACGCCCCCCGCAAACTCGCGGCAAGGTTCTTGACCGCCCCTACGCTTTCTTTTCCTGCCCTAACTAACGCACTCCCCACAGCAAACCCATCGACCAGTTCGCTCATCAGCTTGACGTGTTCTGGCGTGCTAATCCCGAAGCCCATCACCAACGGTGTAGCGCCCGTTTGCTGGCGCAAACGATGGACGAAGTCCGTCAAGTCGGCTGGGAGTGTATTTCGCTCCCCGGTCACTCCCGTCAGCGACACCACATAGATGAATCCCGTTGCCTGCTGCGCCACCAGACTGATTCGCTCACTGCTGCTCGTCGGCGCAAGAAAGAACACCAGCGCCATCCCTTCACGTCGGCACGCCTCACTGAACATTGCGGCTTCTTCCGGCGGCAGGTCAGGTACGAGCAGCCCATCTGCTCCCGCCCCTTTTGCATCACGTACAAATTCGTCAATACCATAGGCGAGCAGCGGATTGATATACCCCATCATCAGCATCGGCTGTTCGACCCCACGTTCGCGCAAGGTCTTGACCGCCTGAAGGCACTTCCGCACAGTAATTCCATTCGTCAGCGCAATCTGTGTTGCTTCTTGGATGACCTTTCCATCTGCCAACGGATCGCTAAATGGGATACCAATCTCGAACCCATCCACCCCTGCATTCGCCATCGCTGTGATCGCTTCAATGGAATCATCATATGTGGGAAAGCCTATCGGGAAATACGGCAAAAACGCCGCCCGCCCTTCACTTTTCGCCTGTTTGAACATGCGCTCGACAGCGCTTAGTCCACGTGCTGCAATATCGCTCATTTGCTCGAAGTCCTACCCTGTCGATGTAATATAGTCTCGCAAGATCACATGCTGCTCGAATGCCAACTCCAACTTCACAGCTTCTTCCGGCGAGAACAGTTTCATCCCCTGCCCTTCGCGCAGCGTCAGCGATTCAACCGGACGGTCTAGCCTTCCCACAAATACATGGTTTATCGTGATCACCTCGCCGGGTTTGGAACGTACCGGGCAAACATATGCCTTCCAGTATGACAGCGGAATTTCAAGCGCAAGTTCTTCAATCAATTCCCGCCGAATCGCGTCGTCCAGCGTTTCATCCCCTTCTTGATACCCGCCGAAGATCGTCCACCAGTTCGGGTATTGTTTCGGTTTGTCATCCCGCTGTTGCAGCAGCACCCGCCCATGTTCATCAAGGAGGATCACGCTTACAACCAGCTTTTCGGCTTCATGCCCGCTAAAAATCATAGTCATACCAAATGGCTCTGTACGGGTGTGGCACACCAGTCCCGCCGATGTCGATAAAATCCGAAACTTACTTTAATTACGTCAAATCCAATTCCCGCATGATTGTGTTTAAGTCTTTGTCTCCCCGCCCACTCAAATTCACCAGCATCACCGAGTCTTTGGGCATCGTTGGCGCGCGCTTGATGGCCTCTGCGACGGCGTGCGCGCTTTCGAGCGCTGGGATAATACCTTCCATCTGCGCCAGCATCTTTACCGCTTCGATGGTTTCCTCATCAGTCGCATAGGTGTAATACGCGCGTTCTGTCGCCCGGAGATACGCATGTTCGGGACCCACCGACGCATAATCCAACCCCGCCGAAATACTATGTGTGTTGACGATTTGCCCATCGTCATCTTGCATGACAAATGAACGTGTCCCATGCAGCACACCGGGGCGACCAATATTCGGGTCAGCGAACCGCGCGGCGTGTTCTCCACTGTTGATTCCGCGTCCACCCGCTTCTACACCAATCAGCTCGATGTTTTCGTCATCACGAAACGCATGGAACATCCCAATGGCGTTGCTGCCACCACCCACACACGCCAAAATTACATCGGGCAGCCGCCCGGCGAGTTCTTGAATCTGTTCCCGCGCCTCAATGCCAATCACACTCTGAAAGTCGCGCACCATCATCGGGTACGGATGCGGCCCAAGTGCCGAACCCAGCAGATAAAATGTGTGGCGCACGTTCGTCACCCAATCGCGGATTGCGTCGTTGATCGCATCTTTGAGCGTCTTGCTCCCGCTTTCAACTGAGCGCACTTCCGCGCCCAACAATTTCATGCGGAACACATTCGGTTCTTGCCGTGCCATATCCACGCTGCCCATATACACAATGCAGTCGAGTCCCAGCAGCGCACACGCCGTCGCACTCGCGACCCCATGCTGCCCTGCACCCGTTTCTGCGACGATTCGCTGTTTGCCCATCCGCTGTGCCAGCAGTGCTTGTCCCAAAGCATTGTTGATCTTGTGCGCGCCCGTGTGCGCCAAGTCCTCACGCTTTAGGTAGATTTGCGCCCCCCCAAGATGCTTACTTAAACGTTCTGCATAACTCACGGGAGTCGGTCTACCGGTATAAGTCCGCTGCAAGTGCGACAATTTGGACTGAAACTCTGGGTCTGCCATCGCTTCTTGATATGCTGCGATGAGTTCGTCCAGCGCAGGGATCAAAGTCTCCGGCACAAATCGCCCGCCAAATTGTCCGAAGTACCCACGTTCATCGGGAACATTTGTAGTCCCCGTTTTGATATACACATCAGCCATGAAACCGCCTCTTATCCGTTATCTGCCGCTTTGACCGCTTGCACAAACGCTTTCACTTTACCCGCGTCTTTGATCCCCGGCGTTTCGCCTTCTACTCCACTGGCGACATCCACACCCCATGGGTGTATCTCGCCTACCACCCCGCCGACGTTGTCTGGTGTCAACCCGCCCGCCAGCATCATGCGCGGTGTGACTGCCTTCACCGCCAGCGCGATCTCTGTGCTGGCGCGCTCACCAGTCCCCCCGTAGAGCGCGGGATTGTGCGCGTCCACCAACAGCGTTGGAATGCGCGAATCGCACGGAACACCGCCAAAGTATTTCGCATCTTCGATAGCTTCGCGTTCGTTACGCGGACGCAGTCCCTTGTAGCCGATTCCCCGCAGTTCGCGCAGCATTTCGACACTCTCGTCACCGCTTAGTTGGGCGAAATTTAAACCCACTTGTTCCATCGTGATCGAGATGCGTCCAACGATCTCGTTAACGAAGATGCCAACGAACAGCGGACACGACGCGCCCAATTGTTCACGCATCGCAACAGTGAGAGTGCGTGCGTTTTCTGGGTCGATGTAACGCGGACTTTTCTTGTAAAAATTCAAGCCGATCATTTGCGCGCCCGCTTCAGCGGCGGTCAGCGCGTCCTGCAACGTGGTTATGCCGCAAATCTTGATAATCGTACTGCTGGTCATGGTGGTTCACCGGATGCGCGGTTGGCTGCTCATTTCTCGAATGGTTTCTGCGAGTTTATCCGCTTTGACCAGTCCTTCGCCAATGAGAACCGCGTGCGCCCCGGCTTCGCCCATCCGCCGCACATCCGCTGTGCTTCGAATTGCGCTTTCAGCCACCAACGTCACGTTGTCTGGCACGAGCGCCGCCAAGCGCACTGTGATGTTCGTATCCTCGTTGAACGTTCGCAGGTCACGGTTGTTCACGCCAATCAACTTTGCGCCGATCTTCAGCACCCGTTCCATTTCCGCTTCGTCATGCACCTCAACCAGCGCCGCCATGCCAAGTTCTCGAATTTGTGCGTGTAGATCAGCAATCACCGCATCTTCAAGCGCCGCGGCAATCAACAGAACCGCATCCGCCCCCGCTGATCGTGCCTCATGCACCTGTCGCACATCAATCACGAAATCTTTGCGTAACACAGGCACATCGACACGCGCCCGTACCCTTCGCAAGTGTTCGAGATCGCCTTTGAAGAAGTCCCGATCCGTCAGCACACTGATCGCCGCAGCCCCGTTTGCCGCGTAAGTCGTTCCAAGTGTTACCGGATCGAAGTTCTCGATCAGCACCCCCTTGCTCGGTGAAGCGTGCTTGACTTCTGCGATCAGCGCAACCGTATCGCGGCGAAGCGCAGCCGCAAAATCACGCGGCGGCGGCGCTGTTTGCAAATCATCTGCCACTCGCGCTGCATCGATCAACGCGAGTTCTTCAACTTTCCGCGCAAGGATGCGGTCTAAAATCGTGTCCGTTTTGATGTATGCGCTCATTGTTCCTTTACGCAATCTCTGCCGCTAACTGCTGTGTGTGCGCGATCAGCGCATCTAGCTTGGCGACTGCTTCCCCGCTGTCGATCACGTGCGCCGCTTTTTCGATGCCCTCCGGAATTGACCTGACAAGCCCCCCCGCCAGCAGCGCCGCGCCCGCGTTCAAGACCGCTACATCTCGTTTAGCATCACGTATCGAGCCATCCAGCACGCCGCGCAAAATTGCCGCGTTGGTGGCTGCATCGCCACCAAGCAAATCTGAAATCGTCGCGCCTTTGAAGCCTAAATCCGCCGGGTTCAGTTCGTAGGTTTTGACCTTTCCGTCCTGATAATGGCTGACCATGTTGGGACCTGTCGTGGTCAGTTCGTCAATGTTGCCGTAACCGCACACCACAATTGCCGACGTTGCGCCAAGATCGCCCAGTACATGCGCGATGAACGCCGTTAAGTCGGGCGCGAACACACCCATCAACTGACGTTTCGCGCCTGCCGGATTGGTCAGCGGACCGAGAATGTTGAACATCGTGCGGATCGCCATTTCGCGGCGCGGACCAATCGCGTATTTCATCGCGGGATGCAGCTTAGCGGCGAACAAGAACCCAATCCCGACTTCATCGATACACTGCCCAACCTGTTCCGGCGTGAGGTTCAAATTCACGCCGAGTTCGGCTAACACATCGGCACTGCCACACTTGCTTGACGCGGCGCGGTTTCCATGCTTGGCGACTTTTAGACCCGCCCCCGCCGCGATAAACGCCACTGTCGTGCTGATGTTGTAGGTGCCGCTTTTGTCGCCCCCCGTGCCGCATGTATCCAACAGATCGCCGTTTGCATTTGTTGGAACTACATGGGCATTGGCGCGCATCGCCCGTGCCGATCCCAGAATTTCGTCTTGTGTTTCTCCCTTCATGCGAAGTGCCATCAAGTACGCCGCGATCTGCGCGTCAGTTGCTCCACCTGTCATGATCTGATTCATGACTGCTTCTGCGTCCTCTGCCTGCAAATGCCCGAACCGGCTCAACCAGTCAATTGCGCGTTGAATATCCATGCTGTTTTGCTCCTATGCCAGTTCGGGGACGCGCACTTCTAAGAAATTCTTGAGCAAGCGCGACCCATAAGTCGTCAAGATGCTTTCAGGGTGGAACTGCACGCCATATACCGGATGCTGTTTGTGCTGTACTCCCATAATTTCGCCCGCATCAGTGAACGCCGTCACCTTAAGTACATCCGGCAGGGTGGCTTCTTCAACAATCAAGCTGTGATAGCGCGTGGCTTCAAATGGGCTTGGCATCCCCGCGAAAATGCCTTCGCCCTTGTGATAAATGTCGCTTGTCTTGCCATGCATCAAACGGGGAGCGCGCAGCACCACGCCACCATAGGCTTGCCCAATGCATTGATGTCCCAAGCACACGCCCAGCACCGGTGTTGTCGCGCCCATGTGCTTGATCACGTCGAGCGATACGCCGCCATCATCAGGATTGCCGGGACCCGGTGAGATAACAATGTGCGAAGGATTCATCGCGCGGATGGCTTCGATGGTCGTTTGGTCATTGCGAACGACGCGCAGTTCCGCGCCCATTTCGCCCAATAGTTGAACGAGGTTATAGGTAAAGCTGTCGTAGTTATCGATCACGAGGATCATGTTATTTATCCAATTCTCCCATCGCGCCAGCGGGAACGCCTTCCAAATGTATCGTGTCATCTACCGCGACCAATTCCCATTCTCCATCATCACGCCGTCGGATAGTGGTCACGGACGTATTGTCGAGGTCTACGCCCGTGGGGTCATACGACGGGATTAGTTCTTTGAGCAGGGTCAAGATCGCTGTTGTGTGTGATACCACCGCAACGGTTTCACCAGCCGCTTTGCTCACGATGTCCTGAAAGGCTTCGACCACCCGCTCACGCACTTCTGCGCGAGATTCGCCGCCCGGAATGACATAGCCCTCACGATCCGCCAACAGCGCCCGATATTCTTCGGCATACCATGTGCGAATTTCATCAATAGTCAATCCCTGCCACAACCCCACCGAGCGTTCCCGCAGACGTTTATCGGTGATGACATTTAAGTTGAGCATGTCAGCAATCGGCTTGGCGGTATCCAATGACCGCTGGAGATCGCTGGCATAAATCGCGCTCACGCCCATATGGCGGATAAACTTCGCCAGCGCCGCTGCTTGCATTTTGCCCGCTAGATTCAACGGCACGGCTACCCAACCCTGCCACCGTCCGTGTTTGTTCCAATCGGTTTCGCCCGTGCGAATGAAGATGACTCGTTTGATCATGTTCGTCCTTGTGCTTTTACTATCACTTAAATCAATCCATGTTCGGCGCGGGCAACTGCGTTAGCAACCGCGCGCGCTTTGTTGACCGATTCTTCGTATTCCATCGCTGGCACACTATCCGCGACGATGCCCGCCCCCGACTGGAAGTAGATGCGTCCACGCTGCATAAGCGCGGCGCGGATGGTGATACAGGTATCCATCGACCCGTCATAGCTGAAATAGCCCACCGCGCCGCCATAGGTGCCGCGCCGCGTGCCTTCCAGTTCTTCGATGATTTCCATCGCGCGCACTTTTGGAGCGCCGCTCAATGTCCCGGCGGGAAAGGTGGCGCGCACCAAATCGAACGCGCTCAATCCCTTACGCAGCTTGCCATGAACGTTGCTGACAATGTGCATGATGTGAGAGTAGCGCTCGACGTACATCATGTCGGTGACTTTAACCGTACCGTAGTCACACACACGCCCCAAGTCATTGCGTCCCAAATCGACCAGCATGACGTGTTCGGCGCGCTCTTTTGGATCGTTGAGCATTTCTTCGGCAAGCGCCTGATCCTGCTTGGCATCCACGCCGCGCGGGCGCGATCCGGCGATGGGACGGGTTGTGGCGATTCCGTCTTCGAGTCGTACCATCATTTCCGGCGATGCGCCTACCAGCGTGAACTCATCGCTGAAGCGCAGCAGGAACATATAGGGGGACGGGTTGAGCGCGCGCAGCGCACGATAGACGGTGAGTGGATGGGCATTGGTGCGGCGGCTGAAACGCTGCGACACGACAATCTGAAAGGCATCTCCCGCTGCGATGTACTCTTTTGCTAGACGAACGTTTTCTTCGTATTGATCGCGTGTGTGCGTGCTAACCAGCGGCTCGTCAATCGGGTCGCCTTGTGCAGGAAGCGGGGGCATTGGCTGACGCAGCACAGCGACAATCGCTTCGATGCGAGCGAGCGCGTCATCATACGCCGCATCAGGATCGCCTAGATTGCGCGCGTTGGCGAGAACGATCAACTGATGCTTGGCGTGGTCGAAGATGACGAGTGTATCGACCATCATGAACGCCACATCAGGAACGATGAGTTCGCGTTCGGCGGTTTTGGGCAAGCGTTCAAAATAGCGCACAAGGTCATACGCCAGCGATCCAACCGCCCCGCCGACAAAGCGCGGCAAACCGGACAAGCGCACAGGCTTCACCTTGCGGAATTCGCGTTCGATGACGTGAAGTGGGTCTTGCCCATCGGGCATGATCTGCTGCACGACGCGCCCCGCTTCTTGGAGGGAAATTTGCTTGTCCGTCACCGTGATGACTTGGCGCGGGTTCACACCCATAAAGGAGTAGCGCCCGACGTGTTCCCCGCCTTCGACACTTTCAAGCAGGAACGAAACATCACCCATTTGCGAGAGCTTGAGATAGACAGACACGGGCGTTTCGAGGTCAGCGAGCAAGGTGCGATACACCGGAACAAGGTCGCCGTTCTGGAATAACTGCCGTACTTCGTCACGGCTGGGCGTGGCGATGGGTCGCGGGACAGGTGAAGCCATCTCTACGACGGCGGCAGAGTTTACTGTTTCGGGGGTTGTAAGAGTCATGCACACTCATCCTTTGGTTAGGCACAAAATAAAACCTCTCCGCGTTCAAGGACGAGGAGAGGTTTCTCGTGGTGCCACCTTGATTCTCTGTCATAGGCGCTGTGATTACGCCATTCCAGAGAAACTCTTAACGGATACTGGGAGAAACTGCTTTCTCGCAAGACCCGGCGCTGTGGTAACGGGGACGCACCCCCGGCGTAAGCTACTGGCAGCGAAACTTGTTTTCGTCGCGTTCGCTTAGGCAGCTCCCCAGTCCATTCGACACTTGCGCTTGTACCACCTTCACAGCAGCCGGCGGCTCTCTGAACATCGCTTTAGTGTGTACTCGTCTGGATCATCACTGTTATGGATGATATGTGCTGTACTGTGTACAGTTGATGCTTAGAGTAGCGTCAAAACGGAGTCGTGTCAAGTAGGGTAGACGATGTGACGGATTCGCTGGATTTGTAACAAGCATTAAGACAAAGGCGAAGTATTAAGGTGCATGTCCAACGGTGTCCATGCCCGGCGCGTTTTTGAGCGAAACAAAGGGCGAGAGGATTAATGACATCAGAACATGTGTGCAATTTACCTAATTGGCGGGAATAACAGTAGTGAGAGCTGTTGGGCGATATTGACGAGAAGCAGGACGCAGCATTAAGACGGGCGAATTGACATGTGACATGGTTTTGCGCTGGCGTGACAGCGTTTTGAATGTGGCTGAGACTTGGGAAAAGCTTAGGCGACAAAATACGTCAAAAAGTGATGTTATGAAAAATGCGGCGGGTTCAAATGGGTAAAATACGGTATAATTTGGTGATACATCCGTTCTAAATCACCCGTTCACGATGTATGAAAAGGGGGAATGCTTTGGCGCTGACCAACCGCGAAATCGCTGAACTGTTCAACACCATCGCAGACATGCTGGAAATCAAAGGCGAGATTATCCATCGCGTACTCGCCTACCGTAACGCAGCGGACTCGATTCGTGAGCTGCCGCGCGATTTGCGCGCGTATGCCGCTGAAGGCAAGCTAGAAGAAATCCCGAACGTGGGCAAAATCATCGCGGAAAAGATTCAAGAGATCATCGATACGGATAAGCTGGATTTTTACGAAAAACTTTCGGCGGAAGTGCCGCGCGGTGTCGTAGATATTTTGCACATCAACGGTGTGGGACCGAAACGCGCTAAGCAGTTCTGGGACAGTGGTTTGACAAGCGTTGAAATGGTGGAACAAGCGGCGCGCGAAGGTAAACTGCGCTCGTTTCCCGGCATGGGCGCGAAAAGCGAAGCGAAAATCATCGAAGGGATCGAGTCGCTGAAGCGGCGCGCGGCGAATACGCGCGTACCGTTGGGACTCGCGCTGCCCGCCGCCGAACGCTTGCTGCATGAATTATTGTGCTTGCCAGAGGCGGGCAAAGGTTCGGTTGCAGGGAGTATTCGACGCGGGCGACCAACGATTGGCGACGTGGATTTGCTGGTGAGCAGCAGCGCCCCGCAGCCAATCATGGATGCGTTCGTGAAAATGCCGGAAGTCGCACGGGTGTTAGGGCATGGTGAGAAGAAAAGTTCGGTTGAACTCCATAACGGCTTACAGGTCGATTTGCGCGTGATTCAGCCGGAACGATGGGGTACAGCGTTGTGCTACTTCACAGGAAGTCAAAAGCACAACATTCATATACGTGAACTGGCGCTTCAGCGCGGGCTGTCGCTGAACGAACATGCCTTCACCAAAGTGGATGATGGCAGCGAAATTTTGTGCGCGACAGAGGAAGAAGTGTACCAGCAGCTTGGGTTGGCGTGGATTCCGCCGGAAATCCGCGAAGATTGGGGCGAAATCGAAGCGGCTGCACAGAATAACATCCCCCGTTTGATTGAAGTGGACGATATTCGATCTGATTTGCATATGCACACGGTTTGGAGCGACGGCACGGCATCGATCCGCGAGATGGCAGAAGCGGCGCAAGCGCGCGGGCACAAGTTCATCGTGATAACGGATCATTCGCGGAGCGCGACGATTGCCAACGGGCTGTCGATTGAACGACTCCTAGCGCAGCGCGACGAAATTCGCAAAGTGGATGCCGACATGCGCCCATTTCGGGTGTTTCATGGCACAGAAATGGAAATTAAAGCGGATGGTGAATTGGACTTCCCCGACGACATACTCGCGGAGTTGGATTTTGTTGTCGCATCGCTGCACGTGGGGCTGCGACAACCACGCGAACAGGTGACAGCACGGCTGCTGAACGCAATTCGCAACCCACATGTGGACTTGATCGGGCATCCACGCGGGCAGTTGATCCCCGACCGCGATCCGGCTGATTTGGATATGGACGCGGTGTTTGAAGCGGCAAAACAATCAGGAATCGCGCTGGAAATCAACGCAAACCCGGAACGGCTCGACCTTGAAGCACAGTATGCGCGGCGTGCCGCTGAAATGGGAATTCCTATTTGTATTGACACAGACGCGCACAGCAAAAACGAATTAGATTTGATGCGCTTTGGTATCATGACCGCGCGGCGCGGATGGGTGCAGCCGCATCAGGTGATCAACACATGGTCGCTGGAGCAATTTGAGGCATGGGTGACGGCGCGGGGTAAAACATAAGCGATGAGCAATCCGCCTGTACCACCGCATAATCTGCCAGAGCTAGATGGCGACAAAAACGACGCTGGCGCAAAGCCGAAGCTGCCGCCATCGCGACGCGCTCCACGTTTGGATTTGCCCGAAAAGCCGAAACGGTCAGCGAATCCGCCGGCTTCAAATGCCGCCGATACTCCCCCAAGCGGTGTTCCAGCATATGTGCCTGTAGAACAGCCGCATTATCCGCTTCCACCGGACGCATCAAGTCCGCGAAAGCGCAAAGAGCATGATGCTTATGATACACGCAGTGCAATTGAACCACGCTATGCTCCACCGCGCAGCGGATTTTACATTCCGGCATGGTCAATTTTGCTGACATTGATGGGCGTGTTCGCGTGCGCGGCGGCGATGCTGGCGGGCGTAATCGCACTTGGGGGCGATGCCGCGCCGGGTGGCGAACCACAGATCGTGATCGTCACACCGATGCAAACGCCCACTTCACCGTTGGATGCGCTGCTGACAACCCCTACCCCCACTCTGCAAGTCATCCAGAGTGGGGATAACACGTTCTTTGATTTGCAAGGTCCGACGTTGATGCCTGTGATTTTCACACCGACACCGATGGGTATCGCGCTAGGCGTGACGATTCGCGTGGATGTAGATGGCGGGCTGAATGTGCGTCCACAACCGACGACAGATAACACGCCGCTGTTTCAAGCGCAGTATGGCGAATTGTTCACCGTCGTTGAAGGACCAGAAAACGCGCAGGGATTAACGTGGTGGCGGATTGAAAGCCTTGCCGATCCATCGCGGACGGGATGGGCAGCAGGGGAATTTTTGCTCGTCGTGCCGCCGCAATAAGGGAGAGTAATCAACGTGACCACGACTGCTACACCGGAACAGCAGCGGCGAATCGCGGAGTTACGCGATCTGCTGCACCAATACAGCTATCAGTATTATGTGTTGAGCACGCCGACCATCAGCGATGCAGCGTTTGACGCGCTGTACAACGAATTAGTCGCGCTGGAAGCGCAGTTCCCAGAACTAGTCACCCCTGATTCACCTACCCAGCGAAGCGGCAGCGATCTTTCGGAAGATTTCGCCAAAGTGCGCCATCCCGCGCCGATTTTGAGCTTAAGCAACGCCTACAACGCAGACGATTTGTGGGCATGGGAAGAACGCGCGCTCAAACTACTGCCCGCGGGCACAGTGTTGGATTACACGCTTGAACCGAAACTTGATGGGCTGACGGTTGTCATCACGTATGAGCATGGCGTGCTGGTGCAAGCAGCAACACGGGGCAATGGTGAAATTGGCGATGATGTTACACCGAACATCCGCACGATTCGCACTGTGCCGCTGCGTATTCCGCGTCCGGGAAGCAGTGCGCCCGCGCCAGAACGCTTGGTTGTGCGCGGTGAAGTCCTGTACTTGAAGCGCGATTTTGAACTGCTTAATCAACGGCAGGTGGAAGCGGGACTACCGCCGTTCATCAATGCGCGCAATGCGGCAAGCGGCGCGCTCAAGCAGAAAGATTCACGCATTACGGCAAGCAGGCCGCTTACTGCGTATGTGTATGCGATTGTGGAAGCGCGTGGGCTGCCCGGTGGCGTAAGCATTGATACCCAATGGGAAATGTTGGAATACATGCGCGAACTGGGCTTCTTGATCGCGCCGGGATCGACCCGTTATCCCACACTAAACGACATTATCCAGCAAATTCCCACATGGGAAGCGAACCGCAACAGTTTGGCGTTTGAAATCGACGGTGTGGTGATCAAAGTCAATGATTTGAACATCGCGCGAGAGTTGGGTGTAGTTGGCAAAGACCCTCGCGGCGCGGTTGCGTACAAGTTCCCGGCGCAAGAAGCGACCACGAAACTACTAGATGTCGTGGTGAGCGTTGGGCGAACAGGGCGCGTGATCCCCAACGCGGTGCTTGAGCCAGTGTTTATTGGCGGGGTGACGGTGAGCAACGCTACACTGCATAACTATGACATTGTGAAACTGCTGGATATTCGTGTGGGCGACACGGTTGTGGTTAAACGAATGGGCGATGTGATCCCCAACGTGGTAGGGGCGCTGACGAACGCACGCACAGGTGACGAACGCCCCATCATGCCACCGGAACGCTGCCCCTACTGTGAAACAGAAATCATCCATCCTGAAGACGCTGTCGATTACTTTTGCCCGAATGTCCACTGCCCCGAACGAGTGTATCGTCAAGTCGAATTTTTCGTGTCGCGCGGTGCGATGGATATTGAAGGCATGGGCGGTCAAACGGTGCGAACGTTGATCGCCCATGGCTTGATCGCGGATGAAGCGGATATTTTCACGCTGCCAGAAGCCGAAAAGATCGCCAAGCTGCTTGAACTGGAAGGATTTGGCGAAAAGAAGGTCAACAACTTAATCGCGTCGATTGAAGATGCCAAGACACGTCCGCTTTTCCGCGTGATCACGGCCTTAGGTGTAGAAGGGGTAGGCACAACAGTCGCGGCGGCGCTGGCGAATCATTTTGGAAGTATGGACGCGCTGGCAAAAGCGAGCATCGAACAGCTTGAAGAAATCGAGGGCATTGGTGAAGTGCTGGCAGCGGGGATCGTCAACTGGTTTGCCGACCCGTATCACCAGCGCATTGTGGCTAAACTGCAAGCAGCGGGCGTGAACATGAAGAACGCCGAAAAAGCGCGCGCTAGTGATACACTTGAGGGCTTAACGTTTGTGCTAACAGGCACGCTCCCCACGTTGAGCCGGGAACAAGCGGCAGAACTGATCGAACTGCACGGCGGCAAAGTGATCGGCAGTGTGAGCAAAAAGACGAGTTATGTACTCATGGGCGACTCTCCCGGCAGCAAAGCCGAAAAAGCCGCGAAACTTGGTGTCAGCATCATCTCGGAAGATGATTTGCGACGGATGATTGGCAGCGCAACCATACCTAATGAAACCGAAATGTCTAAGTAATGATTGAAGCTAAAATAGTCCTGCAACCTGACCGTGAAAAACCTGTGCGGAATCAGCATCCGTGGGTGTTTTCGCGCGCGATTCAGTCTGTCAACGGCGCGCCGCAGATGGGCGATGTTGTCACACTCGTCAATGAGAAGGGAAAATTTCTCGCGCGCGGTTATTGGAACGAGAACTCGCAGATTCAGCTTCGCTTGCTGACATGGCAAGATGAAGCTATCACCGAAGCATGGTGGCGCAGCCGAATCGAACGCGCGCTCATTGCGCGCTTGAGCGACCCCGAACGGCTGAACAATCCGCGCGCGGCCTACCGGGCGATCAATGCGGAAAATGATTTTCTGCCCGGGTTGGTGATTGATGTGTATGCGAATTTTGCCGTGTTACAAGCACTGACGGCGGGAATCGATGCGCGGAAAGACATGCTGGCGCGGCTGTTCAATGATGTGTATAACGAGCTTGTGGATCACCCGCTGCGCGGGGTATTTGAGCGCAGCGATGTAGACGCGCGAAGTAAAGAAGGCTTAAAAAGCGCCAACGGCGTGCTAATCGGTGATGCGCCGCCGGACAAGATCGAAATCCACGAAGCGACAGGGATCGATGACGGTGAAGTGCGGTATTTCGTCGATGTGCAGCGCGGACATAAGACCGGATTCTATCTCGATCAACGAGAGAATCGGGCGTTGGCGGCACATGCGGTTGCAAATGCACTCATCCCGCCGGAAGATGGGATACGGATGCTAAATCTGTTCAGCTACACCGGCGGATTTGGGATCGCTGGGTTATATGGTGCGGCGCAAGCCAGCGAAAAAGCAGGCACGATTGTCAATGTAGATGCGTCGAACGATGCGCTTGAACTGGCCGATGAAAACTACAAGCTGACGTTTGATGGACGCAGCGAGTTCGATTACACGAAGCAGTACGAGCTGATTCAGGCGGATGTGTTTGATTACTTGCGTGACCAAGTAACGGAACGGCAAAAATATGATGTGATCGTGTGCGATCCGCCGAAATTCGCGCACAATGCCGGACAAGTAGATCGTGCGGCGCGGGGCTACAAAGATTTGAACTTGCAGTGCTTCAAGCTGATGAATGAGGGCGGCTTGATGATGACGTTTTCATGTTCTGGTGCGATCAGCCGCGATCTGTTTCAAAAGATCGTGTTTGGCGCGCTGGCGGACAGCGGCAGACAGGGGCAAATTCTCACGCAGTTGGGCGCGGGAAATGATCACCCAGTGGCGCTCACGTTCCCAGAAGGCGAATATCTCAAGGGACTGCTGCTGCGGGTATATTGAACGAGAAAAGAGGGGGCGCGAAACCTGTTTCGCACCCCTACTAAAGCGCGATTATGTTACAAGATCGCTGCGACCACCGCCGCGCGCGTTGTAGACCACCGCGTTACTGGCGGCAAAATCGCGGTAAACAGTAAGAGCTTCTTCAGTCAAGATGTTGTTAATGACTTCAATGCCGCGTTTGTTGAGTTCGTGTTCCCATTCAGGGTGAATCGGACCTTCGTCAAAACCAGTGATGCGCTCCAATTCCGGCCCGCTGCCTGCGATCACGAGCGAGCGTATCCCCGACCACAATACCGCCCCGTAACACATCACGCAAGGTCGCCAATTGACAACAAGCTGATATTCTGGCAGCTCTGGCGAGCCTAAGTCATGTGTGCCGACGAGCTGCTGTGCCACAGAGAGAGTCATCACTTCAGCGTGGGCAGATGAACAGCGCATAGGGATGACACGGTTGACCCCAATCACCACGCGCCGTCCGGTGTGCTTTTCAAACACGCCTGCCGCGAATGGCCCCCCCGTGCCGCGCTCGAAATTCCAGCGGGAAAACTGAATAACTGCCGCCATTCGTTCTTCGAGTGTCGGCATAAATTCTGGCAAACTACGATTAGCTTCCACTGCCCAATCGGGCAGTGAGAGCGTAAAGGCGAGAGAGTCGCTCACTGCGTCATCCTTCTTGTTCGTGTTCGATTTGAAGTTCGGTCAGCCGCTTGATTTTGCTGAACGTTTCCTGCCAGCTAATTTTGCTCAGTCCCAGTTTTTCGCGGATCGCTTCGGGATCGTCCCCCCGGCGATAGTCACGGACGGCGCATGTCCAGCGCATACGCTCGAAGGAAACTTTATTCTCGATGCCCGCCCCCCTCCCAACATCCTCAAGAATGTATTCGAGATTACGCGGTGTGCAGTTAAAGATCAAGCTGGTAGGGCGATACTGCGCGAGATAGGCATCATAGACGGGCAGCCACGCGGGATCAAGCGCGATCAGGCGTTCTTTATAAATATCTCTGGGGCTTTTGTGGCGGACGATAAGATAAGGATGATCATCTTCGATGATTACGCTGTCGAGCGCCAATAAGGCGGTCTCGCCTTTTTTGATGCCCGTATCGACCAGCAATCTGAACAGCAGTTCCGGTCTAGCGTCCGGTTTGGGCGCATTCAGGCGAATCCGGCGCAGTGATACTGCGTATTCCAGCGCATCATTGATTTCATCTGGCGAGAGGATTTCGGCGAGCGGCGCGGGACCTGACCGCTGAAGAATTGCATTGGCGGGATCAACAGGGATGGCGGCAAGGTTATGCAGCCATTTGAAAAAAACCTTGAGCGTAGTTACACGGCGCGCATACGATTTTCGACTGCATGGCACACCACGTCCGTATTCCAACCAGTGCATAAATTCGTTCAGCTTGCTGGTAGTGTAGCTGCCCAACCTAACATCATCTCCACCCCATTCAGCAAGAAGCTGCAAATCACCCGTAAAGGCTTTGACGGTATTTTCCGATTTGCCTTCATGAAAGAGATAGGATTGAAACAGCGGGACAGCATCGCGCAAACGCGATTTTGAGTGCAAATCTGTAACATTGACGGGATACGTCGAAAACAGGGGAAGCTGGCGTACAGCGTTCATCACGTTTTCCTCAATTCTTTTCTTAACATGAGAGTATGACGCACTCGCCAGTATGTCAAGCAATATTTCTTAATATTGGATCAACGTTTGTGTGTCCACGCGAGATTCGCATATTTTTGGGCTTCAAGAACAGCGGCTTCATCGCGTTCAACGGATGACAATTCTCCAACAATCCAAACAATATCAAATGCCGCGGCAAAAGCATCCGCCAGAGTGTGAGCGGCTTGATCCCAATTAACGACGTGTCCAATCACATCATGCAGCACCACGGCACGCGCATAGACGTGTGCCCGTGCTGCTGAGCGGACATTTGGATCAGAATAATTAAGGACATCACAAATGCGTCCTATATCCCCCACCAACGGTAGTGATCCATGTTGAAGCAGGGCATTTCGGCGGCGCAGTTGGGCGCTGCCTACTAACTTCCGTCCATCGGCGGTAATTTCGTAGTGTGATGGCGTATCGAAGCATACAGGGGTGAGTTCGCCTGCACTTTCTTGTTTTTGCGCGTGGACGCGCGCCCCTAAACTTTGAAGCGCGGCAAGGATTGCCCCGCTTAACCGCTGGTAGCTATCGATAATGCCGCCTTCCGCAATCGGGTCACTTAACGGAAGCGAAAGGCTGTACGTAAGTTCATCGACGTGAAGGATAGCGCGTCCGCCCGTTGGGCGGCGCACTACATCCCATCCCAATGCCGCCAAGCGATTTATATCTGCTTCGCGGGCACGCTGACCATAGCCCAGCGATAAACAGGCGGGCTGCCATGCATAAAGACGCAGCGTGGGAGGCGAATCGCCGCGTTCCACCGCCGATAGAATGGCTTCGTCGCGCGCCATATTGAGTGCGCCCCGCGTAGGGGGATCGTAGATCAAGCGCCATTGACGCATATTTCGCCCATTTTTATACTGATTTGCATGATGAACCAAAATCAACCTTCAACGACATCACATTCTGATTATACTCACCTCTCCATCCCATCTGTACCCTACCCTGTTCCACCTACACAACGCGCTGCACTCCCACCCCCACCGGCATTAGAGGCGGGCACTGTGTTCAACAGTGCCCGCGAAGATTCGCTCTCAACAGGGGCGCGGCAGCGCGGCGGGCTTGGCGAGTGGATATGGGTCATCGCGGCTGTGGGGCTGGTCACGTTCACCATTACCGTCAGCTTGGGCGCAGCGTTGGTGTTGCGCGCGGCAAACGAATTGAGCGCAGCGGAAGAAACGCAAACTATCCATCTTGCGGCGCTGCCTACTCCAGTAGATGCGCGCACCAACAGCAGCTCCAGCGGAGCATCGTTTTTAGCAGCAAGTGGGCAATTACCAAATCGTCTAACACTTGAAGACGGTCAAACTGTCGAACTTACGCCTTGGAACGGTACATCGCGGATAACGATACTGATCATGGGGCTGGATCGCCGCCCTTATGAAACTGGACTCGGCTTCCGCACGGATACTATGCTGCTAGTCAGTCTTGATCCAACGACGAATTCATTAGGGATTTTGAGCATTCCACGCGACTTGTACATCGAAGTCGTGGGATACAGTCAGCTGCAGCGAATTAACACCGCGATGGTGTTGGGCGAGCTTCAGCGCGCGGGATATGGTCCACAACTCGCCATGCAAACGGTGGAATACAACTTGGGAATCCGCGTGCAGCATTACGCAGTAGTAGATTTTGAAGCGTTCATCACGCTTGTGGACAGTATTGGCGGGATAACGCTAGATGTACCCTATGAAATCTATGATGCCTACTACCCTGATATGTATAACGGATTTGATCCGTTTTATATCGCGGCGGGCGTACAGCGCGTGGATGGCGCGACGGCACTGCGCTATGCGCGTACCCGCCACAACGACAGTGATTTTGAACGCGCACGCCGCCAACAGCAGGTGATGTTTGCTATCCGCGACCAAGTACTGTCGCTTGAACAACTTCCCGCGCTGATCGCGCAATCGCCGACACTGCTTCGGTCCCTTTCAAACGATGTATATACCAGTTTGTCGCTCGAAGAAATGATTCGTTTGGGGCTGACACTCCGCGATATTCCTGAAGAAAACATCCATACAGGCGTGATCGACTACAACTACATCATAGATTACACGACAGAAGATGGGGCGCAAGTCTTGATCCCGCAGCGTGAAGCACTCGGTTATTTGATGGCGGATGTGTTCGGTGCGAACTATTGGCAGTAGACAATCTCCGAAATAAAAAACAGCACCGAAGAAAAACCCTCCGGTGCTGTCGAGCGTCATGATAAACCCACTATGCCGTGTGTGCGGTGTTTTGAACCTGCTTTCGCAGGTGGAAACCTAAGTGGCTATCAGGTCTTGGCTCAAGCCTATCACCTTAGCGCCGCAAGTTAGTTCCCGTTGTAAACTTGTTGGCTCAAAACGATGGGCGCAACATCACGTACACAGCAGGTTTAGGTTGTTATACCACAGCATACAAGGCGATGGAAGGCGAAAACAGAATCTTAACTTCTTGTCAAAGAAGTCTTTATGTTTAACCTCATCGCGGCGCGAGGACACGCTATAATCACCCCCGTTTGTAGAAACGATTGTGTGCAGAGATCAACGACACGCGGAGCAAGATGGCATGAATACTCTTTTGAAAGCAGGGTTTGCTGAACTGCTGGGAACGTTTACGCTGGTTTTCGTCGGCGGGATGGTCGTCACCATCGCGCCGCAGTTTGGCGTGATCGCGGCAGCGCTCGGTCATGGTTTGGTGCTTATCGGTATCATCTATGCTTACGGGCATCATTCCGGCGCGCATTTTAACCCGGCGGTAACAGCGGGTTTGCTTGTGGGTGGCAAAATCAAGGTAAATACAGCCGTGGCGTACTGGATCGCGCAGTTCATCGGCGCGATCATCGCGGGATTCTTAGTGCGGTCATTCGCAGATGCGCTCGGCAATGCGGCGGAAATTGGCGCAGCCAACTATGGTCAAACGACGGGGGCACTGACAAGTTCCGCATTGATCACAGCGGGTGTGATTGAGTTCATTTTGACGTTCTTCCTCGTCAGCACAATCTATCAAACGGCGGTATACGGTAAGGCGGGAAATCTCGCGCCAGTGGCGATTGGGTTTACGCTGGCAGGGAGCATTCTCGCGGGGGGATTTTATACGGGCGCATCATTGAATCCGGCGCGCACGCTTGGTCCGGCGCTGGCAGCAGGGGATTTAAGCTATGTTCCTGTGTATTTGATTTTCATCTTCGCGGGTGGGGTTGTCGCAGGGCTAGTGCATACGTTTATGCTGCGCCCAGACGACGAGAAAAACAAGCCATAAAGGAATTTACCGCAGAGACGCAAAGTACATTTTCTCTACGCCTCTGCGGTGAGCCTTTTTTATTTCTTCGGCGGTACTATCTTGATGTGCAGTTCTTCTAGCTGACGGGGATCAGGCAAACTAGGCGCACCCGCCATAATGTCTGCGCCCTGCTGTGTTTTTGGGAACGCGATCACTTCGCGGATGTTATTTTCTTCCGCTAGCACCATCACTAAGCGGTCAATCCCCGATGCAAGCCCGCCGTGCGGCGGCACACCATACTCGAACGCTTCGAGCATATGACCGAACTGTTCTTTGGCATGTTCCATCGTTTGACCGATGAGAGGGAACATTTTCTCTTGAATTTCGCGGCTGTGAATACGGATGCTGCCGCCCGCGACTTCAAATCCGTTGAGCGCGAGGTCATACTGCGATCCACGCGCCTTGCCCGGATCAGTGTCTAGCAGCGGCAGGTCTTCGGGCAGAGTCGCCGTGAACATGTGCTGTGAGGGATCCCAACGTTTTTCTTCTTCGTTCCAATAGAACATCGGGAAGTCGATGATCCATGCGAAGGCGAGTTTTGCCGGATCAGCAAGGTTAAGTTCGCGCGCAAGGTGACGGCGGAGAGTATCGGTCACTTCGTAGACGATTTCGCGCTTATCGGACGTAAAGAGCAAAATGTCGCCGGGTTCGGCAGCAGCGCGCTCGAAAAGCTCCGCTTTTTGTTCGACAGAGAAAAATTTGCCAATCGGTCCTTTGACTTCGGCATCTTCAGTATCACCGAGCGCCATCCATGCCAAGCCCTTCGCGCCGACACCGCGCACCAGCGTTTCGAGTTCGGCAGTGACTTTGCGAAGTTCTGTGCCGCTGATACCCGCCGCCATTTTGGGGACGCGGATTACCTTGACGGGCTTCCCTTCACTGACATTCTGCTGAAAGATTGGGAAGGCGCTTTTTCCCGCGATATCTGTTACGTCAATGGCGGCGAGATCGTAACGAAGGTCCGGCTTGTCTGAGCCGTATTTCTCCATCGCTTCGGTATAAGTGATGCGGGGAAACGGTGTCCACATCGGTTCTTTGTTACACACTTTGCGGACGAGTTCGGTCATTAAGCCTTCGATGAGCGCCATCACGTCTTCGCGCTGGACAAAGCTCATTTCGATATCCAACTGCGTAAATTCCAACTGGCGGTCACCGCGCAAGTCTTCATCGCGGAAGCAGCGGGCAAGTTGGAAGTATTTTTCGTAGCCCGCCACCATCAACAACTGTTTCAACTGCTGCGGGCTTTGCGGAAGCGCGTAGAATTCGCCGGGATTGAGCCGGCTTGGGACAAGGAAGTCGCGCGCCCCTTCAGGTGTGGTCTTAAAGAGAATAGGGGTTTCGATTTCGACGAAGCCGCGTTCATCGAGATAATCGCGGATGAACTTGACGACTTTGTGGCGCAGCACGATATTTTCCTGCATACGCGGGCGGCGGAGGTCGAGATAGCGATACTTCATCCGCACGGATTCTTCGATTTTGGAATCCTGATTGATATAGAAAGGTGGGGTTTTTGAGGGATTGAGCAGCACTACTTGATCGGCAACGACTTCGACCAAACCGGTATCAAGGTCGGGATTTGCGGTGCCTTCGGGACGAATGCGAACATGCCCGTTCACCTGCACCACGTATTCATTACGCAAACTGCTCGCGGCGGCGTGCGCGCTAGGATTATGTGCTTCGTCGATGACGATTTGGGTAATGCCCCAACGGTCACGCAGATCGATAAAGATGATCCCGCCTTGATCGCGGCGGCGATGCACCCAACCAGCCAGCGACACCTGCTGTCCCTCATGCTGGGGGCGCAGCTCACCGCATGTATGCGTCTTTAACATTGCTGCTGCTCCTAAACGATGGTTCTATGGCGTGTGTGCGATTGGGGCGCACACGTTGGTTGATAAAATGCTTTCATCGAAAAATACGACGCGGCAAAGCATATCATGTGTGAAAACATAAATAAAGCCATAGTGCATGGGGTGTAACTTCGGCAAATCTTACAAGGGAAAAAGTGCGGAAATAAAAAGCGCCGGCCATGCCGACGCTTTACTTGCTTATAGATACCTGCTGCGGTCACGCCGCGTTGAGAAACCCGCCCGCCAATTGGCGGTCCACCCATCTAGCGATATACGGATAGTGATAATCGCGCCCGTTATAAGTTTCAACTGCCGCTAACGTGCCATAGAGCAGCGCCGCAATCGGCATAATGAGGGTGACAAGCAGGAGCGCGACACCGACGATTCCCCACAGCGGCACAAGAACAAAGCCGACCAACACGACGAGCGCCAAAATGGCAATCACCATGCCGACACCCCATACAAAACCGCCCGCCGCCAGCAGTACGCCAGCGCCAACAACCCCGATCAATTGGAGCGTGAAGGCTTGCAGCGCATGAAAAGCGACAAAATCGGAACGCCGACGGAACAAGAAGTAGATCACCAGTGGGATGAAGATGCTAACGGGAATGAACGCCCCAATCGTGAAAATCCCGCCAAAGAGCGTGATCCAAATACTGGCGTGCGCGACGGCTGCCCAAAGGCGTTCTTCATCGCTAACGCGGGCGGCGGTGTAACTGCGCGGTATCATGCGATTTTTCTGTTTGCCTTCGGGAAAATCTCCCCGCGATGCCTCAGCAGGAAGATCGAACGCGCGTGGGCGGTAACGTGTCTCATATTCGCGGACGGTAGCGTCTTCACCCACGCCATCCGGTCTGACGAATTCAGCACTGTCGCGCAAACGCGGGCGTTCACTCGAAGGCGCGGGATTGCCCGTTTGAGAGGATAAACGCGATACTCTATCGCCGCCAGCTTCGCTGGCGCGTTCTAAGCGCGCGCGCCGTGCGGTATCGGGCGCGGTTTCAATTTCCGAGATGGGATCAACCACCGGGGGAACGTCCGCGCCGGATGGTTGTGGCGTGTCGTTCGCGCCATCCTCATCGGTGGGTGGACGAACAGGTTGATCGTTCATATTAACTCCCTGACTAGGTGAGAGGCTGCTCGTGTTATCATGTATTCGTTATACGCAAGAAGGCAAACAAAGTTGCACAAACGAGTGTGATTTACCATGCTCTGTGTACAACGGACAATTATTTAACGAACTTCGAGATTAGCACAATGCTTTCAAATGATTTCACATTTAGCAAACGTCTGCTAGGCGTGCTGCTGCTGCTAGTCGGCGTGATTGGCTTTATCGGCATTTTCGCTGTGGACGTGATTGACGTGGGGCGCGAAGGCGGCATTGGTCCGGCGCAGCGAATTGCGCTGGGCGTATGTGCTGCGCTGGCACTGCTTGGCTTAACGCTAATCCCTTTAGGAAAGGCGAAAGCCTAGATGACGTTCCGGGTGTTGAATCGACTCATCACGGGTGCTGCGATGGTGCTGTTGACAGCGCATTTGCTGGTCTACGTCGCTTATGCCATCAATTTGATGCAGTTTCCGTTCGACTACGATCAAGGTGAAGGTTTTGAACTGGTCGATACGATCATGTTCAGTCAAGGGCAGTTCCCGTATCGAAACACGGACGAATACCCGTTTTATTCGAGCAACTACCCGCCGCTGTTTCATGTGATCGCCGCGCCGTTTGTTTGGATATTTGGAAATGCGTACTGGTATGGGCGGCTGCTTGGATTTTTAGGCACATTGGTTACTGCCACCGCGATTGGACTCGCTGTTTACCGCGAAGGCAAGCGGCGCGATATTGCGATTCTTGCCGGGTTGGCATTTTTGGCATCGAATACGGTCTATCACATTGGTCCGCTGTTTCGCCAGCACATGACGATGGTGTTGTTTGAGACTTTGGCAGTTGTGATTCTGGCGCAAGTCAACGAAATTGAAGACACGCGCAGGCGGCGGCGCACGCTCGCAATAGGCTTAGGGATGATCATCGCGGCGGGCTATACCAAACAGCTTGCGATTATGACAGCGGTGGGTGTGTTCGCGTTTTTGTTCATCCGTCAGCCGCGCCGCGCTGTGATTTGGGGGGGGATTTTCGCGTTTGTTGGCGGGGCGATTTTCTTGTGGATGAACTGGGCAACGGATGGCGAATGGTGGCGACAGGCGATCCGCGCGAATGTTGGGTCGATCAATTTTGATCAAACAATGGGCTTATTCCGGCTGTGGTTCGGCTTGCACGGTTTCTTGATCGTTCCGGCGGCGCTGCTGGTGATCTATGAACTCTATTTCGCCCGCTTGTCGATTTACGCGCTGTGGTTCTTGGCGAGTTTACTGCAAGGGGCGCTTTCCGGTACGTGGGGCGGCGGGGATAGTTATTGGGCAACGTCGATTGCCGCGCTGTGTATCCTGAGCGGCATTTTTGCCGCGCGTACTGTTAATCGTGCGTGGACATTCCCCGATAACTACTTGAGTCGTTTCTTTGTGTTCCCACTGCGGCGAATTGCGCCTGTGCTTGGCACAGCGGGACTTATCGCGATCCCGCTGTTGTATGTGGGGTATGCACGGGCAGCGCTCAAGATGCCGACGGAAGGCGCGGTATTCACCACCATCGCGGATGTGTTTGATATTCAGCCGAATGCACTGAATGGATTTTATGATTCAGCAGGGCGAATCGCGGGCGGGTATGCCGACATCGGACATTTCACGTCGCAAGCGGATATTGACGCGGGGTGGCGGATTGTCGAGATGGTGCGCGCGAATGAGCGCCCAACCCTGAGCGAAGAAGCGGCATTTAATCTGCTGGCGGGACGGGATGTGATCACCAACCCGACGCAGTTGTTGAATTTGTCGCTCAATGGCGTGTACAACTCAACCGAACTGGTGCGGATGATCGACGCGCAGGAATTTGGTTTGGTGATACTGCGGGCGCAGTTCTACCCGATTGATGTGCTGCAAGCGATCCAGCGCAATTACATCCAGACAGAAACTATCGCCATGAACGGGTTCGATTATCTGATTTTGTCGCCACGCGGCGGTTAATCGTTGAAACCGAGCGACGTTTTCTTCTTGTTGTTCATCGAAATTGGGCGGCGGGTAAGAAAGTCGCGTTCGGCGCGCATCTGCTTTTGCAGACTGACCACAGACTGTTCGAGCATCTCCAGAGACACATCGGTGCGATGCTCATGTGCCGCCAACATGCGCGCTTGCAAAGCGACTTCGCGCACAAACGCGCCCGGCTGTTCGACTAATTTGCTGATCACGGTGTTGTGTTCGGGTTTCCACTGTTCGCCCATGTAATAGCGCAGCATTTGTTCGGCTTGGGTTTCGTCTTGAATGGTGGGAATCACGAAGATGCGATCCAACCGACCCGGACGCTTGGCGATACGTTCGTCAATCGCTTCGGGATAGTTGGTCGTCGCCAACAGCAGCGCCCCTTCGGGATTGTTGGGCGATTCGATGCCGTCCAACACATTGAGAACGCGCGCTTTGTCGTCGCCTTGTAGGTAAGCATCAAGTTCTTCGACAATCAAGAGTACGGGATAACGCGCCGCTGTTACGGCTTGCAGCGCCCGCTGAATCTTCTCGAATGACGCGCCATCACGGTCAGCGCCGCTGACATACACGACGATCCGTCCCTTGCTGATGGCGACTTTCGCCAGCGCCGCGCACAGCATCGTTTTGCCTGTTCCGGGCACACCTGCCAACAATAGCTTACGAAACGGCGGCAAGCGAAGCTGGCGGTAAATATCCACGCCGCTGCTGAAAAAGGCTTCGATATCATCAAGGATGCGCGATTTGAGATCTTCTTCGAGGATCACATCTTCCCAACGGACGGTGGGGTCGAAGAATGCATCTGTGCCACCGATGATATACACATCACGACGGCGGCGGATGCGCGGACGCACAACCCGCGCGCACGTGTATTCAAATGCCGCCCATGTGTCAAGTTTGTCGGCGGGAACAATAGCGACAGCCGTTAAATCCTGCACATCATCATTGAAATATGATGCGGCGTAGATCACTTCAAACGGTTGGGAATCGCGTTCATTTTCGACATCGCCAGAAAATTTAAACGCGAATGCGCCCGCACCCGCTGTGAGAATGGTCTTTTTTCCACGCGAACTATAATCGTTGATGGCTGTTACAACGGGGCAATCCAGAGGTTCAACACCTTCATAGCGAGCTTTTCCACGCAGTTTGCGTCCGGGTTTGATTTGGTTTTGCGCGATCATGTTCGCGCATTCCGCCGATGCCCACACCGTCGCATACGGACGATCCGGCGAACGGCGCTGCCATTCCTCGCGTGCCCACTGCACCAGCCGTTCATACTGCATCGATTCCATCCCTGTTCTTTTTCGCCCACCAATCTTGCTGATGCCCAACAAGCTGTGCGTCTTCTTCCGAGACAACGCTTACCCTTTAGTTACTTGCCAGAACACATAAATCCGTTCACAATGTGCGCGAACGTTGAGAGGAGAAATTTAATATGACAGGCGCGACCCGCACTGCATATGTAACACACCCCCGCTTCACCGAACATGATATGCCAGAACACCCTGAACACGCGGGACGTATTCGAGCGATTTGGCGGCGATTGAACGAAGCCGGTTTGACAGAAAGACTTCATCAGATTGAAGCGCAGCCCGCCAGTCTCGATTCTATCCGCGCCGTTCACACGAAAGACTATCTCGCTCTGCTTGACCGCTTGAGTTCACTTGACGAGATGGTTCGCTTGGATGCCGACACATATGCTGGCCCCACATCCTACGAGATTGCACAGCTCGCGGCGGGTGGTGTGGTACAAGCCGTTGAAGAAGTTGTGCGCGGCAGATCCAAAAATGCGCTAGCAGTCATTCGTCCGCCGGGTCATCATGCCATCCCGGAACGGGGAATGGGCTTCTGCCTGTTGAGCAACATCGCCATCGCCGCGCGCTATGCGAACCAACATCTCGGCGTTGAACGTGTGTTCATTGTAGATTATGACGTGCATCACGGCAACGGTACGGAAGCCGTCTTCTATGATGATCCCGCTGTGTATTTTATTTCAACGCATCAATCAGGAATTTATCCCCTGTCTGGGCATTTGGATGAGACTGGCACAGGCGCGGGCAGAGGATTCACGATGAACATCCCGCTTGTGGCAGGACATGGAGACGCGAGTTACAAGGCAATTTTTGAAGATGTGATTTGGAAAGCGGCTGAACGTTATCAACCGCAGTTAATTCTTGTGTCGGCGGGATTCGACGCGCATTGGGCAGACCCATTAGCGCGTATTCGCCTCTCGCTCGATGGATTTGCGCGAATCAGCCGGGAAATGGTGAACATGGCAGAAAAACTGTGCGGGGGCAAAATCGCCTTCGTGATGGAAGGCGGCTACAACCTTGATGCGTTAAGCTACGGATGGGCAAATATCGCACGAATTTTGCTTGGCGATGTTGATACAGTCGATCCACTGGGCGCGCCAGATACCCACGCTCCAGAGCCAGACATATTACCGGTACTCGAACAGGTGAAACGCATTCACCGCCTATAGCGGTTCGTTCACATCGTTATTATCGGCGCGGGCAGCCTTGTTGCGACGATTAGCTGTGGGGCCAAAAACAGATTTTTCTACACGGCGCATAATTGCCAGTACAAACCACACAACTAGCGTAGCGATCACCGCCAGCAGCCATGCGCCTACCCCAATCGCCATGCCAACCGCCGCTGTTGCCCAAATGCTAGCGGCGGTTGTTAACCCGCGAATGCTGACTCCATCTTTAAGAATTGCGCCCGCGCCCAAAAAGCCAATGCCGGGGATAATCTGGGACGCAACACGCGACGGATCAGTACCTTCGCCGCCCACGAATCCGTTGATCGAAAGCGCGGTGAATAAACACGATCCCACACCTACAAGGATGTGTGTGCGTAGACCCGCATCACCATTGTGACGCTCACGGTCTGAACCGATAATCCCGCTGAGAAGTGCCGCCAGAATCAGTTGCAGCCCGATAATGAACTGAGTCTCAAGCGGCATCACTTCAAACATGTTTGTCCGCCTTCCTAATGTGCGTTATTTGCTCTGCTCAATGCCCCGTCGCAGCATTTCAATTTGGGCTTGATAACCGCGCAGGCTGGACTGCTGCGTGCTGTATCGCTGCGAAAGCACATCCAAGCGGCTGAAGATTGGCGTAAGCACTTGATTTCCGTAGCCCGTCAAACGCGCTCTTTCTTTCTGCGTCAGCGTGTCAAGCGCGTCATGATAAGTCTTTTGCAGTTGGTCAATGCGTGCGTTGAAATCACGACGCGATTCGTCGGTGATACGACGGTAGTAGCGATAAGCAGCATACCCGCCGATTACGGCAATTGGCGCACCAATGATCGCCACTGGAAGCGCCAGCGCCGCCGCCCCTGCCCCAACCAGCGGACCGGGAGTTGCCAGCGCGACAATCGTCAGGATTACACCAACGAGCGCCGTCATGAAACCTGTCGTGAAGCCGCTGATGTTGGTGCGGAACATTTCATCCATTTGACCGATCACCCGCCCACTAGAATACGACTTAAGTTCGCCTTCTGCGGTGCGAATTGCTTCTTCAAGCGCCTCGCGCTGCTCCGCGTATACGCCCGCATCTAAACCTGTCGATTCCTGTTCCATCTGCGCGCGCACTTGGTTTAAGCGGTCAATAATGCCGCGCCAGTACAAGCGGCTGTTGTCGATGAGTGCATTGATGTAGGTGCTTGTGGCTTCGTTGATGTCTTGAAGCGAACGCCCAATCACCACATCTTGAAATTCGGCTTGGAGCGCCTCACGGTTGACGGAACGCCCGATTTTGCGAATGGACAAGTTTGTGTTGATAAAATTCAAACCGCGCTGACGAATCCCCTCGAAGGCTTTGTCAATATCAGCGCGCGCGGAAATAAGCTGCCCGCTTAAGCCCTGTGATTGTTTGGCGAGTTCGCTTTGAATGTCTTTGACTTTACTTGTATCCACCCCTACCACATCAGACTTGCGTTTTACGGTGTCAATGTGGTGCTGGATGATGGTATCAGCAAGATCAAGCTGGGAGAGGAGTTTTTGTTTGGCGGGCGGCGCTTCGTTGAATACCCCGCGCAAATGCGCGCGCACGGCATCCATCCCCCCCTGATCCGCGCCGGGAGTGGAGCGATTGTTGAGGGCGGTTTTTGCGCTGGTCATAAACATCAACGGGTGAATGTCCAGCAGTTCGTTGACCTGCCGTTCGACAAAGCGGCGAACTTCGGCTTGTTCGTTCGGGGCAAGCAGGTCGATTTGGTTGACGACAAGGATGATCTTTTTGCCATAATTCTTCGCCAATTCGAGATAGAGGCGCTCGGTTTCGGCAAGCGCGCGCTTGGCAGAAATGACGAAAATCACGAGGTCGCTGCGATGCAGAAATGATTTGGCGATCTTTTCATGCTTCTGAAAGACCGATCCCGTCCCCGGCGTATCAACGAGCGCGACACCGGGAGCCCCTGTGTTGGGATGCGCCCACACACGGATTCCATCGGGGCGCACTTCGGGTTTTTTGACCGCTGTTTCGCCGTGCTTGATGAGTTCGATCACTTCCGTCGTCGGCGTGATGCCCATCGGCAGCACGTCATCTTGCAGAAGCGCGTTGATGAATGACGACTTGCCCGCGTTGAATTCCCCAATGATGACGACCAAGAAGAACAAATCGCGCAAGTCGTTGGCAACATCGATCAATCGCTGTCGGTCATCGGCGGCTTCGCCAATTTCAGCAAGGGTTGCTGCAATTTCGTTGAGCAGGCGAATTTCTGATTCGCGCAGCGCCGCTAATGGTCCGTCGAGTGTTTGTACTGGCGTGTGTATAGGCGCGTCCAACTTAGCCTCTCAATCCCAAGAAACCCTTGCCCATAGCTGTGAGTTCCGCTTCGATGGCGGTCATTTCTTGCTGTACCCCTTGCAGTTGATTCAACTGCTCGGTTTGAATCCGTGTTTGCGCTTCGATCAAGCGCGTCAGCGGTGCGATAGATTCGCGGCGCAAATTCATGCCGTAGGTGATCTGCTTATTCGCCGCCTTGTTGATCACTTCGATGTATTTACCTTGAAGCGTGAGCATCCGTTTGGTGTAGGCATTTTCCAATTGGCGACCTCGCAGCGGAAGGATGAGCAAACCGATCAACGCGAATGCCAGAATAAAGATGATCATGATGAACGGAAGCAGTTCTTGACCGGGCGGCGGCTGCACCAGCGCCAGCGCGAAGATGCCGATGATGAGCACCAGCACTTCATACGCGCCAAGATAGAGCAAGGTATTACGTACCGCGCTTTCGAGTTTCGCCGTTTCAACCTGTTTAGCTTCGGATTCAATCGCCGCGAGATCAGCGCGAATCGACTGAAGCGCGGAACGGTCATACCCGACGGGGGCGACAATTTCACCAATTACTTTATCGCGAATTTGCGCTGGCAGCCCATCAATTTCACGCTTGCCATACTTCACGAGGCTGTCGATGTCTTGAACATCTTTGCCTTCTAAGCGCGGTGCAAGTTTTTCGACAATTTGCGGCAGTTCGTTGATCGGTTCAAAGGCGCGGCGCGATTCAAACGCGGTTCGCACATACGATCCGTCTTTGCCCGCGCGCACTAAACGTGCCAGCCCTACCAATTCAAGCATTCCCCGCGCGACTGATCCCAACGCACGCGACAGCTTAAAAATATCAGTGATAGCTTCTCCACCACGCATCGATGTTTCGCCAAATTTACCCGCGATCTCGTCGTTCAGTTCGCGCACGATGCGATCTTGTTCGCGCTTTTGCGCGTCCAACTGCTGATCGACGTTTTGCCCGATGGTCTGGTACTTGTCCATCGTCGCCTGATTAGCGCGCACTACATCGAGCGCCGTTTGGTGAACTTTCTGCGTGATCATCAGCGGTGTTTGAAGTTTTTGGCGCAAGCGCGCTACATCACTGAGCTGACGATCCACGTAGGCTTCCAACTGATTCAATCCGCTTTCTTTCCACAGCGATTCGTCTACGCTGTCATCGGGTCGGCGGGCTTCCGCCGCTTTGCGTGCGGACATCATCCACACTTCCGGCTTAAAGCCGAGCAGCGACGTACTTTGATCCAGCACATACTGGCGCACGGTTTCGGCTTCTTCCGGTGAAAGCAAATCGACCTGATTCAGCACAATGATTACGTTCTTGCCGTATTCGCGCAGCATCCGTAAGTATTCGAGATTGCGCGCGGTCATGGCTTGGGTCGCCATCATGGTGAGCAGCACGGTATCGCTGCGATGCAAAAAGCGGCGCGTGGTTTCTTCGTGCTTCTGGAATACCGACTCCAAGCCCGGTGTATCGACAAAGCTGACTTTTTGCAGCAGTGGCGACGGATAAAACACGGTATCTACATCCCCCGCGCGCATGGTGTTTGGCTCTTCGCCATAGCGCAAAATGCTGATGCGATCTGTCGTCGGCACAGGACCAACGGCGAGTAAATCCGACTTGCCGAGCAGGGCATTGATCAAGCTGGATTTGCCAGAGCTAAACGGTCCGACGAACACAATCATGTATGGATGATCGGCGTGGAACAGGGCATCGCGCACCTGCGCGACCCGTTCTTCGTCCACGCCTTCGACTTTCGGAAGCACATCGAGCAGCTTGGTGATCAGTTCATATTCACGGCGGCGAATGGATTCGTAGATGAGCGCGAGTTTCGTGCCTGTCTTGTCGCTGGTTGCAGCGGTTGGAGTCGCGTCCAAGTGGATTACACCCCATCTGTGGCATATAGGTATCTTTACAGGATACAATGGCTGGTACTTCACATCAACCGTTATTCGCTGTTGTATAGCAATTCTTGAGAAAACCCTCACAATGTTGAACCCATCAATCCGCTTTGAAAATGGCGCACTAGTGTGCGATTCGGTTTCGCTTGCCGAAATTGCCCGCAGTGTTGGCACGCCTGTTTATGTGTACAGCCTCAAACGCGCGCTGGGAAATTTTCGCGCTATTCGCACAGCATTTGAACAAAACGGACTGGACGCGCATATTCATTACAGCGCCAAAGCGAATGGCAATCTCGATTTGCTCCGCACCTTGATCATGGATGGCGCAGGCATTGATGCAGTCAGCGGCGGCGAGATATTCTGTGCCATGAAAGCGGGCGCACAACCGGAAAACATCGTGTTCGCGGGTGTGGGCAAAACACCCGCCGATCTTCGCTATGCTGTCGAACAGGGGATCGGCTGGTTCAACGTCGAAAACGCCGCGGAGTGCCTGTATCTCAATACGTATGCGGCGGAATTTGGTCGCGCAGTGCGGGTATCACTGCGACTGAATCCGAATGTTGCGGCGAAAACTCACCCACACATTGCCACAGGACACGGCGGCGCGAAATTCGGCTTATCGGCGGATGTGGTCGATGATCTACTCACCCATGCGGATCGCTGCCCACATCTGCGCTTTGAGGGGATTCATGTTCATATTGGCAGCCAGCTTCACGAAGTCGATGAAACCGTGCAAGCGGTGCAAATTGCGGTCAATATCGCCAAGCTGCACCCATCTGTGAACACGATTGACATTGGCGGCGGCTTCCCGATTGCATATCGGAACGATGACGAACTTCCACCCGCGAATGCGTTTGCAGCGGCACTTGCGCCTGTGCTGAAGGGGTATCAGGTTATTTTGGAGCCGGGACGCTCGATTGTGGCGGATGCGGGAGTGCTGATCACGTCTGTGTTGTATACGAAATCGCACGATGACCAGACGTTTGTGATCGTTGATGCGGGGATGACCGAACTCATCCGTCCCATGTTGTACGAGTCGCATCACGAGATTGTGCCGCTGTTCAAGCGCGATGAGGAACTCAAACCGGTGACGGTTGTGGGTCCCATCTGCGAAAGTACGGATGTATTTCGACGGGATGTGTCGCTGCCGAATGTTGTAGAAGGTGAGCCGCTGGCGATCCTTGACGCGGGCGCGTATGGGATGGTCATGGCGAGCAATTACAACGCTCGCCCGCGCCCCGCTGAAGTGGTGGTCAGCGCGGATGGCGAAAGCTGGCGCATCTCTCGCCGCCGCGAAACATGGGACGATTTGATCGCGCTAGAAAGTTAGCGTTTGCTGGCTTTGTCCATGTACAACCATTCGGGCTTGTCGAGTCCGGTGTATTCCTGAATTGCGCCGTAGATGTGTTGAACGAGCTGTGAGTTGTACACTTGAATCCGACACACTCCATTCGGAAGTATGCTTCTCTGTATCTGGCTTCCTTGTTTATGCAATACTTTTCGCATAGAGCTTTGGGGCAGATCAAGAGATTGTATCCAATAGGTTTTAACACGCTCGATTTCCACAGGATCAGTTGAGTGACAATGAATATACATAGACATGCGTTCACCTGGAATATTCATCTCTTGCTTCAAAAAGCGAACGAAAAATTGCATCATCTCTGTATCTGAATTTACGAAAGCAAGTACATTTCGGGCTTTCGCGCCCTCCGCCCAATAAAGCATACAACCAGCAAGGTGCAAAGGTCGCATCAGACGCGCTTGTTCGCGCCCTTCTTGTTGATATTGGGTGCGAATCCTTGCACCTTTTTCGCGATTCTTCTGGCTACCGATTATTTGCCCACGATTTATTTTTTGGCGTTGAATCATTCGGTCTTGTTGGGCTTCGGTCAGTTGTATGTCTCGCGTCCACAAACTAACTGAGCCTTTCGACACATTAAGCTGTGACGCAATTTCAGTCATGGAATTTCCCTGCGAACGTAGTTCTCGCGCTTGTTCACGTATAGTCTTGTTAGCCATGAAGTATCCTCCTATGTACACAGGAATTATAGCCGCTTGTTCAGAATACAAGCAACAAAAAAGCCACATTATGCTATGTGGCTTCTGTGGTGATGGCGTGACTCGAACACGCGACACCCTCATTATGAGTGAGGTACTCTAACCGACTGAGTTACATCACCTAATTAACCAACAAGGCACACAAATTTTGTGCGCCTTGCTTGAGTAGCGGGGGTAGGACTCGAACCTACGGCCTTCAGGTTATGCATACCACTTCGGCTTTCGCCGCCCTTGCGGTTCGTGGTCTGGACTATCCTTTCACCATACAGCTTTCGCTGCTTAGGTGCCTGCCCTCTAGTCTCTACACCTTCCCTATTGCTAGGGCTTGGCTCGGGATTACCCCGTAAACGGTTTCCCCGAATTTGGCAGGTGACGTATGAACGTTTCCGTCCATACTGCCCATTGCGATTTAGACCTTCAACGCACACAACGGTGTGTGTCGTCGAGTTTGCGTCTATTTCGCGTCTTGAGCCTGACGAGCTACCTCTGCTCTACCCCGCATCGCGTTGTGATTGGAATACTATCACGCGAAGGAGGGGGTGTCAACGGTTAGATCGTCGCTTTAATGGAAATTGACACGAACTTTTGGGCGATGAATTACGCATCATCGTTGTTGATTGCCGTATGGGTGGCTTCAAGCACCGCGTCTAATGACGCGCCGCGCGCGGCTTCCAGACGCGCATAACGTTTTTGATACTGCATCGTCGCATACATGGCGAATTCGTCCACGCTTAAGCCGAACGGCACGGGATCATACAGCGCAAAGATTTCTGTGATCACGCCAAGCGCAGGCATCAGCAGCGTGTTCATGGTTTCTTCGGCAACGTTCCACAAGTGCGGATGTTCCGCCATCAGCCGCGAGATCAAGTAGATCCCATATGCGATATGTCGAGACTCATCTTGTTTGAGCAGCATTACGCCTTGAAGCTGACCCGGCATCAGATGATTGCGCGCCAACATCATGTGATAGGCGTGATAGCCTGTCTCCGCCAGCACGCCTTCGACTATCATGTTGTAAGTCACAGATGCCCGCACCTGTGCTTCCGGTGACGGATCAACAGCAAGACGATTAAGCGCATTCGGCAGCGCCTCATCGAAAATCGCGGCATAGTTCGGTGTACGATAGCGTGAGAGGTCGCTTGATTGTCCGGTCACTTCGTCCAAGAAGCGGCGAAAGAAATCAGTGTGCTTGGCTTCTTCCCACAAAAATGTGGTCAGATACATCTCTTCTTCGATGCGACCTTCACGCGCAACTGTCATGATTAGTGGCAGCAAATCAAGCGTAACAGCTTCTTCGCCGCCTTGAAACAGCGTCGTCAAGCGCAAAATTACGTCCTGTTCTGGCGCTGATAGTTTCAACCAGTCCTGCCGATCCTGCGTGAAGTCGATTTCGCTTGGATTCCAGATGCCGAAGCGCTTCGCTTTTTCGAATAACCGCATTGGGGGCGAAGAACGATCTAATCCACGTGATACAGTTGCCAGTGTGCGAGAGAAAGAGGTCATGAGGTACTTCCATTCACAAAAATGAGGTTTACAACATTTAGTTCTAGTCCTACATCAGTCACATCATAATCCAAACCTACATACACTCCAAACGCAGTTAAACACCGAAGTACCCGTCCTCAACGATGAAAGTCAGCCTGATTTGCGATATACTGTCTAGAACCCGCGTTCTGTAGAAAGCGACTTTCCATGCCCCGTTTTGAGTTGGTTTCCGAGTTCAAACCGACAGGCGATCAGCCACAGGCGATTGCCGAACTTGTCGATGGCATTGAGCAGGGTTTTAAGCACCAAACCTTGCTAGGCGCGACAGGTACAGGCAAGACATATGCTATCGCCAACATCATCCAGCAGACGCAAAAGCCCACCCTCATCCTTGCCCATAACAAAACACTTGCCGCGCAGTTATACGCCGAGTTCAAAGATTTCTTCCCACGCAACGCGGTGGAGTACTATGTGAGCTACTACGACTTCTATCAACCCGAGTCGTATGTGCCGCGCTTTGACCTGTTCATCGAGAAGCAAACGGAGATTAACGAGCAGATCGAACGCTTACGCATCGCGTCGAAAGCCGCACTGCTTTCGCGACGTGATGTGATCATCGTCGCGTCGGTGTCGTGTATCTATGGCACAGGTGACCCGCAGACATGGGGCGCGGCGATCCTTGAGGCGCGTGTGGGCAGCGAAGTTCGACGCGAAGCGATGCTTCGCAAGCTGGTGCAGCTTCAGTACACACGCAGCGATGCTGATCTCGCGCCGGGCACGTTTCGCGCGCGCGGCGATGTGTTGGAAATTCGTCCGCCTTACGAAGAGTCGGCGTATCGGGTAACGTTATTTGGGGATGAGATTGAACGTATCGTGCAGTTTGACCCACTTACGGGTGAACTACTGGCGCAGCATGAAGTGATGGTGTTCTTTCCCGCTGCACAGTTTATGGCGGACCAAGAAAAGATGCAGAAGGCACTGCACGATATTGAGCAGGAACTGGAAGCGCAGATCAACCAATTTAAGCGTGAAGGCAAACTCGTTGAGGCGCAGCGCATTGAACAGCGGACGCGCTATGACCTTGAGATGCTGCGCGAGATGGGGTTCACATCGGGCATTGAGAATTATTCGCGCCATCTGGAACAGCGTCCAGCGGGAAGCCCACCGTGGACGTTAGTGGATTACTTCCCGAAAGACTATCTGCTGGTTATTGACGAGAGCCACATGACGATCCCACAGTTGAACGGCATGTACAACGGTGACCGTTCGCGCAAATCGACGCTGGTAGAGTATGGCTTCCGTTTGCCGAGCGCCGTCGATAACCGCCCGCTCAAGTTTGAAGAATTTGAAGAACGCATCAATCAGGTGATTTACACATCCGCGACACCGGGACCGTATGAGCGGAAAAAGAGCGAACGTATCGTACAGCAGATTATTCGCCCGACGGGGATTCTCGATCCTGAAGTGACGGTGCGCCCAACGAAGGGACAGATTGACGACCTGCTGCAAGAGATCGCGCTGCGGGTGAAGCGTGGACAGCGCACGCTCGTGACCACGTTCACGCAGCGCATGGCAGAAGAACTCGCGGGGTATATCAATGAGAACGGTATACGCGCGCACTACTTACACGCGGAAGTGCAGACTATCGAGCGTATCGAAATTCTGCGCGACCTGCGAATGGGCGTATATGATGCTGTCGTGGGGATCAACCTGCTGCGTGAAGGGATTGACCTCCCGGAAGTATCGCTTGTGGCGATCCTTGATGCGGATAAAGAAGGTTTCTTGCGAAGTGAGCAAGCCTTGATTCAGACCATCGGGCGGGCGGCGCGGCATGTCGAAGGGCAGGTGATTTTATATGCGGACACAATGACCGATTCGATGCGGCGTGCCATAGATGAGACAAACCGCCGACGAACAATTCAGATGCAGTATAACGAGGCGCACGGGATCACACCGACACAGATCGTCAAGCAGGTGCGTGACCTGACAGATCGCATCAGAGCGCAGGTGACGGAAGAAGCGCAAGAAAGCGCCGCGGGTCAAGTTGGGGTGACGCTGCTGCCGAAAGATCAACTGCATAAGATGATCAAGGACTTGGAGCAGGAAATGAAGAACGCGGCGCGGACGCTGGAATTCGAGAAGGCGGCGCTGCTGCGTGACCAGATCATCGAGCTGAAGCAGGTATTGGCGGACAAAGAACCACAGAGCGATTTGATGGGCTAACCTTAAGGTGATGGCGAAGCATTGTCGTCCGTGTCCTTTGATGTCCGACTTGCTCCTCTTAAGAGTTGAGGAAGAGTTGAGAAGTTGGTTTCTGCAAATGCGGGCTTGCCCTGACACGGCAAGCCCGTTTGTATTTACAACCTAGACGACGAACTGACCGTTCTTGTAGAACAGATCGCCATCAACGTGAATGGTGCTGTCGGTACGCATGTCGCAGATCATATCCCAGTGGATGGTGCTGGTATTCTTGCTGCCTGTGTCGGGATAACCCGCGCCGACTGCCATATGGATCGTCCCGCCGATCTTTTCATCGAACAAAATGCTGCCTGTAAACTTATCGATGCCGAAGTTTGTGCCGATAGCGAATTCGCCTAGATAGCGTGAACCTGCATCCGCGTCTAACTGTGCGAACAGCAAAGCTTCGTTCTTCTTGGCGCTGGCTTCGACCACGCGCCCATTTTCAAACTTGAGTTCAATGCCTTCGACGGACTGTCCTTGCAAAATGGATGGATAACTAAAGCGCACCCACCCATTGACGGAATCTTCGACGGGACCGGTGAAAATTTCGCCATCGGGCATGTTGCGTAAACCGCACGCATTGATGAACACACGCCCTGCAATTGAGAGTTTGAGATCGATGTTTGGCCCATGCAGTTCGATGTGCTTTTTGCCTTTGAGCCAATCGATCTTTTTGTCTTGCTCCACCCCCATTTTGCGCCATTCCGCGACGGGGTCTGGGAGGTTGGCGAAGGTCGCGCCGTAGACAAAATCTTCGTATTCTTCGAGGCTCATGCCCGCTTCTTGCGCTGAGCCTTCGGTTGGAAACAGTGTTCCCACCCATTTCATTTTGCCTTCAGCAGCACGGCGCATCCGGGTATCAAGCCATGAACGGCGCGCCTTTTGCACACTCTGCATCCGCTTCGGATCGATATTGGTTGATGCGCGGGTATTGGTTAACGCACCCACGCGAATATACACATCGGCTTCGTCATAATATTTGTTCAAGCTGGGGTCAAGCCATGCAATTTGATCATCGTTGGCGTGGCGGTAGAATTCGCGCGTCATGTACTCATCGCCTAACATGAGCGATGGGTTTCCACCCGCCTTGACGACTGCCGTATAAACCGCGCGCACCAACGGAAGCGCCGCGACATCGCCTAAAATACCCACCCATTCGCCGGGCTGCACACTGGTCGAATAATTCACCAACACATCGGCTAAACGTTCAATCCGAATGTCCGTCATCGAAATCCCTTTCAGCATTTGAATAGTTTTAAATGAGGATAGCACACGCGAAAGCGAATCACGAATAAAGATTCACGCTTTAGACGAGTTCGCGGGCTTTGGCGAGTGCCGCCTCATAGGTGGGTTCGTCGCCCATTTTGTAAACGTATTCCGCGTACTGCACAACGTTGCTGCGATCCAGCACAAAGCAGGCGCGCTGTGTGATACGTAGATCAAGGACATGCACGCCATAGGCATCGCTGAAATTCATATCTTTGTGGTCGGAGAGCGTTTCGACACGTTCAATGCCTTCAGCAGCGCACCAACGGCGCTGAGCGTAAGGCAAGTCGGCGCTGACGGTGAGGACCACTATATCATCGCTTAAATTGGCGGCTTCTTGATTAAATCGGCGTGTTTGTGTGGCACACACGCGGGTATCGAGCGATGGAACGACGCTGATGATTTTGATCTTGCCGTCATAGTCGGCAAGGGTTTTGGTCTGCCAATTGTTCGCTGTAAGGCGAAAATTCGGCGCGGGATCGCCTACTTTAAGCATGTCATTTTGTACAGTGAATTCGGTGCTGCCAAGCAGCATACCGGGACGGTTGGTCATCGATATCGTCTCCCCAATGGTTTCTCAAGATACGGAGAGGTCAAAACCCCTCCCAACAAAAATGCGATCTTGTGGGTCTCTTAATCTGCGCGGGCTTTCCAATCGCCAGCGACCATCGTTCCGAGCCAATGCGCCTCAAGGATGGAGCGCGGATCATCTTGTAAGAACGGACGATCAAACACAGCGAGATCGGCAAAGCACCCCGGCGCAATTTTGCCTGCGCGGTCTTCGAGTGCTGCCGCATATGCTGCGCCGTAAGTATAGGCGGTCAGCGCCTCCTCAAGCGAAATCCGCGCTTGTGGATACCAGCCTGATTCGCTGGGTGAGCCATCTAAACGGCGGCGCGTAACAGCAGCATAAATTCCTTGCTGCGGGGAAAGTATGTCATAAGGAGAGTCTGAACCAAACGCGACGACAACACCGCGATCCAGTTGAAGGCGCGGGTTGTAGGCAAATGCTGACCGTTCGCCCCAGCAGCGATCCGCCGTTTCGTAGTCTGAGGTAGCATGGATAGGCTGCATGGAGGCGATGAGGGAGAGTTCGGCTAGGCGGTTAACATCGTCGGGATGGATAATTTGGACATGCTCGATGCGATGGCGGCGCGCATGTGCCGGCACGCCGCGCGCGGATTCGTCGGCGCGGACAGTCTGGTAAGCGTCCAATACATCGCGTACAGCCTTATCGCCAATCGCATGAACCGTCGAAGCCAATCCCGCGCGGCTGGCAGCACACATCAACTCAATCATTTCATCTTTGGGCGTGACCATCAGCCCGTAATTCGCCGGGGCATCGAGATAGGGTTCGAGCATGAGCGCGGTGTGCGGTCCAAGCGCGCCATCAGCAAACAGCTTAAGCGCGCCGATCCGCAGCCAATCATCGCCAAACCCAAAATGTAAGCCCATATCGAGCGCCGACGCGAGAAATTTCTTGTTGATGTGCTTGTGGACTCGAAGATGGAGTTCGCCCTGCTCACGCAAAATCTGCAACGCTTTCAGCACAATTTGATCGTCGAAATCATGAACAGCCGTTAATCCATGTTTGAGCAAATGATTTTGCGTGCGTTTGAGCTGTTCGGCAAGCTGGGCGGCGGTCAGCGGGGGGATTGTGTTTTTGACCAAATCCATTGCCGCCCATTCCAGCAGAATACCCGTCGCATCGCCATGTTCGTCGCGCAGGATTTGCCCGCCTGCTGGATCGGGGGTATCACGGTCAATTCCGGCGATATTTAACGCGAGAGTGTTCACCCATGCCGCGTGCCCACTGCGTGTGCGAAGATATACCGGATGATGCGGCACAACTGAGTCCAGATCGGCAGCGGTGGGGAACTGTTTATCGTCCCAACGATCTTGCCACCAACCGCTGCCTTGTATCCATGTGCCTTCAGGGAGTGTTTTTGCGTGGTCAGCGACACGGCGGAGGGCTTCGTGTTTGCTTGGCACATCGAACAAATCGATTTGGTGGAGCAGTTCGGTGGTGCCTTGTAGATGAATATGCGCGTCGGTCAAACCGGGCAGGACGAAGCACCCGTTTAAGGATTCAAGTTGTGTGGCGGAATCGGCAAGCGCGCGGATTACGTCATCATTTCCGACGGCGATAATTCGACCATCACGGATGGCAACAGCAGATGCGCGCGGATTTGACGGATCAAGGGTGCGAATTTCGCCGCCGTAAAGAATGAGATCAACGCCCCTACTCGAATGCGTCACCGCCATGCTCCTTGACGTAGGCAATCGCGGCGTTTACTTCGTCGGGGGTGGGCGCACTTTCCAACCCGAAGCGCGTCACGGAAATGGCAGCAAGGCGCGCCGCAACTGTCGTGGCTTTGAAAATATCCTGATTGAATATGGGCAAACTTGCCAGCAGAGCGGCGGCGAACACATCGCCTGCACCGGTTGGGTGAACTAATTCGACTGCGGGCGTGGTGTAAGGGGTTGGCACGCCATTGTGATAATAGGTGCCGCCTTTTTCCGCACGGGTGACGAATAAATGCTTGACCGCGCTGGCGAATGCGGCTTCCATATCGGGCGATTCAACGATGTCTTCTTCGCTGAACACCACAATGTCGATGTGCTTGAGGGTTTCCGGTTCAAACCAGCGTTTGAAATGCACACGTCCATTAGCATCCCAACGGCGAAGCCATCCTTGCAACGTGAGCAGAACAGTCGCGCCTTTGAACGGCTGGGCAATATCGTTATCGAGTTCGCCCGCAATTGGCGCGAGATGGACCAGCGGCGCGGCGGCAAAATGCGCGGGAATGTCTTTGGCGCTCAAACGCGCGGCGACTCCGCGCACATACTGCACGCGACCTGTTGGCAGATAGATGTTTTCGTAGGTGGTGGTTTCTTCTGCCGGAATGGAAACGGTATCGGCATAAGGAGTCACTGCCGAGAGCAGGGGTTCGTTATTTTCGGCGCTGGTGAGCAGCCCTACGTTGATGCCAAATGCCGCTGCTGTACGCGCGGCGTAGCTCACCGTTCCCCCCGGCACACGTCCGCCGGGGGTGAGGTCTGCTGTCATGTGACCGATCAACAAGTAATCGGGGATAGTCGTCATTCGCTGTCGCTCTGGGGAATAATCGTCACTTTACGCGCTGAACCTTCGCCCAAACTCTTGGTTGTCACATCGGTGCGCCCACGCAGCGCCAAATGGATGATGCGGCGTTCGTGCGGAGGCATAGGCTCAAGCGTGATGGTACGCTTCTGCGCGATGGCTTCGGATGCCATACGCAGCGCCAAGCTGTGCAAAGTCCCCGCACGCTTGACTTTGTAACTTTCGACATCGACGACAATATCAACGCGGCGCTGAAGTTCGCGGCTGGCGACGAGGCGTGTCAAATACTGGAGGGATGCCAGCGTTTCGCCACGCCGACCAATCAAACGAGAGAGGTTGCGTCCGTTGCCAATATCCAACACCCACGGGGATTTTCCGCCGTCTTCACCGGGCTGGGCGCGCAGCACAAACACTTGGGCGCGAACGCCCATGCGCTCAAGGATTTCGTTGAGAACAACCTTGCTCACCTGAGCTTCTTCGTCTTGTTCGCTTTCGGGGACTTCATCGGGTTGGTAGAGGATGGGGAGTTCTTCGTCTTTGTCGTCAATATCGACTTCAAAAACGGGTTTGCGCTCACGATCCGCGGCCCTGCTGCTCTCGCGCGGGGGACGTTCGCCGCGCGCATCACGCTGACGCTGTCCGCGATCACCGCGTTCGCCTTGTCCACGATCCCGATCTCCACGCCGACCTTCTGCGGTTCTGTCAGCGCGTGGTTCGCGGCGTGGCGCTTCGTCACGTTTTGGCGGAGGACTGCCCTGCTGTTTGTGGGGAGGCTCGCTGTACGGAGCATCTTCATCTCCATACACCATTTCGTGAAGGTCATCTTGTGCTGGTGGTGAAGGAATGAATGTGGCTGGCGATGAAGCAGGGCGACCCCCCATCAACTGTAAGCGGACCCGCGCGAGACGCGGCGCACTGCCAAACATCGCTTCGCTGGGTTCATCCAGCACTTCGATCATCACCTGTGCAGGGCTAACGCCAAGTTCTTCCAAGCCTTTGGCTATCGCCTCTTCAACGGTTTCCCCCGTCATTTCAATAAAATTAGGTTCCATATAATTCCCTCACATAAAGAGAACTGGCGCAGAGTCTACCCCCACGCCAGACAGTCTGATCTACGATGTGCGGCGGCACGAGCACTACTTGGCTTTGGTTGCCTTTGGCGCTGGTTTGGCGCTCGACTTTACGCTGGTGCCGCTTTTTGCTTTGCCATCGACGACAACAGCGCCTGATGCGGGCACTTTGAGCGGCTCAGGGGTTCGATTTGCCATCAAGCGATACTGCAAAATACCGATAATGTTGGACACGATGAAGTAAATCGACAAGCCCACCGAAAATTGAAGCGCGAAGAAGGTGTACATGATGGGCATGATTGTCCCCATTGACTGCGACATCGCCTGTGCTTGATCCGGTTTGCCATCAGCATTGGGCTGCGGCTTGGGCATGGTGACTTTGAACTGAATATAGGTTGTCAAGCCGACCAAGCCGATGAGGATAACGGGCAGCAGCGATTCGATGCTGGTGCCAATGGCAGTCAAATCGGGAGGCAGGGTCAAATCCATGCCCAACCAGCGATTGTTGAGCGGGATCACGTTATCGAAACCGGGAATGAGCAGTCGTCCGGCTGTATCCAACATTTGGGTTGGCGTGGCAGCAAGCGCCATGTTAATTGCCGAATAGAGGGCGATAAAGATTGGGAACTGAATGAGCAGCGGTAAACATCCGCCAAGCGGGTTGATACCGTATTCACGGTAAAGCTGCATCTGTTCCTGCGAGAGCTTTTCGCGGTCACCTTTGTACTTTTCTTGCAGGCGCTTGATTTCCGGTTGAAGCTGCTGCATCGCCCGGGTGGACCGCTGCTGAGAAATGGTGAGTGGGTAGGTAACCAAACGAACGATGACAGTAAAGACCGCGATTGCCAGCACCATATCGTTGGCAAATACACGGTAGAGAAACGTCAGCAGCGTGACGAACAAATTTAGGATGATATCCATGCGATAGTGCGCTCCCTATAACCGCCCCGCAGCCCTAGCGCGGGAACTTCCAACTAGGTTGGGAATTGCCATCTGCGGGAAAGGCAAACACCAGATTATCGCGCGCTTGGGTGGCAACAATCACCAGCGGTTCAGCGATATTGATGGTTTCACTCGGCTCCAGCAGCAGCAGTTCCGCCAAAATTTCGGCTGGAACTTCGTGACGGACGACTGTTTCGCCCGTCGCGCGGTCAAGCCAATACACAAAGTGGTCACGAGAGCCAACCACAACATGATCTTGTGTAACAAGCGGGGATGGGCGAATAGCGCGGGTAGCAGCTTGACGTTTCCATAGTTCCCGCATTTGCCCATCACTGAGGTCAAGGGCATACACCCACCCGCCCAAATCGGCGGTATAGAGGGTATCATCGACGATGACAGGCGAACTCCACACCCATTCATTGGTGGCATAGTTTTGCACGACTTCGCCATCCAACGAAATTTGATAAATCCGCCGCGCAAAGCTGCCGACATACAAATGGTCATTGTACAGTGTTGGTGTCGCTGCCAATGCGCCTTCCAATGCGCGTTCCCAGATGAGCGCGCCCGTTTCGGCATTGACGGCATAGAGCGAATGATCCATAGATGCGACGTAGAGAATGCCATCGACCAGCAGCGGCGAAGCCCACACGCCGCGTTCGGTTTCAAATCGCCACAGCACGTCGAGCGTTTCAACGTCGTAAGCGATCAAGTCTTTTTCAGTGAGAGGCACATACATGCGTGTGCCATCGACTACAGCATTAGCGACGGTATGCCCCGCAATATCACGTCCCGCCGAATCTTGAAGGCGGGCAGCGTCGATTTCGATTTCAAACAGCTTACGATCATAAGACAGGGCAAGCAGGGTGTTCTCAGATGTTACCAATGGATCGGTATAGAAGCGCATATTCTGACCGGAAACGGAGACATTCCATGTGAGGGGATCGCCGTTATCAGCGGTACGCAAATTGCCTTGTTCGTTATACAAATTCACGAACGAACCGTCATTGGGTTCGAGCATGACCAAGTTGTGACTAAAGGCGACGAACAGATTGCCGTCAAGAACACTGAGTTCAGCCCAATTGGGTTCTGTGGGGGCACCAACACACGCGGTGAGCGCAAAAATGAGCAAAATCGCCACGGTGGCGACAGCCCAAAAACGAGACTTCTTGATAGACCAAGAAGCGGGACGTAAACGTGACACCTTCAAAACTGCACCTTCCAAACCAGCTCTCCTCACCACATGGGTAGGCAACTATGGAACAGGATCGTATCCGCCGGGATGGAAGGGATGGCAGCGACCAATGCGTCGAATCCCCATCCAGCCGCCTTTAAGCACGCCGTACTTTTCGATGGCTTGATAGGTATACACCGAACACGTTGGTTCAAAGCGGCACGCAGAAGGAAGCAGCGGAGACAGAAAACGCTTGTAGAAGCGTATGAGCGCCAAGGCAAGGGCTTTCATAGTCAGCAGCGCCTTTCACACATCCACAATACCAGCTTGACGGAACAAATCACTTACAGTACGAAACACCACCTCAAAAGGTTGCCCAACCACAGGCATACGCGCGACGATAACCACGTCAAAACCGTGCTTGAGATGGGAATGCTGGAGGCGCACAGCTTCGCGGAGCAGCCGTTTGACACGGTTACGCACAACAGCCTTTCCCAATCGTTTGCTAACAATAAAGCCATAGCGATTGTAGTCTAGCGCGTTGGGGGCGGTGTTCAGCACCATGTACCGGTGAGAAACACCACGCCCATAGGTTCGCATCCGTTCAAAATCTTCGCTGCGAGTCAGCCGGTAGCGCCTCTGCATCGTTTAGGATGGAAAGTTATGCTTTCCAGTTGACCTTCTTCACGTGGCGGGGCGTAACCGACAATTCGTGACGACCGCGCAGACGACGGCGCTTAAGCACCTTGCGTCCATTGGCGGTTGCCATGCGCTGACGGAAGCCATGCACGCGCTGACGACGCCGAATTTTCGGCTGGTAAGTGCGCTTGGTTGCCATGACAGACCTTCATTCCTAAGTGAAAAACGGATGATACGTAAGATACAAGTATAAACGCGCGCTTGGGCATGGTCAACCCAACGCTTGCAGATTGAGGTTTGGGTCAAGTATAATTTTGAATTGTGTTTATGCGTAAATATCACGTTTTTCTGAAGTTTCTCTAAACATTAACCTATTACGCTCCATCAATGTTGCACCCAAAACGAACTAAAACTGCATTCACTTCCTTTCATGTGTGTTGGTTTTTTTGAATTTCTCCCTTATGTGTATATCAATCATCGGAGGTGGTTGACCTATGATGCCGGTCTATCACTGGGCGCAGACCTTCACGGTCACAGAAGACGACATAGAGTTCTTAACGGGGCTGCTGTTAGATGGCGAAGTCCCCCTCCGAACAGACACCCTCGCCCGCGCACTTGTCGAGCGCAAACTAGCACAAGAAGCCGCAGACCTTGAAGCTAAATTTGAAGGTGTGCGCGTTTATAATCCCGCCGACAGTTATGAAGTCGAGCAGAAAGTCATGTTTCCGGCGTTGAATTACGCAATTGGTATCGTAACGAGTACTCGCGCGGGGGTTGGCGAGAATTACGGTCCGTTCAATGTGATGGCGGTGCAGTTTGAGGATGGGGAAGGGAGCGCGCCGCGCGAATTCGCGTTCAATTTGCAAACGCCGCACAAACTTTCGACATTGGCGCAAAACGGCGACAGTGCGTCCCATTTGCCGGGGCGTTCGACGTTGAGTGTGGACGAAATATTGGCGCGTTTTGGCGACGAAATCATCGCCAAAGTGGGCACTGCGCTTGCCAACGATGACGATCTTGTGCCGCTTACGGGAACGTGGTTTCCGCGCAGCTTGATTCTGGATGTCAACATTGGACATTTGAACCTTGCTGAAGCTGTGTTGGACATTAACGAAGGGGGTCCGCTAACTACGAGCGAGATTCTGGAGCAGATTGGCGGATTAGGAAATGCGCCAGAAGCCCTTCAGATTTTCAGCATGAATTACGCGCTCTCTAAAGATAACCGCTTCGATGAAGTAGGGCCTTTGGATCGTGTATTGTGGTATTTGCGACGTTTAGAACCGTCAGAGTTGACCGCCACACCGCCAATGCTCGTATACACGCCGATTGAGTTTGATGAAAGCCTGCTCACACCGGAGATGAAGGCGCTTGTGCAGGAAATTGACGATGAGTGGTCAGATTTACCCGACCCTGATGAAGAAGCAAGCGCACAGCAGGTCAGTATTACGCTCAATTACCCACACAGGCGCATGGGTACTCTGCCGTTGAACGCGAAGATGCGGCACATCTTCCCCACGGCACGGCGCACGCCCCGCATTTACGTATCACTGGTGGATGGGCAAGACGGCGAAGAATATGTCGGGTGGGTAGTCCGCAAAGAGCGATTTGTATTTGGGTTGGGCGCACTTTATCGCAAGCACAAGCTCCCCGTCGGGGCACGAATCTCAATTCGACACAGTGAAGAAGACCCCGGCAAACTTGTCATCGACTTCAATGCTTACAAACCCCGCACAGAATGGGTACGAATCATCACCCCAAAAGACAACCAGATTGCTTTTGAAGATCAAAAACGGGCGATTGGAGCGAGCTTCGATGAATTGATGCTGCTTGGCGCGGATGATTTAGGCGCAGTAGATGCATTATTCCAAAGCGCGCAGCAAAGCCGGCGCAGCTTGACATCGATTGTGCGTACTATCCTTGCCGAACTTAGCCGGACTGCCCCACAAAACGCGGTGCATGGCAAAACCCTATACAGTGCCGTCAATGTGATGCGGCGGTGTCCCCCCGGACCGATTTTTGTGGCGATGGTGAACAGCCCAGACTTTGAATATGTGGGGAACAATTACTGGAAATTAAGCGCGAATTAGGAGTCTGTCATCATGCAGCCCCCCAAGCCGAGTACGCTCTTTAAGCCAACTATCGATACTAAGTTTCATATCGACTACAGTTGGTGGGAAAAGTCTGATGAAGACTTGCGAATTTACAAACTGAGTCATCTATCGCCGGAACTGCGCGAACGCATCAGCCAGAACCCCAGCGGAACACAGGTTGACTATATTGACCCGGATACGGGTGAAGTTTTCCAGTTGGACGAGATCGGGGTCGCCATACAGACGGCGGCGAAAGACCCGAATTTCATCAATCCGCACACATCGCTGGTGGACAGCATATTTCGGGTGTTTCTCGCCAATAACAATCAACCCCTGAGTCCGCGCGAACTGGCGGAGGCGACAGGCAAATCCGCCGACGTGATCCTAAAGACGCTGAGCGGTGGGCGTGTGGTTTACAAAGGTATTCGCCCAATCCACAGCTAACATGAACTGAAGCCTAATCTCTGCTTGAGGAGAGGAATGAATGGGACGAGTAATCAACCCAGACAGCGCAGGCAAACAACGGACGCAGTTAATGCGTACCTGCGCGGAAATGCTGCGCCTGTTGAGTCAAAAGCCGGAAATTGATGACGAAGCGAAAGACTTCTTGGCGACAGTAGTATTTTCACTGCGCGAGATTGACGAAGGCATCGAGGCTTCCGCGCAAGCGTGGGAAAAACGCGATTACTGGATGAAAGCGGATGAACTGCGTCAGCGGTGGGCGTGGCCCGGCAAAATTGCGGATGAACTCGCCGCGCTCATCTTCGCGGATGCATGGGATAAGCTGCCGATGATGCTCGTCAAGATGCTGCCGTACTTCAATGACATCAAGATCACTAAGCTGACTCGCAAAGAAGATACGTGGGTTGGCGCATACATGCGTTTGATCCGCGAACGTCCTCCGCAGCTCCCGTAAATGAACGCGAAGATTCACCGCGATTTTCGTTTCCTACGCGGTGAATCTTTCTCAATTAGCCGAACACAATCCCCAAATCGCGCGCCATGCGGACTTCTTCGCCGTTGGGATCGATAGTTTTGAGGCGAATCGCTTCGCTGAAAGGCACGGATACGATCTTTGTGCCGTGCAGCGCGACCATGTGACCCCATTTTTCTTCTTGAACTAAGCGAACGCCTGCCGCGCCAAATTGAGTCGCTAACCAGCGATCATGGGGTGTGGGAGCGCCGCCGCGCTGCAAATGTCCTAAGACGGTGACGCGCACATCCGCGCCGACACAATCTGCGATCATGTTGCCGACCATGTAGCCGATGCCGCCGAGCCGTCCCTGCATTAACCCCTGCCCTTTGATGTAAAACTCTTGTGATCCGCCAATTGGCGCTGCGCCTTCAGCAATGACGATAAGGCTGTAGCGCCGTCCCGCTTCGCGGGTAGACACGATCTTGTCGCAGACTACGCCAATATCGAAGGGGATTTCCGGGATGAGAATTGCATCCGCGCCGCCCGCGACACCAGATTTGAGGGCGATCCAGCCCGTGTTGCGCCCCATTACTTCCAGCACCATGACGCGATGATGGCTTTCGGCTGTCGTTTGCAGTTTATCGAGGGCTTCGGTGGCTGTCAAAATCGCCGTATCGAATCCAAAGGTTACATCGGTTTGTGCGAGATCGTTATCAATGGTCTTTGGCACACCGACAATTTTCGCGCCCAACGCAACCAATTTTTCGGCAATCGCCATTGTGCCATCGCCGCCCGCGACGATAAGCGCGTCCAGTTCAAGTTCTTCCATGCGGATAAGGACTTCTGCGGAAACATCGACATAATCGACAGTACCATCGGGGTTATCGACTGCCCGCACAAAGGGATTTCCGCGATTGACTGCGCCAAGCATAGTGCCGCCGCGCGCCAGCAAATCGCGCACTGTCGATTCGTGAAGGGGCACGGTTGGTCCGCCAGCAAGAAGTCCGTCATACCCCTGCCGGATACCAAGCACATCCCATCCGCAGCGATTTTTCGCCGTAAGTACAACTGAGCGAATGACTGCGTTCAATCCCGGGGCATCACCGCCCCCGGTGAGTATGCCTATGCGTTTCATTCGATGTGTCCCCGTCGTCAAGAAAGCCCCGCCATTATACTGCCTGTACGCTTGAAGCATGTTAAACTTACGATCAGTTTCAAGATTGACGCATTCAAAAAAGGATTATTTGGAATGGCACGCAGAAATTACCGCAGTTCCAGCTATGACCGTGACCATGACGGCATTCGTGATGACGCACAGTACCCACGGCGCGGAAAAAGCGACAGGGAAGCGAAGGTCGAACGCATCACGTGGGCGCTGCTTGTCTTGGTTTTCGCGGTGCTTTCGCTTCTGCCGGAAGATCAGGAAATCCCGAATTGGATAGTTCCCGCGGCGGGCGCTGTGATTTTGATCGGCTCCGGTTTCTATCAATACAGCCGACGGTGGCGTGTCGGTCCGATGACATGGGTAGGTGGCGCGGTGATGGCGCTGCTGGCATTCTACAGTTATGAAGTTGATCCCAACAGCAACTTTTTGGGAGTGGCGCTGATCGTGTTTGCGCTGGTGATTATTGTGGGGGTTATCACAAACGAGACGTAAGAGCGAATTTGAATGAGCGTTTTCACGACTCGCACAATGACAGCTTGACAATTAGGCAGAAATGCGCTATTTCAATGCGGAGGAAGTTGTGCATGTTGTCTAACCTTGTTCAAATTATCCTAACTTCCTCGATTGGCGTATCATGGTTGAAGCAAATCATCGCGTAACGGTTGAAGATGTTCGGAAACTCGCACTGCCTTTAGGCACTAAAGTTACGGCAGGCGAAGGTTTGCTCAACCGCGTCGTCTCATGGACGACGATTATCTACCCGGAAGACGGGACGAATGCAAAATCCCTGCAAACGGGCGAACTGATCCTTGTTGCTCCCCATGAGAATACCTCCATGCCGCGCGTGGTCGCGGATGTCGATGTGGTGCGCTGGGCATCGGATTTGAACGCGGCGGGCGTAGTCTTGGGGGAACCTCCATCTACGACTGCGATTGCGGAAGCAAACGCTTACGGCATTCCGGTGCTTACACTTCCCCCGGGTACACGTATCCGCATGGTAGAAAAAGCTATCGTCAGTCTGCTGGTGGATCGCAAGGGGCAGATCGAACGGCGAGGCACACAGATTTATCGCCAGCTAACGCAAATTTCCAGCCGCAACGAGGGTATGGCGGAGATCGTGAGCGCGATGGCACGCCTGACCAACAAGGCGGTTGTTGTGCAAGATAAACGTCTGCAAGTCTTGTACAGCACAGTGCAGCCACAGTTCGTTGGGTACTGGGATGAAGTCGAAGTGTTTTTGCGTAAACTCGACAATCTGCCCGTCGATATTCAAGATCGTCACCGTGTTGTTGAAGTTGAAAATCCGGTGCTGATGCAGTCGCTCCCTACGCCGGGAATCGCGCGGTTGGTATCGCCAATCATCGCCAAAGATATTGGGCGCGGCTATTTGTCGATCATCGGGCGTGACAGCGAACTCGATGATATTGATCTACTTGTCGCGGAACACGGAGCAGCCGCGTGCGCGCTTGAAATGGCGAAGGCGAAAGCCATCAGCGACACGGAAAAGCGTTTACGGGGTACGTTTTTAGACCGCTTGTTGATTGGTGACGTAAGTCCACAAGAAGCGATTCGGCAGGGCGAACGTTTTGATCATGATATGACGCAGATGCACGTCGCGATTGTGCTGGCGTGGCATGGTGACAAAACGCCATCACTGCGGCGTTTGGAAACGATCATCAACAGCGTGGTGAGCGCGCAGCATGTCCCTGCGCTGGTATGGCAGCGCGAACGGGAAAACGAAGTTCTGGTGTTTTATGCAAGCGACGACAAAGAACCCATCGCAAGCAGCATGAAATTGGCGCGCACGTTCGTGAGCGAAATCAACCGTCAGTATCCGGGCGCGAAGGCAGCCGTTGGGTTAGGACAAGCCGCGCGTGATATCAGCGCGTGGCGATCCAGCTATCGTGACGCAGTACAGGCGCTCGATCTTGCCCGACGCTTGCAGACGGATACACCGCTGTATATTGGCGATCTTGGGGTGTATCAACTGATACTAGGATTGAATGACCGCGACAAACTAACGGCGTTTTGTGACCGCACGTTAGGCACACTGCTCGAATACGATAAACGCCAACAGGCAGATTTGATCAAGACATTGGAAGCGTTCTTCGCTTGTCATGGCAATTTGAGCCAAACTGCCGAAATGTTGATTGTTCACAGAAACACGCTTCTGTACCGCATGAATCGCATCAACGAGATCGCGCAAATCGATCTCAATCGCCCAGAGATTCGACTCGCGCTCCACTTGGCGCTGACTATCCGGCGCTTGCTGGCATTGAGCTAACTAGATTATTGCAACCTGCACAACATATATAGGGCTGGAATTTGATAATCTATCCAGCCTTCGCGCAAAAAACTTAAAAACGGCGCGTTCTCCACAGATGTTCGCGATTTTTATTGTGCAAACTGCAAAACCCATTTGAAGCATTTCTCTGATACTTCACCCGTAGTCCAACTCCCCTTAACCTCGATAAAGTAGACAACAAAGTTTGCCCTTTTTTTGTAGGGTGTAGACAAAATCACCCATTCCCCACTTACTGTTACTGCACTTTTCCCGGCAGCGCGCCACGCGCGCCCAATTTAACACACCGCCAACGCTGCTGTTGGCTTTAATGGTAAACCGACGTAACGAAGGGAATCGCCAACCATGAAAAGTTCCGACCCTCTGTGTGATCAGCCGCATCAATTTTTCCCCCTGCACAATGAAGACACCCGCGAACGCGATGCGTGCGCGTTAATCTGCTCTGTCCGCAAAGGCGGGCAAGCCACTCACGGCAACGTTAAAAGAACAATCGAAGCACTCACCCGCATGGGACACCGCACCGGCTTTCTGGATGGTGAAGGTGATGGCGTGGGAATTATGACCGATATTCCGCGCCAATTGTGGGCAAAGAAACTGGCAGTCAAGAATCTACGCTCATCACTCGCGTCCGATGCGAATTTCTGGGTTGCCCACTTGATGATCCCTGCCGCGATGCGTAATCACGGCGAAGTCGCGCGTCTTATTGACGATGTGTGCAAGATGATCATCGGTGAGGGTTTGGAACTGCTCATCGAACAAGCGGGTGAAGTGGATCGCCTTGCGCTTGGTCGCAACGCACAGCAAAACGAGCCGCTGTTCTGGCAGTTCGCAGGGATGAATGGGCGTGTTGCGACGGAAAATCTCGAACGCACACTGTACTGCATTCAGCGCCGTGCGGAACGCGAACTCAACGTACATTTCCCGTCGTTTTCGTCGCGCAGCGTTGTATACAAAGTTCAAGGCACAGTCGAAATTCTGCGCCGTTATTACCCTGAACTGCGCGATCCTGACTATGCTTCAACGGTCACACTTGGTCATGCCCGCTACAGCACCAATACCAACCCGATCTTTGAGCGGGCGCAGCCGTTCAATGTGTTGGGTCACAATGGTGAATTCAACACGATTTCGCGCTTCCGTTTGGAAGCGGAGATGTTGGGGATTTCGCTTAATCCCGGCAATTCGGACTCGCAGGACGTAGACGCGCTCATCGACGCGCTGTGCCAAGAATACGGACTCGACTTGATCGAAGCGATGGAATACGTGTTCCCGCCGTTCGATCATGACCTCATTCAAACATCGCCGGATATTCACGATCTATACGCACAAATCCGAAGCGCGTTTGGTCCATTCGCGCAAGGTCCGGCGGCAGTGGCGGCGCGCGTGGGCGATCAATGTGTGTTCAGCGTCGATGCGCTCGGACTGCGCCCGCTGTGGTTTGGCGAGACTGAAAAAGAATACTTCGCCACCTCCGAACGCGGCGTGTATCCCCTTGATGCGATGAGCGCCGATCCGCGCCCGCTTGCACCCGGCGAGAAAATCGCGCTCATCATTAAGCCAGGTCGTTCGATTGAAGTTCTCGATTACCCCGCGATTCAGCGTCATGTGCTGGCTCGGAGCGGTTTCAACCGCCCCAACAGCGGATTCCCCGTTGTGAAATTCCCTTCCGCGGTTCGGGATCAAGCCGGCGGGATGTATCACCCACCAACGCCCACCAACGGACACGGCCATGCTGTTACAGCAGAAGCCTACGCTGCCACAGCGGTGGCTGTGGCAGAAGCAGTCATGGAAGCCCCCGAACCGCGCCGCCTCACCCCTGTATGGGAACGGACTGCCGCGTCCATCAACACCATCACAATGGCAGCGTTGGGCTGGGAACGTTATCACGTAAGCGTAGTGGAAACGCTGGCGGAAACGAACAAAGAACAAATTGGATCGCTTGGTTGGGACGGTCCGCTGGCGGCGATGAGTCAGACTCGCGTCAACCTTGCGGATTTCTTCAAAGAAACCGTCGCGGTGGTCACCAATCCAGCGATTGACCGCGAACGCGAGCGCGCGCAGTTCTCAAGCACGGTACTGCTGGGCGTGCGTCCGGGCATTAATACGTCGAACGCGCCGGATGAAATTTGCCTGAAGCTGGAAGTTCCGCTGCTGCTTGGCGGTCACCCCAGCCTCGGATCGCCGGAAATTTTGAGCCGAACTGCCGCCAAGTACGGCACATACACGCTCGATGACGCGATGGCGCAGTTTGAAGGTCGCGTGTGTGTTGTTTCGATGACCGCCGAACGCGGCGAAGGCATGGAAATCGCGGTCAACCGTTTGCAGCGCACCGTAGTCGATGCCGTAAGTGACGGTATGCAGTTAATCATTTTGGATGACAGCGCCGCGCTGGATGGATCGTGTTTATGGATCGATCCGTTGATGGCCGCTGCCGCCGTTGATCACGCGCTTCGCAAAGCGGGGAAAGATCGAAATGGCACATCACTGCGCCGCCGCGCGGGAATCGTGGTGCGTTCTGGCGCGCTGCGTGACTTGCATGATTTGGCACTATGCATTGGATTGGGCGCGAACGCGCTCGTCCCATATGCGCTGTACGCGGTGGGGCTGGGGATCGCGCCGAAAGCTCCGCGCACGCCGCTCACCGACGAAGAAGCTGAAAAGCGCATCGACGCGACGATTAATGCGATGATGGGGGGCTTACAAAAGATCACGTCCACCATTGGCTGCCATGAACTGCGCGGTTACGGGTTGGCGTTTAGCTCGATTGGATTGGCGACGGAAGTCGCGGAATACTTCGGCACGCCCAATTATTTTGGGTCGAGCGAACGCGGCACGACATGGGCGATGCTTCAAGCTGATGCCGAAACACGCGCGGCGGAACTACGGGGCGAAAAGGTCACCAAGCTCGACAACCCTGATCGCTTCTATCCCAAGATGTGGAAGAAGATCGAAGATTTGGCACTCGGTGAGCTTACGCTCGATGAATATGAAGCGCAGATGCTCGAACTGGAAGCCGCGATGCCAGTTTCGCCGCGTCATTTGATTGGCTTAAAAACGACTGATTCGCCGTTCACGCCCGATGATGTTGACACACGCATCGGCAACCACGACCTGCCGATCTTGATCGGGGCGATGTCGTTCGGTTCGCAAGGCGAACTCGCTTATAAGGCATATGGCGAAGCCGCGGCACGCTTGAATATCTTGTGCGTCAACGGCGAAGGCGGCGAACTGCCTGAGGTGATGGGCAAATATCCGCATAATCGCGGCAATCAAATTGCGTCGGCGCGTTTCGGCGTGAATATCGCGTTTTTGAATTCGTGCGACTTCTTGGAGATCAAGATTGGTCAAGGCGCGAAACCCGGCGAAGGTGGTCAGCTTCCCGGCTATAAAGTGACCGAACAAGTGGCGTTGGCGCGCAGCACACAGCCCGGCGTGGATTTGATCTCACCGAGCAACAATCACGACCTGTATTCGATTGAAGACCTCGCACAGTTGATTGACGAACTCAAGACGGCTAACCCGCGCGCGCGAGTCTCGGTAAAAATCCCCGTTGTGCCGGGTGTGGGGATCATCGCCGTTGGAGTGGCAAAAGCAGGCGCGGATATTATCAACATCACCGGTTATGATGGCGGGACGGGGGCGGCGCGCGCGCATTCACTGCGTCATGTTGGTTTGCCTGCCGAAATTGGCGTGTGGTTGGCGCATCGCGCGCTCACCGACAGTGGCTTGCGTGACGATGTTGAACTGTGGTGCGACGGCGGCATGAAAAGCGGGCGTGATGTACTGAAGATGATGTGCTTGGGCGCGAATCGTGTCGGCTTTGGGACGATGGCGATGGTCGCCGTTGGCTGTACGATCTGCCGCAAATGCCACGAAGGCACCTGCCACGTCGGCATCACCACGCACATCAAGACGGTTGAGGAAGCGCTCGAAAAAGGCATCAAACATTTTGAACCGCGTGATTATGAGAATGCGGTACAGGGTATTGTCAATGTGTTCAACGTGCTTGGAGAGGACATTCGTCGCTGGACCGCGAAAATGGGCTTTGAGCGCACACAAGACCTTGTTGGGCGGGCGGATTTGCTCGAACAACTGGCATTCCACGACAAAATAGACCTGCGTCCGTTGTTCATACGCGCGCCCAAGACAACCAAACGCGAAATGCAGCCGGGAATTGGGCGACTGCTGGCGCGTCCGCGCAACACCTTGAGCAAGCAAATCACGTCGCTGATTGCCGAACGCACCGCCCATGGCGATCATGAGCTTACTTATGTTGATGAGCAGGTTATGGCGATGGATCGCGCGCTCGGTACACATCTCAACGGCGCGATACAGCGTGGGGAAGTGCCAAACAGCGATCAGTTGACTGCTATTCATCTCAATTTCAGCAACAGCGCCATTCCCGGAAACGGGCTGGCAGCCTTCCTCGATGCGCCGCTGGATGTGCTGGTCGAAGGCGGGGCGCAAGATGGGGTCGCCAAGTGCGCGAAAGGCGGCACACTGGCGATTCTCAAGGGGTTAAATCACGATGGTCGCCGCTTGGATGGTTCAGTCGGCAAGAGCTTCGCGTATGGCGCGCAAGGCGGGCGTTTCATCGTGCAGGGGAACGCGGACAGCCGCGCGTGCATCCGCTTGAGCGGCGCGGATGTGATTTTCGGCGGTGAAATTCGTGAGCCACTCCGCGATGAACTTGGTGGGATTGGTACGCGCTCGAATCTCAAAGGCTATGCCTGCGAATACATGACCAGCGGGCGTGTCCTCATCATGGGCGATCCCGGTCCGTGGATGTGCGCGGGGATGAGCGGCGGTGTGATTTATCAACGCTTCCAGCCGGAGATGAACCTGACCATTGATGCCATCAAACGGCGTATTGCCAAAGGCGCGACTGTCGAGATTTCATGGCTGGATGAACAGGGCATCAGTGATGTGCGCGATTTGCTTGGCGCATATATCCACACACTTGAAGCTAACAATCAAGAAAACGAAGTGGCGCATCTCAAGGCAATTCTCAGCCGCCCGCAGGATCACTTCGTCAAGATTGCTCCACCGCGCAAGTAGGGGCGGAAATTTTCCGCTCGTTACCCTAAAAAGAGGCGGCTGCCAGATCAATGACAGCCGCCCTAAAAAAACCTTTTTTGAATTAGTCGCTAGAAACAAACAGCCCCGCATCGGCACTGATGCGGGGCTGTTTGTCAACAGATGGTGTTACTTCTTCTTTTCTTCGGGGTACGACATCTTGTCCCAGTCCGCCTTGCTGACGAACTTGGTGAGCATACGCCCATCATCCGTTTTACCGCGAACGCCGTAGCGGGTCTGACCGTTCTTCGTCTTGAAGGTGGTCTTCATGACGTTCTTATCGTCAATCTTGACCTTCTTGCGAGTCTTCACATCGTAGAATTCGACAGCCATTTTTAACCCCTTTTCCTTCATAGAAAGGACAACAAAAAGCGTTGCGATGCGGCTTACACCACACTTGTTTAACATCATATTATCATTTTACGAGAGAGGCAAGGGGAACTACGCGAAAAACCCATAAAAATTAGGTTAGGTTACGGGAAGAGTCGCTAAAACTCGCTGAACTTTGAGCGCTAAATGCAAGATTAAGCGGTTATCGGCATCATCTAAATCGAGACCTGTCAGTTCGCTGATGCGTTCCAGACGATAGACCAAGGTGTTGCGATGCACATCCAAATCCGTCGCGGCTTTGGCGAGATTCCCATTAGCGGCAAAGAAACCGTTCAGCGTGCGAAGCAAATCACCCTGTTTGCGCTCGTCGTGTTCGACCAGCGGACCCAACGTTTCTATATAGAAGCGCCGCATGTGATCCAGATTACGTTCTTTAAGCGCAAGTAAAAATTGAAAAAGTTTAAGATCACCATAAAACGTGGTGTGTTCGCGGTCACCAAGTTCATGCGCGATGCTCACCGCGTCCTTTGCTTCACGATAGGCTTCACGGAGTAAAGATAACCCGCATACCGGGCGGCTGATCCCTGACGCGACCAATCCACTTGGGGTACGCATGGCAAGCTGAGCGCGCATTTCTTCCACCACGCGGCGAATTCGCGCTGTTTGGGCGACATTCTCCAGCGGATAGAGCGCCACAATGACATCAACATACTGCCCAACTGCGCCATCTATTTGGCGGCGTGTCATATCGTCGCGCACCAGCGGGATGAGGGCTTCTAGTGGGAGGGTAACACCATTTTCCGTAGCCGCGCGGTAGACAGACACCATGTAGAGCGTATTCGCGTCAAAACCTGCCTGCTGGGCTCGTGTCGCCATTAAATCATCATCGGCGGGAGTGCCTGACAGCCACATTTGCACCCAATCGCCGCGCGCTTGTTCAACCGCAAATGCGATGGCGCGGCTTTTCGCCAATTCGATAGCGCATACATCCGCGCCATAGCTGATGACCATGCGATCAAAATCGTCAAGCCCTTCTTTGCTATCGACCAGCGACAAATACCCCGCTACGCGCTTTTCGACCTTGAGCGCAGTTGTGTATCCCAGCGGACTCGGCACAATCGCGCCTTCGGCCTTTGGCGCTTCACGATTGAGCCAATTTTGAAATGATCCGTAGGGGAGACTTTGCACAATTGTGCGTCCGCCCCCCGTCACAGGCATCCGCCGCGCGACATTGGGATAGACTTGTGCCATCAACACCCCCGCGTCATCGTGGACGACGACAGCCTTGTTGGTGGCGCGCGCAAGGATTTGCAGCAGGCTGTTGAGGTCGCGGTTTTCAGCGGCGAGGCGCGTCAATTGGCGCTGAATTTCAATCGCGCGCTGGGTCATCTGCGCCTTTTGATTAACAATTAGGGTATTGACTGCGCGTTCGACCCGCGCCAAGCCGCTGTCTTCGGGCATTTGCAGCAGCGCGATATTCGCGTCATTTGCCACGCCAATAGCAGCTTGTGGGACTTCTTCCTGTACCCCTACAGCGGCAACTCCCGCATCGGCAAGACTGCGAACAACTTCCGAAAGCGTGATACGGCTGTCATAGCTCCGCAGCACATCCATGGATACAAGCGCGAGTTCATTACCGTATACGTCGGGAAAGGCAGGGGGTTGAGCGCGTACTGTCACCGCCCAAGTGATCACCTTATCGGGTGAACCCGCAAGCAATGAAGTGCCAAGCGGCAGCGCAAATTGAAGCAGCCCTTGTAGAGTAGCACCGTTTGGATCGGTCATGATTGCCCTTGTGGAAGTATCATCACACCATTTTACTAACGGTCTTTGGTGAAAATTATAGGAGAGTTCACAAACTTTAATCGCGCCTTTTGTGAATATCCACCAAACAACCGACACTTCGCACAAATAAAGCGGGGTGACTGCCAATCTGCGACAATCACCCCGCTGATGTCTTTAGGAAGATTTCACCAAGTCGGTGTAGTCTACCCGATCATTGACTGGTGTACTGTTGTGAAAATTACACCCGTTTCACCCCAACAGCGAGCGTTTCGCCGTCGATGGATGTGTCTTTCTTGGGATCGCCGGAAGCATCTGGCGCAAAGTTAGCGCTGAAGAATCCATTGTCCGGTTCACCCTGCTCCAGCTTAGTCGCCAGCGTCTCCGACGCGATGTAATCGCTGAACTGGGCAATGGCTTTGGCGAGTTTTTCTGACGCGCGGTACTTCACAACGATATGATCGGTCAGATTGAAGTCAGCATCCTTACGCATCGACTGTACGCGGCGGACGACTTCGCGCGCCAAGCCTTCCATTTCGAGCGCTTCAGTCAAGCGCACGTCCAATGCCGCCAGATAACCGCTTTCTTCAGCTACCGCGTATCCTTCGGCTGCCAAGCGATTCACTTGACATTCCTCCGGTGTGACGGTGAAAGATTCACCATCAATCTCGACGGTGACATCATCGCCGCGCATCAGCGTTTCCGCCCAGTTTCGCACATCAGCTTGATTGCTTTCGCGCAGCAGCTTTTGAACTTTGGGGAAGTCCTTGCCGAACTTCTTCCCCAACACCTGCGGCAGCGGATTGAGCTTATAAGTCACGATGCTGCCCGCGTCGCCCAACACACTTGACGCTTTGACGTTGAGTTCGCTTTCGAGCAAATCGGCAAGCCGCGTCACTACATCGGCTTCGCTCGCATCGCGCACCGCAAACATGGCTTGTGCCAACGGCTGACGCACACCGATCTTTACGCTGTCACGCGCCGCCCGCCCCAAACTGACCAGCTTTTGCACTAAGCGCATCTCTTTGATCGTTTTGCTGTCGATCAGTGATTCGTCATAGGTGGGCCAGAAGTTCAAATGCACGCTGTCTGGCGCATCGGCGCTGAACGAACCAACGAGATTGCGATAAATGGCATCCGCGATAAACGGCGCAGTGGGCGCGATTAACTTGGTCAATGTCACCAAGCATTCGTAGAGAGTCGCATACGCGCTGAGTTTTTCAGTATTCATGTCCGCTTGCCAGAAGCGGCGGCGGCTCAACCGCACGTACCAGTTGCTCAAGATTTCGACGAAGTTCTGCACGGGGCGCGTTGCGCCGGGTACGTCGTATTCGTCGAAAGCAACCGTCACTTGCTTCACCAGTTGATGCAGTTCCGCCAAGATGTAGCGATCCAGCGGGTCGCGTTCGCTCACGGCAGGCTGTGGGCTGTTCGGTGTCCACTTGTCGATGTTGGCATACGTCACGAAGAAACTGTACGTATTCCACAGAGTGAGCCAGAATTTGCTGACGACATCGCCAACCAAATCTTTAGAGAAGCGGCGCGGTTCGCCCGGCGGGCTTGCGGTATACAAATACCAGCGGAACGCATCTGCGCCGTGTGAGTTCAAGATTTCCCAAGGATCAACGACGTTGCCCTTGCTCTTGGACATTTTCTGACCTTTTTCGTCCAAGATTAAGCCGAGACAGATCACGTTTTTGAACGCAACCGAGTCGAACACCATCGACGAAATGGCGTGGAGCGTATAGAACCATCCACGTGTTTGATCAACCGCTTCGCAGATGTAATCTGCCGGGAACTGTTCTTCAAACTTTTGCTGATTGTTCGCCGGATAGCCCCACTGTGCGACGGGCATCGCTCCGCTGTCGAACCATACGTCGATGACTTCTGGCACACGGCGCATTGTCCCCCCTGAACGGTTCGGATTGGGGAACGTGATTTCGTCTACGTAGGGACGATGCAAATCCAGCCCGGTGAGATCACGCCCCGCAAGCTGGCTTAATTCCGCCACGCTGCCCACGCAGATCATTTCGCCGGTCTGGTCATCAACCCAGATGGGGAGCGTTGTTCCCCAATAGCGTTCGCGGCTTAATGCCCAGTCCTTGAGTTCCGTCAGCCAATTGCCAAAGCGCCCTTCACGGACATGTTCCGGCACCCAGTTGATTTGGTTGTTATTCGAGATCATCTGCTCGCGGTATTCCGTCGAACGGATGAACCAACTGTCGCGGGCATAGTACAACAGGGGCGTGCCGCATCGCCAACAGAACGGGTAGGTGTGTTCATACTGACCGCTCTTATACATTAAGCCGCGCTTTTTTAAGTCACGGCTGATTTCAGGGTCAGCGGACTTCACCCACATGCCGCGAAATTCGGTCACCGCGTCGATGAATGTGCCATCGCTGGCGACAGTTTGCAGCACGGGCAGATTGTGTTTGCGTGCCACTTCCATGTCATCCGCACCGAAAGCGGGGGCGATATGCACGATCCCTGAACCATCATCGGTGCTAACGAAATCGCCCGATACGACATATGCATATTTGCCTTCCACAGGCAGATACGTATACAGCGGCTCATAGCTCATGCCAAGCAGATCGCGCCCCTTCATGCGCTTGACCACCTTGTATTCTTCAGGGTGGATCAGCACCTTGCTCATCAAGGCTTCGGCAAGGATGAGCTGTTCTTTGCCATCGCCATCGTGTACGGGACCTTCAACCTGCACATAATCGACGTTTTCGCCAACCGCCAGCGCGACATTCGCGGGCAGCGTCCAAGGGGTGGTCGTCCACACCAAAAAGTACACCCCCTGCTTATCGCGCAGCGGGAAGCGCACAAACACACTGGGGTCTTTGACCTCTTTGTAGCCAAGCGCAACTTCGTGACTGCTCAACGGTGTGCCGCAGCGCGCGCAGTACGGGACGACTTTGAACCCCTTGTACAGCAGGTTCTTCGTCCACATCTGTTTCAAAATCCACCAGATGCTTTCGATGTAGTCGTTGGTGAAGGTTACATATGCATCATCGAGACTGGTCCAGTACGCCATACGCTCGGTGAAGCGCTCCCATGCGGCGATGTTTCGCAGTACGCTTTGGCGGCATTTCTCGTTGAATTCCGCGATACCGTATTCTTCGATTTGGCGCTTGTGGGTGAAACCAAGCTCTTTTTCGATGGCGATTTCGACGGGCAGCCCGTGGGTATCCCACCCGCCCTTACGCAGCACATAATAGCCACGCATCGTCTTATAACGCGGAAAAATATCCTTAAAGGCGCGCGCCAATACGTGATGCACGCCCGGATTTCCGTTCACTGTTGGCGGACCTTCATAGGTCACATAACGCGGACCGCCTTCGCGTTCAGTCATGGAACGCTCAAAAACGCGATTTGCGCGCCAGAAATCCAGCACATCGCGTTCGACTTTCTGAATATCAACTCTGGGATTCACTGCCTTGAACATTACGCCACTCCGTCTGTTCATTTACTTGTGTTCGGTTGTATAAAATTTGACGCTATTGAACAGAGTTACTGCCGTATTCGGTGCAGACAATGCTGCGCCAAATCGTTGGCGACGTGCGTAATGACCCGCGGCGTGAGCGTGAGCCTCAACACCACGTAAACACCTCCCTGATTTGTGAATCAACTGCAATGGGCAGACCCAGCAGCAGTGGAAATTAAATCAATTATCTCGCAACTACGCGCGTTACGGTAGTGGAAATACAGAGTTCACCCGCTTATTCGGGGGATTCGGTAGCAGCGGGTGAACCGGTTGTCAGCCAATTAATACCACGCCATACGTCAAGTTGGGCAGCTTGAAGATTCGCCGGGTTGCGAGTGATCAGCACCCACCAACTCATGCTGAACAGAGAAAATTCCGCTGCGCCCGCACATCGTGCAACCACCATGTTGACAGCGTTGAAATCGCCTGTGGTTGTTTCGGCGCGGTCACACTGAAGTGGACTCACGGTACACTGCGCGCCTAGTTCGCGGTAAAAGTCCAAAACGGCGCACGGGTCTTGTGATGATGTATACCACCATTCATCGATCCCGTAGTCATAGTTTTGCTGGCGAGTCAAACTCACGCCGCTAGGCAGCGGCGGGTGAGGTGGAATGACGATACTGAACAGGATGCTTAGAAAGGGCATGGCAAAGAGCGCCAAGCCTATTAGCGCAAGCACAATCACTGCCGGCAAAAGCAGACTGCGTTTTGAACTCGGTTCACCCGCCGGGTTTTCAACGGGGGACTGGATATCCGTCACGGCTGCCAAACCTGTTGGTAATTGATGACGACTTTACCCTCATTGTCGTAAAAGGGATCACTGCTTTCACGTCCGGGAAAAATCGTGATTTGGGTATACTGCGTCGCGTTAAAGCTGGAACGGTCAAATAAACAGTCATATTTATAAGGGACGCTGGTCGGAACATTGGGATCGATGGGAATTTCGCCCACCGCGGGGGTACGCACGCATCGCACTGTACTGGTATCGAATTGGCTCAAAAGCCCTTCGTAATACAGTACAACTTGCTCAACCGTCGCGTTTTCAACGAGATAGAAAAACGAACGCACCGTCGAAGAACGCTCAACCGGGACACCCCAAGGCTGTGCATTGGGATATGGTTCAACCTCTAACGGCACACGACGGGACTGAACTTCGTTGTTGTAGGTGATGAAGCCGCCAATCACAAGAATTACGCCAATAACAGCGGCGATGATAGCCACGCGAACCATCAGCCAACGCTCCTTCGTGCCGGAAGCGCGCATGTCGATGTGTTCCGCATTATACGCGGGATACCGCACCTGACCACGCGCAGAAGTAATCACTCATGTTGTCTCAAAAGTAGCACTTAATTCGTAGAAGAAGTATGCACGTTGCGCGCCCGCTGGCTCATTACAGCCTTTAGCGCGCGCAGTTCTTCGCTTACACCTTGCCCGTATGACGTTTCCGCGAAGCGATCTGCGGCGGCATCCCAGTACAAAATTCCTGTGTCTATCAATCGGCTATCCGGCGGATCGCTCTGCTTTATTCGGTGGAGCATCCATGCTGCCATGAGCTGCCGATGCGGTTCGCTCAACGTTGGCTGCACTTTCAATAGATGCTCTGCAGCACGCTCGCTATCTCCCATCCAGTAGAACGCCTCACCTAAATCGAAGCGCACGACTGCTGGCGCGCCTGCTTCCAATGCCCGCGCGATTAGGTTTGCTGATTCAGCGTATTTCCCCTGTGCGAGCAATGTACGCCCCAAATTGTAAAGGGGAAAATGATGTTCTGGGGCTTTGTTTAGAGCTTCGTACAAAATCGCCGCGCTCTCGTCTAAACGTCCCAATTGACGGTAGGTGCTGCCAAGTAAAGTCAGCACACGCATATCCGCTTTTCCCGTCGCGCGCGCGCTTTCGAGCAGTTCGCGCGCTTGCTCAAGATCGCCATTCAAGTATAACCGCTGCGCCTGTGTATAGGCAGTCACCATGCCGCGACTGCCCCACAGCACCGCCACCTCCGCGACGATGAGCAGCCCACCCACCCCGATAATGACATTCATGCGCTGCTCCTGCGGCGCGAGAACTGCCAGCACCACACCGATGATCAGCAGCACAACTGCCAGCCCAAATGCAATCTGCGTGGGTCGATCCCAATGGCGCAAGTCGTTGAAGATGCGGCGCAGTAACCAGATCAAATCGTTCTATCCTTCGATTCAGCCATTGGCAACGGCGATATTTCCCGCGTCGGCATCGGCAATCGCGCGTTCAATCGCAGCGATTTCGTAACGCAGCGCCTGTCCGTAAGCTGTACCTTCCATCGCGCGCAAGCTGTCTTTCCAAGGTGTGAGTCCTTCGCGGGCGTGCATCATACGCGCGGCGGCTCTCGCCGCGTTTTGCGGATCACCCGCGCGGTGATATCCATTCGCCAGATGATAAAACACGCGCACCGCGTACATTGCTGGCATAGGATACTGCTCCGCGCGCTCAAACGATGCGAACGCCGCATCATGTTCGCCAGCAAACTGCTGGGTGAAACCCAGTTCCGCCCAGATAATCGGTTGATCCGGCGCGAGTGCGGCTGCTTGATTCAACACGCGCGCCGCCGCGTCATAAGCCGCTTGCAAGCGATAGCCGTTCGCCAGCGTGATATAGGCATCGGGATTATCGGGGAACAACTCGACAGCGCGATCCGCGGTGGCTTGCGCGCGGGCAAGCTGACCGGAATATGCATAGGCACTGGTGAGCAGCATCAACACTTCTGCGGTTTCTTTGCCTTCGCGAATTGACCGTTCGAGAAGTGGAATCGCATCGCGAAATTTGAACGATTCAATCAAGCGGTATGCATCGCCGTAACCTGATCCCTGTGTGCGTGTTTGCCGCGCCAACAGCAAACCCACAATCGTGAAAACGAGCAGCACCATGACTGCGGCAAAACACAACCCGCCAAGAGCAACCAGCAGAAATGGCGAAGCGGACGGACGCACCTGTCCCGCCCGCGCGTCGAAATATTCCAGCACAATTCCGGCGATGAACACGACAATGCCAAGAAATGCCAGCACAAACGACACATACAGCGCGATCAACCACACACGGCGGTTCATGACGACGGTTTACTCACCTTTGCTGTAAGTTCGGGCGAACCTAATGACTCAAGCGTGATTTCTTTCCGCACCAATGCTTGGACGGTATCCACATCCGCGCCGATCACGAGTTTGAGCGTCGCGGCTTGGTCGCTTTCGAGAATCTTCTGCCATTCTTCCAAGCCGGTGCCATGTCGCTTGAGCGCATCGAACTGCTTTTGCGCGTTCGCCATATCGCCTAAGCGGACATAGGCACGCGCCAAATACAGATGAATCAAGAGACGGTGGCGCGCGTCCGGCACTTTAAGTTCAAGCGCCCGCGTTAAATGCGTCACTACGTCATTGGAACGCCCGACGCGATCTTCGATCATGCCGAGGTTGTACAGCGCCACCCAATCGTTCGGGAGAAGTTCGCTGGCTTTCGCGGCAGCAGCCAGTGCGGCATCATGATTGCCCATTTGCAAGTGAACTTCGCTTAAGCCGTTATAAGCTTCCGCTGAGTCCGGCGCGATTTCTGTCATATGTTGATAGTCACGGCGGGCGCGGTCAAGTTTGCCAGACAAGCGCAGCAGTTCTGCGCGAAAGCGATAATGATTCGGCGTGTCTGCATCTTGTTTGATCAGTTCATCCATCACTTTGATGGCTTCGGCATATTCGTTTTTGCGAAGATGCCGGATCGCCTTCTGGTATTCCATCGGAACGCGGCTGCGAAAAATGAACATCCCCGCCACAATCCACCCCAACGCGCCGCCAAACAACAGCGGCATCAAGTGCGGCAGAAATACCAGCCCGATCACGATTGCGCCAAGTGCAGGCAGCAGAATCGCCGTCCAGCGCGCGCGGTCATCCGGCGGCAGTTTGCCGCCGATGATGATCGCTGCGCCCACGATAAACGCCGCCAGCAGCAGCGATTGAATCAAGTTCACCTGCGGATTGTCTCGTCCCGCCGCGTTGAGCATCAAGCTCAACAAGCCTGTCCCTGTGAACAAAAAGAAAAGCATGCGGGCGCGCGCCGGACCGAGAAACACAATAAAACGATTTACAGCACGGTTGATCATCAGACGTTCAATCTATCTGGTTGCCGAAACTGGTCACTATTCTAGCGCGATGTAGATACGTTTGTTGATACCACCTTTGCTTTTATATTCGGTGATGCGGATATGCCCGACTTCGCGCGTATTGGCGACATGTGTTCCGCCGTCGGCTTGCAAATCTAAGCCGACAAGTTCAACGGTACGCACTTCGGTAATTCCTTCGGGCAGCAAGTTAATTTTTGTGCGTATCAAGTCGGGAATTTGAAAGGTTTCTTCACGCGGGAGGATTTTCACCCGCACATCGCGCGCCGCTTCCACTTCCAGGTTGATTTTCGCCTCAATTTCGCGGACGAGTTCGCCTTGCAAACGCTCAAATTCAAAATCCATGCGCCCTTCGCCGGGTTCCATGTTCCCGCCCGTCACTTGAGCGCCGTAATCGCGCCACACCACGCCGCACAAAATGTGCATCGCCGTGTGCGTCCGCATCAAGCGATAACGACGATCCCAAGCCAGTATTCCATGAACTGTATCGCCAACTTTGGGCAGGTCGCCACCATCGACAATGTGCGCGTTCCCGCGTTCAACTTTGGTCACATTCCATAGTTGTCCACCGCCTGTCAGTGTACCCACATCATTCGGCTGACCACCGCCGCCGGGATAAAACGCCGTCCGGTCAAGATACACTGCGCGCGTTTCCGCGTTCACATCGGTGACCACCGCATCGAATTCGCGCAGATAGCTGTCTGTTTGATAGAGCAAAATCGTCATCGCCACATATCCTCTCTAAGTACCCAGATCAGCGCGCATCCGCAGCATCACTTCGCGCCCGCCGACTGCCTTCCAGAACGCGATCCCCGCAGGGTTGCGCGCTGAAACATGCCACTCAAAAGCACTAACTCCGCGCTCTTTGAACCAATCGATGAGCGCGGCGACCAATTTACGTCCCACACCATGCCGCCGATACGCTTCGACAACGAAAATATCCGCGAGAAAGCCCGTCGTTTCCTGAGCAAACATCTCCGGGATGAAATCCACAATCACGCCAAGCAGATACCCCGCAATCTCAATCTGCCCATCATCGTGTTTGACTTCTGCGATAAGCACGCGCGTCAGCGGATCATTGATGCGGTCAAAAATGCGGCGGGCATAGCGCCTTCCCCCACCTTGAGCGGCGGGCGGCAGGGCCGGATCAAGCGCATGATGATAAGCGACAAGCTGTTCCCATAACTGACCGATCACATCAGCATCAGCAGGCGCGGCAAGACGAATTATGATTTCAACCACAAAAGCTCCATCCACTCCGCTGCGCCAAGCGAACGCCAAAACGCCTGTTCCGGCGCGTGCCGCCGTGAGGCATACACTGTTAGCTGATGCACGTCACGTTCCGCGAACCACGCGCGCACACCGCTAACCAGATCGCGTGCCGCTCCCGCATGATATTGATGAGCATCTACCACCATTTCCGTAATGATGCCGATATAAGGATCGCTGATGACAGCAGGCGCGGGCTGCATCCAGCCGATCAAATATCCTACTGCGCGCTGATCACGTTGAGCGGTCAAGAACCCGCACATGGGGTTCGACAGCCATTCGGCAGCACGCTGCTCCCATCGTAAGCGGGATTCAGCGTTGAGCGCGAAGCGGCGATCTCCGCTTACGGTGAGGATCATTTTTTCATACCAGAGCGCAGACAGCGTGGGAAGATCAGCAGGTGTCGCGGCGCGGATTAGGATTGTGGGTTCGGGTTGGTTTGGCTGCATAAATGTCGTCCATTCACGGGCAAAGCATAGCATCGCCCCCCTTCATTAGCAATATAAACTGCACACTCGCGGTGCTTTACGTTGGCACGTCTGGGAGTGCGGTTATAATGAGGCTGGCTCATAACATACATAAAGGTGAATTTCTGTGCGGGTATTGATCACAGGCGCAGGTGGGTTTGTCGGCGGTCATCTAGTACGCCATCTGCGGGAGACTATTCCGCAAATTGAACTACACGGCACGATGCTGCCGGGGATGTCCGCTGGCACAGCGGCGAACGACTCTATCGAAATGCACGCGCTTGACTTGTGTGATTTCAACGCAGTGAGCGCGTTATTTGCGCGCATCCAGCCCGACCAGATTTATCATCTAGCGGCGTTAGCGGCAGTCGCGCGCTCCTTTCAATTTCCATGGGAAACACTCGAAAACAATATACACGCACAGGTCAACATTCTTGAAGCGATGCGCCAGCTTGATTCACCCCCGCGTATGGTGCTGGTCAGCTCCGGCGAAATTTATGGCGCTGACCAGAATATTTCGCGTCCGCTGGACGAAAATGCCCCTTTTCGCCCCAACAACCCCTACAGTGTGAGCAAAGTCACACAGGATATGCTCGGTTTTCAATATGCAATCAGCTACAACCTGCCGATCATGCGCGCGCGCCCGTTTAATCACTTGGGTCCGGGGCAAAACTTGGGTTTTGTCGCGCCTGATTTCGCCCTGCAAATCGCGGAAATTGAAGCTGGAAAACGCGACCCTATCATTCGCGTTGGCAGCTTGACCGCCGAACGCGACTTCACCGATGTGCGCGATGTAGTGCGTGCCTATCGCTTGATGATGGAATACGGCACACCGGGTGAAGCCTACAATGTCGCATCTGGGAAAATGTATACGATTCAATTGGTGTTGGATACGCTGCTTCGTCATGCAAACGTGCCTATCACCGTGCAGCCCGATCCCGCGCGGATGCGTCCACACAGCGCGCCGCGCACATGGGGCGATGCATCCCGTTTGCGAGGCGTGACAGGCTGGCAGCCGGAAATTCCGCTAGAAACGACGCTGCTCGATGTGTTGAATGACTTCCGTCAGCGCATCGCTGCCGCGCAATAGAGAGATGCCACCTGATGAAAGCGATTTTGTACGATCAACCCGGTTCCCCCGATGTGCTTTATTATGGTGACGCACCCGATCCCATCCCCGGTGATGGCGAACTGCTCGTCCGTGTTCATGCGACTGCGCTCAACCGCGCCGATCTGCTTCAGCGAAACGGCGGCTACAATCCGCCAGCCGGCGCATCCTCGATTCTCGGATTAGAAATCGCGGGCGAAGTCGTCCAAGCCACCGAAATTTGGCGCATAGGTGACCGCGTGATGGCAGTCGTCAGCGGCGGCGCGTATGCACAGTTAACCACCGTCCCCGCTGGCATGGCAATCCGTATCCCCGATCACTTCACCTATGAGCAAGCCGCCGCCATCCCCGAAGCCTTTTTGACCGCCCATTTGAACCTATTCACGCTTGGCAAACTCACGGCGGGCGAAAGCGTGCTGATTCACGCGGGCGCAAGTGGAGTTGGTACAGCGGCAATACAGTTAGCGAAGTTGGCGGGCGCGCGAGTGTTCGTGACGGCGGGCAGTGATGAAAAAATCGTTGTGTGCCGTGAACTTGGCGCGGATGAAACCATCAATTACAAGACCGACTCTTTCAAAGACGTGGTGCTGTCAAAGACTGATAAACGTGGGGTCAATCTCATTCTGGACTTCATTGGCGCGCCCTACTGGAATGACAATCTCGCATCGCTGGCAGTAGGCGGCAGGCTCATGTTGATCGGGTTTCTCGGCGGCGCATCCGGTCAGCTTGATTTAGGCGCGATACTGCCTAAATCGCTCACCATCAGTGGAACAACCCTTCGCCGTACTCCCCTAGATCAAAAGATCGCGCTCACAAAAACATTCGTCGATTTCGCGTGGGATAAGCTGAGCAGGGGCACAATTCGCCCGGTCATTGACCGTGTTTTCACGCTTGATCAAGCCGCTGAAGCGCATCGCTACATGCAAAGCAACGCCAACATGGGCAAGATTATCCTTAAGGTGGAATAACTTTCGCTGTGGCAAGTTGCACGAACGTCCATGCAAGCGATTGGCATCCCTTGCACATTGACGGGCTTTTGTGCATCTGTGACAATTCGATTCAATTGGAAACAGCTTTCTTTTGTTCAAGTCTCACCATCGCCGCATACAGTCGGCATCGAGGCGGAACACACAAATGAATCGAAGTTGAGCGATAACTCATGACACTTCCAAACAAACCTGAATATGTTCAGCCAGAACCGAACCGAATCCCCGTCAATGATTTTCCCGCGCATCAGATGGAAATTCCCCCGTCGCGTATGTTTATGATCCGCGATGCGCTGAACGTCTATCGCCAGCGCGTCGGCGCGAACGCCGTCACTTTTGATGCATCACAAGGAGATGGCGGCGCGACTTTACCCGGTGTTCCCAAAGAAATTCTCGAAAAAGCCTTTCAAATTCAGCTTGAACACGGCAGCGCCTACGATCAACCTTGGGGGACGGTACGCTTTCGCAAAGCCGCCGCCGAACATTACTGGAAACTTGATCCAGCAACGGGTTGGGGTGCGGAAAATATCACTTTTGTGCAAGGGGGACGCGATGGTTTACAGAAAGCCTATGCCGCAATGGTCAGCCTTGGCACAAAAGAAGTGGGCAGCTTGCTCGTTGTCTCTCGCGTGCCTTGGATTTCATATAACTGGGGGCCTTACGCCGTCGGGTTGAACGTTCTGCTTGCCCCCGGCGACGAAAACGACGGGTGGCGCTACACGCCGGAAGGCATCCGCGCGTGCGCTGAATTTGCCCAGCGCGAAGGACGAAAAATCGCGGGCATCGTCATCACATCCCCCGACAACCCGACAGGACGCACAATCCCGATGGATGAGCAGATCGAACTTGGTAAAGTCGCGCTTGCCTCCGGCATCAGCTACGTGCTGTACGACTGGATTTATCATTGGGTAACGGACAGTGGGCATAATGACATCAATGCTATGCTCAATGCCTTCACACCTGAAGAACGCGAACGTATTATGATTCTTGACGGTTTGACCAAAAGTCTTGGCGGGTCAAACATTCGCAGCGCGCATTTGCTTACAGGCAAGAAGGTAGCCAAGTATTTGACCAGCCAGGCCTCACATGGCGTGATCCCTGCGTTTTTCTCGCAAGCAGTCGCTATCGCCGCTTACGAAATGGGCTTCGAGAAAGCCGCCGCAAGCATCATTGAACCGACGCGAGAAAGCCGCCGCATTCTTCGCGATGCGCTAACGGAAAAAAATGTCCGCTTCATCATGGGCGATGGCTACTATGCTTTCATCGACTGCACGCCGTATATCAAAGCGAAAGGCATGAAAGATAGCGAAGAACTGCTCACATATCTCGGTGAAAACTACGGGATCGCGGTGGTGCCGGGCGTGTATTTCTCGCAAGCTGGCGCGAACTGGATTCGCTTTTCGTATGCCACTCCGCCGGAAGTCACACAAGGGGCAGTCGAACGCCTCTTTGAGGGTCTCGACTCGCTTCTCTCGTAAACAAGCGAATGTTCAGCCAATTTGTTCAAATAAAAAAGAGGTTGGCATGATGCCGACCTCTTTTTTATTACTTTTCGTGCCAACTAGCTTGACTGGGTAGCTTCCGGTGTCGCTTCGCTAGGCGGCAGCAGCACCGCATTGATGACGTGGACAACGCCGTTCGACGCGAGAATATCCGTCACCGTCACTTCAATGGTGTCATTCAGGTAGACCTTGCCATCAACAACGCTGATGGTAATCTCGCTGCCTTGCGCCGTCGTCAACGTTTCGCCATCCGCTTCGACAATGTCTTCCGCCAGCAGCGTGCCCTCAACGACATGATACAGCAGCACTTCGTTGAGCAGTTCGGTGTTTTCGAGCAGTTCTTCAGCAGTCACGCCGAGGATTTCAAGCAGCAGCCCAAACGCCTCATCTGTCGGAGCAAACACCGTCAACTCGACTTCTTCATCCGAAAGCACGCCGACAATTTCGGGATCAGCCGCGAGAATCGCTGCCAGCAGCGTGGTAAATTCCGGTTCGTCGCCTTCCGTTGCCGCAATCACGATTTGCGCGATAGTATCGGTGACAACAACCTCAGTCGCTTCGGCAGTGGCTTCAACAACCGTTTCTTCTGTCGCTTCGGCAGTCGCCTCAACAGCGGCTTCTTCCGTCGCTTCTTCAGTTGCCACTTCGACTACCACTTCTTCAGTTGGTTCTTCCGTGGGTTCTTCAGTCGGAGTCGCAGTCGGCTCAGGGGTTGCCGTTGCGGTAGGTTCTTCGGTCACTTCTTCTGTCGGTTCTTCTGTAGCAACTTCGACCACTGCTTCTTCTGTTGCTTCAACTGTAGCTTCTTCTGTAGCAACTTCGACTAACGCTTCAGCAGTCACTTCTTCTGTCGCAGTTTCACGAACTTCTTCTGTCGGCTCAGCCGTCGCTTCTTCTGTAGCAGCTTCCACAACGGCTTCGGTGGCTTCTTCTGTTGCTGCTTGAGCCTCACTCGTCGCTGTTTCCGTTGGACGCGGTGTTTGCGTCGGCGCGGGCTGCGGCGAACATGCAGCGAGCATTACTGCCGCAGCAAGCATGATCATGAGAATTAAGCGATATTGCACTTTGCTCATTTCACCTCTCCAAGAGTCAAGACGAAGTCGTGGCAAAAACCGTTAAAGTGTGTTCTTTTGCCCTCAAACGCCAAAGATAAAATTGTATACGGATGTATTTAAACGAAATTAGAAACCGTGTTGAAGTTTTGCTACACTTCCTCAACAGTTTGCACAAATGCCTGAAGCGCAGCCGCGTTATTGAGTGGAAGCGCGGTCACTTTATCGTCTATGCGCTTAATCAACCCCGTTAGAACGTCTTTTGGTCCAAACTCGACAAAACGGCTTGCACCGTCAGCTGTCATACGCCGCACTGAATCTGTCCAACGCACGGTGCTTGTTAATTGGAGCGCCAATTCTTGACGAATCGAGGCAGCATCTGTGAGCGGCGCGGCGGTGACGTTGGCATATACAGGGATACGCGGCGTTTGAAAATGCGTAGATTCGAGCGCCTTGGTAAATTCGCCCGCCGCAATCGCCATCAACGGGGAATGACTGGCGATGCTCACCGCCAGTTTGACGATTCGTTTTGCGCCTGCTGCTTTGGCGAGATTCATCCCTGCCTCAATCGAATTCACGTCGCCAGAGATGACGATTTGTCCGGGGCAGTTGTCATTCGCGATGACCAGCACGCCGCCCGTTTGAGCCGCTGCCGCTGCACACACATCACGCAGTTTGTCAACATCCAAGCCCAAGACAGCCGCCATCGCCCCGGGAGATGTATCGCCCGCCGCTTTCATCACGCGACCACGTTCGCGCACCAAACGAAGCCCATCTTCAAATGAAAGCGCCCCCGCAGCTACCAGCGCGGTGAGTTCCCCAAAACTGTGACCTGCCAGATAAGCGGGCTGGGCGTGCGGGCGTTCCGATTGCAGAACACGCATCACGGCGATGCCATATACGAACAGCGCAGGTTGGGTGTTGATGGTGTCGTTAAGCTGATCATCGGGGCCATTAAAACAAAGCTCCGAGAGCGCGAAACCGAGCACATCATCCGCTTGTTGAAAAGTGGTGCGAGCAATAGGAAATTGTTCGGCAAGGTCTTTGCCCATGCCGACGATCTGCGACCCCTGACCCGCAAACACAAATGCCGTAGAGGACATTACCGTCATGAATTCTTTTGACCAGTGTTACAAAAAGGCACACGTCCACAGAGAATATAACTTTGGGGCACACCTGTGCAAGGGCAAGTTGATGAGAAACCTGTAAAATGCCGCAAAAATCCATAAATAATCTGTTGGGATCAAACAAAAAGCCGCAAAACGATGACGCTTGCGGCTTTTTGCGGTTAATTTTCGATGGACAGCGGAACGAACTTAGCTCGATTTTGCGTCCACATCGACGACAGTTTCGCCTTTATAGGACCCACAATTGGGGCACAGGTGATGCGCTACATGATAGCTTCCGCAGTTTTCGCATTTCACCAGATGTTTGAGCGACAGCGAATCGTGCGCGCGGCGTTTGTGCGTCCGGCTGTGCGAGTGCCGCTTCTTTGGGAGAGGACCCACAGCAATGCTCCTTATAAATTAGTCCAAATGCTGGAGCATTTGGCACGCGCCAGTAAACACTAGCGCCAAATATCGAAGTCATGGGATTATAGGGGGGAGCGAACCATCACGTCAAGGTACAAGCTGAACAAGCGGAACAGTCAAACACGCAATGAATAGACAAATTCAGCCAGCGTCGGTACGGCAAACCCCGCCCAGCAGACGTAGTATTCCGATTGAAACGATGCCAACGTGGATGCAGAGAGCGTATCGTGGCACAGACTGGGGGGCGTTGATCGCGCTGGCATTGGGCGTAATCGCCGCGTGGGCGTTTTTGTTTTACCCCACCGTGCCGCGCAACAACGATCTTGAGCATTATATCTTCCGCGCCGCCGACGTTGGACAAGCGATCCGCGAAGGACGGTTGTATCCGCGCTGGTCACCGCACGCTCAAAATGGCTACGGTGCGCCGATTCCCCATTTTGCGCCCCCACTGCCCACGTATGTGGCTGGCGCGTTGGATACCCTGTTTGTCAGCGATCCTGCGCTGGCGGTTCGATTACTTATGGCGGTCACACTGATCGCGGCAAGTGGGGCAGTTTATGCCTTCACGTCACGCCGAACTAGTGGAAGCTGCGGGATTATCGCTGTTGCCCTTTATGTGTACAGTCCTTATGTGGGATCAACGGCTAGTTACGTCACAGGCGATTTACCGGGAGTTGCTGCCAATGCGCTCGTCCCTGCTGTACTTTGGGCACTCGATGGCACGCTCTTATTGGGTCGCCCGCGTGATGTCGTTGCGCTTGCGCTGTTCACTGCTGCGATACTGCTCACGCATATCCCCGCTGCCTTATGCATATTTGCCATCAGTGCGATTTTCGTCATCTGGCAGGTGATCGCACATCGTAACGCCGTCCCACATCTCTGGCTTACGGCTGCTGGATTCGGCTTGGGATTGGTTTTGGCAGCGTTTTATTGGCTTCCGGCGTGGGGCGAATATCAACAGGTCACGTGGAGGGCACCGGCATCAGCATTCACAGAACGCCTTACGCTGTCAACGATCTTTTCCCCTTATAGGCTGATCGATCCCGGCGCGTTGGTCCTCATCCCCCAATATACGCTCGGCATACCATTGGTCATGACCGTTATAATGAGTACACTCGTTTTTTTACTGCCAAAATTGTCATTCACACGCCGCGTATGGATCGGATTTTTTCTCGTCAGCGCCCTAGTTCTCATGTTGATTGGGCTGCTGTTCATGCCACAGCAGGTGTGGCTGGTCGGGATTATCTCTCTATGTAGCGTCTATGCGGGAGCTGGCGCTTGTGAAACTGCGCTGTCGGCGCTGCGAAACAGCGTTCGCTTTCAACGAATGGCGCGCATCGCCCTCCCTCTGTCACTCGCGCTAGTTCTTGCGCTCTCCGCGCCAGTGTGGATCGTTCCACCGCCTATTACATCCAATGATTCCTTCACACCAGAAGCACAAATTCAGTATGAGCAGCTTGGTTATGGAATCGCCGTACTGCCATCGCATGAGGCGCTGCCCGGCGCTCTCCCACCCAACGCCACTCCCAATCTTAATTTGATCGCTAACTACCGCACCGGATCGCTCAACAAGATAGAAATCAACGACGCAAGCACAGGCACTCAATCGGACGCGCGTGTCGGCACACTTGAAATCACCAGCCACAGCTACAATGTGCAGGTTCGCACTCTTGATCCCGCTCAATTTGAAGTACTGACAACCTACTTTCCCGGATGGGCGATTACCAGCGCATCTGTCAGCGCAGTATTAGGAAATGACCCAACCACGGGATTGATTACCCTTGAGGTGGGACGCGACAGCGCGGGTGAAATCCTCATTGAACTTGCTTCTACTCCCTTGCGCGGGCTTGGATGGTTCATCACATGGACAGCTGTTATCGGGGTGATCTATCTGGCGCAGCGACGCGCGATGGTTCATGAAGATGTGCTTGAACAATTTCCTATGGTTTCGCTGCCCGAACTGCGGCTCACGGTGATGGTACTTGCCACTTTCGTGCTGATATTAGGAATGCTCATCATTCCCGGCGCGCCATATCCATTGAGCGCGGGGTATGGCACCCAGCTTGAAGGAACATTTGAACTTCCCACCCGAACCAATGTGGGGTTAGAATCGCTTGCTTATCGTATTGACCGCGCGAGTTATCAAGCGGGAGAGATGGTGGATTTCACGATGGTTTGGCGCACTATCCGTTCACTCGATGTGAACTACCGTGTCCAAGCGATCTTGGTGAGCCGCAGCACGGGTGAAACCCTTCAGCGCGGCGACTTAGTGCATCCCGGCGGTTATCCCACGAGGCGTTGGCGAACAGGTTTCTATGTGCCGGATCATTATACGCTTCAACTCTCGCCTATGCTGCCGCACGGCGAATACCTGCTTGGGCTAGAGGTGTACAACTGTACGCCTTCAAACGAATGCGCTCCCGAAAACCGCATCACCTTCTTTAGCAGCGGCGGCGAATCGCTAGGTAACATCCTCATTCTGCCCGTCATTTTGACGATTAGGGGATAGCATCGTCTGCCTTAACGTCGCTGACACAGCTTGTAATTTCGCATCACATGGTTAGAATTGAACCTTATTTCTGGGGCAAAATAGGAGCATTTTCGTGGTAAATAAGGCACAAACAGTCGATCACGCGGAAGAATTAGGTCGCGCTTGGGCAATGCACCGCAATGGCAATCAAAATGGCGCTGCCGAAATTTTCAAGAACATTCTCATCAAATCCCCATCTAACTTGGATGCGATGTACGGTCTAGGACTCGCGCAGCGTGCAGCAGGGCAAAACAGCGAAGCCATCGAAACATTCGATAAGGCGCTTGCAGGTGTCCATACGGAACTTCAGCAGAATCCCGGCGAAGACCGTCTTGAAATCCTTGAACGGATGCTAAATCAGCGTCTTGCAGAACTGCGTGCGATTACGAAATAACAGTTACATCGTCGCTTTACGATCATTTTCGCGCTTGACCATACGCACCAGAAACAGAACAGCCCACTTCGTATGAACAAACGTGAGCGTTTGGAAAAAACCCTTGCCGGTGAGCTGACGGATCACGTTCCTGTGACTGTATGGCGGCATTTCCCCGGCGATGACCAACGGGCTGCCGACCTTGCCCGGTCAGCGGTTGATTTTCAGCGCGCATTCGATTGGGATGTCGCGGTGATTGCCCCTGCGAATACCTATGCGGTCATCGACTACGGAGCGCAAGACGTATGGAATGGATCACCGGACGGACGGCGAATCTTCCCAAAGCACCTTGTGCAGCGCTCTTTAGATTGGACGAGCTTGCGAACACTTGATCCATCACGGGGAATGTTAGGGCGTGTGTACGAAACAGTACGCATGGTCAGCGATGCGCTCGATGCAGCACAGTCCAATTCTGTTCCGCTGATGTTGGTGGTATACAGTCCACTCACCCAAGCCCGCGATCTTGTTGGCGATGAACAGTTGGGGCTTCATATGCGTACACAGGCAGATCGCGTACATTCCGGTTTGAACACGCTCACTGACACCCTTTTGCGCTTTCTCGATTCGCTGCGGCGGCTGCCCTTAGCAGGGATTTTGTACGTCATCACACACGCCAATTATGCTGCGTTGAGCGAAGATGAATACGCCAGTTTCGGACTGCCGTATGATCGCAAAGTGATCGACTCCCTTCCTTCAAAGTATTGGCTCAACATGACGTTCTTGGCTGGGACTATGCCGATGTTCAAATTTGCGCCTGCACTCAAATCGCAAATTTTCGGCTGGCATGACCGTGACAATGAACCATCGCTCCCGATTGGGAAAACGATTGTCAATGGCGCGGTATGCGGTGGTGTGGCAGTGCATGATCATCTGCTCTTGGGTACGCCTGTGACAGTGCGTGATGCAGCGCGCGAATCAATTCAGCAAACTGGCGCACGGCGGCTGCTTTTGGCGGCGGGCGGCTTTGTCCCCGTAACCACACCACAATCGAATTTGCGCGCCCTGCGCGAAGCGGTGCTATAAGATGCCTATCCGTGTGATTGCAGGGAGCGCCAAAGGGCGCAAACTCAAGCTCGTTCCGGGCGATTCGACGCGCCCCGTGATGGATCGTGTCAAAGAAGCGTTGTTTAGCATTCTTGGGCGGCAAATATTCGATGCAAACGTGCTCGATGTGTTTGCTGGGACAGGGAGCGTCGCTATCGAAGCCTTGAGCCGTGGCGCGAAACATGCCACACTCATCGACCTTGACAAGCAAGCGATTGATACCATTCATGAGAATCTAAAGCTGACAGGGCTTGCAGAAAAAGCCACTGTTCGCCGCGCCGATGCCTTTGTCGCGCTCGCAAATAAACCCGACAGCGTCTATGACATCATTTACCTTGCGCCGCCGCAGTACAAAGGCATGTGGATCAAGGCGCTGCAAATCATCGACACAAACATGGGCTGGCTTAGGGAAGATGGCAGCATTATCGTGCAAATTGACCCTAGTGAAAGAGAAGCCATCACCTTGAAATCGCTGTCATTGGTGGATGAACGTAAATACGGGAATACCTTGCTGCTGTTTTACGAACCCGCTCAAGAAATTCAAACGCATTTAATAGCGGCGATTTCGCCTGACACCCCTTCGGAGGATTGATTTGGTCACTTCAGCTCAATTAGAACGAGTTGCCGAAGAGCTGCTGGCGGAATTTAATATCACCTCGCCGCCGATTCCCATCGAAAGCATTTTGCAGCACCCCAAACCGGGCATGTGGGAAGAACTGGATATGTCGCAGATTTCCGGCGGCTTCTTTCAAGTGACAGCGAATTATTCTCCGCGCATGTCGATGGCACGGCTGTTGGTGCGTCAGCTTGCCCGCTGCCCTTGGGGAATTGAACGTGGTTTAGACGCGATCAAAAAAGACCAAACAGCGCAGCACGTTTTCGCGCGTATGTTGGTCATGCCAAAGGCGATGATTACGCAGTTAGAAGCAAAAAGTCAAACTCCTGAAACCATTAGCCAGCACTTTGAAGTCCCTGACGATGAAGCTCGGCAGCGCCTTGAGGAGTTGAAAAACGACTGAGCTCACAGCGGCGGATATGTTAGTGTCCGCCGCTTAATCCATTCTGCGAAAATTGATTTCCAGCCAGATAGGCCCGCGCGAAATTCAACGCATCTTCAACGGTGATGATTTCTCCTGCGGCTTGCCCCTCACGAATCAGTTCGAGCAGCAAACCGACGGTGCGTCCGGCAGGAATTGCCAGTGACTTCATCAAGCTGCGTCCATCTACCAGCGGCGGTGGATTTATCACCGTATCATGTTGATCGAACCACGCACGCAGCAGCACTTCCCCATTTTGAATCACCCGCAGCCATGCATCTTGATCGAGCGCCGCGCCTTTTTCCGCTAAATACGATGCCAGCGCGATGAATAGGATATCGATCCCTGCTTCGCGTGTATCGCGCCAATAGCGATGGATTCCGCGCAAATCAGGGGTATCCTGTGCATTGACAAATGGTTTTTCCATAAAGCGGTGATGATGCCGGGCAATTGTCAGCAAACGGTCAATTTCCGCACTGCTTAAGCGCATCCGTATTCCCCACGAATCAATCGTTTCCACACCTGTTTCATGCAGCAGCGCCGCCAGCAGAAGCAGTGCGCGATGTGGTCGATCATTCGCCCACGTCGATTCAAAATGGTCGACCAGTTGGCGGCGGTATCTGTCAAACGTCATCACCACCGTACCAAGCGTGAACTGTGCGGCAGTCTCGTCTGTGCGTCGAAAGCTCACCGTCGCCAAAAGCTGCGACAGTTGATCGATTGTCGCTAATGTGTGAGCGAGCGCATTATTGCCCGCCGCGCTGTCAGCCGCTGTCGCGCGAAGCAAGTCAAGTTCTGGGACGATCACTTTGAGCAGTCCGAGTGTGTCGGCAATTCGCAGCGCCGACACCCCTTTGGATAGGTTTAAAAGCGCATAGAATTCATCACGCAGACGTTCCGGTGAAACCGCCGCTAAACTATCTGCTGATGCGCGCATGTCTTTCAAAGTTTCTGGTTCAATCCGCAAGTTGAACGCCACGCTCTGCCGCACACCGCGCAGTGCGCGAATGGGATCATGTTGAATGGACAAGGGACTGCACCGCCGCAGAATCTTTTGCGAAAGGTCTCGCTCACCTCCAAGTGGATCGATCAACGCGGTCAAGTCGCCGCGAATATCCACCGCCATCGCGTTGATCGTAAAGTCGCGGTCAAGCAGATCGCTGTTTAAATTGTTAGCACGAAAACGCGCTACATCTATGATGATTTTCCCGCGTGCCGATTCGTACAGTACGCGCCCAACATCACGCTCAGCATCCAGCGCGTAAAAATCGCCTTTCAGCAAATTGGCAATTTTGCGTGCCAATTTCACCCCGCTTTGGGGGGTCGCCATATCTACATCTTTTAGGGGGCGGCGCATAAACGCATCGCGCACCGTCCCACCAACCAAATACACGGGCTGTTCTTCGTTCGCCAGCAGGTCTTGCAGTTCATAGATGATGTCGTCCCACGCCAATACACGCTGAACGCCGCTGTCCGCGCCGCGTTCCTCATCATCCTTGCTCATTCAAATAAACATCCTTTTTGACCACACCCACAAACGGCAAATTCCGGTATTTTTCGTCCAAATCGAGTCCATAACCGAACACAAATTTGTCCTCAATCTGAAAGCCCGTGTAATCTACTGGAATTGGAATCGTCCGCCGCGATGGTTTATCTAATAGGGTGCATAGGCGTACACTGAGCGGATTACGCGCCTTCATCACATCCATGACGAACTTCAGCGTATGCCCGCTGTCGATAATGTCCTCGACGATGAGTAAATGCTTGCCCATGACATTACGACTCAAATCCATCACGATGCGTACATCGCCGGCTGATGCTCTCACACCCGTTCCATAGCTCGATACTGCGAGAAAGTCGATTTCATGCGGCACACTGATATGGCGCATCAAATCGGTTAAGAACATCACACCGCCTTTTAAGATGCAGATAAGCAGCAGATTTTCCGTATCGGCATAATCATGCGAAATCGCGTGCCCCAATTCTGCGACACGCGCTTGGATCTGGCTTTCGGTCAACAGCACTTCGTCAAGATAGTGGTCATAGCTGTGAATCATTCGTCGCCCCTTGCTGATTGTCCGCCATTATAGCGTGACTCGGCAAGTTGCTAAGTCCGGAAATCTCCGTACAACATTTCAACGTTTATCCCCAAAAGTCCATGCCTTCTGAAAGACATAGACTTTTCAGGACGTTTCTCAACGGTTTTTCTCTATTGCTTTGTTAGGTTGTGATGTGCTTGCAAGCTCCGCGCCCGCAGCGGCTTCTGTCGCAGCGCGCGGATACCCTGCACCGTCGCGCTTGCCGCGCTCATCGTCGTGATGATCGGCACGCCGTACAAATGCGCCATTCCGCGTATCAACCCGCCATCATAATGGGCTTGTCCCCCGCGCGGCGTATTGATGATCAAGTCAACCTTGCCCGCGCGAACTAAGTCCACAATATTCGGCGATCCTTCACTCACCTTGTTGACTGTCTCGACAGGTAGATTGATCTCGCGGAGATATTCGGCTGTGCCGCGCGTGGCGATAATCGCGAACCCCAGCGCAACCAAATCACGCGCGATCTTGGTTACCGCTCCCCGGTCAAACGGGTTCACGCTGATAAACACTGTTCCGCTTTGTGGCAGCGATGTATTCGCCGCCATTTCGGCTTTGGCAAACGCATGACCAAAATTGCTGGCATGTCCCATTACTTCGCCTGTAGAACGCATTTCAGGACCCAAGCGCGCGTCTACACCGGGAAACTTCTGGAACGGCATCACCGCTTCTTTGACGAAAAAGCCGTCGACTTTTGGCTCATCCATAAACCCGATTTCGGCAAGCGTTTTTCCAGCAGCAATTTGTGTGGCATATTTCGGCAGTGGATACCCCGTTGCTTTACTTACGAATGGGGCGGTACGGCTTGCGCGTGGATTGACTTCCAATACATACACCACCTCATCGCGGATGGCGAACTGGATGTTAAACAACCCCTTGATCGCCATTGCTTTGCCGATTTGCTGCGTGTACTCACGGATGATCTCGATGTGATAATAGCTGATCTTGTATGGTGGCAGCACACATGCTGAATCGCCGCTGTGAACGCCCGCTTCTTCAATGTGCTGCATGATCCCGCCGATAGTCACGTTCACGCCATCGCCAAGCGCATCCACATCGACCTCAAACGCATCGTCCAAGAACTGGTCGATCAACACCGGATGCCCATTGAATTCGATGTGCTTATCCGTCCAGTCGATCAACTGGGCATCGTCAAAGACCAGCGCCATCCCGCGCCCACCCAACACATAGCTTGGGCGCACCAGCACCGGATACCCGATTTGCTTAGCGACGACTAACGCCTCATCGCGGGTGATCGCTGTCGCGCCCGCGGGCTGTGGAATATCGAGTTCACGCATCAAAGCGTTGAAGCGTTTGCGATCTTCGGCAAGGTCAATCGTATCGACAGTTGTTCCCCAAATCGGCGCACCCGCTTGTTCGAGTGCGTGCGCGATATTGAGAGGGGTTTGCCCACCAAATTGAACCAACACGCCATCGGGACGTTCATGCTCAATGATGTTCATCACATCTTCAAATGTCAGCGGCTCAAAGTACAGACGATCTGCCGTGTCATAGTCGGTACTGACCGTTTCCGGGTTACAGTTGACCATGATCGTCTCGTAGCCCATGTCTTTGAGCGCAAAACACGCATGGACGCAGCAGTAATCGAACTCAATCCCCTGCCCAATGCGATTAGGACCGCCGCCTAGCACCATGACTTTTTGGCGGCTGGTCACTTGGGCTTCGTCGTCCGGCTCATAAGTTGAGTACAAATACGGCGTGTGCGCTTCAAATTCCGCCGCGCATGTATCCACACGATAGTAGCTCGGCTTGATTCCCAATGCCTTGCGATACTCGCGCACGCTCAATTCGTCGGTGTTCAAAAGCTGTGCGAGATGAGCATCGCCAAATCCGTACTGCTTGAGGGTGAGCATGTGCGCCGCGTCGATCTGTTCCAATCGAACACCTTTAAGATCACGCTGAAGTGCCGCAATATTGACCAACTGGCGCACGAACCATGGATCAAAGCCTGTGGTGTCAGCAATCTGTTCGGCGGTCATGCCATCGTGCAGCGCCGACGCGACTTGGAACAACCGCTGTGCTGTTGGCACACGCAAGGCTGCTTCGTCCACGCGATCCAACTTGTAGCCGAAGCCCAACATGCCAATATCGAGCGAGCGGATGCCTTTTTGCAGCGCCTCTGCAAACGTGCGTCCGATTGCCATCACTTCGCCGATTGCCTTCATCTGCGGACCAAGCCGGTTATCTGCGCCGGGAAACTTTCGAAAATCCCAACGGGGAATTTTCACTACTACGTAATCGAGTGACGGCTCAAAGCTGGCAGGTGTGACGCGTGTAATGTCGTTGGGGATTTCATCAAGCGTGAAGCCAACTGCCAGCAGCGCCGCGATCTTGGCAATTGGGAAGCCTGTCGCTTTGCTTGCCAGTGCCGACGAACGAGAGACTCGCGGGTTCATTTCGATGACGAACACCTGCCCATCAGCGGGATTAATCGCAAACTGCACGTTCGCGCCGCCTGTCGCCAACCCGACTTTATCCAGCACCGCTTTCGCCATGTTGCGAAGCCGCTGAAGTTCTTTATCGGTCAGCGTCTGCGCGGGCGCGACAGTGATGCTGTCGCCCGTATGCACGCCCATCGGGTCAAGATTTTCAATCGTGCAGACCACGACAAAATTGCCCGTGCGGTCACGCATCACTTCGAGTTCGTATTCTTTCCAGCCAAGTACGCTCATTTCGATGAGGACTTCGCCCACCGGACTGAGCTTGATCCCGCGTTCAGCAGCCGTGCGGAGTTCATCTTCATTATAGGCAACGCCGCCGCCCGATCCGCCAAGCGTGAACGACGGGCGAATCAGCACCGGATACCCGATTTCAGCAGCGGCGGCAACCGCGTCCTCAATACTGCCCACGACTTTACTGGGCGCACACTGCAAGCCAATCTCCGCCATCGCGTTTTTGAACAATTGGCGATCTTCGGCAAGGTCGATGCTGGACATCACCGCGCCAATCAGCTCGACATTGTGACGTTCGAGTGCGCCATTTTCGGCGAGTGCTTTCGTCAAATTGAGCGCTGTTTGCCCGCCGACAGTTGGCAGCAGCGCGTCCGGTTTCTCCGCTTCAATGATGCGTTCGACCATCTCCGGCGTGAGCGGCTCGACATACGTCGCGTCGGCAAATTCGGGATCGGTCATGATGGTCGCGGGGTTGCTGTTGACCAGCACCACGCGGTAACCCTGTGCGCGCAGCACTTTACACGCCTGCACACCGGAATAGTCAAATTCGCAGCCCTGCCCGATCACGATGGGACCAGAGCCGATGATGAGAATGGTTTTGATGTCTGTACGTTTGGGCATGTGCGCCTTAACTTTGTGGAGGTTTGTGATTTGTGACTAAATGAAACGTAATGCGATTGTTGACGGGTACATGAACTACCCAACAATTCATGTTCATTTCTGGAATTTGCACCCAGACCATATCAGGAAGTGTAAGCGACCAAAACGTTTTACCTTGCAAATGCGCGATTGCCTGATGAAAGTTTCTACACACTTCACTGTCATCGGGTATCCAAAGGAATTCTAAATACCACATGTCCATACTGACATCTGCGACGCTTCCAATGGGTTCGCCCTTCCACAGCACTCGATAGGTTGTCGTATTGGTCGATTGGCTCACGATGAATCCCGTTGCGGAACGCTTCAGCGGACAGGCTGCGAACCCTTGACCCGTTCGACAAACTCATCGAACAGATACAGCGAGTCATGCGGACCCGGCGACGCTTCCGGGTGATACTGCACGCTGAACGCGCCTAGCCCCTGATGACGCAAGCCTTCAATCGTGTTGTCATTCAGGTTGATGTGCGTGATTTCCGCGCCCTGCAAATCACTGTCCTGCGTGACTGCGAACCCGTGATTGTGCGAACTGATCTCGATCACGCCCGTCAGCAAGTTTTTCACAGGTTGGTTGCCGCCGCGATGCCCGAAGCGCATCTTTTCGGTTTTGCCGCCCAACGCCAGCGCCAGAATTTGATGCCCAAGGCAGATGCCGAACACAGGCGTTTTGCCCAACAGTTCCCGCGTGTTCTCGATCATGTACGTCACCGCCGCCGGATCGCCGGGACCATTTGATAGGAACACCCCGGCTGGATTCATCGCCAGCACATCGCTTGCTGGCGTTCTCGCCGGAACGACTGTGACCCGCAAGCCGCGATCCGTCAGCATCCGCAAAATGTTGCGCTTAATGCCTGTGTCATACGCCACAATCAACGGCGCATGATCATCGTACACATGATCCCGATACCACGCTGGATCGCTTTTTTCCGTCCAGTTATAGGGTTCGGCGCATGTTACATCATCGACCAAGTTCGCGCCGTTCATGTCCGGTGCTTGCAGCGCATATTCGACCAATGCAGCAGGATCATGCGCGGCATCACCATGCGCGATTGCCGCCCGCATCACGCCTTTTTCGCGGATATGACGCACCAATGCGCGGGTTGCCACTTCGCTAATGCCGATCACGCCCTGCTCTTTGAGATACGCATCCAAATTGCGCTGGCTGCGCCAATTGCTCACGGTAGGCGACAACTGCCGCACAACGAACCCCGCCACCCACACCTTATCGCTCTCCACGTCGTCTGGGTTAATGCCTGTGTTGCCAACATGCGATACTGTCATCGTGACGATCTGCTTGTGATACGACGGATCGGTGAGGATTTCCTGATAGCCGGTCATTGACGTGTTAAAGACGAGTTCGCCCGTCTGCACGCCTTCTGCGCCAAACCCCACGCCCTCAAATGTGCGTCCATCTTCGAGTGCTAACAATGCTTTCATCGTAGAGTGTCTTTACCCTTCTACAGCGCAAAAAACGAGCGAAACCGTTACTGACAGTTTCGCCCGTTTCCACGTCGATTTAGCTGCGATAATGTCCGTTGATCGACACATAATCGTGGCTGAGGTCGCACGTCCACACGGTGGATTGACCATACCCTAAGCCGCATGTCAAGCTAATGGTGATGTCGGGCGATTGCATAATTTCAGCGGCTTGCGCTTCCGAATAATTCAGGGGTACGCCGTTCCCGAACAACTGCAAACTTTGCGGCGGCACATAAGTATATGTCTCGCCATCCCGCGAAACCGTCTGCGGCGCGGCGGACACGACTTCGCCCGGACATACCCAGAGTGCCGATTTGTCGGGATCGAATGGGACACCCGCCCGCCCCGCCGCCGCGACGATCCGCCCCCAGTTGGCATCTCCGCCGTAAAATGCTGTTTTCACCAACGGACTGGTCGCAATGGTGTCCGCGATCTGCCGCGCGTCGGCATCACTTTCAGCGCCTTGCACGTTGACCACGATAAACTTGGTCGCGCCTTCACCATCACGCACAATCGCTTTTGCCAGCGGCGTACACACCCATTCCACCAGACTCGATACTGAATCGCTGATGTCCGTTCCGCGACCATTGCTCAACACCAACAGCGTGTCGTTGGTACTCATGTCGCCATCGACAGTAATACGGTTGAAACTCTTGTCAGCGGCGGCGTTGGTCGCCTTTTGCAGCAGTTCCGGCGATACCGAACCGTTGGTCACGACAATCCCCAACATCGTCGCCATATTGGGCGCGATCATCCCCGCACCCTTAGCGATGCCCGCGATTGATGCCCCCTTCCATTCCAATGAGGCTTGCTTCGGACGGGTATCTGTTGTCATGATCGCGCGCGCGGCAGCATCCCAATCATCCCCAAGCGATTCGGCTGCGAGATCAATTCCGTGCTTGATTTTTTCCATGTTCAACTGTGTGCCAATCACGCCTGTGGACATAACCAGCACTTCGTCTTCTGCTACGCTGAGTCGTTCGGCTGCCCACCGTGCCATCTGGCGAGCGTTATCGATTCCCTGCTGCCCGGTGGATGCATTCGCACATTTGGTATTGACCACCACCGCGCGAATGTGTGTGTTGTTCTTCGCCAAAATTTCTTGATCGACCAGCACAGGCGCGGCTTTCACTTTATTGGTGGTGAACACCCCAGCCGCCGCACATGGATAATCGCTGTAGATGATCGCCATGTCGAGCGCCCCATCGGCTTTTAAGCCCGCGTGTACCCCCGCCACTTTGAATCCTTCGACTTTATCGATTGTCGCTTTGACGAGATCGCTCATTTACTGCTTGCTCCCTACAGCGACAAGAATTCGGGTGAGTTTATCGATCATCGGGTCAACATCACGCTTCTGCGCGATGAGTGGGGGAACAAAGCGAATCACGTTCGTCCCCGCGTTGACGAGCAGCAGCCCTTCTTGATACCCTGCATCGATCAGCGGCGCGGTTTCAACCGTCAGTTCCAAGCCGACCATCAAACCGCGCCCGCGCACTTCTTTGATCAACGGGCTGTTGATTTCCTGCAAGCGTTCTTTCAGGTAAGCGCCCGTTTCGCGCACGTTCGCCAAAAATCCAGCATCGCTAATACGGTTGAACACGTATTTGGCTACGCTCGTTGTGAACGGATTGCCCGCGAAGGTCGAACCATGATCGCCGGGGTGAATGTGATCCGCGATCTTGTTGGTTGTCAAAATTGCGCCAATCGGCAGCCCGTTACCGAGCGCCTTTGCAATCGTTTGAATATCCGGCGTGACCCCGCTCGGTTCGCTTGACCACAGTGTCCCCGTGCGCCCCATCCCACATTGAATCTGGTCAAAAATTAACACCGCGCCATGTTGATCGCATAACGCCCGAAGTCCTTGCAGAAATTCCGGCGTGGCGGGATTAATGCCGCCTTCGCCCTGCACAGGTTCAAGGATCACAGCGGCAGTCTTGTGACTAATCGCAGCGGCGGCGCTGTCAAGATTGTTGTACTCCGCGACAATCACGCCGGGCATCAGTGGATGGAACGGCTTCTGATACTTCTCTTTCGGCGTAATCGAAAGTGATCCCAACGTGCGCCCATGAAACGCCCCCGTGAAACACACGATCTCTTTGCGGTCGCTTTCACCGTTATCGTAAGCAACTTTACGCGCGAACTTCAACGCGCCTTCAACCGCTTCCGTGCCGCTGTTGGTGAAGAACACGCGATCCGCGAATGATTTCTCGACGATGAGCGCGGCGAGTTCCGCTTGCGGCGCGGTGTAATACAGGTTGCTGGTGTGGATCAAACCCGTCGCAGCCTCTTGAATCGCCTTGATAAATCCGGCATCGGCATAGCCAAGTGCGTTGACCGCGATCCCTGCGACCCAATCTTGATAGGCTTTGCCATCCGTGTCGTAAACCGTCATACCTTCGCCATGCGACAGCACAAACGGCGGACGTTTATACGACTGCACGATGTGATCGTTTTCCATTTGGATGACTGGATGAAGTTGTTGTGTCAGTGTCACGCTGGAACTCCCTTTAATTGATTCCCTCAAGCAGCAGATTTTTAGCTTTGTTGTGTTTCTTCGGTGAACGGGGCGATATATCGCGACCAATTCAGCCGCCGTTCAACCCATTCCTTGCTTGCCTTGCGACCATCTACCCACCCGTTTGACGCTTCATAGCGAATGGTTGCTAAACACCATCCCAGTATCAGCCGCATCGTTTCCATGCTCACCGCGCCTGTGTTCAAAATGTGCAGTACCAAGTCACGGCTGCGGTTGGAATTGCGAACAAGCGCGTTATAGATGAGATGATGCAGTTCATGACAGTTCGCGCATAACTGAATCGTCACCTTGTTTTCGCCGTGCATCGCCACATCCCATAGGTGATGCCGCTGCGATGCCGGATAACCGCACGCTGAACACGGAGTCACCCGTTCCTTGAAGGTCGGGCGGCGGCGTTTCTTCAGCCGCTTGTATTTGCGAAGTCGGTAAAATCCCAACCAGTAATCGAGTATGCTCAATCGCTCGTCGGCATCAGTAGTTTTGTCGAACACCGCCTGAAACGACGCGATCACTTCGCCCGCCTGCTTATCACGGTACTGCTCACGGATGAGCGCGTACAGTTCTTCTACACGGCTTTGTTCCAACTCCTGCTCGTTCACGGCACAACTTTCAAACTACGCTCACAGGTACACCTTTATGCGCTGGCGCTGAACACTGTACCGCCGCGCGATTTCAGCCCGTTCAAGTCGGTGATCACCGCCTGTTTGACCCCGCTGTTGAGGGCATCTAACGCGGTTCGCACCTTCGGGATCATGCCGCCGAAAATTGTGCCATCAGCGATTAGCGATTCGACTTGCTGCGGCGTGAGCCTCTCTACCAGTGTTTCATTGACCAACACACCGGGGACATTCGACAAAAAGTACAACCGGTCCGCATCGACTGCCCCTGCAACAGCACCCGCGACAACATCGGCGTTGATGTTGTAGGCACTGTCTTTGCCCAAGCCCAACGGCGCGATAACGGGAGTCACGCCCATATCGAGCATGTCGAGCAGCACATCAGCGCGGACGGACTCAACGACACCCGTGAAACCCATATCTTCGCTGACATGGAGCATCTTCGTCGCGTGGATTAACCCACGATCCACGCCGCTCATCCCCTGCGCGTCGAGTCCGGCGTTGATGAACGCGCGCACCAGCATCGTATTGACTGAACCCCGCAGCACCATTTCAACCAGCGAAAGACTATCGGGATCGGTGATGCGGATACCGTCGATATAGCGCGGCTCAATGCCCATCTTCTGCTGCATGGCGCTGATGGTCTTGCCGCCGCCATGCACGACGATCAACGGGGTGGTGCGGGCGATTTCGGCGGCAGCGGCAGCAAATGACGCAAGATAGGCGCTGTCGTCCAGTTCATGCCCGCTGATTTTGATGACGTAAGGTTGAATCGGTGATTGCATCGTCTTTTTCATTCTTTACAGCAGCGCTGTCGTTTCCGGCAGCCCAACCATGAGATTAAAACATTGAACAGCTTGACCAGACGCACCTTTGCGTAGGTTGTCGGTCACGCTGGTGATATGCAAATACTTGTCCGTCACGGGCGTGAGGCTGATCGCCGCGCCGTTGGTCTTGATGACATGCTTGAGAGTCGCTTGCTGACCAGCGGGCAGCACCTTTACCAGCGGTTCATTCCCGTAGTATTCCTCAAAGAGGTCTTGAGCGCGGGAAGCGGCGAACGAGTCCGCGATATGGACGTAGATGCTCGCCATCAAGCCGCGATCCACTGGTAGCAGATGCGGCGTGAAGATCAACATGCCTACATCGGGATCGAGCTTGTGCATTTCCTGTTCGATTTCACCGACATGGCGATGCACACGTCCGGGATTATAGGGCGAAAAATTGCTGTAGACTTCAACAAAATGGAGGTTGGGCTTGGGGTCACGTCCCGCCCCGCTAACACCGCTTTTGGCATCGACAATGATCGGCGTATGTGCCGCAATTGACTTGCTGTGCAGCAGCGGATACAAGCCGAGCAGTGTCGTGGTGGGATAGCATCCCGGCGCGGCGATCATGCGCTTGTTGAGGATTGCTTCGCGGTTGATTTCGGGCAATCCATAGGGCGTGGACAAGAGTTCTGGGTGCGGATGATCGTGGCTGTACCACTGCTTATAGCTCTCTGGCGTATCCAGCCGCAAATCTGCCGATAGGTCGATAACCCGCACACCAACATCCGCCGCTTTCTTCGCCATTTTCGCGCTTACACCATGCGGCAGCGCGAGAAAGACGGTATCGACGGTGCTTAAGTCGGCATCATCCGGCTTGATGTAAGTCAGCGACGTAAACGGGACGGGATCGCCCGCATAGGTACTGGACGTAGCAAAAATCAATTCAACATTTGGGTGACGCGCCAGAATTTCGACGGCATCTTGCCCCGCATAACCGGACGCGCCATAGACCCCGACGCGAAACTTTGGCATGTGATTTGCTTGCTGGCTCATTGGTGCTGCTCGATCTCCTGACGATGTGCCCCATCCATAAAAAAACCCCCTACCTCATCGTGTTTGAGGTCAGGGGGTTTGGGCTGCGTGTTCGTGAAACTGCGTGACGTTCGCGCTAACGCAAAAAACCCTGCTTGACCTCATTGGGAAGCGGGCGACGGCGGAACTCACGACGACGGATTGCGTTATATTGCGGCACAGTGACCATGTTTGAAATGCACACAGTTTCTCGCGTAAAAATCGGTCTCAAGTGTAGATGATTTACAGACGGGTGTCAACAATTGGTCTAGCGCTAAAGCAAATGCTTTATATATGTCGGTTTTTGTGCAAAGCCATTCACCATTGTTAACACAACGTTCGAGCATTCTTGACGCGCACGATCCCTCACGATAGTATGCGTGTGGAATGTGCAAAACCAACTAGCATCAGGCGAAGTCCCCCCTATGATTGAGGTACATAATCTCACCAAACGCTACGGCGGATTCGTCGCAGTTAACCATATCAGCTTTACGGCGCGCAAGGGTGAAATCGTCGGTCTGCTCGGACCCAACGGCGCGGGCAAAACGACTACCATGCGTATGCTGACCGGCTACCTTCCTCCCAGTGAAGGGAGCGCCAAGATCGCCGGATATGACATCGAGAGCGATTCGATGGAAGCGCGGCGAAATGTCGGTTATATGCCGGAGCGCATTCCTGTGTATCCCGATATGACCGTGCATGGATATGTCAAGTTTTGGGCGGAACTGCGCGGCACGCCCAATGCCGCCGCGCGCACCGATGATATTCTCAAGCGTGTGCAGTTGTATGACCGGCGCAGCAAACTTGTGCGCCAGCTTTCCAAAGGGATGCGCCAGCGGCTCGGCTTGGCACAGGCGCTCGTCCACAATCCAGCCGTGATTATTCTCGATGAGCCGACGATTGGCATTGACCCCGCGCAAGTCATCGAAGTGCGGGAAACAGTGCGCGCGCTTGGCAAAGATCATACTGTTTTATTTAGCACACACATTTTGAGCGAAGCCGAACAAGTGTGTGATCGGGTGCTAATCATCAACAAAGGTCAGATCGTGGCGCAAGGCACACCTGCCGATTTACGCGCGCACATGCGTGGCGGAAGCGCGCTTTATATCGAAATCATCGGCGCGAATGATGAGCAAATCCGCACGCTGATCGAGAAGATCAACGGTGTGCAGCAAATGAGTAAGCGTGGGGCAGGCTACGTGATTGACCTAAAATCCGGCGCGGACGTTCGCGCGGAAATCTCTAAGCGCGTGAGCAAAGCGGGATATACGCTGCTCGAAATTCGCCAAGAACGGACTACCCTTGAAGATGTGTTCTTAGAACTCACGAAAAGCGAAGAAGCAAACCGGATGGGTTCTCCAGCAGGAGAATCGACATGAGCACATGGATCGTCTTTCGCCGCGAGATCGCGCATTATTTCACGTCACCCTTCGCGTACTTGATTGGCTTTGCCATTCTGCTGGTGACGGGCTTGTTCTTCACACAGGATTTGGTCGCCAGTTTTAACACCAAACCCGCCGATGCGGCGGTTGTGCCTAACACACTCTCGATTTTGATGGTGGTATTCGCGCCGTTACTCACAATGCGTCTGCTGGCGGAAGAAAAACGGGAAGGCATTCTCGAATTGATGCTGACCGCGCCCGTTCCTGATGGCAGCATCGTGATCGGCAAATTCTTGGGCGCATGGGCGTATTTTTCTATCATTTTGATCATCACACTCACATATCAAATCATCCTTGCGGCGATTACGCAGCCGGATTTCGGCAATACCATCAGTGCATATCTGGGAATCTGGCTGTACGGCGGCGCTACGCTTGGTGTCGGACTAGTGTTTTCGGCATTCACAGAAAATCAGATCGTCGCGGCATTTTTCAGCATGGTCACATTGATTGTGCTGTGGCTCGCAGACCAAGCCGGACAAGTGATCGGCAGCGTTGAGATTGCGCGGATTGTGCGGCAAATTTCGCTGCAAGGACATTTTTCGACCAGTTTTTCGGCGGGGATCATCCGCGCCGAAGATATTGTCTTTTTCAGCGGAATCATTGTGGTGATGCTGTTCATCGCCATTCGCGCTGTAGAATCGAATAGGTGGCGTTGATGAGCAAGCAAACGACAGCTTCTTCAACGATTACGGTTACACGCGGTACGCTAGGCGCAGTTGCCAGTTTGATCGCGTTTGCAGGGTTGATAGGCACGGTGATAGCCGTCATCTGGCGGGGCGGAATCACAAACTACGCCATCGCCGCGCTGATGGTTGGCATTTTGGGGTTGATTGCATGGGGGGTGGCAACTCCGGCAGAATTTCGGGCATTCTTCACCGGACGCGGCGCTCGTCGCAGCACCATCGCCATTTTTGCGACTGTGCTGCTGACAGGAATTGTGGCACTGGTGTATTTGCTGACGGCTGATCTCGCACTCACATGGGATATGACTGCCAATCAGCGGTTCAGCTTGAGTACAGAGAGTCAGCAGGTTTTGGCGCGTGTCACCCGCCCGATTCAGATCACGGGGTTCTATACGTCGCGTGGACTGCGACTGCGCGAAGTCGATGACCAGTTCTTTCGTTTGTATGAAGTGGCAACGGATGGGCTGATTCAACGGCGTTACTTTGACCCGGACGAAAACCCGGCGATGGCGGCAAACTTCTTCGCAGTCGAAGAAGGATCGGTATATATCTCGTATCTCACGCCGGACGGCGAAATCGACGTTAATACGCTCATGCGTGTGCCGCGCGGCGCGAATCAAGAACGTGACATGACCGAAACCATTTCGCGACTGCTCATCGCGGGGACACTGACGGTCTATTTTGATACCAGCTTGGGCGAGCGCGATCCCGAAGACCCGACGACAGATGGGATTTCGGGCATTAACAACGGCGTGCGCGAAAGTGGTTTGATCACACAGCCGTTAAATCTCGTCGCGCTGGCGGAAAGCGGCGGCGATATTCCCGCCGATGCATCCGCCGTTGTGTTTGCGCGCCCATTGTTTGACCTGAATGAGGCGGAAATCGCTGTGATTGACCGCTATTTGCAGCGCGGCGGGGCGATCTTTTTGATGGCGGATGTGCTGTTTAACGAACGTCCGTTTCTTGAAGAAAACGGCACGTTCAACCAGTATTTATGGAATCGCTACGGGATTCGCGCGCTCGATGCGGCGGTGGTTGATCCCCGGGTGAGCGGTCAAACCCCGCTCGACATCATCAGCGCGGTGACGTTTTCCGCGACGGACATTGGCGCGCGTATTGATCCATCGACCACGCCGACGCTGTTTCGTTTGGCACGCGCCGTCGATGTGAATCTTGAGTCTGCTCCTGCGGGGGTAGCAACGGGTCGTATCATCATGTCCAGCGATGCGAGTTATGGCGAACGCAATCTCGCGCTGCTCGGTCAAACCAACACTTACACTTTCGACGCGGGAACAGATATTCCCGGTCCGCTGACGACAGTGGTATGGGCATGGGATCAAAACACGGATGCGCGGATTTTGCTGGTTGGTGATGGCGATTTCGTCAGTAACGGGCAGGTGTTAAGCGCTGAAGGCAACGCGATCCTGTGGACAGATGGACTGGCGTGGTTGACCAACCTCAATGAGCAGATCAATTTCCAGCCGCAAGTCTATAATACCGGGCTTCCGTTGATGTTCGTGACGAATGAAACTTACCAGTTCATCGCTTTTCTGGTTGTCATTGTGATTCCCGGCGTGGTGCTGGTCAGCGGATTGGCGATTTGGGCGCGGCGTAGAGCGCAGTAGGTTTCACGGAGGCGACTAATGTCGCAGCGAACATTAATTCTGTTAGGGCTAGTTTTCGTGATTTTGCTGGGATTCACGGTCTTATTGCGGAACCAGCCGCCCCCGCAGCCTACTATCGAAGACGCGGATGTCGTGTATTACACCGTATTCAGCGACTTTACAGCAGTAGATATTCAAGCAGTGCGCTTACAAGACCCAAACAGCGAGCGGGCACTTTTGCTTAATCGCGCTCCGTTTGGCGCATGGACAACACCGGAAATCATTGGCACATTTGACCCGCAGGTGGGCGAGAATATCGCACGCACGTTGGAAATTCTACCGTACAGCCGCACGGTAGAAATTGGCGAGAACGCGACGATGGCAGATTTTGGCTTTGCTCCCAATGGACTGCTGTTAGTACAGATTTTGTTGATGAACGGTGATTCACATGTGATCGCTGTCGGCGGGCTGACCCCAACACAGGATAGTTACTACGCGCTAATCGACGAACGCCCCGAAGTTTATGTGCTTCAACGCGCGGCGGTAGACTTTTTACAGGTTCAATTGTTTTCCTCTCCAATTTCTTGACAACCTGTAAAAAGCGCATTATTCTGTTTGATTGCATTGTGAAGAAGGCGTTAAAAACGCTGAATTCTCCTCTTTTTTGTGTTCAAATCCGTCCGTCGTCTTCCAATAAAGACGTAAGAACTTGCTTAGCAGAGCTGTCTAAGTCTTGGGTGAGGCACGGATATATGGTGTTGAGTGTGTAACGTATGCTGACAATGATGGTGAAAAGAGACGAAATTCGTTCTCAAGTCATTGACAAGGCGCGCAAACAAGGTCACATCAGCTACGATGAAATTTTGGCGATGGTACCTGATGCGGAGCGCGATGTGAACTTGCTTGATGACGTGATGGACGATCTGCTGGAAGCGGGCATTGATGTCATGCCTTCGGTTGAGGTCGAGCCCAACGAAGATGCTTTTTTTGATTCCGCTGCTATACCGGACGATATTGAACTCGATATCGAACTGGAGAGCGCGCGGGGTGAAGAAGAAGAACTCTTTTGGATCGACAGTGACTTGAACGAGGATGCAGGCTATCAACAGGCGCTCGACAGCGATGATGTCGTTGGGTTGTACCTGAAAGAAGCGGGGCGCGTGCCTTTGCTGACAGCGGAAGAAGAAGTATCGCTTGCCAAGCGCATGGAAAAAGCCGCTCATGCCCGCTGTGAACTCGATGAAAAGGGAGATACGCTTCCGCTGGATGACGTGTACACCCTGCGTGACATACTCTACGACGGTGAGCTGGCTCAGGAACACTTGATCCGTGCGAACGCCCGTCTAGTGATCAGCGTGGCGAAGAAGTACATTGGACGCGGTGTGCCGTTCTTGGATTTGATTCAAGAGGGAAACATCGGCTTGATCCGCGCGACGAACAAGTTCGAATATCGACGAGGGCATAAGTTCAGCACCTATGCGACATGGTGGATTCGCCAAGCGGTCAGCCGTGCGGTTGCCGATCAAGGGCGCACGATCCGCGTGCCGGTACATATGGGCGATCAATTAAACCGTATGCGCCGGGTGCAGATGCGTTTGACGCAAGAACTTGGTCGTGAACCGTCGATGGAAGAACTAGCGCTCGGCATGGAAACTACGCCTGATAAGGTTGAAAACCTGCTTGAAATTGCGCGTCGTCCGGTGAGCCTTGAAACGCCCATTGACGATGAAGGCGACAGCACCTTTGGCGATTTCGTTGAAGATGTGAACAGCCCCGCCCCTGCGGAAGAAGTCGCCAACAACTTGCTCCACGAGCAGTTGAAAACCGCGCTTGACCGTTTGCCAGCCCGCGAAGCGCAAATCTTGCGGCTGCGCTATGGCTTGGAAGATGGTCGCGTGTACACGCTGGAAGAAGTCGGGCAAGCCATCGGTGTGACTCGTGAACGTGTCCGCCAATTGGAAGCGCAAGCTCTCAACCGGTTGCGCCAGTCGTCCGCGCACGTTATTCTTCGTGATTATCTCTACGAGGAGTAGCGTTTGTGCAAGCGCAATCCGGCGGAAAGCCCGCAAGCGGTAAACCAGCGCGCGGCGTATGGGTGTGGTCACTGGCGCTAATCGCGGTGGGTGTTGCCCTGCTGCTCAACAATTTTCGCCTTTTAAGCGGCTTCAACGTGACTGCGTTGTGGCCGCTTTTGTTGGTTATTGGCGGCGCGGCGATTTTACTGCGTGGTGATTTACTGGCAGGGGTTGAAGGTCGGACGTTTGGCATCACGCGCGGCAGCGTTGGCAGCGCCACGTTAGAGGTCAGCGCCGCAGAAATCGACGTACAGATGCGGGCGCTTCAGCGTGAAGGACGTTTAATCGCCGGACAATATGCGGCGAATTCGCGCCCCGCGTTGAGCGTGCAAGGGACACATACCTATCTGAAGATGGATCGCGCAGCGACCCCTTGGCTGTCGTTTGCCAACTGGGAGATGGGTTTGGCGCTCGATTTGCCATGGCAGATTCTTGTTTCGACCAGTTTAGGGCAGGTCAATCTCGACCTTAATGGATTGATTATACAGAACGCGCTCATCGCTACCGGATTGGGTGATATTCGTTTGACATGCCCAAAAGAAGCATTTGAACCACTGTATTTGCGCTCGGCAGCGGGGAGCATCACCGTGATTACCCCGCCGGGATTGCCGGTGCGAATCAACGCGACAGAGACGACATTCTTTCGCATTCATGCTGATGCTGATCGCTACGATCAACCTGAAGAAGGTTTGTACGTGGCAAAAGGCGCGAACAATCCAACACAGCCTATCGAAATTTACCTCAGCGGCACTTTTGGCGATGCTTACCTTGCGTAAGTCGATTACCTTGTGTAACCCGCTTCACTTATGAGCAGCAATCCGCAGGCATCCCCTTCGCCCAATTTCCTGATCCGTGATGGATTGGAAAGTGATATTGACGCTTGTCTCGGCTTGGATCATCGTTACGAGACAAATTACGTGTGGCAAATGCAAATGGGACGTGAAGAACAGGGCGACCAGTGGAACATCACGCTGCGGATGGAACGTTTGCCGCGCACGATGGAACTGCTGTACCCTGCCGACGAGCATCGTCTGCGAACAGTTCTGCCCAAAGATCACTGTTTTTTGGTCGCGGTAGGTCGCAGCAGCGCCCCCGCTGCAACTGTAGAATCACCCGAAGACGATCTGCTTGCTAGCCCTGCGAACCTGAATCAAGTATTTGGCTATCTCGGCATGTATCATGATCGTGCGTATCAAATCGGCGTGATCTACGACTTGATCGTGTCGCGTCCGTACCGAGGACGGCAGATTGGGTCGCGTTTGTTGAATGTGGCAAAGCGGTGGGCAAAAGAGCGCGGAATTGTGCGGCTGACCATTCAAACGCAGACGAAAAACTATCCCGGGATTCGCTTCTGCCAAACACAGGGATTCACATTCTGCGGCTTTAATGATCGATACTACACCAATCAAGATATTGCCGTTTTCTTCAGTCAAACGGTGCGCTAGACTTGGATTGGGCGGTGTGATTCACCATCATACCGCTGTTTTGTAAAACGTGATTGAACCCCATTATTGGGTTTTCGCAAATTTGGGAGCTGGTCACTGTGGATGCGCTAATCGCACCACTGCTTTCGCTGACGAACGAAACACTCGCGTCGGCAATCGTCATCGTTGCTGCATCAATCCTGCTCTACAACCTCACCCGCAACCTTGAAAACCGTGTCGCTCGCACGTCGGGCGCGGTGTTGGCATGTGTCGTGATTGTGTATGTGGGGGATGTTTTTGTTTCTCTTAATCCTACCTTCGCCACCTATCAAGCGACCTTGAGACTTCAGTGGTTTGGCATTGCGTTTATGCCTGCCGCATTGTTTCATCTGTCTGATGCCCTATTAGCGACAACCGGATTGCCCTCACGGGGTCGCCGCCGCCGCGTGATCCGCATCTTGTATGTGATCAGCATCATGTTTGTGCTGCTTGCAGCTTTCACCAATGCTCTTATTGCTCCTGTGCGCGTAACACCAGAACTGCTTGACCGCGAACTGGTGGTCAGTTTGCGCGCGGGACCACTGTTTCCGGTTTACATCGCTTATTTTGTCATCGTCACGGCTTTTGCGTTTTACAATGTGCAGCGTGCGCGTCAGCGGTGCTTAACCCGGAGTACGCGCCGCCGCATGGGCTATCTACAAATCGCGCTGCTCACGCCTGCTTTTGGTATCTTTCCGTTTTCTGTGCTGCTTGGCGCGGGACAAGAATTCTCGTTAAACGGGTTGGCACTCGTCAATCTCACCAACTTGATTGTCATTTTTATGTTGGTGTTTCTCGCCTATCCGCTGTCATTTTTCGGTTCGCGCGTGCCGGATCGTGTCGTAAAAACCGAACTGCTGCGATTTTTCCTGCGTGGTCCTGCAACGGGACTGCTGGCACTCATCACGATTATTTTTCTCACGCCCACGACACGCATCTTGGGGCTTCCCGGCGACGAATTTTTACCGTTTGCAGTGGTCGCGGTTGTGCTGCTGTGGCAGTGGTTCGTCGCACTTTCGCTGTCGTGGTTCGAGCGCAAACTCGTCTATACGAACGGCGATTACGATCACTTTGAAAAGCTACAAGATATGTCTGAACGTCTGCTCACGCGGCATGATCTCGTTCAATTTTTGGATGCCAATCTCGCTGCAAGCTGCGATTATTTGCGGGTAAACACCGCGTTTGTGTCTGCTTTCAATGAAGACCTGCTCGAATTGGTGAGCGCGGTGGGTCCAGCCCGCCCCGATAATTCGCTGCTCAAAAACAGTACAAGTGAATTGATTAACTTATTTGCAAGCGAAAATAGTACGGACAGCGAATCGCATAAACACATCAATTTGAAAGTATGGCACGGGTACTGGATCGCGCCCCTATATGGGATGCGCGCAGTAAATCAAACTGATCAGGTGACGCTTACCGCCGCGCCGCTGGTCGGGGTGATGGGCATTCAAGCGCGCGCTGCCGAAATCGACTTGGATGACGATGAGCGCATGATGCTGGAACGATTCGCTCGCCGTTCGGCGCAAACATTGGACGACATGCGCCTGCAAGGCGAAATCTTCGCGGCACTCGAAGGCTTACTACCGCAGATTACGATCACCCGTAAAACCGCTGAAGCGATTGAATATAAACCTCCGCGCACGGCAGCACATGGCACTAGATCGCCCGATATGGCGGATACAGAACAATTCAAAGAACAAGTGCGGGCGGCGCTCCGTCATTATTGGGGCGGCAGCGGATTAAGCAGCAGTCGTTTACTAGAACTGCAAATCGTGCGCGACCTGTTAGACGAAAACGAAGGCAATCCCACACGAGCGCTCCGTTCTGTTTTGAAAACAGCCATCGAACGACAGCGCCCCGGTGGGGAACGCAAAATGTTCAGCCCGGAATGGACGCTTTACAACATTTTGCAGCTTCGCTTTATTGAAAGGGCGAAAGTTCGTGATGTGGCACAGCAGCTTGCGCTCAGCGAGCCTACGCTGTATCGCCGCCAAGACGAAGCCATCAATGCGGTTGCCGATACTCTGATGAGTATGGAAGCCGAAGCGGAACAGCGCGAAGCGTGACTTTTGGGTGTGCTTGTGCGGAAAATTCCCCTGATTTATACTTGCGAATTATGTATTGGCACTTGATCCCTGTGCGCGGTATACAGTGTGGGGTATTAGACGCACGGTGTTCAGGGCTTTAAGTTCACATTCGCATTTTATTGTTAGTTGAATGAGGGGATCGGCATGTCCAGCAATACGCAGCGGCGAGATAACCCGCCGCCGCCGCCTGATGAGGGGTATTGGGCGGCGCTGCTCCATGAGGGAGAGTTCGCAGACAGTTCAGCGGCAGAGCAAGACGACGATCAAAATTTTGACGGCATTAATATGGAAACGGGTGGTCAGACCGGGTTTGAGGACGGGGGTCAACGCTCGGACTGGGACGAGACAATCCGCGTGATGGAAGCGGATGAAATTGTCGAACTACCTGTCATTGGATACAACCGCGGCGGACTGCTTGTCATGTGGAACAGTCTACGTGGGTTCGTCCCCGCCAGCCAACTGCTCAATTTCCCGGCTACATCGAATAATCAAATCCGGCGCAAGGCACTCACCGCGCACATGGGGCAATCGCTCAAACTGCGTGTAATCGAACTCAATGTCGAGCAGAACCGTTTGATCCTTTCCGAACGGGCGGCACGCGCTGAACCGGGCGAACGCGCTGATATTCTTGCGCGCCTACGCAACGGCGACATCATCAAGGGATCGATCACGAACTTGTGCGACTTTGGCGCATTCGTCGATATTGGCGGGTTGGAAGGCTTGATCCACATCAGTGAATTGAGTTGGGGGCGCGTCGGGCATCCCGCCGATTTACTGCGGCGTGGGCAAGAAATAGATGTCTATGTATTGGAAGTTAACCAAGAAGCGGGGCGCATCGCATTGAGCTTGAAGCGACTCACGCCTGATCCCTGGGCAACAGTGGCGGATCGTTACATGATTGGGCAGGTGGTTGAAGGTGTGATCACTAACGTGGTCGATTTTGGCGCGTTCGCCCGCATTGAAGAAGGCTTAGAAGGGCTGATTCACGTTTCCGAACTGGCGGAAGGGCATTTTCTGCATCCGCGCAACGTGGTGATGGAAGGGCAAACTATTCGCGCGCGCATTTTGAGCATTGATGGACGCGCGCGCCGCTTGGGGTTAAGCCTGCGCGCGATGGGCTAAATCACGCCGCATGATTGAAGAAACATTCAGAGAAAATTCAGCAGCAAAAACAAGCAGAAGCCAGCAATCGCTGGCTTTCTGCGCTAAAATAGGGCATTGGTCTTTACGGTACGAGGAATGACGGTGGTGCAGCAGACTCCTGCTCAACAACCTGACACTGACGCGGACAAGAACGCCGCCAGCAGCGGTGAAGCGAACAGCGTTAACGCGGCGGGATCGAACATTACATCCGGCAGCACATCACCAACACCATCGAACGCGCCGCGCGCCACAAGCGTAGGGGACAGCACGCGCTCTACATCATCGAATCAAGCGCTGGCAAAGCCATCCGAAAAATCCATCGATTCTAAGCCTGCTGGCAAACCAGAAGCGAAAGCCGATCCGAAATCACAAACGGCAAAGCTCGCCGCTTCCAAATCAACAGGCGCACAGACCGCCCTATCCACCGCTAAAACTGACGCGGCGAAAGCGACAACCGAAACACCCACTAACACCAAAGCATCGAAGTTTGCCAATGCGGAGAAATATACGGTTAAGCCAGAATTCTGGGATGGCATTCTTGACTTGATTCCCCCTTGGGGGGACGAAATCGCGGCGGTCATGCTGATTGTGTTCGGCATTGTCTCGCTGCTTTCACTGCTGAATGTGTCGTCGGATGCGACGATTGCAGCGGCATGGTCGAATGCGCTCACGGGGATGTTTGGCTACGGCAGCGCGATTGTGTGCATTGGCATTTTCGCGCTCGGCGTGATCATTTTGCTGCCAAAACTTGGCGTGGTGATTCATTTCCCAACACGGCGCATTCTGGCGTTGGAAATCGGCTTTTTGTCGATGCTCGCACTACTTCATTTAAGCGCAGGCGATAACGAACTGCGCGCATTAGCCCGGTTAGGGCGCGGCGGTGGGCAAATTGGCTGGATGCTGACTACGCCGATGCTCAACTTGTTCGGCTCTGTGCTAACGATTGCCGTATTCGCTACCCTGCTTGTCATCAGTATTGCTGTCGCCATTGGTATCCAACGCGATCAAGTAGCCGATTGGCTGCAAGGAAACGCGAACGCGCTGCGCGACTTTGGCAAACGCAAGCGTCCAGAACGCCCGCCGCAGCCCTCAAAAACGTTCAAACGTATGGGGACGCTGGATGAGGCACTCACAACCGCTCCTGCCGTTATTGAAGACGCGACAGGTAAATTGAGTGTGCAGACTCAATCCGCGGTTCACGCGCAGCGCGTTAAAGCCCATTCGATTGTGCGTGTGCGCCCGAATCCTGAGAATCTGCCGCCTTCGCTGCGCGCGCAGTTGATCGCAGAAGCGAACGCGCAAGCCGCAGCGGAAAAAAGGGCGGCGAATACTTCTATTGGTGGCGTTCCACATGCCAAACCAGAACAAACAAAACCAAATATCATCCGCTTCGATTATTCCGATGCGCCTTCTGTTGAACCGGTAAAAATCAAGTCCGATGAGGATTTATCGCAGCATCCGCTGTTCAATCGTCCAAAGGATACGCCCAATACGGATGCAATCGGCGTGATCAAAGGCAAGCGGGTGAAGGGTGAACCCGTGATGGTCGAACGACCAGATGGGCGCATAAAACGTTACTTCACCGTTGATAATATGAAAGAGGCACGGGCGAATACCAAGCGCGATCCTGATCTCCCACCGCTGGATATGCTGCGCGATATTGAACTCAACTTGCCTGATGAGAGCGAGATCAACAACAACGTGGTGTTAATTGAGAACACGTTGTTGGAATTTGACATTGACGTGGATGTAGTCGATGTGAAAGTTGGACCCACTGTTACACAGTACGCGGTGCAGCCCTTCAAAGAAGGCACAACCCCAGAAGGTGCGGAAACAGCGACTAACCGCACGCGCGTTAACAAGATTGTTTCGTTGGCAAGCGACCTTGCTCTCGCGCTTTCGGCAAAACGGCTGCGTTTAGAATCGCCTGTACCGGGTCATACCTACATTGGTATCGAAGTGCCGAACAAGAAGCCGAGCATCGTCGCGCTCCGTTCGGTGTATGAAAGCAAAAGTTACGCAGAAATGGCGGCGAAGAAGAAATCTCCCCTGCTCATCCCGATTGGGCGCGATGTCAGCGGCGCGCCTGTCGCAGCGGACTTAGGGCAGATGCCTCACCTCTTGATTGCTGGCACGACAGGTTCGGGCAAGTCCGTCGCAATTGCGGCGATGGCAACCGCACTCCTGCTCGACAATACGCCAGATATGGTTAAGATGATCATGCTTGACCCGAAGATGGTCGAATTGAGCCGTTTCAACGGGGTGCCGCACCTGCTTGGTCCTGTCGAAACCGATCCCGAACGCATTATCGGTGTGCTGCGATGGTGTACACGCGAAATGGAACGCCGTTATAAGGTGCTGGAAGAAAACGCAGCGCGCAATATCGACACGTATAACTCGCGCTTGGGTCGCCGTCGCAAAGACGAATACATGCCGTATATCGTCATTTTGATTGATGAAATCGGGGACTTGATGATGAGTCACCCGGAAGAAACCGAAAAGACGGTCACTCGCATCGCGCAGATGGCGCGCGCCGTGGGGATGCACATGGTCGTGGCGACACAACGCCCGTCAGTGGATGTGATCACCGGATTGATCAAAGCCAACTTCCCATCGCGTATGTCATTCCAAGTTGCGTCTGGCGTGGACTCGCGCGTCATTCTCGACACTGTTGGCGCGGAAGCGTTGATGGGCAAGGGCGATATGCTCTTTCTCGCTGCGGACGCAATGGCACCCAAGCGTCTGCAAGGGGTGTTCGTCAGCGATGATGAAGTGCGTTCACTCTGCCAGTGGTGGCGGGATTGGAACAAAGCAAAGATTGAGGAAGGTAAAGGGGAAGCGGCTGCATTGGGTCCATGGGAGCGCGGTTTGACGCGGCGCGAGTTCCTCTCGGAAACCGATCCGATGCTCGAACAAGCTATCGAATTGGTGATTGCTGAAGGTGAAGCCAGCGCGTCATTGATCCAGCGGCGGTTAGGTTTGGGCTATCCGCGTGCGGCACGCATTATGGACTTACTCGAAGAATTGGGCGTAGTCGGAGAAGTCAAAGTGGGTGGGCGCGGGCGCGAAGTGCTGATCAAACCGGGCAAAGACCCGTTCAAAGATGTGATCGAAAAGCGCATGAAGAACAAAGATAAGCAGGCATGAAATCTTCTCTGCCACATTAATGAATAGGTTCGATGAGATTGGGCAGATCGACACCGGGCTTGTTGACGACTTTACTGACCGGATGCGCGATGAAAGCATTTTCGTCGGCATAAGGCTTGAGCAGCGGCTTGAGATCGCTTGCTGACTTTTCCGGTGTGTTCAACCAGCGGTCATAATCTTCGGGGCGCAAAATCACGGGCATCCGGTGATGAATTTGGCTGGCAAACGTATTCGCTTCGGTTGTCATGATGCAAAAGGTGCGAACTTCTTCACCTTCCGGTGACTGCCAGATTTCCCACAACCCCGCAAAACCTATGAGCGAGTCATCGACGCGGTGAATGTAGAAAGGCTGCTTGCCGTCATCGGTTTCTTTCCATTCGTAGTAGCCGCTGGCGGGGGCGATGCAGCGCCGCCGCTTAAATGCTTGGCGAAACGCGGGTTTTTCATCGACGGTTTCAGCGCGGGCATTGATCAACTTCGACCCCATCGACATCTCTTTTGCCCATGACGGAATCAATCCCCAACGTACCATCATCGCTTGGCGGATAGGTTGAGCAGTGCGGGCGGCGGGCGTGCCAATCACGTCCGGCGGCGCTTCGTTGAGGATGATGGGGACGGTTTGTGTTGGAGCGATGTTGAAACGCGCGCCAAATTCCGGCACAGTACCGAGATCAAACGTCGATTGCAGCACTGCCGGATCAACGTTCAGCACAAATCGACCGCACATAGAGTTAACTCCTAAAAGAGCGAACAGAGATTCATCGCAAGGGGCGATCACTTCAGGCGTTTTTTGCCTTCAGGCGAACGCCCAAGTTCAGCGATTTGACGGAAGATCGCCAGCGCCGCCAGCCCTAATCCGAGCAGGTCACCTGTTTGGACGCGATTGGGCTGTGTTTTTCCGGTCAAGCGCACATCATCTTCAGCAGCACGTGTGTAAAAGTACGCTGATACTAAACCGAAGATCAAGCCGCCAATTACACCCAAGAGGTATGAACTTGCCTTCCAGTTACTCGACTTTTCCGGTGTCGGATTCAGACTGTTCATCTGTACTCCCATTGGAAGTAGGGCGGTCAAAAATGCTTAAAACCGCCTTATCTATAGATGCGAATTGAGCGTTGAGTGTGATACTCGCGCGCGCGGCGCGTTCAGAAACATTTTCGGTACGCTGCGCCACTTTTTGGGTGAAGCGTTCCAGCGACATCATCGGTTCGCTGATACGCCGATTGAGCGTATCCATGCCATATGCCGCGGCGACGAAAAGTAGGTAAATGGGCAGCAGGCACAGCACACCGGGACACAAAACGAGAATGGTCATGCAGTTGGCGACGAGCGACGTTTGCCCTTCGCTAGGCAGCAGCGCGGCTGCCGTCGTCATGGCGATGAGCGCGACAAAACCGAGGATAAACGGTATCCATATTGTCAGCCGCGCTACACGGCGCAAATGACGCGCCTGTTCTTCACGGTTGATCGGCTGTGCGGTTTTCTCCACGCGATCACCTCGCCTATCCAACGGATTACCTGTGCGCGCAATATATCAGATAGCATTCTACGCGCCAGTGAGATTAAAATATACCCGATTTTCAAAGGATTGCTCTAAATGAACACTAAATTGACCATTTCACCTCGCGTAGCCGGGGCGATAAAAAGCAAAAGCCCAGTCGTCGCACTCGAATCGACGCTGATCACACATGGACTGCCGTATCCCGCCAATGTCGAAACCGCGCTGGCGATGGAAGAGGCGGTTGCTTCACAGGGAGCGATTCCCGCGACCATCGCGATCCTGAATGGCAAAGTGACTGTCGGGTTGTCGAGTGATGACATAGACCGTCTGGGACAAATGCCCGCCGGGTCAGTGCGTAAAGTCAGCCGCCGTGACCTGCCGATTGCTGTCGGTTTGGGCGAAAACGGCGCGACAACCGTCGCTGGCACGATGATTGTGGCACATATGGCGGGGATTCGAGTGTTTGCAACGGGCGGGATAGGCGGGGTGCATCGCGGCGCGCCATATGATGTGTCGGCAGACTTGATTGAATTAGGACGTACACCTGTCGCGGTGGTTTGCAGCGGCGCGAAGTCGATTCTCGATCTGCCCCTCACACTTGAAGTGCTGGAAACACAGGGCGTTCCCGTCATCGGTATGGGAACGAACACACTGCCATCATTCTATTCGCGCACCAGCGGACTGCCCGTTGATGCGTGTATCGACACGCCAAAACAGGCGGCGCAGATCATCGCTGCGGCAGCAAAATTAGGCGCACAGCACGGTATCATCTTCGCCGTGCCTGTGCCCGAAGGCGACGAAATGCCCTACGACACTGCTGAAGCAGCGATTCAACAGGCGACAAAGGAAGCCGAAGCACAGGGGATTCATGGCAAAGCCATCACGCCGTTCGTGCTAGCCCGTGTCGCGGAACTCACCGAAGGCGAATCGCGCCGCGCGAATGTGTCACTGCTCATCAATAACGCGCGCACGGCGGCACAAATCGCACTGGCGCTTGGCAAACTGTCACTCTAGGGGCAAATTCAAAGATGCGAATTCGAGTCGCGGGGCGAACCCCGCTGAACGGCGTATATCGTCCGTCGGGGAGCAGCAACGCCGCGCAAGCCTTAATTGCTGCCGCGCTGTTAAGCGATGCGCCTGTCACGCTGCACAATGTTCCGCACACACTTTCGACCACGTCGATGATCAGCGCGGCGGAAGCGATTGGCGCGTCTATCGCGTGGCAGGGCGATAACAGCCTGACAATTGATGGGGCGCAGTTAGCGCGGCGTGTGCTGTCGCACAATGAAACGGATGCAAGCATTGGGATTCTGCTGCTGGTCGCGCCGATGCTCATCCGTCGCCAACACGTGCGCTTGGAAGTCGATTTTCCGCTGAACCGGATTCGCACGCATATCGAAGCACTGCGCGATCTCGGAATTGATGTATTAATTGCCAATGATGCGGTGGAGTTCAAAGCATCGGCGTGGGATCGCAAAGATATTATTCTCATCCAAGCCAGTGTGACCGCGACGGCGCTGGTATTGATGCTGGCGGCACGCTTGGGCAAAGAAACGATCATCCGCAACGCCGCGTGTGAGCCACATGTGCAGGAACTCGCGCATATGCTGGTGAGCATGGGCGCGAATATCAGCGGGATTGGCTCGAATGTACTAACCGTGTGTGGCGTATCCGAATTCAGCGGCACAAGCGCGACAATCGCCCCCGATTACATCGAAGCCGCCAGCACCGCCGCGATTGCCGCGATGTGCGGCGGGCGTGTTCAAATCGACGGCGTGCAGCAGTCGGATATGCGCGTGATCGCCAAGATTTTCTGGCGCTTGGGCATTCAAATGGACATGGATGAAGGGGCGCTGTATATCCCCAAACATGAATCGCTCACCGTGTCCAACCGCGAAGAAGATGTCGATTCGTCAATTGAAACCGCGCCGTGGCCCGGTTTTCCGTCCGATCTAGTATCCGTTGCCACCGTGATCGCCACGCAAGCGCGCGGCACATCATTGATCCACGAAAAAATGTTTGCGAATCGTTTGCTGTTCATCGACAAATTGAAGGCGATGGGCGCGCAAATTGTGTTGTGCGATCCGCACCGCGCGATTGTTGTCGGGTATACGCTCCTGCATGGCATCTACATGGATACGCCGGACGTGCGCGCGGGGATCGGGTTGTTAGCGGCGGCGCTCGTCGCGGATGGCGAGTCAGTAATCGATAACGCGCAGGTGCTTGATCACACATTTTCTGGTGTGATCGAAAAACTGCAAGCGTTGAACGCGCGCATCACAGTTGAGTAACGCACCGATGACGCAGACGAAATCACCTCAGGAAATCACCTTTACGACTATCAATGGCGTGAAAACTGCTGAATATATAACGGGGCTGTCTGACGGTATTCCGGTCTTAGCACTTCACGGTTGGGGCGCGAATATCAGCCTAATGCAGCCGCTTGCCGATGCGTTGGCGCGACAGGGTTTTCGTGTATTTGTGCCGGATATGCCCGGTTTTGGTCAATCTGATCCGCCTCCCGTTACATGGAATGTTTCTGACTACGCGCATTGGGTTATCGCCTATCTTGATGCACATGGATTAGCACAAGTTCACTTGATCGGGCATTCGTTCGGCGGGCGCTTGGGCTTAATTCTCGGTGCGGACTATGCGAGTAGGCTGCATCGTCTGGCACTCATCGACAGCGCCGGCGTGCCACCGCGCCGCCCGTTGGGGTCGCGTTTGCGCTTGAATATCTACAAAGCTATTCGTGATGGGCTGTACAAAATCGGTATGAAAAGCACAGCGGACAATCTCCGCGCATGGTATACCAACCGCTATGGCTCGGCAGATTTCAAAAGTGCGGGCGTACTGCGCGAAACCTTCGTCAAAGTCGTCAACGAAAATCTGCTGCCGTATGCTGCGCGTATAAGCGTACCAACGCTGCTCATCTGGGGGGACGCGGACGACGATACCCCACTGTGGCAGGCGAAAATGCTTGAGAAAACTATACCCGATGCGGGCTTGGTCACATTCGCGGGGGCGGGGCATTACAGCTACCTTGAGCATCTCGCGGAAACCACCCGCATTCTCGATCACTTCTTCAAGGCATAACGGTCAACATGAACGAACTGCTTATATGGATCATCGCCGCGATCTGGCTGGAGGGCGCATGTGTGCGCCTGTATCGCCAAGCGCGTTTCTACCAAATCGAAGAATACATGAGCTTGCGCTATTTGCGCTGGATGGTGCAAATCCGTTCACGCTGGCTGCCCAATCGCCTGTTGATTGCGTGGATCGCGGGTTCGACTGCCGCGTTCCTGTTTTCAGAAGCGCCAGACAGTCCACTGCCTGCCATACTCGGCATCATCGCGGCGATCATCGCCGTAATTCCGCCGGATGAGGGCGAGATCAAGAAGAAATTCCGCGCCACGCCGCGCGCCCGCCGTTTGCTGGCGACTGGGTTTGTGCTGGCAGCACTGCTGGTGATTATCGGGCGCATCATCGCGGGAGACATTTTGCGCGATCAGGCGCTTGAGCTTCAGGTGATCGCAGTTGGGGCGATTGGCTTTCTTGTCTGGCTTATCGCTCCGGTGATTCTCTCGCTGTCCAACGTGATCATGACCCCGGTAGAAGCGACTGTGCGGGCGCAGTTCATTAACCACGCGCGCGGCGTACTCCGCGAGGTGAATCCGGTTGTCATCGGCATCACGGGCAGTTACGGCAAGACCAGCACCAAGACATATCTCGCGCATATCCTCAATGGGCGATATAAAGCCTATCCGACACCCAAAAGCTATAACACGCTGATGGGGGTGTGCATCGCGCTTAACAACGATGTCGCCAATGATCACAGCATCGAATATTTCATCGCGGAAATGGGCGCATATGTCCCCGGCGAAATTCAACGCATCTGCGAGTTAACACATCCAGAGATTAGTATTGTTGTTGAAGTTGGTCCGCAGCATCTCGAACGCTTCGGCACGCTGGAAAATGTCGCCATCGCCAAATACGAGATCATCAAGGCGCTCCCGCCTGATGGCGTAGGCGTGTTTAACTGGGATAATCCGCATATTCGCGCGATGGTCGAACGGGGATACCCCACCACGCGCTTGACCGTGAGCAAAGAGGTTGATCCAGCGGCGGTCAGCGATGCTACACCGCGCTTTGTCGCATCCGACATTCAAGAATCGCTCGATGGATTACGCTTCACTGTGACGGACACGCTCACGAACGTCAGCGAACTTTTTAGCACACCGCTGTTAGGGCAGCACAATGTCACCAACGTGCTACTTGCGACCGCTGTTGCCATCCATGAAGGCATGTCGCTCAAAGAGATCGCACGCCGCGTGCGCGATCTCAAACCTGCTGAAAGCCGCTTGACACGGCACACCTCACCCGAAGGTATCACGATCATCAACGATGCCTACAGCGCCAATCCGGTTGGGGTGGTTTACGCGCTTCGCGTTTTGGGGATGCATACAGGGGGGCGGCGCTTGCTCATCACCCCCGGTATGGTCGAACTGGGCGACCTGATGGAAAGCGAAAACCGTAAACTTGGCGAAACTGCCGCCCAATATGCAACTGATGTGATTCTGGTGGGCGAAAAACAGGCAGAACCGATCCGCGAAGGGTTAATCGCGGCGGGATTTCCAAGCGAAAAGGTATTGGTTATCGCCACACTTGCAGAATCGATTCAGTGGTATCAGCGCAACTTGAAGGCAGGTGATAGCGTATTATTCCTCAATGACCTACCCGATACGTACTCATCGTAACCGGGCTTGAACTGAGGACGATTGCATGACGGGAAACGATGTCGTAATCAGCATTTTGGCGGCAGTCGCTATGATCGCGGGGTTAGTGGTATCGTTCATCCCGGTGATTCCCGGTCCGGTGCTGCTGTGGGGCATCAGCGTGATCTACGCCGTCGCGACGAACTTCCAGCACGTCACCCTTGGGGCGCTTCTGGTCATCACGGGCTTGATGGCGCTGCGTCTCACCAGTGACTTTTGGATGCCTCTCTTGGGAATGAAATCACGCGGGTTGGCGTGCAGCACCGTGATTGGCATGAGCATCGGCGGGTTGATCGGTACATTCACCATTCCGATTCCCATCATTGGATCGCTGATTGGCGCGGTTGCCGGCTCGTTGATTGCCGAACTCATCCGCGTGCGCGATCTCAATTTGTCGGTGACAGCAGCACGCTTCGCCTTGCAGCAGTTTCTATATGCCATGCTGCTTGAGTATTCCGTCAACATCACCATCACCGTAATCTTTCTTGCCAGTCTCGTTATTGGCTAAAAACCCCACGTTTTCCCCGTAGTGGTTTACTTGCCCGTTGATCTCTCCGCGTTCTAGGGTAGACTTCGTGCGTTTTTGCAGCATTCGGAGAAAACGGCGTGAGCGCAAGACGTAAACTCACCATCGGTGTCATTTTTGGCGGGCGCAGCGTTGAACACGATGTGTCGGTGGTCACAGGCAATCAGGTGATGCGTGCCTTCGACCCAGAACGCTATGAAATCGTGCCGATATACATTACTCGCGATGGCAGATGGTTCACAGGCGATCCGCTGCTCGACTTGAAGAATTATAAGAACGAGATAGTCAGTCTAGCGGGCGTTCAGCCTGTAGTATTGTCACCCGCCACACAGCATCACGGCTTGATTGTCAACCCCACCCCAAGCGGATTGCTCGCCAAAAGTCAGATCAAACGCCTTGATGTTATTTTTCCGGCGGTTCATGGATCGCACGGCGAAGATGGCACCCTGCAAGGATTATTTGAACTCGCAGATATTCCCTATGCTGGCTGCGGTGTAATGGCTTCGGCAGTTGCCAACGACAAGTTGATGACCAAGACTGTGCTTCGCGCAAATGGTATTCCTGTCGTCGATTCGGTGGTGTTCACCCGTCATGAATGGGAAGAAAACCCAGACGCAATCATCGAACGAATCAAAACCTCGCTGAAATTCCCATTATTTGTCAAACCGGTCACGCTTGGCTCCAGTATCGGCATCAGTCGTGTAAGCGATGAAAATCTGCTTCGCGCATCCATCGACGTGGCGGCGAACCTTGACCGTCGTGTGATGGTCGAAGGCGCGGTTGAAAATCCAGTCGAAATCAACTGCGCGGTTTTGGGAGATGATCGGTCTATGCGTGCGTCGGTGCTGGAACAGCCCGTTTCTTGGGAACAATTTCTCACCTACGAAGAAAAGTATCTGCGCGGCGGTGAAGGCATGAAAAGCGCCGAACGAATCATCCCCGCGCCGCTGCCTGATACGACGACCAAACGTATTCAAGACATGGCGATAGCCGCATTTCGTGCCATCGACGGACGCGGGATCGCGCGCATCGACTTTTTATACCAGCCAGCAAGCGATACCGTGTATTTGAATGAGATCAACACGATGCCGGGATCGGTGGCGTTTTACTTATGGCAGGAAGTCGATATTCCGCCGCGCGAATTGGTGCATCAAATGGTGGAATTGGCGCGTGAGGCACACGCTGAAAAGCGTCGCAATACCTACGACTATCAGACGAACTTGATTGCGATGACGGCTGCACGTGGGTTGAAAGGCATGAAAGGCAGCAAGACCACCCGATCCCGCCCCCAATCTTAATGGACGAACGGTTGAGTCGCGCGGATGGGGTATCCTCATTACAATGGACGGGGTGAACAGGACTCGGTGAGCAGACCGCGTGAAATGTGTGTGAATCAACAGTAAAACGTGGAGCGATAATGGCAGCGCGTCGGATGACAATGCAGATTGTTTCGGGAATCGCATTTGCAGTGGTGATGCTAATCGCTGCTGGTTGCAGTTTTACTGACCGGCACGGAGACAGCCGTCCGCTTGGACTGATTGTGCCGACGCGCAATATCACTGAAATTGCTATACTACCACAAAGCACGCCATCAGAAACGGTGACACAAGACGCAACGGCTGCATCAGATACGGCAGCGCCGACCACGCAAGCCGCCATCACAGAAGAAGCTACCCCAACACTGGGCGATACGGCGACCAGTACAGTGACTGATTCGCCCACAGATACGGCATCCCCAACAGCTACCCCATCCGCAACCCATACGCCAACAGCGACAGATACGCCTACACTCACTGCGACATCAGATACAACTCAACCACCGCTCACGACGGTTTCTGTGTTCACCAATTCAACGGCATTTCTTCAGCCACAACTTCAACCGTTCGTCGCGCTTGATACACCCGTCACGGGCGAGATCAACGATGGATCGCCTGTTGTGGTCTATCCATTCCGCGCGATGGCGGGAGTGCCATACAACATCAGCGTGACCAGTGTGGATGAAAATTTCGCGCTCGATACGCTGCTGCTCATCTTGACAACCAAAGGCCAGGAACTCGCGCGCAACGATGATCGCACGTTTGAAGTGCGCGACTCACAGGTGCGGGGCTTTATTCCGCCTGAAGATGGCGATTATTTGCTTGTTGTGACCCGCTATTATGGGAGACTTGGATTTAGCACAGGAACGTTTGAACTGGTTGTTGAAGAAGGCGACGAGAACGACTCGTTCGGAGAATTTTCGCTCCCACTGCGTTATGGAAGCACAGTTGAAGGCACAATCGACGACAGCGATAGCGAAGTGGTTTACAGTTTTAGAGGCGCAGCGGGCGATGTGATCTCGGTGAACCTACGCGCGATCAGCGGGAACTTGGATACCGTTGTATCGATGACGGATAATCTTGGTACAACGCTCATCACTAATGATGATGGCGAGCGTAATACGACCAATTCAGCATTCAACGAATATGTGCTGTTGGCAGATGGATACTACACGCTCATCGCTACGCGCTACCAATCGAATGATACCGACTTGACCAGCGGCGATTACGAACTAACTCTCACTTTGGATGCGGCAGCGGGCAGTTATCCACGTGATGCATATGCTATCGACGCGCTGTTGGATACACAAAATTCGCGCACGCTTCGCGCTGATGCGCGTTTTTACACCAGCTATCAAGCGGGCGACGTGATTGATAACGAAGGCAGTGAACTACGGATGCAGCCCTTGCTCACCTTCCGTCTGCCGCCGATGCTTTCGCTAGACGAGATCGCGAGCGCACAGCTTACATGGGGATTCTGTTATGAGTCGGGCGGCGGATTTGATGCATTGGGCGAACTCACAATCTATGCCGATGAATACGGTAGAATCGATGCGGGGCGTGATTTAACACGAACAACGACAGGCGCGCGCATTATCGACACCATTAACGGATGTGATCCCGTGGATATGACCGATACTGTGCGACAGATTATGGAAACCAATGGCAGCGTTGTGCAGCTTCGCGTGGTGTTCCGCGCGGGTGGCAGCAACGGGGAGTCCGATCAGGTGCGGTTCAGTCAGCCGCGCTTGCAGATAACCCGGACTGCAAGCGATGGCTGACTGGAAAAAAGAATTTATAATGTTCTTTTGACGAAGCGATACCCGATCCCGTATTCGCTTTGAATGTATGTGGGATTTTTCGCATCTGGTTCGATTTTGCGGCGCAAATGCGATACATAAATGCGCGGATAGTGATATTCGCGTGTGTACTCGTATCCCCAAACGTTCTCTAAGAGCTGTTGAAACGTCAATACCTGCCCTGAATTTTGGATCAACAGCACCAGCAGCTTGAATTCGGTTGGCGTAAGGCGGATTTCTTCACCATTGACGCTTACACGGCGCGTTGGCACATCGACTGTGAGATATTCATCTTCATAGCCGCGCATTTGCTCTTGGTCTTGCTCACCCAAGCGAGCCCGCCGCAGCAGCGCACGCACGCGTGCACGAAATTCTTGATTACGCAGCGGCTTGATCATGTATTCGTCTGCGCCCATGTTCAGCCCGTGCACAATATCTTCTTCAGAAACCGCGCTGGCGGTCATCATCAGCACAGGTACGTCGGAAAGTTCGCGGATGCGCTGACAAACCGTGCGCCCATCCATCAATGGCAGTGCGACATCGAGAATGACGAGATTAGGCTTAACGCTGTGAAACTGTCGCAGCCCTTCCAATCCATCGAAAGCCACCGCTGTTTCGTATCCGCTTTGGCGTAGTTCGAGCTGAAGCACGCGAGAAAGTTCGCGGTCATCTTCAATCACCAAAATTTTTGCCGTCATATTGATAAACCTCCGGGCGCGGCTGGCACGTTTTTACAATATTTTTAGAAGTGTAACATCACTCTCATTTAGCACCAAACGCGATGGTTACAAGCACAAACCATTTTCAAAACACAGCGACGCACACCTTGAACATGCCCTACTCTCCCCCAACGGATTATGCTATGCTCATGGCAGTTCAAGACTAGATGAGTTTTTCCCGCGAGCGAACAATTGCCTTATCAGTCAAGCGGAGGCCGACGCAACAACGTCCAGCTTGGGGTTGGGCGCTCAATATGGGCGGGCAACCCGCAGAGCGCCATCCCTGAGCGTGTCCTTGACGGCATCCCCGGTTTTGTCGCGTGGATTGCGCTTCTGTTGAGTGTCGCGTGCGCGGTTGTCTTTCCCCGCCAGCTTATCTTTGTCGCGGCCCTCGTCGGGTTCTATTCAGCGGTACGTTTCGCTTTCGCGGGCATCGCCAACGTGATTGGGCAGCGCAAGATTAACCGCTGGCAGCAAACCGACTGGTACACGCTGTATCAGCAGCATCCCCAAGCGGGGATTCTGCGATGGGATGATGTGCATCATGTCGTCATCATCCCGAACTACAAAGAACCGATTGATGTACTGCGTACCACACTCGATACGTTAGCCGCGCAGTATGAAGCAAAACAGCGCATCACGATTGTGCTGGCGATGGAAGCCGCCGAAGCAACCTGCGCGGAAAAAGCTGAATGTTTGCTTGCAGAATATGGCGGGCGTTTCGCGCATATCTTCTACACGGTGCATCCGCGTGGACTGCCCGGCGAGATGCAGTGCAAATCCGCCAATCAGGCGTGGGCAGCGCGGTGGATTAAGCGTAAACTTGTCGATGAATTGAACTATAATATCGATCATATTCTCGTCACGACGATGGACGCGGATACGCTGTGGCATCCGACGCATTTTTACGCGCTGACCTATCTCTTTGCAACCAACCCGGATCGGCATGTTCGGTTTTGGCAGGGAGCAATCCGCTACCACAGCAACATTTGGGAAATCAACCCACTTATGCGGTTGATCAACGCTTATTCGTCGGCGTTTGAATTGGCATATCTGTCTGCCCCATGGTGGACACCAATGCCGATGTCATCGTACTCGTTGAGTCTTCGTCTGCTCGATTCCAGCGGCTACTGGGATGCAGATGTGATCGCGGATGAATGGCACATGTTCATCAAAGCGTTTTTCGCGCGCGGCGGCGAAGTTCGCTTGGAACGGGTCTATCTTCCGTTTCTTGCACAAGCTACAACGGGTGAAAATTTGCTCGATGCGATCAAGAACCGCTATCAGCAAACTTTGCGCCATGCATGGGGCAGCAAAGAAGTTGGTTACATGATCGCAAAAATGCTTGAACACCCGGAAATTGACTTTTACCCATCGTTCCGGTTGTTATTCCGCATCGCACATGACATTCTGCTCGCGGGGGCGGGCTGGGTGTTAATTACCGTCGGGGCGCAGTTACCAATACTGCTCAACCCCGCGTTGGTCAATGAAATGGTGGGTGAGGGGTTGGGAAATCCCGCATGGCTGCTGCTGCAAGCATCATTCGCGCTGGTCTCGATTCTCGGCATCGTCTTTTGGATACAGGATGTGCGTGTGCGCCCGCCGCGCACAAAACCTCAAACGATTCAAGAGCGCCTACTGACGTTGCTCAGTTTTCCGCTTCTGCCGTTTCTAACGCTGATTTTTGTGGCGATTCCTACATTGCAAGCACAAACCCGTCTGCTGGCGGGCATCCCCTTGCAGTTCCGCGTCACCAAGAAGGTCTAACAACGTTTATTTTGCCAGATTCAGCGCGGGGACGCGCTGAGCGGCAGCCGCACCCGCCCAATATATGAGGCGGCAGCAAGGAGTCAACAAAACAACATGGCAAACGTCGGATACATTGGGCTTGGCATCATGGGTGCGTCGATTGCACGCAACTTGATGAAAGCAGGGCATCATTTAGTCGTCCACAATCGCAGCCGAGCAATCGTCGATCAACTGGCGAGCGAAGGTGCCACCGCAGCCACCAGCCCCCGTGAAGTGGCATCGCAGGTGGATTTTGTATTCACAAATCTCCCGGATTCGCCGGATGTGGAAGCGGTTGTGTTAGGTGAAAATGGCATTATCGAGGGCGCACACAATGGGTTGATCTTCATCGACAACAGCACCATTAAACCTGAAACCGCACGCATGATCGCCGAGAAGCTAGCGCAAGTCGGCGTAAAGGCGCTTGATGCACCAGTAAGCGGCGGCGATATTGGTGCGAAAAATGGCACGCTCACGATTATGGTAGGCGGCGATCAAGCAACATTTGATGCCGCAGTGCCGTTGTTTCAGGCGATGGGGAAAGCATGGGTATTGGTGGGGGACAGCGGCGCGGGGCAAATTGCCAAAGCGTGCAACCAGATCATCACAGGCGCGCAAATGGTCGCACTTGCCGAAGCCTTGATCACGGCGCAAAAAGCAGGAGTCGATCCGGCGCGGGTCATTCAAGCGATCAAAGGCGGCGCGGCGCAAATGTGGTCCATGGACGTAAAACCGCCGCGTCTATTTGCAGGAAACCGTGCCCCCGGTTTCAAAGCCTACATGCAGCACAAAGACCTTGGAATCGTGCTGGACACAGCGCGCACCTACGGGATTCCGCTGCCCATGACGGCGATTATTTACCAACTCTTCGAAATGATGCTCCAGCGCGGGGATCGCGAACTGGATAACAGCGCCATCATCAGCGTGTACGAAGCGATGACAGGCGTGCATCTCGACGAACCCAACAAAGACGCTTAAGACTCGACAGCAAAGTGAAACCATCGTGAAAGAAAGATTGCAAAAACTCATGGCGCAGGCGAACATCGGATCGCGCCGCGCCAGTGAAACCTTGATCGAACAGGGGCGCGTCACGCTCAATGGCGTGGTCGCTACACTGGGCGACAAAGCCGATCCCGAAGTAGATGTGATTGAAGTTGACGGAGAGCGGCTTAAGTTTGATCAGCGCAAGATGTACATCATGGTCAACAAGCCGCAGAACGTGCTAACGAGCAGTGTCGCACACCACGACGATGACCGCCGTACCATATTTGAATTCGTTCCGTTTGAAGCTGAGCACCTATTTACCATTGGGCGGCTTGACGCGGACAGCGAAGGCATGGTCGTGCTAACAAATGACGGTGAATTGGCAAATAAACTCACCCATCCGCGCTATCGCCATACGAAAGTGTATCGCGTAGTGGTAGAAGGGCTCCCCACCGCCGAAACAGTGGATCGCTGGCAGCGCGGCGTTTATCTCGAAGAAGATGGCATGACTGCGCCATGCTTAGTTGAAATTACCAAGGGCGGACACGATCAATCAACGCTGCGTGTGGTGATGACCGAAGGCAAGAAACGTCAAATTCGCCGTGTTGCATCGCTGTTGGGGCATCCAGTCCATCAACTTAAACGTGTACAAATCGGTATGTTAGAAATGGGCGATCTCAAACCGGGGGAATGGCGTGAACTCACGTCCGCCGAAGTGCAGCGGTTGAGCCAACGCGCCCCTGAAGCGAAAGCCATCCTGCAAATTCGACCCGCGCCAAGCACCCGCACAGACGCGAGTGATCGCCCGCTGCGTCCGCGCGCTGGTGATTTACGGGATCGCCCCCCGCGCCGCGACGGTGATGACCGTCCCCGCCGCCCACGTTCATTTGACGAAAACGCAGCCAGTTCGGATCGTCCCCGCCGCCCCTATGGCGAACGTTCGTCATCGAGTGGGGATCGCCCCCCGCGCCGCGACAACGATGACCGTCCCCCCCGCCCACGCTTCAGCCAAGGCGGGAGCAGCCCAAATCGTGGTGACAACCGCCCCCGCCGACCCAATGAGGGGGATCGTCCAACACATCCATATCGTAATCAAGGCGACACACCGCCGCGCGCGGATCGCCCACGCCGTAATGAGGATGATGACGACACATGAGCAGCACAACACCTCAGGAAAATCCGCCAAACGAAAAAGCGGAAATCCGCCGCCAAAACGAAATGAGCATCGAAGAATACATCGCCATGCAGCCGCGCTTGGCTTGGCGGCGGGCAATCATTCGCGGTGCGATTCGTTTCTTCATCATGACGCTGTTGTGCAAAGTAAAAATAACGGGTGAGGAAAATATCCCTGCCACCGGATCAGCCATGTTGATGATGAATCACCTTTCGCTGCTCGATCCGGTGGTATGCATCGGCGCGGTGAGGCATCGCTTTGTCGTGCCCATGACCAAAGTTGAAAACATGAAAATGCCGATTATGGGGTCACTGATTCGCTGGTATGGCGCATATTCGGTGAATCGCGGTGAAGTGGATCGGCGCGCACTGACCAGTTCCATCGAACTCATTAAGGCGGGACAGTTGGTGTTGATAGCGCCCGAAGGCACGCGCCAGCGCGACGGTCTTGCGGAAGCAAAAGACGGTTTCGTATATGTGGCGACGAAAGCCAACCCTGTGATCATCCCTGCTGCGGTAACCGGCGTTCAAGACTGGATGAATGAACTTAAACGGTTGAAGCGCCCAAATATTACGGTGACGTTTGGGAAACCGTTCAAATTCAAAACACAGGGACGCACGCGCATTCCCCGCGAAGAAATGACGGCGATGAGCCATGAAGCGATGTATCAGCTTGCCGCCACACTTCCAGATCCCGCTTTGCGCGGCAAATATGCCGATTTATCGAAATTGACGACCCATTTCATCGAATTTGTGTGAAGCGCATCAAACGTATTGACACTCTGCATGAAACTCGTCGGCAAGATCGACTGTTAAGAAAAGCGGGCTCGGTGAAGTCCGCTTTTCTTTTGGCAACACATTTAATGCAAACTGTACAAAAATAATGTGACATTTGATACTTGTTGCCATTGTTGCAAGTAAGGCGTAAGCGGTATGCTATATCATAAGTTCGGTGGGTTGCGCGCAAATTCACAATAAAACATCTGTTTAGGACATTATTGAATGACATCTGTGGGTATAGTTGGCTTTGGAACACACTTTCCTAAGACGGTGGAAACCGCCGCCCAGCTAGAGAATGTCACAGGAATTCCCGCAAACATTTTACGCGAAAAAATGGGGATCCGTCAGCGGCATGTGGCAAGTGATGACGAACGCGACAGCGTGACAGCGATGGCAAGCGAAGCGGCGAAAAAAGCGATTGCCCAAGCAGGAATCACGCCAGATCTAATTCGCTTGGTGATTTCACACGGCAGTGAATACAAAGATCATTTGGTGTGGAACGCGGCGGCAAAAATTCAGCAAAATGTCGGCGCGGTGAACGCCTATGCGTTTGAAATCTATGCCCTTTGCGCGGGCGCGCCCATCGCGCTTAACATGGCAAAAAGCATGATGATGGGTGATCCACGTCTTGATTATGTGCTTTTGGCGGCGGGAAGTCGTGAAAATGATCTCATCAATCTAAAAAATGAGCGTTCACGTTTCATGTTCAATTTTGGCGCGGGGGGCGGGGCGATGCTGCTCAAACGTGGCGCGGATAAGAATGTCGTGTTAGGTTCGGCGGCGATCACTGATGCCAGCCTTTCGGAAACAGTGATTTTGACCGAAGCGGCAGTCGGTGAAGGATCGCCTGTAATTGGTGAAATACGTGGTCGGCTCGATGTGACCGATCCCGACTATATGGCGGCGCGTTTAGGCGATAATTCGCTGCCCAACTTCACGCGCGTCATCCGCGAAGCCGTTGAAACCAGCGGCGCAGCGCTCGAAGATGTGAAATTCTTGGGCATCACACACATGAAACGGTCATTTTATCTGCAAATTCTCGACTCTATTGGTCTGACTGCCGAGCAATCAGTTTATTTGGAAGACTATGGACATGTCCAAAGCGTGGATCAAGTCCTAGCTCTTGAACTGGGCTTGGCGCAAGGCAAGATTAATCCCGGCGATTTAATCGTTCTAGCGGGCGCGGGAACGGGCTATACATGGAGCGCTATCGCTGTCCGTTGGGGATAAAGAATAATATGTAAGCAGCATTGTTGTGCCACCTGTGATAGCTTCGGCGGCATTTGAAAAAGGGTTTTTTGATGATTCGCGCTTCAGATTGGGTTGCTTTTCACGCTGACCGCACACCGGACAAAATCGCCATGATCGATCAGGCGACGGGACGGCAGTTCACATACGCAGAATTCAATGACCGTGCGGCGCGGTTGGCGGCGTTTTTGCGTGATGAATGGAACGTCGAAGTCGGTGATCGCGTGGCAATCCTCGCCAAAAATTCGACAGATTATTTTGAATTCGAGTTCGCGTGCATCAAAGCAGGCGCGATGATGCTCCCACTAAACTGGCGGCTTGCCGAACCGGAACTGTTGTTCATCCTCAACGACGCTGCGCCCAAAGGAATTGTTTACGATGCCGAGTTCACGACGCGCATTCCCGCATTAACGGCTGGATCACCCGCAAAGTACACGCTGCGGCTCGATTTTGGTCAGCCACCTAACGATGATTCGCTTGCTTACGAAGATGCCATTGCCGGCACGGCGAAACGCATGGTGATGTCACCTCAAGCCGATCACAATACACCGCTGACGATCATGTACACGGCGGGGACGACGGGTAATCCAAAAGGCGTGATCATCACGCATGGGATGACGCTTTGGAACGCGATCAACATCAGCACACCAACCGGATTGAACTACGATAGTGTGTTTTATGGCGTACTGCCGACATTTCATACGGGCGGATTAAACCTGTATGCCAACCCCATTCTGCATAACGGCGGCACGAACATCATCGCACGCCAATTCGACGCTGCATTGACGCTAGAAACACTGTCCGATGCGGCGCAAGGGGTAACACATTTTTTTGGTGTGCCTTCGATTTATCTGTTTTTGAGCCAGCATCCCGATTTTGAGAACATTGATCTCTCCCGGATCAGGTCATGGGGATGCGGCGGCGCGCCCCTACCGGTGACGGTATTAGAAACCTACGCAAAGCGCGGCATCATTATTCAGCTAGGTTTCGGGATGACAGAAACCAGCCCGACGGTCTTCTTGATTGACAAAAAGCGCGTGCTGCAAAAACCCACATCTGTGGGCAAACCGCTGCTGCATACGCGCGTGCGTGTGGTCGATGATGACCTAAATGATGTTCCGGTGGGTGTAGTGGGTGAAGTCGTCATCAGCGGCCCCAATATCACACCGGGATATTGGAATCGTCCTGATGCGAACCGTGATAGCTTTTCCATGGATGAACATGGCAACCGCTGGCTTCACAGCGGCGATGCGGGGATGATCGACGATGAAGGCTGCATATACATTGTGGATCGCTACAAAGATATGTACATCAGCGGCGGCGAAAACGTCTATCCTGCCGAAGTTGAACAGGTTTTATATCAAATCAACGAAGTCGCAGAGGCGGCGGTAATTGGCGTGCCCGACGAACGTTGGGGTGAATGCGGGATGGCGATTATTGTCTTGAAACCGGGCATGACAATCACCCAAGAAGCCGTTATCGAACACTGTGGGAAAAACCTCGCCAAGTTTAAGGTACCTAAGTCTGTCACGTTTATTGACGCGCTGCCGCGTAACGCAGCAGGCAAAGTCCTTAAGCGCGAACTACGAACGATGTTCATTCCGTCAAAATAAACACGAAAAGGATTCTTATGCCTATCCCAACACTTCCCGGCATTACTGCTCAAACCATTTCAACACCACGCATCACCACGCGCGTGCTTTTTAGCGGCAGTTCCAGCGCAATTCCAGTCGTATTCGTGCATGGTAACGCTTCTTCCGCGACTTTTTGGGAAGAAATTATGCTTGGTCTGCCGCCGGAATTTCGCGCTATCGCGCCGGATCAACGTGGCTATGGTGATGCCGATAAAAATGTCAAAATTGACGCGACCCGCGGCATGGGGGACCTTGCCGATGATCTGATTGCTCTGCTCGATGTTCTCAACATCGCGAAGGCGCATTTCGTCGCACATTCGCTTGGCGGGTCGGTGATGTGGCGCGTAATGATGGATTATCCTGACCGTATTTTGAGCGTGACGCAGGTTGCGCCGGGTTCGCCTTATGGCTTCTGCGGCACAAAAGATGTCAACGGCACGCCCAATTATGATGATTTTGCGGGTTCGGGCGGCGGCGTAGTTAATCCCACATTTGCACAGCGACTCGGCGCAAATGACCGCACCGATGACATGAACGATCCACTTGCGCCGCGCACGGTGATGAATTCGCGCTATTGGAAACCACCATTCCGCCCTCCTCGTGAAGAAGATTTGCTTTCGTCGATGAATAGCGAACACGTGGGCGGCGAGCAATATCCCGGTGATTATGTTCCGTCGTCGAATTGGCCCGGCACAGCTCCCGGCGTGTGGGGTCCCATCAACGCGCTGTCGCCCAAGTACGCGGGAGATGTGAGCAAACTGTATCGCATCACACCCAAGCCAGATGTGCTGCTTATCTGGGGCAGCGATGACCAGATCATCAGCGATTTTTCGTTCTCAGATATTGGCACGCTTGGCAAACTCGGCTTCATCCCCGGTTATCCCGGCGAAGAAGTCGTGCCGCCGCAACCGATGGTCAGCCAAACCAAAGACGTGATGCGCCGCTATGTCGAAGCGGGTGGTAATGTCAGCGAACACACTATCCCAGATACGGGACACACACCCTATATCGAAAAACCAGCGGATTTCAACGCGCTGCTGCATCCATTCTTGCGCGCGCACTAAACCATGGGCGCTGTGATAGCGCGCCTTTACACCCCACATTGTGAGTTCTGCAAGCGCACCAAACATGGAGGAAGCCGCTTGCTGCTCAACGTCGCTTTTGTTTTATGTTTTACTATGGAGGCTGTATCTTGCGTAATAAACTGTTTCTTTTGGTGACCGCGCTCGTGCTAGTTTTGGGCGTGGTGGGCGCGGTGAGCGCCCAAGAAGGCGATCCGTTGGTGATTGGTTTGCTCACCGACCAGAGCGGCGCGCTAACAATCTACGGGTTTGAACTGGAATACGGGTTCAAGCTGGGCTTGCTATATGCGGCGGGTGTCAACCCGGCAGATTTCGCCTCGATTGATGAGGCGCTGGCAGCGGTTACGATTGCAGGTCGTCCGGTTGAAGTCATCGTCCGTGACAACGGCAGCAACCCCGACACCGCCGCGCAGCAAGCGCGCGAATTGGTCGAACAGGAAGGTGCGGAAATCCTTGTGGGCGCGCCTTCGTCAGGCGTGATGACAGGTGTTCAGCAGGTTGCGCTCGATAGTGATGTGATTCTGTTCGCTGCTCCCGCTGCTTCGCCCGCAATCACGGGCGCGAATTTCAACGTGAATACGTTCCGCGTGTGCCGCAACACGTTCCAAGACTTCCTCGCGTTCGCGCCGTATGCGACAGCGGAAATCGGCACGAACTTCAGCATCCTCGCCATCGACAACGACTTTGGTCGCGCGTCGGCAGGGGCGGCGGTTGCAACACTTGGCAGTGCGGGTATCACTTTTGGCGAGCCGATCTATGCGCCGCTCGAAACAACCGACTTCACACCCTATCTCCAGCAGGTACTTGACAGCGGCGCGGACGCGATGCTGCCGATTTGGGCGGGTGACAGCTCAATCACGCTGTTCCAACAGATCGCTGAACTCGGTGTGCAGGATCAAATGGCGGTTGTGGCCGCATTCAATTCAAACGACATTGTGGCGGCATCTGATCCCAGCACCATTGGCAACGTGTCGTGGATTGTCTATCACTATTCGTTCCCGACGAATGAGATCAATGATTGGCTGGTTGAACAGTATCAGGCGGTCTATGCCGATTACCCCGATCTGTTCAGCGAGTGTTCGTTCGCAACCGCACAGGCGCTTGTCGCCGCTGTGGAAGCGACCGAAGGCGACACCCTGCCCGAATCGTTGATCCCTGAACTCGAAGGGTTGGTGTTTGAAGGACCGAAGGGTACGTATGCGATTCGTCCGTCGGATCATCAGGCGCTCGTGCCGATGTACATCGCGCGTCTTGACAATCTCGACAGTGAAACGCAGGAATTCTATGAACTGCTAGCGGAAGTTCCCGCCGCGCAAATCATCCCACCGATTTTGCTACCTGAAGATGTGTTGGCGGAACGCGCTGTGTTGGATGAAGAATTTAATGCCATGATCGCGGAAATGATGCCTGAAGGTAGCTAGTACCGCGCGAAAAGTCCTATCCGGGGACGGGGTAAACCCGTCCCCACTTATTTCAGGTAGAGATGAGATTGCCTCATGCCCGACATTATTCTTGAAGCGCAAAAACTGCGAAAAGTGTTCGGTGGTTTGGTCGCCATCGCAGATGTGAGTATCCAGATCGAACGCGGCAAGACTCATTCGATCATCGGACCAAACGGCGCGGGCAAGACCACGCTGTTCAATTTGTTGAGCGGGCGTTATCAGCCCACAACAGGGCGTGTCTTGTTCAACGGCGAAGATGTGACAAATGTTCCTGTGCATCAGCGTGTGCATCGCGGCATGGGACGTTCATTTCAAATCACCAATATTTTCCCTAACTTGACCGTACTCGAAAATGTGCGCCTCGCCGCACAGGCGCTTGGCGGCGACAATTATAAATTACTGCGCCGCGCTTCATCACTTACGACATACATCACGCGCGCGCAAGAAGCGATTGAACTGGTTGGGTTAAAAGGCTTAGAGAATGTTCCCGCCAACGTGCTGCCTCACGGCGGCAAACGCAAACTTGAACTGGCGATTTTGCTGGCGGGCGATCCACAAATTTTACTACTCGACGAGCCAACAGCTGGCATGGCGAGCGAACAAGTGCCAGAACTGATCCAGACCATCGACATGGTGCGCCGACAAGGAAACAAAACGATTGTCATGGTTGAACATAACATGCAGGTGGTCATGAATATCTCGGACAAAATCACGGTGATGCATCTCGGTCAAGTGCTGCGCGAAGGCACTCCCGCCGAAATCAGCGCCGATAAAACCGTACAAAGCGTGTACCTCGGCGAACTGTACGATCTATCGGAGGCAGGGCATGACTAACACGACTCCGGCAGTCGAGAATATCCTTGAAGTGCGCGATATTCACACATTTATCGGGCAGTTTCACATCCTCGAAGGCGTGAGTGTATTTGTGCCGAAGGGAAGTATCACCGTGCTGCTTGGACGCAACGGCGCAGGCAAAACGACTACGCTCAAAAGCATCATGGGGATCACCCCACCTTCGCAAGGGTCAATCACGTTTGAGGGTGTACCGCTGGTGGGCAAGCGCCCCTACACCGTCGCGCAGATGGGCGTGGGCTATGTCCCCGAACACCGTGCGATCTTCAAAAACCTTACTGTGCTTGAAAATCTCCAGCTTTCGCAACGCACAGGCAACGACCTCGCCCGCAAAGAAGAGCTGATCTTTGAACTGTTCCCCGACTTGAAGCGCCTGATTCAACTTCCCGGTGGCAATTTGTCTGGCGGGCAGCAGCAAATGTTGGCGATTGCGCGCGCGCTCGTGCCGGACAATCGTTTACTGCTCATCGACGAGCCAAGCGAAGGGTTAGCGCCTGTCATCATTGAACAGTTGATGTCCGCCATCAGCCGCCTGTCAGGACAGGCAAGCGTACTGTTGGTCGAGCAAAATTTCCGCGTGGCGAGTAAGTTGGCGGATCGCTTCGTGATCATCGACGACGGCAGCAGCCCAGTTACAGGATTGATGCATGATCTTGTGAAAGATGAAGCGATGATTCACCGCTACTTGGGCGTGGCATAGGTGGCATAAAAGGAACTGTGATGAAGTCTCAGCATTACTCAATTTACGCGATTATCCTGATCATCATCGGTTTGCTCATCGTCGCCTATTTCTCGTCTAACGGCAATATGGGCACGTTCGGCATCACCATCATGTCAGGATTGTTTCAAGGAATGCTGCTCTTTCTCGTCGCCAGCGGTTTGAGCATCATCTTCGGCTTGATGGACATTCTTAACTTCGCGCAGGGATCGTACTTCATGTTGGGCGCATATGTCGCCTATGATCTTCAACATCCCGGCGGCGCGATGAGTCTCACCGAGATCATCCCCGATCCCAATCTGCGCTTTCCCGTCGCGGTGATCATCGCAGTGCTAATAGGCGGTCTGCTCGGCGTGATTTTGGAGCGCGGCTTGCTGCGTCCACTCTACGCGCGCCCAATCTTTCAACTGGTGCTAACGTTCGGTGTGTCGTTGGTATTCTTGGAAGTGATCAAGTTCATTTGGACAACCACGCCATATAGCTGGACAGAAGTGTTTGGCGTGCGTGAAAACTTCTTTGAGTTATTCGGTCAGCGGTTTAGCACCTATCGCCTGTTTGTGATCGGTATCGGCGCGGCGTTGATTATCGGAATCGCGCTGCTGCTGCAACGAACGCGCATCGGAATTATCATCCGCGCGGGTGTAGAAGACAGCGGCATGGTCGAAGCCTTAGGAATCAATGTGCGCGCGGTGTTCACACTTGTATTCACGCTCGGCTGTGCGGTGGCGGCACTTGGCGGCGCGATTGCCGCGCCGTTTTTAGGCGCATCTCCCACGATAGGCACGACGTTCCTCATTCAAGCGATTGCCGTTGTCGTGTTGGGCGGTATGGGCAGCTATGCGGGAACAGCCGTCGGCAGCGTTATGGTCGGATTAGCGATCTCCGTCGCGCAGTCCGCTGCCATTGGCACTGATTTCAGCGCCCTACCAAGCATCACGCCGATGCTTCTGCTCATCGTTATCCTGCTGATCCGTCCGAGCGGCTTGTTCGGCGGCACAACGCGCAGTTCGTAGCGCAAGGGGCATTTTTATGGCTGAACAACGCTCCATCATTGACTCAAGCGCACGCCCATCGCTGCTAATCATGATGCTGCGAGAGAATTGGTTTTATATTCTTGTCGTTGTGCTGTTGATTGCGTTCCCGTTCATCGTCGGCGCATTGACCGAATCAAGTCCTTATGGGGTGCCGCGCGGTGACCGCATGATTATGCGCGGCGAATCCGTTCGCTGGCAGTCCGTATTGATCGAAGTCTACATCCTCGCCATCCTAACGATGAGCTACAACCTAATCTTTGGATTCACGGGGGTTATTTCGTTTGGTCATGCTATGTTTTTTGGGCTTGGCGGCTACATTCTTGGTTTATCGGTGGAATATGTCGCCATTGATAATGGTCTTGGTGTCGGTGTAGGGCTTCTGGTTGGGCTTGTCGCTGGCGTGTTAATATGCGGGTTACTTGGGCTGCTTGTTGGCTTCGTATCGCTGCGACTGCGCGGCGTGTATTTCACCATCTTCACGCTGGCAATCGCCGAGATGTTCTACATCTATTTCAGCCGTTGGCGCGTCACCAACGCCGAAGACGGTTTCGCGCTCACTGACCTTCCTACATGGCTCGACCCGACTCAAAACCGCTTAAATTTCTATTACATCGCCCTTATCCTGTTCGTGTTCACTTTCTTGTTTATCCGGCGCATTGTGAACTCACCCACAGGTGCGGTGTTCAAAGCTATTCGTGAGAACGAAGATCGCGCACAGTCGATTGGCTACAACACCCTGCGCTATAAGCTGATTTCGATCACGATTGCCGGAATGCTGGCAGCAGTCGCGGGAATGCTGCAGATCCTGCTCAACAAGAAGGTTGGACCGGAAATTTTAGGCGTGGCTTACACAGTTGATCCTCTCTTGATGACGATCATCGGCGGGATTGGTACATTTAATGGACCGGTAATTGGCTCAGCGGGATTGCACTTGCTCGATGTATTTTTGCGGGACAGCACGATTATCGTGTTCGGCAGCGTCGTCGAAATCAGCACAATATGGAATCTGCTGTTAGGGATTATCTTCATCGTGGTGGTGATTATTTTCCCACATGGCATTGTGGGAACATGGGCGCGATGGCGTGCGCGCCGTCAAACGGCTTCCAAAGCCCTGCGTGCAGGTCGCGCGCCAGATACGCGGCTATCTCAATCGTAAAGTGTACGATACAAAGCCGTCTGGCGTTCGCGCGCACGGCGCATGGCGGCTGCGCCTTGGGGGCGCGGCTCAACAACACGGCTGATCTTCGGCGGAAAGTCGTTTAGATCAGCCAAACCTAACGCACTCAAGACAAGTATCGCCGCGCCACGCGCGGTGATTTCTTTTTCTTCGGTGATATGCAGCGGCATGTTGATAGCATCCGCGATCATTTGCGACCACGCGCGCGATGCCGTGATTGCTCCACCGCCAGCGACGATTTTTGCGTCTTCATCACCTGCGTGAAGCTGTTCCGCGATCAACGATAGGCGAAGAGCGATGCTTTCCATTCCTGCCTGTAAAATATCTAACGGCGAAGTCGAAAGCCGCATACCCGTGATAGCAGCGGTGGCATCAGCACGCCAACCGGGGCTGCGCTCTCCGGCAAACAGCGGCAGCATCGTCAACCCATGTTGATCGGGTTCAAGTGCCAAGAGGTGTTCATCAAGGTCATGAATATCGAGCCGCAGTGTATCGCGCATCCACTGGAAAACACTCCCGCCTTCGGTTGTCGCCCCACCAATCAGGTGCAAATCGCGCCGCACGCGATAGCTCCATAATCCGGTGGGCACGGGGGGAGGAAATTCAGCACGGTACACGCGGCGCAGCGCGGCGGTTGTCCCCATTGTCAGGGCGATCTTTGCGCCACCTACACATCCTGAACCGACATTCGCAGCAGCGCCATCGCCCACTGCGAGAAAGAATGGCACTTCGCTCAGTACAGACCAACGGGCTGCATATTCAAACGTAAGACCCCTTTGTCGTTGATCATAATCGGTCAGCATGGGCAGTTTTTCAGCGGACAGGGCGAGAGTTTCCAGCCATTTCACATCCCAATTCAATGCAGCCCGGTTTAGCATTCCCGTCCATGCCGCGACAGAGTAGCTTGTCGGGGCATCGCCAAACCACTGGCGATACAGATACGTACCCACATCAATCCATTGTTCTGCGGATTCGTATGCTTTAGGGAAGGTGCGGCGAATCCAATGTAGACGAGCAGGTAGATAAGCCGTATGCAGCAAACATCCTGTTGCTTGATGTTGAGCTTGGAGATCAATTTTTGCTTTTAGAATATTTGCATCGTCGGCGCTGCGTGTATCGGCATACGTATAAACGGGCGTTACAGGGCGCTGATGAGTGTCTATACCAAGCACGTTACCAACGAACGTCGTCATTCCAACGGCGCGTATAGTATCGGCTTGCGAATGTCGAAGTATGTCGTCAATACACTGCTCTGCATGTGTTTGCAATATCAGGGGATCAATATAGGATGCGCCTGAAGGTTCGATTTCAAATTGATGAGGAATGCTGATATGCGCGTCGGGGATTGGATCAGCAGTTTCGTTAAAGAGAATAGCCCGCGTAGACGAGCTTCCTATGTCAAGAATCAAAACCGTCATAAGTGCATCCATAGTTGAAAACAAAAAAGCCGCGAAAACGGCTTTTGTCGGTATCTTCGTGTAGAGATTGAAGATCGCGGGGGGGAGAAGGAGAAAGAAAAGAAGAGGTTGGCAGTGGCGTACTCTCCCACGAAGCTGCCCTCGCAG
>DAOTZD010000007.1:0-209246 GCA_034434595.1 Anaerolineae bacterium
AGCCGACGGACACGCCGGAGCCGCAGCCGACGGACACGCCGGAGCCGACCGCGACGGACACGCCGGAGCCGCAGCCCACGGACACCCCGGAGCCGACGGCGACGAACACGCCGACGAACACGCCGACGAACACGCCGACGAACACGCCGACGAATACGCCGACGAACACGCCGACGGATACCGCGACGAACACGCCGACGAATACGCCGACGAATACGCCGACGAACACGCCGACGAATACGCCGACGAATACGCCGCCACCGCCGCCCGAACCGCTGGTTTGCGATGACTCGCTGTACTACGTCTACCAGAGTACGTCGCCCGTCACGCGCACAATCCTGACGACGATTGACCCGATCAACGCCAACTTCATCGAACTGCTCGACCTGAGCGACTCGCAAGTGGGCAATGTCTCGGTCAACGCGCTGGCATACAACGCGCTCGACGGCTACCTGTACGCGCTGCGTGCGGGCAACGCCAGCCAGCTTTACGTCTTCGGTATTGACCCGAACACGCTCAACTACCAAGCCTACGGTCCGTTCGCCTTCCCGATATCGACATCGTTGGGGGCAGTCAGCACGGTGGCGGGGACGTTCGACTTCGAGGGTCACTATATCGTTCAGGCAGGCTCCGGCTTCTCCGGCTTCAATGTCTCGTTCAACGGGGTGACGGCGACGGTCACGCCATGGCGCGACTTCAACAATGTCACCAACAATCTCGGCAGCCAAGCGACACACCTCGACCTGTCATTCAACCCGGTTCGCACGGCAGAAGTGCGCGCGGGCGGTGTCGGTGACGAAGTGGTCGCGTGGACGTACAACACCTCGCTGGACATCGCTGAAGAACTGATCTTCCGTCCGAGTACGCCGCTCGCATCCACGCGCGCGCCGCTTCCCGGTGGTCCGTTCACAGCGCAAATCCCAGTGGGAGGCGCGGACTGGATTTCGGCGTTTGGGACGTACTACACCTTCTCAGACGCGGCGACGGACGCAGTCTATCGCTACAGCCCGGCAGTCCCAGCGATGAACCTGTTCACGACGCTGCCGACGACCTCGGTTCGCGACGGTGCCGCCTGCTCAGCGGGGGTTGGGTTCTTGAAGGATGCGCCGCAAGGCGAGTACTCGGTAGGCAGCACCATCACCTACACCTTCACCATCGTCAACCAGACGCTCGCGCCCATCGCTGGTGCGGAAATCTCCGACGTACTGCCCTCCGGTCTGCTGTTCCTCGACGGCTCGCTCTCGCTGCCGCCGGCATACGGCTCACCGACGGTCAATGCGTATGGTGGTACCGACACGCTGTCCATCACCAACCTGACCATCCCGTCCGGGTTGTCGACCTTCAGCGTCAGCGTGGTTGTCCAGCCCAACGTCACACCGGGTCAGGTGTGCAACCAAGGTGCCATTCTCGGTGGCAATGTTCCCGGCGCGCCGATCCTCTCCAGCAACCCGAACTCCGAGTTGTTTGAAGACCCGACGTGCGTGACCGTCACCGAACCGACACCGACACCGATGTCAACGGACACCGCGACGAATACCGCGACGAACACGCCGACGAACACGCCGACACCGACACAAGCTGCCTGCCTCGTGATCGTCAGTCGTCCATCGGTGCTAGTCTACGAAGGTGGTGTCAGCGCGATTGTCAATGTGCGCTTGGGCACCTCGCCTGCGCCGGGTGAAACGGTCACTGTCACCGCAACTGGCTTTGACGGGACGCAAATTACGGTCACGCCGATTAGCCGCCAGTTGAACAGTACAACGTGGAACACAGGTCGCAACTTCAGCATCACCGCGATTGACGATACGCTCATCGAGCCGTTACTTGTCTCCACGACGATCACGTTCGTGACATCCAGTAACCTGCCCGGTTCGCAGTTCAGCAATATCGCCTGCGCGACGCTGCTTGTGGAAATCCACGAGAACGATCTGCCCGGTTCAACACCGACGAATACGCCGACGAATACTGTGACTGCAACGGGTACGCCGACGAACACGCCGACGAGTACGCCGACGAACACCGCCACCGCGACTGCGACGGGTACGCCGCAGAACCCGCCGACGGACACGCCGACGAGTACGCCAACGGATACCGCCACCGCGACTCCGACGCTGACACCAACGGTGACTAGTACGGCTACATCGACACCGCCGGGCATTTGCCAGTTGGTCATTGTCCCGCTGCAAACGACGGTTTACGAAAGCGGACCGAGCTTCAATATCAGTGTGCGCTTGGCAGCCGCTCCTGCACCGGGTGAAACCATCACCGTGGCCGCTTACTTCTTGTCGCCTGATGACCAGCAAGTGACCGTTTCACCGGCAACACGCCAGTTGAATGCGTCGAACTGGAGCACTGGGCGCAACTTCGCCGTTCAAGCCATTGATGATCTCGATGTTGATGGCAACTACCTCGCTCGTCTATATCTCGTAGGGACGAGCAATCTGGGCGGCACCTGCATCGGCACCGATCATGTCTTGATCACTGTCGAAGACAACGATGCCGATGCCTAGCTAGTCCTTCGTTTGTGGGTGAGAGAACATCCTCACCCACGAACACCAGCACAACAAAAAGGCTCACCCCCTGTGGGATGAGCCTTTTTTATTGTGATAACTCTCGAATTTGAGCGCACATGTAATGACGGTTATTCATCGAACGATCTTCTGTGTGAATTTTTCTTACCGGTGAATAATTTCATCCGAAATTCGCGCACGACGGATTTTTGCAGGTGATCCGCGTGTGCCTGTACATAGGATTCGACTGCTGCACGGTGCCGCTTAATCGACTCACGCAGTACCCATGAAACCGCTTTGCTGATCAAAATATCTTGTTCGCCACGCAGCTTATCAATCTGTTCCAGCGCTAGCGCGATCAAGCGCGGATCATCGCTTTCGCGCAGCGCACGAATCAATAGGACGAGACTCGCCCGCCGTTTATTGATGTTGGGATCAAGTGCGAGTGCGCGTAAAAAAGTTTCCCATTCATCCCAACGCGCCAAGATTTCGCGCGCCGTAAATGTCGATTGGCAGGTGGAATCAACTTCCGCCCATCCAATCAGGTGATTCAACCAACCATTCAAGCGATCAAGGGGGAGGGTGGCGCGAAATTTCGGATATTGAGCGAGTAACATTCCCGCGAAGTATTTTTCTTCAACCGATTCGCTCATGTACAAGGCATCGAGCGTCGAAAGCCATGCATCGCGTGTGACGGCAGCGCCTTTCGACGCGCTCCACGATTTGACGAATGCCCGCAGGTCGGGGACGCGCAGTCCGTAGTGGATGTGAGTCGAACCTGTGTATTCTTCGTGCGCTTGTGAATAGAGGGATGATCCTCTTTTGCCATGCGCGTGAATAAACGCTGTGAAATCGCTTGCAAACATGCTTCACCCGGCTGATTTTCGATTTAGCTGTACATGAATTTTGTATCCACTGTTCACCATACCCGAAAATCGCGGGGTTTGCAGGTTGGGCATGTAAAAACATGGTTAGAAAACAGAATTCCTATGTACATTTTGGAGAAATCAGTAGTATCCTTGAAGGACTTAGCCAAAATGCTTTTTTAGAGTGCGGAAGGCAAATGGTTGTGGCTAAACAAAAGCGGAATCTGCTGGATGATGTAGCAGCACGTCTGCGCGGTCTTCTCGACGACTTGGATCGACTTCTTAGCCCCCAACCGAATCCAAAACCTGTGCGCGTCCCGGTTCCAGTGCCGGTGCGCCCGGAGCGCCGCCCGCCCAAAGACCTTTACCGCTAGGTCGAAACGTACAAGGCACATCCCGTACCTACGGGAGCGACCACCGCCTACGAAAAGACACAAGCGCCGCGCCGGAAATGCGGGTCTTGTGTCTTTTTTTATGTTCTATGCCCAGCGGATTGAGGGGGTTTGGCGTATCTTACCCGTTGTTGGTAGCATTATCTGGCAATTTCATCACTGCACCACGAGAGAAATCATGAGCGACAAACCAACGATTGAGAAAGAAAAATACCAACCGAAGGATATCGAATCCAAGTGGCAGGCGCGTTGGGAAGCGGATCAACTCTACCGCGCGAAAGTCGATTGGAGTAAACCCAAGCATTACGCGCTGACGATGTTGCCGTACCCCAGTGGGGACCTTCATATGGGACACTGGTTCGCCATGACTCCGTCGGATGCGCGCGCGCGTTACAAACGGATGAAGGGCTTCAATGTGCTGTTCCCGATGGGTTTCGATGCATTTGGCTTGCCCGCCGAAAACGCCGCTATCCAGCGTGGAATTCACCCGGCGACGTGGACATTCGCCAACATCGAACGGATGCGTAAACAGTTGCGAAGCATGGGGGCGATGTTCGATTGGGAGCGCGAAGCGGTAAGCTGCGAACCCGCTTTCTACAAGTGGACGGAATGGTTCTTCAAGATTTTCTACGAGAACGATCTGGCGTATCGCGGGGAGGCGCTGGTGAACTGGTCGCCCACGCTGCAAACCGTGCTGGCAAACGAGCAGGTGATCGACGGCAAGGATGAACGCACCGGTCAGCCTGTCATTCAAAAGATGATGACCCAATGGTTCTTCCGTTATACGCGCTACACAGAAGAACTGTTGAAATTTGAGAAGATCGACTGGCCTGAACCGATTCGCATCATGCAGACCAACTGGATTGGGCGCAGCGAAGGCGCGCGTGTGGTCTTTAAGAGTGAAGCGGGCGATCCAATTGAGATTTTCACCACGCGACCCGATACGCTGTGGGGCGCGACGTTTATGGTGTTAGCGCCCGAACATCCGTTGGTGAGCAAGATTACGTCGAGCGCGCAAAAAGCCGTCGTTGAGGCGTATGTCGCGCAAGCGGCGCGCCAAACTGAACTGGAACGCCAAAGCGAAGACCGCGAAAAGACCGGAGTGTTCACAGGGGGGTATGCCATCAACCCGGTGAATAACGAGCGCATCCCCGTGTGGGTTGCCGATTACGTGCTGATTACGTATGGTACGGGCGCGATTATGGCAGTCCCCGCGCATGACGAACGCGACTATGCGTTCGCGAAGCAGTTTGGGCTGGAAATTCGCCCCGTCATTAAGCCGGATGATGCCGCCGACGACTATATCGCGGAAGCTGCCTACATTGGCGCGGGTAAGATGATCAACAGCGGGCATTTCAACGGCACCTTGAGCAACGGCGAAAAGGGACGCAAAAATGGGGCGATTAGCGCCGTGATTGACTGGCTGCAAGAACGCGGCATCGGCAAAGAAGCGATCAACTACCGTCTGCGCGATTGGCTGATCAGCCGTCAACGTTACTGGGGCGCGCCGATCCCGATTGTGTATGACCAGAACGATCAACCGCATGTCGTCCCCGATGATGAACTTCCCGTCGAACTGCCCATCGACGTGCAGATTACAGGCGTGGGCAATCCGCTGGCGCAGCATGAGGCGTTCGTCAATGTCACCCTGCCGGATGGCTCAAAAGGGCGGCGCGAAACCGACACAATGGATACGTTCATGTGTTCGTCGTGGTATCACCTGCGCTATCTGTCGCCCAAGTATGATGCCGCGCCGTTTGACCCTGAAGAAGCAGCATACTGGCTGCCCGTTGACACCTATACAGGTGGGGCGGAACACGCGACCATGCACCTGCTGTACACGCGCTGGTTTAACAAGGCGATCCGCGATTTGGGCGTGTTCGATGAAGCGGCGAAGATCGCGGCGGCGCACGGGCGTGATGTGGAAACGATGTTTGATGAGCCGATGCTGCAACTGCGTAATCAGGGGCAGATTTTGGGTGAAGAACGCATGGGCGATAACATCATCGCCGTGGGCGAATGGGTGAACCAGAACAAACTGATCGCGCATACTGTCGGCGTGCTGCCATCTGAGGGCGACCAGCGCACCACCAGCACGGGCGAATACATCGCCGCGCGCACAGGTGGAGTCGTGGTTGGTGAAATTGTCAAGCGCACAGAAAATTTGCTGACGGTCAAAGACGCGGCGGATCGCCTGTGGATAGTCGAAGTGCCCGAAACGGCGAAGATCACAATCCCCGCTGTTCCCGGTCCAAACACCGTTAACCAGTTGAAGCAGCATCTTGAAATTCAGCGCATGTCCAAGAGCAAGGGCAACGTCGTCAACCCGGATGAGCAAGTGCAGTTGTACGGCGCGGACACCGTGCGCGCCTACTTGATGTTCGGCTATGATTGGGAAAAAGGCGGTCCATGGAACAGCCAAAATATTCAAGGCGTGGTGCGCTGGCTGGATGATGTGTGGGAATTAGCGACGAACCCACCCGAAAACGAAACAGGTGATGCCGCTGTCGAACGCGCCGCAATCCGCCGTGTGCATCAAACAATCAAGAGTGTGGAGAGCCGTCTAGAAGATTTTAACTTCAATAAGGCGATCAGCGAATTGATGACGCTGAAGAATGACTTGCGTGCCGCATCGCGCGATGGCAAGTTGAGCCGCGCGGTATGGCATGAATGTGTGCGCGATATGCTGCTGATCATGGCTCCATTTACGCCGCACATCACGGAAGAATTGTGGGCGCGCATTGGGCAACCTTACAGTATTCACAATCACCTATGGCCCACTTATGATGCGGCGAAAGCTGCCGAAGATGAGACCACACTCATCGTGATGAAGAACGGCAAGCCGATTGACCGCATCACTGTGCCCGTGGACATTGGCGAAGAAGAAGCGAAGCAAATCGCGCTGGAAAGCAGCGCTGTCGCGCGTGTGTTGAACGGCGGAGCGCCCAAGCGCGTGATCTACATCGCGGGGCGCAGTGAAGCAGGGCAGATGATCGAGCCGAAGGTCAATATCGTCGTGTAGCGCATCGTCGTGAAAAAGTGTGCAAAACAGCGGACGGAATGCGCGATGCGTGTTCCGTTCGCTGTAATGGGAGAAATTTCTTATCTATTACTGCGCCGAATTTAGAGGTATTCTGCACATGTTGCAGATTAACATCAGCAAGTGTAATTATTTAACAACCTATTTTTGCTTTTTTTGTGAAGCTGTCTACAATCCACATGAATTTCACAAATCATCCTCAAATTTTTCACAAGTTCTCAATTGCCCACCGGGAGTCCTACCTTACACTGTTAATGATTGAATTGTCATATTGCCCGCTATTGGGAGCGGTAACAGAGTAATGAGCATCGCGTTAATTGTCGATGATGATATGCCAACTCGCTACGTGTATGCCCACGTGCTGCACGGGCTTGGCTATGAAGTGTTGGAAGCCAGTGACGGCGAAGAAGCGGTGCGTCTGCTTACGCAGGTTAAACCCGTCTTGATTCTGCTCGACCTTCGCCTGCCGCGCCGTCCCGGTGATGAAGTGCTGAATCATATTTATGGCGATCCCGCGCTCGAAAACAGCCGCGTTGCTGTCATCACGGCGATGCCGAAAAGTTCCCCGCCGCCCATGCGCCCCCACGATATATTCCTCATTAAACCGGTTCTGCCCGATCAAATCCGCGAGTTCGCGCTCCAAACCATGCCTTGATTTAGGGCGAACGCATCAAACCACCTGTTTGCTCAAAAGCTCAGTTTGACCCCTATTCCTCACCCCAATTTGAGGATCGAAAAACACGGATATAGGCTTTTTCTCACCTAAATTTGGGGGGAGGTGGCGCGCACAGTGAGCCGGAGGGGGTTTTGTGCGTTTGCCCTAGCCTTGATTTCCCCACGCACGCAAACCCGTGAGATTTTCGTTACAATAGGGCATGGTAAGTTCTATTGACAGCGATTCGGCGGCGTGTACACACTATGGCGTTTGATTTTGAAGCTCTAGTCGGTCATTTGTACGTGGTCAACGGACGTGCGATTAGCACGCCACCTCCCGGTGCGCTTGTCGAAGTCGCACCGAAGAAAGCCGCGCGTGGGCGTGAAATCGACACCTTTTTGGTACTTACTTTGCCGATGGGCGATACCGTCGCGCCGCCGGTATTCTACGAGAATATGTCGGCGTTGGCAGCCGAAAAATATTTCGCCAGCACGGGAAGCGTCACCGCCGGGATACGATATGTCTTCGGCTTCATGAATGAAAACTTGTACGATCATAACATTGAAGCGCGTCGCAGTGGAAAACGTCACTACGAAGCCAGCATGATCGCTGCCGTGCTGCGCGGTTCGGAACTGTATATCGCGCGAGTAGGATCGGCGGTTGCGGCGCTTCGTATGGGCATTACTACCGACCCGTTTCCCACACAATTTGATGATGATGATGGATTATTCGGCGTGCCGCTCGGCGTGCAGCACGAACCCGACATTAAACTGGCACGCTACGATTTGAAACCGGGCGCGCGCTTGATCCTCTCGGATGTGGCGCTAGCGGATTTTTCGCGCGGGCAAGTTGACGGCGCGCTCATGCAGGCAGATATTGGCGCGATGCTCAATCAATTCAAAGAGATGAGCAGCGGTAGACGGCATACCACGACGAATCTGCCGATGCAGCTTTCGCTGATGGGAGTCGAATTCGTCCCATCAGAAGCGCCCGTGCCTCTGCCCGTCCGTGACGTGGAATCAACGGCGGTTCTCACTTCGCCATCCGCCGCACTCACGACGAGTACAACCGAAGCAGCAGCGGCGGATAGTGCCAATACCTCTACAAATGGCAAAGTCAATCGCAACCCGCTGCGGCGATCCGCCGCGCGCACAGAAGCATTGGATCGCACCGTTGGCGGTATGGCGCTCACATTATCGCGCGTCCTGCAAGTGCTGAATCGTATCTTGGATATTCTCGTGCCGCGTCCGAAACCGGGCGAACGCGGATGGCTGGCAACGCCCGCCGCGACGTTTGTTGCCGTGTTAATCCCGATTGCGGTGGTTGTGCTTGTGATTGTGCTGTGGGTGACAGGCACAGGCGAAAGCGAATATGACCGCTGCATCAACGAAGCGGAAGAAACCGCTGGAATTGCGCGCGATATTTCCACGACGGATGTGCAGGGGACGATCAACGGTTGGAACGCGGTCATCATTAAGGCGCGAGAATGTCAGCAGTTACGCCCGAACGATCCCCAGATGGAAGCGTTAGTGACCGAAGCGCGCACAGTAGTCGATTTGCTGTTGGCAATTGAACGCCGCGAGATGATCGTGCTGGATACGTTCCCCAACGCTTTGTTGAGCCGGGTGGTGCTGCAAGGCGAAGACTTGTACGTATTGGACGATGGCAACGATCAGGTGTATCGGGTGACGCTCAATTCTGATGGGTTAAGCATCGCGCGCCGCCAAGAAGCGATCCCGGCGATGCGGCGCAACGCCAGTGTCGCACAGTTCACGATTGGCGATGTGGTCGATATTGCGTGGGCAGAAGAAGGCGATGGCTTGAGCCAGTCGAACGCCATCACGATGCTTGATGCGAACGGCGTATTGGTCGATTGTTCGCCGCGCTTTTTGCAAGATTGCAGCGCGCAGCAGCTCCCTGCGATAGAAACGTGGAACAGCCCCAATCGCATTGTATTCTGGGGTGGGGGATTATATGTCCTCGACGCGCCCGCCAATCAAATCTGGCGCTATCGTTCGCCCGGAGCAGCGTTTAGCAACACGCCGACGGAGTATTTCACGGGGAGTGGTCGCCCGGACATTCGCGGGGCAGTCGATTTTGACATCGACAACGAAGGCTTGGTGTACGTGCTGATGGGCGATGGTCGGTTGATGCGCTTCAACAGCGGCGTAAGCGAAGATTTCGCGTTTACATTCCGTCCCGGTCAGTCCATGAACGAATCCAACTCGATGTTCTTGAGCAATAACCCGATTGCACAAAGTCTGTTCTTTGTGGATCGGCTTGACCGGACGATATTCGAGACGACATTCAGCGGCACGTTCATGCGCGCTTATCGTTCGTTTGATGAGGACTTGTTCGCGGCTATCGCGGATGTGGCGGTGGATGTGAACCGGGGCATTGTGTACACCGTCAGCGGAAATTCGCTGTTCGCGTTCCGGCGGAATTGATGCGTTGCTAGGTCAGTTAACGGACGCGCCGGACGAAACGCGCTTTGTCCTGCGTCCCTACGAATCGAGATTGCCGCACACAAAAAACTGTGCACCCTGTGCCATGCGTCTTTACAGCCGTACAACCCGACGCTTTCCCGACGCTGTGCGACGTGTATGGAAAAACCGTGTCCCATCCTACAGGCGAGATTGTGTATAATGTGGCGCGTTTCGCAGAAAGGGACACAGGCAAGATGCGTATTCCCGGATGGTTATTTCTCATCGCGGTTGTTGGCGTGTTCGTGGCAACAGCGGTGTGTTCAGTAGGTTCGTATACAATTGCCCGCCGCATTGCGACGGATTTGGGCGACAGCGGCGTAGAGGTAGTCTCGTTTGCCGATTTCGCCCGCCAGCAGCCGACAGCTTCGCCCACACCAGAACCAAGCGCGACCCCGACGATTGAACCGACAGCAGTAGTTATAACCGAAGCCGCGATGACCGCCACACAAAGCGGAATCGTGATCGCTTCGACACCGCGCATCACTATTCCTACGCTTGCGCCAACCGTCGATCCGCTGGCGGCTTACACATGGGATGATCCGCGCCGTGTGAATATTCTTCTGCTTGGTATTGATCAGCGCGAAGGGATCGCTGATGAAGGCTACTATTTAACCGATACGATCATCATCGCCAGTATTGATCCGGTGCGAAAGACAGTTGGCTTGCTGTCAATCCCGCGCGACCTGTGGGTGTCGATCCCCGGTTTCCAGTATGGACGCATCAACACGGCGAACCAGTTGGGCGATTCGAGCGCGTATCCCGGCGGCGGTCCGGCGCTGCTTGCGCGCACCATCACCGAAAACATCGGCGTGAACATCGATAATTATGTGCTGATCAACTTCAACGTGTTCTTGACGATAGTTGATCTGGTTGCGCCGAATGGGGTGGAAGTGTGCCCGACAGAAGCGATTGATGACCCAGACTATCCCGACGCAGGTTTCGGCACGATCTCGATTCACTTTGATCCGGGCTGCCAGCGGCTTGATGCCGAACGGTTGCTCCAGTATGCGCGCACCCGTGCTACCGAAGGCAGCGACTTTGACCGCGCGCGCCGCCAGCAGGAAGTGATCTTGGCGATCCGCGAAGAAGTGCTGTCGGCGGGCGGACTGATCAACTTTGTGACCCGTGTGCCAGAGCTGTGGACGGCGCTTTCGAATAACTACCGGACTGACCTGACGCTGGAAGAAGTGCTGGCGCTGGCGAATTTGGCACAAGACATTGATACAGCGGATATTCACACGGGGCAGATTGATAACCTGTACGTTAACCTCTCGACTGCGCCGGATGGATCACAAGTGCTGGTGCCGCGTTACAGCGCGATCCGCACACTGCTTCAGCAGGTGTTTGAGCCGCAGCAAGAACTCTCGTTGAGCGAACTGCGCGAACGCGCCGAAGCCGAAAACGCGACCATCGCCGTGTTCAACAACACGAGCATCACAGGGTTGGCGGGGCAAACGCGCGACTGGCTGGCAAGCCGTCAGGTGAGTGTAGACAGCGTGGGCAACACCGCCGCGCCCGACGACGCGCCGACAACGGTTCGCATGTACACAGATAAGATTTGGACGGCACGCTATCTCGCGGCGCTGATGGGTTTGCCGCCCGAACGGGTGCAGCCGGGCGCGGACGGTTTGACGACGGACGATGTGGCGGTGGTCGTCGGGACGGACATTCAACCGCTTCTCGCGGGACAGTAGGGACGAGAGAAGAAGTCTTAAGAAGAGGGCGCAGCATTGTCGTCCATGTCCTTTGATGTCCGAATTGTTTCGCTCAAGTGTTGAGGGAGCGTTGAGGAGTTTGTTTTTGCAAACTTTTGTGCAGGAGTGTTAGGACAGTAAAACGTTTGGTGCGAACGTGCAGAATGTCGCACGACTAGGGCTTGAGTGGTGCAATAGAGGGCACGGCACGGACGGAACAAGTTCCGCGTGCCCCTACAGACGTATTATGCGGCAAATCCCTAGTAGTGAATTTGATGTTCGTGCGTCACTGATGCTGGAAAGAGGCATGTGGTGGAATACGCTCGGTTAGGCTCAACGGGGATGAAAGTCTCGCGCATCTGTCTTGGGTGCATGGGGTTCGGGGATGCGGCGAACTGGGTTCATAAATGGGTGCTGGATGAAGAAAACAGCCGCCCGATCATCAAACGAGCGCTTGAATTGGGGATCAACTTTTTTGATACTGCCAATATTTATTCGTTAGGTGTGAGTGAAGAAATCGTTGGGCGGGCGTTAAAAGACTTCGCAAAGCGTGAAGAAGTTGTTATTGCGACCAAAGTACACGGCAAAATGCGCGATGAACCGAACGGCGGCGGGCTGTCGCGCAAGGCGATAATGACCGAGATTGATAACAGCTTGCGGCGGCTGCAAACGGATTACGTTGACCTGTACCAGATTCATCGCTGGGATTATGAAACGCCGATTGAAGAAACGATGGAAGCGTTGAACGACGTGGTGCGGGCGGGCAAAGTGCGCTATATCGGCGCATCGGCGATGTGGGCGTGGCAGTTCCAGAAGGCGCTGCATGTCGCTGAAATGCATGGGTGGACACGCTTTGTCTCGATGCAAAACCACTTAAACCTGATTTACCGCGAAGAAGAACGCGAGATGATGCCGTTATGCCGTGAGGAAAAGATCGGCGTGATTCCGTACAGCCCGCTGGCATCGGGGCGGCTGACGCGCGACTGGACAGCGGATTCGACGCTGCGCGCGGAAACGGATCAAATCGCCAAGAGCAAGTATGATGCGACTGCCGACACGGATCGCGCGATTGTGGAGCGCGTGGCGGAAGTGGCGGAAAAGCATGGCGTTCCGCGCGTTCACATCGCGCTGGCGTGGCTGCTGCAAAAAGAACCTGTCACCGCGCCGATCATCGGGGCGACGAAAATTTCGCATCTGGAAGATGCCATTGGCGCGTTAGCAGTGAAGTTGTCACCGGAAGAAGTCGCATATCTGGAAGCGCCGTATGTGCCGCATCCGATAGTGGGTCACCGGTAGGGGCGACTCACCTCTCCTCACTTCATTTGAGAGGACGATAGTATAGGTCTTAGTGCCGCCGTAGGCTCGAACCCTACGGCTGCGGGAGAAGACGGTAAGCCTCATTCATGAAGCTGAAAAGCGCCTGTTAATGGAGAGGCGTGCCGCATTGAACGCTTGAAGTTGTTTTAGGCGGGCGGCTCACGAGCCGCCCCTACAAGAGGTATGTTTGCGAGAAAGGGAGTCCGATCATACGTCACCGGAAGGGAAGCAACAACTACGGACAAGCCTTTCTGAGCGTCCCTATAAGAGAATTACCTGATTTCAAATGCGTCTCAGATTATCGGGAATAGGGAAGGTCATTCATTCCCCAAGGTCTGAAACAGGGTGATCTGTAACCCATCCGGTGAAACTAGGCGCGCATTCCGGTCATTCCACGGGGTGATGACGGGTTCGTGGACGATGGTCGCGCCCATCGCCCGCGCGCGTTCGAGCGCCGCATCGAGATCGGGGACTTGGAGCGCGAAGCGGAACTGCCCGCTGACGCGCCGCCCAACTTCGATTTGATCGACCATTTCAGCCTGTCCCTCATCGAAGATTTCGAGCGTGCCGCGTCCCAATTCATAAAGCTGAGCGCGGGTAGTATCTGTCGTCCAAATCGCGGTGGGTGACAAGCCGATCACCTGCTCGTAGAAGGCGACGAGTCGATCATAGTCGGCTGTTGTGATGGCGACTCGCAGTTCAAGTATGGGGTTGGTCATTGGGTGGTGATTCCTTTTGAATGATTCGTCTTGCGCGGGGGGGCGTGTGAGCGTATTTGGAAAACAATGTTTCTCGCTCAAAGCGGACGCGAGAGAAACTTGTTTCTCCCGGCACGTCCCTACGAGAAACATCGTAAATATTCAACTGGTCTTTGAGACAGTTTAATCGAAGATGTTTGCCAGTGAAATAGCCTTGCCGATGACGGGGGAGTCGAAGCTGGCGTTGTTGGCGTATGTGCCTTGCAGCGCAAAGCGATCCTCAACACGGACATGCACTTCGAGATAGCCCTCTACCGGATCAACCATCCAGTATTCGCGCACGCCGTACTGCTCGTAGAGTTTGTGCTTGTCGATTTTATCGCGCGTGACCGAACCGGGCGAGAAAATTTCGATGACGAGATCGGGCGCGCCCTCAATTTTTGAATCGGTGACTTGTGCGCGACTCTCTGGCGCAATCCACAAGAGATCGGGCTGTGTCGTTGTTTGCGGCGATAGGCGAACATCGGTGGGGGCATAGAATATTTCACCGCTGTTGATCACGGCTTCCAGTACGCGAAGCAGACGGCGATGTACACGTTGGTGCTGTGTTGATGGCGCTGGCGACACGATCAATTGCCCTTCAATGAGTTCAGTTGGCAAGACAGTCTCCGGCAGCGCGAAGAATTCTTCGGCTGTCATTTGGGTGTTGGCTGTGATCACCATAGATCGCGTCCTTTACGCTCGATGCCCCCATTATACAACCGGTTTGCGGCGGCGGAATAAGAGCGTCGGCGCGGCGATGCCTGCCGCAAGCGCTCCGAGGATCAAGCCCGTTTTCACCAAGTTGATGAGCGCGTCCAAAATGACCGCGTTGGCGGTGGTCGCGTCCGCTTGGCTGACGTTGATCAAGCCGATCATCGCGCGGTAAGCGATCACGCCGGGAACCATCGGGATCGCGCCGCTGACGGTAAAGACAAGCGCGGGCGCGTGAAACCGCCGCGCGCACAGTTCGCCTAACATGCCGACGACGACTGAACCCGCTAACGTCGCCGCTTCGATTTGTACGCCGCCACCCATGAGCAGATCACGTGTAGCGCGACCACATGCGCCGCAAATAGCACAGGCTAACAGCAGCCGCACCGGGACGTTGAACAACACGCCGAATCCCGCTGCCGTGATGCCCGACCAGAGTAAGTCTTGGAGCAAAGAACCGATCATTTCGCCCGACATGGGTTACACTCCCCCGCCCACAACGCTGATCGCTAACAGCAGACCGAGCGCGATTGCCATCGACACCAATGCGCCAGTTACGCCGCGCGCGATTCCGGTGATCAAATGCCCTTTGATCATGTCTTGCAGCGCGTTGATCAACGGCACACCGGGGACGAGCAGCAGCACCGATGCCGCTTGCGCCGTTTGCGCCGCGCCATTTGCCTGTCCGTTGAGCAGCAAACGCACTAAAGCGCCGCTGATTCCACCTGCCACAAATGCCGTGAGTATGACCACCAGCAGCGGGTTGTAGAACTGCTTCGCCAGCGTTTGACGGACGAACATCGCCATAGATGACGCGGCAAAGGTGACCCCGAAACTGATCCAGTCGCCGCCAAGCAGGCGCGAAAGCGCCGCGCACGCCAGCCCGACGCTCAATACGATCACCCAGCGGTTATAGTTGGATTTGATTTGTCCGATGCGGGCGAGTTCGAGACGCACAGCATGTCGGTCAAGTTCGCCCGCATCGACACGTCGGCTGAGTTCGTTGATTTCGGTGAGGATGGTCATGTTCACGCCAATCGACACAACACGGCGAATTTTGGTGCGAAATTCTTCGCCGCTGATGGTGGTGGCGATGATCGCGTTGGGCGAGATTAAAATATCGAGCCAATCCGCGCCGAGCGATGTGCCAAGACGGTGGACGGTTTCTTCGATACGATCCGTATCCGCGCCGTGCTGGAGCAAAAGCTGCCCCGTCCACAGCGTAAGATCAATTACGTCGCGTAAGGCTTCTCGATCCAGCGGGATTTTGGGGCTGGCGGCGACGGATAGTTGAATAGTGGGATGCAGTTCTTCCACAGGGCGATCCTTGTGTGTGTCTAACCGCCCTTAGTCTATGCCTATTCTGGTGTAATTCTCAAGCGCAATTCAGGAAGATGCGGCAGAGTAGGAACGTCTGTCACTACGCAGACCTGATAGGTTGCTAAATATTTCACAATCTTTTATCAATTGCACAATGAGCAAGGAGATTTCCTGATGGAAGCGACGACGCAGATTCCTGAGTCGCACCGTGATTTGTTCGAGCGTCCGGTTGTGGTCACGCTGGTGACGATTATGCCGGATGGTCAGCCGCAAGCCACGCCTGTGTGGTGTGATTTTGACGGCGAACATATCCGCGTGAACACGGCGCGGGGTCGGCAAAAGGACAAGAATATGACCGCGCGTCCGCGTGTGACGATATTAGCAATCGATCCCGATGATCCGTACCGGTGGATTGAAGTGCGCGGAAAAGTGGTCGAATTTAACGATGCGGAAGGCGTGAATCACATCAATAAACTGTCGGCGGAGTACCGGAATGAACCGGACTATTATGCCCGCAACCCTGACCGCCGCGGCAAAGAGCAGCGGGTGATGATCAAGATCAAGCCGACGCGAATTGTCACGGGCAATTAAGAGGATTTTCTCAATGGGGGCGGTCAATCAGCCGCCCCAAGCATTAATATTCCATTGTCTTCATGAATTTTTCAAATGTTTGCTCAATTCTTAAGTCATGTTGGATTGTGGTTGGTTTATACTGGGCATGAAGCAAATAAGTGAATCGATTAACCCACAACCAAGATGCCTATCTCCGAACCCCGATATGATTCCGAAATCGCGCTGACGCATATCAGCGGACACCTTAGCGCTGAAGATGCTGCCCGACTCGCCACCTGTCTCGCTGAATATACGCGCTGCCGCAAAACACCCATCAATGTGATCATTGATGCGGAACACATGGAGTTCATGGGCGGGGCAGCCCGCCTTGCGCTCGCCGATTTGAGCCAGAAGCCGTACATCACAACCCTAATCTTCATCGCCACGAATCCCGTCACCGTGCAAATGCTCCGTTCCATCGAGATCATGGGGAACGCATCGCATATGCGGATTGTCTCGACGCTGCGAGAGGCACACGCGCAGTTGTCGCGTTATGCGGTGAGCAAGTAGGGGAGTCGGCGGGGAATGGACGAAACAAGTTTCGCATCCCCCGCCTGATCTTTGCACCCGCTAAAGCGGGCTTCACATTTTGTTGCGGCGCGTCCCTACTCCGCTTTACTGCGATCCAGATACAGTAAGTCACCCACTTCACATTCAAAGTAAGCGCACAGCCGCTCGATCAGCGGACCTTCGAACTTCGTTACGTCATTTCTGACCCAACTCCCAATCGTGTGCGCTGTTGCGTTGACGGCTCTTGCAACTTCAATTTGTGTAATGCGCCTTTGTTCACGGCGTTCTTTTTCCGTGATCAGAAATAGCAGTCGATTTCGCAACTTTGCTTGCTGCATACTTATGTCATCCACTTGACACAAAATATCTCCCAAGTTACAGTGTAACTATTATGATTTTGGAGAGAGTAAATATGTCGATGATGCCGATGTTTCCTGATGAAAATGAAGCTGTAAGCCTCGAAAGTATCCGCCGTGTTTGGCACAATGATGAATGGTATTATAGCATCGTTGATGTTGTAAGCTGGGCAACCGGACGTGAAGCCAAACGAGCCAAAGATTATTGGAAGAATTTGAAGTCACAGCTAAAGCGAATTGGCAATCAAAGTGTAACGGAGCCTTACAGTTTCAAAATGCCCGCAGCGGACGGAAAACTCCGTGCAACCGATTTCGTAAATGCTGAACAAATTCTGCGGATCGTTCAAGAAATTCCTGGCGCAAAAACTAACGAGATCAAGGATTGGCTGGCGCAGGTCGGCGCAGAACGACTCGAAGAAGGTGCCGACCCAGAAGAAGAATTGAAACAAGCCTTAGAACGTGTTGGCGGCAAATATCGCCGTCAAGGCAAATCTGACACATGGATCGAAGCGCGTATACAAGGAATTATCACGCGCAAGCAGTTTGTTGAAGCCCTCAAAGCGGCTGTTATCGACGCACCAGATTCACTGTATTCACAAGCCACTGACAAACTCTATCTTGGATTGTGGGAACGAACAACCGCACAATTGCGCGGTGAACTCAACCTGAATGATCGTCAGAATCCACGCGACCATTTTGGTGAATACGCCCTGCTTTACACGCGCATCGCAGAAATGGTCTGCACCAACAAACTGGACAAGCTGGAAATTGTGACACTTTCGATGGCGTTGGAAATCGTCTGGGCAGTCGCCATCCTCATTCACAAACAGGCGAGTGAAACCGCGCACGCGCTTGGCTTCGATCTCGTCACCGAGCAGCCATTTTTACCAAAAACTCACCAATAGTCGCTACCATAGCGCGCATTAGCTCATCATCAGGATTGCTAAATGCGCGCTTTTTATTCGGATACGTTTGTGCTGCCGCTCCCGCCCGAACACCGCTTCCCCATGTCAAAATACACGCTGCTGCGACAGCGGGTGATCCAAGAGAATATTCTCTCGCCGGACAACCTGCACGTCCCTGATCCAGCGACGGATGAGCAGCTTTTGCGCGCGCACCTGCCGGATTACGTCTACCGCGCGACGAACGGCTTGCTGACAGACCGCGAGATGCGCCGCATCGGGTTTCCGTGGTCGCCTGCCATGATCGAACGCTCACGCCGATCCAGCGGGGCGACGATTGCCGCATGCCGCGCCGCGCTGGTTGAAGGGGTGGCAGTCAATTTGGCAGGGGGGACACATCACGCTTTTCCAGATCACGGCGCGGGCTACTGCGTGTTCAACGATGCGGCGGTAGGGGCGCGGGCGATGCAAGCCGAGGGGCGCGTCAAGCGTGTGGTGATCATCGACTGTGATGTGCATCAAGGCGATGGCACGGCGGCGATCTTCGCGGGGGATTCGAGCGTGTTCACATTTTCGGTGCATGGCGCGAACAATTTCCCGCTGGAGAAGCAGAAAAGCGATCTCGATGTGGAACTGCCCGATTGGGCAACCGATGAGATGTATCTCGCGGCGGTGGAAGAAGGGACGCGGCGGGCGATTGCGATGGCGAATGCCGAACTGGCGATTTATCTCGCGGGGGCTGATCCCTACGAGGGGGATCGACTGGGGCGGATGAAGGTGTCGATGGCGGGACTGGCGCAGCGCGACGAGATCGTGTTCGGGCTGTGTCGTGAAGCAGGACTGCCCGTCGCGGTGGCGATGGCGGGCGGCTACGCGCGGAATGTGGATGATATTGTGACGATCCACACGCAGACGATTCGCACGGCGGCGCGATATGCGCGGGAACAAATCGAGTTGGGTTGAAACATTCGCGTTTCCTCAAACCCCTACAAGGTGTTATACTTTCCCCGTTTGATCACCTGACCGACGCGAATCATTCACCCATGACTCATCCCCCATCTGCTACCACGCTATCTGACCGGATGCGAAACCTGTTTGGCGGCATTACCCGCCGCGCGGGAGAAACTGTGCATGGCATGGGCATCCACCCCGATACGATCACGATTGCGGGCTTAGGGATTGTTGCGCTGGCGGCGTTCTGTATTGCGCGCGGGGAATTGGTCATTGGCGGGTGGCTGCTGGTGATCAGTCTGCCGCTTGACGCGCTCGATGGCGCAGTCGCGCGCGCCATGGCGCGCGCGGATCGCTTTGGCGCGGTGCTGGATTCATCCCTTGACCGCTACGCCGATGGCTTGATCTTCGGGGCGCTGGCGTATTCTTTTGCGTCACTTGACCAGTTGGATAACCTACTGCTATCCTTAGCCGCGCTGATGGGCAGTTTCGTCGTCAGTTATGTACGCGCGCGTGCAGGCGAAGCAGGCTTAAGCGTCAAAATCGGTTTGTTCTCGCGCTTCGAGCGCGTGATTGCGCTGCTGATCATGCTGCTTGTGCCGCCGCTGTTGATTCCGATGCTGTGGGTGCTGGCAGTCGGCACCAATATCACGGGGGTGCAGCGGTTATGGTACGTGTATCGTCATTTGGATAAATAAGCGTTACTGAACAGGTTCAATCAACGTCGCGCGGGTTGGCGCGATGACACCACACTTTCACGTAGGGGCTTCTTATGAATTTTAGAGCAGAATACATTGAACTTGCCACGCAAGGCTGGTTGGGCGCGAATCTTCAGATTCGCTACTACGGAATCATTATCGTCACTGCGATGCTGATCGCCGCGTTTTTGGCGGCACGGTTAGCAAAGCGTGATAAGCAAGACCCGGATCATATCTGGGGCGCGCTCACATGGGCAATCATTCCGGCGATCATTTTCGCCCGCCTTTTCTACGTCCTTGCCCCGCCGCAGTCGGCTGTCGCGCAGGGCTTAACGACAGCATGGTACTTTTCGCCGGACAACATTTTTAACTTCACCAATGGTCCGCTGGCGATTTGGGCGGGCGGGCTGAACATCTTCGGGGCGGTGGTCGGCGGCGGCTTGGGCGCGTATCTGTACATGCGGCGCAACAAGCTCAACATGCCTTATTGGATGGATATTGCCGGGATCACGCTCCCGCTGGGTCAGTCGATTGGGCGGTGGGCAAACTACATCAACCAAGAACTATACGGGACTGTAACCACGCTCCCATGGGGCTTGAATATCCCCAGCGATAAACGTGTCGATCCGTATCGCAGTTTGGTCGATTACCCGCTGGATACGACGCGCTTCCACCCAATCTTCTTGTATGAATCGCTGTGGAATCTGGTCGCGTTCTTCGTCCTGCTGTGGCTGTGGCAGCGCAAGCGGGGGATGCTCCGTCAAGGCGATATTTTCCTGCTGTGGGTGATGCAGTACTGCGTAATCCGCTTCCTGCTCGAATTCATTCGCGTGGAAGTGACGATTGTCGCCGGAGTCAACCTGTGGCAAACGGTATCGGCTGTCGGGTTTGTCGTCGCGCTGGTGATTTTCTTACTGCGTCGGCGCAGCGCCCCTGCCGCGCAAAAAGCAAAAGCGACGTAAAAGTCGCGCGCCAAATTGCATATCCTACTTTAGCACGCGGCGATGAATGACTCATCGCCGCGTGTTTACTTTTTAATAGGGGCACAGTTGTTGTGAGAGGTTTACCGCCATGGGTGTTCAACTTCAGCGCACTACCTTGCCCACGGATCGACTCACGTGTGGCTGGTGCTGCCCGAACAGCAGTTGATCGAAGTGTACACGCGAGATGAAGACCTGATCCTCACGGCAAATGACACGCTCACAGGGAGCGATCTACTGCCGGAATTTTCGATTCCTGTGCGCGAAGTGGTCAACGTATAAGCGCTAATCTCCTAATTCCGCAGATCAAACCATTCTTGCGCTATACTGAATACATATCCCACTAGCGCACGGGGTCACGCACCATGACACAGCCGAAGATTTTCATCAGCTACCGCCAAGCCGATAATCGCCCGTTTGTGCTGCGTATCCGAGATTGGCTGATTCAACGCTACGGGCGCGACAACGTGTTTATGGATTTTGATAATCTTCCGCCGTTCGTGCGCTTTGAAGACTACATCAAAGAACACATTGCTAAAGTGGATGCGGTCATCATGATTGTGGGCGACAAATGGCTGGAAATGCTGCGTCAGAAAGAAGCCGACGAAGACCGCGACTTCGTGCGAATTGAACTGCAAACGGCGATGCAGCAGCGCAAGCCCGTGCTGCCGATCTGCATCAATAATGCGCCGTTCCCCGCGCGCCGCGACATGCCGCCCGATCTTAAGCCGCTGTGCGACATTAACGCGGCGATCTTGAGCGATGGTCGCTCGTTTTACGACGAGATCGAACGCACCATCCACGCCATGGAGCAGGCGCTGCATTTCACCCCGCCGCCCCCACCGCCCGCGCAGACATATCAGCCAGCACACGCGAATACGGCATCAAATTATCATGTGTCGCCCACCCCCCCTGCCGTTTCGAGAGAGGTGCTGCAAGACCTGCTCAAGCGCGCTCGTGAAGCCAGCACCGCCCAAAAATATGATGAATCCCTCATTTTATGTAACCAAATTCTTCAGTTTGACCCGAATTATGCCGAAGCGTATGCTCAACGCGCTGTCAACTACTACTACACATGGAAATCGAACGAAGCCGTCGAAGATTGTGACCGCGCAATCGCGCTCAATCCAGTCGATAACTTCAGCTACAATGTGCGGGCGTGGGCATACTATCAATTGGGCAAATATGCCAACGCGATTTCCGACGCGACGATCTCGTTGGGTATCAAGCAGTCCGCGAATACCTATTGGCTGCGCGGCATCATCTACGAAGCCGATAAACGCTATCAAAACGCCATCGACGATTTCCAGCGTTACATCGACCTCAACGGCGATTCGGCGGCGGGCAGCATCGCGGATGCGCGTAAAAAAATCACGGAATTGCAAAAGAAGCTGAAATAAACTCCCACTGTTTTCTATCTATCTTCATGCGAGAATCGAACCCTTATCCCGTCTGTGCGAAAGCGAACATTCGTGCTATCCTTAGCAGTGTAAAATTGTGCGAATGCTCAGCATACCGCCATAGCATTCAACACAGGGCGGCGCTACACTAAAATACACAGACAGTTACGCTGGGGGATGGGTGACAGCACACACACCGAAAACGAGTCTTGTCGATGGAACGCAGCCCGCTTTCCGGCGCATTGGCGTGTTGGCACACCCAAATCGCCCGCTGACCGCGCCCGTCGCGGAACGTATCGCGCAATCGCTGTTGGCGCGCGGGGTGGATCACTGGCTGGCGACCCGCTGGACGGAAGCCGATATTCACGAACGGGTGGCGCACAGCGATCTGCTGGTGGCGATTGGCGGCGATGGCGCGATGCTGCGGGCGGCGCGTGTCGGCGCGCAGCATGAAGTCCCCGTGTTGGGCGTGAACATGGGGTATCTTGGCTTTTTGACGGAAATTCATGATCCTGATGAATGGGACAACGCAGTTGATCCTCTGTTGCAAGGGCGCGGTTGGGTAGAACGCCGCATGATGATTGAAGTCACGGTTCAGCGGGCAGTATCGCGCGATCAACCGCCGTGCGCGCCATCAGTTGCCTTGAATGATGCCGTGATCAGCCGCGGCAACGTCACGCGCATGATCCGCCTGCCGACGTACATCGACGGGCTTTGGACGACAACCTACAACGCCGACGCGCTGATCATCTCCACAGCGACGGGATCAACGGCATATGCGCTGGCGACAGGCGGACCAATTCTCCCGCCCGAACTTCGCAATATTTTGATGGTCCCCGTCGCGCCGCACTTGAGCCTTGACCGCCCGATTGTGCTGCCGGAAGGGGCGAAAATCGAAGTCAATGTGTCGTCGGATATGGAGTCTGATCCGGTGCTGTCGGTGGATGGGACGCGCTTATGCGCCTTAAGCCCCGGTGATAGCATTCGCATACAAGCGAGCGATTTAAGCGCGCAGTTCATTCGTTTGCGGGACCGGAATTATTTCTATCGTTCGCTGCTTGACCGTTTAGAACCGCGCGTAACCGCGCCAACACAGACATAAAATGCAGGTTGAAACCACATGACTCAATTGGACAACACTCACGAAGAAGGCGCGACGTTTTGCGCTGTTCACCCAGACCGTGAAACCGGTCTGCGTTGTATTTCCTGCAACCGATTGATGTGTGTCGAGTGCGCGGTTCGCACGCCTGTGGGCTATCGCTGCAAAGAATGTGTTCGCGGGCAAGAAAGCAAGTTCTTCACCGCCAACTCTGCTGACGACATTGTGACGTTCGCCGTGTGCGCGGTGCTGACTGGCATCGCGGCGGCGGTGTTGGGACAGTTTCCGTTCGGCATTTGGATCGCCATCATCGCGGGGCTGCCACTCGGCGGCGCAATCAGCGAAGTGGCACTGCGGGCAACCGGGCGGCGGCGTTCGCGCTATTCGCACACCATCGCCGGAGCAGCCGCCGTGATCGGCGGGCTGGCAGGTGCCGGGCTGACGGTCATCATTCGCTATAACAGTGCTGTTGCGGAAGCCCTGCGGCAGATGGGCGGGGCGGCGGGAAACATCAACATTCCGCCGATTTCGCTCGATGTGATTGTGAGCGGCATTTTCAGCGATATTGGCACGCTGATCTTGATCGGGCTAATCGCGTTCGCCGTGTACGGGCGCTACCGGATGAAACTGTAATCGAAAATCGGTTTGTACTAAGGGACGTGTTTTAACACCATGCTGGAAGAACTGCGGATAAGCAACTTCGCCATCATCGATCAACTAGAACTGACCTTCGCGCCCGGTCTGAACGTGATTACGGGCGAAACGGGCGCGGGCAAATCGATCATCATCGACGCGGTTGAACTGCTGCTTGGCGCGAAAGCCGATCCATCGTTTGTGCGTTCTGGCGCGGAAAAAGCCGTTATCGAAGCGACCTTCACGCTTAACGATCAAACGGCGGCGGCGCTGCGTCCCATTTTGCAGCGGGAAGACCTGATCGATGACGCGCCGGTAACAGCGCTGTCAATTTACCGTGAACTGCGCTCCAATGGGCGGTCAATGTCGCGCATTAACGGCACGACGGTCAACCAAGAAGTGCTGAATGAAGTAGGCGCTCTGCTGGTGGATGTACATGGACAGAGCGCGCATCTTTCCCTGCTCAAACGTGCGTCGCATATCGATCTGCTGGATCGCTACGCCAACATCATGGAGTGGCGGCATACGCTGGCGCATCTGGTCACGCAGGTGAACGAAGTGCGCCGCGAGATCAAGACTCTGCTTGAAGATGAGGCGGCGCTCAAACGGCGGGCGGATCGGCTGCGAAGCGATATTGAAGAAATCGACGCGGCGGAACTCGTCCCCGGTGAAGATGAAGAACTCAAAGCGGAGCGCAACCGCCTTTCCAACAGCGAACAGCTTGCCAAACTCACCGCCGAAGCGCTGACCGCGCTTTATGGCGAAGATTCGATTGGCGGGCAGACGGGCGCTGTCGAGCAGTTGATGACGGTGTGCGCGCTGTTGGGCAAATTATCAGGTATCGACCCCGCCATCAAAGACGATGAAACACTGGCGGAAGAAGCGGCGGCGCAAGCCGATGAACTCGCTAAGTCGCTCCGGCGCTACGCCGATTCTATCGAATTTAGCCCGGGTCGTCTTGATGAAATTGAAGAACGCTTGCAAACTCTCAACACGATGAAGAAACGCTACGGCGGCACCATTGAAGCCGTGATCGCCTATGCGGATAAAGCGCGTGTCGAACTGGAAAACATCGAAAACAGCGAAGAACACCTGAAAGAACTGCGCGAAAAAGAAACCAAACTCCTCAAGCAGGTGGGCGACCAAGCGTCGAAGATCAGCAAGGCGCGGGCAGCGGCGGCGCAAAAGCTCGCCGCGAACATTGTGACCGAACTTGCCGATCTCCGCATGAGCAAAACGCAGTTTGAAGTCAACATTGAACAGGATGATGATCCTGATGAGGGATGCTATGTTGGGGATCGGCGGGTGGCGTTCGATGCGACGGGTATTGATAACGTCGAATTTTTGATGAGCGCCAATCCCGGTGAACCGCTGCGTCCGCTGGCGAAAGTCGCGTCTGGCGGCGAAGCGGCGCGCATCATGCTGGCACTCAAGCGCGTGTTAAGCCAAGCCGATCATACGCCTACACTGATCTTCGACGAAATCGATCAGGGAATCGGCGGGCGTGTGGGGACTACTGTTGGTGAAAAGCTCTGGGCGCTCACGCGCGAACATCAGGTGATGGTGGTGACGCATCTCGCGCAGTTGGCGGGCTACGCTGACCGTCACTACCGCGTGATGAAACTGATTGATGATGGACGCACGCATACGCAAATCGTGGCGCTCACCCAAGATTTCCAGCGCATCGAAGAACTCGCGGCGATGCTCGGTACGCTCAACGAAAGCGGCTACCAAAGCGCGAAAGAGCTGATCGACCAAGCGGCGGATTACAAGCGTACCAACGGCGGGAATCACGGCGGCGGAGTTATGCAGCCGAAGCTAGTGTGATGAACAACTTCATGTGCCTTCCACATTCAACGTGAACAACGGCACAAAGTCGCTTCCATCTGCTGCGCTCAAGCGCGCGCCGCTGTCACGGCAGTACAAGCCCGTGCGGAGGGTATAATCGCCCGCTGGCATATCATCGGGAATCACGAGTGTAAACGGCTGGCTGACCAGTGTCTCTGTCGGGTCATCCCATGTCGTGGTGGGGCGGAGCAAACTCACCGGAACGCCATCAATTTGCGCGACGATTTCCCCTGACGCATCGACCAAGTGATTGAACACCGCAGCGTCACAGGTGGGGCGTTGTTCGGCGCGCCAGTAAAGCGTAAATGTCATGCTTTCGCCCGCTCGCACTCGCTGATCCTCAAGGTCATAGCCCAAATACGCCACACCCCCCAGCGAGATCGGTTCGGTGAGCGGCGTTTGAATAGGTGTGAGGCGCAGCACCAACATCCCCCGATCACGGTAGTTCGGGTCATGGGGGTACTGTTTCAGCACTAAGGTCTGCGCTAATTCGGCTTGATAATCGTCGCGCGCCAATAAGGTTTGGTAGTCATCCCACGAAACAATTGCGTAGGTCACGCCCTGTTCACGCCAGTAGGCGACGGACTGCGTGCCAAGCACCGCCGTTTGTACGTGTGGAAATGACGTATCCCCTGTATAGCCGCCCCAATCGCGGTTGAAGGTCTTGTGATTATCAAGATTGCTGATGTAGCCGCCCGATGGCAGACTCGCGTTCATGTAATGCGCTAGATCGTTGCGGCGATCCGGCAGGGTGTGCTGTCGTGCGTTCGCAATCGATCCGCGCACCTGTGGCAGATGTAAAATCAGCACAAGCAGCGCGACAGCGGCATACCCCACGCTGATGCGCGCCCGTTCCGGTATCTGCTTCAACCGGGATGCAAGCCCATCCACCAGCGCCAGTGTCCACAGGTTCACGCCGAATGCCGCGAGCGTCGCCAGCAGTACCGCCGCCGTGATGAATTGGCGAAATTCTTCTTGTCCTTGCGGACCATAAAAACTTACGCCGATCATCCACAGCAGCGCCCCGCCGCCGATCCCGCCAGCAGCGAGCAGCGACACGCGCCGCCGTATATTCGGGACGAACAGCAGCAGTAATCCACTAAACCCGATGAGCCAAAATACATTGGACGCAATGCGTGTGACCATGCGTAGGTTGGCGGCGATGGTTTGCGGTGTGGGAATGCTGAAGCGCGTGCCAGATGCAGACCAATACGGTGATTGATCCGCTTCGAGCGCGGGGAACAGCACAATCAGCCAGAAGAAGAACAACCCCAGCTTGAACAGGTTTGCCGCCCACGCGCGCACCCATACGCGACGATCCGTGCCTTGCCCGAACCACTGTGTCAGCGGGATCGCCACCACCAATGGGAGCAAAAGAACGGCTTGATATTTAAACACTATCGCCAACATGATCGCGTACACGCCCATGTCGATCATGCTTTTGCGGCGTTCGCGCGTGCCAATGAGCGTGAGCGAGAGCGCGAGTAGGCTGAAGAAGGTCACGAAGCTGTCAGCGGTGGCGTACCGGCTGTATTCGACTGCCAGCGGACTGCCCCCCCATATGAACGCGGCGATCAATCCTGCGAATGGGCTGCCCAAGCGCCGTAACGTGATCGCCACGACGATGAGCGCCGCCACACTGAACGTGATCGAAAGTAAACGGATGATCCAAAGCACAGTCGAAGGTGGATCGGCAGGGTTGTGGAATGCGCGCAGCAGCACCATGTTCACAGCGATAATCCCCGGCGGATACCCGTGCATCCCCAGCGGCATCGGTGAACCAAAATCGATCACCATGCGCCCGGCAAGGTTATACACCGCTTCATCTGGATGATCGACATAAGGCAGACTAAAGTTATAGCCAACATAGCGCACGACTGCCGCGCCCAGTAAGATACCCGCAAGCGCAGTCCACCAGCTCCACCGACGCAAACCGCGATTTATCATCAATATCACACCTTCAAGTGATCATTCACAGCGCACAACCATACCATCCCCAAACCCGCATAAGCAAGCTAATCCGCGAAACGGTATACTCAGGCGCGCTCTTCGACACAAACAATTTTACGAGTACATCCCCTATGACCGTCTACAACTTTGACATCCCTATTGAACGGCGCACGACGCACAGCACAAAATGGAATTGGTTCGCAGAAGATGTGCTGCCGATGTGGGTCGCGGATATGGATTTTGTCTCGCCTGAACCTGTCATCCGGGCACTGCGCCAGCGTGCCGATCACGGCGTGTACGGCTACCAGTTCGATTCGCCGCCGCTGCGCGCGCTCATTGTGGATCGGCTGGCACAGCGCCACGCCATGCACATCGATCCGTCGCACATCATTTTTCTGCCCGGATTAGTCGTCGCGCTCAACTTGATCTGCCGCGCGTTTGGCGATATGGGCGCGGGCGTGATCGCCGCGCCGCCGATTTATCCCCCATTTTTGAGCGCACCGGGAAACGGTGGGCGCGTACTGCAATCCGCGCCGATGATCGAATGGCGAGAAGGTTCGGTGATTCGCTGTCAATTCGACTTTGACGCGCTCGAAGCGGCGATCACGCCGCAGAGCAAAATCTTTCTGCTGTGCAATCCCCATAACCCGACTGGGCGCGTGTTCACCCGCGCGGAATTGGAACAGATTGGCGCATTCGCCCTCAAACATGATCTGCTCATCGTGAGCGATGAAATTCACTGCGATTTGGTATTCGCGCCCAACCAGCACATCAGCATCGCGTCGATTTCGCCGGAGATCGCTAACCGCACCATCACGCTGATCGCGCCAAGCAAGACGTTCAATGTCGCGGGATTGTCGTGTGGGATGGCAGTCATCCCCAATGACGATCTACGCGCGAAGCTGATGGGCATGGTATGGGCGAACGGCGCGTTCGTCAATTTGATGGGCTTCACGGCAGCCGAAGCCGCCTACCGTGACGGGCAGGAATGGCTCGATCACGTGCTGGCGTATCTCGCGGACAATCGTGACTATGTGAGCGCCTATGTCCGTGACAATATGCCCGATGCCGCCGTCACGCACAACGAAGGCACATATCTCGCGTGGATCGATTTCAGCCGCTATGATCTGCCGGTTTCGCCGCAGCAGTTCTTTTTGGAACACGCAAAAGTTGGGCTGAACGACGGCGCGACCTTCGGCACAGGCGGCGAAGGTCATGTGCGCTTGAACTTCGCCTGTCCCCGATCTTTGCTGGAAGTCGGATTGGATCGCATGTGTCGCTCACTCAAATCGCGCTGAATGGATATACTTAGACAAAAATGCGTCATTGCTAGAGTATCCACATCGACGGAGTAATCTCATGGAATTTGCGATCACATTTAAGGGCGATATCGATCCCCGCCGCACAGTCAACCTGTGTAAGCTGGCGGAGCAGGCGGGATTCACCTACGCATGGTTTTTTGATTCGCATGTGCTGTGGCGCGAATGTTACGTCACCATGGCGATGTGCATGGAACATACGACGAACATGCGCTTTGGTCCGTGCGTGACCAACCCCGCTGTCCGCGATTGGTCAGTCGCGGCGAGTTTGTTCGCTACACTCGCCCAACAAAGCGGCGGGCGTTTCGATTTAGGAATTGGGCGCGGCGACAGTTCCCGGCGAATGCTTGGTAAAAAGCCGGAAACCGTCGAGCGCATGGTCGAATTTGCCGAGAGCGTCAAGAAGATGGTGCGCGGCGAAAGCGTGCAGTACAGCGCCGATTACGCGCCTGTGCAAATCCCATGGGCGAACGGCTATGAACTCCCCGTGTGGTATGCGGCGTATGGTCCCAAGGCGCTGGCGGCGGCGGGCGAACACGGCGACGGCTTGATCATTCAGCTTGCCGATCCGTGGCTGGTGAACTGGTTTACCAGCCAAGCGAAAGCGGCAGGCGAAGCCGCTGGACGCGATATGTCCAAGTTCAAAGTGATGAGCGCCGCGCCCGTGTGGGTGGGTGATATGCAGAAAGCCCGCGAACAAACGCGCTGGTTCCCGGCGATGGTTGGCAACCATGTCGCGGATTTGGTCGAACGTTACGGGCGCGATGGCGGCGGTGGTATCCCGCAGCGCCTCACCGACTACATTGAAGGGCGCAAGGGTTACGACTATCGCCACCATGCCGACAAAGACGCGGACCACCTTGGCTTCATCAAAGACGACATCATCGACAGCTTCGGCATTTTGGGCGATGTGGACGCGCATATCGCCAAGCTGCGCGAACTTCAGTCGATTGGCGTGACGCAGTACAACATCTACCTGATGGTGGGTGACGAGGAGCGCATGGTCGAGGAATACGGCAAGAATATCCTGCCGAAGTTTGCGAAGGTGGGGGCGTAAAGATATTAGCCTTCACCCCCGCCCCCTCCCCGTGTTCCCACGTTGCCGTGCAAGATACACGGGGATGAGTCTACCTCTTTCCCCTTAACTGTCGGGGTCTAAAGAGCTGAGACAGGGTAAAAGTGGGGTGAGGGCAACTTTTACAATTCCCACTCGCGCAGAACTTGCGTCACCCAATCTTGGATGCGCTTGGCGGTGCTGTCCGCCTGCCCTTCTTGATCGATACCCAAGCCCAAGAAATGATCTTCGACTTGTGCCTTGCTTTCTTCAAACTGGTACGCCCCGCCAATGCGCCACAAACCGTACACTTCTGCGCCGCGCTCCATAACCGCATCGCCCAACGTGCCAACCCCATCCAGAAAGTTGAACCCGTACCCGTTTTGGTCGCCCAAGCCGAAGATGGCGACACGCTTGCCGTTGAAATCCATCTTGCGAAGTTTGGGCATAAATGCATCCCAGTCGTCCTGAAGCTGACCCGTGTTCCATGTCGGGATGCCGAAAATCAGGTAGTCGAAGCTCAACAATTGTTCCGGCGTGGACGCGCCAATATTGAACACCTCAACCAAACCGGGGCGGCGCTTGTCAAACTCGTCTTTCATCTGGTAGCTCACCGCTTCGGTGTTGCCTGTATTGCTGCCATAAAACAGCCCGATTTTTGCCATATCCACCTGCTCCTACTACACACTGTTTCCGTTATGGATGTTGATCGACGTTATATCACTCATTTTGACTCGATCCGCTGGTGTGCGGCAAGGGTTGAAGCACACGCACGCTCAAGATCGCTAACGCACTCATCATCAGCCCCCCGACCAAATAGGGGAAGGTTGCCCCCGCCTGTTGAAAGAGATATGCCCCCAACAGCGGCGCAGCCGCGTTCGCGCCGCTGACAAGCGCCGAACTGATCCCCAACATGCGCCCATATTCGGCGGGTGGGGCGCGCCGCGTGAGCAAACTGTTTAGCGCGGGGCGGATCAAGCCCGATCCAATCGCGATGGGGACGATCACGATTACCGTCCACACGATCCCGCCCAATCCGCGCGTTTCATCCGGCGGCAGATCAATAGGAATATCGCCCAAGACCGCTTCGGCGCTGGAGATGTTCTGATCGACCAGTTTGCGCTCGACAATCTGGCGAATGTACAGCGGGTGCGGCGTGCGCGGCGTAAACGAGAGCAAAATCAGCCCCACGCCGATCAACGCCATTGCCATGACCGCGAGATTGCGTTCGCCATAGCGCCGACTCCATTTGCCGATCAAGCGAAGCTGCACAAACACCAGCGTCACGCCCACCACGATGAAGATCAGCGAATTGCCCTGACCCATCAAGCCCAACTGACTCAACGTAAACAAGCCAAGCAGCGTTTCAAACCCGAAAAAGACCACCTGCTGCGCGACCAATAGGACGCTGATGACGATCAACTGCCCGCGCAGCGGCGTGCGCGGCTGATTCGCTTTTGCCGCCAGCCGCGCCGCGCGCATTTCCGGCGGGTTGGTCTCGCGGAACATGAACAGCGTGATCACGATGGACACGAACGAATAGCCCGCCGCGATATACGCCGGAATCGCCAGATCATCCGTAAATTCCAGCGCCACCAGCGAAATCAGCGGACCGAAGATGAACCCCAAGCCGAATGCCGCGCCCGTCAAGCCGAGTCCCTGCGCGCGCGTTTTGTCGTCGGTCACGTCGCTGATCGCCGCTTGCGCCGTCGCAAGATTCGCGCCGAATAAGCCATCCAGCACGCGCGAGAAGATCACCATCGGCAGCGTCGTCGCCGCGCCCAGCAGAATAAACCCGATGCATGTCGTAATTTGGCTGATGAGCAAAAGCGGCTTGCGCCCAAACCGATCCGACAGCGCGCCCATAAATGGCACGCCGATCAACTGTGCCAGCGGGAACGCTGCCATCACCACGCCAATTTCAAACGGCGTGGCGCTAAAGCGCGCGGCGTACAGGTGCAGCAGCGGCAGAATCAGCGACAAGCCAAGCACATCCACCAGCGTCAGCAAAAAGATCGGCGCGGCGCGTTCAAATGTTAGTGATGGGCGGGTTGAGTCGGGGGCGGCGAACGAGTCCACAAGTCATTTCCTGTGATGAACTTCACAAAGTCGCCGTAATGGTATCAGCAAAGGGGATGGGGGGCAATTCAGAAGTAGATAAGTAGGGACGCGAACGAAACTTGTTTCGTCCTGCGCGTCCGCAGTTGTTTGCTCGACTCCGCTTTGTCACAAACACACCACTTGTAGGGGCGGCTCGTGAGCTGCCCGCCCAAAACAACCTTCAAAACGCCAAATATTTGACTCACATTCACTTTCAGACACTTTACAGCCAGCTTCAGCCTCCTTCGGTGCGCGCAGAGTTACCACCTCCACTTTCTGCGCCATTCCTCAATCGCCGCCAACGCTTCCGAATGCCGATTTGATCAAACCTACCAGTTTAAAGCTATAATTAAATCTCATTACTAGAAATTCAATGGAGGTCATATGCCACGTAAAGTGCTGGTTGGTTCCGCGATCCTTTTGCTCCTCATGATCTTTGTAGCTTTACCTGTTTTTGCTGCGGCACTCCTCAATTTTGAAGATGCCACGCTTGGTGCCTCAGTGAACACCCTTAGCTATCCCGGTGTCACGTTTAGTAGCGCAGATTGGCTTGTGAATGACGGCTCCCCACTGGGGACAGTGCACTTGCTGGGTCCGGGTGACGGATGCCCTGGCGGTGATACCTTGACCGTCACGTTTGCGACCAGTCAGTCCAGCGTGAGTTTTATCTGGGCATCATACGATGATGGCTTAACGGTGGATGTTTATAGCGGCGGAAATCTGGTCAGCAATGAGTTCTTTTCGGGACCGTTTGGCTCTACCGCGACTATCACGGGCGACTTTGATCAACTCGTAATCGGTGATGGTACGGGGACGGGCTGTGCGGCAATCGACGATTTGAGCTACAGCGGCGCTGCTCAATGCCGCTATCCGCTTCCGGCAAGCGCGGTGGTCTACAATGTTCCTGCGGGTGCGCTGGCGTTCTTCGCGCCAAATGCCGACAGCTATACCGGATTTAACCTGCCACCCGGCACATGGTATATCTCCGAATTTGGCGAGAGCTATGCCAAAGTCTGGATTGCCTGCGATGCCGACCCGGTTTACATCCCCATCGAAAATGTCATCCGCTAGGGAGTAGCGCAGCACCCGCAACACATCTCAAAGTTTATGAGCGAGCGACCCACAAGGTGGGTCGCTTTTTGCTTCTTATTACGCACCTACTCACCCGCAATCCAAAAACCGTTTTCTAACCTAATCCAAGCACCCAAAGTTTTGTCAAAACGGTCACATGGGGACACATCCTCCCGTAAGTGATTTTGCCCTGTGTCATATCTTTTCTAACCCTCACGGGAGAACGCTCGAAGATGTGTCACAAAAACATGCACATTTTGGTGCATCGCGGATCACCCCATCCCTGCCCGACCCATGCCGAACAGGGAGGAAACCATTTTTTCTCCCCTCCCTGAATTCGGGGAGGGGACGGGGGTGGGGTCAGGGGGTGAGGTTCTAGAAGTAGCTGCTGATGATCTCCAGCACGCCGAGAATGCTCTGCGGATCGCCCGATTGCACGCGGGTATTGCTCGCTCGTGCCATCGAATTGAGTGCGTTCACATCCGCGTTGCTCCCATACGCCACCGGGATCAGGATCACGGGATTCAGATCGTTGCGGCTGGCTTCAATCGCCCGGATCGCGTCGTTCAGCGAGATGCCTTTATCGCCCGTATCCTCACCGTCGCTCAACAGCACGACAGCGCGGATGCGGTTCTCGTCGCTGTTCTCGGTGATGTATTCGATGGTGTCGCGCACAGCGGCGTATAGTTCCGTTCCGCCTTCAGCTCTCAGTGACCGAATATTCGAGCGCAGCGTTTGCTCCACCGACTCGAAGTTGTCCAACTGCACGCGGAAGGCAATATCGTCGCTGAAGATCGCCAGCCCAACGCGGTTGGTCGGCTCCATGTTATCCAAGAACGCTTGCGCCGCTTCAATCGCTTGGTCAATCTTGTCCTCATCTTGCATCGAGCCGGACACGTCGATCAGCAGCATAATGTCCGCTTGCTTCTTGACGAACGCCCAACTCTGCTGAATCGCGGCAATCACATCCGGCGCTGGCACATCAAGAATCGCGCGCGGCTGTGTGGGGTCAACTCCGTTTTCTTCCACAAACGGATAGTCGAGCGCCACATCCGGGTTCGCCGGACGGAATCCATAGCTCATGATCGTGCGCTGGACTTCCGGCGTAAGCACGTAATCGACAAACACGCTGGCGGCGGCGCGCTGTTCGGGAGTCGTCCAATCCGCGTTGACAATCCCCATCGGGTGTTCGTGCCAGAACGTGCCTTCTTTGGGATACAGCGCCACCAACCGTTCTGGTGGTTGACCTTCGCGCGTTTGACCGAGATTGATGTAGATCAGGTCATTTTCTTCCAGCGCTACAAAGTCGAGATAGTCCGGCCCCTGCGCGATGTATTCGCGGAATTCCGTTGTCCGCGTCGAATAGTGGCGGATCAGTGCCTCAAGCTCACGCACGCCCTGTTGAATGTTCTCGTCGCGTACCTGTTCGAGTTCCAGCCGCCGTCCAGTGAATCCATTGGCGCGCGCGCTGGCATAAAATTCTGAAATCAGTGTGGAAAGCGCCGTCGAACTCACCAGCGGGTCAGTGTGACCGTAGAACACGGTGCGGCGACCATTCGCGATGCCGTAATCTTGCCAACCGTTCGGGCTGTTCAGCACGCCGAGCAGTTCTTCCCACCCAATATCCTCATAGCCGACTGTCTCGCGGATCGCGTTCAAGCGGCTCTCCCAGATCGCCATGACAACAGGCGCAAGCGCCGTGCCGCGCACATTCGACATATCGAAGATTTGCCGACCACTTTGATAGTTCGCCAGCGCCAGCCAGTGACTCACCGATGGCGAGTAAATCGTCGGGCGCTCGACATTCTGATTGTTGGGCGCGATGATCGCGTTGACGATCCCCTGCATGACCGTGCCCGATGAGGCGTTGCGCCCGGTGATGCAGATGCGCGCTTCGCCCGATGCGAGATTTTGCCCCGTCACCGGATTCCGCCCCTGTGCATACGCGCGGTTGAAATCCCCCATCACTTGCGGGAGATACTGCTCGCTTTCCGGCGCGTACACGATGCTGATCTGCACGGCGTTTGGCGCGCACGCGCTCGCTTGCGGCGTGGGTTGTGTGCCGCTGTCTCCCCCGCACGCGGTGAGGATCAGCAGCAAGATCGCGCTGAGAATGAGCGACAGAAAATTCTTCGGCTGTTGAGGAAAGGCTTTCATACACTTCCTTTTGTGTCAATCAATCCAAATACACGGTAGGGAGGGGTCTTGACCCCTCTGTTCTTTTTTCTAACGATAGGTCTTGATCCCTTCGTTCTAGTTTCCTATCGGATATACGCATTCGCCCACGACAGCAGGCGCTGCAAATCGCTGCGCGACGGCGCTTGAATTGGCGTAGTCATATCAGGGAGAAGCTGTGCCCCGTAATTCGCGCCCGTGACGAACAGCGCCGCATCTTCCGCCGGAAGCGTTTCCGCCCGCGCCCCTTGCGGCGGACGCAGCCCGAAATCTGCCAAGCGGGCTTGCTGCGCGGGCGCAAGCAGCCAATTCGCCAGCGCGCCGACAGCGGTTTGCGTGTCAGCCGCGCTGATCGGCGGTGGGGTGGCGGGCGTGGTCGGTTCGGCCCACACCGCAAGCGGGAAATCGAACACGAACGGGAACGCCGGATAGCTTAATACCACCGGATCATCGCTGTTGATCAAACGCCCGCGCAGATTTTTCAGCCATTCGCTTTCGGGGACTAACGCCAATTCCCCCACCGTTTCCCCGCGCGCGGCAATCGTTTCGGCGGGCGATGCGCCAAGCGTGTTGAAGTTCGGCACGCTCTCTAACACAGGCTGCATCCATGTGCGGTAATCGGGCGATGCCAGATCAGACGACGTGAGATCGGCTGTCGAGCGATACGCTGCCGCGCCGCTTAACAGCACGGCAAACCCGCTCATCGTCTGGTTGGGGCGGTTGAATGCCAGCGTGAAATTGCCCGAAAATCCCGCGTTAGGATTGATCACCCCCCAACTGCCCTGTGCCGCCGCGCCTGCGATGCGATCCCAATCGAAGGCGACACCGCCATCGGTTAGCGCATCAACCCGGCTTCTAAAGCCGCCCCACACCAGCAGCGTGCGTCCAAGCGACGGCACAACAAACTCGAACGGCATCCGTTCACGCGCGTAGTTGACCGACGTAGACCACGCCGGAATCCACGCGGCGGGATGGCTGCCGCTTGTCCATTCGCGCCGCGCTGTTCCGTCATCCAGCCACACAGACGTATCTTCAACGGGTTCAACGACAAAGCGAATGCGATGTGTGTTGACAATCGGATTGGTGGCGTTGTAAGCGTCAATCGCTGCTTGCGCCCAGTCTTCGATCAAGGGGCTGACGGCGATGCGGAGCGTGGTTGGCGGCTGCGATTGTAAGAACTGGCTCGTCCCGATGATGATGGCGACTACGAGAATAAACAGGAGAAGGACAATCGTTCCGCGTCTCATAAATGATTTTCCGTACACCTGATACAGGCTGACTGAAGGCGTTGATATATGCTTTTGCTAGTGTAGCACTTCAGCACGTTTTTGCATCTTCCCAGCGATTGGGGGGATGACCTGCTGCGTACCCGCATTCGCAGACTATGATACACTTATGATTGTGAAGCATTTGAGTGCTGCGAGATAACTGCCCATGCATGCCGATTACGTACTCGACTACGACGTGATTTCGACCTCGCGTGACCACCGTTTATTTGTGTTGGCGCGTATCCAAGGCGGTACACCGTCCGAGGGTCGCCACCGCCCACCGCTCAATTTAAGCGTCGTGCTAGATCGCAGCGGATCGATGGCGGGCGACAAGCTCGATTTCGTCAAGAAGGCGGCGCAGTTTCTCGTCCAGCACCTTTCCACCAGCGATATTTTCAGCCTCGTCACCTACGATACCAATGTGACCGTCGATCTGCCGCCCGCCGCTGTCGTCTACAAAGACCAGATCACGCAGGTGATCCAGCGCATCCGTTCCGGCAGTTCGACCAACCTCAGCGGCGGCTGGTTACAGGGATGCAGCCTTGTCGATTCCAACAAGCACGATACGCAGATCAACCGTGTGCTGCTGCTCACCGACGGACTCGCCAATGTCGGCGTAACCGAACCGGAGCGGCTCGCGTCGATGGCGCGCAGCAAACGCGATGACGGCGTGACCACGACCACGATGGGTGTGGGCATGGGCTTCAATGAAGACCTGCTCCGCGCGATGGCAAGCGAAGGCGGCGGCGCGTTCTACTTTATCGACAACCCCGACCAAGCCGCGCACATCTTCCGCGAAGAACTGCGCGATCTGCTCAACGTCGTCGGGCAAAACTTGACCATCACGCTCGTTCCGTCGGCGCAAGTCCGCATGGTCGGGCAGTTCAACACGTACCCGATGGACGAATACCGCGACGGATCGATTGCCTTCCGCATGGGCGATTTGTTTAGCGAAGAAGTCAAAATGCTGCTGCTCGAACTTCACATTCCCGCGCTGTCGATGCTCGGTGAAGTCGAAGTCGCGCGCCTGCGCTTTGAATACGATGAACTGGGGCAGCATAACGCCATTCGCCGCAGCACCGAAGTGCCGATCATCGTCAACACCGTCAGCGACAGCGAATACACCAGTCAGGTCAAACCCAACCGTGAGGTTGTGCGAACGCTGCTCCAGCTTCGCGCTGCCCGCGCCCGCGAAGAAGCCGTCAAATATGCTGACCGCCGCGAGTTTGAGAAGGCGAGCAGCATTCTCAACACCGCCGCCGATGCCATCGCCAACAGTGACTTTGCCGACGATCCCGATCTCGCGCAGCAGCACAACATGCTCCGCGAAGAAGCCGTCGATATGGAACTCGGCTCGGAACGCTACGATCAATATTCGCGGAAATCCGTCACCACCAAAGCCGAATACTTCGGCGCGACCCGTCCCATGCGCGCCAGCGAAGCTGCCAATTTGCATCAGCGAGTCAAGTCATCGCGTGCCGCGCCGGAACGCGCAGGCGCGACCCCGACGATCCTCAAGTACAAACGCGAAATAGTCCCACTCAACAAAGACGTGATCACGATTGGGCGCGGCAGTAATAATGACGTGATCGTCGATGACGTGACGGTGAGCGAACATCACTGTCGCATTGTGCGCGAAGGCGATGACCTCTATCTTGAAGACTTGAACAGCAAAAACGGGACCTACGCCAATAACGGACGTGTCGCGGGGCGTTTCCGTCTCAGCGCGGGCGACGTGATGACCGTCGGCACATGGTTCTTCATGTTTGACGTGTAGAAAGCGTAGCAAATCACTATACTATCAAACAGAGTCGCCACATCGCTGATGGATGTATGTGTTGCATGGATACGAAAAAAACACAAACGCCCTCACCGGTACAGCAAAAAGTTCCACCAACCGTCGAAGAAAAACAAACTCTAGTCGAAGCGCATGATCCACGCGGCGTATGCATAGGCGTGCAGCAAGCGGCATCCTCCCCCCAAGCAATCCGTTTCGCGCGCGCGTGCAGCGCATGGAGACCGAACAGCGCATCCAAACCATCCTCGGCTTGCAGCGGCAGATCGGCAACAGCGCCACGCTTGCGCTCCTCCGGCGCGGCGATGTGACCCGTCTCAACGGGAGCAGTCGTATCACTGTGCAGCGCAAATCCCGTCATCCTCATTTCAGCGGCGGTTTAGCCACAAAAGGCAAAGACAACGACTTTGCTGTCGTGTTTTTCCGTCAAGCGCACGGCGAAAACGCTGCCGCGATGTCAATTGACGAATTTCTCCGCTTCATTCAGCGGCTCATCACCGGAACGCTCATGCGCTCACAAACTGCTCCGCTGATGAAATTCACCACCGAAGTCCAAGGCGATTCCTATGGGAGCTTTAGGTACAGTGAGTGGTGTATGAATATCAACCCCGAAATCGCGTTTGGCAGCGCCAAAACCGTCAGCGAAATCACCGAAGCAAACCTGAAAGAACTTGCCGACACCGTCTATCACGAAACTCGCCACGCTGAGCAGATCTTTCGCGTGCTGCGGGCGCGGGTGGGCGCAATGCTCCCCGATCCTGAAAATGTCACCAAAGAACAGCGTTGGGCAGTTGCCGACAAACTGCGTCGGGAAATCGCAGTACCGTTTCTTGTCGCCTTGCAAGCAGCAGAACATCCGCTGTCGCCCGATACTAAAGCAGGAAAGCGCCTTCTCTCAGGTGCAATGGCGTGGGAAAAAAGTATCTATGGCAGCGATGCCCAATACCGTAACTTTGTACTCGGCAAGTCAAAAGAAAACGCCCAAAAGATGTATAAGTATTCGTCCAAGCTCTACTACAGCGTGCCGGACGATTACAACGTGCATTTGCCCATGCACAACATGCCCCTGCCCCAAAAAGCCGCAGACTATGACACCGCGCTCGATTGGATCAACAGCCTCTACCGCAGGTTTGAAAGTCGACATCTCCCCGAAGCCGAGCGCGTATTAGAATCCCTTCGCAAGCGTGGCAAAAGCAGCGGCATGGAACAAATCATGCGTCGTCATATCCAAACGATTCTCTCCGCCATGCGCGCGATTTTGAAAACGGAAGGTAAACTGTATACAAAAGAGCAGATCGAAGCGTTGTATTACCAAGCTGAAGCCGCTGTTCTGGCATTCGACCAAGCCTACCGCGATCTCCCCGAAGAAGCTGATGCTTGGCGAATAGGTGGGAAAGCAGGCAGCAAATACGAGAAACAAGCGCGAAAACACGGGTTGGATACCAGTTCACCTGAAGATGATTAACTGCCTACACAGTTCCAAAGATAGCACATGGCAAAATTCTACGACCACATCACCGATGAAATTCGTGAGTTCATCGGCAAGCAGCATCTATTTTTCGTCGCCACCGCGCCCTTGAGCGCCGAAGGTCACGTCAATCTCTCGCCCAATCGAGTCGCGTATCTCGACATGACCGGCAGCGGCAACGAAACGTCCGCGCACATCACCGAAAACGGGCGCATCACGTTCATGTTTCGCAGTCAACTGCGTCCAGTTCAATGCTTGGAAAATAACCACTGAGAACAAGTTTCGCTTCACCTTCGCCCCTTCTCATTAAGGCTGTGACGTTGAGTATTTCAATGACTTTGCGTTTGTCCTCAAAGGAAAAATTCTCAATATTCTCCTGTATGCGTTCGCAAAATTCCTGAATTCCATCAATATCAACTCTGGTATTGTAGGCGCTGGCTTGGGTGAAGCGAAACCCGGTCGCATCGACAGCGACCACGTCCTCCTTCGCCTCAAGGCGGTTGAGCACTCGCAATCTCATCATAGTTGGTTTTATCAACGGGGTCGCAAAGTTACGACAGCCATTTTAAGGTTACGCGTTCAAATCTAACCGATAGATGACTTCGCCTTGCTGCATTTCACCCGTATCGACAAACCCAAGCGAACCATACAGATGGCGCGCGACGGTGTTATGCGGCTTAAAACCGATATACAGTTTGTCCGCGCCCAATTCCCGGACGCACTCAATCGCCTGTTGGAGCGCCGCCCGCCCAATGCCTTTGCCCTGATGCGTTCCTGCTGTCATCAACCGCACGACCCACCAGTGTTTTTCCGCTTCAGCCGGATCAAATGCCCACAGCACCAACCCGACAGGTTCATCATCCGCATAAATGCCGCGCACTTCCGCGATCATGTCGGGATGGTCTTCGCCAAAGCGATAATGTGCGTCCAAAATCGAGATGCCATTATCCGTGACCATCAGCTTTTGCTCATCGGTGAGCGTGTTCGTTAGCAGCGCAATTTCGCGGTAGTTCGTTTTATCAATCTTGCGAAGCGTGACAGCCGCCATATTTATGTCGCTTTCAAATCCAAGCGATACACCACTTCCCCGTCATCGACTTCGCCCGTATCGACAAACCCAAGCGATTCGTACAGCTTGCGGGCGACATCGTTTCCCGGCACAAAACTGATGTACAGCGCCTCCGCGCCGCGTGAACGCACATCGTCGATTATGTACTGCATGGCGGCGCGTCCGTAACCTTTCCCCTGATGGGCGGCAGCGGTCATCAAGCGCACGACCCACCACTGCACGCCCGTTTGATCGGTCACAGCGGGAAAGCCTTCAGGGAAACTGCCCCACAGCACCAGCCCGACAGGCTCATCATCCGCATAGATGCCGCGCACGGTCAGCTTCACGCGATCATCCCCAAAGCCGTAGTGCGCGTCCATCATCGACATGGCGTTGTGCGCGACCCACGTTTGCTGTTCCGGCGACAGCGTGTGCGATAACCGCCCGATTACGCGGTAATTCGTCTTGTCTATCTCGCGCAGCGTGATGTTCGGCATCAATTACGCTCTCACCTTGGGCAGCACCGCGTCCAACACATCCGATACAACTTGATCGGCGCTGACACCTTCTGCCAACCCTTCAAAGTTGAGCAATATCCGATGCCGCAGTGCTGACGCTGCAACCGCACGCAAATCTTTGTACGACACCTGCTTATCGCCATCCAACAGGGCATTGATCTTCGCGCCCAGAATGATCGACTGTGCCCCGCGCGGGCTTGCGCCGTAGCGGACGAACTGCTTGACAATCGGCGGCGCGTTGTCCGTGTCCGGGTGCGTGGCGATGACCAAGCGCGCAGCCGTGTTGGTCACTTCGGTGCTGATAGGCGTATCGAGCGCGTACCTGCCCATGCTGATCACCTGCCGCCCGTCCACGACTTTGTTCGCCTGTGGATTTTCCGCGCCCGTCGTGCGCTCAAGGATGCTGACAAGTTCATCTAGGGCGGGAAATGTCACGTTGACCTTGAACATGAAGCGGTCAAGCTGCGCTTCCGGCAGTGGATACGTGCCTTCCATTTCCAGCGGATTTTGGGTCGCCAGCACGAAAAACGGCGGTTCGAGCTTGTACGTCCGGTTGGCGACGGTGACAGTCTTTTCCTGCATCGCTTCCAACAGCGCCGACTGCGTTTTCGGCGTGGCGCGGTTGATCTCGTCCGCGAGGATGAGGTTGGCGAACACGGGTCCCGGTTGGAAGCGTTTCACCTTGCGCCCATTTTCATCTTCTTCGAGGATGTCTGTGCCGGTGATGTCGGCGGGCATCAGGTCAGGCGTGAACTGGATGCGCGCAAACTTGAGATCGAGCGCGTCCGCCATTGTGCGGATCAACATCGTCTTGCCGAGTCCCGGCACGCCTTCTAGGAGCGCGTGCCGCCCCGCGAGGATGCAAATGAGCGTGCTGCGGACAACTTCATCTTGCCCGACGATCACGCGCTTGACTTCGCGCTCGATATCCTGTGCCAGTTCGCTGAACTGCGCGAGAGTGAGGGTGGTGTTTCCGTTCGCTGGTTGAGTCATAACGCCCCGTGTCCGGTCTATTGCAAATGTATTTGTGTATAGACTACACACAAAGGCTCAATTTCGCTCATTTCTTTATATAGGGAATTAGACACAAACGGGGCGTAGGGGTGCATCGTGATGCGCCCGCCGTCTTGGGTGGTTCACGAACGAAACGAAGTTTCGCACGCCCCTACGAATGTGGTTCTCTTGGACTCGGGAGAAAAGCAAAACTTATCTACACGTATTCGATTCCGTCGTCGCGCTTGGGTTTGCGCCCCTCACGCGGATCGACCAATTCGCCATCATCGCCCACATAATACGTCGGGCTGTTCTTCGGCTTTTCACCGTCATCGAAATCGCCGTCGTCGCTGTGCTTGCGCTTCTCATACCCGCCGTGCGATCCATGCCAGCCGCCGCGATTCCATTCTCCCCGACTCATGCGCTGCATCTTCGGCATCACAAACCAGAAGAAGAACGGGATGATCAGCCATACCCACCAGCCGCCGCGAAATGCCCCGCTGATCGCCAAAAAGCCAACAAAGATTGCGCCCCAAATCCACCAGCTTTTGAACTGCATCCCGTGTCCGTGCCAGTGATGATGCCGCGCGTGATGCTCACGATTCCATTCCTGTTTAGCGTGCTGCCATTCGTGACGAAATTCGTGTTTCGCATTCTGCCATTCGCGCTTCATCTCGCGCCACGCTGCTTTATCGCGCCACGCTGCTTTATCGCGCCACGCTTCATGATCCCACCCGTGATTGTCCTTGTTCATGAGTTCGACTCCCAACCCCGTATTCCCGATAACGTCTTATACGCGCCCGTGTCCACTGTGTTGCGCGAACTCATCGAATGTTTAGGGTGATGCCACGTATCCTAACCGGATGGATAGGTCGCTATAATCAAATGATGAACGCCATATAGTCGCCATTGGATGTAACATCCATAGGATAAAAAAGAGAGCGCAGAAAAGATTCTTGATCCTCTTTGCGCTCTCTTTTTGTGCGGCGATTCTTATGTCTAGTAGCGCCCGTTGCTGCTGCTGCCCGCGCCGAATCCCGGCAGCGAGTTGAGGTAATCCTCGTTCGATTCGCTGCGGCGGAAGTCGTTGATCAACTGCTCTGTCGCACCGATGGGACCCAGTTCGGGGTCTTCCGCGAGATGCGCCCACATGCGGCGAAGTGTATACACACGCTGAAGCACGTCGGGACCCAAAAGCAGTTCTTCGCGGCGAGTCGAGCTTTGTTCCATATCAAAGGCGGGGAAGATACGGCGCTCTTGCAGCTTACGACTCAAGTGCAGTTCCATATTGCCCGTGCCTTTGAATTCTTCGTAGATGGCATCGTCCATTTTGCTGTTGGTGTTCACCAAGCAGGTGGCGATGATCGTCAGGCTGCCGCCTTCTTCGACGTTGCGCGCCGCGCCGAACAACCGCTTTGGCGGATGCACCGCGCTCGGATCGAGCCCGCCGGTAAGCGTGCGTCCGCTTGGGGGAACAACAAGATTGTACGCGCGCGTCAAACGGGTGATGCTGTCGAGCAGCACGACCACATCGCGCTTGACTTCGACCAGCCGCTTGGCGCGGTTGAGCGCCATTTCCGCCACACGAACGTGATGCTGTACGGGATCATCAAACGTGGACGCGATCACTTCCGCATCGACGCTGCGATCCATGTCGGTGACTTCTTCAGGACGCTCACCAATCAACGCCATCATCAAATGCACATCGGGATAGTTGTGGCTGATGGCATTGGCGATTTCCTTCAACACCGTCGTCTTACCTGCTTTGGCAGGGCTGACGATCAACCCGCGCTGACCGCGACCAATTGGCGCGACCAAGTTAAGCAGGCGCGTCGATAAAATGCGCGGGCTGGTTTCAAGGTCAAAGCGTTCCATCGGGAAAATCGGGGTCAGGTCTTCAAAGTTGGGGCGATTCTTTGCTTCTTCGGGGTTCAAACCGTTGACCGATTCGACGCGAAGCAAACCGTAGTATTTCTCACTGTCTTTGGGGGCGCGCACTTGACCGATAACCATGTCACCTGTACGCAGGTTGAAGCGTTTGATCTGCGTTTGGCTGACATAAATATCTTCCGGCCCCGGCAGATATTTTTCCGCCCGCAAGAAGCCGATTCCATCTTCGACGATTTCCAGCACGCCGCCGCGCAGTTTGTATCCCTGCCGTTCGGCATTTTCGCGCAGCAGCGAAAGGATCAAGTCCTGCTTTTTCAAGCGGCTGAATCCGTTCACGTTCATGTCACGCGCAAGCTGACGGAGGTCTTCGAGATTTTGTTTTTCGAGTTGGGCTATGTCCATTGGGGTTGTCTTTGATTCAATTAGGTCTGAAGGGCAAAAAGGGTTGGCGAATATGACGATTCGCACGGGGTAAATTGGTAGACGATAAACAAATGATCACTGAATTGAACGGGATCGGCGCAGTGTGCGGCGCATCGTGCATTTGGCAAGCTGGCAAGTGATTTCCCTGCAAAGCCATAAGTTAGGTTGTCACGAAAAAATCGCGGTGGTTTGCCGAACGCAGAAGCGGAGAGGTTTTCGAACAACCTCAGGTTGCAAGGCAACCTTCACGCACTGTTATCTAGTGTGCAAACCCGTGCAGGTGCGTTTTTGAGCGTACTTGGGAAGACTGACCGCGCTGTGATGCGCTGAATAACACTATAGCACAGAATTTTTCAGAGATCAAATGCCTGTTTTCCGCTGGCAAAAAGGATCCCTTTCCCTATTGGCGAATGCCCACTAATGCGGCTTGCGTTTCCCTGTGTGCTGGCTTCATACTGATGCAATATCACCCACCAGCACACAGGAGTATCCCATCATGGCGCAAATCGACGCGCGCGCAGACCGCCGCCAATCCCCCACCCCCGGCAGATTTCAGCGTATTGGCAGCATGATCGGCGCATGGCTGGATCGGTTGCTGTCACCGTCTGTTGTCGCAGTCGGCTTTGTGATTATGTCGTTTTTCATCATTCGCACAGGTTTCGAGATGCACCGCTACTATCAATCGCTTGAAGTCGAAACGATTGCGAACGAGAGTGACGATCTGTGGCAGCAGATTTACTCAAACTTGGGCATCGAAATCTTGAGTATCGCCATCACGGTAATCGTGATCGAACGGTTGAATCGGCGTGAAGCAGAACGGGAACGGAAAGAAGATTTGATTTTTCAACTGCGTAGCCCAATTAACGGAGTTGCGGTTGAGGCAGTGCGGCGATTACAACAAAAAGAATGGGGCTTTAAAGAGGATAAAAGTCTGCAAGGTGCCAATTTGTTTGAGGCGAACCTGCAAGGCGCTAACTTGTCTGAGGCGAATCTGCGAGGCGCTAACTTGTCTGAGGCGAACCTGCAAGGCGCTGATTTAGGCATGGCGAACCTGCAAGGCGCTAATTTGTGCATGGCGAACCTACGGGATGCCAAATTGAGCCATTTCTTATCTGGGCGTGCCAAATTCGACGAAACCACCATCCTCCCCGACCGCACAAAATGGACACCCAACCGTGACCTCCGCCAATTCACCGATCCTAATGGGTGGAGGGCGGGCAGATATAAAACCAATCCCACCGCCGATTCGTAGGGATGTGCTTCTGCACGTCCGGCTTTTGCACCCTCGCGTCCCTACAAATTCACACGCGCCCCGCTTTTGCCCCTCCCTGAAAACGAAACTTGTTTCGTCGGGAGGGGCGGTTCGAACTTCGTTCGTGCGGGGTGAGGTTCTCCCACAAACCATTTTCTAACCTTACAAAGATGTGTCCACAAAAATCAAAAAACGGTCATATGTGGACACATCTTCTCTCAATTTTTATATCGCGCTATACAAACATGTGACACATCTTCCCGTAAGCGATTCCGCCCTGTGTCACATCTTTTCCAACCCCCACGCGAGACCAACTTCATCGATCCCCACCAAATGACACAAAATTGTGTCATTCCATGCACAGTCGAATGTTGCCGATTCGAGGGTGGTTTCTCCCCTCCCTGAATTCGGGACGGAACTCGTTTCGACGGGGCTGGGGGTGGGGTTCTCTTTTATCCCTTGTGCGGGTACAAAAACGCGCCGGGAAACTCGTCCTCGACCTTTTTGCGCTTACCCGTCCATGTGCCAATCTCAATGCGATACACCGATGTGCGTACCAGTTCCTCGTCAATGATCGGGCGGTAGTCGCGTCCCGGTCGCAGATGCGGGAAGTACTTGTCCATCAGCAGTTGTAAGCCATACCGCTGCTCATCCGCATCCTCGACAATTGCCGCTGTGCCAAACGCCATCACGCCGGAATACTCCACGCTAAATTCAAGCGCCTCATCAGCGGGGAGCAAGCGTCCCATCTCTGTCACGGTGAAGCACACCTTCGCGGGCGCATCCGCTTTATCAGATTCAATGTTCGCCCGTGTCCGTCCCACCCGCGCCGTGTGCATGTAGATCACGTGTTTGGTTTCGTCGTACACGAACAAGTTGCTGTTGATGAACGGCTGCCCGTTGTTTTCAGTCGCAAGGTAGCCCATCGGCGCGCGCTTAATCAAGTCGATGATCCACGCTTCATCAGTCACTTGGCGGTCAGCGCGGCGCACATGATCGACGGGGAGGGCGGCGTAATCTTTGGACGGCATAGGTATCTAATTCCCTCTTTGTGTGTTTTCAACAATAGAACATAGTCTATAGAAGTCGGGTCCGCGATATAGTGACAGACTAGACCATTCAAAATGACGTTCCGTAGGGGCTTGGCACCCCAAGCCCGCCACTATACCTTTTACAAAACCAACACAGTGTAGGAGCGGCTCGCGAGCCGCCCGCAATATCAATCACACACTGGTTTCTGTTATAATCAATGATGGTGTACACGCGGAAGGAAAGCTCACATGGCGAGTGGGACACCCAATACCGAACACGACATTCGCACCGCGACACTGGTCGATTTGCCCACGCTGCGGCGCTTGGCGGAACACGCCACAATCCTCGACTGTGAATTGGGCTGCACCCGTGAGTCGGTTGGCGTACACGACTTGTTGATGACCAGCCGGTTCTGGGGCGCGCATACGTTGATCGGGCGGGTCAACCGCCAGCAGGTGATCGGTCAGTATCGCTGCAAACCGCATGAACACCTCGCGCAGATGGTGTTTGTCGCCCCCTATCTCGAAGAAGGCGCGGACAACACCGCATGGCTGCATGTCATCGACGCGATCACGGCGGATGCAGGGCGGCGCGGCGCGACGATGTTGACCGCCGAAGTCGAAGAAACGAGCGCCTTGTTCACGACCATGCGCGCGGCGGGTTTCGCTGTGTATGCGCGTCAAGAACTCTGGCGCGGCGCGATTCCCTTCCCGGATCGGGTAACGCCTGCCAAGCTGACGCGCGAAACCAGCGACGACACGTTCGATATTCAGGTGTTGTACAGCAACATCGTCCCGCGTTTGGTGCAGCCGTTCGGTGTGCCATCGACTGACAGTGAAGGCTATGTCTATCGTGATCCCGACAGCGGGCGCGTGCGCGCTTATGTCGCGGTGAGTGAAGGCAAATACGGCGTGTATTTGATGCCTTATCTGCATCCCGATATTGGCTATCGTGATGCGGCGGCGATTCTCGCAGGCGCGGTCTTGTCCGACGCGCGCGCCGCCAGCCGCGCCGAACGCGCGCCCGTGTACGTGAGCGTGCGCCGCTATCAAGACTGGCTGGAATCGGCGCTGGAAGAAATGGGCTTTGAAGTCGTTGGGCAGCAGGCGGTGATGGTGCGTCATATCGCGGCGGGCATTCGCCATGCTTATACATCGCTGACACAGGCGTTCGAGACGAACGCGGCGCTGCATGTGCCGCATATCGCCCCGCACAGTACACCGGGAGTCAATCCTTCCGGCAAGATTCAACGGGTATCGCGTATTGGAAGATTAGGAGATTTTACATCCAGACGATGGAACGTCGTATAACAGATGATATTCACGCGCTTCGGCGCAGTTTACCCCCGCACATTAATGCGAAACTGGATGAAATTGGTCAGACGGACGACCTGCTCGAAATAGTCCTCGACTTGGGGCGCATCCCCACCGCTCGTTACACCACTGGCGAAGTCGAACTCTCACAGCACGAAGTCACCCGGGTAGAACTCGATACGATTGTCAACAGCATCGGTGCGTTCGATGCGGACAACCGCGCCGGAATCGAACGGACGCTGCACCGCATTTCCGCCATTCGCAACCGTAAACAAGAGGTTGTCGGGTTGACTGTGCGCGTGGGGCGCGCAGTCTATGGCACGATTGATATTATTAAGGACTTGATCGAAAGCGATCAAAGTATCTTGATCTTGGGATCGCCCGGTGTGGGCAAAACGACCATGCTGCGCGAAAGCGCGCGCGTGCTGGCGGACACCCGCCGCGTCGTAATCGTCGATACCAGCAACGAAATTGGCGGTGATGGCGATGTGCCGCATCCCGCAGTGGGCAAAGCTCGGCGTATGCAGGTGAGTCACCCTGAACGCCAGCACGAAGTCATGATTGAAGCCGTTGAGAACCACAACCCCGAAGTCATCGTCATTGACGAGATCGGGCGTGAACTGGAGGCGATGGCTGCGCGCACGATTGCCGAACGCGGCGTGCAGTTGATTGGCACGGCGCACGGCACGGCGCTCGACAATTTGCTGCTTAACCCAACATTGAGCGATTTGGTGGGCGGGATTCAAGCCGTCACATTGAGCGACGATGAAGCGCGGCGGCGCGGCACGCAAAAAACCGTGCTGGAGCGCAAAGCCCCGCCAACGTTCGATGTGCTGATCGAACTGCAAACGCGAGACCGGTTGATCGTGCATGAAGATGTCGCGGCATCGGTAGACTTGATTCTGCGTGACCGCAGTTTTCAGGTTGAAATTCGCTCACGTAATGAACAGGGCGAAATTATCGCTGAGCCGGCGACGATGGAAGCGCGTTCGCTCACCGAACGGCGCGGCGGCGCGCGTCAAACCGCCGATACTCCCGCGCCGCGGCGGTCACGGTCACGCCGCGCGGAAGGCGAAAACGGTGACCATGGGAGCGAACCCGCGCGCGAAACCCGCGAATCGCGCTATCGTGGGCGTGAACGCGAACACGACAGCGGGGAATGGTCACCCGCCGCCAACACATCGAATATCCCGCCGGGGAATGGCAAAGCCGTGCGTGTGTATGCCTTTGGCGTGGCGCGCAACCGCTTGCAGCAGGCGGCGCGGCGCTTGCATATCCCGATGACGATGGTCGATGATCCGTCGCAGGTGGATATGATCGTCACGCTCAAGAACTACTATCGCCGCCGCCCCAAGCTAATCGTGGATGCGGAACGGCGCGGCACGCCCATCTATGTGCTGCGCGCCAACACCGTCACGCAGATGGAGAGCTTCCTCAACGATATGTTCCACAAGGACAACGGCGAGGATGAAGACGGCTATCCCGATGGTATCCGCGAGGTGCGCGATGCGGTGTACAAGATCAAGACGGGTACGCCCTATGTCGATCTCTCGCCGCAGCCGCCAGAAACGCGCCGCCGTCAGCATGAGTTCGCCAAACAGGCGGGCTTAGACAGCGAAAGCATGGGCGTTGAGCCGGATCGCTTCGTGCGGCTCTCACGGCGGGGTGAGGGATAGACTTCGCCCCTTCAACGTAAAATGGATAGACAATGTAGGGGCACGGTGTGCCGTGCCCCTTTTTTACGCCTTCTTTTGCCCTCACCCCCTGCCCCTCTCCGTTAACGGAGAGGGGAGCAAACCCGCCGATTGGGATACAGGGTTGTGGGGGTGAGGGCTGCTTTTATGCAAGGACAATTCCCCACATGACCCAACCATCCCATCTCACCATCATCCCCATCGCCGCGCCGGTGCAGCACGCCCCCTTCAACTTGATCGACACGCTGCGCGACAGCTTGACGAACGCGGGCGAAACCCTACAAGATGGCGACATCATCGCCATTTCGAGCAAATACACCGCCATTAGCGAAGGGCGCACCATCAAGCTGGACGAAATTACCGTCAGCGAGACAGCGCGAAAAATCGCAGAGCGCCACAGCATGAATCCGGTCATCGCGCAGTTGGTCATCAACGAGGCGGATCATGTCTTTGGTGGGATTCACGGCTTTTTGCTCACCGCCAAAGACGGGATCATCTCGCCCAACGCAGGCATTGATCGCTCGAATATCCCATTAGGCAACGCCGTCCTGTTCTCGCAAGACCCCTACCGATCCGCGGCGCGTATTCGCGGCGAAATCCGTCAGCAGTTAAGCACAAATGTCGGCGTGATCCTCACCGATAGCTGGCTGATGCCGGGTCGTTTGGGGACAACGGGTGTTGCGCTGGCAGTCGCGGGGTTCTATCCGGTCAAAGATGAGCGTGGCAAGCCGGATCTGTTCGGCAATCCACTGGTGGTCACACGCCGAAGTGTTGCCGATCAATTGGTAGCGGCGGCGGAATTGGTGATGGGCGAACGCGACGAAGCCACGCCGTTTGTACTGCTCCGCAATACGCGCATCGAACTCACCGACCAACCGATTACGAAAGAAGATGTCAGCATCGCATGGGACGAGTGCATCTACGTCGAATCGCTCACGCGCGGGCTGCTGCCGGACGATTTGCAAGCGGCGGTGCAAGCCGAACATGACCGCGCGCTTGATCCACCTATTGAGGGACGCGGCTCACTAAGCGCCGATCAATACGCTAAGATACTGCCATTTCTGGACCGCGAAGGGCGCGTCACACGCTGGACGACGCATCCCCATCAGCGCGCGCTGCTGCTCACCTATTTGCGCGATCAATTCGAGATAGGGCGGGTGTACAAAGAGGGCGAAGTCAACGATCTGCTCAAGGCGTGGCACACGTTTGGCGATCATGCCGTGCTGCGGCGCGAACTCTTTGAAGGCGGCTATCTTAACCGCGAAAAAGACGGATCGGCATATTGGCGCACCAATACGACGTTTGTGTGAATCAACATACTATCGCTCAAGTCCACATCAATGTCCGAAAAATGTGGTCATCAATGGACATGCCTTCGCTTGTCTCGACAGTTGATCCCTGCCGCATCACCCCGTACAATACCGCCCATCTGTCGATTGGGCTTTTCTAGAGACTCATGAAACGTCATCTATTGATTGTGCTGCTGGTTGGGCTTGCCGCGCTGCCTACCTTCGCGCCCGCATACGCGCAAGACGCGCCGGTATCGACACCATCGGGTGCGGCGGTATCGCTGGCGCAGCCCCTCATGACCGAGCTCCCTGCCAACACCCGCTTGACCGGACTGCGCGCCGTCTATCAACTCGAAAACCGCTGCTCGTCAGCGGCGCTCACTATTCAAATGTCGTATTTTGGCTGGGGTGGCACCTACACCGACGCGATCAACGGCTTGAACCCCAACGCGGAAGACGTGGCGGTTCGCTTAGACGAAATGGCGCGGTTCGCCGCTCAGCATGGACTTAGCAGCGTGATTCGCTACGGCGGCACAGTGGACATGCTCAAGGCGTTGGTCGCCAATGGTTTTCCTGTGCTGGTCGAGAATGTGTACTACGATGGCGTGACGGGAAACGCCTTCAACGACTTCTTGAGCCACAACCGTGTCATCATGGGCTACGACGACGCGCTTGGCGTACTCTATTCGTTCGATTCGCTGCTTGGCAACGGTGAAGACGGACAGGGACGACCCATCCCATATGAGGGCTACGACGAACGCTGGAAGCCCTTCAACCGCGATTATATGGTGCTGTATCGCCCCGAAGACGAAGCGCGTTTGCAAGCCGTCATGGGCGATCACTGGGACTTCACCTACAACCTTGAACAGGCGTTAGCGATTTCACAGCAAGAGCTAGACGAAAATCGCTCGGACTCGTACACCCTGTATAACATGGGCGCGACCTTGACCATGCTGGGGCGCTATGAAGAAGCCGCCGGATACTTCGATCAAGCGCGCGATGTCGGGCTGCCTTGGCGCATGTTCTGGTATCAGTACGAAGCGATGGAAGCGTATTTGCAGATTGGGCGTTATGACGATGTGCTGACGATTGCCCGTTCGGTCATCGCCAACACACCCGGCGTGGAAGAAACCTACTATTACGCCGCGCTAGCATACGAACGGCAAGGCGATCTTCAGCGTGCCGAATCCAATCTCGAAGTGGCGCTGTTTCGCAACATCAATTTCACGCAGGCGACTGAAGCCTTGATCCGCGTGCGCGCGGCGATGGGCGGCTAAGGGCGTGATCACCGACTTTCTGCTGCCGGGGATGAGCATCGGCTTGAACGCCGTGACCATTCCCGGTCCCATGACTGCCTATGTCATCAACGTCGCGCTCCGTGCCGGATGGCGGCGCGCGCTTTTGGTCGTTTTTTCTCCACTCATCACCGATCCGCCGATCATCCTGTTGGTGGTGCTGCTGCTCAACCAATTACAGGCGATTCTGCCGGGCGCGGTGCGTGTGATTCAGCTTCTTGGCGGCTTGCTGCTGCTGTGGATCGCGTTCAATGCGTGGAAGCAGTATCGTGCGGGCGTGACCTTCGGCGCAGCGAACCCCGACAAACCCGTCAGCGACGATGATCTACGTCCGCGCCGCGTGCTAGCGATGGGAATCCTCATGAACCTGTTGAGTCCGGGTTTATACATCTTCTGGACGACGGTGAACGGTCCGCTGTTGATCCGTGCGCTGTCGATTTCGTGGCTGCACGCCGCCGCCTTCTTGATCGGCTTCTACGGGGTGTTTATGTCCGGCTTGGCGATCATCGGCTTCGTGTTCGCGCGCGCCGGATCGATCAATCCGCGCGTATCACGCTGGCTGACGCTCGGCACTATCGCCTTGATTGTGTTCTTCGGCGCGCGCTTTATCGTTCTCGCCGCACTAGGCTAGTTGATCCCCTTGTCCAACAGCCATTCGTGAATGTGCAGGGCGGTTTTCTCGTAATCGACATCCATCATGATATTGTGTCCGCTGCGCGGGACGAGATAGTAATCCGCGTGGTAGAACTCCGCGCTGGCGCGCATGTGCGGTTCGGGGCAAACCGCGTCTTTTTCCCCCGCCACCAGCAGCATCGGCGCGCGCACGTTGACAGGCGGTGACCAGAAGGGCGGTTGATGCTGCATCACCACAAGGATCGACTCGTTGTTCAACTGCGCGTGCAGGTCTTCGGGCGTAATGTCCGCTTCCGGGCTGATCAAGGCACGCGCCGCCGCTTTGGGATTGCGTACCCATCCCGCCGCTGACCATTGAATCATCGGCAGCAGCACCATCCCCACCCAATCGAACTGGAAATGCTCGATATAGTCGAAGTTGGATCGCGCGCCCCATGGACCGACCAGCACCGCCGCAGGCAAATTGTCATTCACGTACTTAAGATACCACTGTGTCAGCGCGCCGCCCATGCTATGTCCCATCAAAATTGGCGTGCGCGCATAGCGATCCATCTCGCGCTTCAAAAAGCTCAAATAGTAATCGAGCGTACACAGGGGAACGGGGCGCTGTGACGGCGACAATCCGTGACCGGGCAGGCTGTGCGCGGTGGATTCCCAGCCTTGCAGCGCGAGAATCTTCTGCCAGCGCGACCACGTCCACGCGCCATGCCACATCCCATGCTGCATGACAATCGGTGTGTCGAATTTCGGCATTTTGGGGCGATACGTGATGCGCTCGATCCCGTCCTCAATGCGGTGGATCACCGTGTAACCGTCGTGTTCGGTAATCTGCTCCATCGCTTTGCCGGGGGGGCGCGGTTTCGGCGGGTTATCGAGCGCGCGGTACACATCACGGGTGGCGAGATAGGTCAGCACGAATGCCTGTTGGACGATGAGATACATCCCCGCGAGTTTGATCAACCGTGAAATGCCGGACATGATGAACGCTCCCGTAAATGTAGGTTAAATTAACCTATTCAAAAACTCCCGCGCTGCTGTATGCCAATGCGCCCGATCCGCAAAAATCCCCCGCCGACTGAATCCGCCTCAAGGCGCAGTTCGACTGCGTTCGCGGTGCCAAGATATGGCGCGGGATCGGTAATGTCGCGCGCGCCGTTGACAATCGTCATGCGCTCCCATTCGCCCGTGACCCGGTTATAGATTTCAACCGGGATGCTGCGCCCGCCGCTGTTGATATTGCCAAGCGTGAGCGTGAGCGATTCGACGACGCTCAACACCGCGTCCTCAAGCGGAGTGAAGCGGAACACGGCATATTCCCCCGCCTGCATGTTGATGTCCACTGGCGCGATCTCGCCAATCCCCTGCTGATCAAGTGTCACCCATGTGAAGCGTTCCGGCGGGATCATGATCGGGCGGTTGGTTGGCTTTTCAACGGTGCGCGCTAACTGCACAAGCCACAGAGTCGAATCCTGCGCGTTCCAATCCGCGCCATCGAGCGCGAGATTGACCGTTTGCGCGTTCGACCACGCCGCGAAATACACTTCATCGCCGCGTCCAGTTGATCCCCATGTGTCGTCAATCATCGACGTGAGCAAGAACTGCCGCCGCCGCCATTCCTGATCTTCGGCTTGGGCCTGCGCGAACGAACGAGTGTACACGGCGGTGCTAAATCGTTCCGTGCCGAGAATGTCAATCGCGCTCTGTTCGTTGACCGCGTACTGGTAGCTGCGATACGGCTGATACACCGCCGCCGGAGACGGATAACGCATTAAAGGCGCGGGTGTGCCTTCGCCCGCCAACGTGAGGTTGAATGTCAGCACATCGCCCGCTGCCAGCGATTCGCCAAGCTCGTATGCCACGCCGCGCGCCAGAATGACCGGATTAAACAGGGTGAGGTCGCTGCCATTTGTCACCGATCCACGCACATTTTGCTGCCCGTCAATTTGATCATCATAGGTAAACGTCGCGCTCCCACTCACAGCGGGGGCAATTCCCGCGCCTGCCAGCGTGAATGGCGCGATGAAACTGGCATCCACAACGAAATTTTGCGCGCTGAACACGTCCGATTGGCTGACATCGACTGCCGCTTGCTGACTGTTGGCGATGAACGTGCCGCCCGTCGTCGTGCGCGGGATCGCGCGCAGTGTTTCGCCATCTTCGGCGGTCAGCGTGTACTGCTCACGACGCGGCGAGAGCAGCCCGACGATGCTGTCCACGCGCGCCACTTCCCGATCTTCCCATGCGCGCACCACCGTCAAACGGTTGAGCGTGGCTTCGCTCCCGCGCAAATTCCCGCCGATCACGAACGAGATCACGGTGAACGCCGCAATCATGATCGGAATCGTGAACCATGCCCATTCGCGGCGGTTGATGCGCGCCAGAATCGCGTAGTTGAGCGGTCCAATCAGCGCGATATAGCCGATCAAGAAGCCGCACAGCGGCAGCACATCCGGCAGCGGATCGAACCCCGGCAGAATTTGCACGGCGCTGATCGCCTGATCCCAGTCGGTGAAACCGTTCGACCAGCCGGGCTGCGGCGGAAGCGTGGTGACGAGCGTCAGCCAGAGCGCGTTCAAGCCATCCCACCCGCGAAGCGGCTGGCTCAATGGATCAACCGCCAGATAATCGACGGTGCCGCCGCCAAACGACCAGCGTGAGAGAATCGGTATGTCGTTCGCGTCCGATACCAGCACGCGCGCGCCATCCTTGAGCGATCCGGTGGCGAGAACGGTATCACGGTCAAGCGCGGCGGCATTTTCAGCAGGAAGCACCACCCATTCCGCCAGCGCGCGGATCGACCCGGTTGTCGTGCTGTCATTCGGTGTGATCGGCAAAAGCGGCTCTAACCCGCTGACGGTTGACTGCCAGTTTGTCCCGCCCGCGACGATCAAATGCCCGCCTGCTGTCACCCACGCGGAGAGCGCATCGCGCTGTGCTTCGGTGAGCGCGCTCATATCCGCGTCGTTGATGAGGATGAGATCAACCGAATCCAGGACGGCGGCGCGGTCTGGGAGTTCGGCGGGTGTCCATGTCGCTTGAAAAGCGGCGAAATTGCCGAAGCGCACTGCGCCAAGATCAACCGCGCCCACAGGCGATTCGGTGACGACGACATGCAGCCGATCCTGTGCTTGAATGGCGCGCAGGGTGGCGGGCGCGGACGCGACGACCAAGCCTTCTTCGTCCAGCAGTTCGACGCGCACGCTCGATGCCATGCCGCGCGCGGTAATGTCGAGAATGACCGTTTGCGCCGCGCCTTCCGGCAGTTCAACAGGCGTGCTGTAAATGCCCGTGATCCCGCTGCCGGAGGTTTCCGGGCGAATCACCAGCCGACCACGCACCGCCAAGCCGTTATTGCGCGCGCGGATAACGACGGGCATCCACTGTTGATCGCGGAATGCGCCGTCGAAGCCCGCTTCGACTGCCAGCGTGACTCCACCGCTGGTGGTTTGCGCCTCAAGCGGCGCGGGCGCTGGACTGAAAATCAAACAGAGCGCGACGATCAAAATCAGCACGCCTGTGAGTGGACTTTTTCGGTGACGCAGCATGGGGAACGCTTCCTATAAACCCGTATCGACGTGAAGAATGCTTGCAACCGTCTCTTTGGGTTCAATTATAACGTTGAATCGGCAGCGTCCCCGCTTTTTGACGAGTTAGCAGTTATTCGCGCCGAATGGTTTTGCGCCCGTGCCACGCTGAATATATAATTTGGCGTTGAATTATTCGAGAGTTCAAGTTGCCATTCTCATCGCTAATGTTATGCGTTCAAGTTGCGTTGAATTAATGGACATTTATAGAACTGATTGAAACTTTTGAAAAAGCGGATGGATAGTGCATCATGGAAGGAAAAACCCGACCAAAGGTAATCCGCCATGAGCACTATCCCGGTAAGTTTAACGCAAGAACAGTTCGAGCAGTACATCCGGCCAGCTTTGAGCATTGCTAAACGAGGCTGCGAATGCAGTATCCCGCTGTACAAAGTCTTCAACTACATCCTGTATCGCTTGCATACGGGTTGTCAGTGGGAACGCTTGCCCATCGACAACGCTCCCGCAAAAAGACCAAACGCGGACCTAAACGGCTTTTCAATCCTGAAGTCTACAAACTGCGCTTTACCAGTGAGCGCACGTTTGCTTGGATGGACAAGTTTCGCGCTCTGCTGGTTCGCTTTGATCGCAAGGTGGCTCACTTTATGGGCGCTCATTACCTCGTCTATGCCCTGATCAACCTTCGTCACCTATTGGCTAAAGAAAAGTTTCAATGAGTTCCTTGCAAAATCAATCCTGTGAATCAACATATCGTCACTCAAATCCATATCACCCATCCCACAATACAGACATCAACGGACATGGTTTCGCCGGGTTCATGGTCGCCACGCGGGGGCAGACTCGATCTGCCGCGACTGCGTGACCTGCATCGGCTTGCCGGGTGATCCGTCGCTCGCTACGTCGATCACGTACAGGTCATAGCGAATGTCGCCGCGCGCGCCGTTCGCCGCGATATACGCCACACGGTCACTTGCGGGCGACCAGACCGGGAGTTCAGTATATGCCCGCCCTAAGGGAGCAAGCAACCGCGCTTCGGCGCGGCGCTGCGGCGTGACATAAATCCCCCACACGTTCTCTTGAAAGCGCATGAACATCGTCAGCACGCCATTGGGGGCGCGCAAGTCGGTTGATGCGTTCGGCTCAATTGCCAAGTCGATCACCTGACCTTCCAGCACCACACCTTCTTCGGTCAATTGGCGTAAGTCCGTCCCGTCGATGCGGATGCTGAACAGCGAATTGGCGCGGCTGGCATCGAAGAACACAATGCGCTGCCCATCGCGTGACCAGCGCGGCACGGTGAACGATCCCGGCATATCGGTGAGCAGGCGCACGCCCCGCCCCACGCTGTCCATCACGTAGATTTTGACCGCGCCGCCGCGATCACTTTGAAATGCGATCCACTCGCCATCCGGTGACCACGCGGGCGCACCGTCGTAAGCGTCGTGTTGGCTCAAATTATGCGAATATCCCCGCTGAAGATCGGTCAAGAAAATGTCAGGGTTCGCGCCGTTGAACGCGACATAGGCGATCTCGACGGCTCCCATTCCCTGCCCGAATGCCACCGCCGCACCGATCAGCAGCAGCGTACTTAAACCGACCAGCGCCATTATTCGTTGAATGCTCCGCAGCAGCATATGCCGCGCACCCCCGCGCCTAAAATCCGTCTTGGAGTCTATTCACAGTTTACTGCGAAGGTTCAAACGCGCGACGGGGATTACTGGGGCTGCCACACGGGGTTGAAGTAACTGCCGCATCCATAGGTCAACTGTCGTTTGTCTGTGCCGTCGATTCGCTTGAGAAAGAGCTGTGTATAGCCGCAGCGTGTATCTTCAGCGCTCTCGTAGGCGATCCATTCGCCATCCGGCGATACTTGCGGGTTTGAATCGAGTTCGCCGTTGTCGGTCAGTGTGCGGGGCGGATTCACCATCGCAGCGCCTAGATCAACTGCATACACTTCAAAATCCCCGTCGCCCGCATTTGAGGCGAACAGCACCGTTTCGCCATCCGTCGACCATATGATCTCCGGCAGCACGGTGCTTACATCACTCGCGATCAGACGTTCCCCGCTCCCATCGGCGTTGACCGCGAACAAATCGAAGCGGGCGGGCGAATATGAATATCCAATATACGCGATTTGCGATCCGTCAGGCGACCACGACGGATAACTCGCATCGACTTCAGGGGGAGAAAGTGGAGTGAAGGCGTTGATGTCGTCAATCGGCGCGGCGATCAACTGGGAGTCGCCCGCCACGAAGCGCACGCCCAACAGCGTCGATCCATCCGGCGAGAGCGATCCGACACGGTTGTAGAGTGTGCCGTGAAGTTCGCGCTCCCACCGCTGGCGCAAGAGCGATCCATTCTGTACATCGATGACGGTGAAATACACGTCGGCGGTGCTGTCCAACACATAGAGCGCGAGATGCGCGCTCCCCGCCAGCCAGCCGATGATGAATACATCGACGACACCATTTTCAAAAGCGCTGAGTGAAAGACAGTGTGAATGGATACCGGGAGTTTCCAAGACGCACACATCGCTGCCCCCGCGCCGGAAGGCAGCGCGCGCCCCATCACGCGACCACATCGGATCGAAATCGAAGACGTACTGCGAATGTGTGAGGTTGCGTGTGATCGCTTGATCGAGATCATGCAGGAACACATCTTCCGCCCATTCACTGTGTGTCTGACCGACGAACAACAAATAGTGGTTCGGTGCCGTATATCCGATCAGCAGCGCCGCGCCGACCAACACCGTTGAAACCGCCAACATAATCGCGGTGATGCGCCCGACAGCTTGCGCGAATGGTGAGGCTAGAATCCCCCGATAAACGAGCGCCATGCGCCGCTTGTCCCGGCTGAACCGACATCTTCGATGACGATGATGGTTTCGTTGCGCTGCGGCAGATACATCACGCGCCCGCCTGTGAAATACAGGATGCTGGCGCTCGCGCCGCTTTCGGTGGATGTTCCCCAACTCAAGTTGTTCCGCACATCGGGATTGGTGCGCCACACTTTACCGAATCCGCGCACAGGCTCGAAGCGCCCCGGCGGCGGGATTTCGCCCCCGCTTTCAGGATCAACCCCCGCGACCCATGTATCGGGGTAGCGTCTGAACCGTCCATCGCTGAACAGCGCGTAGATTTCGCCCGGTGTGCCGGAGACATAAACCATGCTGCCGCGCTCAAACGTCTGTGATGCCGTTGAGAGTGATAACGGCTGCCCAATCGAGCATCCCAGCGTGGCGAGTAACTGCGGTTCGGCGGTCAACAGTGTGCTGACCATCGCGGGAGGCGGCACAGGACAAATCGGCGTGGCAACCGCGCCGGGAATCGAACCGGGGGGCGGGAACGTGGCGACAAGCGGTGGGCTGGTCGTCGGCGTGGCTGCGCCAGCGGGATTTAACGCTTGCTGCGTCACCGCGACTGCCAGCGCCGTGCGTGTGGCTTCGTTGTAGCGCACTTCTGGCGGCAGGACGGTGAACTGCGCCGAAAGCATCGCCAGCAGTTCCAAGCCCGCTGGGGGCGGCGGATTAGTCGGCGTGGCGGTGCGCGTGGGCGCGGGTGTGTAGGTCACGTTGAGCGTGGCGCTTGGCGTGAATGTCACGAATGTCGGCGTGCCGCCGCCAGCTTGCGCGACAGCGGTGATTTCGTCCGTCACTTCAGCGGTCACTTCCGTCGTGATTTCGACCAACGGCGGCGCGGTATCTGTCGCGCTCGGTTCGGTAGTTGCGGTTTCGGTGTCCGTATCCGTCGCGGATGGAGTCGATGTGAGCGTTTGGGTGCGAAGCTCAGGCGTGGCGCTCGGCTGTGTCGCCGTCGCAGACGGAATCACCACCAGCGTTGGCACGACAGGCGGCGGATTCGGCGTACACGCGGCGATGAGCATCAAACTGGCCAGTGTGACCAGCAGCAGCGCGGCGGCGAGTTTCAGTTGGGCGATACGTGCGATTGGGCGCATCAGATTTCTCCTGATGCCATAATACACCGCGCCAAAAGCCTACGCAAAAGACTTAGGTCACATCTGGCGATGAAGACCCGTCATGCTTGCGTAAATCGTCGATGATCCCCTGCAAGATGCGCTTGAACGCATCGAGCGCGGCATCTGTGCCAAGCGTCTTCGCCAGCGGCAGATTGGGCAGTTTGTCGGCGCGTTCGTCACCGAGTTTGTCGCTGTCGGGCAGCAGACGATTGAGCGCGTTCAGCACACGTAGGCGCTCGGCACGTTGATCGAACGGCGCGAACTCGGCAAGGCGACCTAAGGGCACTTCAACGGTGGGCTGTCGCTTGTGCGCGCGAATGCTGAATACTGTCGCGCCGCCGGGTCCCACGTAGACATTGGCATGGCACGCGGGCGCGGCTCTGCCCGTGAAGCTCATGTCGTCGGCGTTGGCATCGCCCCATTGATAAAGATCGCGCGCGACACGGGCGCACACCGCGCCATCGGGAAGCTGTTCTATGTACTTGAAGAAGTTATGCTCGTTTGGGTTGGCGCTGATGCGCTTTTGGGCGATGCTGGAAACAGGCGTGGGCAGCGGCGCGGTCAGCGAGACTTTGCCAAGCGCGTTGATCAAACGTTTGAGCGCAGCATCGGGGCGCTTGCGAAAGTCCGTGTACTGGCGGTTGACGAGATGGATCGGGAGCGTCGAATCGTCAAACAGGGCGATGAATACAGGCTTGCGGGCATTGAGCGCGACCAACGTTTCGCGTTCCACCCATTCGCTTTCGAGCGCGTTTTTGGTGAGGATGACGATCATCGCGCCGCAGCCCAACACCGCCTTCTCGATCTCGCGCATCCACGACGAACCATCGGGGATGTCGTCCACGTCAATCCATGCGTCGTAATTTGCGACGCGCAGTCCGTTTACGATCACGTTGAGAGCGGACTCGTCTTTTTTGCTGTGGCTGATGAAGATGTACGGTTTCGCGGAATTCATGCAGATTCGGCTTCGGGTGGAGAATGAATATTACGCCTATTCTAGCAGAAATTACACGTACCCGCCTTAATAGGGGTGCGCGAGGATGAGCTTTCGTAGGGGCGGCATACATGCCGCCCGCCATCACGGGCGCGATGATGCACTTTTACCAATAATACGGGTTGTCGTTTGTAGGGACGAGGCCTGCCTCGTCCGTTCATTCAAACACGGCGGGGACAGGTCCCCGCCCTACGAACACCGAAATCGTTTTCGGCGGTACATCGTGTTTATTTGAAAAATCGCATTATCGCGCCCCTACAAACCCCTTTGTGTTACCGCATTGAACCAATGCGTCATGAGCGTGATTGTGCGGCGGTGGTGAGCGCGTCCCATGCGATGTCGAGATCGCGGGCGGTGGTGCGCCAGTTGACGAACGCGGCACGCACACCGGGCGATCCGCCGTAGGCAGTCGGTGTGAGAAACACGCGACCATCATCGCGTATGGCGCGCAGCAGCGCAGAAATTTTCTCGCGCGTCACCGCGCCACGCTTATTCGACAGCGTGAAGCACACGACACTCATGCGAACGGGCGCAAGCAGACGAAATTCGTCCGACGCGGCGATACGATCCCCCAAGGCTTGCGCCAGCGCGCAGTCACGCTCAACAATCTCGCGGTAGCCGTCCGCGCCGTATGCCATCAACGTGAACCATGCGGGAAGCGCGCGCAATCGACGCGAATTTTCCGGCGTGAGATCGATGATCGGCGGCGCGGCATTCTCATCCCGATCCCCCAGATACGCGGCGCGATTTTGAAACACATCCGATTGAAGTCGCGGATGGCGCGTGAAGATCATGGCGCTGTCATACGGTACGTTAAGCCACTTGTGACCGTCAATCGTGATCGAGTCGGCGTGTTCGATTCCGCGCATGAGATGGGCATAACGCGGCGAACAGGCGGCAAATCCACCAAACGCGGCATCGACATGCAGCCAGAACGGGAACTCACGTTTGAGCGCAGCGATGCGCTCGAAGTCATCAAAATCAACCGTGTTGACCGTGCCGCCGCTTGCCGACACGATGCACGCTTCGCCGTTCAGGGATTCCAGTTTGCGGCGCAAGTCATCCATATCCATCGCTTCGCGGGAATCTAGCCCTTCGCCCGCCAATTGATCCACGCGCAAAATCGACGAGCGCCCCATGCCGATCAGGGATAGGGCTTTGAAGATGCTGCTGTGCGGTTCGGCGCTTAGTACGCGCATAGGGTCACGTCCAGCGATGCCATCTTGCGCGGCGCTGTATCCGCGCTGCTGGCTGACCCATTCGCGCCCCGTCGCTAATCCGGCAGCGTTGCTCATGGTCGCGCCGCTGACGAATACGCCAGTAAACGTATCCGGCAGATGAAACAGATCGCGCAGCAAAGCGATGGCTTCGTTTTCGAGCGTCGTTCCGGTGGGATTTTCGGCATCTGCGCCGTTGAGATCGAGCGTGCTGGCAAGCCAATCCCCGATCAGCGCGGCGGGAGTTGTGCCGCCCGTGACGAATCCCCAGTAGCGCGCGCCTGTGCTGGCGGTGAGATGGCTGCCGTAGCGGGCGATGAAGGCTTCCAATGCGCCCGCCGCCCCCATGCGCGGTGTCGGGTTGAACGGCGTGGCGCTGACCCGCGCCGGATCAGCCGCAGCGGGCAGGTGATCGATCCCGTCGAAAAAGTAGCGGGCGAAATCACGCGCCGCATCCAGCAGGGAGGGCAAACGGTCAAGATCGGCTTGCAAGCGCGGGTGAATATGATTGTATGGTTCGCTCATGGTCATGGGAACTCTCGTTGAATGGCGACGCGATTTCAGTGTATGCGCGCCATGAGTCAGGGTATAGAGCCGCGCCGCCAATCTGCAATCACCGCCCGCGCTTGATCATCATTCTCCACAAAGCGAATTTCGCGGCGCGGCGGTTTGTACACGCCATCAACCGCGCCGATTTTCGCTTGCAGATCGGCGCTCACGCCGATAACGACGGCGCGATGCGGCGCGTTGGCGTGTTCAATCGTACCAATGCTGCGAAGATGCGCCATCGCGCCCGCTGGCAGCTTGATCGACCCATCCGGCAGATGATCGCCGCCGCGAAAGTCGATGATGATGTCCACGACATGATCGAGATCGTCCCACCACAGCAGCGAACGGCGCATCTGGCGGTAAAAGTCGTTCCAATCCCATGCGCCCTGCACGGTATAGCGCATGATCGTTTTGTCGTTGTTGTCCCACTGGTAATCGACGGGCATAGAGCAAATCCTTTGTTTATTATGTTACAATTTGCACGGGTGATTATGCAATCAAAGGACGCGCGATTAGGGATGCCAGAGCGCAACCAGCAGCAAAGTGAACCCGTCGAAAATTTTCTCAAAGCGGTGTATACGATCCAGCAGCGCGATGCCCAAACGCGCGCCGAAGCGGAAGAAGCCGACTCCAACAATTCTCAAGCAGAAAATGACAGGGAGCCGCGAACGGAGCGCAGTAAAACCGGGCGCGTTTCGACGAATACCTTGAGCGATGTGCTGAACATCACCGCGCCTTCGGTCACAGATATGGCGCAGCGGTTGGTCGCGGCAGGGCTGATCGACTACAAAAAGTACCATGGCGTGATCCTCACGCCAGCGGGCGAAGCTATCGCGCTGCGGGTGATTCGCCGCCATCGCTTGATTGAACTGTATCTGGTACGTGAACTCGGCTACGCGCTGGCGGAAGTCCACGACGAAGCGGAACGGCTGGAACATGCGGTGTCGGATCGCTTCATTGAGGCGCTGGCGCGCAAAATGGATTATCCCGAATTTGACCCGCATGGCGACCCGATTCCTTCGGCGGAAGGCACAGTGCAAACGCGCGATCTGCTGCCGCTGACGGCGCTTGCCGAAGGTGAAACCGCCGTCGTGTGCCAACTCAAAGCCGATGATCCGGCAATGCTGCAATTCATCTTGGATCGGGGTTTCACGCTCGATTCGCGTGTGCAGGTGGTCAGCCGTGACCCGTTTGAGGGTCCCGTCACTGTGGCGGTTGATGGGAATCAGCGCGTGATCGGCGCGAACGTGGCGGGAACGATCTACGTGGAACGGGAGTAGAAAAAGAGCCGATCCAGTGCGCCCCCCTAACTGCGACTGGATCGGCTTGCGTCAACCGTCAACAATATGCCTACTTGCGCGGCATATCCCCCTTGTTAAACGGCATCCACACGAAGTTGTGGGGCGGCATTACAGCACAACAAGCACCCCGATGAACGTGATCACTACGATCACGACGAGCAGCAAGCGCACCCGCGAACGCGATGGATTAGGGCGCGCATCCAACGATTCGGGCTGTTCAAAACACTCGCCAAGCTGACGGCGTATGCGTGACCAGTATCCTGTCATGAGGGGAATCGAGTCTTCCCACGGATCAAACATGCTCATCATGAACCTTCTTTCACGTCTTAGACGATCTTCAAGTCGTCATGGTGGGCGATGAAAGGATGGCGGTGTTACCGACGGTTGACTATCGCGCTTAAACAGATGTGAGTAGTATAGGAACACAACGTGACGCTATCGTCACAGCATCGTAACGGAGAAAGTTGATGGCAGATTTACGTATCCACTTCTTCGGGATGCCGCGTATCGAATATCAAGGCAGCCCCGTTCAGATTGATCGGCGTAAATCACTTGCGCTTGTGGCTTATCTCGCCCTGTCTGAACACCGCCAGAGCCGCGATTCGATTGTGGACTTGTTGTGGCCCGATCTGGATCGGGAACATGGTCGCGCCGCGCTGCGAAGCACACTCGGTACGCTTTCTGGCGCGCTTCCGTTCGAGTGGATCGACGCGGATAGGACGACGATAGGACTGCGCGGCGATGCTGTATGGGTGGATGTACGCGCTTTCACCGATTTGCTGACTGAACGCACGCATCATCAGCACGCGGCAGATTTTATCTGCGATGAATGCGCCCGCCTGTGCAAAGAAGCTGCCGCACTGGTCGAAGCCGATTTTATGGCGGGATTCACCCTGCAAGACAGTCTCGAATATGACGACTGGCAGCTTGCACAGCGCGAATGGCTGCGCCGTGAATTTGCCGACACGCTGCGGATGCTCTCGCTTTACCACTCAAGAACGCCGCAGTACGATCAAGCGATCAAGTACGCGCAGCAGTGGCTCGCGGTTGATCCGCTGCACGAACCCGCGCATCGCCAGTTGATGCGCTTGTATGCCGTCAGCGGTCAGCGAAATGAGGCGATCCGCCAATATAAACAGGCAGTCGAAATCCTTGACGCGGAATTGGCGACGACTCCCGAAGATGAAACGACACAGCTTTACGAAACCATTCTCAGCGGACAAGTCCCGACGCTGGCTGTTCCAGCATCCGGTAAAGCGGGTGTTTCAAGCGTACTGCCGCAGCTCCCCGCGCTCTTGATTGGGCGTGATGAAGCAATGGGCGAAATCAAGCGGCGCTTGGGCATCGACGCGGCGGAAACGCGCCCGGTCACAGTGATACAGGGCTGGCCCGGCGTGGGTAAAAGCACGATTGTCGCCGCGTTAGCGCATGATCCGGCAGTCGCGCAGAAGTTCCCCGATGGCGTATTGTGGGCATCGCTCGGTGAAAAACCGAGCATCATCAGCGAAATTTCGACATGGGCGGATGCGCTCCAGTTGAGCGAACCGACTCGCGTCCGCAAAGTGGAAGAAATCAGCGCGCAGTTAAGCGCGATATTGCGCGACAAACGCATGCTGCTGATCATTGACGATGTGTGGCAGACCGAACACGCACAGCCGTTCCGCGTCGGCGGGCAGGCATGCGCGCACTTGATTACCAGCCGCTTGAACGATGTCGCACAGTCGATTGCGCCCACCGCATTCGATCTGTATCGTTTGCCTTTATTGAGCGATCAAGCCGCGCTGGAACTGCTCGGCAAATTAAGTCCCGAAACGACACACCATCACCCGGAAGAAGCCCGCGAACTGGTACACGATCTCGAAGGGCTGCCGCTGGCGATCCACGTCGCGGGGCGGCTGCTGCACGGCGAAGCGCGGCTCGGTTGGGGTGTGCGCGAACTGCTTCAAGAACTGCGAACTGGCGCGGGGCTGTTGGGCGCGCAGTTACCTAGTGATATGGTCACGCCCGCGCGGGAAATCTCCCCCACAGTCGCGGCGCTGCTCAAACGCAGCACCGATTCGCTGGATGCGGAAACGCGCGGACGTTTCGCCGTCTTGGGGCTGTTCGTTCCCAAACCCGCCACGTTCGATTTGGCGGCGATGGCGGCGGCGTGGGCAGTCCCGGATGCGCGCCCTACCGCGCGAACGCTCGTTGGTCGCGGGCTGCTCGAACCCGTCAGCGGCGGGCGCTTTCAGATGCACGCGCTGCTCGTCCTGCATGCGCGTTCGCTCTTGAGCGAGGAAGGGTTTGTGTCATGATCCAATCACAAGCGCTTTCTAGTGTGCAGCAGCGCATCGCACAGCACTATCTCGGCACGCTTCGCCGCGCCAACACCGCGATTCAGCGTGGGTATGGCAGCCGCGTGCATTGGTACAGCCAAATCGAACAGGATTGGGAGCAGATTCGCCAATGGCAGTCGTGGGCGGCATCGGGCGAATCGCATGAGCTTGAGCGCAGGCGGATGTGCGTCGATTTTACGCTGGCAGGATTGGAAGTGCTGCGCGTGCGGCAAACCCCCGCGGAACGCCTTGCATGGCTGCAAAAGGCGCTCGATCAGTTCCCACAGGACGAAAATTCAGCGGCTTCACGCACACTGCTCAACGAACTAGGGAACACATACTTTTACCTCAGCGATAACCCGGCAGCAAAAGCAACCGCAGAAAAACTGCTGGCGCTGGCAGAGGCGGCGAACGATCCGTTTGATATTGGGCGCGCGTGGTATGTGTTAGGGCAAATCGCGCTGAACATTGGCGCGCTCGAAGAAGGCGAAAAAGCGATGCAAACCGCCGCAGACCTGCTGGAGCAGGTTGGCGCGGAAGCGGAGTTGGGGCGCGCGCTGCAAGGTGTGGGGCGCGCCGCGCTGTGGACTGGTCAGCTTGAGCGGGCGAAAGCACTGTTTGAACGCTATCTCAAAATTGTTGAGGCATCGAGCCGGGAAGCTGAACTCGCGCCCGCGTATATCACAATGAACAATCTCCTGCTGGAACAGCGCCGCTTTGAAGAAGCCAAGCAGTATGCTGAACGGGCGATCATGGTGTGCCATAAAACAGGTTTTCAGCGCATGTTGGGAAGTGCGCTCCTGTGTGTGGGCGTTGCTGAAGCGGAATTAGGTGAACTAGATGCCGCAAGCGCGCATTATGAAGAAGGGTTGGTCAGTTCAAAGTCGCTCCGGGCTACGTCTTCTGTGATTGACCTACTGCGGTATTTGGCAGACGCTCGAATGCGGCAGGGACGCTATGCGGAAGCGCGGGGACATTTGGAAGAAGGGCTGGCGCTCTCGCGTGAACTGCATATCTTGTACTATTTGTGCGAAATCACGGCGGCGCTGACACGCTGGCATTTGGATCAAGGTCAGGTTGAGGCGGCACGTCCGTTTTTGCGCGAAGCGATAGAGTTCGCGCAAGAACTTAAGAGCGACAATTTTCTCTGTACTGCGTTGTTGCCGGCGGTGATGCTGTGGCGGCAAGATGGACAGCCGGAACAAGCGGCGACATGGGCGGGGGTGCTGCAAAAGTATCCCGATTATGTGCTGCCGCGCCTGTTTGATCCGCTGTGCGCGCAGTTAGAGCAAGAACTTGGCGCAGAACGCTATCAACGCGCTGTCGAACACGGTAAGACAAGCGCCCTCAAAGAGACTGTCGAACACATTTTGACCTTGCTCGGCGGCTCTACTCCATCCTAGCTCACCCGAATCCTATCTGGAAAGCTGTGTAACGGTCTGTAATTGTGCTGTGACGGTTTTGTCACGCTGCATCCCTATAGTAGGGTTGCGCGCTTTCACGGACCATCAACCTCCTCAAAAATGGCGCGCTCATCCATACGCCGTTTTCGGGAGTGACAGCATGTTTCAGTTTGTATCGTTACAAGACACGATTTCATCTGCAAGCGCGCGCCTGCGGATGCCAATTATCGTTCTCATTCTCGCGTTATCGTCTGTGATTTTCGCGCTGCCTACGGGCGCACAGGGCGCGAATTTAGCGCCCACCGCGACTGCCGACGTGTACGCGACTCCGCTTGATACGCCGCTTGCGCTCCTGCCTGATCCGCTGGTGAATGATACCGATCCAGAAGGCGACGTACTCAGCCGGGTTTCGTTCACGCAGCCCGCCAATGGAAATGTGGTTGACAGTGCGGGGACGCTGATCTATACACCAAACACGGGTTACATCGGCGTGGATGTGCTGACGTACACGATCACCGATGGAATCAACAACAGCGTAGGCAAGATTTTTATCGACGTTGGCAGTTCGACAACCGATGTGTTTGTGATCAACTACGGTGATACCATCAGCAGCGGCGTACCTGCTTCGGGCGCGGGCAACCTTGAACTGGGCGGCGCGCTTGATGTGTATGTCTTTCAAGGTGTGGCAAACACCGAGATCATCATCGATTCGATTGCTGGAACGACGGGGCAGTTCTTGTGGAATGTCAGCGCGCCGGATGGCACAACAGTTCGTGACCAACTCAATGTCGATGTGCGCCTTCTCCTGCCGCAAACCGGAACGTATACGCTAACAGTGCGGGGCAGTACAGGTTCGACAACCGGAACGTATTCACTGCGGGTGCTGCTTGTGCCGCCGCCGCAAATGTTCAGCATCGCCATTGGTGACACGGTATCGAACGGCGTACCTGCTTCGGGCGCGGGCAATATCGAAGTGCCGGGCGCGGCAAACGTGTATACGTTTGCTGGCACTGCGGGAGAAAGCATCATCTTCGATGCGCTGGTCGGAAATATAGGAACATTCCGCGTGATTCTGACCGCGCCGGACAGCACCCAAATCTACAGCGGATTTTTTCTCGACGCGGAAATTCCGCTCCCGCAGACTGGCACATATACCCTGCGTATCGAAGGGCTGGTGCTGACCAACACGGGAGCGTACTCCTTCCGGCTGCTCTCCATACCTGCGGCGCAAACATTCGACATATCAATTGGCGATGTGGTATCCGACGGTGTTCCCGCGTCGGGCGCGGGCAATCTCGAAGCGCCGGGTGCGGTGGATATTTATCGCTTCGATGGCACAGCGGGGCAAACCATTATCTTCGATGCGCTCGTCGGATCAACGGGGCAGTTCAATGTGTATCTGTTCGCGCCAGATGGGACACAAGTAACCAGCAATTTTTACGTCGATTGGCAGCTTACACTGCCGCAAACAGGCATCTATACTTTGCGAATTGAAGGGCTGCAAGTCATTGGCACCGGAATCTACTCCTTCCAGTTGTTGAACGTGCCGCCCGCGCCGGATGAATTCACGATCAGTATTGGTGATGTGGTGTCGGATGGTGTTCCGGCGGCGGGCGCGGGCAACATCGAGCTTCCCGGCTCTATCGACTTGTATCACTTCGATGGCACGGCAGGGCAAACGATCATCTTCGACGTGCTAGTTGGGACGACGATACAATTCCGCGTTAGATTGAGCGCGCCGGATGGCACGGAAGTGTACAGCGATTTTTATCAGGATTGGCAGTATTTACTGCCGCAAACAGGAACATATACCTTACGGATTGAAGGACTATCACTGACCAACACGGGGGTGTATTCGTTCCAGTTGTTGAACGTGCCGCCCGCGCCGGACGAATTCACGATCAGCATTGGCGATGTAGTGTCGGATGGCGTTCCGGCGGCGGGCGCGGGCAACATCGAGCTTCCCGGCGCTGTTGACGTGTATTACTTCGATGGCGCGGCGGGGCAAACGATCCTGTTCGATGTGCTTGTGGGCGCAGCCGGGCAGTTCCGCGTCACGTTGAACGCGCCGGATGGCACAGAGCTGTTCAGCAATTTTTACGTCGATCACGAAATCGTTTTGCCGCAAACGGGACAATATACGCTGTCGATTAGCGGCGGACAGGTCACCTTGTTTGGCGTGTATTCGTTCGCGCTGTCGGAATCACTATCACCGACGGACACGCCTACTGCCGCGTCAACGGATACACCAACGGATACGCCAACACACACGGCAACTCTTACGCCAAGCGCCACTCACACGCCGACCAGCACCGCGACCCCGACTGCGACCAGTGCGGTACCGCGATGTTTGATCGTGAACCGCACGTTGATTTGGGTGAATGAGGGAGAAGCGGGCGCGGTCTACAACGTGCGCTTGAGCGCGCCGCCCGCGCCGGGCGAAACGGTGACGATTGTGCCGACCTACGATCCGGGGCAGGTGATCGTCAGCCCTGCAAGCCGAACCCTCAATGTGTCTACATGGAACACGGGGCGAAACTTCACACTTACGGCAGTCAACGACTCGATTGTTGAGATGCCCACGCTGACGACGTATGTTGTGCATTCAGTAACCAGCACGGTGCCGGGATCGCCGCTTAATGGGATTACCGACTGTTTGGGGCATATTCAAGTCAACGTGAATGACAACGATGTGCTTCCTACTGCGACTGTCACCGCCACACCTACGCCGTTGATCGAGATGGTAATGCCGACAAGCACGCCGCCGCCTACAGAGCCGCCAAGTTCAACCGAAGTCTTAACCGTTGGAGGATGAGGTCAACGACAGGTAAGTAGATAGACGAATCAAAAACCGTCGATGCCGCACATTGGATCGACGGTTTTTAAGGTGGACGTGACTGATCGAACCCTTGTCACGTCCACAACAGACAGCTAACGCGCTACCGGTCATAACGCCCGTCGTTGAAAATCCCCGTGGCATGGCAGTTCAAATTCGCTCGCGCCGCTTCTTGTTCCAACTGGCGGAATCGCTCGAAATTGCCATCATCAGGCGGATACAGTACCACTTCCGCGTAGCCGTCGCGCACGAGGCGCTCATTCACGAAGCCATCACTGGTGTAGACATTGCGGAGCAGCCGTTCATAGCGGTCAGTATTCGATTCATCGCGGAACAGTGCCACCTGCCGCCCATCCACTAACGCGCGGTTGGCGTTGGTCGCATCGCCATAGCAGGCTTCGTCGCGTTCCGGCGTATTGACGCCGACATAGCGCACGCGCCGCACCTGCCCGTCAATATTCACATCGATGGTATCCCCGTCGATTACGTCCACGACTGTGCCGTATTCGTCCGCCCCGCTGGGCAGATTTCCCGCCGCGCCGCCGTTTGATCCCCCACTGCCGCCTGTGCCGGGATTTTCCGGCGTGTAGCTGACCGTACACGCGATGATGGTGATAAAAACTAGCGCAAGACTGATAAAGGTTCGTAAATTTGCCATCGTGCCTCTAATGCAATCGGTGTACACTTAACATCACGATTCAATGGATCGAAGTTCGATTTTTGCACATTTTGTAGTAGTGTATCACGCGCAGTAGGGTATCTCATGAACGACGACTTGATTATCCTCCACGATGCCCGCACGCCCCGCGCCGACGCACAGCGAAATCGCGACCTTTTGCTGAATACCGCACGCCGCCTGTTTGAGCAGCACGGAGTCGATTCTGTGCCGATGTCAGCCGTGGCGGAAGCGGCGGGCGTAGGTAAAGGCACGCTGTATCGCCATTTTCCCAACAAAACCGAACTATGTGCCACCCTTATTGATGAGGATCAGCGTGGGCTGCAAGAACGCACCTTCACGCGGATGCGACAGGTGCGCGATCCATTGGCGAATTTACGCTGGTTCTTGGGCGAAGCCATCGCTTTTGTCGAGCGTAACGAAGCCTTTTTGAGCAGCGCCAACGAAGGCTTGATGCCGCTGATGCACCCCGCCCATGCATGGTGGCTGCAAACGATCCGCGGGTTGTTAGGTCAGGCGCTTGGCGCAAATCCTCATGGCATCAACGTGCAAAGCGCCGCCATGATGCTCTACATCATGATTGATCCGCGCTCGATTCACTTCCAGAAGCAGGCGCAAAACTGGGATGGCGAACGCATCCTTGAGGGCTTGTGGAGCGTGGTCGAACGGTTGGTCGCCGCGTAGCTCCCCGATTCTATGAAAAATCGAATACGTCACTTATCAAACACTCATGGACAGTGCGCGGCTTTGTGCTATAGTTGCATCGATAAACGGACTACAGTCCGTTTATGAGCTGACATAACTTGAGTATTAGGAGCGCGTATACCAATGGCATTTTCGACTTGGAACATCGACCCGGCACACGCTGGTGTGAATTTCTCGGCTCGTCATATGATGATCATGACCGTTCGTGGTCAGTTCAAGAGCGTCAACGGCGTGATCCACTTTGACCCGGAAAACATCGCCAACTCGTCTGTCGAAGCGACGATTGATGCTGCCAGCATCGAAACGGGTGTGGCGGATCGTGATAACCACCTTCGCAGCGCAGATTTTCTTGATGCCGCCAACTACCCGACGCTCACGTTCAAAAGCACGAAAGTTGAACCCACGGGAAACGGTAAGGCAAAGATCACCGGTGACTTGACCATTCGCGGCGTGACCCGTTCGGTTGTTCTCGATGCGGAACATCTTGGCGTGATGAAGAATCCGTGGGGCGCGACGGTTGCCGTGTTTAACGCGACGACAACGATCAACCGTGAGGATTGGGGTTTGACATGGAACGTGGCGATTGAAGCGGGTGGGGTACTGGTTGGCAAGGATATCACCATCAATATCGACGTGGAAGCGCAGCCCGCGCCCGTCGCGGAGGCTGCCGCCAACGCGCAGGCATAATGTTTGTTAGCACTCACAACCGGGCGGGCGAATTCCAATTCACCGTCCGGTTTTGATTCCCGCTGCTGTTTGCGATACGGTTTACGGTTGAGAATATTCACAGCACACGGATCAAGGGGGCGGGCATGGCGACGGTATCGGGCATTGACGTTTCTGTTTACAACCAGCGCATTGATTGGGCGCAGGTGTACGCGGCGGGCTATCGCTTCGCGGCGGTGCGGGCGACATTGGGCGAAAAACCGGAAGGGGTAGACGCGAATTTCGCCATCAACTTTGATGGCGCGCGCAAAGCCGGAATGCTCGTCACGGCGTATCACGTCATCAAGCCGAAGTACAGCGCCGCCAGCCAAATGGACCGCTTGTTTAGCACGCTGGCGGGGCGCGTGCCGGATTTGCCGCTGGTGATGGATGTGGAAGTTACCGATGATATCGCTGACCGCGCCGTGATTTCGCGGGTTGTGCGCGAATGCTGCCAAATCACAGCAGCACAATCCAACCGCAACCCGATCATTTACACCGCGCAGTATTTTTGGAACGACAACATCCTCACCGCGCCGGATTGGTCGCAGTATGACTTATGGATCGCCAACTACGGCGTGACATCCCCCAATTTACCGCGCGATTGGAAAACGTGGCGCTTCTGGCAAACGACGGATCGCGGTACCGTGCCCGGCGTGCCAAGCCGCTACTGCGATCTTAATGTGTTCAACGGCACGGAGGCGGAACTGCTGGCATACGCACAGGCGCAGCCCGCGCAGCCTCAGCAGGGACTCCGCGCGAAAGTGACCGCCCTCACGCTGAATATTCGCAGTGGACCCGGCGTGAATTTCCCTGATATTGGCGATCTCAAACAAGGGGATGTTGTGCCGATTCTCAACTTGACGGGCAAAAATATGTGGCTTCGCATTGGGGAGGATCGCTGGTGCGCGTTTGCGCTTGACCATGAACCGTTCGTCACGCTTGAACCGGGCAGCCCAACTACCGGACGCGCGCTTTATCTGCTCAATGTGCGATCCGGTCCGACCACATCCGCCCAAATCGTCGCGCGGCTTCAACGCGGCGAATCGTTCAAGGTCGAAGCCTTCAGCGGGCGCGATGTGTGGGTCGAATTTGCGCCGGGTCAATGGGCGGCGTTCGCGCATAGAGGCACGAATTACATGCAGCTCGTCTAAAAGGCGTACCGAAGTAGAATTTCGTCAAAAATTTCTTTACGTCATGGATGCGCCTAAGGGATTACAATCGGTAGAGAATCTTGCAGTAAGGCGTAATCTTGTGCTGTCATCGCCACATCTCAGCAAATTTGATGCATTTATCTTTCAAAATAACCCAGTGCCGTTGGTCATTTCGTCTACGGACACCGAAAACCCCATTGTTTATGAGGTCAATGCCGCATTCAGCGAATTAGTGGGTTTCACCCGCGACGAACTGATTGGTCAGTCGATAACTCAGCTTGGCATTGCAATTCCCAATGAAGCGCGTGACGAGCGCATCGCCATACTTGAAACTCAAACGCGTTACAGAATGCGCGAAGCGCAAATTCGCGCGCGTGATGGACGTGTCATCAGCGTACTGCTCTCGGCACAGCGATCCGTCTACGACGGGGTGCCCTGCGATGTAGAAACCCTCATCGACCTTACCCAACTACGCCGCACTGAAGCGGCGCTGCACCGCAGTGAAGCGCATCGTATGGCGATTTTAGAACACGTGCGAGAAGTGATCACACAAACGGATGTGAAGGGGATCATCCAATATATCAGCCCGGCTTCTCTTGATCTGCTCGGCTATACGTCCGATGAGATGCTTGGTCGGTCCGGGTTGGAGTTTGTCCATCCCGATGACCGTGCCAAGGTTCAGTCAATCATGCGCGCAGTCTTTTTGACGCATATGCCCGCGCATAGAGGGCTGGCGGAATTTCGGCTGCTGCGTGCCGATGGTCAAGTGGTGTGGGTTGAAGTGTCGGGCAAACCGCTGCGCGGAAGCAGCGGCAGGGTTGAACACGTGATCACAGTCTTTCGGGATATTTCCGAGCGCAAGCAAATCGAATCCCTGCGTCATGAGCAAGAACACTTGCAAATCGCGCTGCAAAAAGAAATCGAACTCAACGAGCTTAAAGCGCGCATGATGGGGCGAATTTCGCATGAATTTCGCACGCCGCTGGCAAGTATCCTCACATCCGCGACTATGATCGAACGCTACGGCAGCCGGCTTTCGGATGAGGAGCGTTCGAGAAAGCTTCAACAAATTTATACTGAAATTCATCATCTTACGCAGCTTTTAGACACGGTGAATCTCATCGTGACGCGCAATTCCAACCTGATGATCGCGGATCGCATGGAAATCGATTTTGATCAACTGTGCCGCGAACAAATCGACCAGATGCAGCTTCAAGAAACACAGCGCGGATTTACAGGCGAAAACGCGCATAAGTTCATTTATGTCCCCAATGCGGCTTTTAAGTCTACTTGTGCTGATCCGCAGTTGATCCGGTCAATGCTTCAACAACTGCTTGGCAACGCGGCACGCTATTCGCAGCGCGGGACGCGCATCTGGCTGATCATCGACAGTCACCGCCGCGACGATGAAGAATACATCATGATCCGCGTGACGGACGAAGGCATTGGCATCACGCCGGAAGACCTACCGCACATTTTCGAGCCGTTCTTTCGCGGCAGAATGATTGAAGAATCGAGCGGCATTGGCGTAGGCTTGAATCTGGTCAAAGATGCTGTGCATGCCCATAACGGCGCAATCTCCGTCGAAAGCGAACCCAATGTTGGCACGACGTTCACGATTCTGCTGCCCCATGTGCCGTCGCCCTGCCCGTAAAGCGCATCCACGCACAGCATCCCTTCTTCCTACAGCAAACCTGATGATGCTCACCCGAATTCGGCGCTGAACATCATGCGCGCCGGAAGCGCTCTGCCGCTATGATGAGGGTGAAATCGTCGTATTGACCATCCCGTCATGGTCGCGGGTGATTTTGCCTGCCGGTTTTCATCCTTCGCAGAGAATGGATTGTTTACAATGCCAACCATCAGGAGTCTGATTGGCAAAGTTTCGCTTACCTCAATTCCATCCCGCGTGATCGCGCTGGCGTGCGTACTGGTCATCGCCGCCGCGTGTTCGCCACAAGACCCCGGCATCACGATTAAAGGCGAACGCATCACCCGTGAACGCATTGAACAGGGGCGCGCGCTGTATGAAGCGACGTGCGCCGCCTGTCACGGCATCGACGGGCAGGGGCAGTTCCCTGACGCGCCGCTTGAACCGGACGCAAGCGGACGATACGGCGCGCCGCCGCACAACGAAAACGGTCATACATGGCATCACACTGACGAACTGCTCATCCGTTACATCGTAGATGGCGGTTTTGCCGATGCCCAACGCTTCTATCCAATGCCCGCCTTTGGCGCGACGATCAGCCGCGAGCAAGCCGCGCTGATCGTCGCGTACATCAAAACCATGTGGACACGTGATCAACGCATCATGCAGCACCACATGACCGAAGAAGAGGAGCGCATCGCCGCTCAATCACAGCCGTAAATCAATCGCATCCAAAACAGGAGTTCCAACTCATGAGTACCGCACAAAAAACTCATACACGCCATGCCAGTGTGCCCGCCGCTTCCCGCTCGAAGTTACTGCCCATCGTCTTGATTGCTGGCGTGGTGCTGGCGCTGATCGTGTTCACCGCCATCATCTTGAGCGCAAGCAGTAGATCGCAGTATGTCCCGCAGGTGACAGGTTCAGCCCGCGCCGAAGTGTCGCGCACACTCATCGATCATGGTGATGTGCGGATGGAGGAAACCGTCCAGAGCGTTTTCCGTATCCGCAATATTGGGGATCGTCCACTGCGGATTCTCGATGAGCCGCGCGTCGAACTCATTGAAGGATGCTGCCCGCCGCGCGCGCTTGTCAGCCACTACACCATTCAACCCGGCGAAGAAAGCGTAATCACGCTCACATTTACTATGTTCGACATGATGGGCGGTCCGCACGAATTCCGCGTGCATGTGTTCACGAACGATCCCACACAGCCGGAAATTCCACTAACCATTTTGTCAAACTGGATCGAATAGTGTGCAACGAATCTACCTTTCACCCGTATAAAGATGTATTCAACGGGTGAAAGGCAGATTTATATGTACGCACAAGAAAAACAAAAACGTCAGTTGAGTTCAATCAACGGCTATGGTTTGGTGCTGGCGGGATTTTTGCTCGGCGTAGTCGTTGTGGTGGTGATTGGTGCATTGGCGAATACCCCAACCAGCACGGGGGGCAGCCGCTACGAAAATCCGCGGCAAGCCGAACTGTATCAAACGGCGACGGCGATCATGGGCGAAAACGCGGGGCTTATTGAAAACCCCGTCGCAGGGGAATTGGAAGCCAGCGCGACAGCCTTAATTTTGCAAGCGACACAGCAAGCGCCATCCGGCGTGCAACAGGATGAAGTCATGCCGCTGTATTTAACCGCGACGGCGGTCATCATTCAAGCCACACAGCAAGCGCCATAATGTTGGAAACAAAAAGGGCGATCCTGTTCACACAGGATCGTCCCCATCGATATTCCTTCTTACTTCCCGCGCAGCCGATCTCCGAACAGCACATACAACCCAATCCCAATCAGCACCAGCGGCACAATCGGCAGCCCGCCGAACATGCTCGCAATCGGCGCAAGCGCGAACAACACGCCCAAGCCAAGCAGAATCAACGCGCGTGTGTTACTGGTCAGCGCCTTCCCCTGCGTGTAAGTTTGCGCCAACATGGCGATCCCTAGTACGAACAGCAAGCCGGGCCACCAGTAACTTGTGAGGAACAGAATCGCCAAGCCGATCAGGAATACACCGCCGAAAACTTGATCCGAACGCTCTTTAGAGATCATGTTGAATTCCCCTTTAATTTTCGTGATCCATGATGCGCGGTATGATTGAAAACATACACTCGATATTATGATACGTCGTATTTTACCGGAAAGTTGCGCCGCATGGCAGCAGAGAACGTCCTATCTACCCTCAACGAAATCAGCGAGCTGCTCGCGTATAGTTCCAGCTACGAAATTCAGTGGGACGAGTTGGGCGAGCGCCTAAAGACGCTCTTTCCCGGCGCATCGTGCTTTGTGGCGCTGCTCAATTCCACTCGTGAACGGCTGGCATTCCCGTTGGTGATTGAGCGCGGCACGCACATCCCGTGTGACCCAATACCGCTGTCCGGTTTTTCGCGCGCGGTGGTTCAAAACGGGATTCCGCTGTATTTTGTCGATACCGAGAGCGCGGAAGACCGCACGCGCATGGCTGCGCTCTATATTCAGGCGGACGAACGCGAACCCGCCAGCGATGCCCGCGCATGGATGGGCATACCGCTGAAAAATCGCTCCCATGAAATCGTCGGCGTACTGGCGATTGCCAGCGACATGCCCGCCGCCTTTGGCGATGATGACTTGACGATGCTCATGACGGTTGGATCGCAGATTTCACTCACTATCACTAATATTCGCCTGATTCAAAGCGAACGCGAACGCCGCTTGATCGCGGGGACGCTCATCGAAGTCAGCCGTATCGTTGCCACTACCGAACGCTATGAAGACACGCTGGAAATGGTGTTAGAAGAAATTCAACGGGTGCTTCCCTATGACAGCGCGTGCGTTTTGCTGCCGATTGTGGAAGCGACAGCCGATACGGCGGTTAACGGCGGCGATTCGTATGGCGCAGTGCGGATGCGAATCTACAGTGCCCATGAACAGGACATTTTTGCCGAATCATTCGAGATGATTTTTCCGGCGGGGAACGCCGTCACACAGGTTTTTTACACCAACCAACCGATGATGATTCCTGACGTGCGGGCGCTGGCGGGTTGGGATCAACTGGCGAAGTTTCCCCATGCATCAGAACTGCGCGCATGGCTGCTTGCGCCGATGGTAGTTAACGAACGCACCACGGGGATCATCTCGCTAGGCAGGTTCACCGCTGACGCTTACCGCGAAGAAGACGCGAATACGGCGTTTACACTGGCGCGTCAGGCAGGGGTTGCTGTCGAAAACGCGCGCTTACAATCCCGAATGCGCGCTCATCTGCGTTCGCTCGAACAGCGCGCGCGCCGCCTTATGTCGATTGACCGGGTAACAAGCATCATCGCCTCATCGCTTAATCACGATGAAGTGTTAAGCACCACCAGCCAGCTTTTGTGCGAACTTTTCAGCGTCGATCATTGCAGCATCACGCTCATCGACGACGAAGCGCAGGACGCGATGCTTGTCGCAGAATATCCCAATCAAGGCAACTTCGGGCTGCGCTGGGGATTCAACGGGAATCAGCGCGTGCGCGAGATGTTTCATCTGAATACGGCGATCATCATTGATGATGTTCACAGCTTGATCGAAATCGACGACTCTGCCCGCCGCATCCTGCTGCGAATCGGGGCACATTCTGCCATCTTGGCACCACTGATCACCGGCAGCAAGCAGATCGGCATTCTTAGCCTACAAATGCTGCGCGAAACCCGCGCCTTTACCAATGAAGAACGCGAAATGCTTATGACCGTCGCATCACAAGTGGCGATGGCGCTCATCAATGCCGATTTATATGAGCAAGCCGTATCCGCGAACCGTCTTAAAAGCGAATTTCTCGCCAATGTCAGCCATGAACTCCGCACGCCGTTGAACTCGATCATCGGCTACAGCGACATGCTGCTGAGCGAGTTTTACGGGCAGTTGAACCAGCAGCAGCGCGACCGCTTGCATCGTGTTCTCGAAAGCGGGCGGCATTTGCTTTCGCTCATCGATGATGTGCTTGACCTCTCGAAAATTGAAAGCGGGCAGGTGATCGTCAATCTCACGCCGGCGCAGCTTTCAAGCGTGGTGCGTGAAGCCTTGCGCGAGCCTAAAGCGCGCGCGGAACTCAAAAACCTGACCTTCGATGTTGATCTGCTCCCGCCGCACGAAGAACCGTTCGTCGGTATGGATACCCAGTTCATGCTGCAAATTCTCGAAAATCTGCTCGATAATGCGGTGAAGTTCACCAATGAAGGCGGGGTGACCATCAAAATGCGCCGCGCGCGAATTGTCGGCGGGGCAGCGCAGAGCGGATCAACCCCACCGCCGCGCGCCAATTTGACCGATGGCGATTGGCTGCTGGTCGAAATTAGCGATACGGGCGTGGGCATTCCCAAGCACGATTACGAAGTGATCTTCGAGAGCTTCCGTCAGGTGGACGGATCGAGCGTGCGGCAGTTTGGCGGCACGGGCTTGGGCTTGGCAATCACGCGGCGTTTGGTCATGCTTCATAATGGGCGCGTGTGGGCGGACGAGAATCCGGCGGGGACGGGCAGTATGTTCACGCTCGCGCTGCCCGTTGTTTCCGCGCCCGCCGAACCGCAGATCGACCTGCCGGAACCCAACCGCGACGGGAAACCCATTTTACTGATGATTGACGACGATGTGTCGTCGATTGAACTGGTGCGCGATTTGCTGCAAGGGCAGCCGTATCAATTCGTGGGGTTGAACACGCCAACTGCTGCGCTTAAAGCCGCGCAAAAACTCAAGCCGGACATCGTGATCACGGACATCGTTATGCCCACACTCGATGGGTGGGATGTGATGCGCGCGCTGCGCGATGATCCGATCACGGCGGGCATCCCGGTGATCATCTTGTCCACGCTGGATCGGCGCACACAGGGCTTTTATATGGGCGCATCGGCGGTGCTGGTCAAGCCTGTCGCGCGCGATGTGCTGATCTCGACGATTCAACAGTCGATGCGGCGGTGAAAACCACAGCACTTGCGCGTGTCCCTGTTATAATAGAACACGCATACGAAAAATTGAGCAGAAACACATTTCTATGACGCAGACAAATGGCGCAGAACCGATCCGCGTACTGCATTTTGCCGACGCGCATATCGGCATGGAAAACTACGGCAAAACGGATGCTGAAACGGGTTTAAGCACCCGTGTGCGCGACTTTTTGCGCCGCATGGATGAGATGATCGACTACGCGCGCGAGAATGATGTCGATTTGACAATTTTCGCCGGGGACGCTTTCAAGACGCGCACGCCTAATCCGACGTTTCAGCGCGAGTTCGCGTGGCGTGTGCGCGATCTCACAGCGCTTGCGCCGCTGGTGATGCTGGTCGGCAATCATGATCTGCCGCCGACGGTGCTGAAGGCAAGCAGCATCGAAATCTATGACACATTGAGCGTGCCAAACGTGTGGGTCGCGGCGGAATTTGAAGTGCGCGTGGTCGAAACCAAGCGGGGGAACGTCGTGGTTGGCACGGCTCCCTACCCCATTCGTTCACGCATCCTTGAAGATGCCAGCACAGTGGGTAAAACGATTGCCGAAACCGATCAACTGCTCCAGCGCGTACTAGGGGGCAAAATCGAAGACCTTGCCGAAGCAGCGGATCAGTACGAATATCCGCGCCTGCTGACCGGACATTTCACGGTCACGGGGGCGACATGGAGCAGCGAACGCGGGATCATGCTGGGGCGTGACATCGAAGTGCCGCTGACATCGGTTGCCGACGAGCGTTGGGATTATGTCGCGCTCGGACACATCCACAAGCACCAGAACTTGACCAAAGGACGCGCGGGCGATCCGCCTGTGGTGTACAGCGGCAGCTTGGAGCGCATCGATTTTGGCGAAGAAGCCGACAGCAAAGGCTTCTGCTGGGTGGAACTTAAGCGGCGGAGTCAGGATCACGAAACGAAGTGGCATTTTATTCCGTCAAAGGCGCGCCCGTTCATCACACTGGAAGCGGATTTGCGCCAAAGCGCGAACCCGACGCAAGAAGCCGTCGAATTGGTGGAAGCGCATCACCTGCACGACGCGATTGTGCGAGTCAGAATCAAGCTGTCGATTGAGAGCGAAGCGAAGTTCAACGAAGCGTTCGTGCGCGATGCGCTGCGCCGCGCAGGTGTCAGCATGATCGCGGCAATTCAGAAAGAGATCGAACAGCCTGCGCGCGCTCGATTGGGCGGCAGCCCCGAAGGCATGACCGACGCTCAACTGCTGGATCGCTACTTGATCAGCAAGCAGATCGGGGATGCGCGGCGCGAACGTCTGCTGGCGGAAGCGGCGATCATCTTCGAGGCGGCGGCGCAAAGCGGGCAGGACAGCGCGACATGAGCGATGTGCAGGATGCGCGGTATCTCAAGATACTGCTTGACCGCATCGAAACGTGCAAAACCTACAAGCCCAAGTTCGGGCAAGGCGTGGGCACGGGATTGTCGCTGGATGAATTCACAGTGTTGTACAGCGCCGATCCGTTTTACGCATGGTTCGGGCTGGATCACCCGCTGATGTACGCGGCGCACAAAGCGGCGGGCGGTATCACATCGGTATATCGCCAAATCGGTATCGGTGTGGAGCATCTGTTCCGGCAAATCCTATCGGACACCTTGGGGCTATCACTTGCACAAGCCGCTTGGTCATACGTCGTGCAAACTAGCAGCGGGGCATCGAGAACGTTATCGCTTGATGGGCGAATTCAAACGGGCGACATTCAAGACCCTGTCAGACGCGAACACTTTCAAACTTGGCTGCACAATGCATCAGCATTAACACAGGTATCCCCAGAAATCAGCCATGTGTTGAAAGGCGCGGTCTTTGAAGTACGTCAGGGCTACAAAAGCAAAGACTCCAAGCGCCAAAATGCAGATATTTCCAACGCCGCAACTGCGTATGCGAACGGCTATTTGCCTGTCGTCCTGCTGCTCTCCCAACAAATTGATCTTGATGTGCTGACTCGTTATCAATTGCAGCGATGGTTGGTGCTGCGGGGATTTATCGGCAGTTCAGCCATCGAATCCACCTATGCGTTTATGCGCTTGGTCGTGGGCTACGATCTGGCGGCATTTTTCGAGCGCAATCATCCGGTCTTGAAATCCACGATCATCGACGTGTTAAATACCCTGTTGAGTTCACATGACTAAACAGCACAACGAATTCACGTTCAAACACAATATCAGCCGGGGGCGGCACGGGTGGCTGCGCCTGACTCCCGCATATTCGGTGACGTTGGTAGAAAAACTGCTCACACAGGTGCAGCCTGTCAGCCATGTGCTCGATCCATTTTGTGGAACAGGGACGACTGGCGTGGTGTGTGCACAGCAGGGAATCGAATGTGACTTGACCGAGATCAACCCATTCTTGATCTGGTTGGCACGGGCGAAAACAGAGTTCTACGTGCCTGAGCACATCGATTCGGCACGAAACCTTGCGCTTGCTGTGATTGACCTTTGCGGGAGAGCGCCTGACATTAATTCGCTGTGGATTCCCCCAATTTCACATATCGAACGCTGGTGGAATGACGATGCGCTTGGGTTTCTAGCAAAACTTCACCACGCGCTCTCACGGGTCACTGCACCGAATACGCCGGAACACGACCTACTGATGATCGCGTTTTGCCGACTGCTGATCGATATTTCCAACGCGGCTTTCAATCACCAATCGACATCCTTCAAAACGTCGCAAATGCTTGAACTCCCGTTTGACCGCCATGACGTGTACGCACAGCAGTATTTGAGCATTGTCGATAGAATCACCGCGGCGGCGAATGATCTCATCAGTGTGCGTGCAAACATTTTTAGGTGTGATGCGCGTGATTTACATATCTTGCCAGCCAACACCTATGATTGCGTCATTACGTCACCACCCTACCCGAATCGCATGAGCTATATTCGGGAACTGCGCCCATATATGTATTGGTTAGGCTACCTAAAAGAAGCACGGGAAGCGGGTGAACTCGATTGGCAAGCGATTGGTGGGACTTGGGGCATCGCCACCAGCCGCGTTGGGCAGTGGCAGCCCAACGGACACAATGTAGATTTGCCCGACATGCAAGCGACCTTAGGTGCGATTTGGGCAGAAAGCCCACTGCTGGCGAACTACGTGCATAAGTATTTTGTCGATATGTCGCTGCACTTCGCGGCGCTCAAGCGGGTGCTGAAAAGCGGCGCGAAACTGTATTATGTGATCGGGAATTCAAAGTTTTATGATACCGTTGTCCCCGTCGCGGAGTGGTATGCGGCGTTGATGCGGCAGCACGGATATGAATCCGTTAATATCGACATTTTACGTAAACGGAACTCAAAAAAAGAATTGTTCGAGTATGTCATTTCTGCCGCGAAGCCTTGATGTGAGTAACTGAATGCTGCCAATTCGTCTGGAAATCAAGAACTTTCTCGCCTATCGCTCGCCTGATCCGGTGCGCTTTGAGGGGATTCATCTCGCGTGTTTGACGGGTGCGAACGGCGCGGGCAAATCGTCACTGCTCGATGCGATCACATGGGCGCTGTGGGGCAAAGCGCGCACACGCAGCGATAACGATCTCGTCCACATGGGACAATCCGAGATGTACGTGATGCTCGAATTTGAGCAAGAAGGCACGGTTTATCGCGTGATTCGCCGCCGTTCACGCAAATCAAACAGCGGGGCGTTGAATTTGCTCTCGCTGATGGAGGATGGGTCGTGGAACAACATGGACGAGCCGAACATGCGCGCGACGCAGGCGAAGATCAATCGTCTTTTGCGCTTGGACTACGAAACGTTCGTGCATTCGGCGTTTTTGCAGCAGGGTAAAGCCGATGCGTTTAGCACCAAACAGCCAACGCAGCGCAAGCAAATCTTGACGGATATTCTCGGTCTTTCACGCTTTGAAACCTACGAAGCGCACGCCAAAGACACGATCAAGGCGTTGAGCGAACAAATCGGCATCTACGACAGCCGCATCCAAGAGATTGACACTGAATTGGCGCGCGAGCCGCAGTATCAGCGCGAGCTTGCGGAAGCGCAAGAAGTTCAGCAAGCGGCGCAAGCAGCGCTCAACCATGCGCTCGAAATGATGCGCGAAGTCGAAGGCGCGACAGTCGATTTGCGAAAAGCGCAGGAACGCAAAGCCGAAATTGAACAGCGGTTGAAAGAATACGAACGCGAAGCGAAAACGTTGGAAGAAGATCGCCAGCGGCGCGAAGCGCGCATCGCGGAATACGAGTTAGTGGTGGCGGCGCGTGACGAGATTGAACAGGGGTATCAAAAACTGCAAAACGCGCGGCAGGATGATCAAGCGTTGGGCGGGAAACTGCAACAGCGCGCGGATTTTGACGAACAGCGCCGCGAGATCGAACGCCAAATCGAAGCGGTGCGCGCCGAACTCATGAGTGAAGCCGCCGAATACGATGGGCAAATTGGTGGGCTGGAACGTCAAATCGCGGCAGCCAAACACGATGAACTCGCGGAAGTTCGCGCCGAACTTGCGGCGATGGCGGCGCTTAACGCACAGCAGCAGACAGTCAGCGAAGCCGTGATGGCGCTGGAAACCGAACGCGCCGATCTCACCGCCACCAACCGCACGCTCAAAAGTGAAATGGATGCTCTGCGTGACCGTCTGGATCGGCTGGAAGCGACGGAAGGCGCGCTGTGTCCGGTATGCGGGCAGCCATTGAGCGAAGAAAAACGCCTTGAACTCATTGATCAACTGCATCGGGATGGCACGACACGCGGCGATACGTACCGCGCTAACGGCGCGCGTGTGATGGAGATCGCGGCGCTGATCGCAGAACATCAAGCGACACTCAAAACCCTTGAAACTGATTTGCGGCGGCGCGCCAAACTGGAACAACAGGAAGGAAAGCTGCAAGCGGGTGTCGATGCCGCGCACAAAGCCTCGCTAGAACTCGATGAGGTGCGCGCTCGACTCGACGCGGTGCGCGGCATCCTTGAGCGTGACGAATACGCGCTTGAACTGCGCGCCCAATTGAGCGACATTGACCAGCAGATCGCGCAAGTTGGCTACGACAAGGATCGCCATGCCGACGCGAAACAGCAGTTGAATCAATATGTCGCCTATGAGCAGCAGTACACGCGCTTGACCACCGCGCTTGATGCGCTGCCGGATATGCGGGAAGCGCTGGCGGGAACGCTGCTGCGAATCGAACGGCTGGAAAGCGCATGGGCAGCATTGGAGCAGCAGTACGAAGAAACCGAACTGGAGATTGCGCGGCTCACGGTGCTGGCGAACGAGTACAAAGTGCGTAGCGAAGAAGTCAGCCGCCAGCGCACCATCGAAAGCCAAGCGAATATCCGCTTGGGGGCGGCGCAGCAAAATCTCGCGGCGCTCGAAAGTTTGCGTGAACGCAAAGCCGATCTCGAAATTCGCCTCGCCGAAGCGCGCGAAAATCGCGCCGTATACGAAGAACTCAAGCTGGCGTTTGGCAAGAACGGCATCCCCGCCATGATCATCGAAACGGCGATTCCCGAATTGGAAAGCGCGGCAAATCGTCTGCTCACGCGCATGACAGACGGACGCATGAACTTGCAGATCAGCACACAGCGCGACAAACAAACGGGCGGCGTGGCGGAAACGCTCGACATACAAATCGCGGATGAACTTGGCACGCGCCAATACCAGATGTTCAGCGGGGGCGAAGCCTTCCGAATCGATTTCGCGCTGCGGGTCGCGTTGAGTCAGTTTCTCGCGCGGCGGGCGGGGGCGCATCTACGCACACTGTTCATTGACGAAGGGTTTGGCACGCAAGACGAAGACGGGCGCAACAAACTCATCGAAGCGATCACGGCGATTCAAGAGGATTTCGACATGATCCTTGTGATCACGCACATTGATGATCTGCGCGACTCGTTTCCGGTGCATATCGCCATCGACAAGACGAGCGAGGGCAGCCGCATCAGCTTGCGGTGAGGTGTGGTAGACTACAATCAATGACTTCCAGAAGGATTGTGATGTTGTCACCACCGAAACGTGAACACTTCATGGCGCTTGTGGAAAAGTTGACCGAAAAACAGGCGGACAGCAAATGGCGAACCAGACGAAGCAGATGCGAGTGGGCGTGAACAGCCTTATGACGAGTCGAAAGATGAAATGATTGGGGTTTTCGAGAGTGATGCCAATCTTTCAGTAAAAAATGGGACAACGGCTTCAGCGCAAGGACACCACTGAAACCACATGAGCTATCTCGCTGACTCTGGATATGTTATTGCTGTCGCCAACGGTTCTGATCGTCTTCATGCAACATGCTTGGCGGTTCATCGGCAGATAAATGCAATCTATTTGCTCCAACCAAGTCTCACAGAAATTGAGTACCTGCTCATGCGGGAAAATGGACAAACAGCGGCAGCACATTTTCTCCGTGAGCTTACAACGAGCAAATATCGTGGGGGTAGGGTTGATGACGCAGATTTGCTGCGCGCCGCCGATCTCAACCTCGCTTTTGCCGAACACCTTAAAATCAAGACTATTCTCACGGTGGATCGGCGTGATTTTCGCGTGGTGCGTTCATCACACGAGCATTTCGAAATTTTGCCGTAAAGAGATGACCTTGACCCGACTACGTTTTCTCTTATTGCTTCTGCTGGTGACGCTCATCGCGGCGGGATGCGGCGCGGCGGTGCAGCCGATTGTGCCGACAGCTCGCCCGACGCTCACCCCCTCACCGACGGCTCGCCCGACGGACACGCCGGATCGGGATGCGCCGCCCACGGCCACAGCCACTTTACCGCCGGATACGCCATCTTTCGGTCCGTCGCCCACGCCGCTGTTTGGATCGCCGCTGGTGGCACAGGCGAACCCGCAGACACAGCCGACTTCCGCCAACCCGAACGCGCCGCGCATTGAATTTTTCACCACAGACGTTGCTGCTGTCGCGCCCGGAGATGGAGTCAATCTATACTGGTCAACGCGCAACGCGGTGGGCGCGAATATCTACCGCGTGGTCAACGGCGTGCGAAATCAAGTGTGGAACGTGGGACCGGACGGCAGTTTAACCGTACCCACTAACCGACGGGATCGCGGCGGGCTGGAATTTTTGCTGGTCGTGGGGGATGGGGCGCAGACCGCCGAACAAACACTCATGATCCCGCTGGCGTGCCCGGATGTGTGGTTCTTCCAGCCCGCGCCGGAAGCCTGCCCGCTGAACGCGGCGCAAGAAACGCTCGTGATCGAACAGTCCTTCCAGACCGGGCGCATGGTATTTATCCAGTCCACCAACACGGTGTATGCGCTGTTCAACGATGGGCGCGCGCCCGCGTGGATTTCGCTGCCCAATCGTTATGATCCGGCGATCCATCCCGAATTTGATCCTGAATTTGCCAACGCGCTCCCACCGGGATTTTTCCAACCGCTGCGTGTGCTTGGCTTCGTGTGGCGCGGCAATGACACTGTGCGGAATCGACTCGGCTTAGGGGTTGAATCGGAATTCTCGTTTAACGGATTTGTGCAAAGCGCTGGGACGGACGACAACGAAACACTGTTCGTCAGCAGCGCTGATGGCAGCGTGCTTCAATTCTTGCCGCGTGGTGAAGTCTGGCAGATTATCACGCCGCCATAGTTGGGGCGACCCGTGCGAAACAACTTTCGCCTGTCGCCCGCCCAGATATGGAATTGTTGAAGTAGTGTGTAAGCTATCAGGAAGAAACCATGCTCAATGAGCCTGCGTCGTCGATTGATGACCGTCCCGCAGCACGTTCATCCGTGCGCTATCCCAATCAACTGAGCGGAGAAACCAGCCCGCTGCATGACCAGATTCGCCAGATGGTCATGAAAGTATTCATGATCGAACGTGAGATGTTCGCGCGCGACGATGATGACTCCGAACGAAATATGCGTTCACCCATGCTGATGCTTCCCGACGGGCGCTTGACCGCCGCGTTTGAGGGACGCTTGCTCATCGACAGCGAAGCAGCATACGCCCAGTTAGACGAAGCCTTCAAGCCGATCAACCATATCCCACTGTTCCGCGTGGAAAACGGTAAGCAGATCATCTACGCCGTGTCGGGGCGTGTAGTTGTGCGCCCGCGCCCCATCTGGCTGAATGTCGTGCTGTTTATTGCTACCGTGATCAGCGTGTTAATGCTCGGCACGATACAGGCGATTAACGAAATCGCGGATGGCAGCGAAGCGATTGCCCAACCGTATATTGATAACTTCTGGCTCGAATTGTGGCGCGGACTGCCGTATGCGGTCTGTATCTTGTTAATTTTAGGCGCGCATGAATTGGGGCATTATTTCGCGGCACGGCGGCACAAACTCGCCGTTACGCCGCCGTATTTCATCCCTCTGCCGCCGCTGCTTGTGCCTACGCCCATCGGCACAATGGGCGCGTTCATCCAACTGCGCGAGCCGATGCGAAATCGTAAAGTGCTGTTTGACGTGGGGGCATCGGGACCCTTCATCGGCTTGATCTTCGCCGTCCCGATCTTGATCATCGGCTTGGCGACTTCGCAGGTAAATACCGTTACGCCGGGGGGACTGGTTGAAGGTAATTCGCTGCTGTACGCAGGGATCAAAACCATCGTCTTTGGGCGATTTCTGCCTTCTGGCGGGCAAGATGTATTCTTGAATCAGGTCGCGTGGGCGGGGTGGGTTGGCTTGCTGGTGACGGCACTCAATTTGATGCCTGTCGGGCAGTTGGACGGCGGACATATCCTGTATTCGCTCATCGGGGAGCGCGCGCGGCTGCTGTATTATCCGGTCTTGATCGCCATGACTGTGCTGACCTTCACCGTGAGCGATAGCTGGGTGTTTTGGCTGGCACTGCTGCTCATCTTCGGGCGCATGTACGCCGCGCCGCTGGATATGATCACGCCGCTGGATCGACGGCGGCGCGCACTTGCGGTCATTGGCTTGCTGGTGTTTGTGATCACGTTTGTGCCCATCCCATTTAGTTACGTAGGAGAAGGGGCTGATCCCACGCCGCGCCAGAGCGCGTTCATGGCGGCGCAGTGGCTGCTCCCGCTGTCGGCGCTGCTAATGGCGGCATGGACGCGGCGGCGCGCGCGATAGAGCATATCACGTTTCACTGTACACTTGCTGATCCGGCATCCGGGGATGTTCCTGCGGAAGCGGGCTTTGAATCACCCACCCGCCGTCGATGAACAGGTTTTGCCCGGTGATCTGCCGCGCTTCTGGCGAAGCGAGAAACAGCACCGCCGCCACCACATCTTCGACATACCCGACGCGCCCGCTGGCGCTCACCTGTGACCAGTTGTGTTCATAATGCGGGTCTTCGCGGACGACTCGTTCGGTCAACGTCGCGCCGGGGCTAATCGCGTTGACGGTGATGCCGTATGATCCCAATTCGAGCGCCAGCGATTTCGCCATCATCTGAATCCCCGCTTTGGTCATGCTGTAGATGCTGAAATTCGGGAACGCCTGCTGCCCCACCACTGACGACGTGAGCAAGATTCGCCCCCCCCTGCCCGCCGCGATCATGCGCTTGGCGGCGGCTTGCGCGGTGAAATACGTGCCGCGCAAATTCACCGCTGTGATGCGGTCAAACACATCCGGCGTGCTTTCGAGAAACGGCATGTAGCGCGTGATCCCGGCGTTGGCGACGACGATATCCAGCCCGCCGTGCTGATCCGCGAATGCGTTGATCGCGCTGGTTGTCGTGTTCACATCGGCGGCATCGCCGGGAAATGCGGTCACGCGGGCTGCGCCAATTTCGTCATTGATCGTCGAAGCGGCGCGGCGGGCTAAATCCGCGTCATAGTCGTTGAGCGCAACATGCGCCCCGTGTTGGGCAAAGGCGCGGCAAATCCCACAGCCGATCCCCTGCCCAGCGCCCGTGACAAAAACCGTCTTATTTTCAAATCGCATTTTTGAACCTCACAAGATCAAGAAAGAAATCTGATTTATCAGAGAAGATGTGTTGTAGGGGCGCGATATATCGCGCCCGTTCATATCGGGCGGGATGTATGCCGCCCCTACAAAGGACAATCCCCATTTATTGGAAAAAGACATGATGCCCCCTACGGTACTGGGGGGGATGCCAATGCCTTCACGCCCGCCTCTAACACCTCAATGATGCGATCCACGTCGTAGATGCAGCCCGCCCATGTGCCGCCGCTGACTCCTTGCAGCGCCGCCCACAGGCGTGTGTCATTCGGCAGGCGTGGATGGGGACGCAAATCGGGGTGAATCGGGCGCGCATCCAGCACCGCCGCGCCTTGATCCGGCGTGAGTTCGCCGTGTTCAGGCGTGGCAACCAAATTGACCGATCCCTCAAGCCTATTGCGATCCAGCACAATTTCGATGGTATCGCCATCGCGGACTTTGCCAACTGCGCCGCCCGCTAACGCTTCAGGTCCAACATGCCCGACGCACGCGCCCGTCGAAAAACCGGAGAACCGTCCATCGGTGATCAAGCTGACCTGCTTGCCCCATTCGAGATACTTGAGCGCCGACGTGATCTGCGCCGTTTCGACCATGCCTGTCCCCAACGGACCGATCCCAATCAGTACCATAATATCACCCGGTTTGACCTGAACAGCGCCGCCGCGCCCTTTGACCGCTTCAATCGCCGCCGCTTCGCTGGTGAATACCCGCGCTTGTCCGCGATGACGGAACACGTTATCTGCGCCCACCCGCGACGGATCGATGCTGGTCGCTTTGACGACGGATCCCTGCGGCGCGAGATTGCCCACTGGAAAAATCACGGTGCTGGTCAAGCCTTCGCGCCGCGCGGTGTCGGCATCCATGATCACACGGTCAGGGTCGATTCCGTCCGCCTGTGCTAACAGTTTGCGGACTGCGTGCCGCCGTTCGCTCGATTCCCACCAGTCGAGAACGGTATCGAGCGTTTCGCCCGATGCGGTAAGTACATCCGTGTGCAGCAAGCCCATGCGCCGCAAATGCAGCATAACTTCCGGCACGCCGCCCGCCATGAACACATGCACCGTCGCGTGATTGCGCGGACCATTGGGGAGCGCATCGACCAAACGCGGCACGCTGCGGTTGATGCGCTGCCAGTCTTGCACAGTCGGCGCGGTGAGTCCTGCTTGTTGGGCAATCGCCGGGATGTGCAGCAGCAAATTGGTTGATCCGCCGAACGCGGCATGGACGAGCATCGTGTTTTCGAGTGAGCGCGGCGTGATCAAGTGTTTAAGAAGCTGTCCTTGCGCCTTCATGCGAATCAATGCCAGCGCAGATCGGCGCGCCATGTCGAGCCAGATCGGTTCGCCGGATGGACTTAACGCGCTGTGGGGCAGCGACAAGCCGAAGCCCTCCGCGACCACCTGTGATGTCGCCGCCGTTCCCAAAAATTGACAGCCGCCGCCGCTTGATCCGCAGGCGCGGCAGCCCATCGTCGCGGCGTAATCAAGCGTGATCATGCCCTGTGCGAAGCGCGCGCCAATCGTCTGGATCATGCCCGCGTCCTCAGCGTCAATCGCCGGAAGCGTCACCCCGCCCGGCACGATGATCCCCGGCATTTCGCCAAAGCCTGCCAGCGCCAACATCATCGCGGGCAAGCCTTTGTCGCATGTGCCAATGCCCATCACGCCATCGCGCGTGGGCAGTGACCGGATCAAGCGGCGGGCGACCATCGCCGCGTCGTTGCGATAGGGCAGACTGTCCATCATGCCATCCGTCCCCTGTGATCGACCATCACACGGATCGGTCACATAGACGGCGAAGGGCATGGCGTTGTTGTTTTTGAGTGTTTCGGCGGCTTCGCGCACCAGCAAATTGACTTCCCAATGTCCGGTGTGATAGCCAAGCGCAATCGGATCGCCATTTTCGGCGCGCAAGCCGCCGTGCGTGCTGACGATCACGTATTGATCGCGCCCGACTTCTTCGGGATTCCAGCCCATCGCCGCCGCTTGTGTCATGCCGAACAGGTTGCCACTCGGTTCATCGAGCAGCATGTGTTCGGTCAGCGGAAAGCGTCCGTCTGCGCCTTCGCCTTTGGTGCGCGTGCCATCGACATAGCGTTCAGAGCCTAAAACCGATTCGCGGCTGGGAAGTTGAGATGAAGTCATGAAGTTGATCGCCTTGTAACAATATGACGTTTGAGAATAGTAGAGATTATCAGGCTCTCTTGCGTGAGAAGCAATACTAACCTAATCCTGCCAAATACGGGTTCGCAATATGCAATCTTATTTATTGCGAGAATAATATCAGTGTATCATTCTTATTGACATACACTGTGCGCCGTGTTTGGCGACACTTATTCGCATGATCAAGTGAGGAACTATGAAACGTTATCTTGCATTGAGGGCTGTTGCGGGGCTGTTTACGGTCATTGGTGGCGTGGCTTTTATCTTGACATTCGTCTACATTGTCATTTCTTCGATTGACGCTCTCTCGTTTGCATCACGCTACCGTATTGCGCCCCAGTTCGGTCCAATGATATTTACAGCACTACCGTTTATCGTTTCTGCCATTTTTACGCTCGCCTTCGGTCAGCTCATCGACCTGATTGTGAACGCTGCTCAAGATTTACAGGAAATAAAAGTAAATATGAGCCGACAAGGTCGAGCTATGTACTCGCAAGTTGAAGGTATTCACCGAAACGTCGGGTTTCTTGCAACAAATCGGCAAGGTAACGTTTCAAATCCACCTGAAAATGGGTGATTGTGTCGCTTGTATCAGCGGTGACTTGCGTCCAAACAAATGTGTATGGTTTGCCCGATGCTCGTTATGATTGACGCATAGTTGTGTGCAAAAGAGGGATAAAGCAAATGCCAGTTACGGGGATTGATCGCAAAGTTATTGTGCAGGTGTGCTTGATCGTCAGCGACGTTGAAACCATCGCGCGGCGCTGGAGCGAGATCATGGGGTGGACGCTCCCCAATTTTATGACCACGCTTCGCCATGATGTGACTAAAGCGACTCATTTTGGCAAACCGACCAATGCGCGCATCAAAATGCTGCTGTTCAATGTCGGACAAATTCAATTTGAAGTCATGCAGCCGTTGGATGAGGACAGTACATGGCATGATTTTCACTCGAAGCACGGCGATGGCATTCACCATGTCGCTTTTTTTGTGCCGCAAACCGCCCCCGCTGCCGAATCATTTGCCCAACACGGCTACGTGATCACGCAGCAGGGGTTGTTTGATAATCAAGGCGGGATGTACACGTATTTGGATACCGAAAAAGACCTCGGCGTGGTCATCGAACTGTTGGAAGTGTACGGCGGTACACCGGCGTTTCAAGCGCCGCCGTTTGACCCGCAAAAAGGCATCGGCACAGATGTGGTGGTTCAGGTCGGCATGATCGTCCACGACATCGAAAAGACCGCGCAGCGATATGCCGAAGTCTTGGGACTGCCCGCGACAGGAATTATGGTCACGCCGGGATACGAACAGGTCAAGACGACCTTTCGCGGTCAGCCAAGTGAAGCCACCGCGAAGCTGGCATTTTTTGATGCGGGACAGGTGCAGCTTGAACTGATTCAGCCGGATGAAAAGCCGAGCGTGTGGCGCGAATTCTTAGAATCGCACGGCGAAGGCGCGCATCATGTCGCGTTCCGCGTGGCGAACACGCAGCGCGCCGTTGATCATCTCGCTCAGTATGGGATCACCGTCTCACAGCAGGGCTTATATACCGATCACAGCGGCATCTACACTTACATGGACAGTCAGGAAATGCTTGGCACAACGCTCGAACTGCTGGAGAATTTCGCGCGCTAAAAATCTGCCAATTCGGGATTGATACGGGGAGATTTTTGCGATATGCTATATTTCACACTGCGGCCCCGTAGCTCAATTGGCAGAGCAGTTGACTCTTAATCAATTGGTTAGAGGTTCGAGTCCTCTCGGGGTCACATACAAAAGCGCACTCACGCGAGTGCGCTTTTTGTTTTCACAACCTCACATAGGGGATACATTCCCGTGTACTGCCCTGAATTGACGACACTCACCCCTTGAGCGAGCCTTGAAGCAGCGCGCTAATGATCTGGCGTTGGAACACGACAAACACGATCAACGTAGGCAGCAGGATGAGAATCGTGCCAGCGCACAGCAGCGGAACATTCGTCGCGTAATGCCCTTGAAATGCTCCTAATGCGCCCGCCATCGTTCGCTCGGTGGGGTCTTCGACCAACACCAGCGCGAGAAGAAACTGATTCCACGTCCAGACCGACATCAGGATGCCCAGCGAAGCCATAGGCGCGCGCGCAAGCGGCAGATGAATCCGCATGAACAAATCCCACAGAGTCGCTCCATCGACGCGCGCCGCCTCTGAAATTTCCGACGGCATATTCACAAAATGCGCCCGCATCCAGAACACCGCGAACGGCATATACAGGGCGATCAACGGCAGCACAACCGCCAAGCGCGTGTTATAGATTCCAATCGCCCGTTCGAGATAGTAGAGTGGGACGATAATCCCGCCGAACGGAAGCGTCAGACCGAACACAAACAGCCCGAATAATATCCGCGAGCCGGGGATGCGTAGATGTCCGATGGCGAAGCCTGCCATCGTTGAAATGATCAGCGCCACGGGCACAACGGCGATCACGATATAGGTGCTTGAACCGAGCAGAGCGGTCATGTTGGCGACGTTGAAAGCCTCGATGAAGTTGCCCCACTGCGGTTCAGCGGGGATCTCAAGTCCCCGCGGCAGCGTCCCCGAAGGATGCAGCGCCGTGATAAAAATGCTGATAAAGGGTAGAATCGTGATTGCCATCAGCGCGAGCAGCAGAATGCGCCCGCTGTAAACCTCTGCCTGTGCGATTTTCATGAGGCGACCTCCCGATTCAAGCGCTGGAAGGGCAGAATGACGATTAACACCAGCACCATCAGCATGACGGCAAGCGCGGATGCAGGACCGATTCGCTGCTCGGTGAAAGCAAGGATATAAATCTGTACACCGGGAACAGCCGTCGAATTGCCCGGACCGCCCGCTGTGGTCACATAGACAATATCAAATGCAGCAAGCGCGGCGATCACCGTGACGGTGAGGCACACGCCGATCTCGTTGCGAACCAGCGGAACAGTGATGCGGGTGAACTCTTTGAACCAACTCGCGCCATCAATCCGCGCCGATTCGAACAGCGACGGATCGAGCTTCGACATGCCCGTCCACAGCAGGACGGTGCAAAAGCCAAGCAGCACCCACACCCCGATCATGCCGACAGCCGGAAGTGCCCAGTCGAAATCGCCCAGCCACGCCCGCGCGACGGATTCCAGCCCGATACCGCGCAGCACCTCATTAATCAAACCCGGAAGCGCCAGCAGCCAGCCCCAAATGATTCCGGCGGCAACCAGAGGGATGACCTGTGGTAGGAACAGGACAGTACGCGCAATCGAACCAAAACGTCCCGTTGCCGTGCGGTGCATGATGCTGGCAACCACAAGCCCAAGCGACACCGGGATGAAACTGAAGAAGATGACCAACCGGAACGAGTTCACAATCGTCCCCAACAGATCGGGGTCTTCCAGCACCCGGACATAATTATCAAAACCCACCCATGTCATTGGACCAAACCCGTTCCAACGCACAAACGAGTATTGGATGCTCATGAGCAGCGGCAGCAGAACAAAAACGGCATACATCACCAGCGCTGGCAGCACAAACAGCCAGCCAATAACATTCTCCCGGCGGAGCACCCTGTTTCGGGTGTTCTGCCGGGAAAATGTGGAAGCCGTAGGGCGATTTTCTGACGTTCTGATGGTCATTGTCGATCTCACAGGCGCAGGACTCGCCCTGCGGTCTAAAGTTATTCGGAGAGCTGACGTTCGTATTCTTCTTGAACGGCTTGGAGTAGGCCTTCAGCGTCCTGTCTGCCGCCCACCATCTTTTGAAGTTCCGGTGTCCAGCCTTGTGCGAAGATCGCGCTGGTCGCGTTGGCGATGAAGTCCATCGAAGTTCCCGCTTCGCCAATAACCACCCCGGCTGCCAGCGTTTCAATGGTGATCGACCCTTCTTCGACATTCGGCATCGGTAGACCCGACGGACCGCCGGGGTTCGAGCCACCAACATCGACGGCAATCTGGCGGGCGGTTTCGTTCGTCGCTACCCAGTTGAAGAAGAACGCGGCGCAGTCGGCATTGACAGCGTTTGCAGCGATACCGAACGTTAGCGGCGCGGACATGGCAGCCGGTGCGCCACCTTCTTCGGCAGGAGGCATCAGGAAGAACCCAACATTACCCGGCATATCCGTGTTGTATCCCGCATTCTGCCAGTCGCCATTAAAGATGAAGACCCCTTCACCCTGTCCGAAACGAGCGTTCGCCGCCGTGTATTCAATGGCATTGATGTCTTCGGGGAAGTAGCCGTTCTCAATCCACCGCTGTAGGTGCTCGGCGGCAAGAATATTTTCGGGAGTCACAATCGTCGCGCCCGGTTTCTGGAAGATCCAGTCATTGATCGGTTCAACGGGTCCAAGCGATCCCATCAGCGCCTGAAGCGGGAACGCAAGCCCCATACCGCTGAGTGCGCTGCCCCACTGCATAATCGGCAGGAGTCCCGCTTCTTTTGCGGCGGCTAGCAGCGCCTCAAATTCAGCGAGTGTCGCCGGCGGCTCGGTCATGCCAATCTGGGCTGCCAGTTCGCGGTTGTAGAAAATCCCCGTCAAGCTGTAGTTAAGCCCCATCGCGTACAGCGATCCCGAACCGCGTGTGCCATCTTCCGCGACACGATTCTGGTTGAGCTGCGGCACGGGCCAATCGTTCCAGCCGAAGGCTTCTGCGTACTCGTCGAGATTCTTGAGCAGACCCTGTGTTGCAAACGAGACCATCGTTGGCAGACGAATCAGGTCGGGCGGGTTGTCACCGGAAAGCAGACGCGGCGTAGAGTTGATCAGGTTCGTGAACTGGTCTTGGCTGATGTCCCACGTCACATTCGGGAATTGGGCAGTGAATTCCTCGGCAAGACGGAACGGAAGGTCGAAACCCGTTTCAAAATAGGCACGCAGCGTCACCGGATCACTGCCACAATCCGGCGCGGCATCCTGCGCGGCGACGGTGGAAGTCTTTACGGCGACTGAGAAAATCGCCAGAACGGTGACTATCGAAAGAATGAACGAAAACAGGCGTTTCATGTGAACAACTCCTCTGTTTTATATCTGGTCAATAAAGTGATGTGTGCATCTGCCGACATTCCGATACGCTCTAATTTATGCCAGTTGTGAATAAGCCTCCCTCCAGCCAGCGGTCCTAGCCGCCTACACTCCCTTTACAACAGTCTCAACAGAATTTGCGCCGCACAAAGCGGTCATATTCTGGTTGATACGAGAAATCGCGCTTACCCCTTGCCTATCTACACGCCCCCGCGATAGCGCTGTGTGGTCGAGCGAACAACCACTTCCAACGCTGGCAGCTCTCGCGGCTGCACATTTTCCGGCGTAAGCAGCATGTCCAATAGAAGCTGCATTCCAAGGTATCCGCTTCGTTCAAGATGTTGGCGAACGGTTGTCAAATCCAGATAGCGGCTCAACTGCACATCATCGAAACCAATGACCGAAATATCTTCAGGCACGCGCAGTCCCATCGCGCGGATTGCGAGAATGCACCCAATCGCCTGAATATCGGACATGGCGAAAATGGCAGTTGGGGGTTCGGGGAGCGCCAGAAGCGACTCCGTCAGCCTTTGAGCCGTTTCTTCTCCATGAACACCCAGACAGACATAATCTGGATTGAACGGAACATGGTAGGATTCAAGCGCCGACACATATCCCTTGTAGCGCAGTTCACTTGTGGGGATGCCAAAATCGTTAGGGAATTCATCGCCTACATAAGCAACCCGTCGATGACCTAAATCGAGCAAATGCTGTGTCGCCAAAAACCCGCCGTGCAGGTTATCCGGGCTAATGCAGTTCATTTCGCCGTTACATACGTCACTCAACAGCACAAACGGGATCCCCGCATTCGTTAGTAATTCTCGTTCTTCATCGGATAGATTAAGTGTGATTACCAGCAGCCCATCGACAGTGGATTGTTCGACAATGGTGAGAATCTGCTCATGTTGGCGATCCGGTTCGCTCACGTTGTAGAGAACAAGGTTGTAGTCGTTTTGCTGATGATCCAGCGCCATTTGAATGCCGCGCAGTCGTTCGACAAATGATGGGGGCGTAATGAAAGGCATAATCGCGCCAACGCCGCGATGATGAGTCCCAGTCGAAAGCTGGCGCGCAACCTTGCTGCGTTTGTAGCCAAGCTCACGAATAGCCCTAAGCACCCGTTCCTGCGTTTCCGGGCTTACGCGCGTGCTGTTGTTAAGGACGCGAGATACCGTCCCAACTCCGACCCCCGCAGCTTTGGCAACATCATAAATCGTGGGATTTGGCATGAAAATTTTTACCCGACTAAAAAACTTTTTCTCTCATGGAAGCGCTTCCACCAATATCTGCTATGGTATTTCGCTTTTGCGATGGTGTCAAGAAATCGTCAGTGGCTCTCTGTGGCGGCGGGTGTAGAACAAAAAAAAGACCCCGAATTGGGGTCATAGCTGCTCTTTATTTGTTTCGGGCGAAAGCGCCCCTTCTCGAAAGCGACGACACTCTCCATTATAGGGATATGACCGCCGCGTGAACGTCACCTCACCCCAAATACTTGTTCCACCCTACAAATCGAAGCTCAAAGCCGTCACCGAATGCGGCTCAAATGTGTAGCGAACCGATGACGATCCGGCGCTGATGACCGTTTCCGTCGTGCGAACGCGGTTGGGATGCTCAAACGAGTTCTCGGCTTTAATGTCCGCCCCGTTGACCACCCACGCGCGCCCCGATCCTGTGAACTGTCCCCCTTCCAGCGTGATCGTCGTTTCTTGCGCGGCTGTCTCGCTGCGGTTGACGACGAACACCGTCAGCTTGCGCGCCCGATCATCGAGCGTGGCGGACACATCGAGCGTGCGAAGCGCCGTCAAATCTCCCGCTGAAAACGTGTCGCCCGTCCAGAAAGCATCGAGCGCGATATTGCCACAGGTGCGGCGGTACAGTTCAAACGGGTGGAAGATTGTCTGTAAAAACAGCCCGTCAGCGTTGGTGAAGATCGGCGCGATCACGTTGACGATCTGCGCGATGTTCGCCATTTTGACTGTTCGCGCATGACGAATGAACGCATTGAAGTGCATCGCCACTACCAGCGCGTCTTCCAAATTATAGCGTTCTTCAAGATTGTTTCGTTCGGCGGCAGTTGCCCCCATCGCGCGATACCACACGTTCCACTCGTCTACAGCAATCATAATTGGGCGCTGAATATTGCGCTGGAGCTTCATCGCGTTGATCAGTCCTTCGGTCACGCTGATGCGTTTGTCGAGCAGTTCCGAAACCGCCATATAGCGCGCGAAATCGTTCTCTCGATTACCCACATACCAGTGGATCGCCAAATAATCAACATAATCCGACGCATGATCGAGCAAAAGCTGAATGCGCTCGACAAATTCCGCGCCCCAATGCGAGATTGCCGAAGCCAGTAGTTTGATCGACGGATCCACCCAGCGCATCGTCTTGGCGAATTCTTTGTAGGCGCGCGCATATTCCTGCGGCGTTTTGTAGCCAATCTGCCATTCGCCGTCGATTTCGTTGCCAATTCCCCAATACTTGATGTTATGCGGCGCGTCGAAACCGTGCTGGCGGCGCAAATTTGCCAGCGCCGTGTTTTGCGAACCGTTGCAGTATTCCACCCAATCGCGCGCTTCGCGCATATCGCCATCCCCGCAGTTGACGACGAAATACGGTTCAGTGTTCACCTTGCGGCAGAACTGGATAAATTCGTTCGTGCCAAAATGATTCGGCTCGATGGTATCCCACGCCAATTCGGGGCGCGCGGGACGCTCCGCGACGGGACCCACACCATCACGCCAGCGATAGCCGGATACAAAATTCCCGCCCGGATAGCGAATGATCGGCATATTCAAGCGGCGCAGCGCGTCCAGCACATCACGGCGAAATCCCTGCTCATCGGCTAAGGGCGATCCGGGTTCATAAATGCCGCCGTAGATACATCGCCCCAAATGTTCCGCGAACCCGCCGAAAATGTGCGGATGAATAGTTCCCAAGTGACGTTCAAGATCAATTTTGATGACATTCATAGTCAAGTCTGTCCAAAAAAAGTTGATGATCGGCACGGCGCATAACTGTAGCGCACATCTCCGCGCCCCGCACTTTCCATGTCTTATAGATTTGTTCTCAAAAAACCTACCAAACATTCATATTTCTGTGCGATCATGTCACGATGCGCTTATAACCTGTTCAAAAATCATCTTTGTAGGGGCGACCCGCGCGAACCGAGTTTCACCTGTCGCCCACTTAAAACCTGAAAGGCGTTTCGCCCTCATGAAGTATTTCGGCTTTCTGTTCCGGTTCATCGTTATTCCCCTCGCCGCGCTCACCTTCTGGGCATGGCGCGATAAAAAACGCGGCAAAGACCTGCCAGATACACTCAAGGGTATATTCCCTGAAGCGGCACTCGCGGGCTTGGCGACTGTCGCCGTCGCCTACACGACTCCGTGGGATAACTATCTCGTCGCTACCAAAGTGTGGTGGTATGACCCGAAGCTGGTGACGGGATTCCTGTTAGGGTGGGTTCCCATCGAAGAATACACGTTCTTTGTGCTGCAAACTCTGCTCACAGGCTCGTGGCTGCTGTTTTTGGCGCGTAATTTGCCCGTCAACGAACAAAAGCCCAAAAATCCGATGCTCATCCGCTTGGGCGTGACAGCGGCGCTTGCTTTGATTTGGGCGCGCTCAGTGCTGGCATTTTTGCGCGGCGGCAAATCGCGAACATATTTAAGTATCACCCTAGCATGGGCGCTGATTCCGATTATGATACAGACTCTATTCGGCGGCGATATTCTATGGCAGCATCGGCGCTTGGTCGCGTTGGGCATCATCCCGACGACGATCTACTTGAGCGCCGCCGATTCGCTGGCGATTGAAGGCGGCACATGGACGATCAGCCCGGAAAAGTCGATCAATTTTAAGATCGGCGGCAAGCTGCCCTTTGAAGAAGCCTTGTTCTTCTTCCTCACCAATACGCTCATCAGCATGGGCATGACGCTGGTGCTGTCGAAAGACAGCCAGAAGCGCGTCCCGCCCCGCGTGCGCCGCTGGTTGAGGTTGAAGGATCAATAACTAGGTGTGAGTGAATATGATGTCGAAATCAGTGTGTGTCTTTTGCGGGTCTGCTCCCGGTACGCGCCCCGAATATGTGCAAGCCGCGCAAGCCATCGGGCGCGGGATCGCCGAACGCGGTTGGACAGTCGTGTATGGCGGCGGTCACATTGGCTTGATGGGCGCAGTCGCGGATGCGGCGCTGGCGGCAGGCGGCAAAGTCATCGGCATCATCCCGCAGTATTTGCTTGACCGTGAAGTCGGGCATCGCGGTGTGACCGAACTCCGCGTGGTCGATTCGATGCGCGAACGCAAAGACATGATGTTTGATTTGTCAGACGCGATTGTCGTACTGCCCGGCGGCTTTGGCACGCTCGATGAAACCGCCGAAGTGACCACATGGGCGCAGTTGGGCTATCATCATAAGCCCATTTTGCTGCTCAACCAGTTCAATTTTTACGACAAGTTGATCGACTTCGTGAATCACATGACGAACGAAGGCTTTATCCGCGTCAATCACCGCGATATTCTCGTCCTCTGCCCAGATGTGACGGACGTGCTGCATAAACTCGATACTTACCACCCGCCCAAAATCGACAAATACGCCGAAATCAAAGCCGAATCCGCGAAGGCGACGGCAAAAGGGCGTGTTGACGGTGCTTCGGCAGATACTCCATCGTCAACCTAACGTCAACGGCGGGTATGGATGCTTTGCCCTATCTCAGTCTATGATAAGGGAAGGGTCTTGACCCCGCCGCGCGTCTCAAGCCTCAACGCGCCGCATATTTGCTTAATGACAGCCCGCTTCTCTTGTGAGTTTGCTTTGGGTTTATAGATTATTTGCAATTCTTAACTTCTCAACACTCCCCCAACTATTGACCGGAAAATATCGGACACCAAAGGACATGGACGACAATTTTTTGTCGTCCTCTCAATACTTCAGCCGAGCGCCGTTTTTACGCCAGCGCCCCGCCAATGTCGTCGATCAAGTCGTCGGCATCTTCGCAGCCCACATTCATGCGGATGTAGCCTTCCGGCACGGCATCGCCGCCCCAGCGGGCCCGCCGTTCCGCCGTCGTGTGGATGCTCCCGAAGCTCGTCGTCTCGATGATAAGCTTGGTACGCGAGAAAAACCGATCCGCCGCCGCTTTATCCGCCAGCGTAAAGCTGACGATGCTCCCGCCAAACCGCATCTGCCGCGCGATGATCTCCCGCGCCGGATGCGTCGGCAGGCCGGGATAGCGCACATCGCTCACCGCCGGATGCCCCGCGAGAAACTGCGCTATTTTGAGCGCGTTGGCGCTCTGCCGTTCCAACCGCAAGTGCAGCGTCCCCAACGAGCGATGCGCCAGCCACGCTTCCATCGTGCCGGGGATCGCGCCGATCTGCGTGCGCCATGTGCGAATCTTCTCTAGCAGTGCCGCGTCTTTCACCGCCACATGACCGAGCAGCAGATCGCTGTGTCCGCTCAAGCCTTTGGTATCCGATGCCGCCGAAAAATCCGCGCCCAGTTCCAGCGGGCGCTGGCTCAAGGGCGTTGCCGTCGTGTTATCCACCGCGACCAGTACGCCGTGTGCGTGCGCCGCCTCGCAAATGCGGGCGATATCGCACACGTCCAGCAGGGGATTACTTGGCGTTTCCAGCCACACCAGTTTCGCCCCGTCCAGCAGGTCGATCTGCGCGCTGTCTTTCGTCGCCGCCAGACGCACATTCACGCCCATCTGCGCGAAGTAGCCGTTTGCTAGCAGCCGCGTCGTGTAATAGCTGTCGCTTGGGATGACGAGCGTATCCCCTGCCCGTAAAGTCGAACCGAACACCGCCGCGACTGCCGCCATCCCCGACCCGAACGCCAATGCCGTGCCACCTTCCAATTCGCTCAAGGCATCTTCAAAGTGCGCCCATGTGGGATTGTGATAGCGCCCATACGTGTACGGCGACTCCGCCGGATCGCCGGGGGTGTGATACGTCGATGCGAACGTGATTTCTGGGTGAAGCGGTTTGCCGCGCTGCGGGGCGGGCTGCCCCGCGCGGATCACGCGGGTAGAATCGCGCATAGGGATCATCCTTCACATGAAAAGTTGCTAACAGTTTAATGGCGCACATCGGCGGGCGCGGCATAATGAATACCATACGAGATGAGGGCTTGCATGTCGATTTGGGAATTTAGCGCATTAGTCTCTGACCGGTTGCTCACATGGAGCGCCTTTAGCACCCTGTTGGGCTTGGGTATGTCGCTGCGGAAAAGTGCCTTCTGGCGCGGCGTGGGATCGCAGTTTATCGGGTGGGCAGTCATCGACGCGGGCATCGCCATCGTGGGCGATCAGCAGAGCGCCGCCCGCCGTGAACTACCGGACGCGAACACGCCCACGCGCTTGCGAAAAGAGGCGAACAATCTCCGCGCGCTGCTGTGGTTCAACGCTGGACTGGACATCCTGTACATGATCGGCGGGCTGTTCCTAATGGGGCGCGAAAAGTCATCCCAGTGGATGCGCGGTGTCGGCTTGGGCGTGCTGCTGCAAGGCGCGTTCCTGTTCATCTTCGACTATTTCCATGCGGGGCGCGTGCCGGATCACCGTGATTCCAAATAACCCCACTCCCAAGAAGAAATCGCCCGCCGAAATCGCCGCTGCTTTTGCCGAAGCCTTCCGCGATGCGCGCCATCACCCCTTCATCATGACGGGCAGTACGCACGGCGGCGCGGCGCTCTTGGTTCACGGTTTCCCCGGCACACCCGCCGAAATGCGCCCGCTGGCGCACATCCTCAACCGCGAAGGCTGGACGACGCAGGGAATTTTGCTGCCCGGTTTTGGCACCGACATCGAAAGTTTGCCCCGCCGCAAGGTGATCGATTGGCTGCGCGCGGTGGATATGGCGCTGATTGAGCTTCAGCGAGAGCGCCGCCCCGTGCTGTTGATCGGCAATTCGATGGGTGGTGCGCTCTCCATTCAGATCGCGGCGGCGCGTAAGCCGGATGGCTTGCTGCTCATCAATCCGTTCTGGCAGTTGAACAACATCCTGTGGAAAACCCTCCCTGTCTTGAAATTCGCGCTGCCGCAGTTCAAGCCCTTCCGCTTGATGAAGCTCGACTTCAATGACCCGGAAACGCTCAAAGGCATCGCGGGATTTATACCCGGTGCGGATTTGCGTGATCCCGAAGTGCAGAGCGCGATCCGCAATTTTGCCATCCCCACCGGAATGCTCGATCAACTGCGTTTGGCAGGTGTCGGGGCAGGGAACGCCGCGCCGCATGTGACTACGCCCACGCTGGTGATTCAAGGCGCAAACGATCCGCTGGTCACTCCGGTGATCACGCGGCAGTTGGTGGCGAAAATCGCCGGGGCGGGCTATCAAGAAATCCCCGGCGATCATAACCTGCTCGATCCGGCGCTCCCGACATGGCGCAAAGTTGAAGCCTTGGCGCTCGATTTCGCGTGGAAAATTCGCACGGGCGCGTACATGCCGTAAATTGAATCGACCTAATTGGACTTTTGCCGCATCGCATTTGTGAAATGTGTATGTATGATTGTGCATGACAAAAGTTGAGAAACAATCATGATCGTACACGAAAAAGTACTCGACAAAGTGACGGCATTCATCACCCGCGAAACGGCGAACGGGCGCGAACTGCTGTATTTGCGTCACCCGTTAGCGGGGATTCAACTGCCAGCGGGGACAGTTGAAGATGGCGAATCGCCAGAACTTGCCGTGCGCCGCGAAACCGAAGAAGAAACCGGCTTGCAGAATGTCAGCATCGCCGCCTATTTGGGTCGGCTGACGCTGACTCTGCCGCCGGATGAGCGCGTGCTGCTGCGCGATTCACCGTTGAGCAGTATGCCCGCCACCGACGCGACACTGGTTCGCGGCGGGATGCAGCGCGGCGAACTACTCAAGGTGCTGGACGAGCAGGGAAACTATCTGCGCGTGCATTATCGCAAGGTCATCATCCGCGATGGCGAAACGAAAGAGTTCAACCGCAAGGGCTGGCTGGCGAGCGAAGTCGTGACCAACCAGATCGTGCGCCATTTGTTTCACTTGCAAGTGGTGGGGGAATGTCGCGACTCGTGGACGCAGCGAAGCGACCACAATTTTGAATTCGGGCTGTTCTGGTCGCCCATCGACGTTGACCCCGGTCTGCATCCCGCACAGCAGGAATGGATGGTCGCCGCTCGTAAAGCAGGCTTGTAGCAGAGATTAACCCGTTTCTCAGTCAAAACGCGCACACTGCCGCACATTGATGTATACGCAAAGGCTCACGATGCCCAATTTCATTCAGCGCGTTTTGAATCCCAACTGGTATCACGGCGCGGGGATGCGCCCCCCTTTCTTTGAAGGCTGGTACTACAAAATGGTGTCGGCGGATCGGGGTGAACGTTATGCCATCATCCCCGGTATCTTCTTGAGCAACGATCCCACCCGCCAGCACGCTTTCGTGCAGGTATTCGATGGCGTGAGTGGGCGCGCGACCTATCACCGTTATTCAGCGGATCAATTCCGCGCCGCGCCGGACGCGCTCGACGTGTGGATCGGTGACAATCACTTCACGCTCGACAGCCTCACGCTCAATATCCAAGACGAACTTCGCAGTGTGCGCGCCAATCTCACGTTTGTCGGGCAAGTGCCATATCCGGTAAGCGCCTTTTCACCCGGCATCATGGGACCGTTCGCATGGCTGCCCTTCATGGAGTGCTATCACGGTATCGTCAGCTTGGATCACGGAGTCGGCGGGCTGTTTGAGGATGACGGCAAAAGCGTGAACTTCAACGGCGGGCGCGGCTATATCGAAAAAGACTGGGGCAAGTCGTTTCCGGCGGGGTGGGTGTGGATGCAAAGCAACCACTTCAGCACGTTAGGAAGCTGTCTCACCGCGTCGATTGCCGTCACGCCGATGTTGGGCGGCTGGTTTCCCGGTTTCATCGTTGGGGTATGGCACGAAGGGACGCTCCACCGCCTGACGACCTACACAGGCGCGCAAGTCGAAAAGCTGGAGATCACCGACGATCATGTGCTGTGGGTGACGCGAGACCGATCAAAACGCTTGGAGATTTTCGCCACCCGCGCCGATACGTCGATTCTGCCGGGACCTGACCGCATCGACATGGAGAAGCGCGTGCCGGAAACGCTCAAAGCGAATATTCAGGTCTGCCTCACGCGCTTATCAGGCGGCAAACCGATCCTTGATTCAACGGGTGAGTGCGCCGGACTCGAAGTCGCGGGCGGGGTGGATCGCCTGTTGAAAGCGGTGAATGCGCCACAAGGATAAATCCGTTTTGAACGCCACATTCAAATTCAATCTCTCCCGCATTGACCGCCCGATCCTGATCGCGGTGGCGGTGTGGATTCTCGCCATGATCGCCGTGCCGATTCAACGGTGGGTGTGGGGCGAAGACGCGCTCACCACCGGAATCACGCTCGGTGTGCTGCTGCAAGTGATCGCCGTGCTGGTGACGCTGTGGCGCGGCTGGCGCAGTTTGCGCCGCGTACTCGCGCTGTTGATCGTCGTGAGCGCTGCCGCGTGGCTGACCGAATACATCGGTCACACGACGGGCTTTCCCTTCGGAGAATACGACTACACCGCGCGGATGCAGCCGCAGATCGGCGGTGTGCCGCTGCTCATTCCGCTGGCGTGGCTGATGATGCTCCCGCCCGCGTGGGCAGTCGCGCAGGTGATCATTGGACACGTTGAGGGCTGGCGCGGGCGACTCGCGTTTGTGGGCATGAGCGCGTTGGCGTTCACGGCATGGGATTTGTTTCTCGATCCGCAAATGGTGTCATGGAATTTGTGGGTGTGGAATGATCCCGGCGTAGTCAATTACTTCGGCATCCCGTATATCAACTACGCGGGCTGGCTGCTTGCCAGCGGATTGATCACAACGCTGGTGCTGGCGTTAGGCATCATCAAGCCGGAAAATCCGCTGCCAAAAACGCCCCTTTTGATCATTTATGTCATTACATGGATGCTGCAAGCGGGCGGGCATGTCTTCTTCTGGGGTTTGCCCGGTTCGGGGATCGTCGGGTTCTTTGGGATGGGGATATTCGTCACGCTTGCCCTACGCGCATACCGAAAGCGCACGACATGACGACAACGGCGGTTCTGCTCACGCTGCTTGGCTTGATCCTCGGCTCGATGATGTTTTCGTACTGGATCGGACGCATTATCGCGCGCCGTGACATCCGCGAATTGGGCGATGGCAATCCGGGCGCGTTCAACCTGATCAAAACGGGCAACATCCCCGCCGCGGCATTAGGCGTATTTCTCGACATGAGCAAGGGCGTGATCCCAATCGGCTTGGCGGTGTATATTTTCGGGCTAAGCGGCGCGCAGTTGATCCCGATCATCGCTGCGCCCGCGCTTGGACACGCCTTTTCGCCGTTTATGCGCTTCAAAGGCGGCAAGGCGATGGCGGCGACAGGCGGCGCGTGGATCGCGTTCCAGCCTGTGCTGGCGCTCACCATCGGATTGGCGGTGTTCGTCGGTTGGTCGCTGATTTTGACCGTCAGCGGCTGGGCGATTGTTTGTTTCGCTGTCACAATGTTGATCATCTTGCTCGTCGTACTGCCCGATCCGGTGGTGATCGTCGCGTGGGTGTTGAGCTGTGCCCTGCTCATCTACAAGTATCGCGGCGATTTGCGTCAGCCTATTCGCGTGCGCGAATCGATTCTCAAGCGTCTGCGCCGCACCACTTAACCAATCACTATGGAAACCATTCAATTCATTGAGGGGATTTTTAATCTCGTGTTCGGCGCGGTTGTGGTGTTTGTCACCGCCGCGTTGATTGTCATTCTGTTCACGTCGCTGCTGAACGCGATCACATTTCCACGCTTAAAGCCCGCGCCGCTTCCGCCGATGCCCTATCCGCATGTGTTCGTGCTGATCCCCGCGCGAAATGAAGCCGCTGTGATCGCCGCGACAATCCGCGCGCTGCTGGCGCAGCATTACCCCCTGTTCGATATCATCCTGCTCGATGATCACAGCAAAGATGGCACAGGCGAAATCGCCCGCATGACAGCGGCGGGCAGTCCGCGCCTGCACATCATCCACGGTGCGCCGCTTCCCGAAGGCTGGATCGGCAAAAATTGGGCGTGTCAGCAGTTGGCAAACGTCGCGATGGGACACTCGCGCTCACCCGATGATATTTTCATCTTCACCGACGCGGATGTGACGTGGAATCCGGGTGCGCTGGTCGCGCTGGTCGATCACATGCGCCGCAACCATGCCGATCTGCTCACGGTCTGGTCTACGCAGATCACGCGCACATGGGGGGAACGCTTGGTTGTTCCGCTCATGGCACTGGCGATTCTCGGCTATCTGCCCGCTGTGTTGGTCAACCGCACCAACTGGTCAGCGTTTGCCGCCGCCAATGGTCAATGCTTGGCTTTTCGCCGCCGCGCCTATGAATCGCTTGGCGGACACCACGCGGTGCGCGACAAAATCACTGAAGACATCGCTTTCGCGCGGCGGCTCAAAGCGCGCGGGATGCGTTTGTGGATGGCAGATGGCGCGGGAATGCTGACCTGCCGCATGTATCACAGTTGGGACGAAACGCGAAACGGCTTCGCCAAAAACATCGCGGCGGGCTACGGCGGCGTGTTCGGTTTGATTCTAGGATCGATTTTTCACTGGTTGGTGTTCCTGCTCCCGCCCGTGTGGTTGTTCTTTGGCGTGCTGCTCACGCCGGTGAGCGCGATGGCGAGTCTCGGGCTGCCGTTCATCCTCACGCTGATGGGCATGGGCGCGCGGGCTATCACGGCGGCGGCGACCCGTCAGCGGGTGATCGACGCGCTCTTGATGCCGATTTCGGTGCTGGCGATGAGCGTGATCGCGCTGCAAGCGATCTACTGGCAGGTGCGCTACGGCGGCGTGCGCTGGAAAGGGCGCACAATCCGCGTATGAGGCGAAAAATCCGGTGTTTGTAGGGGCGCGATATATCGCGCCCGTCACAATGGGCGGCATGTATGCCGCCCCTACAGATCGTCTTGTTTCCGAAACCCGCTATATCACGCCCATATGTATGTTATTTCGATGTCAGCTTCCAAATGAGATTAGGCAGCGCGCGCGTGTGCATGATCAACTGCACCAGCACAACGGCGAGCAAGAAAATCGCCGTGATCAGCGCCCATTGCGTCAGCGACGGCCCCACGAAAGTTAGCACGCCGGGAGCCATATACGCCGCCCAAATCGTCAAGATCGCCGCTGCCCATCCGAAGATGAATGAGCGCATGTGCGCGCGGATGGTACTCCAGCGCGACAAATCCACGCCTTGAATGTGCCACAGCGCCATCATGCCGTACAAAATCAGGAATAGAAACACGACGCTGCGCGTGATCAGTAAATCCGCGCCGGACGTGATGTAGACAATCGCCGTGATCAGCGCCATCATCGCGGACCCGATGATGCCCGCTGTCAAGACATAATCCAGCACGTCGCGGCGGAACTCTTTCATCGGCAGCGGCTTGAGAATACGCAGTGCGTACAGCGCCCCCGGTACATTGATCACGCCGAAGCTCAACCAGCTAATCTGGATCGGGTTGATCGGGAAGGGAATCCCCATGAAGCCTGTGTAGACGAAGAACAGCAGCGTATACAGGTTCTTGACTAAGAACATTTTGCTGGTGGCGAAGATCGTCTGTGTGATGACGCGCCCCTCAAAAAATGCGCGCGGCAGTGTGGACATGGCGTTGTTGAGCAGCACAATATCGCCCACATCTTTGCTGATTTGTGCACCATCGTTCATCACAACTGCCATGTGCGCCTCTTTGAGCGCGGGAACGTCGTTCACGCCGTCACCGACCATCGCCACATATGCGCCGTGCGCTTTCATCGCCGCGATCAACTTGCGCTTGGTTTCCGGTTCAATGCGCGCGAACGCATCGCCTTCCAGCGCCGCCGACGCGAACTCGATCTCATCCATCTGCTCAAGTTGATCGCCCGTGTACGCCTTGCGAATCTCCATACCGCTTTGCGTGGCAATCTGGCGGACGGTTTCGAGATTGTCGCCGCTGATCACCTTGAGCGCGACGTTTTGCGCGCGGAACTGATCGAGTGTGTCTTGAATATCGTCGCGGATTTCGTCTTGCAGCACGATCAAAGCGATGGCTTCGCGTTCTTCGTGTAAATGCTGTTCACTCTTGTGATCGCCCATCGGCTGCGTTGAATGCGCGAATGCCAGTACGCGGTATCCTTGCATCGAAAGCGCGCGCGCGCGCTCCAATGCGCCGTTGTCGCTTGGTTTCAACACGCGCTCCGGCGCGCCAAGAATCAGCGTTTCTTCAGCGAATGTCACCGCGCCCCATTTGCGCTGCGATGTAAACGGCACTTCGCGCAGCTTGGTGATCTTTGCCGCGCTGTTCGTGATCAACGGGTGCAGTGAGTCATGCGATCCGCCGACATGATGCGATACTGCGCTCGCGGTACTGTTCAAATTCGAGAGGTTATCGACATACATCTTAAGTCGATCCCGTATCACATCTTCGCCCGCGCTGTTGAGCGGGATAATGCTGCACACCGACAGCTTATTGCGCGTGAGCGTGCCTGTTTTGTCAAAACACAGTACGGTCACGTTTGCCATGCTTTCCACAGCGTTGACGCGCTGCACCAGCGTTTGAAAGCGGCTGATGCTGATTGCGCCAATGGTGAGCGATAAAATCGCCGTGAGGACAAGTCCCTGTGGCACGATGCTGGCGATGAACACCACCGCGTTGCGGAACACTTCGAGCGTGAACGGATTGCCGTAATCGAGTATGCCTGTGATGAAGATCATCGGCGTGAGGATCACCATCACCCCGACGGAAAGCTGCACGATGTACGACAGGCGGCGCTGCGTTGGAGTCAGCACGCGCTTGTACTGCTTAGCAGTCGCGCTTAAACGGTTGACGGTGCTTTCCCTGCCGACTTTCGTCGCACGCATGATGCCGCTGCCCGCGATGCAGAATGATCCCGAATGCACTTCTGAGCCGGCTTCTTTCAGCACCGCGTCACTTTCGCCCGTAAGCTGCGATTCGTCAATTTCCAGCGCATCGGACGTGAGGATCACGCCATCCACGACGATGCGATCCCCCGGTTGAATCGGCAGGATGTCGTCGCACACCACCGCTTCCATCTTGATCATCTGCGGCTTGCCATCGCGGATGACTTTAATTTCGCTTGCCGCCATTGCCGCCAGTTTGTCGAGCCGGCGCTTGGCGTTCATCTCTTGAATCATCCCCAACAGCGAATTCGTAACAAAGCTGAACCCGGCGAAAAACACCGTCGCGTAATCGCCAAACAGCAGCACCACCAACAGCAGAGTCGCCATGATGATGTTGAACAGGTTCAAAATGTTGTCGCGGAAAATATCCCAATAGGAACGTCCCACGCGCGCTTTGTAGGCATTGGTCTTGCCTTGCGCGATGCGTTCGGCAACTTCGGCGGCGGTTAACCCTGTCAACGGCTGGGACAAGCTGAACTCCTAAGAAAATCGATTTATGCGTAAAGTGCGTTCATTCTACCTGTAATGGGCGGGTTTTTCACTTGTGGGTTGGTGAATCACCAATCCGCAGTTTCTCCTCCCCGCCCGATTCCCGGCGCGAATTCGTCAGATGAGCTCGTGCGTTCGTATGTCGTGGATGAAACAGATGAGCCAGTTTACAGGGGGTATACAAGCGATCCCAACCGTATCTTACTGAATTACGAGTACAACTATCGGAGAAGCGCAAGGTTCAACATTGATACAGGCGAACAACTCGATTAAGCGCACCTTGTAGGGGCGCAATCTATTGCGCCCGCTATGGGTGTGCGGCATTGTAGGGAGGGGTCAAGACCCCTCCGCGCCCCAGAAAATATGTGATGCCCTCACGCAGACCTGCACCCATTGTTGCAAATCGCCGCACCTAGAATTGCGTTTCCCCTCTCCCCAACGATGCTTGCATCGTCGCTTGCATCGTCGAGAGGGGCGGCTTGCCAAAGCGAAGCGGCGCAAGCGGAGTGAGGTTCTCTAGTTCACCCGCTCGATGATCGTCCCCGTACCCATGCCGCCGCCGCAGCACATTGTCTGCAAGCCGAAGCGTTTGTCGTGCGTCTCCAGCGCGTGAACCAACGTCGTCATCAAGCGCGATCCGCTCGCGCCCAACGGATGCCCTAGAGCAATCGCCCCGCCATGCACATTGACCTTGCTCATGTCCGCGCCGATCTCGCGCTGCCACATGCCGATCACAGCGGCAAAGGCTTCGTTGACCTCAAACAGGTCAATCTGGTCGAGCGTCATGCCCGCCTTCGCCAACGCCTTCTTCGTCGCGTTGATCGGACCCGTCAGCATCAAGTGTGGGTCGCTGCCCACCGTGACCGCGCTCACGATGCGGGCGCGCGGCTTCAGCCCCAATTCGCGTGCCTTTTCCGGCGTGGTCAAAATGATCGCCGCCGCGCCGTCGCTGATCTGGCTGCTGTTGCCCGCTGTCGTCACGCCATCAGCGGTGAAGGCGGGCTGTAACGTCCCCATCTTGGCGAGATCAGCATTGGGACGGAAGCCTTGATCCTGCTCGACGATGATGGGATTGCCCGCTTCGTCCACGCCGTCGATGGGGAAGATTTCACGGCGCAAATGTCCGGCGGCGGTTGCGGCGGCGGCTTTCATGTGGCTCTCGTAGCCAATGCGATCCACTTCTTCGCGGGGGATTCCCCACTTCTGCGCGATCTCGTCGGCGGCGATTCCCTGCGGCACAAGGTTGTACGCTTCCATCATGCGGTCAGTGAACGGTGATACACCGTCAGGCTGCCCGCCCGCCAAACTCGATCCCATCGGCACGCGCGACATATGCTCCACGCCTCCTGCGATCACGATGTCCACCTGTCCGCTGGCGATCATCGCCGCTCCCAGATGCACTGTCTGCTGGCTGCTCCCGCACTGGAAATCAACCGTTGTGGCGGGAATGTCAATCGGCAAGCCCGCATCCAACACCACGTTGCGCGCAAGGTTGAAGGTCTGTTCCCCTACCTGACTCACGCAGCCCATCAGCACATGCTCAATCAGCGCCGGATCAACATTTGCCCGCGCGAGTGCCTCGCACAGCGCCAGCGATCCCAAGCGCACCGGATGCGTCTCGCGCAGCCAGCCGTTGCGCCGTCCTACCGGAGTCCGCACCGCTTCCACAATGACTACTTCACGTCCAACTGTCATCTCAATAATCCTTTTGCATCAACTTGTCGTGGGGTGATGTTTTGTCGATATTCTAACCCACATTTGATTATCAGGAGTAGGGGCACGCGGAACTCGTTCCGTCCGTGCCGTGCCCGAAATGATCACATAATTAGACACTTCCGTAAAACCGAAAAAACGCCCTCATGCTAGAATACCTGCGTTCTGCCGGGCTTTGAAGCGGTAGCAGGTTTTTGCAAGCTGCGTCAAAATTCACGCCTGTCGATTCAGCGTTGTATCCAACGAAAGAAAGTTTTCTATGCAAATCACCCGCCGCACATTGATCGGTCATATTGGGCGCTATCTGGTCTTGTCGATAGGCGCATTTATCTCCGCGCTTGCCGTCATCGTGTTTGAAGCGCCCGCCAATATTGCGCCCGGCGGCGTGAGCGGCATCGCCATCATCCTCAACTATCTCGTTGACACACCCATCGGCTTGATCATCCTCATCGGTAACATCCCGATTCAACTGCTGGCGTTCAAGTTTTTGGGCGGCTGGAAAGTCGTTGTGCGAACGCTCTACACTGTCGTGGTGTACTCCATCATGATCGACGTGCTGACACCCTATTTCCCGCCGGATGGCATCACGCCCGATCCGTTACTGAATGCGCTTTACGGCGGCATCTTGACGGGCATCGGCGCGACCATCATCATCCGCGCGGGAGCGACGATGGGCGGCACATCGACTCTGGGGCGCATTTTGCAAGCCCGCTACGGGATTCCGCTCGGCAGCAGTTCGATCTACACCGACGGCTTGGTGATCCTCGCGGCGGGCTTAGTCTTTGGCTGGAATGGTGCGCTGCTAGCGTTGATCGCGCTCTATGTCGGCGCGGCATCGACGGATTATCTGCTCGAAGGACCATCCACGATTCGCACCAGCATCATCATCACCGATCATCCCCGCGAAGTCGCCGATGCGATTTTGCAGGAATTGGGGCGCGGTGTGACCGGATGGGACGGCAAAGGCATGTTTACCGAACAAGCGCACACCGTCTTGTATGTCACTGTTGGGCGTGGGCAGGTGAATCAACTGCGCTCACTGGTGTTGAAAGCCGATCCCGGCGCGTTTATGGTTATCGGACAGGGACACAGCGCCTATGGGCGCGGCTTCCGCGAAGGAAAGTCAGTGATTCCTATTGAAATGTAGTCCACTTAACCCATTACAGCGGTGCGGTGTGCGGTTATCCTGCATGGAGATTTGCTTTGACTACAGCCACAAAGGACATGCAGCATGGATACCGTTTTCAATATTATGTTTTCGCCGCTGATTTGCATCGGCTGGTTGATCGCTGGCGCGATTGCGGGTGCGGCTGCCAACCGCATCATGGGCGGACCGAATCAGCCGATCCTCATCGACATTGTGACCGGTTTGATTGGCGCGTTCGTCGGTAATATTCTGCTCGGTTTGCTCAACATCAACCGTGACCCCAATGGGCTCGATGGGTTTATCATCACGATTATCGTCGGCATCATCGGCGCAATCCTCGTGATTGGCGTGGTGCGCGCGCTGCAAGGTCGCCGCGTTGCCTAAACAGGTTCAACGCTGCATTTGAAATTAATTCTCCTGTAGGGAGGGGTCTTGACCCCTCCGCTCATCTCGACCTCTTCGTTCGGATGCTCCTCCACCTAAAAATCCCTCTCCTCTTTCAATCTTCCCCGCGCAGCCCATTGGCGCAGTGAGTGAAAATACGCGAAAATATGCTATAGTGATTTTAGGTTGGCTGAACCACAAGGAGATGTCGTATGCAAACGCTTATCGATATTTTGTTATCGCCAATTATCTGCATTGGCTGGCTGATCGCCGGCGCAATCGCAGGCGCGGTTGCGAACCGTATCATGGGCGGTAGCAATCAACCGATCCTGATCGATATCATCACGGGATTGGTTGGCGCGGGTGTTGGAAATGTTATTCTTAGTCTGCTCGACATCAACCGCGCGCGTGGTGGGTTTGATGGTTTCTTGGTCACCATTGTCGTCGGTATTATCGGTGCGGTGGTGGTGATCGCAATTTTGCGCGCACTGCGTCTGCGACGGTAGGAACGACTTTTTTTCTAGGGGCAAAAGTTAGGTTTAAAAGACGGCGGGGGATGCTCAACATCCCCGCCGTTTTTGATTCGATGGGCAAAATTGCTGGTAAAATGCGGGCGACTTAAAGCCACAAGGAGCAGGCTGCATGGAGCAGTTTCACCGATGAAAGTCGTCGTCCCTATGGCGGGGCGCGGATCGCGCTTTAGTGAACGGGGAATTTCTACCCCTAAACCGCTGATTCCCGTGGGCGGAAATCACCCCATGGTGTGGTGGGCGCTCCACAGTCTCGCGGATGTGTCGTATTCGCACATCATTTTCATCGCCCTGCAAGAACACGACGATCAATACGCCATCGCCGATCAACTGCGCGCGATCATGCAATCACGCGGGAACACAGCACAAATTGACGTGCTGCTGCTCCCCGATGTCACCGCTGGACAGCTTTGCACCGTACTCGAAGCCCGCCAGTGGATCGATACCGACGAAGATGTGCTGGTCGCCAACTGTGATACGTATATCGTGAGCGATCTTGGCGCGCATATCGCGGGCAAACCCGCCGATTGTCACGGCATCATTTCGACGGTCAACGCGCCCGGGGATCGCTGGAGTTTCGCCCGCACCGATACCAGCGGACGTGTCGTTGAAGTCGCGGAAAAAGTTCGCATCAGCGATCACGCCAGCACCGGATACTATTATTTCTCGAATGGGCGCGAATTGTGCGCGCTTGGCGATGCCATGATCGCCGCCGGAGAAACCACGCGCGGCGAATACTATGTCATTCCCGTTTATCAGAAGATGATCGCGCGCGGCTGGCGTGTCGATATTTCGCCTGTGCGCGAAATGTGGGACATGGGCACGCCGGACAGTCTCGCCGCCTTTGAAACGCACTTAAATCAGCGATGATCAAAATACTTTATGTGCTAAACGCGCTCGGTGGGGGAGCCAGCGGCGGCATTTACGAGATGATCCCGCATCTGCCAAGTGACCGCTATCAAGCCTATGCCGTCGCGCCAGCGGGCGGCGACGAATCGCGCGCGCGCAAACTGTTTACAGATGTACGCATCATCCCGCTTCCTTGGTGGAACATCCCTGATGTGGATGTTGTACGCCGCGCCGCGATGCGAATCAGCGAACGGCGGCATGGAATCACCCCCGAACGCAGTATCGCCGCCATCAAAGCCGTAATCCGCGAGTGGGGGATCGATCTCGTCCACACGGGCACGGCGCTCAACAATACGGGCGCACTCGCCGCGCGCGCTTTCAACATCCCGCACATCTGGCACATCAAAGAATCCGTTGGCAAAGCGAACCGCGTACACTTCCCTGTGCGTGACGATGCCGCGATGGTGAAAACCTTTAGCGATCTCTCGCATACCGTGATTGCCATGTCGGACTACATCGCGGAAGTGTTTCAGGCGCATGACTGCCCCAACATCACCGTCATCCCCGATGGCGTGAATCTCGCGCTCTATCAAAAAGGCGAATCGCGGGATTTGCGCGCCCGTTTGGGCATCCCCCACGAGAGCGACACGGTGCTGATCGGCATGGTGGCGGGGTTGAACAGCACATGGAAGCAGCACGATTTGTTTATCGAATCCGCCGCGCTGGCTGCACAATCCGATCCGCGCCTGAAGTTCGTCATCGTCGGCGGGGGAGCGCCCAAACACGCCCGCTTCCCGTATGACAGCGTGAAACGCTACGCCGACAGCATAATCGTGCTGGCAAAGGCGAGATTCCCCGACGCAAGGCTGACAATTCTCGATTTTGTGCCGAATCCGCCCGACATCATGCGCTCATTAGATATTCTCGTGCATCCGTGTGATAACGAACCGTTCGGGCGCATCGCCATCGAAGCGATGGCAGCCGGAACACCCGTGATCGGCGCGAACGCGGGCGGAATTGCCGAAACGATCACCGACGATCACACGGGCTTGCTCGTCCCCCCGCGTGATGCGCGCGCCTTTGCCGATGCCATGCTGCGCCTTGCGAATGATCCCGTGCTGCGCTTTCGCTTGGGCGCGAACGGACGAACGCGCGTCAAAAACGGTGGTTACTCTATCGAAAACCACGTCCGCCAGTTAGAATTACTCTACCAGACTGCGACGAATAGCATCTGGAATATGCCTTAGCCAAATCCTATTTGCCCTCACCTCGCACGCAGGCGAAACTTCGTTTCGTGCGTGCCGCCCCTCTCCGTTAACAGAGAGGGGCAAAAACATGCCGCACCACGCGCATATCTCCCCCTCTCTGCCAGCGGAGAGGGGGATGGGGGTGAGGGCTAATTGTTCCAAAGGTCGCATGTGATGCCCCAAACCCCCTTTCTTGAACGCGCCAGCGCGAAAATCGAACGCGAAACCCGCGCCCTTTTCAAGAGCGCGCGCCAGAAGTTGACGTATCGCGGCGAGCCGAAAACTCCCGTGTTCATTCTCGGCTGCCAGCGCAGTGGAACGAACATGCTCATCGATGTGCTGGATGCCAGCCCGCATACGCTCACGTTCCATGAGGACGACGAGCGCGTGTTTGTGCATAACCGCATTAAATCAGTCGAGGTGCAGCGCAAGTTAATCGATCACGCGGCGTGTCCCGTGATCGTGTTCAAGCCAATTGCCGATTCGCAGCACGCCGATGTGTTTTTGCGCGAATATCCCAACGCAAAAATCCTCTGGATTTATCGCTCGTATCAAGACACCACCAATTCGGCGGTTGCCAAGTGGGGCAGCGGGCAAATCACCATCATGAAAAAGCTCATCAGCACCGAACGCGCCCCGGACTGGCGGCACTGGATCGCGGATCGGGTGCCGCAAGACACACTCGATACGCTGCGCGCGCTTGACCTCACGGATATGTCGGCGCATACTGCCGCTGCGCTCAAATGGTGGGTACGCAACAAGCTGTTCTTTGACCTTAAGCTGGATCAACTGCCGCAGCGTGTGCGTTTGGTACGGTATGAGGATTTGGTGCAAAACCCGGTTGAATTATTCCCCCCATTGTTCGCGTTTTGCGGCGATACGCCAGACCGCCTGCCGTTCGATCCGGCATTTGTCGCGCAAGTCAAAACAGGCAGCATCAAAAAGTCGAACTTCCCCGTCATTTTGCCCGCAGTTCAACAGCTTTGTGAGGACATGACCGCGCAGCTTGACGCGGCGTATCAGGCTAATCGTCCATGATCACTCAAACGTGCATCAACGTATGCGTAGGTGCGCGATACATCGCGCCCGCCCAAAACCTCACCCCAGCTTCCTTCAAGGCTTGTCCGATATTTGGTTTTCTCTTAACCTCATCCCCTAGCCCTCTCCCACTGAGAGAGGGGAGAACGAGAGGTGACGGGTTTTTGCCCTTCGCCACAGGGAGAGGGGCGGCACGAACGAAGTTTGTGCGGAGTGAGGTTCATCTATTCGCTGCCGAACTCCACCAATCAATCTCGGACAACCCCTTCAGGGGGCTTAACTGCTTTTCGCCTAGCCGGATGGCTTCGCATCTCGGATGCGCCGCCTCCGGCGTTGAAGGGAAACGCTGCCGATGACCCAACCCGCGCCATTTTTCTCAATCTGTATCCCTAATTTCAACTACGGACGTTACATAGGCGATACCATTCGCGGTGTGCTGGCGCAGGACTACGACAATTTCGAGATCATCGTTGCCGACAACGCCAGCACCGATAACTCTGTCAAAGTCGTCAAATCGTTCAACGATCCGCGCATCAAACTCATTCAAAACCGCTATAACATCGGATTCGCACCGAATCTCCAGCGTGCCACAGAATCCGCGCGCGGCGATTATGTCAATTTGCTCTCATCCGATGACCAGATGAAACCCGGCGCGCTCCGCGCCTACGCCGACGCGATCATGGCGGCGGATCGGGATGATTTGGTGCTGTTTTCAGCCGTCGAAAACTTTGAGGGCGATCAACCGTTCAAGCTGACTGTTAAGCCGAACGACGGTTTTTACTTGACGTATACGCGCGTCGAAAATGCCCCAACGGGCGATAACCAGACCTATGACGGACATACAGTGTTAGCGAGCGCGCTTAAACGGCTGAAAACGCCCATGCCCTTCTTGAGTACTGTTTACGCGCGCTCATTGTGGGAGCGCGTCGAAGGGTACAACAGCACGCGCACAATAGGACCGGACAAGCATTTCATCTACAAGGTGCTGTCGCTCAATCCCGCCGTGATCTACATCCCGCGTGTGCTGTATCGCTATCGGGATACCATGAGTCCCAATCGCGCCGCACAGACCACTACGCTCAAACAGCCAATCGACGATTACCTGTATACGCTTGAATGGCGTGACGATGCGCTCAAACCCTTAGGGCTGACACAACGCGATTTAATCAGCGTATTTATCGAACGTGTGTGCGTGCGCGAAGGGTTGAGCGTGTTGGGACGCGGCAATTACGCCCACGCCTTCAAACTGTTGATGTTCGCGCTCGCCAGCTATCCCGGCACGGCGCTGCGAAAAAGCAAGACCTACGCGCTCATGGGCTTACTCGCCACAGGACCGTTGGCGACGGTCATCGCGCCAATTTTGCTCAAAAGCTACTATCGCGCCAATCCTGACGATGCCCGCATTGTGCCATCAACATCATCAACATAGCATCGCTCAATATGTTGATTCATGTCGTCAATCTTGATGCGTGAATCAACATATCTTCTCTCAATTCATCGCTGGAAAAATCAAGAAACGGACATCAATAGACATAGCTGCCCGTGTTTGCAGCACATCAGATGCGCCGTTGCGCGCTCCTATTGGGCGCTGTTACCATTGGGGAGAATCTAGTCTCTAAGAGGCGGTAGGTATCATGTTAGGAAGTCCAACTAAGCGAAGCCCCGCGCTCGTTATGGTTATTACGCTTGCGGCAGTCGGGTTCGTCCTGTGGGGCGCATCGTATCTCGGCACGGAAGTTGGGCGCGGCAACGAAAGCGGCATTCGTGAGATCGTGGTTGCGGTGTTCGGCGCAGTCGGCGTGATCATGATCCTGCGGCAGCCTGTGCTAGGCTTGTCGATGGTGGTGGGGAGTTTGCTCATCCAGAACGAACTGCAAGAAGTTCGCTTCATCACGTCGATGTTCACCCTACTCGGTGTGATCACGGCATTCGCCTATATCCTCACACGGCAGGATCGGCGCTTCTTCACGCGCTTTAACAATCCTCCGCTGATGCTGATGAGCGCATATATCATGTGGACGGTGATTAGCAACCCAAGCGCCGCTATCGACGGGACGCGCAATTGGCTGTGGACGTACATCCAACTGCTGATGCTGGCGGCGCTGGCAGCCGAACTTTTCAACGAGAAGAAGCTCAATGTGCTGTTGTGGACATTCATGCTGGCGTGTATTCCGTCGGCGCTTCAGTCGTTCATGTCGGCGCAAATCACAACAGACTTCAGCGAAGACCTAGTACGCGGATCGGGCTTTCAAGGCAATCAAAATACACTGGCGTTTTACTTGATCATCGCCACCGTGATGACTCTCACGCTGCATTTCCAAACCAAAGATCGGCGTATGCATGTCGTGTTCTTCGTGCTCTACGCTATCTACGCGCTCGGCGTGGTCGGCACAGTCTCGCGCGCGGGCTTCCTACTGCTGATTGTGGCGTGGGTTCTTACCCCGGTCATCCGGCGATTGGTCACGCCGCCCCCAGCCAACTTAGACGAACAAAAACGGCGGCGGCGGCAGCGCAGTTCGATGATTCTGTTAGGCATCGTGTTGGTAGGCGGGTTGACCACCTTTGTCATTCCCGACGAGTATTGGGGCTATTTGAACAACACACTGTTCAGAAGTAACGAGCGTGACACAGGCACACAGCGCCGCCTAGAACTGGCGGAACTAGCGTTCAACACATGGACGAATTACCCCATCACCGGGGCGGGGGTGGGGATGTTCACCGAAGTCAGCGGAGAAGAGTTGGGCAAAGAACAAAGCTCGCACAATATGTATTTGAGCGTGCTTGCCGAAACGGGAATCGTCGGTTTCGCGCTTTTCATCGGGTGGATGCTGGCGGCGCTGCGAGAACTCTACTTGATGGCGCGCAAGCGCGACGGCGAACGATCCTATATGGCGGCGCTGTGGCTGACGATTTTGCTGCTCATCTTCATGCGCGGCCCAACCGCCAGCACACTCCACTATGACAAGCTGGTGTGGATGATCAGCGGTGTGGCAGTGGCATTGAGCGTGCGCTACGCGCCCAAGCAGGTGGATGCAGGCGCAAATTTGCCGACCAATCCGCTGGTGCGGCGTGCCAGCCGCGTTACCCCCGGCGCGCAGATCATTGAGGCGCAAGAATGAAGTTACTGCTCATGATCGGGCAGTTGGTACGCGGCGGCGCGGAACAGCAGATGGTCAATTTACTTTCCCAACTTCCCGAACCCGCGCGCGTGATTGCTTTCACCAGCGGCGGCGATTGGGGGAACACGATCCGCGAGATGGGGCATGACCTGATCGAATTGGAGCGCGGGGGGTACGGCGACTTGGCGCGGTTTGTGGCGGTCACGCGCGCGATTGACGACTATCGCCCCGACGTAGCGCATCTATTTTTGGACGGCGTGCGCGGTTTGTACGGGCGTGTGGGCGCAGCGCTCAATCTGCATCCGCGCTTGGTGATTGGTGAGCGCAACGTGCCAACGTATTACCCGGCGTGGTATCAACGCGCGCTGCCCGTGATGAACCGCTTCGCGGCGGCGGTGGTGTGTAATTCGCACAGCGCGGCGGCGTACTATCGTGATCATAAACTCGCGCCAGCCGAGAAAATTCATGTCATCCCCAACGGGATCGACGTGGCGGCGATCCAGAACGCGCCGGAGATCGAGTATCCATTCCCCGACGAATGGCGCGGCAAGCCGATTATCGCGCAGATTGGCGGGCTGGCGTGGCGTAAAGCGCCGGAAATGTTCGTGCAGACCGCCGCGCGCGTATCTGCCGAACGTCCGGACGCGCGCTTTGTCATGATTGGCGATGGCGATTTACGCAGGGAAGTCGAAACGCTGCGCGAATCGCTTGGGTTAGGTGAGGTGCTGCTGCTGACAGGTGTGCGCGATGATGTGCCATCGCTGATGCGCCATCTCGACATAATCGCGTTGGCAAGCCGCAGCGAAGGCACATCCAACGTGATTCTTGAGGCGATGGCGTTGGGGCTTCCGTGCGTCGTCACCGACACGGGGGATTCGCGTCACTTGGTCGAAAGCGCAGGGAATGGATTTGTCGCGTCTGTTGGCGATGTTGACGCGCTGGCACGCGAATGGATCACGCTGATAGACAACCCGGACTTGCGGCGGGTGCTGGGCGAAAAAGGGGTCGAATACGTCGAACAATTCACCATCCCGCGCATGGCGGAACAGTATCTCGCGCTGTATGAAAACCTTATGCAGTCCTCATGACTTCGCCACATAACATTCTCTATGTGCTGTCACGCTTTCCCAACATCAGCACAACGTTCATCGCCAATGAGATGACCGCGCTCGCTGAATTCGGCTTGAATATTCAGATTGCGGCAATCTGGAGCAGTCTCGAAGGGTCGCCGCACCCAACCGAAAAACCGTTTCTTGACCGCGTGATCCGTTTGCGCTTGGGCAATCCGGCGCTGTGGATCGGCGCGGCGCGGGCGATCCTTCGCAAGCCGGCAGTGATCGGCGCGATCCTCAAGCTGATCGCGGGGCATACGGTCAGCGTGTGGGCGCTGCTGAAAGTGTTCGCCAACATCCCCAAAGGGCTGTATCTAGGGGAATGGGCGCGTCAAAACGGGATCGAACACATTCACGCGCATTTTCTCACCGCACCCGCCACCGTCGCGTTGATCGCGTCGAAAGTCAGCGGCGTGCCGTTCACAGTGACGATCCATGCGTTTGACATTTTCTCGACGCATCCACGCACAATCAACGGCGCGGTGTGCTGCAAAGCCGAGTCCGCCGCCGCGCTGATCGCGATCAGCGCGTACAACAAACGCTATCTGCTGGATCGCTACAAGGGATTAAACGCGCGCATCGAAGTCGTGTACAACGGCATCGACTTTGCGCTGTTCACTCCCCCTACGAATCGCCGCCCGATCCCGCGTGACGCGCTGATTTTGAGCAACGGCAGCTTGATCCCCAAGAAGGGACATGATGTGTTGATCCGCGCGGTGGCGGCGTTACGTGCGGAAGGCTATCCGGTCACGCTGCACATCATCGGGCGCGGCATACTGGAAAACGAACTTAAGGCGCTGGTGGAATCGCTTGGCGTGGGCGAAGCGGTCACATTTTTAGGGACCATGCCGCAAGACGAGATCGTGCGTTACACTCACGCGGCGGATATTTTCGCGCTGGCGTGTGTTGTCGCGCCCGATGGCGATATGGATGGAATCCCGACGGTGTTGATCGAATCGCTGGCGGTTGAACTGCCGAGCGTGTCCACACAGGTCAGCGGCGTGCCGGAAATCTTGATCGATGGGGAAACAGGATTGTGCGTGGCTTCGGGCGATGTCGATGCGTTCAAGGATGCGCTGAAATGGATGATCGATCACCCTGACGCGGCGCGAGCGATAGCACAGCGCGGAAGATCGCATGTGCTGGGCAGGTTTGATCGACGTGCGAATGTGAAGAAGCTGCACGAGATTTGGTCAAAAACAATGTAAGGATTCACCGCAGAGAAGCAGAGGTCGCCGAGAAAAGCATTTTCCCTCTGCGTTCTTTGCGTCCTCTGCGGTGAATCTCTCTTTTTAAAAGGACTCTATGCGAATCCTCTACCTGTACATGTATTTTGTGGCGCGGCAGGGACACGGCATGACCCGTGCATATGAATTCGCGCGGCGGTTGATCGCCAAAGGGCATGACGTGACGATGGTCACATCTGCTGGGTATTTGCCGGATGAGTACAAGAAATTCACCCGAACAACGCTGATTGACATTGAAGGCGTGCCGACGCTGATCATCCCGATTCCGTACTCCAATTACATGAGTTTTTCGCAGCGGTTACGTGCGTTCTTCAGCTTCGCGCTTGCCGCTGCGTGGAACTGTATGCGCCGACCCGCTGATGTGGTGTATGCGTCGTCCGCGCCGCTGACGATAGCGATTCCGGGCATCGCGGCGAGCGTGTGGCAGCGTATCCCGATGGTGTTTGAAGTCCGCGACCTGTGGCCCGAACTGCCGATTGCGATTGGCGCGCTCAAAAATCCGGCGGCGATATGGGCGGCGCGCGCGCTCGAATGGATCGCCTATCATGCGGCGCGGCATGTCGTGGCGCTGTCGCCGGGGCAAGCCGAAGGGGTGATGCGGCGGGGGATTGACGAAAAGCATATCACCGTGATCCCCAACTGCGCCGATATTGACCTGTTCGATGTGCCGGAAAGCACGGGCGCGCCAATCCGCGAACGCCTGGGCATCACGGCGGATCAAGCGCTGATCGTGTATACGGGGACATTCGGCATTATGAACAATGTCGGCTTTCTGGTGGACATCGCCAAACACATGCAGACTATCGCGCCGGACGTGCGCTTCTTGATGATCGGCAGCGGCGGCGAATTTGAAAAAGTTGAAGCGAAAGCGCGTGAGATCGGCGTGTTGGGCGTGAACGCGTTCATCTGGAAGCCCGCCCCCAAGACGGAAATTCCGGCGGTGATGAGCGCCGCGACGGTGGCAACATCCCTGTTTTTGCCTGTGCGCGAAATGTGGAATAACAGCGCGAATAAATTCTTCGACGCGCTGGCGGCGGGCAGACCGATTGCGATCAACTACGGCGGCTGGCAGGCGGAACTTCTGCGCGAAACAGGGGCGGGCTTGCAGATCAGCGATACCGATGCTGAAAGCGCGGCGCGCGACTTGGCAGCGTTCGTGAGTGATGCGGATCGAGTCGCGCGGGCAAGAATCGCCGCGCGAGAACTGGCGCGCACGCGCTTTGACCGCGACTTGATGGCGGATCAGTTAGAAGCGTTGTTACGCCGCGTCACCGGGAAAACGTAACAGCGTTTTAAGTGTCCGTGAGCGAAAAAAGAAAGTCAAGCGGGTTGGATGGGCGCGGCTTGTTGGGAACGGCTTTCACAAGGTTGTCGGTGACTTTTAGCACGCCGCTGTCCGCCGGATCATCCCCCTGCCAGCACACTTCACCGTTGAGGACGTATCCCCACCGCTTCAAAAAATGGACAATCAAATACTCCAGCCAATCGGCGTAAAAATAGGTGTTGGTCTGTCGATTCCATTCGATGCCGTAAGCGTCGGCGGTGGGCTGCCAATCGCAGTAAAGGTTGGGCAGTCCCTGCGTTTCGGCATACGGTTGATCCGCCAGCGAATCGGCGCTGGCATCATCGCCCGCCGCGACGAAATATGCGCCGTTATCCCCTAAGGGCAAATCAACCGCTTCGCGTATGGGATCGGGAATCGCGGCGATTCGCTCCATATTCCAGCGCATGTGCCGCGCCTTGCTGAAGGCGTGAAGATAAGCGGCGTGGGCGGGCTGCAAGGCTTTATCCAAAACAAAATGCCCAACGAATTTGGTCTTATAGTGATTGCTGATCTGCATCATGAATATCCCCTTTTCGGTGAGTCCCGCCGCACACTAATAGTAGCGCATATTCCGTGCTGATGATCATGCACGTTAAATGTGTGGGGGTGATTCAACACATTAGGACGGAAAACGGCTAACTTTGCGTTTGAAATTGGTGTTTGCGGGCATAGACGTTTGATGTGTAGGTTGAAACATAGGCAATTTCGGCAGTTTCGATTAGGATTCGTTAACAATCACAAAAGGGGGCGCGATGAACGAGAGCGAAATCGTGTTGGTGACGGGAGCGAACGGATTTGTGGGAGCGTCGGTTTGTCGTGCGCTCAAGTCAGCGGGGTATCAGGTGCGCGGGACCGTGCGTGATGCGGAAAAGACCACGCCCGCCGATGAAACCGTTGTGGTTGGGGAAATTGATAATCACACTGATTGGACGGCGGCGCTGGCGGGGGTAAGCGCGGTGATCCACTGCGCGGGGCGCGTGCATGTGATGAAAGAAACAGCGGCGGATCCGCTGATGGAGTTTCGGCGCGTCAACGTGGAAGGCTCACGGCGGCTGGCGGGCGCGATGGCGGCGGCGGGCGTAAAACGCATGGTGTTTGTGAGCAGCATTGGCGTGAACGGCGAAAGCGGCGCGTTTGATGAGCGCAGTGTGCCGCACCCGAAAAAACCATACGCGGTGAGTAAATGGGAAGCGGAGCATGTGCTGCGCGATGTGGGTGCAAAAAGAGGTGTGGAAATTGTCATTGTGCGTCCGCCGCTGGTGTATGGGAAGGACGCGCGGGGAAATTTCGCGCGCTTGGTCAAGCTGGTGCGCTTGGGGCTGCCGCTTCCATTTGGGAATATCGAAAACCGGCGCACGTTGATTGGCGTAGAGAATCTGGCACATTTTTTGACGCTGTGCGTGGCGCATCCGGCGGCGGCGGGGGAAACGTTCGTGATCGGGGATGATCAATACGCCTCAACGCCGGACTTGATCCGCTGGATTGGAGAAGGCTTGGGAAAACCCGTGATGATGGTGCCATTTCCGCTGGGAATGCTGGAATTTGCGCTGTCGCTGGTAAAGCGCGAAGCCCTGCTAAAACAGCTTTCGGCAACACTGACGGTAGACAGCCGCAAAGCGAAACGGCTGCTTGGGTGGAGTCCGCTGCACACCACGGCAGACGGGGTGAGGCGATCTGTGCTGTAGCGATGCGCGTGTGGAAAAATAGAATTGTTTTATACTATTGGTATCCACTTTGAATACAACTTTTTGAGGGGATTTCCCATGACACGAGCATCAAAAATTGCGCGGTTGTTTGGTGTGTCGTTTTGGATTTTTGCGTGCATCAGTATCAGCCTCACGCCGATTATGGCACAGGAGGAAAGTATCACGATTACGGCGGGGAATGTCGGTGAACTGCGCGCGGTGGCGCAGTTTGGGCGCGGGAATGTCCGCGATATCGCGCTCTCGCCGGATGACGTGACGCTTGCCGTAGCCACCGATCAAGGCGTGTGGGTATATGACTTGACGAACTCGAACGATGCTGGAAGTGCGCTGCATCAAACACGCGCGGCGTTTACGACTGTCGAATTTGATGCAGCGGGCGCGAATTTGGCGGCGGGGACGGCGAATGGTCAGGTGATGGTGTGGGGCACGACGACATGGGAGGAACGCGCTTTGCTCGAAGTCCCCGATGGCGCGAGCGTGTCTGATCTCGTCTTTCTGGGGTCGCCATTTCGCCTTGCTGCTGGCGACAGCGCGCATCGCTTGACTGCGTGGCGTATGGAAGCGCTCGATCAGCAGGGAGTGACCATCGGCGGACATTCCAACCCGATTGCGGAATTGGCGACTGCTGATAACGGTGAATGGCTGGTTTCGCGGGATGCCGACGAAATCCTGTTCTGGGAGTCGGATGGTTTGCTCGGCTCGACGGATTCGATCAGCGATTTCAACCAAAGCATTGGGGCGATGGCGTTTCGCCCGGGAAGCGGAGTGCATATTGCGCTTGCCGTTGGGCTGGAATTGATCATCGACAGCGATTTAGGGACGCAGGGCGGCGTTGTTTCGCTCGATACCGAGCGCGCCATTGACAAACTGACCTTTAGCGCCGATGGATCGGTATTGGCGGCAGTCGAAGGCTCACACGTGACACTTCGTGATCCCTACACAGGCGAAGTGCTGAATACTTTGGAGGCTTCTTCGAGCGTGCAAGACGCGGCGTTTACCGGCGATGGATCCTACTTGTTCACCGCGCATTCGGCTTCGATTTCGCTGTGGGAACTATCGGACGGTTCACTGGTTGGCACACGCTATGACACGTTCGGCGTGGTTAATCCGTTGAGCGTCAGCCCGGATGGGTCGCTGTTGGCGGCGGGGAGCGCGTCGTCGCCCGCCATCAACATCTATGATCTTGAATCGCTCGAATTGGTGACGATTATCGAGCAGGGGAGCGATGGTCGCCCCGGTTCGCTAGTGTTCAGCCCGGATGGTCGCTATCTCGCTGCGGCGAGTGACGGATCGGACATCAGCGTGTGGCTGTGGGATACCGAAACGTGGGAGGCTGTCGCGCAGTATGAAGGACATGCAGAGCCGCTGTTATCGCTGGTATTCAGCCCGGATTCGACACTGATCATGGGGGGCAGCGGGGATATTTCGCAGAATGACGGCGATGCGCGCACCGCGACGATCTGGAATGTTGAGACGGGCGAAATCGTCCGTCAATGGGTGGCGCACGACGGAAGAGAAGTGTGGAGTACGCTCTTCACCCCCGATGGCACGACAATCCTCACTGGCGGCGGCGATAACAATCTGCGCCTGTGGGATATTGATGAAGAAGAACCGTTAGAGACGGTTTCGCTGCCATTCACACCGTATTGGATGACGATAAACGCGGCGGGGACGATCCTGTTTTACTCGAATACGACGACGACTAATTTTCTCTCACTCAATCCCGGCGGCGAATTTACACCTGTGCCAAGCTATGTGAGCGCGGCAGCGGGGACGAGCGCATTTTCTCCCGATGGTCAGCTTGCGGCGATCAAATCCGGCGAAACGCCCACGAATGTGGAATTTTACAGTGTGCCGGATTACACGTTTGCGGGTTCAATCACGGCGGCAAGTGACAATGTGGACGCGATGGTCTTCACGCCGGATGGCACGCGCTTGATCACGACCAACGGCGAACTGATCGTGTGGGAAGTGGGCGGTTAACAACGCTCGTCGATGTTGAGGGATGGGCTGATAATCCCTCAACATCGACTATAATGGATGCAAGGTTGTACGAGGGAAATGCGATGGTTCACTCAACGCCCACGCGCATTACCGCGCATGAGTTTTTGCAGCGCCCGGAAACGACACAGATCACCGAATTGATCGACGGAGCTGTCATTGTGAGTCCAAGCCCGGTGTTTAGGCATCAGCGCATCGTCGGAAATCTCTACATGCTGCTGCGGGGAATCGTGCCGAACGGCGAAGTCGCCATGGCACCAATGGACGTGCATCTCGATGAGACGAATGTGGTGCAGCCGGATGTGTTGTGGATCGCAGACAACAGCCGCGCGCATATTGATCAATGGGTGATGGGTGCGCCCGATCTTGTGATCGAAGTGCTGTCACCCGCCACTGCTGAACACGACCGCACCGCCAAGCTCACTCTCTATGAGCAATCCGGCGTACGTGAATATTGGCTGATCGATCCCGATGACGAGCAAATTGAAGTGCGTATTCTAGGCAGCGATGGAGCGTTCGTGCTTCAGGGCATCTTTACGGCGGACGACCCATTTATTTCGCCTGTTGTCGGCAAATCAATCCCCATCGACGTTGTGTTTGCCTAACGGACGCGAGTAACAATCTCTAAACCCACATTGGTAGAACAATCGGCTATAATGCGCTCGGTTTGCGCTCATCCCCTCATCCTTTTGGAGCATTTTCGTGCTTACCGAGCTGCCTATCCCTGTGCCGTTGTTTCTGGCGAGCGTGTTTGTGCTGTCGCTTGTCCTAACCGGTTTAATTCGCCGTTGGGCGCTGCGGGCGATGCTCGACGTTCCCAACGAGCGCAGTTCGCACAGCACACCGACTCCGCGCGGGGGCGGGCTGGCGATTGTAGTCGCGTTCACGGGCGCGTTGATTGTGCTGACGATTGTAGGGATTGTCCCCGTTCGCACGCTGATCGCGCTGTTGGGCGGGCTGCCTGTCGCGTGGATTGGCTTTCTCGATGATCAGCAGTCAGTCTCATGGAAAACCCGCGCCGCCGTACATTTCTTGAGCGCGGTGTGGGCTGTCGCGTGGATGGGCGGGATGCCGATGCTCAATCTCGGCGGGATGGTGCTGGATTGGGGCATTGTCGGTCACGCTGTCGGCATCATCGGCATCGTGTGGATGATCAACCTGTACAATTTCATGGACGGGATCGACGGAATCGCGGGGGGCGAAGCGGTGTTCGCCGCGCTGGCGGGGGGGATTATTGGAGCGCTGGCGCTGGCGGGCGTGTCGGAAAACGACGCGGCATCCATCGCGCTGATCGGGCTGTCGCTTGGGATGGCATCGCTCGGTTTTCTGCTGTGGAACTGGCATCCCGCGCGCATCTTCATGGGGGATGTGGGCAGCGGGTTTTTGGGGTTCACATTTGGCGCGTTTGCGATTATAAGTGTGGGAGTCACGCCGCTGGATGCCGCCCCGCGCATTTCGCTGTGGGTGTGGCTGATTTTGCTCGGCGTGTTCATCGTGGATGCAACACTCACGCTGATTAGGCGGGTGCTGCGCCGCGAACGTTGGTATCAACCGCACCGTTTACATGCCTATCAAAAACTGGTCATTCGCTGGCGTAACCATGCCCGTGTGACCACTGCTGTGCTGTTCGTCAATGTGGGCTGGCTGCTGCCGATGGCGGCGCTGGCGACGATATACCCCGTGTACGGCGTACACTTCACGCTAGTGGCGCTGCTGCCGCTGATTTTGCTGGCAGTATTCCTCAAAGCGGGACTCCGCGAGGAAACAGCTTGAGATGACACAACCGCTTTCTCCCGATACACCTGAACCCGAACAGATTCCGGCTGACCCGTCGGCGAATCCGTCAGTTGAAACGCCCACCGAGAGCGCCGCTCACCCCTCCCCGCTAGCGCAGGGAGGGGAGACTACAGTACAAGACCCGACCAACTCGGTATCCGGTGATACCGAACCGATTGTCATGCCGCCGTATCACGAAATGCCGATTTATCAACCCGCGACGTTTTTCATCACGACAGCGGCGCGCGATTCGAGCAATTCGCGGCGTTTTCGCGCGCTGGCGTATGAATTAGTGCGGCGCGGACATGACGTGGTGCTGATCATTGACGAACTAGGTAAAGGTCACACGCCGGATGCCGGCGCGCCGCCCATCACGCAATATGTGTGGAAGAAACCGCAGCCGAACAACTTGCGCGATATGTTGTATTTGCGTGAACTGATCCTCAAGCATGAGCCGGACTGCGTAATGGGGTCGTTCAGCGCGACGAACACGATGATTGTTGTGGGAACGTTGATGGGCGTGCGGCGGCGCATCGCGTGGCACCGCACTTTAAGCACTCAACAGGAACTCGATCAAAAACTGCCGCTGTGGCGCATCCGCGTGAACAATATTCGCAAGCGGCTGTTCTTCGGCATGTCATCGGCTGTGCTGACGATCTCGCAGGCGGGCAAAGCTGATTTACGCACCGTGTTCGATGTGCCAGAGCCGAAAATCCACATCTTCTATAACGGTTTGGATGACCCGTTTGAGCGTGAAGAAGTGCGCGAAGCCGCCGCGAATCGTGCGGCGGGGCGAATCGTGTGCGTCGGGCGGTTTCATCGCTCGAAAGGGCAGGATGTGTTGATCCGCGCGCTGGCGCTGCTTAAACAGGGAGAGGACGCGCCAGATTTTCACGCGGTTTTCGTGGGAGACGGAATCTTTCGGCAATATTGTGAAGACCTTGTTGCAGAATTAGGACTGCAAGACCGCGTGAGATTTGAGGGCGCGGTTCGCAGCCCAGACGCGCTCCGCTGGATGGCGACGGGGGAAATCAGCGTAGTGCCAAGTTTGCATGAGGCGCTTGGCAACGTGAACATCGAAAGCATGGCAGTTGGAACGCCACTGATCACATCGGCAGTCGATGGAATGCTCGACATTGTGCGCGATGGTGAAACGGGAATACTCGTCCCGCCCGGCGACGCGGATGCGCTGGCGAATGCCCTGCGCGATCTTTTGCGCGACCCCGACAAGCGCCGCGCATTAGGGGAAGCGGGGCGGGCGCATTATCTAGAACATTTTGAATTGAGCAAGCAGGTGGGTATTCAAGCGGACTGGCTGGAAGCATTTGTGGCACGGAAAAGAAAAGCGTAATCCTTCCGTGTAATTGTGCCGCATTTTAACAAATCAACGCTCGTCTTACACGGGCGCGATGGACGAAACGAAGTTTCGCACGCGCCCCCACAAATGCCGAACGGTTCATCAGGCGGTCATCCTAAAAATGCCTTCTTTATAGCCCAATTTTAGGCACATGGTTTCATCAAGGGAGTAAGCATATCTATGAGTCGGTCTATCCTCATCCCGCCCTATGGCGGCAAGCTGGTCGATCTGCTGGTTGAACCCGGTCAAGTCGAAGAAGTGCGCGCCCACGCGGGGCATTTGCGCTCGATCCAGCTTTCGCAGCGGTCAGTCTGTGATCTCGAACTTTTGGCGACAGGCGCGTTTTCGCCGCTGGATCGGTTTATGGGCAAGGCAGATTACGAGCGCGTGGTCAATGAGATGCGGCTTGCTGATGGGACAATTTTCCCGATTCCGGTGACGCTGCCCGTTGACGAGGGCGCGGATATTCATCTCGATGACCATATCGCACTGCGAACGCCAAAGAACGATCTGCTGGCGGTGATGACGGTTGAAGAAATCTTCCGGTGGAATTTGGAAGATGAAGCGCAAAAAGTCTACGGTACGCTCGACACGCGCCATCCTATCGTGGCGGAAATGCACCGCTGGGGCAAACTGTACGTAAGCGGCAAATTGCAGGTGATTCAGCTTCCGCGTCACTATGACTTCACCAACATTCGCCGCACGCCCGCCGAAGTGCGCGAGATACTCGAAACCTTTGGGCATCCGAATGTAGTGGCGTTCCAGACGCGCAACCCACTGCACCGCGTTCATGAAGAACTGACCAAGCGCGCGATCAACGAAGTCGATGGTGTGCTGCTGCTGCATCCGAGCGTCGGTATGACCAAACCCGGCGACGTGGATCACTACACCCGTGTGCGCGCCTATAAAGCCCTCACGGAAAATTACTACGAAGAACATCGCATCGTATTGAGCCTGCTGCAACTGGCGATGCGTATGGGCGGTCCGCGCGAAGCCTTGTGGCACGCGATCATCCGCCGCAATCATGGCGCGAACTACTTCATCGTCGGGCGCGATCATGCGGGACCGGGCAAAGACTCGAACGGGAAAGATTTTTATGGTCCGTATGACGCGCAAGAATTGGTCGCGCGGCACGCGGATGAAATCGGTGTGAAGATGGTTCCGTTCAAAGAACTGATCTTCCTGCCGGATGAAGGACGCTACGAAGAAGAAGGAAAAATTCCCGCCAATACTCGTGTCGCCAAGATCAGCGGGACACAAGTGCGCGAAGATTACTTGAACAAAGGGCGTTTGCTGCCGGATTGGTTCACGCGCCCGGAAGTCGCGTCGGTGCTGGCAGACAGCTATCCCGCGCGCCATCGTCAAGGCGTGTGCATCTGGTTCACAGGGTTAAGCGGCGCGGGCAAATCGACCATCGCGGATATTCTCACGGTGCTGCTGCTTGAACATGGTCGTCAGCTCACGGTGCTGGATGGCGATGTGGTTCGCACGCACTTGAGCAAGGGCTTGGGCTTCAGTCGTGAAGACCGCGACACCAACATTCGCCGCATCGGGTTTGTGGCGGCGGAAATCGTGCGTCATGGCGGTGTGGTCGTGTGCGCGGCGATCAGCCCATACCGTGCGACTCGCGCCGACGTGCGTAACATGATGGGAGGCGATCAATTCATTGAGGTGTTTGTGAATACGCCGTTGGAAGTGTGCGAACAGCGCGATGTGAAGGGCTTGTATGCGAAAGCCCGCCGCGGCGAATTGAAAGAGTTCACAGGCATTGATGATCCGTATGAAGAACCGCTGAACCCTGAGATCACCCTTAACACGACGGATATCACACCGGAAGAAAACGCGCACATCATCCTCAATTATTTGGCGGAAAAAGGCTTCGTGCTGCTGCCGGAACCTGTCGCGGCGGTCAACGGCAAGCACTAACGACTCGATAAATCTCACCAATTGTAGGGGCGCGTGCGAAACTCCGTTTCGTCCATCGCGCCCGCAAGAGACGGGCGGCATGTATGCCGCCCTACAATTCGCGATTTTCTATGGACGATGCAACGTGTTTCGTCCGCCGCTTCTCCTGCCGAAATCGTATGGAGAAACCCGTCCCATGACCCCACTCACGTTTGTCCCTTTCACCCGTGATGATCTCCCGCTGTATGCCGAATGGTGCGAGGACGCGGACACGCTGCCGTATCTTGGTCGTCCGGGTGAGGACTGGATCGATTACATCTTCGGACCGGATCGCGGGTTTGCGTGGTTCGTGTATGAGGGCGAAACACCCGTTGGGCATCTCGAAATCGATCTGTATGAGGAAGATCGCACACAGGGGCAGGTGGTGTACATGACCGCGCCGGGGATGCGCCGCAAGGGTTACGGGCGCAGGGCGTTCATGCAGATGCTCGACTTCCCCGAACTTCAGTTTATCACGCGCTTTTACGCCTTCGTGGAACCGGAAAACCTGCCAAGCATCGCGCTGATGGAGGCGCTGGGTTTTCAGCGTGAAGAAACATTTCCGGGCATGAGCCACATGCTCGAATATGGGTATCGCCGCTCCACCTTGTCATGATAAAGGCTTTGCAGGACAATTCCCCGCATCGCTGTAAGCAGTTATGTCGGGTGATCCATGTCGGCTGGTCAGCCAAGCACCGAGTATTATTTTCTTGTCGAGCCGCGTAACGAGGGTATCGTGCGTGGAGAAATTCCCCACTATCACCGCACTTCACGGCAGCAAATTCGTAATCTCGTCTTGATCGTTGCGTTAGGCATTGTCGGGTTGATCGCCGTGCGGTTGGTGTTCGCGTTGGGCGATCCGCTGGCGAGTTTTGGCGTGAGCGCGCTCGCAACCGTCGTTGAACGCTATACCGAGTTCGAATCGCAGATGGACGGGCGCGCGACGGAATATCACTTGATCTACGAGTTTGAAGCAGAGGGAGAAACCTACCGGACGGATCAATGGGTCACACCAACGCTGTACAACCGATACTTTGCAGGCGATGTGCTGACGATACGGTATCTGCCTGCCAACCCTAACGACAACGAAATCAGCGAGGCGCGCAGTATCTCGTTTGCGCCGATTTTGTGCTTGGGCGGGGTTGGTTTGGGCGTACTGGTGATCTTCAGCCTGTACCAGTTCAAACAGAACCAGAAGCTGCGGCGGAGTGTGCTGGTCGAAGGGGTGGTGATCCGCAGCGAACGGCTGATCGATACGCTGCGTAAGCCGTATGTCCGGCTGACCTTCGGGTTCGATGCACCAAACGGGGAACGGGTGGAGAGTTCAACCCTGCTGAAAGGCGAACGCTGGATGGGCGATCAGCCGCCGGCGCAGGGGGTGAAGGTGTATGTGCTGTACACGGATGACCGGACGTGGCAGATTTTGTAGTGGCGTATCTACTCTCGGCGGCGGATGCGCTGCCAAATACGAATCCCCCAAAATCGCCGCTTCTCTAGGAAAAGTTCACCTGCAAAAGCTGCGAAACGCTGCAAATCTTCTAAAACTTTAGACGCATTCAAACCGGACGATTCGAGCGAGTATTCGCTGTCTACCAAAAGAATGCCGACGACGCGATCTTTTATGACCACAGGTGCCCCGGCAATTGATCCCACTGATTTTGTGGCTTCGTACTGTGGTGGGTTGAGTTTCCAATTGAGATAGATGCGCTGCTGATGCTGTGCGGCGCTTTCTCCCTGTTGGCGCGCTAAATCGACTACGAGTGTCGTTTTGAAGTGCGCGATATGCCCTGCTACCCCTTGCAAATCGTGAAAAACGAGGTCTTCTTCGGATGGGCTAAACACGCCGATTCCGTATCGGAAACGAATTTGGTTGATGCGCGAATTCACTTCAAAATAACACACGCGAAAAGGGGTATGTGCAGGAAGGTGGCTTTTGATGGCGTTTCCTGTGGATTTGAGCGTGCTTAAGATTGTCGCGGTGTAGCGGCGAGGAATGGTAATTTTTTCGCGTTCTTCACGCCACACGAGGACAGCAGCTATAAGTCCAAAGGCAATGAAAATGAAAATACGAGAAGGAACTGGCAGGATTGTTTCGGGGAGCGCATCCAGAGCGGTAGGAAGCAAGTAAATTGCAAGTATCAACAAGAACCGCATAATGTCCCTAAGCGTGCTTCCATGTTAAGTAGGCGCTTTGTGGGGTTAATTAAGCGCACGATATAAAACCGCAAAGCAGCAAAAGATCGATTGGAAAAAGTTTTACTTATTGTTCACCCGGCGGATGGCGCGCTTCAAAATGTCTCGCACTTCTTTATCGGGCGCAAATTCCAAGATCAGTTGTTCAGTTTCGGGGTCAATTACTGGAGCGGTGAGGTCGGTAATAAATTCTGCTTCAAAACCATCTGGAGCAGCGGGAGTAAGTTTATTCAGCCGAAAACGCACTTTGCTGTGTGAACCGTTGGAATGAACCGAATACCCATTTTCGCTGGAACGACTTCTCAAGATGGGCGGAACCATAAGCCAAATCCTTTGATGAGGATGTACCTATCAGAGTACAGATTTTAGTTTGATTCATTCATCGTCCGCACAGCGATGAAGAGGAATCCACAATATAAAACCATCAGTCATTGTAACACAATATTTCTCATTTACCATCCAAGAATTAAGGGTTTGTGAAATTTTACGTTTGTGAATGATGATTCCCCCAAACCACTTTAATAATGAGGCGCACGGGGCGCACAAGGTAGTACAGGAAATCGAGGGCGGGGGGGAGCTTGACGAACGCCCGATCCCGTGCATTCGGGCGAAGTTTGGTCGCGGCAAAGTGGCGTAGGGCATATGGCAGATAGGCGGCTTGATCGCGCCATGAATCGGCCAGCGAGAGGTGAAAGGCTTGCAGCGCCATATCGGATGCGGGCGTTGGGGCGGATAACCATTCGATGATGGTGTTGAGCGCGTTGGAAACCCGTTTATTGTCAATGATTTTTGCTTTGAATGCGGTTGGAATCGGCGCATCCAACAGGCGATGGGCAAGCGCCAAACCGAGCAGCACAACTGAACGCATCCCCTGTGAACCCGCCAATTGATCGACAAGTTCCCAATCCAACTGCGGGCGGGCGCAGATCACTTCTGCAACGTCGCAAACCCACGACAGCCGCGACCATCCGTGACGGTAGCCGTGCGCGCATAGGTAGATCAGCATAGCTTCATCGCTTGGCGCAAGCACAGAGCGGCTGTAAAACGTGACAGGTTTTGCCGTATCCCAGAACAGATTAGCGTTTGACTGCGCGGCGAATCGGCGGAACGCCAGCGCCCAATGCAGTTCGAGTGATACCCCGAAAGCCGGGTGCTGCAAATGTGCGTGATATTCCGCCGGATGGTCGATTTGCGCCGGGAAGTCGTCAAGCTGCCAACCATTCGAGATCAGCGCGGCGCGTGCGCGTTTCATGTCTTTAGGATGCACCAGCACGTCGAGATCGAGAAATTGGCGCAGCGCGGGATCGCCGTAGTAGAGCTTCGCCAGCATCACACCTTTAAACGGGATGAACGCGATTCCCGCCGCTTCAAACGCCGCGCCCACCGAGATCAACGCCTGCACACACGCCAATGATCGCGCCACTGCGACAGTATGCAGCGGCTTGAACGGCGCATACATGCGTTCGAATTCGCGCGGATCAGTGACAAAAACTTGCGTCAGCGCCCGTGCGACCAGCGGCACAACCTTGTGACGATCCGCAAGGGCAGCGAAGACGTTAGCGTCGAAATCGGCGGGGATGGCTGCACGGATGGCGGCGGGATCGGGGTGGGTGCGGGCGCAAAGCGAGAGAAGGGAAAAGGTCATAACCCAGCACCGTTAAATACACCCCTCACCCCCTGCCCCTCTCCCTTAACGGAGAGGGGCGCAAACTTGCCACCTTTGGGATATGGTTGAGGGGGTGAGGGCGGGGATTTCACAATCATAACGTCTTTACGTCCGCTTCGATGCAATCGACGACTGCGCTCAAGCGCGAGAGATCACGCGGGCGTTTGAGGCGGCGAACGGGGATGTTCTGGGCGAGCGCGGCGCAGTCGCCCATGAAGGCTTTTGTGCGTCCCAATGCTGCCAGCACATCCACGTTGAAAATGCCCTGCAAATGGGCGTTGTATGACGCGCCGATGAACGCGGCGAACGCCTCCTGCTTGGTGAGGGGCTCAACGGATGGCGCGGGCGCGTCGTCGTCATCGAGCAGGTAGAGCGCGCGGATAGGCGCAGCATTGGGCGCGCAGGCGGGTCGATAGGCGCGTTTGTTTTCGGCGCTGTGGATGTGAGGGAGGGCAGCGGGATCGAGATTGAGCTGTTGCAGGGCGAGATCATCGAGTTTGAGCTGTGGGAAGGCTGGCAAGATGTCGGGATGGCGCGAGTCTTGGCTCGTATCCAAATCTATGACAGCGAGATCATCGGCAAGCAGCGTGTGACCGCGCGCAATGAGCGCCGCCGCCAGTGTTGACTTGCCCGCGCCAGAACGCCCTGCGAACACGATTCCTCCACTAGGTGAACCGGCACGATAATCATCACGCAGATGGATTGCGCTGGCGTGAAAGACAAACGTTTGCGGGTGAACGCAAACATAGATACCAAGCGCGTTGTTGATGATGAAGTTGGCTAAAATCGCAGGTTCAAGATCGGGGATGGGACGCACGATCATATCGCTTAAACCGATCTGCGTGATGAGCGCGAAGCACCCGACAGAGCGCCAATGCAGCCGGATCATCGCAACGGGAGATTTGCCGGTAAGGGTGTGGCTGATGGAAAGCCCCGACACAAGATCGTGACATAAAGGTTCGTCATCGTGGGCACTGCGGATACGTAAATCGGGACGCTGCTGATCCGCCAAATGAGTGGTTACAAGGGGTGGGAGTTCGATTTCGGATTCGATATGGAATCCATAGACGAAATAATGATACACGGTGCTATTCCACCGCGCCCAAACGCGCATAGCGGCGCAAGTTCACCCGCCCGCCGATCACGAGCGTTTCCACGCCGTTTACGTCGGCTGTCACCCACGCATGAGCATCAATGCGCCCGTTGGATGCGGATTTCACGCCGATGTTCAGCCGCGACTCGATGTGTCGCCGCGCCAGCAGATGCGCCACTGTGACCGCTTGAGTCAAACAGTTGACACGCGGGACAAGTTTGCTCATGCGTTTGACCGTCCACGCCGTTTCATGCAAAAACGTGGCATCGGGCGCTTGCGGATGTTCGACATGGCGCAAGCTTTCCCCCATGCGCCGCCATGTCGGATAGGGCAGCACCCATTGGGCGATGCGGACGATCCACAGCATGAGCAGAGCGTAGAGATGGAGCGCAATCATGCCGTTTCTGCCAACTCCTGAGCGACCAGATCAGCGATGAGTTTGAGCGTATCGGCTTCACATTGGGCTTGTTCGACGCTGTATTCCTGCTGCACCGATTCGCAGATGGCGCGGATTGTGGTTGGCTTTTGGATCAGTTTCCAGATGTGCGCGCCGACGGCGTTCAAGCCGAAATACGTGCCGTTTTTGAGGTGTAGAATGACGACTTCATCGGCAAGGTCGGTTGAATTCTGGTCGCGGCTGGCGACGATCACCGTGTCGAGCGTGAGTGTCATACAGGTTTTCCCTACAGATGACGGACGGATAGATAAAAGTGTAGTCGCGGGGTGGATAAAAGAAAAGGTGAGGAATGGCGCGTTATAATTTCGCGTATGAATGATCACAATCAACTGACAACGTACTTAGACCGCTGGAACTTGTCGAATCCGCGCCTCATCGCGCAGACCGTGACCAGTTATGTCTACTCGGTGATGCACGACGGAGTAATGGTGGCGCTCAAACTGCTGCTGCCCTATGGACAAGACGAGCATGTTGGCGCGCTGGCGCTGACATACTTTGATGGACATGGGGCGGTGCGGGTGCTGCGCCACGACGACAGCGCATTCCTGATGGAATACGCGGGCGGCGATGAACTGATCACGCTGGTGGAACGCGGCGAGGATGAAGCCGCCACGCGCATCATCGCGGACGTGTTGACACAGATTCACGGCGCGTCCGGGCGTGGAAATCCCCCCGACGGATTGTACCTGCTTGAATACTGGTTTCGGGCGTTGTTCAAAAAAGCGGCGGCAGATCGGCAAAGTGGAGTCGCGTCGATTTATGTGCGGGGGGCGGCGGTTGCCGAACGTTTGCTTGCCGCTCCGCGTGATGTGTGCGTGCTGCACGGGGATATTCACCACCGGAATATTCGCCATTCGCCGCGCGGATGGCTTGCGTTCGATCCCAAAGGGCTGGTGGGAGAACGCACCTATGACTGCGCGAATACGCTGTGCAATCCGTATCCGCTCACCGAACGTGTCCATGACGAAACTCGTTTGCTGACCCACGCGGCGATCCTTGCCAACGAATTGGAGATCGAATATCAGCGGGTGCTGTCGTTCGTGTTCGCGTATGGGTGTTTGAGCGCCAGTTGGGGGTTAGCGCCCGACGGAAGCGATCCAAGAGGAGAGGTCGAATGGGCGCTCAAGGTGGCGCGGATTGTCGAGCCGCATCTCTCCATCATGTGACCTAAACTGCGCGTCTCAAATGCATCCGGGACATAAATTGTGTTCCACGTATCAGCAAACCAGCTCACTTTGGGCTGCTTCTTCATGCTTGGCATTTTATCTTCGCGTAAACCATTGTCGATCAATGAATATCCAAGCGTTTGTGTCCTAAACGCTTCAAAATCGGGACATAAAGGACACAATTCTTAAGCCTTTGTCCGCCTAACCGTTAAGCGTGTGTGAAATCTTTCGCGGCGGCGGGCGAGTTCGTTAGAATACCTTGTGAACAGCGAAGTCTATTCCCCCTGTCCGATGAGCTAGAGTCAACCGAGCCATGACGACATTCCCCAAGTCCAGTTTTTTCGACACGCGGCGCGGTAGGGTGATCCGTGAGCATGTCACAGCATACCTGTTTTTATCCCCCGCGATGCTTTTGATCTTCATCTTTGGGATTTTTCCCGTGGGGTTCGCATTTTTCGTCAGCCTGCACCAATGGCGGCGCTTCCCCGGCGAATACATAGGTTTGGATCAGTATGTGCGCGGGTTGGATGGCGCGGCGTATGTGCTGTTCTTCTGGATTGGCCTTGGGGCGCTGGTGTACAGCGCTGCGCTGTTGCGGCAGTTGTTCCGACAGCCGGATTGGGGGCGGGCGCTGGGATATATGATCAGCGGGATTGCCAGCGGAGGTGCGATTTTGCTGCTGGTCAACTGGACAGCGGTGCTGCTGCCGATCATCTTGAACATTCCACAGCGGATACGCGGGCAAGAGCGCGTACAAGGCTTATTTTTGAGCGAACTCGCGGCAAGTTTTCAAGTGGCGGAAGCGTATACAATTGGCAATCAGTTCTTGCTGCTGCTGGTGGCGGCGGCAGTGATCACGGCAATTAGTTTCCGCGTGATCAAGGGGATCAAAGCGGGATCATACTGGTTTTGGAGTACGGCGGCAGTGGTGGCGGCTGCTGTCGGCTTGCTTACGCTTCAGCTTACCGCCAGCGAAATCAACACAGCGGTGGAGGCGGCACGCGCAAACGGGACAGACCTGCCGCTGTGGTCGCAGATCGTGATGATCAGCGCGGGGGTGGGGTTGGTGGGGGTGGCGTATCTTGTGTGGCGGCGGGGGGTGCGATCTTATGGAGATCGACGGTTCATCGCCGCGGGGCTGGCGGCGATTTTGCTGGCGTGCGGCGGGGTGATCCTTGCGATGGAACTGCCGCGCGCGCTGGCGGAAAGCGATCCCGATGTGTTGAGCGGCTTCAGCGTAACGGTAATGTTCGTGTTCGGGACTGTGCCGCTACAACTGGCAATCGGGCTGGGGCTGGCGGTATTGATGTTCCAAAACATCAAAGGGAAGTCGCTGTTCCGGGTGATTTACTTCATCCCGTACATCATGCCGTTTGTGGCAACGTCGGTTGTGTTCAATTTGCTGTTTTCGCATCGATCCACGTCGCTGGCGAATCAGGTGATCGGCTTGTTCGGGATTCCCGCGCAGAAATGGCTGCTCGAACCGAAGGGGATTAATTCGCTGATCGCGGGGCAGGATTTGGGCGGGCTGGAAGGTCCAAGTTTGGCGCTAATTGTGGTCATGATTTATACGGTGTGGACGTACATCGGGTATGACGCGGTGGTGTTTCTGGCGGGATTGGGCAATATTTCTGGCGAACTGTATGAAGCGGCGCGCATCGATGGGGCGAGCGGGTGGGCGATCTTCCGGCATATCACGCTTCCGCTGCTCTCCCCGACGACATTCTTTTTGTCGCTGATCGCAATCATCGGGACGTTTCAAGCATTCACGCAGATTTGGATTATGCGAACGCCCGCCGCGGGAAATTCAGTGGATACGATAGGCATTTACATCTACGAAACTGTTCGCAATACCGACCCGAATATGGGCTATGCGTCGGCGCTGTCGATTGTGCTGTTCGCCGCGATTTTGATCTTCACGTTGGTGCAGAATCGCTTGCAGGGAAGGAACGTGTTCTATGGCTGAATCGGCGCGCGACTTGAATGTCCGTGTATCGCGGAGCGAATCGGTGGAGAAACCGCGCAGACCGATCCACTGGGGACGAGTGCTGACGTATACCGTGCTGATCATCGGCGTGATACAGGCGCTGCTCCCATTCGCGTGGATGTTGAGCGCATCGCTGATGACGCAAGGGGAAGTTATGGGAAGTCCGGTATTGATTCCCAGTGTGCCGCAGTGGAACAACTATCCCGAAGCGTGGCAGCGAGCGAACTTTGGGCAGTTCATGTGGAACAGCGTGCGAATCACGGCGATCACGGTGGCGGGGATGCTGCTGTTCACCGTTCCGGCGGCTTATGCGTTCGCGCGGATGAAGTTTTTCGGGAAAAATGTGCTGTTCGCGCTGACGCTGGCGACGTTGATGATCCCGGATGTGGCGACCTTCATCCCGAACTATTTGACTGTGATTTGGTTCGGGCGTTTGAGCGACAACTTGATCGGCTTCCCGTGGTTGAACAATTGGCCTTCGCTGACAGTGCCATTCATGGTGAGCGCGTTCACAATCTTTTTGCTGCGGCAGTTTTTTGCACAAATTCCTGAAGATTTATGGGATGCGGCGCGCATTGATGGAGCGGGGCATGTGCGCTATCTGCTGTGGGTGATGATTCCCTTGTCGAAAGCGCCGCTGATGACGAGCATCACATTTCAGTTCATTGGATCGTGGAATGCACTGCTGTGGCCCTTGCTGGTGACGCAGACGGACGAATGGCGTACTGTCGCAGTGGGATTGACGAAATTTGTTTCGACGGATGCGCCAAATCAACTGCATTTGCAAATGGCGGCGGCGGTGATGATGATCATTCCCATTTTGGTGCTGTATTTCTTCACACAGAAACAGTTCACTGAAGGGATCGCGGCGAGCGGGTTGAAGGGGTGAGGGAGAAACAGGCTGTGTCTGTGTTGTTTGGGCACGGCGGGGGCAGGCGCAGCAAGTTTCCGCCCCTACAGACGATTTTTCTTATCGCTTACGGTAGATAGAAAACAGATCTGCTCGAATTTCCGCAGCAAAACCCCTGAATTCGGAAAGGAAAAGCCTATCTCCGTGCTTTTTGATCCTGAAATTGGGGTGGGAAATGGGGTTCAAACTGAGCCTTTAAGCAAAGATGTGGTTTGGTGAATTTGCCTTATCGAATTTTGCGGGAATTTATTGACAAGATTTCCAATAGATGTTATTTTGTTTGCAAACGTTTGCATTTTCGTTGTAGAAATATGATGTAAAGTGCAGCGCTGTGATTTTGCTAAAATGAGTGTTTTGTCAAACAAGAACTAATAGGTTATGGAACACAGCGGCAGAAAAACGAGTAAGGTCACGATTCTTGATGTGGCGAAGGAGTCAGGCGTTTCGTACTCGACGGTTTCGCGTGTGCTAAATGACTTCGATTTCGTCAAAGAATCGACGCGCGAAAAGGTGTTGGCGGCGGCTGAAAAGTTGGGATATGTCGCCAATATTCAAGCGCGCAGCCTTGCGGGTGGAAAAACGCAGATTATTGGTCTGCTGGTGCCGGGGTTAGATAACGACTATATCAGCGAGATTACCAGTGGGATTGACCAAGAACTTGCCCATTCCGACTATGATTTGATGCTGTACACGACTCACCGCTATCAAGGTAAAGAGTCGCTGTATGTTCGGACGGTTGCAAATGGCTTGGTTGATGGCTTGATTTTCATAGTGCCGCATGATTCTCAGCGCTATTTGGAAGCACTACCCAATCAAGATTTCCCCTATGTGTTGATTGACCAGATTGACAATACATATAACAGCACGACTGTGGATGCGACCAACTGGCAGGGCGCATATGACGCGACCAGCTATTTGATTGGGTTGGGGCATACACGGATCGGTATGATCACGGGGCATCCCAAGCTGAACAGCGCGAAAGAACGCCACGATGGCTACCGTGCCGCCTTGCAACATCACCGGATTCGCTATGACGAAACGCTTGTGGTGACGGGGGATTTCCTAACGCGCAGCGGATATACGGGCGGACAGCAGCTTTTGAGTCTAAAGAATCCACCTACAGCGATTTTCGCAGCCAATGATTTGACCGCGTTCGGCGTACTTGAAGCGATTCACCAAGCGGGGCTGCGTATCCCGGAAGATATTTCGGTGATTGGATTTGATGATATTCCCCACGCATCGCTGGTGTATCCCAAACTAACGACAGTCCGCCAGCCGCTCGTTCAAATTGGGCGGGTTGCTGTTCGACTCCTGCTGGAAAAGTTGGATAACCCTGAACAGGAGGCGCGGCGGGTGACACTTGCCACTGAGCTTGTCATCCGTGATTCGTGTGCCCCGCCACGGGGATGAAAATCGAAAGGAGAGAAGGGGGATCAAATTTTTTTTCACTCGTTTTGCAAACGTTTGCAAAGTTTGTGCAGAAATTTCAAGGAGAGATTATGAACGCTCGAAAAATCCTTTTACTGGCTGCTGTACTGGGCACACTGGCACTGATGTCGGTGGGCATCACCGCAGCACAAGAAAACGTCACCATTGAATGGTGGACAATCTTCACGACACCGCCGGAACTGACGGAACTGGCGGAAACATTGGCACAAGAATATATGGACGCGCATCCCGGTGTGACGATTGAACTGACGCATCTAGAAAATGAAGCGTTCAAGGAACGTCTGGCGACAGTTATGCAATCGGGCGATCCGCCTGATTTGTTCCAAAGCTGGGGTGGCGGCGTGCTGTGGAACTATGCTGAAGCGGGTTTGCTGCGCGACATTACCCCCGAACTGATGGCAGATGATGCGGCATGGAAGAATTCGTTCACCACGCAGGCGGCGCTGAACCTGTACAGCTATGAAGGCGCTTACTACGGCGTGCCGCTGACGTTCGGCGCGGTCGGTTTCTGGTACAACACCCGTCTGTTCGCGGAAGCGGGAATCGAAAGCCCGCCGGAAACATGGGATGAGTTCCTTGCCGCTGTGCAAGCGCTGCGCGATGCAGGCATTACCCCGATTGCGCTTGGCGGGCGTGACAAGTGGCCCGGTCACTTCTGGTGGGTGTACATGGCAATTCGTGAAGGCGGGCAGGAAGCGTTTGAATCGGCTTATACCCGTGAAGGTACGTTTGCAGATGAACCGTTCGTGGCTGCGGGCGAGCGTCTGCTGGAACTCGCGGCGCTGAATCCGTTCCAGACGGACTTCATGGCGATGGGCTATGGTCAGGCTGCCGGTTTGATGGGCAACGGCGAAGCGGCGATGGAATTGATGGGTCAATGGGCACCGGGCGTGCAGCAGGGCAACAGCACGAGCGGCGAAGGTTTGCCGGAAGGTGAACTGGGCTGGTTCCCGTTCCCCGCGATTGAAGGCGGCGCTGGTGGACCGACGGACGTGCTTGGCGGCGGTGATGGTATCGCTGTTGGCGCGAATGCCCCTGATGAAGCAGTCGATTTCCTGCGCTTCCTGACGACACCGGAAGTTCAGATTCGTTTTGTCGAACTCGGCACAGGCTTTATCCCGACGGTTGCAGGCGCGGAAGAAGCCGTGACTGACCCGCTGTTGCAAGCGGTGACAGAAGCCCGCAACAACGCCGAATACTATCAACTGTACTATGACCAATTCCTGCCGCCCGCCGTCGCGCAAGCGGTTTTGGATAGTGTGGAAGGTCTGCTGGTTGGGACGTTGAGCCCTGAAGAAGCAGCACAAGCTATTGAGGATATCGCGTCGTTCGAGCTTGAGTAACGCTCAGTAAACATGCGGGGAATATCTGCGGATATTCCCCGCATTTTGTAAATAGTCTTGTTTTTGAGAGGAAAAGCGTATGGCAAGCCGTTCGAGAGCGCGTTTTCGGTTTATCCCGCGTGAACGTACTACGACCAGCAACGAACGTCCGCGCGCACGCAGCGAACAGCTTCTGACCATCGGGCTGTTTGTTCTGCCCGGTGCAGTTGTATATCTGCTCTTTCTCATCATTCCGATTGTGCAAGCGGCAAACTACAGCTTGTATGACTGGAACGGTCTAGGACCTTTGACGGATTACGTTGGGTTCGGCAACTATCAACGCGCGTTTGAACACAACGTCTTTCAAAGTTCGGTTGTCAACAGTGTGCTGATTACGTCACTGTCGCTGATGATTCAGCTTCCGCTGGCACTTGGCTTGGCGCTGATGGTGGGGCGCAAGCTGCCCGGACGCATGATTTATCGCAGTATTTTTTTCCTGCCGTATGTTTTCTCGGAAGTTATCACCGCGATCATCTGGACGTTCGTATACAACCCCGGCGGGGGGCTGTTGAACACGGTACTCGTGACGCTCATTCCCGGTTATGTGGAACAAGGGTGGCTATCGAACCGCGATATCGCACTGCTGGCGGTGTTTTTCGTCATCACATGGAAGTATTTCGGTCTGCACATGATTTTGTACATGGCGGGCTTGCAATCGATAAATGCTGAACTTGAAGAATCGGCGCGCATTGACGGGGCGAATGAGTTCCAAGTGCTGCGCTATATCACCCTACCGCTGATCGCCCCGACGATCCGGCTGACGATTTATCTATCAGTGCTGGGGTCGCTCAACCAGTTCGTGCTAATCTGGGTGCTGACTTCAGGCGGTCCTGCCAACGCCACACAGGTGATGGCGACGTATATGTATCGCTTTGGAATCAAGAGCTTCAGCCTTGGTTATGGCAGCGCAATTGCCGTGATCATCTTCGTGGTGTCGCTGATTTTCTCGATTGGTTATCAACGCGCCATCATGCGCCGCGATTATGCGGGATCGGTTTAGGGAGGCGGGAATATGACTGCGGTGATGCAACAAGCGGGCGAAAAACGTCCAATGGCTTCGCGGCTTTGGATCGCCCGCTTCTTTCAGTATCTTGTGCTGACCGCGCTGGCGCTGATCATTTTGGGGCCGGTATTAACGGCAGTGCTTGGCGGCTTAAAGACGACGGGGGAATTGTTCGATCAGCCGTTTGGGCTGCCGGCGGTGCCGCGATGGGAAAACTATACGGGCATTTTGAGCAGCAGCGTATTTTGGCGGCAGCTTCTTAACAGCGCGATCATCGTCGTTGGGACTGTGAGCCTGACTGTGGCGACATCGGCACTGCTGGCGTTCGTGTTCAGCCGTTTGGTATTCACAGGTCGGGAGCTGCTGTTCAATTTCTTCACGCTTGGTCTGCTGTTCCCGGTGACTATCGCGTTCCTACCTGTGTTCATTCAAATACGGCAGATGGGGTTGATCGACAGTTATTTTGGCGTGATTTTGCCTTTGGTAGCGTTTGGGATTCCGGGCAGCACGCTGATTTTGCGCGGGTTTTTCCGGGCGATTCCATCGGAACTTGAGGACGCGGCATATATCGACGGATGTGGGACGCTTGGTTTCTTCTGGTATGTGCTGCTGCCGCTGGCGCGTCCCGCGCTTGGGGCGATTATCGTGCTGCAAACGATAGTGTCGTGGAATGAGTATTTCCTGCCGCTGCTGGTGCTGACGGATGACTCAAAATGGCCGCTGACACTCGGCATCATGCAGTTTCAAGGGCAGTATGGCACGGACTGGGGCAGAGTGATGGCGTTTGTTTCGCTGCTGATTGTACCGGCGGTGCTGTTTTACATCTTTACACAGCGGTACATCGTCACCGGCTTGACGGGCGGTGAGCTTAAAGGATAAAGGTTTATCGTGGGGATGAAACACCTTGACGCGACTCTGGGTATTGGGGAGCGCGTCCAACTGTTGATGGCAGAAATGACGTTGGTGGAAAAAGTAGCGCAGTTGTGGGGAATTTGGGCAATCGCGCTGCTTGATGAACAGCGACGTTTTGTACCGGAACGTAAGCCGGAACTGCTTCAGCACGGCGTAGGGCAAATTTCGCGCTTGGGGGCAAACGCGCTTGTGCCGCCGCAGCAGGTCGCGGTGCTTGCCAACCAAATTCAAAAGTATGTGATTGAGACAACGCGCTTGGGCATTCCCGTGATGATTCATGAGGAATGTTTGGCAGGAATTTTGATGCGGGGGGCGACAACGTTTCCGCAGCCGATAGGTCAGGCGGCGACATTTCAGCCGGATTTGATCGAAGAGATGACGACGACGCTTCGGCATCAACTGCGGGCGATTGGGGCACATCATGCATTAGCGCCTGTGTTGGATATCGCGCGGGATGCGCGATGGGGACGCACGGAAGAAACCTACGGCGAAGATCCGTTCTTGGTGAGCGCGCTGGGCACGGCGTATGTGCGCGGCTTGCAGGGGGACGATTTGCGGCGCGGGATCGCGGCAACCGCCAAGCATTTCATCGGGTATTCGGCAAGCGAAGGCGGCATGAACTGGGCACCCGCGCACATCCCTGAACGTGAACTGCGAGAGATTTATCTCACGCCCTTCAAGGCGGCGATTAAAGAAGGCAAGATCGCTACCGTGATGAATGCCTATCAAGAAATGGATGGCATTCCGTGTGGATGCAACAAGCGACTGCTGGTCGATCTCCTGCGTAACGAATTAGGTTTCGACGGGCTGATTGTTTCCGACTACTTCACCATCGCGCAGTTTGTGGATTATCACCGTGTAGCAACTGACCGCACGGAAGCGGCGCGGATGGCGCTGGAAGTGGGAATGGATTTTGAACTTCCCACGCCTGACGGTTATGGCGAACCGCTGATCAAAGGGTTAGAGAGCGGCAGAATTGACATGGCGCTGGTGGATGCATGTCTTAAGCGCGTGCTGACCGCCAAATTTGAGTGGGGGTTGTTTGAAAATCCCTATATAGATGAAGGGCGCGCGGTGGAAGTGTTCAGCGATCCAGCGGCTGTCGATTTATCACGCAAAATCGCACAGCAATCGCTGGTGCTGTTGAAGAATGAAGGCGGTTTACTGCCGCTGTCGAAATCGACGCGCAGAATCGCGGTGATTGGCCCCAGCGCCGACAACGCGCGTTTGCTGCAAGGCGATTATCACTATCCGGGACATATGGAGAATATTTTCAACCCCAATGTCAGCCCGGATGCGCCAACCCCACTGCAAAAAGCGGCGCTTGATTGGAGCGAACACTTTCCGCCATCGGTGACGGTTCTGCAAGGGATTCAACGGTTGGTTGCGCCTGAAACGGAAGTCGTGTACGCGCGAGGATGCGACATTCTTGGCACGGATACCAGCGGTTTCGCGGAAGCCGTTGAAGCGGCGCGCGGAGCAGAAGTCGCGGTGGTGGTGGTCGGTGACAAAAGCGGGCTTGCACCGGGATGCACAACGGGCGAATCGATTGACCGCGCATCGCTTGACCTGCCGGGTGTGCAGCAGCAGCTTGTCGAAGCGGTGTACGCGACAGGCACGCCAACCGTGGTGGTGCTAACGAATGGTCGCCCGCTGTCGCTGGGGTGGATCGCACAGCATATTCCGGCGGTATTGGTCGCATGGCTGCCTGCTGAACAGGGCGGCGCGGCAATCGCAGATGGATTGTTTGGCGATGTGAATCCGGGCGGAAAACTGCCGATCTCGTTCCCGCGTCATGTCGGTCAACTTCCGATTTTCTATAACCACAAACCGTCGGGCGGGCGGAGTCACTGGCATGGCGGATATGTCGAAATGAGCGCAGAACCGCTGTATCCATTCGGGCATGGCTTGAGCTACACCCGCTTTGAGTATGGCGAACTGCGAATCACGCCGGGACATATTGAGCCAACGGGCGTGGTTGAAGTCTCGTTCACAGTGATGAACTGCGGCGAACGCGCGGGCGAAGAAGTCGTGCAGCTTTACGTGAGTGATCCGGTTGCGAGCGTGACGCGCCCGGTGATTGCGCTGAAGGGTTTCGCACGGGTAGCGCTTCAGCCGCAAGAAAGCAAGACGATCACCTTCCGTCTTGATGCGCGGCATTTGGCGTTCTACGGCGTGGATATGCGCTATCAAGTGGAACCGGGAGAAATTCTCGTGGGGATTGGCAGTTCGTCTGAGGACATTCGCTTGCGCGGCAGTTTCCAGATTGTGGGCGCGCCTACGGATGTTGAGCAGGTGTTCTTCACCCCCGTAACAGTCTCGTGAAAATAGATGAAAGAGGGTGGGGTTATTCCTGCCCTGTAAAAAACTGTTTTTTTAACAATTGGAGGGACATTATGAGCTGGGGCGAACCACAGTAATGGGTGATTACAAGTCATTTCAAAATTCCGCTTCAATACGGGCTACAGGCGAAACAAGTTTCGCACGGGTCGCCCCTACAAGTGTGATTTTTGAAACAGACACTATTGACAAAGGGGTGTTATGCGCTATTTGATGGTTGCACTACTGGTCATTCTCGTTTCTATGCAGATGGGCGCGGGGAAATCATCCGCGCAAGAAGATGCGGAGCGCGGCGCATTTTTCACGGGCGAATATCCGAACGTCCTGCATGAGATTGGGCTGACGGATGAAGAAATTCAGGCGCGGATTGACGCGGTTTGGCAATCGCTGTTTTATGGCGATGACGACACTGAGCGCGTGTATTATCCCGTGGGGGATGATATGGCGTACATGCTGGATGTGAATAACCAAGATGTGCGTTCGGAAGGCATGTCCTACGGCATGATGATCGCGGTGCAGACGGATCATCAAGAGGAATTCAACCGCCTGTGGAAGTGGGCGAAAACGTATATGTATCATGAATCGGGGCAGTACGCGGGCTATTTCTCGTGGCACAACCGCCCTGATGGAACGCGCATCGATAGGGGTCCCGCGCCAGATGGCGAAATCTGGTTTGCGACGGCGCTGTTTTTCGCGGCGGGGCGGTGGGGCAACGGCGAAGGCATTTTCAATTACGAAGCTGAAGCCAACGCCATTTTGAACGCGATGCTCCATACCGAATCGCCAACATCGGGCGCGCGCAATATGTTTGATCCCATCACCAAAATGGTGGTGTTCGTGCCGGATTACGGGCGGGTGAGCGAATTCACCGATCCGTCGTATCACACACCGCACTACTATGAAACATGGGCGCGGTGGGCAGAACAGGATCGCGAGTTTTGGGCGGAAGCTGCCGATGTGAGCCGCGCATTCTGGCGCACGACGGTGCATCCTGAAACGGGATTGATGCCGAACTACGCCGAATTCACTGGCGAACCGGTTGTGTGGGGCGATTACGGCGAATTCTACTACGCGGATGCGTGGCGCACCGCGATGAACATCGCCGCTGACTACACATGGTTCAGGGCGGATGAGTGGCAAGTCGAACAGAGCAACCGTTTACTGCGCTTCTTCTACAATCTGGGCATCAACCGCTACAACAGCAAGTTCCAGATCGACGGCACGCCTGCGGGACCGCAGCATCGCTCATTGGGGCATATCGCCATGAACGCGACGGCGGCGCTGGCGGCGGATGATCCGATTCGGCTGGAGTTTGTGCAAGCCTTCTGGGATTCGAGCCTGAATACCGGGCAGTATCGCTATTATGACAATCTGCTGTATATGTTCGCGCTGCTGTATTTAAGCGGCAACTTCCGCGCCTACGCACCCGCGTAAGGTGAACTGCTTCAAGGGGTGAGAATCCTTTCACCCTTTACAAAGGTCTCCCTTGTTCAGCCTCATTTGTTAAGATTTCTATACACTCCTGTTTTTAATGCGCTTGCGTGCATTCATGAAAAGCATATGCTCGAATCATAACCGAGTGCCAACGACGTGGACTGTGCATTGATTCTGTTCATGGGGAGATACATTCGCGTCATGCGGCACGCACGAACAGGAGGCAGACGACAATGCCAGTCACGCCGACGTATCCGGGAGTGTATGTGCAGGAAATCCCAAGCGGGGTTCGCTCTATCGCGGGAGTCAGCACGTCCATTGGCATGTTCATCGCACGGGCGCGCAAGGGTCCTCTCAACCAAGCGATTCGATTATTTTCATATACGGATTTTGAACGTACTTTCTCAAGTGATGCATCGGTGAGTACACTGCCTGACCATGTGCGGCTGTTTTTCTTGAATGGTGGGACAGACTGCTATGTGATGCGGATTGCCAACGGCGCGACCTTCGCGCAGGTGACGCTGCTCAACGAAACAGGCGCGAATGGGGTGCTGATTCTCACGGCGAAATATCCGGGGGCAGTCGGTCAAACGGTGCGCGTCGATGTCTCGTATGGGGGCGCGAACCCCGAAATCAACTTCAACATGGATATATTCCGGGAAGAAGTCGATGCGGGCGGGCGGGTGTCTATCGTTGAAGTAGAAAGCTACAAAAATCTGTCGATGGATCCGCTCTCGTACAGCTACGCCGTCGATGTGCTGAACACGAATTCCAAGTTGGTGACGGCGGCGCTGCCCAGCGCTGGACTCCCCGCGCTGGTCAACGGATTTTCGCAGTCGGGTGTGCCTGTGCTGCATGACAGTGGCGATGCTCAATCGCTGCTTGACCAATGGGCGAATCGGGTAGGCACTGCATCGGTTGGGGGCGCAAATCGCATCAACATCAGCGTAGATGGCGGGACGTTCGTGCCCGTCAACTTCGGCGCGATCAATGTGGGGGGGCTGGCGAACGTTGGCGCGTTGGAAACGGCACTCGCAGACGCGATCAATGATGCGCTGGCGGCAAATGGACAAACTCAATCGTCGGTGACGGTGGAATTGACTCCAGCGGGCGCGACCCCAGCAGCGGGCGCGGGGGCAACACTCGATGACGGTGTGACTCCGGCGGATGCCACGTCTGTGCTGCGAATCACGTCGAACCACGCGGGGAATCTTGGCAGCGTGTTGATTCAACCCGCGTCGGTGAACGATTTAGCGATTCCGTTAGGCTTGGGAAGCGCGCAAGGGGGCTTAGAGGTTTCGGCATACAGCGCCTTCCGCCCTGCGCCGACAGGAATCAGCTTAAGGGCGAGTGACCCGGCAGTTCTGGCACAGTTTGCGGCATTGGAACACGGGGATATTACGCAGATCACACTGCCCGCGTTTGATACCAGCGGCGCGCCGACGACGGCGAATGTGCCTGTCAATTTGCTGACGGGCGGCGCGGGGGCGATGACGCTGCTGTATGCGAACAGCGAAGGCGGCTTACGCACGGCGCTGGCACGGATTGCAGACGCGATCAACCAGTACAAGAACGCGAATCCGCTGACGTTTTTCTGGTCGGCGACGGTGGCAGGAAACCGCCTGACGCTGACTTCTTCGCGTGGGACGGCAAATTCGGTTGGAACGCTGGCGACAGCGGCAGCGGACTTAACGCCGTTTTTCAACACGCCGAATGTGCGCTATTACAGCGTAGGGTCGCTCGTGGCGGTGGGCTTGCAAACACAAACGCCAGCCGTCGATGAAGATGGTGTGGCGACGGGGACTGTCACCGATGGCACAGCACCGACGCTGACCACTTATACCGATGCCTTCCCATTGATTGAAAAACAGGTGGATATGTTCAATTTGATGGTGCTGCCAGAGGATGTGGACGAAGGATCGCCCACAGTGCTTGGACAGGTCTATGGACCCGCCAGCGCCTTTTGCCAGCAGCGCCGCGCGTTCTTGATCATGGATGCGCCGAAAACGTGGAAAACCGCGCAAGATGCGACGACAGGGATCGCCGCCATGCGCGTGGGTTTGGTGAAAGATCACAGCGCGATTTATTTCCCGCGCGTGGTCATTCCGAATGGACGCAGCACCAAGCAGATTGGCGCAAGCGGTGCAGTTGCAGGGGTGATGGCGCGCACGGACGCATCACGCGGGGTATGGAAAGCACCCGCCGGAACAGAAGCGGACATTCGCGGAATTATCGGGTTGGAGCAGCGGTTGAGCGATCCCGAACACGGGTCGCTGAATCCGCGCGGGATTAATGTGCTGCGCGCATTCACGAATGGGCTGGTGGTGTATGGGGCGCGCACGAATGATGGCGACGACGATTTTGCCAGCGAATACAAATATATTCCTGTGCGGCGGCTGGCGCTGTATATGGAAGAAAGCCTGTATCGCGGGCTGAAATGGGTGGTGTTTGAGCCGAACGATGAGCCGTTGTGGTCACAAATTCGCCTCAATGTGGGCGTGTTCATGCACGATTTGTATCGACGCGGCGCGTTCCAAGGGACGAAGCCGAGCGATGCCTATTTCGTCAAATGTGACCGCGAAACAACGACTCAGAGCGATATCAACTTGGGAGTCGTCAATATACTGGTTGGGTTCGCGCCGCTGAAACCTGCGGAATTCGTCGTCCTGTATCTCCAGCAGATGGCTGGACAGCTTCAAGTCTAAAGGAGTGGCTCGAAATGGCACAGTTCGTAGTCAACACGCACCGATTTGACCCCTATAAAAACTTCATGTTCCGTATCAAGTGGGATGGCGTGTATGTAGCAGGCATCAGCAAAGTGAGCGCGCTCAAGCGGACGACGGAAGTGATCACGCACCGCGAGGGTGGCGATCCCAGTACCCCGCGTCATTCGCCCGGAACAACGCGCAGCGAAAATATCACGTTGGAGCGCGGAATTTCGCATGATCCAGCGTTTGAGGCGTGGGCGAATACGGTCTACAACGTGGAAGCGGGGGTGATTTTATCGCTGAAGGACTTCCGCAAGGACATCATCATCGAGATGATGAACGAAGCGGGGCAGGTGGTGAAAGCGTACAAAGTCTACCGCTGCTGGGTATCGGAATTTCAGGCGACACCGGAATTCGACGCGAACGCGAACGCGGTAGCTATCGAAACGCTGACACTGGTCAACGAAGGTTGGGAACGTGATTTAAGCGTGACGGAACCCAGTGAGCCGTAATTATGACCGTGATTTCTGTGCCCGGCGGATGGGTGGCACTACGCCCAATCAACGGGCATGACGAAAGCGCGATTGAAGCGGCGGATTTACACGGCGCGCTTGACCTGCTGGATCGTCTGTTGATCACCCGTGCAGGGGCACTGGTAGGACAGGGCGAAGCGGGACGACTCAGTTATGCGGCGCGTGACCGCGTGTTAGCGGCGGTGTATGTGAAGGTGTACGGCGAAATGATCGTTTCGACGGTGCGGTGCATCGCCTGTGACAAGCCGTTCGATCTGTCGTTTTCGTTGAGCGATTTTGTTGAAGCGAACCCGTCATCGGATGTACGCGCGGATACGGTACATGTGACGGAAAACGGCTGGCGTTTTCGCTTGATTACCGGAGATGATGAACGCGCGGTGATCGGGATGCCCGCGCAAGCTGCGCGACAAGCGATGCTGACGCGCTGCACGCAGTCGGACACTCCGCCGGATGAGCGCGCGATGGACGAGATTGAAGCAGCAATGGAGCATATCGCGCCGCTGTTAAGCGCGGATTTGAGCGCGACATGTGTCGAATGCAGCCGCGAGCAGCAGATTGGTTTTGATGTGCAGGCGTTTTTGCTGTCGCGGTTGATCAAGGACAAGATGCGGCTGGCAGGCGAAGTGCATACGCTGGCGATGGCGTATCACTGGGGATTGAGCGAAATACTCTCGCTGACGCGGGCGGAGCGCCGCCAGTATATCGCCCTAATTGAAGCAGACGCGCGGCGAGCTGCTGCGCGCGCATCCGTCGGACGGCGAAGGATAGGCGCATGAGTGGGCGAAGCAGTTACATCGCGCGATTAATCGCACGGAACGAACCGGATGCGCTGTTTGAACAGCGGCGCACTGAGCGCACCCCTGCGCTTCAACCGCGTGAGGAGAGTGAAGCGCGCCCGGTCATGGATGATCCGTTTGAGGCGGTAGAAGTAGAAGCGGACTTGCCGCCAACACCTGCGCCGCGCCAAACGGGCGAGAAAACTCCGCCGACCCCAGCGCCGACTGTTCATTCGTCTGTGAGGCGCGCTGATTTAACGGAGTCGCTGGATGATTCGCCTGATGATGCGGCGAAAACGGTATTTGTTTCGCCCGCTGAGCGCCCGATAGAGACGCACCGAATCGAGCCGCCGCGCCAAGAGCGCGCGCCCGCAGTCACGCGGGGAGATGCTGGCGATGATGACGACACGCCGATGACGGTGGCAGAACATCAAGGTGAAGCGCCGCGCCGAATTGACGCGCCAGAACAGGATTCGCGGAACCCGCTCCCGACTAGCACAGATGATGATGTTGAAATCGCCGCGCCGGTGAAATCGCCATGGACGTTCGAGGAGATTCTCGCGCCGTTTTTGAAGCAGTTCCAAGCGCCAAATGCGGGCGAAAATAGGGATGAAATCCATGCGGATGTGCCGCCACAAATGACAGCCGCATCCTTAGAAGAAGATGACGCGCCAAACAGCGCATATGACCGGATGCTGCCCGTGATTGAAGCAGATGTGCCGAGCATCATGCCGATCACGGAGAAGAACGCGGCGATTGTGAACATCGGGGATATCGTGATCGAAGTGACACCGCCGCGCACACCTGATCCCACGCCGCGCCGCAATGCAACTGCTCCACCCGCACCGCCGCGATTGGGCGTGCGCTCGAAACGTGGATTTGGCTTAGGGCAAATGTGAGCAGAACCACTCGACAACTAAGGATGTGCTGTTATGCCGCTTCTCGATTTGTCGCTGGTGACGCAAACCTTGACGGACTTAATCGATAGACACGTCAAAGCATCGCCTATTTGGAACAACGTCAACAATCCGCTGGCGGTGTCGCCGCTTCCGCCGGATAAGCTGGAAGGCGACAACACAATTGGGCTGTACTTGTATCACGTCACAGAGGAACTGCAAAACAAAACGGCGTACATCCCCGGTGTGAGTGATGCCCCAGTGCGTTATACGTCGATGACGCTGGTGCTGTCGTATGTGCTGACCGCGCACAGCGATCTCACGGGCGATACAGGGACGCTGCGCGAACAGACGATGATGGGCTTGGCGATGAAAGCGCTGCACGATCATCCGTTCATCACCGATGACACCACCGTGAACGGCGTGCAAATCATGCATCCGCTGTTACGTGAACGTGATAACCGCTTCAAAGTGGCGATGTTGCCCGTCCAGCGCGATCATGCCGTAGATTACTGGACAGCGGGATCATCGCCGCTGCGCTTAAGCGCGTATTATCAGATCACCCATGCACTGCTTGAACCAGATGAGCCAGATGTGCGTCCGGGTCGTGTGCTGACCTACAACGTGTACGCGCTGCCGAGTTTGAGTCCGCGTGTGGACGCGACTGAAAATGTGATCATGTTTACACTGCCGACGGAAAGCGAACCGCGCGCATTGGAACTGCGCCCCGCGCAAGTGGCGTATGACGCTCCGTTCAGTGTGATTGGTACATCGCTGTTTGGCGACAGCCTGGAACTGCGCTTACGACGCGCTGATTGGGGCGAAGCGATCCCGCTGGATCCCGATCCAGCGGCGTGGAATATCACGTTTGGCGCACAGCGCATCACCGCCACAGCGCGTTTGAACGCGGGCACAGTCGTGATTGTGCCGGGTATTTACTCGGTATCGGTGCGAGCGGAACGCTGGCGCACAGGAAGCAGCGGGACAATCGTGCTGGATGCGGTATCCAACGAAACGCCATTCGTTGTCGCGCCACGTGTCGATACGATCAGCGTACCGAACGGCGCGGGGCAGTTTGAAGTCGAGGGTTATCGCTTCGCGCACGATGATATTGATGAAACGACGGTGCAGGTGTACATCGGCGCAGTGCGTTTGGCATTGGGCGCGGATGTGAACAATTTGCAAGTGGGTGAGTTTGGTATCGTCGAAGCGGCAAACCCGGCTGACCCCGATGTACTGCGCGCGCGGCTGCCAAACGGCATCAATTCGGGCGATGTGGTGAGCTTCCGTTTGATCATCAATGGCGCGGAAAACGCGCCCGCATGGATCAGTGTGCCATGATGAACGATCCGCGCTATGGAGCTGCCCCTGCTGCTTATGCAGTTGATGATGACGAATCGGCAGTTACGCTGGTGCTGATGCGAGTGCGTTTGTACGCGCGGCGGCGACTGATGTGGTTGAGCCGTCATTTTGGGGCGGGAAACGGTGTGCCAGATGGGCGCGCGGGCGAAACCGCTCGGCTGCTCCATGACAGTGATAACGTCGGTGACGAACTGCGCTGGGTAGCGACCAGCGTGGACAAAGACCTTAACGCACAAATTGACACGGTAGATGCGGCGCTGGCGCAAGATGATGTTTCGCGGTTGGCACGGCTGATCAAAATCTTTGCATTGGAAGCGGATGATGTTGACGTACTGCATGTGTGTCTCGCGGCGGCGGTTGATCCGTCGGTGCGGCGGCTGTATGCGTATTTGCATGACGACGCGAGCACCCCTTTCCCGACGCTGACGCTGGCGGCGCGGCTGTTTCAAAGTGGACGCTGCCCAACATGGGGAGGCGAAAGTCCACTACGGCGCTGGCGGATGATCACGGTTGGAGATACACCGCATCATGGCATAGAGATCGCTCCATTGGCACTTGATCCGATTATCGCAGCGTGGCTGGCGGGCAGCGATGAACTGGACGCACGCTTGATTGGGCGGGGTCGGCTGATTCTGCCGCTTGAACCGCTGGCGGATTGGGACGTAGAAGGCACAGCGCGCATCACGGCGCGGGCGCTGCAAGACGATCCCGCGCGGACGGTGGCGCTGCATGTGATCGCACCAACGGGCAGCGGGCGGCGGACGTTCGCGGCGAATGTGTGCCGTCAATTGGGGATGCCGCTGCTGGCAGTTGATACAGCGGCGATCCCGGATCATGAATGGGAAACGGCGTTCATTCTCGCGCAGCGGCACGCCTTTTTGCACCGATGCGGACTAGCGTGGGTCATCACGGCGGAAACGGCGGGGCGACGGTGGACGAACGAGATCGCGCATTTTCCCGTGCAGGTGATTATTCGTGACGCGCACGATCCCGCGCCACAGATAGACCGCGCGCTGGATGTGCGCGTCATGTTAGATACGCCTACATCTGCCGAACGATGGCGTTTGTGGCAGCAGTACGCGCCCGCGGCGTGCGCCGCAGCTCCCAACGCGATGCTCGACTTGGCATATCGCTTGAACGCACGTCCGGGCGCAATCGCACAAGCGGCGCGACTGCCCGATGCTAGTCCTGATCAAATGGCGGCGGCAATCCGGGCGGCGGGGCGCGATTTGCTTGGTGGGCTGGCGCAGCCGTTGGAATGTCCATTCACGCCGGATGATCTGGTGGTGAGCGCGAGTTTACGCGCGGCGCTGGATGATTTGATCTATGAGGCGCTTGATCGGGGCGCGTTTTGGGAACAGCCAGAAGCGCGGCGCTTGTTCCCGCAAGGACGGGGATTGGCGGCACTGTTCGCGGGGTCGCCGGGAACGGGCAAGACGATGGCGGCACAGGTGATCGCGGCGCAAGTGGGGCTGGATTTGTTCCGCATCGATCTGTCGCAGGTGGTGAGCAAGTACGTCGGTGAAACAGCAAGCAACTTGCAGAAGATTCTCACGCGGGCAGCGGGAATGGATGTGGTGCTGTTTTTCGATGAGGCGGACGCGCTGTTCGCGCGGCGCACGGAAGTCAAAGACGCGCATGACCGTTTCGCCAACACGGATACGGATCATTTGCTGCAAGCGTTGGAAAACTACGGCGGAATCGCGCTGTTGGCGACGAATCGCAAGGGCAATATTGATCCGGCGTTTTTGCGGCGGCTGCGCTATGTGCTGGAATTCCCGAAGCCAGATGCGGATCAACGCTGGCAAATTTGGTCGCGGGTGATCGGCGCACTGGCGGGCGAGCAGGCATTAAGCGAATTGGGCGGTTTCTTGCGGCGCTTATCGGCAGATCAAGAGCTGACTGGGGCGCAGATCAAATACGCGGCGCTGTCGGCAATGTTCGCGGCGCGGCGCGATGGTGGTAAGCTGACGGCGGCGCATGTGATTCGCGGATTGGATCGAGAAATGGCGAAAGAGGGACGCGGCTTGAACGAACGCGAACGCGCGCGGCTGGAAAGCTATGAGGGAGCGTGAGTGATGAACGTCGATGTGGGTGAAATTCGCATCAAAGTGGCGATGCGCCCCGAAGATGCGGCGCGTCTGGGATCGCTGGTGCGCGAGAAAATCGTGAGGGCGGCGGAATCCACGCCAATTCGCGGAAATCACGGGGGAATGACGTTGCGCGTGGAATCACGCACGGGTGAAAGTATCGAAGGGTTGGCGGCGCGAATCGCAGCGGCGGTACTTGGGGAAATCGGGTAAGGCGATGAAGCGGGCGAATGTGACACGCAAAGCGAGCGATAGAAAACAGGCGAACGCGCAAAAAGCGCGCGTGTCGCGTGTGACTACGCACGAACGCCAAGCGAAAACGGCAGCCAGCGCATTTGCGCGCGGTGAATTCGAGTTGAATCGTCTGCTCACATCGGCGGATGCTGCCGCGCCGATTTATGGGGCGCATGAGGGGTATCGTTTGCCGTTTGGTTTGCTGGCAATGCTCGAAGGACAATATCATGCTGACTTGGACGCGGTGCGGATTCACGCCGACGAACAAGCGGCGGAACTGGCGGATCAAGCAGGGGCGCAGGCGTTCACCAGCGGACGCGATATCTTCTTCAACGCGGGCGCATATCAGCCGAACACGGGTGAAGGTCAGCGGTTGATCGCACATGAAGTCGCGCACGTGCTTCAGCAGACAGCGAGGGCGGATGCTGAGGGTGTGTGGCACGCGGCGGCAGTCTATGGAAGCGGTGGCGTACAGTGCGAAGAATTCACTTGGGCACGGGTGAAAAGCGGGTATCAGACCGAAACGAAGGGCAGCGATCAAGCGGCGCTGGATGATCTTGGCAAGATCACCACAGAAATTGAAGCGGTAGTCGGCGCGGAGACAGCACTCACTGCCAAGTTGGGCAAAGAAAAAGCTGTCATCGACTTTGAAAAGCGCGTAACAAAAGGTGAGTTCAACCAATTATCGCCCGTCGCGCGCAGTTTGTTGATGGACACATTGAAGGTGTTAGAGCGTTTCGATGGCGCGGCGTACTTATTGACAAAAGATCCGTTTTTGAAAACAGCGATACCATCAGAGGATTTTCGTAAATATTTTATTGACAGCGCAAAGTATGGAAAAAACTGGGTGACGGGGATATTCGCCAGTATTCCCGCCGTCAAGAAAGTGTTCCCCGCCGCGTATTTGGACGGCTTATGGGAATATTTGACTCAACCCGCCTCACAACCAAGCGCATCGAAGGCTCTGAATGACGCTATCAAAGCGATGCAGAAGTACATCGATGAATGGGACGCGGGAATTGGGAGTGTTTTTTTCACGACAACGAACGCGTGTATATGGCACATGTCATGGCGCGTGATCTGTTTCAAGGGTTGATCGACACGCTCACGCGCATGGACAGCGAGATGAGCGACTCTTTTCCTGAGCCAGTCGCGCGGCGCAATCAAGCGGCGTTCAATGTTCGCAGCGAAGCGGAAGGCTTCAAAAAATCGAATATTCAGGTCAATCAAGACCTTGCCCCGCTGATTACAGATTTGACAAATAACGCCATCATCTACTGGACAAAAGCGGGCGAAACCTATCAAAGGTTGTATGACGCGGTAAACGCGGCATTCGTCCGCATCATGAACAGCGAACCGGGCAAAGAAATCCCACTGACGGAAGAAAGTGTCCCCAAACCGCCCGGTGAGTTGCTGACGGACGATAAAAAGTTCCCGGCGTTTATTGGGTTCGCGGCGGCGGTGAATGCCAGCGTGAGCGGCGTGACGCAGTTGATGGGCGTGGATGCAAAATCGCTGCCCGACCCGACCACATATGCAGGGTTCATCGAAACGGCGCTTGCAGTCCTTGAGGAAAGCCGCCAAGCCTTAAGCGACGAATTGGCAGCGTTCTACGGACGTGAACAAGTCCATGATGCGACTGCGACTGAAGACGGAATCTGGTACGGGCTGGCGCAGTGGTTCATCGATCAACTGATCACCGAGCTTAAAACATACAGCGCCGATGATGACATGGCGTACATGGCGCGGTGGGGCAATCTGCCGGATTTCCGACTACGGCATCGCTATCGTACAGCATCGTTCGGGTTGATGCTCGGCTACATGGTAAATGACAAAACGCTGGTCGAAGCAATGCTCAATGTGCTGCGCGGGCTCGACGTGGGGTACAGCTTTTTTGCCTTCACGGGGTCATGGGTACAAGACAGTGTTGATGACGACGCGATTTCACAGGATTTCCCTGCTGGAAAACCTGTAACAGGTTATGGATTATCGACCAATCAGATTCAACGGCTGTACTACCTGTTGTATGAACAAGTATTGGTAGCATCGCTGCGCGATATTCTGGCGGGATACGGGAACAAGATCGATCCTGAAAATTACGGTGTGATTCAAGCGGCGCTGCGGCGGACGCGCGAAGAAATGCCTATGCCGGAACGCTGGAAACCGGATCAATACGTTATCGCGTGGAATCCCAATGACTTAAAAAACAATGATCCCGACGCGCCGAAAGGCGTGAAGACGGTACAAACGCTGGTCGAAGCGCATCCGCGTTTTGAAGAACTGCTGGATATTGGGACGCACCGCCAAGACGGATACATCCTGCCGGATGACCGCCGCACGGATGTATTCGTGTGGTTTTTACCGAACTTCCAGCGCGTGATCGACTACTTGATGACGATAGACTTGGTCGGGCGGCTGCTGAAAGAAAATTTTGGCGAAGATGTCACGCCGGCAAATCTGCTGGCGATGCTCAACTTGATCGAACAATGGAATCGCAGCGAACGCGAAGCGTATTTGAAGAAAAAGAAAGAAGCAGGCAAAGAAGACGAGGACCCGACTGAAAAACCAGCGGGCATGTCGGATGCGCTGTGGCGGTACTTGCAGATTACCAAGTGGATCAATTTGGAATTGGCGGACGCGATCAAGGCAGCGCAAAGTGAGCGCGATGAAGAAATGAACCGCGCGAATATCTATGACCGCCGCGTGACGCACAAGATTGCATCCGATTTCTTGAAAGCATACGTTAAAGCGGATCGGGATATTACGGTCTATGCGCTGCCCAACCGTGCGCTCGAAGTCATTGACCGATTCAAGCACGACATGGAAAGCAATATTCCGCCAAGCAAAGATGAAGAATTCATCGCGCAGATGAAAGACCGCAACAGTTTGCATATGGCGGCGCTCATTTTGACACTCGCGCCCGACCTGCTGGAAGCATTTACCCACACATTTATGTCGCAGGAATTTACCGAAGAACGCTACGACATCATCACGGGGTATTACGGGTATATCAGCGAGGCGCTGGCATTTGCCGACACGCCCATCGCGGAAGACCGCATCGGGGATGTGTTGGACAAAGGCGAAAAAGCAGCAGCGATTATTGCTGAGCGTGAAAAGTTACGCACGCTCAAAGGGAAATTCCACGAAGTGATTGTCAAAATCCAAGAGAAGTTTGGGATGAGGACAACCACAGACTTGAAGGGGGTGATGCGCGTCGGCGGGCTGGATCGGGTGCTGCCCATCGAGAAGGCGTTCACCATCGACGGTGTGACGTACATGATCATCGAGATTTTCACACCGTTCGTGTTCCACGATTCATATGGTAAGGGGACAGCCGCCGAAACGCCGCCGATTGTGAAAACCAAAGAAGGCAATGAGGGCAAGGTGATCCCGAAAGAGCAAGCCGTGCCGCTGCTGTCGTGGGCATATGTGCAAATCGTTGATGGTGAAGAAGTGGTGGGCGAGCCGCGAATCATCACGTCGATGATGCTGCCCCACGAAGTCGATGAAATGGAACGATTGAGCCATGCTGCGACGATGTTTTTATATGTCGAAGGCTTGAACGAACTTGCCGACAACATGGAATACGCCATGAAGTTTGGCATTGAGGCGGCGGCGATGCTATTTCCGCCGGGTGCGGCGGTGCTGACCGCGGCTGAATTTGCATGGTTTATGGCGCATGATCTGCCGAACATTCAAGAGGAACTGCTCAACGCGCCGCGCGAGATTGTCGCCAAGCTGCAAGAGTTTGTATCGCCGGAAAACCGCTTGAACATGATTGACGTGTTATGGCGGTATTTGATATTGGGTGGGGAACTGCCATTTGAAGAAACGCTGCGCGCGCGGGCGATGGCGGGAAAAAACGAGAGCAGTAAAACCCCGAAAAAGACCGGCAAAGCCAGCCGATTTTCGAAGCTGATTACCTTTATCAAGCGGGTGGCGGAACGGCTGCTGCAAGCGTTTATTGCGTTGAAAAGCCGTGTGCAAAATGGCTTATTGAGCGCGCAGCGCGTGATTATGACGTATCCGCGCCTGCAAAAGTTGATTGGCGCGCTGCCCGCGATTTTTGAAATGGGCGGGTTTGCACTGCAAGCAGGCGGCAGTGGTTTAGCCCGCCTGAACGAAATTCTTGATCCACAGTCGCCGACTGAAGAAGGCGGAAAGCCGCCGCTGACGCTGACAGAGCGCATCGTCCAAGAACTTGAAGACGGGATGAGCGAAGCTTTCAACCAACTGTTTGACAGTTTAGGGGGGATGCTTGCGCCAGAAACGCTGATCCCGATGGAAGAAGTCTATGCGGTGATCCTTGATCGTTTTGTGAGTTCATTTGGGGTGCGCGGCAAGGTGGTGGCAAAGTTCTTAGTGTTCAGCGGGCTGGATCGAGAATTGACGACGCAGATTGCGATTGAACTGAATAAAAAAGGATATGACCCGAATCTGCTGTGGCAGTCGGCGGTACGGGGCGAGATTCAAAATTTGCTGCACGACGCACAGGTGGGGCTTGCCGGGGGTGTCAATTCGCTGTTGAGCACATACTTTGGTGACGCGATTCAGATCAAAGTACCAAGTGAGATGCCAGAAGTCGAACTGGACACCAGCACACCGGCACTCGAAGGGTGGTTGGATGAAGATGAAGACGATAATGAGCCGGAATTTCTATATAACCCGTGGGATAAACGTCCGCCGCGCGTGATTTTGACAGGTGGGCGGAGTTTATCTCCGGCGGCGCGGGCACGCTATGAAGGCGGCTTTGGGCACGATTTATCGCATGTGCGTGTGCATGACGATCAAGACGCGGATCGCTTGACGGAATTTTACGGCGCTGTCGCGCTGACCAGCGGCAGCCACATCTATTTGAGTGACAAACTGCGCGGCAGCGGCGCGTACCGCGACAGCATCTTACGGCATGAACTGGCACATGTGCTTCAGCAGACGGGAGCGCGTCCACTGGGGTTCAAGCAAGATCCGATGCCACGCGCGGGTGCGCCGAATCGGGGTATGGTCCACGATACGCGGCGTGAATTAGCGGCGAGTCATATGGCGCGGGAGGCGCTTGGCACACGCGACAATGCAATGAAGATTGAAGAAGAAGGCGGTTTGGGCCTGCTTCCCGCAAAACCGAAAAAATTCGACACTTCAACGCCGCTAACGCAATCAATCTTCGATGCGCTGCAAAGCGGGGAACGGCTTGAAGAATTCGCGGAGAATCTCGAAGCCTTTGGCAGCGTGCCAACGGCAGCATATTCGGCGTTCAAGCAGGCGCAAAAAGAAGGTGTACTTGCTTGGATGCAGATTCAGACGAAGCTGACCAGCGCCACCGCATCCCACGCGAAACCGTTCGATACCATACGCCCCGCCATCAAGAAGCGGTTTGATAAATATGATCATCAGCCAAAAGGGGCGCTGTTTTATGCGCCGCTGCGCGGATTGATCTTCTTCAATATGAAGACGAAACAGGACGGTACGGGGGAACTTAAGCGCAAGGATTTTATTTCCAGTTTGGAAAACTACTTCTTGGGCGCGGAAGGGGTAATTCTCCACATTGACGATTCGCCAGCAGGCATCGCGGATGCCTATGTCAAGAATATCAATCCGGCATTTCTCGATTTTACGGGGGGGCTGTATGACCCTCTGCGAGACAACATCGCGGCTTACCGGAAAAAAGCTGGACTCGATGAATGGACGACCTCAAAGTGGGAACGGGTTCGCAAGATTTTGAAAAGCGGTGACTTGGATGAAGGCAAAATTTGGCATGGTGCCGAATACCGTTTTACAGATGCGACGTTAACAGAGATTGACGAGCGATTAAGCGCGTATGGCGCGCTGACTGTGGGGGAATGGACGGATTACATCAAGACAGATGATATAGGAGGTGCAACAGGCGGGCTGCGGGTTGCTACCCATGGTCAGCTAACGGGCAAAACGAGCGCGTCTACACGCGGCGTTGACCCGACGAACCTGCCGCAAGGCATGATGACCGCGACAGGTGGGCGGCAGTCGCATCATGTGCCGCAGTTTTTGCTGGTTGAATATTTTGAGAACGAAAATCCGGCAAAACCGGTACGCAGTGTTACTGGCGGGAAAAAAGCACCTCCGGGCTTCAAAGCCAGTGGATCAAAGTTCAGTGAGTTTGACGGCGGCGGGACATGGAAAATTGACTTTAATCGGCTTGATCCTAATTCAGGGCGCGGTGACGGCTTGCCTGCTGTATCGCTGGCGGCGATTACGCATGTGGAAGGACAGCTTCATGTCAACAGCGCATCGGAATGGGGCACACTGACGGGCAAGACGAATCCGCTGGAATACAAAGGCTCATGGTCGCAGGGAGTGCGGCTGGATTTGACCTTCTATAAGTTTTTGCGCGATAGAACGCATACCGGACACCTGACGAACGACGCGAAGTTGATCGAACATCTCTATGCTCATGCAGGCGATAACAAGACGATGGAAGGGATTTATCTTGCCATCAAGGATTCCTATCACTGGATGTATGCGGGCATGATGAAAGCACTGGAAAGAGCTTTGAAAAATCCGAAATTGGAGATCGATGCTTACAGCGGCGCGGTGGATTCGGTACATAAGAACGACCCGAAGTATCAGCCGAACGGGAGCTATGTAGGCACGATCATCGCGGCGGTGGAATCCCGTAATAAGACGATCATGGCGCAGTGGTGGTAGCGAAGGAGCGACGACGAAATGGCAAATGGATACTCACGTTCACCCGTGCTGCTCAAAGGAGCGTTGATTCGCTTTGATGCGCCGCTGATTATCCCGATTCCGAACATCATCATTTTCCAGTACAACCCGGAAACGGTCAGCCGAACGCTGACTCCGTATGCGCCGCCGAGCGCGGACGCGGGCGCAGGAAATGGCACAAGTTCCAGCGGAAGCGGTGACAGCACCGCGCGGGCGCAGCCGTTTGATCCGGTGGAGAGCTTCTCGCTGCGGCTGGTACTTGATGCGTCTGATGCGCTGGAAAAGCCGGAATTTCATCCGGTGGCGTTCGTATCGGGCGTGGCAGATCGGATTGCGGCGCTGGAAATGCTGCTGTACCCGATCACCGAAGGAGTGGAACTGCTGTTCAACGTGAGCGCATCGCTTGGCGCGGGGGGCGCAAGTATTTCGGCGGGTGGAGCGGCGGGGAGCCCTGTGCCGCCGCGCACCGTGCCTGTGACGCTGTTCATCTGGGGTCCGGGTCGAATTGTGCCGGTACGGCTGACGAGCTTCACGGTGGAAGAACAGGCTTTCTCGCCGCTGCTCTACCCGACGCGAGCAGTTGTATCGGCGGGGTTCACAGTGCTGACACCAAGCGCATTTGAACGTTTAGGCGAAGATGGAGCGCCCGTACTGTTAAAACCCAGCGAAGCATTCGCCGTTGGGGCATACAAATTTACGATGGTGCAGAAACAAATCTTGGCGACGGCGAACTTGGCGAATTCCGTCGAATCGATCATCAACATGCTGCCGTTGTAAGGCTGTTTAGGGGGATAGGATGAAGTTTGAAGCGAAAAGCCGGTATGCGAAATGCGGCACGGTGACGACGACAGACGGACGGGGGCGACAAGTGACGGTTGTACTTCCGCCAGCGAATATTGTCCAATCGCTGTTGGGATATCACGTCCATAAACAGGGCGAAAAGCTGGATCATCTTGCAGCGCGCTACTTGAACGATCCGCATGGTTACTGGCGTATCTGCTTGATCAATGACGCGATGACCGCCGACGCGGTCAGTGAAGCGCCGGAAATCGCAATCCCAACTCAGGGACGGTGAATGATGGCTTTCGGGGTGGTCATTTTAGCGGATGGCACGCGCGCTGACGATCTCATGGGTGCTTCGCTGGTCGAAGTACATGAGCGGGTTTGGCAGCCGACAACCTACTATTTGCGCTACCCGGTGGTCAATGTCGATGGCGATCTCGCGCCGCTGACCGATGCGCGGCTCGCGCCGGGCGCGGATATAGCCGTGTTCCAACTTTCCGAAGGCTTCAATGAGTGTTTGGTCAAAGGGCAGGTGTTCAGCCAGCAAATCCGGCTGATTCATGGCGTGGACGGTTCTACCGTCGAAGTGATTGGCGCGGACACGCTGATCCAGATGGATAGAGAAACGAAAATTACCCAGTGGCCGAACAACACGTCCGACGCAGACGCAGTGAGCAAAATTGTCGAGAATTACGGACTGAGTCCCGAAGTGACAGCAACGGATACGAAACATCTTGAGGACAAACGCACGCTCATCCAGCACGATACCGATCTGAATTTCTGCCGGATGCTGGCACGGCGCAACGGCTATTTGTTCTGGGTGCGCTGCGATGCCGATTTAGTGGAAACGGCGTATTTCGCGCCGCCGCCGCTGGATGACCCGAACCCGGCAGTACTGACGATCAATCTTGAAAAGCCGACGCTGGATGCATTCGAGATTCAGTGGGATGTCGAGCGCCCGAACAGCGTGATCGCGCAGGCATGGGATGGCGGCGCGAAAATGCCGTTGAATGCGGAAGGAATCGAGCCGCCGACGGGATTTCCCGATGATGTGCCATTCGCGGAGATCGCGCCCGATCCACGCAGCGCATCATTGATCGCGGCGGTAAGCGATGTAGGTGATCTCAGCGCACGGGCGCGGGGGCTGCTACTGGAATCGAGCTGGTTCTTGACTGCGACCTGCACGGTGAGCGCGACACGCTTGGGGCGGGTGATCCGCGCCCACAGCGTTGTCAAAGTTGATGGTGTAGGCACGCGCTACAGCGGATCCTATTTCGTCACGGCGGTCAAGCATGTCATCGACGCGAGCGATCACAAGATGGAAGTGACGATGATGCGGAACGGGTGGAGCGCGGGCGTGGACGGCGGATTATTAGGCGGATTGGTGTAGGCGGGAGATAGGCGAATGCACAGTGACGCGCTGGACGCATTGATGACATGGGTACGCACGCACTATTTCGGCAAGTATGCTGGGAGAGTGAACGACAACAACGATCCGCTTGGCAAAGGGCGGCTGAAAGTCGAAGTGCCGGACGTGTTTGGGGCGGGCGTAGCAGTGTGGGCGATGCCGTGCGTGCCGTATGCGGGCGCGGATGTGGGCTTCAAGTCGTTCCCAGAAGCGGGGACGAATGTGTGGGTGGAATTTGAAAAAGGCGACATCAGCTACCCGATTTGGACAGGCTTTTTCTGGGGCGATGGCGAAATGCCGAGTGAAGCGGGGACAGATGGCAACGTCAAGCTGTGGAAGACAGGCGCAATCTCGATCAAGATTGACGACAGCGCCGGAACAATCGTGATTGAAACGACGGGTGGCGCGAAACTAACACTCGCGGCGGACATTGTGGGGGAAGTTGGCGCATCGACGCTGACTGTCGATACCAGCGGCATTACAGCGGATGCGGGCGGCAAGATCGAAGTCACGTCGGTGACGGTATCAGTCAACAGCGGCGCATTGACCGTCGCATAGGAGCAGAGAACATGGCGGGAAAATCGCTCACAGTGATGACGCAGATGCAGTGTCCACACGGCGGGACGGTGACAGCGCAGAGCAGTAATCAAAGCGTGACCGATTCCAACGGCGCGGCACTGCTGCTCATGACCGATACCTGTACCATCGCGGGATGCCCGTTTCAAATTCCCGCGCCATCGGGGACGATCCCAAGCCCGTGTACGACAGTGCAGTGGATCGTCGGGGATATGCGCGTGACGGTCAACGGTACGCCCACCTTGAGTGAAAGCAGTGTTGGGTTGTGTCTGAGCGCGACCAGTATCCCGCAGGGGACGGTGATGATCACAAAAACGCAGGACAAGATTGAGAGCCAGTAAGGAGCAAAGCGTATGGCAGCAACTCCAATTCGCAGCATTCGCTACCCGATCACGGTGGACTCCGCACTGGGACGCTTGAGCGTGGAGACAGATTACGCCGAACATGTCGAGCAGATGATCATTCAAGTGCTGCTCACTGCGCCGGGAGAACGCCCGCATCGCCCGGACTTTGGGTGTGGTTTGCGGCGCATGTTGTTCGCCCCGAATGACCCTAGCAACGCGGGGTTGATGCAGGTAGCGGTATATCAGGCGCTCAACCGCTGGCTGAGCAGTGTGATCGAAGTCGGCGCAGTCGAAGTGACTCCCTTTGAAAGCACGCTCGAAGTCAAAGTGACGTATGTGCTGAAGGCTCGTTTGGAACGGCGGATACTCAACTTGGAGGTGACGCTGTGACAACAAGCGCGCAAGACCGTGTGGCGCAGCTTCAAGCGCAGTCGGCGCTGACGGGCATTGATTTTGTGTATGTGCACCCGTCACAAGACAAATTAGACGTGTATTTTCTGCGTCCGCCGGAAACACTCGATGTGCCGCTGCCGGGATCGCTGAGCAAGGCGAACCTACGAATCGAAAATGTGCGCGATTTCGATGTGCCAGATGTGGTGATTACGAAGGTTGATTGGGCAGTTGTGGATGGGCGCACTGTGATGCGGTTGGATGTCGTTCGCCCCGCGTCGTTTGCCGACCATAAGCTGACGATCATCGACCTGAACAGCCCGACGCGCATCGACCCGTATTTCATGAGCAAGGTGTTCAGTTTTCAGGCGAACTGCCCGCCGGGAATCGATTGTGAACCGGACGAACCGCCGCCGTTCCCGGAAACGTATGTCGATTTTCCAGTCGATTACTCGGCGCGCGATTTTGTCACGTTCCGGCGCGCCCTGTTGGACTTCGCCAGCCAGCGGTATCCGCATTGGCTGGATCGGCTGGAAGCAGATGTCGGGGTGATGTTGGTCGAAGTGTTGAGCGCGTTAGGCGATGAGATGGCGTTCTATCAAGACCGCATTTCGCAAGAGGCGTACTTGGAAACCGCCACACAGCGGTTTTCGCTGCGGCAGCACGCGCGCTTGGTCAACTATGAGCCGTTTGATGGCAGCGCCGCAACAACATGGATTGATGTGACAGTGAATCCCGGCATGTCAGGGGTGATTCCGGCGGGTACGCAGGTAAGCGATGTCGATGGGCGCGTTATTTTTGAAATCGGAAATGGGCTTTTTGATGCGAACGATTATGCCGTTGATGCAGCGCGCAACAGCTTCACGCCTTATTTCTGGGATGAGGATGATGTTACACTGCCAAACGGATCGACAGTGCTGCATGTGGTGGGTGATGTGACAAGCGCGGTCAACCCTAATGACCGGCTGCTGCTGCAAACTAACCCGGCTGATCCGTCTGACCCGGCGGTGCGTCTGCTCATCACGCTTGACAGTGCGGCGGCGGCGGTTGATCCGCTGACAGGTGATACGTACACAACGCTGACATGGCGCGAACCTACGCCGTATCTCATCAACAAACTGGAAGTGGAGATACGCGGGAATATTCTGCCGGCGACGGCGGGGGCGACACGTCGAATTGAGTTCAGCATCGGCACGCCAAAGGACATAACCGACGTAACCCCGCCGCCGCGCGCGATTCAGCGGCGTGGGGCAAATGGTTCACCGATCTACCGTTTTAGCCTGCCCGACACGGATATTTTGAACCTATCGCGCTTGTTCGATGTTGAACGCGGCGGCTATAAGCCGGAAATTCGCGTGTATAGCGCGGAATTTAATGGGAGCGAGTGGACTCCGGTGGTTGATGGCGGCGGTATCCCGGCGGATGAGTGGGAATGGCGCGCATCGTTTTTGGGCGCATCATCATCGCTGGCAAACGATCCCCATTTCACGCTTGATGATGGCATGTGGGGGCGCGTGGCGGGGTATCCGGTGTTAGGGAGCGAACTGGTTCACGAAGATTACAAAGGCGGAGTTGGTTGGACGATTCGCTTTGGCGATGGCGAATTTGGCGCGCTTCCCGCCATGGGGAATGTGTTCGTCGTCGATTATCGGCTGGATGTGGGCGAAAACCTGCCGCGCCATGTGCTGACGCGCGTTATTGATCATCCACTGGTCGATCTGTCTTTTGTGCTGGCAGTGACCAACCCCATCGAAGCCACGGGCGCGCAGCCCGCCGAAAGCGCGGACAGCATTCGCCAAAACGCGCCGGAAGCCTTCCGGGCGATTACATATCGCGCGGTGCGACCAGAGGACTACGCGGAAGCGGTAGAACGGCTGGATTGGGTGCAGCGCGCGGGGGCGGTGATGCGCTGGACAGGGAGCTGGCGCACGATCTTCGTGAGCGCTGACCCGAAAAATGCGCTCGAAATCAGCAATGAGCAGTTGACCGATATGCAGCGGCAGATTGACCGTTTTCGGCAGGCAGGTCAAGACGCGCAAGCTCGCCCACCGAAATATGCTGATCTCGACATTGAAATAGATGTATGCGCGGAGTCGTTTGTGTACGTGGGCATGGTTAAAGAGGACGTGACTAAGGCATTGATCGGCGCGGGCGGATTCTTCTCGGCGGATAACTTCACGTTTGGGACGCGCTTGTATCGCGGGGCATTGGAAGCGGCAGCGGCTTCGGTTTATGGCGTTTTGGCAGTCGAAAGCATTCGCTACCGGCGGCGCGGTTGGTTTGATTGGCGCGAGTTTAGCTTCGATGAACTGTACTACGATCCGGGTATCGACACGATTATCCGCGTGGGTGCTGATCCGGCGTATCCCGAACACGGTACGTTAAGCGTCAACGTGAGAGGTGGGGCATGAGCGACCAGAATCAACAAGACGTACAGCCGGGACGACCTCAAGAAGCATCCTTGATCTATTTTCCACCGGGTCTACCTGTGCTGCCGCGCCAGATTGGATTATTTCCGGCGTTTCGGGCGGCGCTGCTCGAAGATGCGTCACACGAACCCGGGCTGTCGGAAGGCTGGCGCGGACGCGAAAGCGAAGACTTCGGTGTAATGCTGCTGGAGATGATGGCATACGTCGCGGATGTGCTGGCGTTCTATGATCAGTGGATCGCCAACGAAAGCTATCTCCGCACGGCGACTCAAATGCTGGCAGCGCGTCGTCTGACAGGGTTGATCGGATATTTGCCGCGCCCAGCAACAGCGGCGCGCGTGTTGATGGCGCTTTCGCTTGAAGGTCGGCTGCCTGTGACAATTCCAGCGGGGACGGCATTCCGGTCATCGGCTTTTGAGGATGAAAAGCCTCAGGTATTTGTGACGACAACCGATACGACAGTTCATCCGCTGCGCGATCAGTTCACGCTTAAGCCACAGCCAAGCAGCACCGTCACAATGACGGGCGCAACAGTGACATTTAAGCGCGGAACGGTGCGCGTGAAACCGGAAGACACGGTGATCATCGAGTCTGGGAATTCGCACCGCGTTCGCCATGTGACGACGGTTGCAGATGTAACCGACGCGGGCGGGTATCCGGTCACGCGGGTGACATTTGATGATACGCTGGCATTTTTAAACGGCGACAGCGCAAGCGCGGTTAAACTGCTGAAGTCGAATGCGACAGCGAACGTAGTGGCGTTTACCTATTCGGGCAATACATTCAATCTTGTGCAGTTAGAGGGCGTGTATCCCGGTTTCAAGATTGGGGACTTGGTTGCTATCGGTAAAGGGGATTATCTGCGCTGGTTTAAGCTCACCGATGTGAGTACGTACACGCGCACCCTGAAGGGCGCGAGCAGTACCACGATGACAGGCGACATTGACGCGACGATCAATATTCCTGCCGTGACTGCACCGTACACGCAGATTAAGCTCGATCTCCCGTTGAATACCAACAGCGGCGCGCGGCGTATGGAGGGTGATAACGAAACTTGGGGGATCGACAGCGCGGCGAACTACACGGTGTACTACGCCTTCAGGACGGCGGGAGTGGGGCAGGGCGAAGCCAAAGAAACGATTCAAGATAATGACCCGCTTATGGTGAAAGAGCGTGTGGAAAACGTCGCGGACGAGTATGAGCCATCTGTGTTCATCGTCAAGGACTTCAATGAAACGGCGGTGAGCATCGGTGGGACGCTGAGTAACAACGGATCGCTGACGTTAGACAGTGACAGCGGTTGGGACGGCAATTTAGTCGCGCCTGCAACCTTGTACGGCGCATTGGTCGAAGCAGAACGCGGTGAACAAGTAACTGGCGAAGTGATCGGCGTGGGTGATGCGACGGTGGCGAATCAAGCGTTCACACTGAAGAAGTTCCCACTGACGTTTGTGGATGCGCCATCGAGCGCAAGTACCACAGGCGTGGCGAGTACGCTCGTTGTGACAGTAGACGATATTTTGTGGCAGGAAGTTGAACGCTTCTATGGTCACAGCGCGGATGAGCATATCTACACCGTGAGAACCGATGCTGATGGCAAGGCGACAGTGCGGTTTGGGGATGGTGTGCGTGGCGCGCGGCTGCCCACGGGCGCGAAAGTCACCGCCAGCTATCGCTATGGCGCGGGCGCGGCTGCCCCGCCTGCTGGCGGAATCACACAAGTAGTCAAGTCGGTGAAGGGGGTGGCGGGGCAGCGTAATCCGCTGGCTGCTTACGGCGGGTCGGACGCGGAGAGCGAAAGCGGACTCAAGAAGTATGCTCCGAAATCGGCGTTGATGTTCGGGCGGGCAGTGTCGCTGGTCGATTATGAAGCGAGCGCCGCCGGAACGAGCGGTGTAACCGCCGCGCGCGCGACATGGGCATGGAGTCAAACACAGCAGCGCCCCGTCGTGCAGATTGCATACATCGGGGATGCGGCGCTTGGTGCGAACATTCTCGAACGCTTGCAGAGTATCTCGGCAGTAGGCGTGCCTTTCAACGTGATCGCCGCTTCGCCGCGTTCGCTGGCGCTGCATGTGACGGTAGAAGTTGATCCGCTGTATGTAACCGCTCCCGTGATCGAGGCAGTGACGGAGGCTCTGCAAGCCGCTCTTGCGCCGGATGTGCTGGGAATTGGCGCAATTTTGTACCGCAGTTCAGTGCTAGAGATCGCGGCGGGGGTGGCGGGCGTGATCGCGCCAACGAGCGTATCGGTGGATGACAGCATTATGACGAGCGCGGGCATCAAAGCGAATGCGGATGAGTATTTCGAGATTGCCGTGTCGGTGGGACTCGATTGAAGGGACGGCATCAATGGCTGACATGAACTTGACCCAAGCGAATTTGATCGACGACGGCTTGGTCGAAGTGTATACCGAAAAATTGTGGTCACTGATCCCCGAAGTCTATCGCTATGAAGATGCAGTTGCCAACCCGCCGGGGGCGCTGCGCGCATTAGTGATCACGTGGGCGCGGCAGGCGGCTTCGCTGCGGCGAAGCCAAGATCGGCTGTGGGAAGATTTTTTCATTGAATTGTGCAGCCAATGGGCGATCCCGTACATTGGCGATTTGCTTGGCACACGGCTGATCAGCGCGTTGAACCCGCGCGGGCAGCGCATCGACGTTGCCAAGACGATCTACTATCGACAGAGTGCGGGGACGCTGCGCGTGCTGGAAGAATTGATCGCAGATATTACGGGATGGGAAGGGATCGTCACCGAAGGATGGAAACGGTTGGCGCGTTCGCCGCACAATCTCGATCTGCCGCCGAAAATCACCGGACGCTTGACAGGCACGCCGAGCGCGGGAACTGCCGAAATTCGCCGCGCCGACAGCGCGCATTTGACCGACAGCCCGTTCGATGAGTTTTATCGCACGCCGGATATGCGGCGGGATAGCGTTTATGGCATTCCGAAGATCACGTTCAATGTGTATCGCTTAAGTGCGGTGGAAGTGCGAGGAATTGAACCGCGCGCGCACGCCGCGCCGACAGGAAGCGCCTTCACGATTGATCCCAGCGGGCGGGATGTGCCGCTGTTCGCGCGGCGCACGCGACCAGAGATGGATGCGAATTGGCGAAGCGCGTTGGAATATGAACTGCCCGCGCCGATCCCATGCCGTTTGCTAGGAGATGCGGTCTATATCATCCCACAGGATACACCCGATGGGTTGATCGCGGAAGTAGGACTGACAGCGGCGGCGGCGGATGATCTTCGCACGTTGGTTGGCTTCCCGTTCAAGCGGGAGAGCGATGTACGTACCCGCTTGGAGATGCTGTCGAACGCTATCGAACTGACAAGCGCGGGCGTGTACCCGTTGATCCTGCGGGATGCACTGCAAGCGGCTTGCGGCAAGGCGGCGCTGCTGCCGGGTTCAATCCGCGTGGTAGTTGATGGAGCCGAACTGCCGCGTCATGAAATCGCGGCGGCAAATTTGGAGGGGTGGGAAGCCTTCCCGCTGCACAAACGCGCCTTGATCGACCCGGAACGGGGGAGGCTGCTGATATATGACCCCGTGCCGGAAATCGTGCGGGTGGATGTACATGTAGGGAGCTATATGGCGTTCGGTGCGGGCGGGTTCACGCGGACGTTTACGCTTGAACCAGACGCGCAAATCAGCGGCGGCGGGGCGCTTCCCACGATCCAGCCGGATGAAGTTACACGCATTGATGACAGCTTGAATTACAACTCGCCGCCGGATGTGATTGGTATCACCAACGCGACCATTGCAGCGGCGGATCAACAACGCCCGTATATCGCGCTGAATGGGGATTGGACGCTGACAGGCGAACCCGCCAGCGGGACGACGAACCCCACTGACGGTGTGCTAACGCTCGACGGTTTGTGGATTGGCGCGGCAGGGGGTGCGCGGCGCGTGGTGTTGGCGGGCGATTATGAACAGGTGACGCTGCGACACTGCACGCTTGATCCCGGTGGGGTGGATGCTGACGGAAACGCGATCCCCGCGGTGACGCTGGAAGTGACGGGCTTTGTCGAACTGCTGATCATTGACCGCTGTGTGCTGGGAGCGGTGCGCGTGGATACGCTGGCGGGCGGCGGATCCGTGGAGGCGATCTTGATCCGCGAAAGTGTGATCCAGAGCCGGGATATGAGTGTACCCGCGCTGCGTACCAACAGCGGGATGATCGACATGGCGGGAGTGACGGTGATGGGTGGGGTCGATGTGCTGCGCTTGTACGCGACTGACTGTTTGATCGCGGGGGCGGTCGATGTGACGGATACACAAGAAGGCTGCTTCCGGTTCAGCGCGGCGGCGACAGGAAGCAGACTACCGCGCCCGTTTGAGTCAGTCGAGATGGAAGCGGGGCTGCAAAAGTCGCTGTTCCGCGCGGATGAGTACGGACAGCCGGATTACGCGATGCTAAGCGACAGTACGCCCGCGAGCATCGCGCGGGGCGGGGAAAACGGCGCGGAGATGGGCGTGTTTCAGCGCGTGGGGGCACCCTTTAAGCTGGATGGCTTGAATGCAAAGGTGAGCGAGTTCATGCCGTTCGGGTTGATTCCCGTGATAAGGGTTGTGACATAAATTGATATGAGTAACGATGGAAATTGAGAGAAGATGTGCCCACATGTGACCGTTTTTGGGGTTTTGGGGACACAGATTCACTGTGTTATGCAAGTGCAATATATTGGTGTGGATAGCGGATAGGCACGCGCCTTGTACATAAGGCGTTGTACACAAGGGGAGCAGCATGGCGAACAATGACAAATCGCGGGCGATCTTTAACCCGCGCAAGCATTACACCGCCGTACATCAACAGCAGGGGCGAGTCGTCACGGATTTTGATGTGAACGATGCCGCCATGATCGCGCACGGGGAGCGTCAGCGGGCGCGGGTGGATATTATCGGCGGGTATGGTTCGCCGGACAGCGGCTACCGTGTGGATAACGCGCGGATTGTGAACGGGCGCGTCGAATTCGATTTGCTGGCGGGGACGCTGTATATCGGCGGGGTGCGGCTGGAACTGGAAGACAAAGAGACTTTCCAGACACAGAGCGATTGGCTGCAAGTTGCAATACCGAACGCGCCGCTCAATCAACCGAACCGCCGTGATTTGGTCGTGCTGGAAGTGTATGAAGCGCCCGTAACGGCTGTTGAAGATGGCGAACTGCTTGATCCGGCGCTGGGGGGTGCGGATACGGCGGTACGGATTCGCCGTTTCGCGCGGGTGGGTGTGATCCCGAACGTGAACGCAGTCGATTGCGACGGCGCGTGGGAGGTGATCGACAAGTTTTTGGATGAAATCAGCGGTGGGAAGATCGCGGCGGACTGTCAGCGCATCGTCGATACCCGCTTGAAAGTGACCTACACGACGGACGGCGTGGATGATGATCTGTGTGATCCACCGCGCGCGGGCGGGTATCTGGGCGCGGAAAATCAGGCGATCCGCGTGCAGTTGGTAGACAACGGCACATTTACATGGGGGTTCAACAACGCGACTCCGGCGTACCGCGTTTCGCTGTCAGCAGACCGCACAAAAGTCACGCTGATCACGCCGCCGCGCGATGAATATAGTATGCCTGTTGTTGGGCAGGTGATCGAAATTTTGCCGTGGGGCGCACGGTTATCGAATGGTGAAAAGACAGCGGCACTCAGCGGGCATTTGACACGGATCACGGCAGTTGATCCATCGGATGAGATGGCGAATGGCGCAGTGACGGTGACGCTGGCAGACGCGGTGCCGACAGCGAAATTTGAGGACTGGCGTGACCGCCCCGACGCGAATTTGCTCGAACAAGAAGGCATCTTCTACTTCATGCATATCTGGGATCGCGGATCGGACGTGGGTTCGCCCGTCGCTATTCCGTTTACAAAGGGTATGCCGGTTACACTTGGCACCACGGGGATACAGGTGACGTTCACGGGGGATGATGCCGCCGCTGAAGATGCGTGGGTGATCGCCGCGCGCCCGGAAACGCCTAACCGCGTACTGCCGTGGGACTTGGAAACGGCGGCAGTGCCTGTGGCAGTGCGCCGCTACTACGCGCCGCTTGGGTTGATCAAATGGGGCGTACAGGTCAACAACAAGGTGAAAATTCTTGACTGCCGCCCGCCGTTTCGCCCGCTGACGGCGCAGAATATCTGCTGCACATTCACAGTCGGAGACGGCAAAGCCAGCGAAGGTGATTTCAATGATTTATCGCTGGCGCTGGACAATGCGCCGGACAATGCAGAGGTTTGTCTGCTGCCGGGCGTGCATCGCGCGGATGTAAGGCTGATCAAACGCAAAAATTTGACGATCAGTGGGTGCGGCGGGCGTTCCAAGCTGATCCCATTGAACGGCAAAGGCGAGGCACTGATCGATATTGCCGGATGCGAGAACATCGGGTTGTATAACTTCGACGTGATCTGCATCGACGGGACTGGTATCGCGGCGGAGCGCGTGAGCGGCTTGCATATCGAACATGTGCGGGTGATGGCGAAGAAAGTCGGCATTGACGTAGAGACCTGCCAAGGGGTGATGCTGTATGAGAACACGGTACGGATGCTCGATTCGGCAGAAGGCGATGTAGGCATCTACGCGCAGGGTGACGATGTGACGATTGAGCGGTGCGACGTGCAAATCATCCCTAGTGGGAAACTGCCGAAAATTCCTGAGGGCGAACTCGACCCGGATACACCCATCCCTGACCCAACCGACCCCTGCGAAGACCCGGAAAATTTTTATGCCAACATCCTGTATTTGATCTTCTACGTCGATTTCATGTGGGGAATCGTCACCGATTTTCTGAGGTTAAAATTCGCGCCGCAAACGTTGGGCGGGATTCAGATTGGCAGCGGATCGGAACAGGTGTTAATCCGCGAGAACCGGATTATCGGCGGGGCGGGCAACGGAATCACGCTGGGGAGCGATATTGCCGACATTGATCTCGAAGGGGATACAGGCGAAAGGGATGAGTTCCCCGATGCAGAATTTACACATAGTTTCGACTTGATTGAAGGGCAGTTGATCTACGACAACAAACCCATCGGCGGGCAAACGATCTTTTTCGATGGCGGCGCGGGACAAATACAGAGTTTTCCTGTGAATGCTGATGGCAAGTTCATCGAAAAGCTGCAACCGGGTAAATATCGTGTGTACACGTCACAAAGCGAGTTCGGGGTGGCGGAAGTTGAGCCTTTGGGCGGCGGGAGTTATGTCTTTTATTTGAAAGAACGCGGTACAGGCGATGTATTCCGTCCGGTGGGCGGCGCGGATGTGCTGGCATTCATCTATGATGTGCTGATCGAGCGCAACACGATTTCGCAGATGGGGGTGTGCGGGATTGGATCGCCGCGCTTCACAACGAGCGATGCGGCGGCGGCTTCGGGCGTGTTCCACACTGGGACAGTGCGCGTGAATTTGCAATTGATGATGATGATTTACATGCTGACCGGGACAATCACGGGGTTTGTAGTCGATGTGACAATCACGGAGAACACGATCACACGCTGTTTGCTGAATGCGCCTCCGCTGACGAACTTCGGGCGATTCACGCTTGACCGCGCACTGGGCGGGATCGCGCTGGCGCTGGTGGATGGATTTGTCGTTGACGAAAACCGCGTCGAGGACTGCGGGGCGGGCGCGGAACGGGCGATTTGCGGAATATATGCGGCGTTCGCGGTGGATGCGACGGTACGCGACAATCATGTGCTGAATAATGGACAGGACACCCGGGAACTGGACGCGCTGATCGAGCAGGTATCGCAAATTGAGTCAGAGTTCGATGCTGCGATGGGGTCGGTGTTCGGCGGGGGGGGCACGGCTGGCACGGCGGGTGGTGAAGCGATTCCGGGTCAGCCATATCAGCAGCGCGCGTATCTCAATCAAACGCAGTACAACGCTTTCCGGCAGCAGGACGCGATGTATACGGCGGTGGACACAAGCGCGGAACTGGAACTTGAACGCGGACCGCGCGGCGGGATTGTGCTGCCGGTATGCTTCAGTGCGAATTTGTTCGCAGGCGGCGCAGTCAGAGAGACTAAAGCCGTATCGGTAGACGATAAGCTGTCGTCACTGCGGAAGGTGTCGGTTGGCAAAAAGAGCGCGCTCTCCGGCTTGACGAGCAGCGCGCGCGGGCGGCACGCGGCACGTATCGACGGGAATACGGTGGTGCAGCCGTTTGGCAAAGCGCTGTTCTTGGGCGCGGCGGGGACGGTATCGATCACGGATAACATGCTGGTGAGCGACCAAGCCTTAACGCGCGAACTGGACGCATCGGCGGGCGGAATTTCCGGCTTATTGGCATCTGCGATGGTGCTGCCCGTGCCGACGCTGGACGAAATCAAGGGGACGCTGATTGGGGTTGTCGATTATTTCGGGTCGGCAGTGGCAGTATTCAACCTGATGCCGGGTGCGTATGTGATCGACTTCTTCAAGCTGCTCGATCAGGTGATGGAGTTTGGCACGACGGCAGAAGCTAACGTGGATTTGTCCGCAACACGCATTCCTTTCGGTTTTCCTGACGGCAATATCCTGTTTTTAGGCAATCAGGTTAAGCAGGGGGATGCACTGGCACGCGGAACAGTTGTGAGTTTGCTCACGATGGATGACGTAAACTTCTCGGATAATCAGGTCGATGTGCTGAACGCGACGAACATCATGTCAACGACAGCCCTGTTTGGGGTGACGGTGCGGGCGGCAAACAACCGCTTCAAGGAACCGCTGCCTCTACTTGTGCCGACACCTATCCCGGGTACAGATTTTAAGCTGCGGCGGCATTCGCTGTTCCAGTTCGCGGTATCAGGCGCGATGATGACGAATCAAGGGCATTTGTGCTTCTTGCAAATGGGCAATCCAGCGACTTCGACGGTGTTGGGCAACTTCGCGGTGATGGGCGGCGAGTGTAACGATCAAGGTGGGGTGAACGCCACCGCGCCGAAATATTATAGGCTGCTGCTCTTTACGCTGGTGAAGATTGCGGCGACGTTTGCGGCGGCGTTGAGCAAGTGAGCGAAATCTTACCCTTGACCCCCTCAGCGCTAGCGCTGAGGGGGAGCAAGACAGGCTGTTGGAAGATGAATCATGAGAGCGACTAGGGTAAATGAGGATGCGCCGTGGCGCGTCCCTACGAAGATGTAGCGTGGGTGAAAGGGACGGGATTATGCAAAAAGACGACAAAGAGAAAACGTCGCGCGGCGCACGGGTGCAGGGTGCAGCAGAAGCTGGCGCGAAAGAAGCGGTGAACGTGAACGAGTCTGCGGCGCTGGCGAAAGATGCAATGGATGTACTTGTCAGGCTGCAGAGCGCGGCGGGGATGCTGTATGCGCGAGAAGCAGAACGAATCGCTGTGAAGCACGGGGTAGCCGATCCACGCACGCAGCGGGTGATGCAAACAGCGCGCGGAGCACAAGACGCGCTAAAGGCGCTGGAAAACGTGCGGCTCATGCAGACAGGTGAAGCACCGATTGAAGAACGGCTGAAAGAACAGCGCGAAAAAGCGCCGCCGCCTCCCGCCAAGCCGACTCCCAAACCGAAGCCGAAACCTGCGCGTAAGGCGGTGACTTTCAATTTGCGCGGTCAGGTGATGCGCGCCGATGGCAAGCCCGCGTCAGGGGTGTTGGTGCGCGTGTATGACAAAGACGTGAAGTATGATGACTTGCTGGGGGCGGCACTGACGAACCGCAAAGGCGAATTCGCGGTGAGCTATCGCATACAGGACTTTGCCGAAAACGAAACGGAAGCTGATTTGTACTTCGTGGTGGTCAACGCGAGTGATAAGGTGCTGCTCACAGAGGCGGCGGACGTGAAATTCGATGCAGATTATACAGGCGAAGTGACGCTGATGATTCGCGGGGAAGGCGAAGAAACTGTGTCGTAGCAGGGTGAGAGACTCGTAATCTAAAGGGGTGATCCAGATGAAACGGATCGCCCCTTTTTTGTGGTAGTTAAAGAAGCGATAGATAACTAACCATTAAGGGATATGTCCTTTATGTCCCGATTTTGGGGGTTTTGGGGACATATGCTGAGCGACCTTAATTCTTTGACAATGCTGCACGCGAAAGAGGCATAGCGAGTATTGAGATAGGTGGTGAGATGCTCGATTTGTGCCACCGGATGTGACCGATTTTGCGTCCCGGTTATGGCATGATGCACGTGCGGGGCATGCAGTTTTTATTCGCACCATTTGAACTGTTACGAATCGAATAATTACGAATAAAGTTGCAAATGTTCGGTAAAAGTTGTGGACACTTGGGCGAATTTACTTTTAAGATGGTGACACCTTAAGAAAATGAATGGGAACAGGAAGATGTTGAAAACCATTTCTTTGCCTCGAAAACTGTTACTTACGTTCGTCGTGCTGGCGATTAGTTTAATGCTGGCTTCAACGGCGCTGGCGGGGGCGCTGCCGCCAGCGAATTGGTACGTGGTGGCGTGGGTGCCCGAAACGGATCGGCTGCATTGGATCAACGCTAATGGCGAACAGGCGAATATCGCCCGCCCGAAATTGGCGAATGAAGTCGATGATCTCGCTCAAGTGCAGTTGTATATCTCCCCGAATGGGCGCACGCTGGTGGTGATTGCGCCGCTAACGAATGGTCGCTGGGGCTTGGGCTTCTTCGATTTTGCGAGCGGTCAATGGGGGCAGACGCATCAAACGCAGCCGGACGAAGTGCCTGTGGGCAGAAGCGATTACACGACGACTTCGACGCATTTTGCGACGGTGCTTCGGAACGAAGTCAGCGGAGATTGGCGCGTGTTGGCGTTCGATGTATCGACGGGGAGCGCGGTTGGCGTGTTGAGCCGCACGGATGCGATTATTCCTGATACGGTTTACGATGACACGAACTGGTATCCGTTGATCGCGGCATTCACAATTGATGAAGGCTTCGGCACGCCAAGTCTGCGTTTGCAGCAGCGTTCGACTTCGGAAGAAGTGATCACCTATATCGGCGGTGTGCCATCGTTCCGCTGGTATCCGACTCCGCCGCCCGCGCTGGCGAACGCACCTGTCGTGGCGGATACACTTGGACGCAGCCCGCTTCCCGGAATCGATGTGTTCAAGACGACGGGACAAACGCTGTGGGGCGCATCTGGTCCGCAGGGTGCGCCGCCTTCGCCGTACATTGGCAACCAGATTTTGCTGCAACAGGGCGTTGATCAGCAGGGAATTGTGCTGGTGCAGGACGACGGGTATACGCTCAATGATCCGATGTGGCTGAACGGTGGCGACTGGTACGGCTATCGTATTCAAAATGGCGTGTTCCAACCGCACTACGCGATCAGCACGCTTGAAGGCGGGGAAGGGCTGCCGCTTGGTCCGAACATCGGCGCGATCAACGATGTGCCGGATGGTTTCTTGGGCGTGGATGCGACAGAATGGCGGCTGTATCACGCGACGGACTTGAGCTTTGAAGGCTTTTCGGCGGTATTCGGGAACACGGTGTTTGACACGGACAGTCCTTTCAGCGTGATTTACACTACGCCGGAAGGCGCGACGTTTACGCTGGATAATCTGGCGGATTCGCTGACGTTGGGTGGGCTGGATGTCGCAGCGCCGGACGTAGGCACTATCCCCGACTGCCCCGGCGCTCCCGCGCCGCGTTTGACACCGGGCAGCACAGCGCGCGTGTCGTTCACCAACGGCGCTCCGCTGAACTTGCGAAATGCGCCGAACGGCGAGCGCGTCGGTCAGCTTCCCGAAGGGACAGTGTTCGCGGTGATGAATACGCCGCCGCAGTGCGCCAACGGGTATCTGTGGTGGAATATCCAACTGAACGATGCTTCGACGTATTGGGCGGCTGAAGGCGACGCTGGCGGATACTTTGTCGAGCCGTATCAGGATAACTTCGCGGGCGGGCAAGGCGTGATCGTGTCGCTGCCGACGGCAACATCGACACTTGGCTTGATTATCGCCGTTCCGGCGGCGACGAACACGCCCCCACTGCTGGCGCTTCCGCCGCAAGAATGCTTGAACTCGCCGCAGTCACGGCTGTCGGTGGGCGCGGTGGCGCATGTCGTCGGCATTGATGGCACACTGGCGATGTACGACACCGCGAACGCGCCTATCCCGACGTATCAACTGCCGCTGCAACGGACGGTCAACGTGATTGGCGGGTATGCGTGCCGCGATGGTGTCCGCATGTGGCAGGTGACCGCGAACTTGAACGGCGCACAAGTCACGGGGTGGGTCGCGGAAGGTTACGGGCAGACGTATTATTTGCAGCCGGGTCCGGGACGGGCGTTGGGGTCGTAACGAGCATTGGATGAGACAAAAAAACCTGATCGCGCGATCAGGTTTTTTTGTTAATATGAACGGAAAATACACGGAGGGGGCAGGCCCCCTCCCTACGGAAGCACGGCAGCGATGTTTGCGGCGGCGTTGGGTGAATGGAGCGACACAACATTCTGTGTCCTAGCTTTCGATGATTGTCCAGCCTTTTGAGGTGGCGATGGCGCGGAGTTCGTCATCGGGATCGACCACGTAGGCGGTTGAGAGCAGGGACAGGAACGGCACATCAGTCACGGTATCGCCAAAGCCGACGGAACGTGACAGATCGATGCCGAGTTCTTGCGCGACAGCGCGCACGCGCACTGCTTTTTCTTCGCCGCTGAGGGGTTTTTCGGCTTTGCCTGTAAACAAATCACCCTTCAAGATGGGGATTGTACCTTCACCGCGCCAACCGAATGTTTTTGCGAACGATTCGACTCCTTGTTGAAGCGCCGCGCTGACGAGAATGACGGGCATCCCCTGTGCTTCGTATTCACGGATGCGAGCAATCGACTTGGGCTTGAGCGAAGCGTGGAGCAGCGGATTGACGCGCTCCATGACTTGATCATTGTAGGACATGGGGACGTTTCGCATGGCGTTCATGATCGCCAAATAGCGCAAGATACCGCCGATTTTAGACTTGTGCGAAAACAGCGATCCGATGCCGTTCAGCACCGCGACGATCACCTGATTGATGGGCGGGATGATGCCCAACGCGCGCGACTGCTCAAAATAGGTGCGCGGGAAACTGATGCTGATCAACGTGCCTTCGATATCGCTGAACACGGCGGGCTTTCCAGTCGAAACCGTCATAAGTATTCGTTCTCCTGTGAGTAAGAGTTTTGCTGCGTGATTGTACACAACACCGAACCTGTCGTCTTGTTGCTGGCGGATTAGCGGTGAGGATGTCCATCCATGTCCGTTTTTGGCGCGTATTGTCGATTGCCACGCGGTGATATGTTGATTTATGTCGATGAAAAGACGAGTAGAATCAACATGTTGAGAGAAGGTGATGGCTGTGGTGATGGGAATTAGGCAGATTGATCGCTAGGTCACAATCATTACAAGTTTTTCTGGTTCTGTAACAAAATTTCGATGATTGAAACGAATTTTGTTTACAAACGGCGCATACACTAAAAACATCGACCTTTGACTGCATCTAAGGGGGATGTAAAAAATGATCGGTTTCAAGCGATTTCAGCAGTGGATGGTGATAGCGGCGGTCTTCTTGCTCGTGGGGGCAGGTGTTCCCACTTATGCACAGACCGGCAAAAGCGCTGCGCGACAGGGTTCGGGTGATCCTATCCCAACAGAGTCGATTTCATTCAATTTCGCGGATATGAGTTTTAGCCCGACAAGTACATCCAGTCGCACGATCTCGAATGTGCGGGTCGCGGCGGGCGATGTGAACGGTGACAGCGTGGAGATTTCGTTCGATCTCACCGTGACGGGGCGCGATGGCACGTCGAATACGTTGAGCATCATTGCGATTTTGATCGGACTGGTGCGCGAGCGTGGGCAAAGCACCTATTTGAACTACCGGCTTGAGGATGTGATCATTTCCAGTGTGGTGGCGGGCAACATGATCGGCACGGATGCACGGGCGCAGGCAGTGGCGAATGCCGCGGCGCGAAATGTAACGAGCGCCTTCAACCGATATGTGCGTTCGCTGGTGATCGGTATTGATCAGCCGTTCCGTATGGAGCAGACAGCCGATGGGATTTTGATCGGGATGCTGCTGCCGGAATAGGGGTGGATGTGCCCCCTCTCCGCTGGCGGAGAGGGGAGCAAACTCGCCAATTCCCATATCGTTTGCAAGGACACGGAAATGGCTTGAAGGTAGTTATTCCTTTTCTTAGACGGTACATTGTGCCCTAACGTCGGAAGCCTTCGATGGTGGCGCGCACCCCCTGTTCCAGCGGCGTTTCGTAGACCGTGGAGAAATGGCGGCGCAGTTCGGAATCATCGAAGCCTTCGGGGAATGGCAGCACAGTATCCGCGACGGTGATGGTTACGTTCGGGCAGATGTGCATGATGAGCGCGGCAACTTCGCTGACGGTGACGGGCGGTGTCCCCAAGTTGAAAGTGTACGCGCCGTTGAGCGATTGATCGGCGGCGGCGATGAATTGGCGCGCGACATCGGATGCGTAGTGGAACTGCATACGCCCGCCAAAGCTGATGTGAAAGTTTTCGCCTTTTGAGGCGGCAAGCATGGCTTTGGTGGGTTCGCTGGTTAAGCCGAAGTCGCGCCCTAAGCCGTAGACGGTATATGGGCGAAGCGCGGTTGTGCTGATGCCGTGATCCGCCCAGTAAATGTCGGCTGTGCCTTCGTTGGCGACTTTGTACACGCCGTAAAGCGTGGTCGGGTACTTGGGCGCGTCATGCGCGACGAGTCCGGGCGGATATTTATCACGCGCGCCGTATACGGCGATGCTGGACGCGGCGGCGAGATGCTTGATGCCGTTGGCGCGCGCCGCTTCATAAATGTTGACCGTTCCCGTCACGTTGACCGCCGCGCCGAGTGAAGGATTGGCGCGACAGGCGGGGACTTGCAGTGCCGCAAGGTGAATGATGTGCGTGATGTCATGATCGGCTATAGCCGATGACACCTGCTTGAGATCGGTGAGATCGCCCTTGACGAACGTGATGGCGGATTGCACGTCGCGCGGCATGAGCAGGTCGAGGCGGTGGCGGTCATCGGCAAGATCGAAGCAGACAGCGCGTTTGCCCTCTTTAACCAGATGGTAAAGCGTCCATGCGCCGATACATCCCATGCCGCCGGTGACAAAATACACGCTGCTCATGCTGCCCGCCTTTGAAGTGATTCGATGTGATGGGGCAAGTGTAGCGATGGGTTTTTGGGCGCGCAATCAAAAATTGGACAATTTGCATGTGTAGGGGGAACCATCAAAACTCCCTCTGGCTCGCTTCGCTCGCCACCTCCTCCGAATTCAGGGGAGGAAAAAGCCTTGTGCTCCTGTAATTGTCTCTCTCTTAAATTTGTATTCGGAATAGGTCAAAGCTCGCCGATTTGTAAATCGTGATTTACTGCGTATAATCGTGGGTATACGCAGTTATTGCAAAATTGATCGAGGATTGAGCATGACAGACGAACCCCGCGCCATACAAATCACGTCGGCAAGCGCGATTCCTATCGAGTCACCAGAATCGATTTTGGGCGATAATGCCAGCGTGCTTTTGCGTGACAGCGATGTCAAAGATGTGAAAAGCCGTTTGACGATGTTCGTGCGCTGGCTGGATGCCAACGGGGGTGTATGGTATCGCCCTGATCTGGCGGCGTATCGTGACCATTTGATGACGGAATATCAAGGCGCGAATGGCAAACCGCTGTCGAATACCAGCATCACCGCGCATCTTTCGACCATTCGCGGGCGCTACCGCGAGATCATGGACGACAATGCCACTCGTGACCGGATGTACAAATTGACGAGCAGTTCGACGAGTGCGGGGGATCGCAAGGCGTTTGTCGATGAAATGCTGGTGCGGCTGGAAAACGCGATCAATCCGGCGCGGGCGACGGTGAAAATCACCAAAGTGCAGGATGTAGAAGATACAGCGCATTTGCGGCTGACCGTTGAACAGGCGAATGATCTGCTGGCAGCGCCGGGACTAGGCGATATTGTTGGGCTGCGGGACACGGCGTTGATCGCCACGCTGCTGTGTACTGGGCTGCGCGAGATGGAATTATGTATGCTGCATGTCGATGATTTGCGCGGGCGATTCGGGAATACGTTGGCGCTGCGGGTGCGGCAGGGGAAAGGCGCGAAGGCGCGGATGGTTCCCTATGGCGCGGGCGAATGGTGTTTGGCGTATGTCGATAAGTGGCTGGCGCTGGCGAAGATCACGGGTGGGGCGGTGTTTCGCGCGTTTTACAAAGCGAAAGTTGGGGCAAAACCAAGCGTGCGACCTCATGCACTGTCGGTGCGGGCAGTGCAGGATATTCTCGATAGGTATCCGATTTTTGTCGATGGGCGCATGGTGAAGGTCAACCCGCATGACTTACGGCGCACGTATGCGCGCCGTTTGTTCGACGCGGACGTTGACCCAGTGGCGATCCAGCAGAACTTGGGACACAGCGACTTGAAAACGACGCTCGGCTACATTGGCACGCTGGACGCGGAACAGCGCCGACCTCCCGCGCTGTTCACGCCGCCGCATCTCAAGCAGTTGGACAAGCTGAAAATCGACGGATAGGAGTCGGCGGTGCGTAGGATCAGCCGCGTTGAAGCGTCGGTGGACGAGGCATTATACTGGAAGAATTAGCGCACAAGAGAGGCGGGGCGATGTTCTTTCGGACAATGCTGATACTGGTCGGTTTGACGACTGGGATTGCGGGAATGACGGTGAACGCACAGGGCGATTCGCCGGATGCGCCGCCGATGACGGTCAACCTATGGTTGGAGGTCGATCCTGAAGTGGTGGAAGGTGACACAAGCGCCGATGGCACCCTGCTGCTGGAAGTCGATGAGGATACGCTGCTGGCGGTAGTGGGCGGGGCGGACGTGGTGTACACGCGGGATACGGGCGATGTTTATGTGGGCACGCCGCTGATCGATTTAGGGATTGATTCCGAAGCCACGCTCACATTTGTGGATGAAGATACTGTTGAAACCACCGCAGTGACGCGCACAGGCACGCTGACATTGGAATCATCGCGGACGCTGGCGCGCAGCGAATTGAGCGCGCAAGTATGGATAGAAAGCGAACGCGACCTAGAAGAATACTCGATGTTTGCTGAATGTATGGGGCGTACAGCGGTGTCACCACCGGGCGCGTTCGCACGCCCGGATGCGATTCTGCCCGTGCGCGTCGATGACGATGCGGGCGAGCTTTTGCTTGGCAACGTTCTGTTGACAGGCGGAGGCGGCGCATATGAGCGCGTCACCGAAAGCCCATTTGGGACGTTCACACAGGTGATCACGCAGACGGCGACAGTCAGCGATTCACAAATCATGTTGACGTATTATGCTGTCGCGGATGAGCGTGATGACTGTGAGGTGCGCTATACGAGTGTGTTCATCCCGTTCGATGGCGATTTCGATGCGCTGTTTGCGCGCGCTGACGAACTCGCCGCAGAATAGGCGTGAATGGGACGGAATCACTTCCGTCCCTATTTGTTGTTCGCCCAACCCGCGCTGGATGGCGCGTTGAGGTCGGGGATATAGTGCTGCGCGGGGTTCGCGGGTTCATCTAGCGCCGGGTCAGCATCTGGCTTCACAGGCGGGAACTCGCTGGTACGGCGGGTGGCGGATCCGGCGCGCGCCTGTTCCGCCGTGATCTTGGCGCGGTATTCGGCAAGCTCGCTGGCAATATCGGCGCGTGTGAGCGTGACCGTTTGATCTTTTTCTTCGCGGAGTTCCTGCGGCACTTCAACATGACGCTCAGATAAATAATCTTCGAGCGCATCGCTGAAGGTGCGCGGCGCTTCGGCTTCATCGCCCAATTCTTCCTGCACTTCGCGCAGATGATCGATCATCCATAGATACAAATCGGCTTCGGTGCGCTTAGGGGTATGCGACAGCACGTTGTATTTGCGGATGAGCGTGACCGCTGGACGAAACACATTGTCGTACCAATCAGCGGCAGCTTCTTCAAAGTCTACCCAATCGCCCATGCGCTTCCGCATGATTTCCATGTGGACGTTGATGTGACCGAGCATTTCAGTGTAGCGTGAAGGTTCGCTCAACATCAACGATTGGTGATGCGGGCGCGTCATAGGGAGGCGCGTTTCATCTAAGAACTGCGCGTATGCGGCAAGTGCATCGAGTTCGGATTCATCGGTATCCGGTTTGAGCGCGATGCTGGTGGGCAGTTCGGTCACATGCGCTTGGATATACTCCGCGCCCAAGCGCCGCGCTACAGAAACGCGGTGATTGCCATCGCGCACGAAATACACATCCCCCACCTTATACACTTCAATCGGGGGAAGCCCCATCATGCCCGTTGCTTGCGCGTATACCCGACTCCAGCGTTCCTGCTGCACGCGCCGCTTGGGTAAAAAGTTGCGCGTGAATTCCTGATAGCGTCCGACACTGCCGACGATTTTGTCCAGCGGGATATCTTGCAGTCCTTTATAGTATTCTTCACGCAGCCGCAGCCGCGTGCGTACATCTTCAAACGAGAGGAGTTCCGCAGGTTTGCCTTGCACCAAGTTCTTGACATCGTCCCAGAAGGCGCGCATACGAGCCGATTGAAACTGGCTCATGCCTTCCATAAACTGCATCTTGTCGTAGTCGTCGGGCATAAATCGTAGTATGCCTCCATGATTGCTCAATCAGCAGGGTAGCGCAATCAGCCGCGCTGATCCATGCTGATTTCTCACAACAATTCTACACTATAGCTGTGAATTTCTACCGCAATCGTTCGCTTTCCATAAAGGAACAGCCCGAAAAGCTGCAACGATTCTTAACGTGTGCGCGGCGTGAGATACATGTCATAACCCTATATGATTTGCGCGGGTGCGCGTATGATTGAATTTAGCATTAAAACCATCCACATTTAGGAAGCCGCTATGACGAACACAGAATCAACGACAATGACCACGATGGGCGACAGTCGCAAACCGTATATCGTCGTCACTAATGACGATGGAGTGCAAGCGCCGGGAATTCTCGCACTTGCACAGGCGATGCGCGAATTAGGTACGATCAGCGTGATCGCGCCGATGCTGAACCAAAGCGCAACCGGGCATAAAAAATCGCTGATGACAGATTTGCCTGTAGGCGAAGTCACGCTGGCGGATGGCACGCGCGCGATTTCGGTGGGAGGCTCGCCCGCTGACTGTATCGCGCTGGCGGCGCTTGGGGTGCTGGAATGGCCCCCCGCGCTGGTGGTATCTGGCATCAACCGCGGTCCCAACATGGGACAGGACATCACCTACAGCGGCACGGTGACAGCGGCGCTTGAAGCGACGATCAACGGCGTGCCCGCGGTTGCGGTATCGCTGAATCAGCGGAATGCTAACGCTGTTGATGATTATAAGGAAGCGGCACGCGTCGCCGTGCAGGTGGTCAAGATGGCGCTGCAAAGACCGCTGCCCCCGCTGACAATTCTCAATGTGAACGTCCCCGCCGTGCCGAAGGTTAAAGGGATTCGCATGACGCGACAGGGGATTCGTATTTATCAGGATGAACTAGACCGTGATGGGAACATCTGCCGCATTGTTGGTCCCGAACCCAGCGGATACACCGATGAGGTCGGGACGGATTTGTGGGCAGTGCATAACGGTTACGCGAGTCTCACGCCGATTCATCTTGATTTGACCGCGCACCGGTTCTTCGCGGAATTGGCGGCATGGGATATCACGGTGTAGTTAGCCGCGATTGAGCGCGCGAAGCATGATTTCGCGCATCCGGTTGTACTGTTCTTCGGTAACACGTCCGGCGCGGCGGGCTTCTTCGAGCTGGTTCATGCGGTTGACGACTTCGCTGACGGGAAGTTGCATCAGATTCATCAATTCCGCGACTTCGTTCATGTCTTGGATGGGCATGACGTTCCCCCCGGTGACAACAACGCCGCCGGATACGCTCACAGGTTGATCCGCGCCGGAATCAGTGCCGGGGAAGTCGAACCCATATTGGCTTGGCGCGGATGTCCCACCTGTGCCAGCCATCATGCCGCTCATGTCGATGCGGATCGATCCATCGGGTCCGTGCGAGACACTCACGCCGGGGGGCATACTACCGGACGTGCTGTTGAACGCGGTGGTAGAAAATGTCCCGCTAGACATTGGTGTTCCCCATGCGGACTGCGTGCGAGCAGCCATGCGCCGCGTTCCGTTGATGATGCTGCCGAAGATGCCGATCACGAGGAAAACCACGCCGAGACAGGTTAATGCCATGAACCCCAAACCGCCAAGAACCCCTGTGTTGAAGCCGGGAATTGAACTTAAAACGCCGGGAATATCACCAAGCAGGCTGTTGACGAAGTCCCCGGTCACATCACGGCGGGTGCCATCAGAGTCGATGCAGTAGTAAGTTTGTGGTCGCCCATAGGTGCCATCGGTGTTGCGGCTGGGCGCGCCTTCGACAATGTCGAGGCGTTCACCTTCGCGGCAGAGTTCTTCGGCGCGGGCTTCCATGTCAGCATTGAAATCGCTTCCTCCGGCGAAAGATTGCGAGATCGTGGAAGCGGATGTGTAGATCGACAGCCCGATTCCGGCGACTATCAAGACGATTCCTAGCACAATAAACCAACGCATAATCGTTCCTTTATTACGGTTTTGTTCTGTGAGATGAGTCGAGTATAGGATCGGCATGGTTTAGGCGCAATTGGGGGACGTTGGTACATATGGAATATCCACCGCTGCAAAGGGAGAATTGGATGCTGCCACGTTTGAACATGAAAGTTTTCGCCTACATCGTGCGCGCGGATGGACGACTGCTGGCGGCGCTGACTCACAATCGAGAAAAGCGCGGTAACTATGAAGTTGTGCGTGGGCGGGTGGAACGTTCGGATGAGTCATTAGAAGCGGCGGCGCGGCGCGAAGTGTGGGAAGAATCGGGGATTCAGCCAGAACGGTTGGCGTTGATCGCGTATCTGGGTATCGCGTTCTACTTTGATGAAGAACAACACGCCTACGCCTTTCGTTTGATAGGCGATGCGCCGGAACGGTTTACGCATGTGACGGTGAGCCATGATGAAGATCACGGCATGGTGTTTGAATACTGCTGGCTGCCTATGGACGCGACGTTAGCCGATGTGCTGGTTGAAGGCTGCGACAAGTGGGCGCAAACACTTGTGGATGTGCTGGCGCGAGAACAAGGGTGATGTTGATTGGGGGCGGCGAGCGGCTCACGAGCCGCCCCTACGGATCGATTGTTCACCCATGCAATCGATTTCCCAAGATTGTGCCGGATCGAGGATATATCCCAATTTGGGGCGTGATCTGATTTGGGATATATCATCATCCCCGCATGTTAAGGTTGGTGGGTCTTGGATGATCCGCCACGCGAAAAAATGTTCTTGATTTCATGATCAATTAAAGATCAAGACACTTTACTGCTCTGTTCGTGATCTTGATCGATCCTTGATCATTGGGATAAATTTGGGATATATGGATCACCAAATCGTTAGAGTTGGGTTGGGATAAGGTGATGGGGACAGATCGAATCGTAATCCCCCAACTGACCTATGCTGCCTTCCCCCAAAGGCAGGTTGTCGGGCTGGAACAGGCGGACTAGAGTACAAACAATTGTTTCGCCGTTCCAGCCAAATCGAGAGAAATCATGCAGCCTGTAGCGTCCGCCCCTGCCCCATTTCGCCGCGTGTGTATCGCCTTGAATCCGGTATCGGGGATCGTCCCTGATGCGGAAGGAGCGGTGCGACAAGCTGTTTCGCGTTACCCGCATGTGGAGTGGGACATACGCTTGACACAGGGCGCAGGCGATGCGACTCGCTTTGCCCGTGAAGCGCAGGTGAACGGCTGCGATCTGGTAATCGCGTGCGGCGGCGATGGCACCGTCATGGAAGTGGCTGAAGGTGTGATGAACACGAACATGCCGATGTCGATCATCCCGTTTGGCACGGCGAATGTGATGTCCGTAGAACTGGGTTTCCCCGCTGATGTTGAGCGGGTGATCGACGGTTTGGTGGGTGGCGCGGCGGAAGCGCGTCCGGTGGATATGGCGACAATCGATAACAAGCCGATGATGCTGCGTGCGGGCGTAGGCTATGAAGCGGAAATTTCGGTTGGAGCAAGCCGCGAAGAAAAACGACGCTTCGGACGGTTCGCATATATGATCGCGGCATGGCGAAAGATGCGACATCTCTCTCCCACTACATATGCGATCACGATTGACGATCAGCAGTACGCGGCGCGCGGGGTAACGTGCATGATCTGTAATTCCGCCAGCGTGGGCGTTCCGAATTTGAGTTTCACTGGCAAGGCGGATGTGAGCGATGGTCTGCTCGATGTGATCGTAATCCCGAATTTGCAAGTGCCGTCGGTTGTGCGTGTGGTGTGGAGTATCCTCACCAGTTTACGCCCAAAGCCGAAAAACGCGCCGGAAGGAATCGTGCACTGGCAAGGAAAGCGTGTGACCGTACAGACGCGCCATCGCCAGATGATCGCCATTGATGGTGAGCCGTTGAAGCGCGGCAAGCGCGTATCAGCGCAGATTATCCCGCACGCGATCACGATCCTAATTCCGCGTCTTGCCGTGACGAACACTACGACAACACCCACGCCGCAAGTGGAGAGCGCCGCTTCATGACGCATGAATCACCAAAGCGGTACGGCTGGCTGGTCGAACTGGCGCGGTTGTGGGATACGCTGCGTTCGCAAAGCTTGTGGCTGACTATTCTGGCGGGAATCGACAAGATATTTCGTATGATCACGGGGCGCACGCTGGTGCGCTTCAGCCGAATCGAGCCGATGATCCTGCTTGGCGGTCAGCCTGCGAAACGGGTGCTGCCCCAACTGGCGCTCGGCGGCGTGACCGGGATCATTAACCTGCGCGCTGAATATGATTACGCCCGCGAGATTGGCGAGTTCAATTTGTTGGGCGCGCGGCAGCTTCGCTATTTGCATTTACCGACTGCTGACAACACCGCGCCCAGCGTGGATGATCTCAAGCGCGGGGTGGCGTTTATCGACGCGGAGTTGGAGCAGGGAGGATCGGTATATATCCACTGTTGGGAGGGGTTGGGACGCGCGCCCACGATGGTGGCGGCGTATCTGGTGGCAAAGGGCGCATCGCCGCAAGCGGCATGGGAGAAAATCCGCGCGTGGCGACCTTTTATCCGCCCCATGCAGGTGCAAATGGATCAGTTGATTGCGTTTGCAGACAGCCTCAAAACAACACCCTTGATCTCGTCCATTGAACCGAATGCCGCGCCTGTGGATCCACAGCGCGTTCCGCTGGCGGAAGTCAAACTGGGCGAAGTGCCAATCCCCGACACAGCGAGTCGAAATCCCCCAAGCGCGTAATGTTCTCGCTTCACAACTGATCCATCCATGATCATGTACTTATACGGATATTGAACCGCGTCAACGCTTCCCGTACAGTGATCACATGTTCTATCGCCACTCTCTATCTAAAGGAAGTGCTATGACTCGTGTGACGATTGCGCCGAAATTGGCGCAGTCCCCACCCACGCCCACGCGCGCCAGCGAATTTCGCGCGGGTTTCAAAGCGACGTTTCCGCTGATGATCGGCGCGATCCCTTTTGCGATCATTTTTGGGGCGCTTGCCGTAACCAGCGGATTAAGTGTTTGGGCGGCGGCGGGGATGTCGCTGTTCGTGTTCGCAGGTTCAGCGCAGTTTATCGGCGTGACCATGTTCGCAAGCGGCGCGGCGCTGCCGATCATCGTGCTGACGACGTTTGTGGTCAATTTGCGCCATGCGCTGTATTCCGCCACGCTCGCGCCATTTATGAAGCATCTGCCGCAGTCGTGGCTGCTGCCGCTCGGTTTTACGCTTACGGACGAAACGTTTGTCGTAGTCGCGGAGCATTATCAGAACGACAAGCCTTCGCAGTTCAAACACTGGTACCACTTCGGGTCGGCGCTGCCGATGTACGTGAATTGGAACTTCTGGACGGTGGTGGGCATCATCGCGGGCAGCACAATTCCTGACCCGACACGATTCGGGTTGGATTTCGCTTTGAGCGTCACGTTTATCGGGATGGTCGTGCCGATGATGAAGAATCGTCCAGTTGTGGGCAGCGTGGTTGTGGCGGGTGTGGTTTCGGTGCTGCTGGCGGGGATGCCCAACCGGATCGGGCTGCTGATCGCGGCGATTTTCGGCGTGATCGTGGGCGTGGTACTCGAATCACTCTCGCCAAAAGCGGAATTTCCCGCAGCAGACACTCAAACGAAGGACGGAATGCCCTCATGAATGAATTCTTGCTCATTTTAGGGATGGCGCTGGTCACGTTTGGCGTGCGCTATCCCGTGCTGGTACTGGTCGGCAAAATCCCGCTGCCGGATCAAGTGTTTCGCGCGCTGCGTTATGTGCCGCCAGCCGTACTCGCGGCGATCATCCTTCCGTCAGTGCTGATGCCGACAGGCGAAATGGACGTGAGTTTCGACAATGCCTATCTCGTCGGCGGGATCGCAGCGGTGATCATCGCGTATGTGGGCAAAAATCTGCTCGTCACCATTGTGTTGGGGATGGCAGGGTTTTTGGCATGGCGGTTTATCACGGGGGGATTCAATTAGATGGATCATTTTATGGTTCAAGACCTACTTGCTCAAGCGAACAATGACGGCAAGCTGTATCATGAATTCCTGCGCGTGCCGGACATCAGCATGGGACTGTATCACTTACCCGCTGGCGCGGTTGATCCGCAGCAGCCGCACAGCGAAGACGAAGCGTACTATATCGTCAGCGGCGCGGGCAAAATCACCGTAGGGGAAGAAGACTCGCCCGTGCAAGCGGGGAGCATCGTGTATGTCCCCGCGCATGTGCCGCACCGCTTTCACAGCATCAGCGAAGATTTGGTGATCCTTGTGTTTTTTGCGCCCGCTGAATATTCCAAAAAGGCTTGAACCTGATGAAGAATATCGCCATTGTGATTTTTGACCGCGTGGAAGTGCTGGATTTCGCCGGTCCGTTTGAGGTGTTCGCGGCTGTAGGGGATTGGAATGACGCGAATGTCGAGAAGTTCAACGTGTTCACCGTCGCGGAAACCGCCGACCCGATCACGGCGGTGGGTGGCTTACGTGTGCTGCCCAACTATACGTATGAGAACTGCCCCGCGCCGGATGTGATCATCATTCCCGGCGGAGAAGGCACGCGCGAGCAGATGAAAAACGCGGCGCTGATCGATTGGGTCAAGCGGCATGAGCCGAACACGACATTCACCACATCGGTATGTACGGGCGCGCTGGTGATGGCGACAGCGGGCTTGTTGGAAGGTGTGCGGGCGACGACGCACTATGAAGTCTACGATTTGCTTGAAAAGGTCGCGCCCAACACACAGGTGATTCGCGGGGTGCGCTTCATCGACAACGGCAAGATCATCACGTCGGCAGGGGTGCAGGCGGGTATGGATATGTCGCTGCACATCCTCGCGCGGCTGTTAGGCGATGAAATCGCGCTGATGACGGCGCGTTATATCGAATATGAGTGGCAGCCGTAAGGAACCCCCTAACGGCTCACTGCCGGAATCATGTCGCCAATTTCATAGGGCGACGGGGTCTTGTTGATGCGCCGTTGAATCGCTCGTTGCAGCGTGCGAACCAGCACGCGCGCGAACAGGTGCGGCGCAAACAGCGATGTAGGCGGGGCGGTCAGGTTGTTGACTTCGATGAACGCGAGTGTCAGTTTTTCATCGTTTTGCGCCACGCGCAAATACGCATCAATGTAGACCTGTACGAGCCGTGCCGCCGCGCCGGGTCGATCCCCTTCCGTGCCGTCATAGCGCAAATCTTCGCCTGTGGCGATGACCCACGCATTCTGCACCACTTTTGCCAGCCGCTTTTGATACCCCGCCGCGAATCCAGTGAGATCGGTGTGCTGCTTGCCCCACTGACCGAGCATCTCATCGAGCGCCTTCGCACCGAGCGCGGCGGTGGTCATCCCCTGCCCATAAAGGGGATTAAACGCGCATACAGCATCGCCAAGCGCGATGAAGTGTTCCGGCTGGCGGGCGAGTTTTTCAAAGTGGCGCAAGCGGCTTCCCGTGATGCGATAGCCGTAGATCGGGGATACGGGCTTGGCATTTTTGATCGCGTCATAGACCGTTGATGACGCGATAGTTTTAGCGTATTCGAGAAATTCGGCTTCGTCGGTGGGGGGATAGTCTTTATTCATGCCGCCAAGCGTGACCATCCATTGATTATTGCCGATGTCGAACAAGCCCGCGCCGCGCTTGATGCCTTCCATCGGGCGACCCACAACGAACAGCACACGCCAACTGTCGTTAAAATTGGCGGGCTTTTCGTAGATGCGGGTCGAGTAGCCGATATAAGCATTGACCTGTGTTTCCGGCGGCGTGTCATAGCCGAGCGCGGTCAGCCATTCCGGCGCTTTCGATCCGCGCCCGCTGGCATCGACGACGAGATCGGCGTGCAGGGTTTCGAGGTTTTTTTCGCCGCGCTTTTCGATTTCCACGCCTGTTACCGTGCGGTTATCGGCGTTGGCGACGAGTTTACGCACATCGTATCCGGTCATGAAGGTGACTTTGGGGTTCGCTTGTATGCGTCGGCGCACTCGCCATTCAAGATCGGGGCGGGTGATCACGTTGGTGACGATGCCGCTGTCGAAGCGTTTCATCCAGCCGGCTGCGGTATAGTAGCAGGTATCTTTACACCATGTAAACCGGGGCGAACCGGCTTGCGTGAGTTCGTCGCTTAAGCCGGGAAAATATTCTTCGAGCAGTTCTTGTCCACGCGCCAGCAGCGCATGAATATGCCGACCCTGCGGGACACCATTACGCATATCGGGCGCGTCAGGTAGTTCGTCACGCTCAATCACGGTGACGCGCTCAAAGTGATTCGTAAGCACGCGCGCCGCGAGTAAGCCCGCCATGCTCCCGCCAATGACTATCGCTGACTTGTTCGCCATCAATTTCCTCTCTGGACTATGCAACGCTATGCAACGTGGGCGGCTCATGAGCCGCCCCTACTAGAAATATGCTGACGGGCACGACACGGACGGAACAAGTTCCGCGTGCCCCTACTGAATTTGGAATGTGATAGACGGGCGGCTCACGAGCCGCCCCTACATGGTGATTCTTGAACTGGGTTTAGGCGGGTACACACGCGCAGCGCACACTTTCGACCAGCGCGAACGGTTCGACGGGGCGCTGTAGAAAAGCGTCGATACCATCATCGCCCAATTGATGATCGCCGCCAATGACAATGATACTCATGTTCGTCAAGTGCAGGGTGTGACGCACCGTGTCGATGAGGATGCGCGCTTGCGGCGCGGACAATTTCACGTCAATGATGAGTACGTTTGGCGGGTGGGGCAGCGATGCGTTTGCCAGCGCGTGATAAGCGTCGTCATAGGTGTCGGTTTCGTAAACCTCATAGCCAAAACTTTGCAGCCATGCGGCGTACTGCGTTCTACGGGGGTTATCGCTGCCTGTGATGAGGACTGTACTCATGAGATTTGCACCGCCATTCTGCTCGAAAATATACTACGGTTCGTAATGCTTTCTACAGCATATGACGGTTCGTAATGCCGATCAATTAGGATGAAAGTCCTGTCTTATGGGAAGAAGGCAGGATGATAAAGAATGTTTTAGCACGAAATCACGTTATAATTGCGACTATATCGATACCCGCACACGGAGCTTAGGCGATGAATGACAGCGCCGACAGACGTGAATTGACCCCGTTGGAATACATCGTCATCGGGTTAATCAGCTTCCGACCCCAGTCCGGCTACGGAATCATGAGTTTTTTTGCAGATGATTCGTATGGTTGGACGGCAAGTCCCGGCACGATCTACCCCATCCTCAAGCGGTTGGAAAAGCAGGGGATCATCGAAGGGGACATGGAACTAGAAAACGAATCGCGCCCGCGCAAGCTGTATCGCCTCTCCCCTATTGGTGAGCGTCTGCTGGATGCGTGGCTGCGCGAAGTGCCGCGCGTGGTGCCGCGCTATCAGGAACAAGAGTTGGCGATGTGGCGCTTTCAGTTCATGGAAGGGCGTTTGTCTAAACGTGAGATCGTTCAATGGCTGGATAACTATCTTGATGCGCTGCGGATATACGATTTTGGGCAGCGGGCGTTCCAAAGCGGGGTGTTGGAGCAAATGACCGAACTTGGACAAGCATCACTGCACCGCCAGTTGATGATGGAAGCGACGTTGATGGAACTGAACACACTGCGTACATGGCTGGAAATGGCGCGGGCGCGCATCATCGCGCAGGCGACGGCGACGGGCGAATATCAAGCAGTCATACCGGAGATCAGCCCCGATAGTCCGGCGAAATCGGGGCGGCGGCGCAAATCACGCGAAAAACGCGAAACGGATGCGATCCGCGATGGGGATGTGCCGCGTCCGTTCGGCTACAATGGCATCGATGATGATTCGATAGACGATTTTCGGGGATGAAGAACATCTGTACTTCTTGGGTGTCAAAATTTTGATAATGTTCACAAGGCATCCATGCAAACTTTCCTTTTGTTTTCACTTTGGGGAAAGCATTGTGTTGTCGTTTGTTGACACCCCTTTAATGTTGGCATAAACTACCAACATGCGAGTAGTGATACCAACAGGAATCACATCGAGTGAAGACACAGGCAGTTTCAACACCTTTTGTTAAGCCCAAACAGCACGCGGATGTGCAAAAAGCCCCGCGTGCTGTTTTATTTTCGCCCAAAGACACACAGTTTTAGGAGACAAAAACATCATGGACTACGGAATGATCGGCAAAATCGAAAAAGCGAAGCGTTACGCACAAGAACCGGAGCGTGTGACGTTCCACAGTTTCACTGCCGAAATTCGCGGCGACAACAGTACCGTCACCGTGCAGCTTGCTCCCGATGGATGGGACTGCACCTGCTCCAGCTTTCGTGGTCATGGCATTTGCCCACACGTCATGGCGATGGAACGTCTGCTCAAGCCCATGTTGAAGCGGGAACCGCTTCCCTACTACAGCGGACAGAATGTCGTCAGCGATGTGGAAAAAGCTAAACGCTATGCTGAAGAAACCGATCGTATCCACTTCCTTGCGCTGGATTTGTCATTCAAAGGTGAAAATGATGAGCATCACACGGCGCTGAACGATCAAACATGGTCGTGTAACTGCGATTTCTTCCACAGCCGTCATGTGTGCTGTCACACGATGGCGCTGGAACGCATTTTGAAGGGCATGGTGCCGGAAAGCACGCTGCTTTCATCGCAGTAACCCGACGCACAATTGAATCGGTTTAGCAAAAGGGGCGCGATCAACAATGATCCGCCCCTTTTGATTCAACGTATTGGACTGAATGTGTTGGCGTAGGCTTCCCGTAGGGAAGTGGTCAAAAACGTTTTGGAACATGGACGCGCGGTGAGTCGTCTTGTGACTGTGCAATACGCAAGTCAGTCAGGAGACACCTTCATCATGCGTTTTAACATCAAGACAAACCATATCGTGCGGCGCGGCGAAACCCTGAGCGAGATCGCGGGGCGCTATGGCGTGACCGTCGCGTATTTGATGGCGCTCAATGCCATCACCAATCCGCACCTGATCTATGTTGGGCAGGCGATTCGCATCGCAGACGAGAACAACGGATCGGGCGGGATGAGCTATGTCGTTCAGCGCGGGGATACTCTCGCCCGCATCGCGCAGCAGTTCGGAGTCAATGTGTGGATGCTGGCGCAGGTCAACAATTTGCGCGACATTCACCTGATCTACGTCGGTCAAACGTTGATGATTCCCGATACGACGATGCCATCGTGATCATCGCAAAGAAGGAACATCAACCCCGCTCACTACGCCCGTAGGGAAGAAATCCCCTGCGGGCGTTTTATTTAGGCGGATGGTAAGCGGCGATCTGTTAGAATGAAGATGTACTTTGGGGGCGATGATGACCGATTTCATACGTGTTTACGCGAATGTGCATCTGCCGGACGACGCGCAGATTGATGAGTTTGTGGTGCTGGGCAAGCCGCCGCGCGGCAAGGGCGACGGCGAACTCGCGCTGACGATTGGCGCGGGCTGCGTGATCCGGTCACACAGCGTCATATACGCGGGCAACGTGATCGGCGCGGGGCTGCAAACAGGGCATCATGTGACGATCCGCGAGGAAAACGTTATCGGGGACAGCGTGAGCATCGGCACGGGGAGCATCGTCGAACATCACGTTACCATCGGGAACGGGGTGAGGCTGCATTCGCGGGTGTTCGTGCCGGAATACAGCGTGCTGGAAGACGGCTGCTGGCTTGGTCCCGGCGTGATGATGACGAACGCGCTCTACCCGATCAGCCGGGGCGCGAAAGATCGGCTGTATGGGGCGCATATAGAAGCGCGGGCGATGGTGGGCGCGAGCGCGGTGCTGCTGCCCGGTGTACGGATCGGAGCGCGGGCGTTGGTAGGCGCGGGCGCGGTGGTGACGAAAGATGTGCCAGCGGGCGCGGTGGTGGTGGGAAATCCGGCGCGAGTGATCAATCATGTGGATAACATTGATGTGTATAGAGAGTAAAAGATAACCTCACCCCCAGCCCCTCCCCGAATTCGGGGAGGGGAGAAAGCAAAAACATTTTTAGGGGTAAATGGTGTCAAAGGTGAAAGTGTTTGACGCAGTTGAAGAATAAGGAACAGGCATGGCGAACAAGATTCCATTGGTGGATTTGAAAGCGCAGTACGAGTCGATTAAGGCGGAGATTGACGGGGCGATTGCCCGCGTGATTGCCAACACCAGCTTTATCGGCGGGAAAGAAGTCAGCGGGTTTGAAGAAGCGTTCGCGGCGTTCCAGCAGACGAAGCGATGCGTGGGAATCGCCAGCGGGACGGGGGCGCTGCTGCTGGTGATGAAGGCGCTTGGCATTGGCGAAGGCGACGAAGTGATCACCACGCCGCACACGTTCATCGCAACGGCAGAACCCATCGAAGTATTGGGCGCGCGAACGGTGCTGGTCGATATTGATCCGGCGACGTTCAACATTGATCCCGACAAACTTGAGTCGGCGATTACACCAAGAACCAAGGCGATAATCGTTGTGCATCTGTATGGGCAGATCACGGCGATGGACAGAATCGCGGCGGTGGCGAACAAGCACAACATCGCGTTGATTGAGGACGCGGCACAGGCGCACGCCGCTGAATATCAAGGCAAGCGGGCGGGCGCATGGGGAATCGCGGCGTGTTTCAGCTTCTATCCGGGCAAAAATCTTGGCGCATATGGTGATGGCGGCGCGGTCTGCACAAACGATGAGGCGCTTGCCGATACGCTGGCGCAGCTCCGCGATCATGGGCGGCAGAAGGGCAGCAAATACGCCCATGACGTGATTGGGTGGGGGGAACGGCTGGATTCGCTGCAAGCGGCGATTCTGGGGGCGAAACTGCCGCACCTTGAAGCGTGGACAACCGCGCGGCGCAGTCATGCGCGGTTTTACGATAACGCGCTGAAGGGCGCGCGGGGAATTTGCACGCCGACGGAAGCCGATGGCGCGAAACATGCCTATCATATCTACTGCATCCGCGTGGCAGGGGATCGGGATGCGATACTGACGGAGTTGAAAAATCGCGGGATTGAGGCGGGAATCCACTACCCGATCCCGCTGCATTTGCAGCCAGCGATGGCGCATCTCGGTCATAAAGCGGGGGATTTCCCGCAGAGTGAAACAGCGGCGAACACGATCTTGAGTCTGCCGATGTACCCTGAACTAACAACTGAGCAGTTGAACACGATTGTCGAGGACTTGATCGACGTGGTGAGCCAGTTCGCAGGTGAAGCGTGAGAACCCCTCAACCGAATTCAGGGAGGGGAGAAAAACGAATCGCGCAGGTGGAACTTTTTAATAACTCTAATGAAAAAGCGTGAGTAGGTTGAACACACATGAGCAGCCTCCATGATTTGGTGCAAGGAGTGTCTCTGTCGGGCGTGATCCAGCAGGATGCGCCCGCCTTTTTGATCCATCACGGGGCATCGAGTACAGCGTACCACGTGCGCGATGTGGCGATGGCAGCGGCGCGAATCGCGGGACAGTTTGAGGTTGATCCCCAGCGGGCGGAGATAGGCGGGTGGCTGCACGACATCAGCACGGTGATCCCGAACGAGGATCGGATGGGGCGGGCGCGTGAGTGGGGAATTGAAGTGCTGACGGAAGAAGAACAGTTCCCGATGATTTTGCACCAGAAACTTTCGGTGGTGATGGCGCGCGAACTGTTCGGCGTGAAGGACGAGGGAATCTTGAGCGCGATTGGCTGTCACACCACGCTCAAGCGGGATGCGACGGTGTTGGACAAGGTGGTGTTCATCGCGGATAAAATCGCGTGGGATCAGCCGGGTGCTGCGCCGTTTTTGGGCGAACTGCAAGGCGCGCTGATGGTATCGCTGGACGCGGGATGCAAGGTGTATTTGCGCTGGCTGTGGGATCAGCGGGAGAAGCTGCGGTGTGTGCATCCGTGGTTTGTGGAGGCGTATCAGCAGATGGTGGGGGAGTAGAATCTGTTGACCTCACCCGATGGCTGCTCATTCGAGGGTGCATAGGTTGACACAATTAGGGTCTTTGGGTGGGCATCAGGTGACGTAGTCTCGCGTGGGGGTTAGAAAAGATATGACACAGGGCAAAAGCCATCACGCGGAGTGTCCTTCGCTTAGGCGAAGGCGTGTCCACATGTGACCGTTTTTTGATTTTCGCGGACACATCTTTGAAGGGGTAGAAAATGGTTTGTTGCGGCGATGGTGTGTGAGTTATTCCCCTAGCTGTGCTTCGAGTTCTGCGATGCGAGCAAGGATAGCGGGATCAGCTTCTTCGCCCGTGAGATCGGCGTAACGGCGGTAGTCGGCAAGGGCATCAGCGTGATAATCGAGAACATCATTGATCCCGCCTCGATTACGGATAGCTTGCACATTGGTGGTGTCAAGTTCGATAGTACGGGTAAAGTCATCGAGGGCACGTTCAAATTCACCAAGTGCGGCATAAGCGCTCGCCCGAAAATCATAGGCGTAGGGAAAATCAGGGTCGATTTGAATCACCCTCGTGAAATCGGCAATCGCGTTTTCATACGCGCCTCGATAGAAGTAATGCAGGCTGCCGCGATTATAATAGGCATCGCGGTAATCGGGATCGAGGACAAGCGCCTGATCGTAATCGGCAAGCGCACGGTCGTATTCACCGATGTTGGTGTAGGCATTACCGCGATTGTTGAGTGCCACTTTATCGGTTGGGTCAAGGTCAATGGCGTGAGTAAAGTCGGCAATCGCGCTGTCATAATCGCCTAGATCGAACCACAAATTGCCCCGGTTAAAATAAGCGAAGGCGAAATTGGGATTGAGTTTAATGGCGCGCGCATAGTCATCCAGCGCGTTGTCGAAGCTGCCTAGGTGGACATAGGTGTTGGCGCGGTTGTAAAACACCACCGCGTTATCGGGCAAAAGTGCTGCCGCTGCATCAAAATCGCTGATGGCAGCTTCAAAATTTCCTGTGCTTGAATAGACATTTCCGCGATTGACATAGGCTTGTGCAAGATTGGGCGCGAGTTCAAGCGCCTGATTCAAATCTGACAAGGCTTGATCATAGTCGCCTAAGCCACGATAGATACCGCCGCGATTACTGTAAGCGAATGCGTTGGCGGGATCAACCTCAAGAGCCTGATCATAAAAATCGAGCGCCTCAGTGTGATTTCCCTGTTGGGAAGCAGCATACGCCCGATAAAAATACAGCAAAGAAACGCCCAATTCTTGAACCCGTGACGTAGGGATTTGTTCAATGGCTGCATCAAGGAACGAAGTGGCAGATAGATAGTTCTGTTCAAAGTAGAGAAGTTGACCGATCAAAAAGTTGAAGATGTACTCCACATCGCTGTCACGACTGACGTAAAGCGCCATTTCGTCGAGCGTCGAGGTGAACACTTCCGTTGCGGTTTCTGTTGTAATGATCTCAATGGCGCTCCATCTAGGTGTGATGGTGTAGTTCGACGCGACGGCGGCGGCATCGACGTAGCCCCACACGACCATCGTCGCTTGATAGAGTTCGCTGATTTCGCGGGCTTCGTCGTGGGAGCGGATCACGCCGGGAATCGACAGCACGCGGGCGTTTTGAATGTCGTTTACAGTGTCAATTGCGTCCTGAAATTGGCGCTGCCATGAAAGCTGTGGATTAACGCGCTCACCTGCCGCTTCGCTAAAGACTTCAAATTCGCTGATGAGAACGAGGACTTCGCGGTTGTCCACATCAGCGGGATCGCCTACCAGTTCAGCTTGCGGCGCGGGGGGATCGGCGGGTGGGGCGAAGGTGAATCCGATTTCGCACAAGAACGACGATGCGGGACAATCGGAGACGCGCGTTCCGGCATCATCCAGCACCGTGATGGTGCGCGGCTGCTGGAGTACGCGGTCATACCAGAACACATCGGATGCGAACAGCGTTTGCACGTAGACGCGGTTGGGATCAAGGCGCTGACAGGCTAACGGAAGCGGATACTCCACATCGCCGGGGCGAAGGGCAAAACAGGCTGGTTGATCGAAATTGTAGAAGTCGATACCCTGAAAGGCGGGGTATTCGCGCAAAAACATCGGCGTTTGCGGCACTTCGCTGCGCGTGACCTGAAAGCGAAGCCCGCCGAGCGAGATGGGTTCAGGCGGATTGATAACCACAACCAGCACATCGCTTTGACGGTGGATTTCGACGGGGACGGGCGATCCCTGCGCGCGGACGGCGGATTGCGCGCCGGAGATCGACAGCACAATGAGGATCAACCAAACTGCGGCGGCGCGGCGCATAGGACAGCCCTTCTCAACATTCGACCTTCTGAATTATATCGGCAGATTGTGAAGGGGCGCGAAGGCTGCTAAATCGAGCGCATCGCCCCGCCATCGACGCGGAGTGTCGCGCCGGTGATATATGATGCCGCTGGCGAAAGCAAAAACGCCGCCGCCGCGCCAAATTCGTCGATTGTGCCCAAGC
>DAOTZD010000008.1:0-237275 GCA_034434595.1 Anaerolineae bacterium
CAACGGAATCCCGTCACATGACACCTTTGGACGGGTGTTCCGCGGGTTGGAGAGCGAGGCGTTTCAAGCGCAGTTTGTCGCTTGGACGGAGCAGGTGTGTCAAATCACGCAGGGTCAGGGGGTGGCAGCGGCATGGAACAAATCATGCGTCGTCATATGCAAACGATTCTCTCCGCCATGCGTGCGATTTTGAAAACAGAAGGTAAACTATATACAAAAGAGCAGATCGAAGCGTTGTATTACCAAGCCTACCGCGATCTCCCCGAAGAAGCTGATGCTTGGCGAATAGGTGGGAAAGCAGGCAGCAAATACGAGAAACAAGCGCGAAAACACGGGTTGGATACCAGTCCACCTGAAGATGATTAACTGTCTACACAGTTCCAAAGATAGCACATGGCAAAATTCTACGACCACATCACCGATGACATTCGTGAGTTCATCGGCAAACAGCATCTATTTTTCGTCGCCACCGCGCCCTTGAGCGCCAGCGGACATGTCAACGTCTCGCCCAAAGGACTTGACGTGTTTCGCGTCCTCTCGCCCAATCGAGTCGCGTATCTCGACATGACCGGCAGTGGCAACGAAACGTCCGCGCACATCACCGAAAACGGGCGCATCACGTTCATGTTCTGCTCGTTTGACCGCACACCGAATATCGTTCGGCTGTTCGGCACAGGGCGCACCGTGCTCCCCGAATCCCCCGAATGGGACGATCTGTTCCCGCACTTCACGGCGATCACCGGAATGCGCCAGATCATCACCGCCGAAATTTCCCTCGCGCAAACGTCATGCGGATTCGCCGTTCCGCTGATGGAGTTTGTCGGTGAACGCGACACGCTCACCAAATACTGGGAAAATCGCGGCGACGAACGTACCCTCGAGTATCAAGCCGAGAAAAATAGTTGCAGCATCGACAAGCTGCCCACGCCCATCGGCGCGCGCCAAACCACATGATTCTCGAATGAGGTATTCGCCATGAAAGCCGCCCGCATCATCGAACCTTTCAAGACCGAAGTGGTCGATCTCGCTGAACCCGACTTGAACCCGGACGATGTAAAAATCCGCGTGAAAGCTGCGGGCATTTGCGGCACAGACATTCATATTCTCAAAGGCGAATATACCCTCGCGCGCTTCCCCATGATCCCCGGACACGAGTTCAGCGGTGAGGTTGTGGCAGTCGGCAGCCGCGTGACGCGCTTCAATGTGGGAGATCGGGTGACTGCTGATCCGAATATCCCCTGTAACCGCTGTGCCAATTGTCAGCGCAGCCGCCCAAACCAATGCGAGAATCTGCAAGCGATTGGCGTGACGCGCAATGGAGCCTTTGCCGAGTACGTCACCGCGCCGGAAAGCGTGGTCTTTCCCATTGGCGATGTGTCCTACGCTCAAGCGGCGCTCATCGAGCCGTTGGCGTGTGTCATGTGGGGCTTGCAGCGGGTGCAAATTCAGGCGGGGGATCGCGTGCTTATTTTCGGCGCGGGTCCGATGGGCTGTTTGCTCGCACAGGCGGTTAATGCGGCGGGCGCATCCCAAGTCGATATCACCGACGTAGCGCCTTGGCGTTTGCAGCAGGCGGCGGCATTGGGTATCACCCACGCGCTCACTCCCGATGCGTTGAACCAGCACTTGCCTGTACACCGCGACTATGATGTTGTCGTGGATTGCACAGGCGTTCCCGCCGTCATTGAGAAACTGCCAGTGTATGCTGGATCGCGCGGCAAGCTGTGGCTTTTTGGTGTTGCGCCCGACAAAGCGACAGTCTCGTTTAGTCCCTATGAGATATTCCGCAAAGACTTGTCGATCATCGGCAGCTTTGCCGTCAACCGCACCTTCCATAAAGCCATCATGATGATCCACAGCGGCAAAATCCAGCTTCAGCCGTTGATCTCCCATCAGCTCCCCCTCGACGATTTTCAAGAGGGGCTTCGCATCGCTCAAGAAGACCCGCACCGCATGAAAGTGCAGTTCAGCTTCGACGCGCCTCCTTCTATTGCATCAATCCCATAAAGACCCGCAAAAAACTCGCCAAATCCCTTTTGCGAAAAACGTAAATGAGCCTATGCTGAAATGTGAGTCGGAATTGTAATTCCGATCTGCTTTATTTTGCTGTGCCCGCCGCATGAAGGGGGAACTTTGATGCTGGCAAAACGTATCTTGGTGATCGGTCTTATTGTGGCAGTGCTTGTTGTGCCATTCACAGGCGCGCACGCAATACTGCAAACCCTCAGCGATTTTCTCAGCTTGGGCGCGAATACCGTCCGCGAAATTCAAGAAACACTCGACCTCGCGGACGAAGATGTGCGCGAAATCCTCGAAGAACTGGAATCATCCATCAGCGGATTGATGGACGAACTCGAAGAAACCTATCAGGACAACCTGAACATCACTATCGACAGCTTGGATGCCGTCACCCGCAGCAAGATTCTCGAAATCGAAGGCTTGATCGGCTCTGTCAACGACATCATCCAAGAGGATATTCGCCTGATCAGCGATGAGGCGCAAAACGTCCTTGCGGAAGCCAGTCTGCAAATTCGCCGATCCGCGCTTGAGCTTGAGCAGAGCTTGGAGAATGTCATCATCGTTGGCGGCGAAACTGTCGCCTTTGTTCTCGATAAAGCCGTTGCCAACGCCATTATCATCGTGTCGATTGTCCTGCTCGGCATTGGCGTGCTGTTGTTCGTGTGGATTTTGTTCCGGCGCGCGCTTCCTTCACAGTCGATAGCGCGCACCCTCGCCCTTGTGTTCATGCTCGGCTATGTTGTCGTCTTTCTCGCGCTGATTTTCGTGCCGCCTGTTCGCACCTTCGTCATGACCTCGACGGGGATCGGCTTGCAGCAGCGGTTGGATCGCATCGTCAATGAGCCGCGCATCCTCGAAGTACGTCCCGAACAGATCATCATCGGTCAAACAGGTGAGTTGGAAGTGTGGGGCAGCACCCTGCTCCCGAACGGCGCGATCCCCGAAGCCGCTATCGGCAGTCAAGCGGTGCAGTTCAATGCCACCAGTAATGACCTGCTCGTCGTTAACGTTAGCGGCGTGACCGGATCAACGGGCAGCACCAATCTCACGCTCACCTACCCAGAGCGCGATCCCATCACGACAGTCGTGCGGCTGCTTGCGCCCACGCCCGTCCCCACACCGCCCGATCTGCAAATTCTCAACTACATCATCACGCCATCATCGCCCACCGAAGGGCTGAACACTCAAGCGCAGATCACCGTGCGTAACGCAGGTGGCACAGAAGCACGTAATTTCATCGTGCGCTGGCGACCCTTCGCCACGCATCCCGGCTTAAGTCAGCCTATCAGCAGTCTCGCGCCCGGCGCATCTACGACACTAACGTTCAACCATTCCTATGTCCAGCCCGGCGTAGTCGATGCCATCGCCACAGCCGATTCCACCAATTCAGTGTCGGAAAGCGTCGAAAACAACAACGACGCGGTGCGCCGTATCACTGTGCAAGAAGCGCCGCCCCGCCGCGCCAATGTCACTGTGACCTTCACGCGCCTTCTCGTCCATGATGATGCCGACGTAGGCGGCGAAGGTGAAGTCTTCATCCGCTTCGACGTAAACGGTCAAACGGCGCGCTTCCCGGCATCCGGCACACGCGGCATGGACAATGGCGAAGTCGCCACGATGAGCATCCCCATCACCGTTACGCTCGACGAAACACAAGACCTGCGTGTGTTCGTGCGCGGCACGGAAGGTGACGGCGGACTCACCGGCGATGACGACGACATGGGCATTGTCAACGAAATTTTCAGTTTCAGCAATGGTCCATGGGGACAAGGCAGCCACAGTGATCGCTCAAGCTGCCCCGACGGATGCTACACCATCGACTACACCATCAGCGTAGCATTCATCCCGTAAATCATCATCACATGGGGGTGTCTTGACGATACCCCCATCGCGTACACCCCCGCGTCGTTTTTCATTCGTAGGGACAGGGCAAGCCCTGTCCACGCCCGAAATATAGCAAAACCGGACAACGCTCGCGAAACACGTTTCGCCGTTGTCCCTACGCGACAATTCGGCTTAGTATCGCCTCGTTTCCGCTGGCGGAGAGGGGGTGAGGGCTAGTTTTTCTTCACCGGATACTGCACTTCGGTAGCCGAATCGCTGTAGTCGTTTGGGTTGTGCTTGATATATACCTCACGATACGCGCCCACGATCTCGTACCCATTCGCTTCTATCCACTGCAATATTGCTGTGTGAAGCTGCGTGAAGTCCTCGAAATTGCCATGATGCACCGCCGCCGCGACCTGCGTTTCCGGCAGTTCACTTACGCGCACCCGATCCGTCCCCGCGCCCGCCGATTCACGTTCGACAGGCACGGATGCTTCCGCATCCTCGTTCGCCAGCACTTCCGCTGGTTGATGCCAGATGGCGAAATGCGAACCCGTCACTTTGACATTATGCTGCTTCACGTACTCCCACACTTCCATAAAGGCGGGATTCAAATACTGCGGCACTTGATCATTCGTCGGGATGGTCACGCGGCGCGATACAATTGTCGTCGCGGGAATCGTTTTGAGTACTACATCATACGCGGTCATGCTGTTCTCCAGTTCAATATGTCTCAGCCGCGCCGCTATCCGGTCGAGCCGCGCCCGTTCTTCAGTAAGACGCTGTTCCAACTCCGCGTGCTTCAGCTTGAGCATCCCGCGCAGTTCGTCGAGCGTTAGCCCGCCGTTCAACACCTGCTCGATCTGCTCCAGCGAAAAGCCCAAGTCTTTCAGCGCCAAAATCCGGTTCAAACGGGGAAGCTGCTCAACCGAGTAGTAGCGATACCCAGTGAAGTCATCCACCTTGACGGGCTTTAACAAGCCGATCTCGTCATAGTGGCGCAGTGTCACAATGGATACCTGTCCGAGACGTGCAAAGTCGCCAATTTTGATCATGTTGAATGTTCTCTGTTATCTCCGCGCGAAGATGTGATCAGCTTACAGTCTCAGGTGAGGTGAGAGTCAAGAGGCATCATTCAAATCGGGGAGATTTACAGTAGGGACGTGCAGAAAGGCTTGTGCGTAGTAGGGCGGCATATATGCCGCCCGCTTAAACAATCTTCAAACGTCCAATCTTTGACACATATTCACATTCACACGCTTTTGCCCCTCCCTGAATTCGGGGAGGGGCGGCTCGAACGAAGTTCGTGCGGGGTGAGGTTATTATTTACAAATACCCCTGCACAATCCCCACCAACTCCCGCGCGCGGTGGACAAACGTGTGTTCTTTCAGCAGACGTTCCCGCGCCGCCCGTCCCATCGCCAGCCGCTCATCGGAGTGATCGATCAGCCAGCGATAGCGATCCACCGCTTCTTCTTGGGATTGCACCACGATGACTTCTTTTCCCGGCTCAAACCAGTTCTCGATTCCCTGATACGGGTTCGCCACGATGCAGCATCCCATCCCTGCCAGTTCAAATGGACGCGACGACGACGACGCATACACATTCGCATGTGCCGCCCGTGTAATGCACAGGTTGATCTTGCTGCGGCACGCATATTCGCGCAGTTTGCTAAAGCTCAAATAGGGGAGAAGCTGTACGCGCCCAAGATCGCCCAATTTCGTCCCGCGCACAGCAAATTTCAAATCGGGCAGCGCGGCGGCGGGCTGCGCCAGCATCGCGTCGATCCATTCGCCGCGATATTCCCGCCCATGCCCGTAAAACATCACATCGATGTCCTGTGACGCCACCTCTACGGGGCTAAACACATCGGGATCAGCGCCGTAGTACAGCGTATGCACCGCGCGCGCCCCCAGCGCCCTGATCGCCTCGCCGCCGCCCATGCTGTTGCTGATGAATGCCGTGAATTCCGCCGGATCACTCCCCTGATAAATGCGAAATCCACTGGCGAACCCGCGCATGTTCGGCAAACTCGCGGGAACATCGCCATCGTAGTAAAACACGGGCTTGCGGTGCTTCTGGATGATCGCCTTCGCCACGCCCTTGATCTGGTTCAGCGGCGCGGTCAGCACGATCACCGCGTCAATATCCGGCTCTTTCGTCAGCAGTTTGTCTAAATGGCGTTCCCACAGCGGCGCGATCAACGTCTGTGCCACCCCCCGCACCAGCCGATCCATCCCCGATTCTTGATTTTCGACAGCGCTTTTCTCACCTGTTGCTTGGGAGTGTGAGGCTGACGGGGTGAGGTTTTCTCCCCTCCCTACGCTAGTGGGGAGGGGATGGGGGAGGGGTGCACCAACATCCCCCTCAACGGGCAGCGTGACTCCCCCCTCCCTGAATTCGGGACGGAACTTGTTCCGACGGGGGGCTGGGGGGGTGAGGTTTTCTCCCCTCCCTACGCCAGCGGAGAGGGGGCGGGGGTGAGGGCTTCTTTTCCCCATCATATCCCGCGCCGCCTTGAACGTATCCCCCTGCCACTTCGCGGGATTCGCCGCGGCACGCCACCATAAACTCTCAATCGCCGGACCTTGATACGGTGTAGCAATCACTTCTACACCGATCTCATACAGCCCTTTCATCAACTGCCACCATGCGGGCGTGGCGCTGAAAGGCTGTGTGAGGTCAAGCGATGAGACAACAAAGAGGAGTTTCATGCGGGTCTATCCGTGTCGTAATCGGCAAATATGCGCCAATTAGACCATCTATCGCCGCCGAACGCGATTTCCGTTGATCTCAAAGTGATTACTGAAGTCGTTGATCCATGTCGAGAGCTTTTTGCCCCCAAAGTACGTCTTATACTCTTTGTCAATTTCTCGCAGTTTGTTTCCAAGCTCTGGCAGTCCCACCCATCCTCTTTGCACGGATAGTGCCTCATATGCTGTTAACAGAAGGTTCAGTCGTAGATCGTCTGCGGTTTTAGCTGGAGGCTTAGGGCTAGTTTTTTGCTTTAGCAGAACGTGGAGTCCGTCAATCTTGAAGTAGGCAGGAAATTCACCCAACAGTTTCGAGAGGCTTTTGCTGCCAAAGCGCGCTTGATAGTCGCGGGTATTCTCGCGCAGAATCGTGCCGAGTGTAGAGAGCAGTACCCGCCCCTCTTCAGGTTTCGATTTTTGGTGTGCGTCTATCAAAGCGTACAATCGTGAACTGTCTTCTGTGGTTTGTGCTATGGGGGCGGTTAACTGTGCGGGTGTGGTTTGAACCTTCTTCTTACCGTTTGATCTTGTAAAGTGAGAAGACGTAAGCGCAGAGGTAGGGTGATGCTTGTTCAAATGCTCGACCAGTTTTTCGACGTCAATGAAAGCATCACATGCGTTGATAAGCTCCTCAGAGGCTTGATTTAGATTCCCGATCCTGACGGCAGTCCTTTGATATTTATGTACCCGATCACATAGGGTATTGAAGTGCTTATCGTTGGACACAATAAAGTAAATATCCGCCGCCTCTTTATCCAGCATGATCGCCGCATCCATCGACAACGCGAAATCCGTCGCATTCTTTGCGGTGCGGTCTTGCTGCACAGGCTGAACACCCAATTGAAGCATCTGTTCACGATAGGAAGCTAATGTTTGCGGCTTCCAATCCCGGTAAGCATTTTTGGCAACGAGCGTTGTGTATTCGGAGCAGTACTGGACGATTGATGCGGTATAAGAGAGTAAACCATTATCGCCATCAATGAGTAATACGCTTTTAGGCTTGTTGGGGAACATTTAGTACCCTTCCAGATGAGGGATTGAGATAGAATTCTGGAAGGATTAACGACGTGCAAAATCGCTCATCTGGCTGCGGATTAACGCACCGCAGGCACGCAGTCAAATCCTAGAGTTGTGTTGAGACGTTGTCGACTCGTGATGAGCGAACCTATCTATTAGCATAAGCAAAAACAACTTTGTGTCAATAACATGCTCAATTCAGAATCTTATACTTTGAAACCCATTCTCGTAGGGAGGGGTCTTGACCCCTCCGTTTTCCCAAAATACCGCTTCCATCCCTCAATCACTCCCCGCCTACATGCCCATCCAACCACAGCAGCATCAGCGGGATCAGTGTATCCGCCGCGCCGCTTTGCTCATCCTCAAACAAGTCCGTCCCGTGTCCGCGACCACTGTACAACTGAAGCCCAACTTCCCCTTGTGCCGCGCTCACCAGTTCGATCACATCATTCCCGCTCGGCGCGTCCAAATGTGCCGCCACCAGCAGCACCGCCCGATCCGCCAGCCCTTCCATAGCGGGTTCGGTCATTATGTTGAAGTAGTTCAGTCCCGGCGAAAGCGCGATCACGCTGTCGCACCGCGAATCCATCGCGCATACATTCAGCGCATAATTTGCCCCAATGCTCGCGCCAATCACAGCGATGTGATCCGGGTCTACAAACGGCTGCACGGTCAGCCAATCAATCCATACCGTGACATCCTGCTGCCCCGTCGCCCAATCAAGCGTACCTTCGCTCTCGCCATGCGCCCGCAAATCGACTGCCAGCACACTGTACCCGCCATTCAGCAGCGGATCGATGAACGGCTGCCAGTCCCCACGATCACGCCGCGCCATGTGCAGCAGCAGCACGGCTGGAGTTGGGGTGTTCATGTCCGCCGCGTAAAAGTCACCGCGAAGCTGCGTTCCCCCGCTGCCTTCGACGCTCACTTCCGCGCGCATACTCATCAACGTCGCGTCGGGGACTTGCTGCGCCGACACGCTGCCCGCCATCACTATCAACAGCGCCCACAAAATCATTGTCCGCCGCAGCATAATCCCTCCTTGCTTTCTACTGCACCGCCCATCTTTCCATTCGCGGTGAATCTTATTTTCATCCCACCCGCTTGACCGCCTTCAGCAGCCCTTTGTCGAACGCCGCCATGCCGTCCTCACCGACGCGCTCCAGTTCAGCTCGCACCCGCGCCGAATCTTCCCGAAGCGCCGCAATATCCACACTTTGACACACATCCGGCAGCAGCGCCAACCATTGAACGCTTCGCAGCAGCATCTTATGCGCGCCGCGCCAGTTCCCGCGCTCGATCTGATAATACGCGATTCCCACCTGCAAAATCGCGCGGTACAAGTCACGCACAGGGCGCGGATCATCCATCCACAGCGCCTCAAACAAATCGTGCTGTCGATAGTACTCCCCGTTGTTGAACCGTTCTATCGCTTCAACGGCTTCCGGCGGCAGCGGATCATCACACTGTTCAAGCAGTTCCGCCCGCGCTTGATCGCTCATCGTGCGCGCCATCTCGCGCAGCCGCGCCGCCAGTTCAGCGCCGACTACTTCACGCGGATAGACCCCATCTGCGCCCGCCAATTTCGCCTGTTCCGCATCCCCGCCGATCACGATTACGGGGATGCGGCGTGTCGCGGGACTGGTTTTCGGCGTGACCGTCCAGAACTGCCATGCCGAATCATCCCCATCAACCAGCACCAGCGCCGCGCCATTATCGGCAAGGCGGGCGACATACCTAGCTTTGTCGGCGTATACCTTCACGGCGAATCCCGCTGCTTGCAAATGTTCGCGTATTTCGCCTAACCACGCGGGTGCTCCGGTGATCACAACCGTCAACTGCTGCATTTCATCCCCGCTAAAATGTTAATCCATTTCGTCGGGGTGACGTTCGCTGTCCAACAGCTTGCCGATTAAGCTCGCCAGCCCCACATACATATCATCGTACCGCCGCAGTCCCGATTTGCTCATCAACGCGCTGCTTGAAACCGCAAACACGCCGATCACGTCGCCTTCTTCGCTCCATACCGGATACGTCACAATCGACTTGATGTCTTTGATCGATTCCCATTGTTCAGCGGAGATAGGACCGAACACGTCCATAAAATCGTTCCGCGTTTGGATGAACTCGCGGTCATCGGCTTGTTTCAGCCGCTTATGCCATGTGATGCCGACCAATGCTTCTTTTTTGGCGAAGCTCAGCGACAGACGCGGCGTTAAGAATTCGCGTTCGGAAAACACGCTCAAAACCATCCGTTCCCCACGCTCATCCACATGAAACAGCGATGCGCGAATCGGCACAGGGAGCGGCGGCAGCAGACGCGAAATCCGCATGATATTTTCGATGTTGTTATAACGCTGGTAGCTGATCGGGTGCTTGGGGATTTCGCCTGTGCGGTGCATCTTGGCGATTTTGTTGACCAGTTCTTTGCCGAGCGCAATCGCCCGCACCGCCGTTTCCGACGGATCATCATCGTCGTCAAAGTCAATTTCGCTTTTCAGCTTCGGGCTGTCGATGCTCAAAATCCCAATGATTTGATTGGGATCGTTCAGTGACCGGATCGGGAAGCCGATCAGCGCACCAATCTGTTTGCTGATTTCGACTTTTTCCGCCGAAAGCTTCCATTGCATCTGCTTTCCAGCGATGATGTGCCGCAGGTTGACGCTTCGCCAACCGTAAGCCGGATCAGCTTCCGCGTCCTCCCACACTTCCCCCACAAACCCGACTGATTTTGTGTACCGCTGGCGCAGTTCTTCATAGTTGATGCGTTCCGTCGCCGCGATGATGTAAAGCTGCTCAATCTCGTGGTTGATCCACCACAAACACGCGCGCGCGTTCGCGCTCGCGGGCAGCAGATCTTCGGCATCCTTCAAGAGTTCTTGAATGCGTTTCATAGACTGTGCATTTAGCGGGTGCGGCAGCGGTAGCGCGCGTGGATGCGTTGGTTCGCCATTGTCTTTGCCCGCCGCCACCGATCCAAAGCTCTTGATCTTGTCGATCAACCGGTGGACTTCGCTTTCCACCCCGCTTCGCAAATCGAACAACGGCTTGTTCCCCAACGCCGCGAACCCGCGCAGATTTTCTTCCGCCTCTCCACGAATCAGCACCGCCAGCACCGGAATTTGATTGGCGTTGGCATACGTAATTTCCATCGTCACGTATTGGCTGCGCCGCGTCACTTCCGAAACTAGCACCACCATGCACGACGATGCTTTGATCTTCGCTTCTAATTCATCGCGCATATCGCGCGCTTCCATCGCCACTTCCAGCTCATCGACAAACGAAATCAATCCTTCTTTTTCAAACTTGTCATGAAAATATTTCATGCTCACTTTATCCTCGTGAGCATAGCTGATAAAAACATCAAATCGTTTGTCCATGCGCCTTGATCCTTTAGCGGAGAACTATTCGTGGGTGAAGATACTATAACACCCGTTTGTTATGAATTCATCATGTTTTTATCTCAAAATTCATAAACGCACTACTTTCTGGGGGAATCATTCGCCGCCGCACGCTTTCACTACGCCGAATCATCGTTAATCATTCGCCCCACTTTCCCCCCGTTTGCTTATGGTACAATCGCCCATGATGACACCAAGACACCGATTCCGCATGAAAAATACACGCGCCTCTCTAATTGCAACGCTCATTCTCGTTTATCTCGCGTTGGTGATGATTGCCTGCACCTTAAGCAGCGAACCTCAGCCCACGCTTGTCGCCCGTGTGACCAACACCCCGCCGCCCACCATCGGCTATCAAACCCTCAGTCCAGATCAACTGCCCGATTCAGCCTCAACCGCCGCGCCCAGCATCGACGCGCGCTTGATCAACTTGCTCAATCAGGTTGAACCAGACCGCCTGTTCCTGCATGTCAACACCCTACAGGGTTTTTCCAGCCGCCACGTCAATTCGCCGTACACCATCAATGGCGTTGGCATCGGCGCGGCACAAAATTACATTCGCCAGCAGTTTGAACAAATCCGCGATCAATCCAACGGCATCTTTTTTGTCGAAGAACAGTCGTTCCCCGTCGAATGGGGCGGCGTGTCCTCTACCGCCACCAACGTGATCGGCATCTTGCAGGGGCGCGAAACCGGCGCGGGCATCATCGTCATCGGCGCGCACTACGACAGCATCTCCCTTGCTTTTGAAGATGGTAACGCCTACGCCCCCGGCGCAAACGACAACGCCAGCGGAGTCGCCGCGCTCATCGAAATGGCGCGCATCATGAGCCGCCGTCAGCCGCGTGCCACAGTGCTGTTTGTCGCCTTCAGCGCCGAAGAAATCCAGCGCGTCGGCAGTATCAACTTTGTCAATCAATGGGTGGTTGGCGCTAATCTCGACGTGCGCGCCATGATCAACATGGACATCATCGGCAGCAGCACCGGTCCCGACGGCTCGATCAATGACCGTGAAATTCGCCTCTTTTCGTCCGATCCCAACGAATCCGAAGCGCGCCAGCTTGCCCGCGCCATGCAGGTGATCGCCCGCCGCCATGCGCCCGATCTTGCGATTTCCCTTCAGCCTGCCATTGACCGCGACGGACGCTATGGCGATCACATCAGTTTCAGCGAAGCGGGCTATCCCGCCGTGCGTTTCACCGAAATGAACGAAGATGTCAGCCGCGCCCATAATGACCGGGATACGCTCGATGACATTCAGGCGCTCTATCTCACCCGTTCTACCCAAACCATCCTTGCCGTATCAACTGCGCTTGCCGAAGGCATTCAGCCGCCGCAGAGCATCCAGCTCCGCGACGATGGCGACGGTTTACGCACCCTCGTATGGGAGCGCCGCCCGGAAGCCTCTGGCTACTTGATCGCGCTGCGTGCCGTCGGGTCAATCAGCTACAACGAAATTTTGACCGTCAACGACACGTTCGTTCGTTGGGATGGTTTCGTGCCATCGCGTTTCGCCGGTGTTGCCATCGCCGCCATCGATTCTAACGGGTTAGTCGGACCTTTTTCGTTTGAATATGCGATTGTGAATTGATCGAATCGTAAAGAACTGATGTACTATCAAACCATATAACTGGACGTTCCCACACAACGATCCTGTAAGTCGGGGAGTCTGTGCGCTCCCCGCGCCGTGAACGAGAAGGGGTCGGAAGTGGGGACAAATAATAAGAGAACTCATGTCTCAAATCGAACCTATTCCTCCTGAACAAGCCCGCCTCATTCTCGAACGTGCCATCCGTGAACGCTGCGGCGATGATTGGCGCGATGAAGACAGCGGTTGGGTCTATGTGACCGGACACGACTACATGGCACGCCTCTCCAAAGGGCGCGTCAACGTCGATTTTTACGTCGATCTGCTTGGGAATGTCAGCGTCGAAGAACGCGCTGTCAATCCCGCGCAGGAAAGCGCTTCTACCGTGATCATCGTGCTGCTGCTGCTTTCGGTGGGGATTGCCTACATCCTCGCCCGTGTGGTTGGATGGCTCTAAAACACCCCGCGCGTTGGTTGCTCGGCGCAATTGTCCTCATCCTCATCATCGCCGCCCCGACCATCACCTATCCATTGGGGCGCGATCAGGGTGAATTCGCCACTATCGGGCGCGGCTTGCTCGACGGACGCATCCCCTATGTCGATCTGTGGAATCCCAAGCCGCCCGCTGTTTTTTACGTCTACGCGGGCATGATGGCGCTGTTCGGACGCACCGTATTCGCCCTACGCGCCATTGACTTGATCATCTTCCCTCCCATCGCCGCATCGCTCTACTGGATCGCTCGCCGCGCTCACTCATCTCCCGTAGGACTCTGGACGGTGATTCTGTTCGGCGTGTTCTATTTCAGCGAAACCTTCTGGACGCTCACCCAAAACGACGGGATCGTGCTGCTGCCCATGTGCGTTGCTGCCCTGTGCGCGCTCAAAGCCGCCGATCCTACCCCTCGTGCGTGGCTGTGGGCGCTTCTGTGCGGCGCGATGTGCGGATGGGTATTCTGGTTCAAATATCCGTTCGCGCTGTTCGCTGCCGCCCTTGTCATCGGTTATCTCATCCTCAAGCGCCCGCGTCTACTCGACATAGTCGCCTTTGCTATCGGCGCGCTCATCACCGCTGGCGGATTCGCCCTCGTCATGATCCACATCGGCGCGTGGGATGCCCTCATCGAGAGCGCTACCGTCACAGCGGGCTATACCGCGCTCGGCTTCAACGCAGATGAATTCGCCCGCGCCATGCGCCTCGCCCTCGAATTTCGCTGGGCGCATTGGGGAACATTGTTCATCCTTGTTGCCCTGCTGCCCATTCTCATCATCATTCAACATTCACGGGTGCAATCTATTGCGCCCCGACAAAACGCACCTTCACACAGCAGGTTTTTTTCCCTTTCCGTTAACGGGTCGGGGATGAGGGCTAATGCCGACCCAAACACCGAAATAATGGGGCAATCTCGATTCAAAATCTGGGGGATAATTACTGTTTGGTTGATCGCCGCCCTTTCCATCATGCTCGTTCAAGCCAAAGGCTACGATTACCACTGGCTGCCCATGCTCCCGCCGCTGACCTTATTAGGCGCGTACTCGATCACCCGCTTAATTACCCTGTTTGGACGTTTTCGCCAAACTGCCGCCGTTTTCGTCGCCGCCGCGCTCATCGGCGCGTTGGCATGGGGAATTGGTTCTCGCACGCTCCCATACTTGACCGGGCAAGAGGATCAACTCGCGTACTATGGGCGTTTTGTCGCGGGCGAATTTGTCGCCGCTGAATCGCTGCAAGTCGCGGACTATTTGCGCGCCCATGTTCAACAAGGCGATTCCCTGTTCATCTGGGGTTTTCGCCCCGAAGTGTATTACATGAGCGGTTTGAATCCGGCGGCACGCTTCATTTTTCACTTCCCGCTGGTCGCGGACTGGTATCCGCCAGAATGGCGCGATCAAACCGTCGAAACGCTCTGGGCGGCGCTCCCGCCCTATGTGCTGGTTTTGCAGGTCGATTATCTCGATTGGGTGACAGGCATCCCGAACGCCGATTCCAACACGCTGCTGCAATCTTACATTTCACTCAACGATTGGTTGATCTATAATTATGACCGCGACACACAGATTGGTAACTTCTTCCTGTGGCGGCGCAAATCGTAAATAATAGACAACGCACCCTGTAGAGGCGCATCGTGATGCGCCCGCACATGCTCCCGCCCGTATGTGAGTTGTCTACAAATCAAGTATCCTATAACGGAGGTGTTCCAAATTACCTAGATGGAATCGATGGAAGCAACAATGATCCAAACCGACATTCTTGTGCGCCTTGCCCAACGAGGCGACATTCCCGCCATCGCTGAACTTATCACCCCCTACGTCGAAGATGGCAGACTGCTCGAACGCACCTACGATGAATTTGAAGAACTGCTGCCAACTTTCTTTGTCGCTGTTGCCGAAGAAAATGGCGAAATCGTCGGCTGTGCTGCGCTCGAAATTTACTCGCGCAAACTCGCCGAAATCCGCAGCCTTGCTGTAAAATCAACTGCTCAGGGGCGTGGGATCGGCAAAAAGCTCGTTGATGCGTGTGTTCAGCTTGCCAAAGATCGCGGCATCCTCGAAATTATGGCGATCACGTCGTCGGACGGTTTCTTCCAATCGTGTGGTTTCGATTACACCCTACCCGGCGCGAAGCGCGCCCTGTTCATCCAAACCCGCGACCATCTATAACCCTCATCCCCTTGAATATCTACACCCCCGTGTGACCCCTTCGCGCGGGGGTTTTTGTTTCCCCGCACAATGGTCTGAACGCCCTGTTGATCTCGCGCGCCAATTTTACCTACAATCGTGAAAGACCATCCTTTTGAGGTTTCCCTATGCGCTTGATCGATCTCTCGCACACCATTTACACCGGAATGCCCGCCTTCAACCCCGACTGGCAGCCCGTGATCGAACCGTTCATGACCCATGAGCAAGCCGCCGCCAGCGGACGCTACCTCGACTGTTCATGCGAAGTCACCCGCGTCAGCTTGATCACGAGCATCGGCACATACATGGACAGCCCGTATCATTTTCACGCCAGCCGCGCCACCATTGACCGCCTCTCGCTCGATCAAACCGTGCTGCCCGCCGTCGTCATCGACTGCACGAACGCATCCCCGCGTGAACCGCTTTCGCCCGCGCGCCTGTCAAACGTCGATATACGCGGCAAAGCCGTTTTGCTGCACACAAATTGGGATCGTTATTGGGGGCAACCAGAATACTTCGAGTATCCATTCATCAGCCGCGATCTCGCCCTCGCGCTGGTCGATGGCGGTGCGAAACTCGCGGGCATGGACTTCCTCGCGGCGGACGACTTCCGCGATCCGCGCCGCCCCGCGCATGTCAACCTGTTGGGCGCGGACGTGCTGATCGTCGAGAACCTCACGCACTTGGACGATCTCCCGCGCGACGGCTTTATCTTCCACGCCGCGCCCGTCAAAATCCAGAACGCCGCTGCCTTCCCTGTCCGCGCCTACGCCGTCCTTCCTTAACAACCGCTTCGTAGGGGCGCAATCTATTGCGCCCGTCTATTCCGCCCATCATCCCCATCACGCCCGCCGCCGACCCATCACACCATCGTAGGAGCGCATCGCGATGCGCCCGCTAATTGCGCCCATCATTCCCCCGGCGAATCTGCACGCTCCCATCTCCGTTACGATGCTTGCAGCGCCGGAGACAGGGGTGGGGGTGAGAGGATCGTTTTCTTTTGCTCCCGTATCTTCCACATCAACTCAAACCCCACCGATTTATACAGCGCCCCCGATGCCGGATTGTCCGCTTCCGTCTCGTGCGCTACGAATGCCCGCGTGCAGCCCTGCGCGATCATCCGCCGCATCCCCGCGTACATCAGCGCCCGCGTCAATCCCCGCCGCTGATACGCCTCCGCGCACCCCACCGGCTCGAACAACCCGCTTTGCGTCACAGGGTCAATCCACACCACGCAGAACGCCGCCAGCTCCCCATTCGGCGCGACCACCACCATTTCATTTTGCAGGTCAAATGCGGGCGACTGCATCACCGTGAGATATTTGCGTTCCCCCCAGTTGGATCCGAACGCGCTCGAATGCACTTTCCCCAACGCATCCGCGAGATCATCCTCGCTCATCCCCAACGCCGCCGCCGATTGAATCGTGAATCCATCGGGTAGTGCGGGTTCGGGGAGCGGCACGTCCAGCGAGCGCGATGTGATCAGCAGAGTCACCTCTCCCGCGACAAAACCGAGTGCCTTCAGCGCAGATTCTCGTGCCGTATCACCGTCAAACGAGTCGGTGACAAGAGCATCTTTCGCATGGTCACTTTCCAGCAGCATGTCCCGTCTGCGCTCCATCGCCCACGCGATGAGTTCCGTCTCGCGTTCCGGTGTGCGCCAAAGCGGGTGGATCATCACCGAGAATCCCCCGAAGCGCGGCGGATCGATCAGCACCAGCGCGACAATTTCCCCGTTTGCCTCATGCACATAGATATGTTTCGCCGGATTTGTCCCGCGCAAGGTGTTGCTCAAAAAATGCCGCACATCGCCGGGATGCAGCCAGCCGCGGTAGTTGTCCGCTTTGCACCCCTGCCCGACAAACGCCATCACCTTCGCATAAAATGACCAGTCAAATGCCCATATCGTTACGTCGTTCATCACCGTCCCCCGTATGACTACGCCCTAGACCTGATGCCCGCCGTTCACATGAATCACCTGCCCGGTGATCCACCGCGCTTGATGCGATGCCAGAAAGGTGATCACATCCGCCAGATCATCGCTCATGCCCGCCCGTCGCAGCGGCGTATTGCCCACCGCTTCTCGCTGCATATTCGCCGTCATCCAGCCCGTTTGCGTGGGACCCGGCGACACGCAGTTGACCCGTATACCGAACTGCCCTAACTCCAATGCCGCCGCCCGCGTGTAGCTTTCCAGCGCGTGTTTGCTCGCCCCATAGGCAATCTCGCTTGGAAACGCGGGGGATCCGTCCGTCGTCATGTTGATGATGCATCCGTTGCGCCCCCCGCGATTCACATGCCGCCGCGCGAACTCGACCATCATCAGCGCGGGCGCGCGCGTGTTCACGGCGAAATGCGCGTCATGACTCGCGGCGGTCAGCGTCGGCACACCCGCCGACAGCCACTCCACCGAATGCTGATTCACAATCGCGTCGGCTGATGGCGCGAACGTATCCGCCTTCGAGTACGCTGCGTTGTTGATCAGAATGTCCACCCCGCCGAACGCCGCTTCGACGGTATCGAACAGCGGCGCGATGGCGTTCACGTCCATCAAATCGACTGCCGCCCATGCAGCGCGTCCCCCTGCCGCCGTGATCGACTCGACCACCCGTGAGGCGGGCTGCGCGCTCAACAGGTGATACAGCGGTTCGCCGCCCTCTTTCAGCGCCGCATCGAGATCATCCACGCGCGGAGCGTTTGCATCCCCACCGTCCACCGCCGTGATGAACACGCTCACGCCTTGCACCGCCAATGCCCGCGCCGCCGCCGCGCCAATCCCCGCCGGATTATTCGCGCCCGTGATCAGCGCCACTTTTCCCGTTAGCTGTGGATCGATCATGCTGCCCCCCGCAACTCTACACATGCACGAATCGTAAATGATAATGGATGATGGCTTCTACCCATGAAGGGGAGATACCGTATGAAAACATTCGCGGAACTTGATTCGCTCAATCTCGTCTGGCTCAATGTCAAAGGTCGCAGTTTTCAACTCCGTTCCGTCCCCGAAGGAGTCGATCCGCGCCATGTCAGCCCCAATGATGGCGAACTGATTGCAACGCTCAAGCGCAGTTATTGGAGTTCGCGCGCCGAAGTCGATGCGGTTGGCAATCGCTGGACATTCGAGCGCAAAATCCGTTTTTTCAAACCTACGACAATAGTCATTCGATCCGTCGGTACGGGCGAAGAACCCGCCGCCTTCGAGCAGAAATGGAACGGCGGCACGCTCACCTATGCCGATGGTCGCGTGTTCCACTGGCGCACCGAAGGCATTCTTCAGCAGCGATACATCTGGACGAGCGATGACGGTACGCCCTTGCTCGGCTTTGAGATGAAGGGGATTTTCAAAGTGCGCGGGGCAATCAGCATCAACAGCGAACTAGAGGATCACGTCGATCCGCACAAAGCGCCGCCGATGCTGGTCTTTCTCGGTTGGTATCTCATCCTGCTGGCACAGGATGATGCTGCCGCCGTTGTCGTCGCGGGTTCATAACTCACTTTCGCAAACGGCACAACGCCTGTCGAATTTCCCCCAGATGATAGGCGTTGTGCGCCACAATCCCAATCGCCCCGCCGACCATATCGGCGTTGTGCCACTCGGTTTGGCTTTGCACAAACGCCCGCACCGTTTGATAGCGTTCGCGCAGTTTGGCTTTGCTGGCTTCCCATTCTTCGGGCGTGACCGCGCTCACCGTATTCCAGATGTGCTTCCAATCGACCTCTGTCCCCGGCGCGATTTCGCCCGCCGCAAATTTTTGCAGCGTTTCGAGATAAAACGACATATGCTCCACATGCGCGGCAATCGTAGCGCACGATGCACCCATCGGCTGTGATGCCATGTTCGCGTCAACTTCCGCCAGCGTCTCAAAAATCGACGTGTGCTTGTCGAGATACATCCCGTACACCTTCTCGAACGTTTCTTCCAGCGCGATCAACAGCTCATCGACAAACCACTTTGCAGGTATTGTACTCATATCGTCCCTTTACATCTTTACAGTCACAAAAACAAAATCCCTCACACTACATGATGCTTGGCATCATCCATGTGAGGGATATGCTGCTTTGCTATGTCAACAATCGCTGTCGTAGGGACGCGCAATGAGGTTTGTCCGTAATTGTAGAATATCGTTTTGTAGGGGCGGCTCGTGAGCCGCCCGCCTAAAACAATCTTCAACACGTCCAATTCTTGACACATCTTCACTTTCACACGCTTTTGCCCCTCCCTGAATTCGGGGAGGGGCGGCACGAACTTCGTTCGTGCGGGGTGAGGTTAAAAACAACGACGGACAACCCTTTCTGCGCGTCCGCTCGTCTAGAGATCGAAAAATGAGTTCTAGTTGTTCCAATCCCCGCGCAGCCGATTTGGATTCTGGCGGCGCGGATCATTCATACGCGCATCCCGATCCAGCGGGTGACGACCCCCGCCGAGCAGCGCCCGTTTCGCCTTCTGCACATCGCTTTCGTGTTTCAACAGCACCGTGAGCGTATTTTCCAGCGTGTCTTTGTCAAGCTGATCCGCGTTCAGCATCACCAGTGCGCGCGCCCAGTCAATCGTCTCGCTCACACTCGGATTCTTCTTCAAATCCATTTGGCGTAAGCCCTGCACGACTTCAACCGCCTGCTGCGCCAATTTCGCGTTCAGCGCGGGGACGCGCATCCGCACAATATTGATTTCGGTTTCAGCGGATGGGTAATCTATGAACAGGTACAAACAGCGTCGTTTGAGCGCCTCGCTCAATTCGCGGGTGTTGTTGCTCGTCAGCAGCACAATCGGCTGATGCTTCGCCTGAATCGTCCCGATTTCGGGAATTGACACCTGAAAGTCGCTCAAGATTTCCAGCAGGAACGCTTCAAATTCGGCATCCGCGCGGTCAATCTCGTCAATCAACAGCACGACTGGCTCATCCGACGTGATCGCCTTCAGTAACGGACGCGCCAGCAAGAATCGGTCACTGAAGAACACATCTTCTTCCGCCGCCAGCCGATCCGCCGCTGCCGTCAAGCTCTGCGAATCCGCGAGAATTTGGCTCAATTTGTCGCGCAAAAGCTGTGTGTACAGCATTTGCTTGGCATATTCCCACTCGTACAGCGCCTTGCTTTCGTCCAACCCTTCGTAACATTGCAGCCGGATAAGCGGCTTATTGCTGATCTTCGCCCACGCTTTGGCAAGTTCGGTCTTGCCCACGCCCGCCGGACCTTCCGCGAGAACGGGTTTGCCCAGTCGTTCCGCCAAATACATGACCGTCGCGATTTCGTCCGTCGAAATGTACTGCTGGTCACGGAGCGACTGTTTCACCCGACTGATGTCATTACTCATGAGCCGTTGTCCCTAACAAAACTCTATGTGTGCGTCTCTACGATTGTAGCGCACATTTGCTCGCTTAGGGGCGACCACCTGCTCGAAAGAATGGGCATACCCTTTCTGCATAAATCAAAAACAGGGGACCGCCGTGCTGACGACACTCCCCTGTTTACGCACACGACATTTCTACAAACTTACTCGCACGACACGCCGTTTTCACCGACAGGCACGCACGTTTCCGTGTGACCACCCGTTTCAGCGTCGTACCACGCCGAGAACGAATAGCCGCCAAACCCAACTGTGCAGCCGATGATTCCGTTGCCCGCGTAGCATCCGGTAGCCCCGGCATAGTCGCTGCCATCAACATCGCCATCGCTGTCGAAATCGCCAATGCTTGAAGTGGTGGTCGGCGGAATGACGCGCACGACATCCAGCGTTAGTTCGATTCCGCCATCGGGTGTGGGTGTCGGTGGCACATCCGGGTTGACGAAAATCATCTCAATCGCGCACGGATCAGCAGGCGGCAGCACTTCCAACCCCGTGAACGTGATCAAGCTGGCATCCAAACGCGCTGCTGCGGCGCGGACTTTTTGTACGGCGGGCAGCAGCATCCCTGCCGTTTGCGGACATTCCTCCACGCTCGGCGGATCAAACGCCAGCAAAATGTGTTCGCGCGTCTGCGGCATATTTTCGCTGCCGCCACCCATCGCGGCGATCTCGTTCACCGCTTCAGGGATCAAGCACACCATCGTGCCGTTGATCAGGACATAACGCGCGCAGTCAAACGGATCGGGCGGGGGAGCGCCTTCGGCGGGATCGGGCGCGAGCGAAATCACCGGCGGGATTGTCACCAAGCAGTACGCTTGACCTTCCGGCGTAATCACCAAGCGATAGCAGGTGTCCGGTTCGGGCGGTGGCGGCGCTTCGGTTGTACCCGGATCAAGCGTGATCATCGGCGGGATCGTCACCAAGCAAATCGCCTGACCTTCGGGCGTGATGATCAAGTGATAGCACGGACCGGGTTCGGGCGGTGGCGGCGCTTCGCTGCCGCCGGGAATGGCGAAATTCGGTTCTTCTGGGATCAAGCAGATGAACGAGCCATCGACCAGCACTTGATAGAAACATGTCCCATCATCGGGCGGCGGCGCTTGAGGCGATCCGCCCGGCGCAGCAAACTGCGGCGCTTCACCGATCAAGCAGATGAACGAGCCATCGACCAGCACTTGATATAAGCATCCCCCATCATCGGGCGGCGGCGCTTCCGTGCCACCCGGCAGCAGCGCGGTCAAACGCGGTTCTTCTCGAATCAAGCAGATGTACGTCCCATCGACCAACACTTGATAGAAACATTCGCTGTCTGGCGGGGGAGCGCCTTCTGTGCCACCCGGCATCGGGATGATCACAGGCGGGATCGTCACCAAGCATACGACGCTTCCATCGACAATGATGTAGTATTCGCAGTCGAATTCCGGCGGGGGCGGCGCTTCGCCGCTGCCCGGCATCAACGACAGATCGGAGAAACTCACTTTGCCAGCCGACATATAGCTTTCAATCGTCGGCACAACGCGATCACACGCTTCACTGGCGCGCACTACACTGCCCAATACGTATCCAAGCGGTGTGCGATACCACAATTCGCCGTTGATCACGGTCTTGTTCAACACGACGAGAAAATCCCCGGGATTCAACTGCCCAACGACGGGCGCATTGACGTTCGGCGCTTGGCGAATGTTGACCGTTTCTCCGTAGGTCGCAATCAAACAGCGTCCGCTCGTTGGGAATGCGGGCAGCGGAACGCTGACAGCAGGGGTCGCGGTAGCTCCGGTTTGCTCAACCGGACAGCCGCGATTGTTGGGATCACCCGGCACATCGGGACACATATCGTTGGCATCATCGACTGTGTCGCTGTCTCGATCCAAAAATGGCTGTGTCGGACAGGGGATCACTCCGCCCGCCGCATCGAAGCATTGTCCTTGCGCGTGGATGACCGATCCACCGCCGACCAAAATCAGCATGATCAGCGTTATGAAAAAAAGTTTCTTGGGACTCACAAAGCACCTCTCTTTAGGATTACGGCGCACTGACCCACACTTGTAGGTCGCTGCATGTACTGTAATTCAAAATGAAATAAATTGGGTTGTATTTTTATGGTCTTTAACGCCACCTCCATAAGTTTTTATGATCGCCAATGGGTATACTAACAAATATCTTCATGTTGTCTGCAAAACCATTTTCTTGACCGACATCGTTGTTGCACATAGGTATTTCTAAGCAGGCAGTTTTATGTCTACCAGCGCGCTTCACCACAGACCGCGAACCATCTTGATAGCCACATTCGTCATCGCTATTGGCGCGTTGATCGTCTATCTCGTTGTCAGCATCCTGCTCTATATACGGCTCGCATCCGTGCAGGCATTCTGCGCGGGTGAATACGCCAATAACACCCCGGCGAACTTTAACGCCGATCCGTTTAGCCCAGCGCTCGATACCCGCCCGTATTGGATGCCCACTTATGAGGATGTGCGTTTTCAATCCGATGTGATGTTAAGCGGCTGGTATGTGCCAGCAGCAGACCCTAACGCGCCCGCCGTCATTGTCGTGCATGGGTTGGGCGCGGGCGCAGCCGATTGCAAACGCAACCCGCGCGCGCTGATGATCGCGGGGATGCTGCATCGTGCGGGCTTCCACACCTTCTTGATTGATCTGCGTCAGCACGGCGATTCGACGGTGACAACGGGTTTGTGGTCAGGTAACACCCACGAACACCGCGACGTGATTGCTGCATATCAATGGTTGATCGATGAAAAGGGAATCGCGCCGGATCGCGTCGGTGTGGCGGGGTATTCTGGCGGCACAGGCGCGGCGCTCATCGCCATGAGCGAAGAACCACGCATTGCCGCCGCGTGGCTCGACAGCGTTTACACAGATATTCCAAGCACTATCGAAGCGGTATTGGAGCAGGCAGGGATTCCGGGGTGGTTTGCCACAGGCGGATTCTTCATCGCGCGCATAACGGGAAACGACTTAACCGCTTATAACCCAATCAATGCCGCCGTAAATATCAACGGGCGACCCATCTTCATCACGCATTCGGATGCTGACCCGTTTTTGTCACCCGCCTACGCGGATCAAATGCTGGCGGCGCTGCGTGAACATGGGAACGATCCGGGTTTCTGGCAGATTCATTCGGATACTCACGTTCGCGCCATGTTCGATCAAACCGCCGAATACGAGCGCCGCTTGGTTGAGTTTTTCACCGCTGCACTGTAAACGAATTGATAAAAAAGATTCACCACAGCATATCCTTTGTGGTGAATCTCGTGCTGCAGCTTATCTCATCCAAACCAGTTGATGATCGAGTTCAGTCCGCCGCGTGCGCCCCATGCCGCCAGAAACACGTTGACGATGATAATGATGTTGATCACCGTGCCCACTTGCATCATTCTTGGCATAAGAGATTGCAATTCCGCTATGTTGCCGCTGTCGGCTGCCGAGTCCATCGCAGTGCGGATTTTCTTCGCGTTCGGGTTGATGATGCCCATAAACAGCACCAGCGAAATCACATAGCCCAACTGCTTGATGAACAGCCACAGCGGGGTGGGTCCAAAACCCAAGAATCCCCACTGAACCAAGCCCAGCAAAATCAACCCTGTGACCAACACGCCCGGTCCACCCACCGCCCCACCAAAATTGTTAATGCGAAACTGCGCCATCCGCAGCGCCATCGCCTGCTGCTGACTCGAATCGGAAGTCAGCAGTTTTCTAAACACAAAACTGGCGGCGAATCCCATAAGCCAGAACACAACAAAAAGGATGTGCAAGGCGACGAAAATCCCGCGCAGCGCCAGCGTTAAACTTGGATCCATGATGTAAGTATCCCCCTTGAGGTCACACAAAACCCAGCCCGCTATTATGCCGCGAACCTGTTAGCGCGCAAGTGACATCGTGCGATATGTCTTCCCCTCTATATGTTGATTCCACCCATCAATATGCCAACATGAATCAACATATCGTCGCGTGGCAATCAACCATGACCACAACAAAGCGGACATCAATGGACATCACATGTGAAAACGGGTAATTCTCTCGTAGGGACGCGCTTCTAGGCTTGTCCGTAGTTGTCTGTCCGCTTACGTCGGCGCATGATCGAACCCACTCTCTCGCAAACATGCCATTTGTAGGGGCGCGTCGCAACGCGCCCGCCACAGAAAACCTTCATATGTCCAATCCTTGACGCACATTTACTTGCACACGCTTTTCCCCTCGCCACAGGGAGAGGGGCGGCACGAACGAAGTTCGTGCGGGGTGAGGTTAAAAACAACGACGGACAACCCTTTATGCGCGTCCGCCGTGAGCGAAGAAACGTCTATTTTCAACTGGTCTCTTAGGGATAAGGGCAGGGTGTGTTCAGCGATACCCCAAGATCGTGTGCAGCAGCACATTCGCGCCGCGTTCTACGTCTTCCCATTCGCTGAATTCTTTCGGGCTGTGACCACATCCATCTTTTGATGGGATGAAGATCATGGCGCAGGGAGTCGTGCGTGCCAGCATTTGCGCCGCGTGTCCCGCGTAGCTGATCAGCGGCAGACTGGTTTCGCCAAGCGACTTACACGCTGCTTCCACCGCTTGAATAGCACCAGCCGCCATAGAGGCGGCTGGCATATGCGTGATCAATTCTGTGGACAAGTCCAAATCGTGGCTGACGGCGCTTTCACGGGCGATGCTAAGGACAGTCGTTTCCATCTCGCCCATCAGCTTCTCGTCTACATGACGCACCTCAACGGTACAACATGCCTCACTGGGGATAATATTGAACTTACCCGGTTTCACTTCAATGTTGCCGCAGTTGAAGATACCATCGCCGTAGCGCGCACGGATCGCCTCGTGGCAGCGCACAATAAACTGTGCCGCCCCGCGTAACGCATCGCGCCGCTTGTACATATCTGTCGTGCCGCTGTGACCCGCCTGCCCCAAAAAGGTGATGCGGTGCGTTTTCCGCCCCACAATCCCCGTCACCACGCCGATCTTGACTCCGGCGCGTTCCAAACGTGTGCCGTGTTCGATGTGCAGTTCGAGATACCCCGCCAGAGTATCAGGATCGCGCTCTGCGGACAGCACGTAGCGCGGATCGAAACCTACGCCCTTGAGCGCCGCCCGGAACTGGACGTTATCGCGCTTGCTGTCGTCAATGTCGGCGCTGGTGAGCATCCCCGCCATCGCGCGTGCCCCAAACAACGACATCCAGCACCCTTCATCGTCGGTGAAGTCAATCGCTTCAAGGTGAAACGGAAGTTCAATCTCGTTCTCACGGATCGTGCGTAAACATTCCAGCGCCGCCAGCACGCCAATCACCCCATCATAGTGACCGCCATCTGGCACACTGTCTAAATGCGACCCGATCAGCAGCGTTTTCGCGGCGGGATCAGCACAGGGGAGTATGCCGCTTAAATTTGCCGCGTCGTCATCATGAAGCAGCAAGCCGGCTTCTTCGATTCGATCCGCAAACCACGCCCGCGCGTGTACGTCCGCAGGAGAAAGCGCCAAGCGATTCGTGCCGCCATCGGGGACAGCGCCGATCTGTGCCAGCGCGTCAAAGTCAGCGCGCATTCGTTCGCCGTTGATTTTCAAATGGGTAGTCACAATATCGGTAAGCTGCAAAGTGAACCTATTCAGCTCGATGAATGAGAGGATAACTGCTTGTGACTGTCGATTATAAAGACTTTTTAACCAACGGCGCAATAGCGTATTAACGGCGTGGTGATCCCCCCAACCTTCACTATTGCGATTCTCACACCCATCCGGTTAAGATTCCCCCATTCACTGCGTCTAATTTGATCGCGTCTCTATTCGAGCGTATGACTTATTCGCATCCGTTATCCTCTGGTTCACCGTCACCACCGGAACACGAGAAATTTCTTCAAAACAAGGAGTTTTACGTCATGACTAAAACCGTGAAAAATTACATCGGCGGCGCATGGGTGGAAAGCGAATCCACTGCCACCACCCCGGTGATCAACCCTGCCACCTGTGACGTGATCGGCTATGTCCCCGTCGGCACAAAGGGCGATGTGGATCGCGCGGCGCGTGCCGCCCAAGAAGCATTTGAAGAATGGCGCACCACGCCTGTGTTAAGCCGTGTGCAGTATATGTACCGCCTCAAGAACCTGCTCGAAGATCGTTTTGAAGACCTCGCCAAAATCGTCGTCATGGAAAACGGCAAAACCCGTGATGAAGCCCGCGGCGAAGTCCGGCGTGGGATTGAAAGTGTCGATTTTGCCACGCATATTCCGTCGTTAATGCGCGGCTACACGCTCGAAGATGTGAGCAGCGGCATCGACGAAACCGCCGAACGCCAGCCGTTGGGGGTGTTCGCCGCCATCACGCCGTTCAACTTCCCGTTCATGGTGCCGCTGTGGTTCTTGCCCACCGCCATTACCTGCGGCAACACGTTCATCGTCAAACCGTCGCCGCAAACGCCTTTGAGTCAAGACCTGCTCTTTGAGATCATTGACGAATTGGGCTTGCCCGAAGGCGTGGTCAATCTCGTTCACGGCGGCATTGAAACTTCCACTGCCGTGATGGAGCATCCGCTGGTACGCGGTGTGTCGTTTGTGGGATCAACCCCCGTCGCCAAGATTGTGTACGAAACATGCGCTAAGCACGGCAAGCGCGTTCAAGCACAGGGCGGCGCGAAGAACTACATCGCCGTCATGCCCGATGCCAACATCCCCGCCTCGGTTGCTAACATCATGGGATCGGCGTTTGGATGCGCGGGGCAGCGATGCTTGGCGGGATCAGTCGTCGTCGCTGTCGGTGATGCCTACGAGCCGCTTAAGCAGGAATTGATCAGCAAGGCGGCTTCGCTGCGCGTCGGCTACGGCTTGGAAGAAACCTCGCAGATGGGAACGGTCATCAGTGAGAGCGCCCGCACCCGTATCGAAAGCATGATCGCCGCGGGCGTAAGCGAAGGGGCAAAGATCGCGCTCGATGGGCGCGGCGTAAAAGTCAGCGGCTTCGAGCAGGGGACATTCGTCGGACCCACCATCCTTGACGGCGTGACCCCCGATATGAGTGTCGCCCGCGATGAAATCTTCGGACCCGTGCTGTCGATCATGCACGTCCCCGATTTCGACACGGCAGTTGAAGTGATCAACAAGAGCAAGTTCGGCAACGCCGCGAGCCTGTTCACCAGCAGCGGCAAATATGCCCGCGAATTTAAGTACCGCGTCAATGCGGGGAATATCGGCATCAATGTCGGGGTGGCGGCGGCAACCGCGTCCTTCCCGTTCGGCGGGCAGAAAGACTCGTTCTTCGGTGATCTGCATGGTCAAGGACCAGATGCGATTGACTTCTATATGGATCGCAAAATCGTTATCGAACGCTGGATTTAATTTACACACAAGGGTGATATGACCTACACGCCAGATGATGCACAACTCATCAAAGACTTGGAATTGGAATGGGACGTAATCGACGGGTTTTTTGGTCGATTTTCGACTGCCGATTGGATGCGTCCACATGGGAAAGACTGGACATTCGGCGATGTGCCGTATCACCTGATGGTATTTCACAACCTGTTCGCGGAATCGCTGCGGCGCGGCACAAATCACGACGGCGAACCGGAGATTCGCACGCTCCGCGAACTCAACCAGTGGAACGCCGCGCGCTTTCAGCAGCGCCCCACCAACCAGACCGGCGCGCAGTCGTTCGGCTTGCTTAAGCGGTCAATAGAGAACATGCACACTGCCATGCGTGCATTAGGCAATCCCGAACCCGACATGGATCGCCCATGCTGGCTTCCCTTACTGCGCGTGCGCGGTGTGCATACCGCCCGCATCGCCATCGACTACACGTATTGGCATGATTGGCTGCATTTGTGCGAAGCCAACCTGCGCTACAACGATCATCTGCCGCGCTACACCGACGAGATGATGCACCGCGCGCTCAATTTTCACATGCATATCACCGCCCGCTCAGTCGATCCGTCCAAGATCACGGGCGATTACGTCTGGCATCTCGATCTGCTGGGGAACGGCGGCGGCGCGTGGACGTTCAACTTCTCGCCCAACGTTCCGGTGCTGGTGCAGCAGGGACTTATCGGCACGCCAAATTTGCACACCACGCGCACCATCGCGGATTACCTCAAGCTGACCGCCTTTAACATGATGCGGATCAACCCACTGCAAACGATGTTCAACAGCGCGCGTTCGTATGAGGCGCGCAAGCTGGCGCATATTCAAGCGCTGTTCAACGGCAGTGAAGATCAAGTGATGCAGCCGATTGAGGATGCCGAAATCGAGCCGGAAATCGTCGCGTGAACACCATCCGCTACACTGACTCGTTGAAAGGCATCACCGCCGATCATCTGCGGGGTGGCTTCTTCGTGGGATGGGGGGATCACCCATCCCCGCAGACACATCTCCGCATTTTGCAAGGGAGCGCGTATGTCGTCCTCGCCCTCGATGGTGATCAGGTGGTCGGGTTCATCAATGCTATCAGCGATGGTGTGCTGTCGGCATTTATCCCGCTGCTGGAAGTGCTGCCCGCCTACAATGGGCACGGGATCGGCACGGAACTCACCCGCCGGATGCTTGCCAAGCTCGATCACCTATACGCGGTTGATCTCATCTGCGACCCCGACGTGCAGCCCTTCTACGAACGGCTTGGCATGATGCGGTATACTGGTATGCTCAAACGGAACTACGCCCGCAAGCAGGGCGAATAACGCGGATAAACCATGTCTGAACTGAACACCTTCGGCGCGATTTTGACCTTTGCCATTGACCTTGAAACGCGCTTGCGTGATTACTACCGCGCGGCAGGAAGCGACTCCCGCGCCGCCGAGAGCGACAAGCGCCGCCAAACCCTCGAACGGGTGCGCCGCGAGAACATCACCGAAATTAAGCTGGAGCCGATCACCGACCTGCACGAAGCGGATTTTGCGCTCAATTTGAGCGACACGAGCGAAGCGGGTCAGCGTGCCGCCGCGCAAACCGCCGCGCGCTTCTACACCGCCGCTGCGCCCAAGATCAACGTGCGCGAAGCCCAACGCGCCCTCGAACGCTGCGCCAAACAGCACAGCGAATCGGCGGGGTAATGTAGGGGCGCGTTGTGACGCGCCCGCTGCCCGCTTCTACCCAACAATCCGTCATGTTGGAGGACTCATGCATCATCCCCACAAGGAAAATGTCGCTTGTAGGGACGCGAGAGGAACTTGTTTCGCCCGGCGGGTCCGCCGCAAAAATACTTTGGAGACGTAATCATGCCCGATGCTCTATCGATTGCGGTGCGCGCCGCACACATCAGCGATGCCGCCGAAATTGCCCGTATCTACAATCAAGGCATTGAGCGGCGCATCGCCACGTTTGAAACCCGCCCGCGCACGCCCGCCGAGATTGAAACGTGGTTTGGTGACCCCCGCCATCCGCTTCTGGTGGCAGAAGTTGAAACGAGCATCGGGGGATGGATTTCCGCCTCCACCTACCGCGCACGCGAGTGTTACGCGGGGATCGCTGAATTCTCGGTCTATATTGCCACCGAGCAGCAGGGCAAAGGCGTGGGCAGCCGTTTGATGGAAGCGTTTATCTCGGAATGTGAAGCGGTTGGGTTGTGGAAATTGGTGTCGCGCATCTTTCCCGAAAATACCGCCTCACGCGCCTTATGCCAGAAGTTCGGCTTTCGTGAAGTCGGCGTGTATGAAAAGCACGCCAAGCTGGATGGCGTTTGGCGTGATGTGGTCATTGTCGAACGGCTGCTGGAGAAGAATATCTAAGAAGCATAGACTCTCCCATCCGCGGACTGCGTCTATCTTCTCTCAATTCATATCTCAAAGACTGGAACACTGTCCTCGACCAGTTCGCCCCCATCCTCGCCAAACCTCAATAACATCCGCCAATGATGGAGATCATATTCCCTACGGATTCCACTTGCAAGCCGGTCACCCGCTCTCTGCAAGCGGCTTGAGGACAGGACAGTTTTCATAATGCTGAGAACGCGAGCGATGATTTAGGGAGACAACAGGCGTAGGGACGCGCTTTTAGGCTTGTCCGCATTGGGAGAATTCGTTCGCTTGCGTCGGCACCCCCGCCTGATGCTTACACCCGCTGAAGCGGGCTTCACAACGTCTGCTGTGACCCCATCTTCACGCCCAGACGCTCTACCAGCCGGCTTCAGCCAGCGCGCTTCTCGCAGCCTAAGCGAAGCCGGGTTCGGAGCCTACAGCGGCAAACCGAGCGAGAAGCTTTTATTTGCGGACAAGCCTTTCTGCATGTCCGTGATGTGCAAGCAAGCGGACGCGCCGGACGAAACAAGTTTCGTTCGCGTCCCTACAACATGCGCGATTGCTGTCGGATTGTTAACCGAGAGGGGAGCAAACTCGCCAATTTCCATATCGTTTGCAGGGATATGGGCATGGCTTGAGGGCAGTTTGTTCCTAATCTTGGTACACATTGGGTGACCCGCCGAGTCGCCCCGACTAGACCTCAAGGATGGCAGGGCGGATGACGCGCTGACCGTTTACCTCAACGGTGAGCGTCGGGAAGTTCCCGCCGGACATAGTGAGAATTTCAAAGCCGCTGTCGTTTACCAGAATCGTGTCCTCTGATTTGTAGCCGACAATCGACGGATTCCATGCGAAGGCATGTCCGGCGCAGATCACGGTGTCGGTCAGCGGCGTGGCGATTTGTTCGCGCGAGTTGTAGCCAATCAGCCCCCCTTGATGGTGTAACTGCCATTGGCGGGGTTCGCTTTGCGCGGCATACGCGGCTTGAATATCGGCAAACACTTCGTTTAAGCGGCGACCGGGTTTGCTGGCGATCATCGCCGCCGCATCAACCATCGACACGCGGCGCACCTTCTCCGCGAGTTCCGCCGAAACTGCGCCCACATGCGAGAAACGGGTCGCCGCCGCGATCAAGCCTTCGCGGCGCATACACACCACCATCATCAACGTGTGATCAAAAGTCGCGTTCGTCACCAGCGGATGACGAAAGCGCGAAATGCGTTCGTCCGTCGCTACAAGGTTAACAATCGCCACTCCTCCGCGCTCACGGCACGCTTGATCGAGCCGCGCGGCGATTTTCCATTCGCTTTCGCCGGGGCGGGCAGCGCTGACCGCCCATTCGAGCGCGGCGGCGGCATCCTGACAGAGCGTGCGAAAACGAGCTTGTTCTTCCGGCAGCAGCACCGAACGCAGCGGGAATAGATCGGCTTCTGCCGCCGCGTCGGTGATCATGACCTTTCGACCATCAGCGGCATTTTGCGGATCAACGCTGTACAAAAAGCCGTGAATCCGTTCCGGTGTTTCGCCGTACCAATCATAGACTTTGAACTCGAAACCGAGCGACTCCAGTTCTTCTTCATCGCGCAAACGTGGATACTCGATGTTCTGAGTTACGACGTAGCGGGCATCGCGCGTATACAGCAGCGAATAAATTCCGAATTCGGTATCCAGCGGGATACTGGCATCCGCGCCCGCCGTCAGCCATGCGATGTTGCGGGTTTTCAGCACCCACATCACATCGCTTTGATGCGCGTCCAGCACCTTCTTGATCAGGTCATGTTTGTACTGCACTTCTTCAAGGCGGTTCATAAAATTCCTTTGATGAAGGGTTCACAATCATCGATAAAGGGAAAAGTATATCGCCCTAAACGCTGGGGCGGTACGATTTGTCACTTATTATGAGGTGGATTCGGAAATGGGGGTAGGAATCAGGCGGCGTGCCAGCGACGATGGAAAGAACCATCTAGGACAGCGGAGCGCAGGACCAGCATACGCGCGGCTTTCCCAGTGCGTGCGTTCTACACTAACTTGCTGTGACACTTCAGCCTTTCGCCAGTCCTCTCCCACGCGCTGCGTGTGTTCCCAAAGCGTTGTGGCAGGCAGTTGGTAGCCCCCCGATCCATTCCAGCACCTCCTCCGCTCGTTCGTAGGGCAACAGACTGCTCAACCAGACTGCTTGCTCTGCCAATCCTAGACTCAGACCCTTGTGCGTTAATCCCATCTGTTCAGCTAGGGGAAAAACGCCTTGTTGGCACTTGGAGCAGTAGTAGTAGCTCCGTTCCACCTCAACCTCTCCGCTCCGCGTCCGTATATAGTGACGCTTTTTGCCTTTCGCCTGCAACCGCTGCCCGCATTGTGCACAGATAGGCTGTTCCGCTTGTCGATGATACTCTTGTTGTGCCACCAATCCATGGGTCAACAGTTCATTCACTTCGTGTCCCATCGCCAACACACTCTCCTCGATGGCGCTCAAACTTTGTTGCTTTTCGCCTTCCTTCAGCGATCCCTCGACCAATTCCTCCACGCGTTTTATGATGGCTGACTTGAGTTCTTCTCGTTTGCTTGGTATCGCCTACCTCCAGCCTATCCTCTTTCACCCCCATTTCCGAATGCACTCGTTCCTATCCTTTGTTGCAGTTTGGCGCGTAAAACGTGGAGTCGATATGATCAAACGCGCCATTCAAACGAGTGTAGAGGATCAGTTTCATGACTGTCATTATCAGTCCCGAATTGGGAGCGCGCATCGACAAAGCCTATTACGTGTGGTTCACCACTGTGCGATCCGACGGGATGCCACAGCCTACGCCTGTATGGTTCATCCGTGAAGGCGAAACGTTTCTCATTTACAGCCAGCCGAACGCACAGAAGATCGCCAACATCGCCGCCAACAACAAAGTCGCATTGAGCTTTGCCGATTCGCACGATGCCGAAGCCTTTTTCGTCATTATGGGCGAGGCAACGGTTGATCACGCGCCCGTTAAGGCGAACGAGAACCCGATTTACCAGCAAAAATACGCGCAGGGCATTGTAGACATCAAAATGACACCGGAATCAATGGCAGCGATGTTCTCCAGCCTAATCCGCGTCACGCCGATTCGTGTGCGCGAACAATAACCGTTACGGCGCATCCTCTATTTCCAAATGCGCGAGGATGCGCGTATAGGCTTCGTTGATCTGCTGCATTTTGATGGTCGCTTCGGGCGTGTCGTTCACGTCGGGGTGATATTTGCGCGCCAAATGGCGATATGCCCGTTTGATGAGTTCCCGATCCGTGTTCGGGTTGATGCCCAGAATATCAAAATATCGCTGCATGGGATTGGTCGAATACACGCTGACTTCAAAATCGGCGCTTAACCACACGCCGCTGACGTGATCGTTGGCGAACGGCGTTTTAACGCGCTTGGCGCTCAACAGTGACGGATCGATCATGCCGCCGTGCTTAATATCGCGCGCGATCCCTGTGCCTTCAAAATGGATCGGAAATACGAATACATCGGGACCGAACGCATCGAAGGCGTAGATTTTATCACCGTGCAGCGCCAACAGCACCGCCATCCATTCGTCGGGGATGTAGTACATCCCGTGACGTGGCAGCAGCAGATCGCACCACAAGATAAACAGGCTGTGGACGCGATTGGCGCTGTTGGCGTTGACGATGTTTTTGATCTCGTAATCGGTGATCTCATTTTCGATCAAGTAAATCATGATGTCTTCGCCCGTTTGCAAGCGAACATGAATAATGTCGCCGCCATCATCGACGACGTGCATTTTGGGGCGCTGCCCTTGAATGAGATACACCAGATACGCGCTGATTTTGACTGTATCAAACCGCATGAGGTTATGTGAGAGGAAACCCGTTTGACAATTTAGCCATTATAACAAAAAAAGGGGCGCAGCCGATTTCGACTGCACCCCAGCGTAGGGCACGTGGAACTCATTCCGTCCGTGCCCATCTTTTGTTGATAGTTGGTGTTATTTTCGTGAACGTGCGCGGAGATGACGCGCCACCACAATCACGCCGACTAACCCGAACACGGCGAGGATCAACGCACCCGCGCCACCGCCGCCGCCCGCGATGTCATCGAACAGACCCGTATCGGGGAGCGCGGTAGGAACGACGACGGGCGTGAAACCGGGCGTGACGGCGATCACCGTCGCATCCGGCGCGACAGGGGTTTCCTGCGGCGCGGCTTGCGCGGTTGCCGTCAGGAACGCGCCAGCAATCGCCGTGGCGGTTTGATTGACCACATCGAGCGAACTCGTCACAACGATGGTGGGCGTGGCGGTTGCGGGACCAGCTTCCGCCTGCTGAATGAACTGTTCACGCTGAATGAGTGCCGCTTGAGTGGCTAAACCTACGTTCGTCGCCAGCGCGGGGATGACAGCAAGTGCCGTCGAAGTCGCGGCGGCGATGGCAGGGTCTTCCGGCGGGAGTTCCGTCAGGGCGGCTTGTTGTTCGCTTGCGACAGTAGTAGCAAGGGCTTCAGCGTTCTGGACGAATTCGCGCGTCGGCTGCACGGCAACTGTCGCCTGTACGAGCGCGTCATTGAGCGGCGGATTGGTGGCAGCGGCTGTCGCCAAGCCCGCGTCTACTTGACCGACGGCATTGGCGGCGGCAGTCGCATCGACCAAGAGGGCTTGCAGCGTTTCCTGTTGTTCGGAAAGCAGGGCTTCCAGAACGGAAAGGTCAGCTGCATCCGACGCAAGCTGCGTGGCGAACAACTGCTGTGTCGCCAGCACGCCCTGTTGGAATTCCGCCGCGCGGGTCGCATAGGCGACTTCAGTGGCGAACTGTTCGCGCAGATTGATTGCCGCGCCAGCGGGGGTATCCGTCGATGTGGGTGTGTTCGTCGGCTGCGCCAGCGCCGTTTGCGTCTGCGCGATGGCGCTCAAGGCTTCAAACGCGGCTGTCGCGGTCAGATCAGGCGTGGGCGGCGGCGGGGTATCCGTTGGCGGCGCGGGCGTGGATGTATCCGTCGGCGTGGGGGTAAATGCCAGCGCCGTTTGTGTCATTTGGATATTGAGCGTATCCGCCGTGCGCGTGGCGTTATCGTTTTCGACATTTTGCGTATTCGTCGCGGCGATGAACGCGATTTGCGTGTTGTTGAAGTTGACAGCAGCCGTCGCGGTCAATTCCGCATCGGTGGGTCCGGTGGGGCGGAGCGCGATTACCAACACGATGCCGATGCCGACTACAAACAACAAGATCATGGCGACAGCGAGGACGACAAACGTGCGGTTAGTGCCGCGTTCCGGTTCTTCGTCGCTAATATCGGGCATATCCTGATCGAAGTCACCGCCTATAGAGGGGTCTTCAATATCGTCGAATAGCCCGTTACTCCCCTGATCGTCGTCCAAGAAATCGTCGTCAAAGTTGAAATCGCGTCTGTCGCTCATGCATCCCCCTTACGGTGAGGTGGCAGAAAAGTCCCGTTTTAGGTATTGCGAAAATAATACGCGCTTGTTTTACCCATAAACTTCAATATTCGCCAATGGTACTTCTAGAACCTCACCTGTTGCCAGTTTGACAACCGCGCAAGGCACACGCAGACCATTGTCTAATAAAACAGGCGCTTTTGGCAAGTCGGTCAGCAGTCCTGTTGCGGTTGATCCATCTCCGCGTGTGACATGGACGGTCATGCCCGCGCGCAGTACGACATTGCTGTTGAACGATGGCGGGCGTGTATCGCCCAATGGCACGGTGAACAATGCCTCTGGATGATTGACGCTCAATGGCGAGGGCGTGAGCGCGTCCAAGACCGTCTGCCGCCCGTCGTTTTCGCTCAAAAACTGCAAATAGGTTGGGTTCATGCGTTCTTCACCGAAGCCTTCGGTGAGCAAAATCGCGCCTTTTGCCAGCATCGCCGCGTCGATCATCTCTGGAGCCATGCTTGGCGCGATAATCCCGGCGAAGCCTTGATCTTCCATCACCTGCAAGCTCAAGGGCTTGAGCGGGCGGCGGGTGTACAAAATCGCGCCGCGATATTGCGCGTCAATCGCTTCATTGAAGGCAGATTCTAACCCATCGCTCGGTTCTGCGCGAAGCAGACCCAACGCGCGGCGACCATTCCCCCACACACCTTGCAGCACCCCGCCATAACCTTCAATGGTTAAGCCGCGTGTGCCATCTACATCGATGACGATGCCCGCCAAACCGGATTCGACTTCGACAGGGACGGGCGTTTCTTGCAAAATGATGCGCCCTTGCCCGATATACGTGACAATCCCCGCGCGCGGCGCAAGGATAGCTTTGCCTTTTTTCGCCTTGCCTCTGCGAGTCAACTTGCCCGCCAGCAGTTCTCCCTGTGCGACTTCATCCCCAACTGTGACAACCATCTTGGCTTCAAGCTGACTTGGTTTGCGTAAACGCAGTTCACGCGCCGCGTCGATCACGATATAGGGAGCGGGCTGTGCGCCGCGCGCGACCACATCCTTCACGCCGACACGCGCATTTTTCGCACGTTCGATTCTGCCGCTGACACCATCGGGCAAACGACGTTCGCGCTTCAGCAGCGCAATCCGCATCAGGTGGCGGTGTCCGGGAAAGTAGAGGTCTGGATTCGTCAAGATTCGTTTCCCTTGTTACGAAAACAAATTTCGCAGTTCATCGAAGTCGTCGTCTTTCTTTTCGCCTGCGGGTGGCACCGGCTCATCGAACGGCGGAACGACTTCCGGTTCGGTTTTCACACGCCGCCCACGCTTGGGCGGGGCAGATTTCGCGGATGCTTCCGCTTCTAAATCACGCAGGCGATTTGATGTTCCCGCGCGTTCGAGTTCGCGGCGTTCCGCGCGGGTTTGGCGTGGGGCGCGCGCGCTTTCCGCTTTGACTTCTTGCAGCCACGCTTCCGGGATTTCGATCATCTCATCGCCCGTCGCTTGCGCGTACCAGCGCGCCAGAGTCGCGGCGCGTGCCCGCATCACTTTGGGCAGTGGAAGGGGTCGCCCGCGCGCATCGATGATGAATCCGGCTGTGCCGCCTTCGACTTCCAATTTTAAGCGGCGGCTTCCCCCCGCGTGTAACCCGCGCCCCACCACATTAATACGAATCGTCGCTTTTGCCCCCAGCGCCAGCGGATACACCCACAGATCGCCGCCGAACACGTTAAATTTTTCTGTTTCGGTGCTGCCATCACTGTGATACAGCGTGACTTTCACGCGCGCGGCTCTGCGCCCGACGCGCGGCGTACCGGACAAATTGACACAGGTACACAAGTCTTCCAAGCCAACAGCTTCAAGCACCTGCACGACGGCTTCAGGGCTGGTGCGCGCCAACGATCCCAACGCCGGAATCAACGCGCCATCATCGGCTTGCAGACGGACGATACCCGTCGGCTGCACCGCGTCGAGCATCAGCATCGCGCTCATGCCCGCGCGCCCCGTGCGCGTGATCGACGATCCCGCGCCGATAATCTGGTGGACGGGCGGCATAAGTTCGTTGGCGCTGTCTAAGGCGGTGTCGGGTGTCCACGCGGGGCGACTGGCAAGCAGCAGCGATCTAAATGCCGTGCGTAACAGCGCATGTTCTAAGAATAAACTGCGATGCGTATCCGGCACATAAGCGGCGTGCAGTGTCTTGTTGAGCGCATACGCCGTAATTTCGTTGTCATCCGCGACAAATGGCAGCCACCCACGCACGGCATTGATACCGACAGAATCGAGCAGTGTTTTGGCGCTGTGTCCTACGCCAATATCGGTGCGGATACTGGTAGTCACACGTCCGCCGATGCTTGCCGAAAGCGTACTGACCGCGCTGCCAATATCCGCGATGATTACCCCGCCCGCGCGGCGGTTTTCGAGGCGCAAACTGCGCCCCAAATATTCAGTGATGATGTCGTAGCTTTGCGCGGTGGGAATGACCGGTGTATCGCTTTGCGCGCTGACGGTTTCAAAGCCCAAACCGCGCGATGACGCGAACGAATCATACACGACAGCAAGCTCCAACTGTACGGGATCAAGCCGTTCAACGCTCAATTTCGGGCGGGCGTTGTCGCTGAAATACACGGGTGTGACTCCGCTGAACATCGCCGCGATCTCCTCATGGAGCGCGGTATTGCCCGCGAACAACACGGGCGGCTTGATGCTGCTGTCCATGAAGCGGAGCGCCAATTTCGCCATCTGGGCGAGATCAAGCACAGGCTGACGCGCTCCATCTTCCATGCCGCCGGTGATAAAGATCAAGTCTGGACGCGCAAGGATGATCGCGTTGAGCTGTTCTTGCGGCGTGCGCTGATCATCAAGGCTCAACGTTTCGACAACTTGTACATAAGTACCCGCCGCCGCGCGCATCGCCGTTGCGATGCTGATCTCGCTCACCAAACCCATCAACACCGTGCGTAAAGGTCGCCCGATGCTGGCAGTGAAGCGCACAATATCTACGCCGCTGCGGTCAGGCTGTTCTGGGGTGATCAAATGTCCGCTGCTGTCGAGAAGCCGCCGTCCAGTGGTTTGGCTGATGGTGTATGCGGCGCGGGTGAGTCCCACGCTCACATCGCCATCAGGAAATGCCGCCGTCGTGCGCGATTCGCCTGATGCGACGAGCTGATACACGCCGTCCACGAGATCGATCAAGACCGCGCGCGTGTGAACATTGCCGAAATCGACAGCGAGAATCGAGCCTGTGCGGGCGATATTCCCCGCGTTGGCGATCTCATTGGTTGAAGTAGAAGTTGCTGTTGGAGCAGTCGTCATCCCGTTAGCTCCCCAAAATCCGCTGAAGCAAGAACGCCATGCGGTCCGTGAAGATCGTCAGTCCAGTGAGGATCGCGCCGCCGTAAAGCGCCGCCAGTGTGACGACGATGAAGCTCTGCCCAACCGCGCCCATCGCCCGCGTGACTAATCCGCGCCGGGTGAGTGTCATTGAGCCGGGCACGCGCCGCGCCGAATACTGGAAATACACCAACGTGCAAATCACGCCGAGCGCGACGATGAAACTGTTGAGCAGTCCAAGACTGTCATCGGTGGCGTTCAACACCGCCGCCGCTACGCGCGTTTCATCAACGGTGCGCGCTGTCAGCGGAATGAGCGTTCCGCTTGCCGCGCCAACAACTGCTACCGCCGACCCAATGCCGACGATAAAGCCGAGCGCGATACTGCCTAAACGTCCCCATCGCTGAGTGGTGCGCGCCAGAAGCAGCGCCCCGAACACAAATGGCACTGCTCCAACGACAAGGTTCAGCGGTGACGCTTGCGCCGCGCCAATTGTTGCGCGCAGCCACGGCAAGATCACGCTTTCGACAGTGACCATCGTGACGAAGCCCGCCGCCAAACCCGCGAAGGCGTATACCGCCAAGCGATACAGAAAGTTATCGCCCAATATGTAGCTGAAGATCATCAGGGTGAGGACGAACCCCGCCCACAAACCGATCTGATCGACGCTCAATCCCGTTGTCTCCTACGCAGCAGCCCACGCACAATGTTGATCACCGCGCCAAGGGCGATGACCGCCGCCGAAGCGACGATTCCAAGGTTCAAAGCATACCAGCGCCCTTCACGATAATCCTCTGCATCGAGTTCGGCATCGAACGTGAAGGTGGGTAGGGTGATTTGCGGCAGCGTTATTTCTGGCAGCGCGCCGCCCGCTTCGGCGGTTGCTTCCGGCGTGCCAGTCACGGCTGTTTCATCTTCAGTCGCATCAACAGTCGCCTCAGCGTCGGCGGGACGGGGTGTGCGGCTTGGTCGCGGTGTGGGATCGTCCGCCTGTTTCGCGCGCCCAAACTTGCCCGTATCGCGGCTTTGTTCCGGCGGATTGATGCGGACGAACTGCTGCGACACCCAGCCTTCACTGCCATCTTCAAAGCGCACATTTACCCATGCGCTGTCATCGCTGAAGCCCAATACTTCGATCTGCTGGTCCGGGGTGGCGGCGGCGATCACGCCAAAATTCGTGCCGGGCCCACTGCGAACGTTGACCGTCGTTTCCGCGATGATCACACCCATGAGACCCGTACCGGGCGCTGCTTCGGTTGCGTCCGCCCCGCCCGTTTGCGTGTCACCCGCCGGAGCGGGGATCGTCGGGGTGGGCGTGGGCTGACGTTCGCCGCGTTCAAGTGCGCCAATGCCCGGGAGCAGATTTTCATACGTCAGCGCATCCGCGAAACCGACAAGCACGCCATCCGCCCCGTACACTTCGGCGGAAGGCGCGGCGGCATAACCGGCGGCGATCAGCATGGGAGCAGACAGCATAGGGGCAAGCTGTTCAGCATACGTGCGGATGTCTTCGGAGTTGTCGGTGATGAGCGTCACAAGCGCGAAATCCGCCAGCGAACGGGCTTGCAAGAGTGTTGGCTGCCCTTCGATATCGAGCGCCAGCACCGTGCCGGGCTGTTCGCTAAAACTGCGTAAGCCAATCGCGCCGCCGCTTAAGTAGCGGATGAGGTAGTAATCCAAATTGGCAATCAATGTCGCGTCGGGTTGGTCAATGCGGTTGAGGAAACGTTCGTCCGTGTTGATGCGGGCGATCATGTTGCCGGCGCGCAGCACACCAAACGGATTGGTGCTAATGATGACCGGGCGCGCACCGCGCAAAATGGCATGACGCAGCAGGGATTCGGTCATCGGGTCGAGTTCACCCGCCGACGCGGGGCTGTATTCAATGGCGAACAGCACATAGTCATCGCGCTGGATGCTCTCCATTGCGGTGAACACCGCCGCGCCGCGTGGATTTTCGATCAGCGAAGCGGGTGGCGGTTCGCCCAAGCGCAGTTCTGCGACAAAGAAGGGCGCGGCGACGACAAGAATCAAGAACAGCGCAATTAAGAGACGATCCACGCGAACTTTCATGCGGCGGCGGGCGCGCTTGCGTGTCGCCGCGGGTTTGGCGCTCGGCTTTGACGCATCGGTGCGCGGCGCATCAAGGATGATATTGGGATCATCCTCAAGACCCGGCAGATAAGGCGTGTCATACGTGAGATCAATCGCGCTCAGGCGGTTTGATCCCTGTGTGGCGCTTGGCGCTGACGTTTGCGCCAGCGATTTGAGCAGATCAACTTTGGTCTGCTGCGCGGGCGACAGCACGACTGACTGTGCCAGTGTGAGCGCGCCGGGCTTGATGGCGGCAGGCGCAAGCGCGGGCGCGCCGGGGAGTACCGTCGAAAGTGCATCGGCTTCAGCGGCGGCGTGTTCATCTGTGGCGCGTTTGCCACGCCGTTTAGGAGGTTCACTCGCCTTTTCCTGCGCCTTTTCGACTGCTTTTTCGCGCTGACGCAGTTTCTTCAAACGATCCGGCAGTTCGGCTTCCGGTTTATCCTTGCGCTGGCGCACCAGCGCGGACGCGCTCACTTCACCTACCGACGCTTGCACTTCGCTCAACCAATCCGGCGATAACGTCTGCTGCATATCGCTTGGCGTGGCTTCGCGCGGCTGGTTAAGCGCGGACAAGCCTTCATTGAACAGGCTTTCAATGTCTACATCGGTTTGTGTGAAAGCAGCGGCGGCAGCAGGTTGAATGTCCGGCGTATCGGTATTGAGTGACGCGAGATAGCTTTCAATATCGGTGAAGGCAGGTGATGCTGCTTCGGCGGGTGCAGCGGCGAATGCTTCTTTTTCATCATCGACTGGCGGGGCATCACCATGCGCCGCGCCGCCAAACAATTCGTCAAAGTTCAGCTTGCCCGTTTCGTCGCTTCCGCCGCTTTGGGGCGCGGGCGTGTCGCTCTCGAAGTCGAAATCCATCGACTTGAAGAATTCGCCCGTACCGTCTTCGGCGGGGTGAATCGGCGGCATCTCATCATGATCGGGTTCGGCGTTGAGCTCGTCAAAGAAACTGCTGTCATCATCGCTGGTGCTGCTGCCCGTCTGCACATTCGCTGACGCATCCGCCGCCAGCGCCCCGAAGAAATCGTCATCGCCGCCACTTGACTGTGCGGCGGGTTGATCGCTTTCTATGCCAAGCGCGGCGAAGAAGTCATCGTCGTCCGCGTTCGACTTCGGTTCGTCTACGCCTAACGCGCCGAAGAAATCGCCGTTTTCAGGCGCGGATTCGTCCTGTACGCCCAAGGCGCTAAAGAAATCGTCATCGCCGGATGGCGTACCACTGCCCGTCCCGCTTGATGCGCCGCCTAAGGAAGCGGTTTCGTCGCTCGCGTCATCAAACGCCGCGAAGAAATTGTCGCCGCCGCCCGCGTTCGCTGTCAGCGCCGATGTATCGAGTTCATTTGCTTCAGCGGCGGCTTCGATTTGTTCCGACGCGGCTTCATCTTCGAGCGCATCGAAGAAGGCTTCTTCGTCAAATTCCGCGATTTGCGGTTGATCGCCTTGCGATTCAAGCATGGGCTGTTCAAAGCTCATGTCATCGTCAAACGATGGCATCTCGAACTCGCTGCCTTCAGCTTCGTTCGCAGACGGGGTGAACTGGGCGAAAGCGTTTTGCGCGTCTTTTTCGGCTTGCGCCGCCTGTTCTTTGAGTTCGTCGGTGCTGCCTGTCGCCGTGCGAATATCGTCGGCGAAATCGGCACGCATGGGCAGTGGGGATGTATCGGGCAAGCGCGGTTCTTCAGCGGGGGTTGGTATTTCTGGCACTTCGTTTAACCACGAAAGATCGTCGCTGTCCTGCGGCGTTTGAGGTTCGAGAGGCGGCACATCGCCCGACGCAGCTTCGCTATCACCCATCAAAAAGTCGAGCGATGGCGCTTCCAGTTCAATCGGTTCGTCATCTGCGTCGGGGGTTTCGGGTTCGGCGCTGCTGTCGTCATAGTCCGGGATTTCGTCGGTCAGGCGAAATAGATCGTTTTCATCACGCATCGATTCGCCCGTCGATTTGCCCGCGTTCTCCGGCGTATCAAACGATGGATTAAACGCACGTTCGTCATCAAACTTAAGTCCGCCCGTGTCGAACGCGGGTTCTTCATCAAACTTTAGCCCACTTGTATCAAAGGTTTTTTCGTCCTCGAACTTCAGCCCGCCCGTGTCAAAAACGGGTTCATTGTCCTCAAACGACGGCTGTGCGTCGAACGCCAATTCTGGCTCATCGTCGAACGACGGCTGCGCGTTGAACGCGAGTTCCGGCTCATCGTCAAACGATGCCTGCGCGTTGAACTCCGTCCCCACATTCTGGAGTGGGGCTTCATCCCCCGCGAACATCGACTGTGCGCCCATTGTTGGCTGCGGCGGCGCGTCGTCATAAAGCGGTTCTTCCAACAGCGATTCGGTCATCCACGCCGCGTCGAGTACATCATCGCCGGACGCTGGACTTGGCAGTTCAACTTCCGGCTGCTCAAAATCGAAGGTGAAATCGTCCGGCAGTTCAGCATCACCAGCGGACGCGCCCGATTCGGTGGGCGGCGGGGTGTAACTATAGCTGTTGGAAAAGAAATCCGGCGTGCCATCATCCGATGGCAGCGATTCTTCTGCTTCAGGTTGGGGATCGGACGCGCGCAGCATTCCTGTAAGCAGCGATTTACGCGGCACTTCGTTGGGAGTCACCTCTGCCACACGCGGGATCAACGGTTCTTCGGGCGCGGGTTCGGCGGGAAATTCCGCCGCCGACGCATCCACCGACGACAGCCAGCTGAGTCCCGTTGAGTCTTCATTTGCGCCTTCGCTGGCGGGCGCGGGTTCGGGTTCGACATACGTGTCTTGATCAGGCCATGCGAAAGGGTCATTGTCATCGGCAGCACCCCTCTGCGCGCCTGATCCGCCGGAAAGTGTGCCGGTATCGTCATCGTCGGGTGTGATGCCAAAATCTTCAAAAGCGGGCGGCGGTGGAATTGACGGGGCGGGCGCATCAAAGAAATTGCTGGCATCGCCCTCATCAACAAACGATTCGTCTTGTTCCGCTTCGCCCTGTGTGATGCGCGATACGATGTTGGTGACTTCGTTCAGCCAGCTTAACGTGCTGTCATCATAGTTGGTTGGCTCTGTCGGGGTAGGCGCTGCTTGAGGGGCGGGCGATTCTCGCGTTTCAAGCGAAGGGAGTTCGCCTGTCATGGGCGGGGTGGGCGCGTTCAAGAACCATTCAATATCGGGGTCTTCGATCACATCGGGAATCGATTCTTCGGGCGTTTTGCGTTTTGGCTCGCTGACATCGCGCTGCGCGGCAACTGAACCGAAGAAATCGTCTAATTCGTTAAGCGTCCCGGTGTTGAAGGTCCGGTTATCGTATTGCTCGTCATCGTCATCGCCCGAATACATAATGGGTTCGGGTTCGTCGTCAAATTCATCATCGCCGGGGACGATGATCGGATTCGCGGGTGGGCGAATGTGATCGGGGTCATCGTCAACGAACCAGCTTTCATCCGGTCCTTCTTCGATGAGCGCGTCGAGGTCTTCGGTGCTGGTCGCAGACGCAGGGACAGCGGCGGGCGAACTTAAGTCAACACTTTCGTTAGCGCCTTTTTCGATGAGTTCCGCGAACAGCGCGTCGAGCGTGTCTTGGTCTCGGTCAGGAATTTCATCTAAAACCGCCGCCGCCTGCTGGTTCGGCGCGGGCGCGTCATCGCCAAAATCGCTGAAAAATAATTCTTCGTCGCTTTGTGGTGACAGCGGTTCTTCTTGTTCCAGCGGCGGAAGCTGTGCAGTCACGCCGTCGGATTTGCTTGTGCCGGACGACGAGGCGGGAGCAGCCGGAGTATTGTCCCACGCATCCTCAAACTTCGCAGAGGTTGACTCGTCTTCTTCGTTGAGGCTCAAGAACATCGCATCGAGATTGGGGAGTTCTTCGCCATCATCGGAAGTGCTTGTCCCTTGACTGAGCGATGCGAAGAACGAATCGATGCTCTCGTCAACAGACGCGGGGGATGATTTCGGCGCGTCATCTTCATCGTCAAAGCCGGAAAACGCGGGCAGTCCCGCGGCGAACTTGTCCGATTCATCCATCCAATTCGGCACATCAGGTTGCGGCGGCGCGGCTTTTGCGACTTCATCGCTGGTGAACTTGTCCGCCGATTTCATCCAGTCCGGTTCGTCGTCTTCGAGCTTCTCCAGCCCCAAGAACCAGTCTGGCAGTTGACCCGTTTGCGGTAAGTCGGGCGATGGCGCGGCTTCGAGAATGTCGCTGGTGTCGAGAAATTCCGGCACTTCTTCTTCGATGCTTTTTTCGCGCTTGGCTTCTTGCTGACGCGCCAACCATTCATCGTAGGTCAGTTCACTTTCAACTTTGTCGATCAATTGATCGCCGCTAGCGAGAAAATCCGCCGAGAGCTTACCGCCCTTGACGATCTCTTTTTGCTCGTTCGGGTCTTCAAAATCCAGCCCGCTTAACCAAGGCGCGGGCGCATTTGGATCAGACTGCGATGGTGGCGGTTGATTTATCGGTTGGATCGGCTTGATAGACGAACTGGATTCCTGTTCATCGTCATCATCCATCAGCCAAGGTGGCAAATCTTTGTTGGACATAAATTCAGCCCTACTCGCGGTAAGTACGGTCTTGACCGGTAAGCACGCGCACACCCGTCACAATTGTCGCTAGTGCGATACCTAAGAGGATGCCGCGCTGCCCCGCGCTCACAGGGACAGCCAACAACCATGCGCGAAGCTGTGTAAATAATGTTTCGTCCTGCACAGGGAGCGAGCCAATCAGCACGACGAGCAGGACGGCGGTGAATAAGATACCGCTCCATGTTACTCGTCGTCGCATCAGGCGATACGCGCCGTACACAAGCGCGAATAAGACCAGACCGCCGAGCGCCGATTCGATGGCGACCTGCACATTTTCCAGCACGACCATGTTCGCGTCGTCGTTGTTGGTGAGCCATAAGCCGATCACCAGCGCGGCGCTTAACACCAGCACAAGGCTGTAGATCAAGCCGCGATCCCGACGAATGATACGGCGTGTATGGACATTGAATAAGTTGTATATTCCAATGAGAACGGCTATCCCCAATGTGACGGCGGTAAGCTGCAAAAAGATCGTTGCCAGCGAATATAAGGCTTCGCCCTGCTGACCGGAGAGCAGCCCAAACAGCACCAGCAGCCCAAAGCCGATGGCAAATGCCGATGCGATGATGCCCAATAAGCGATTCATGCCCGCTGTCCGCCTCTCATCGTCCCAAAATGCGCCCCACGTCGAGCGCCTCGCTGTTGATCAACACCAGCGCCACACCCGCGCCAATCGCCAGTATCAACAGCCAGCGCAGCAAATCGATTGTGACCGCCGCGCTTAGTGTGCCGCCACGATCATCCAAGTATGCGCCCGCCGCGAACATTTCTTCGCCAATCAGCGGCGTGGTCGCCATGCCAAACGCCACCGCCTGCCCCACCAGATCATCACTGCCCGCGATGCTCGACGCGCCGCGGCGATTCGCAGCATCCAGCACCAGCGCGATCTCCGCGCCCCATGTGCCAACGAGAATGTGTCCGGTTGGGTGTTCCGTATGCGCCAAGCCCGTGAGCGCGGCGGCGAACGCCATTGACCGCGCGTTGTTTCCTGCATACCACTGTACGCCCGCATACGGCGCTTGATCGGCTTTGCCGCGTGCTCGAAATGCCGCGTAGAGCGCGTTATACGCCAGCGGAATGGCGCTTGGATCGCTGACCGTGACAATCGGGGAGCGAAAACCGGATGCCGCCCGCCGCGCCGCTTGATAGAATACTTCGGCGGATGCCAGCGCCAGCGCGGTACGCGCCCCGCCGATTCCCGCGCCGCCAAACGACACATGAATTGGGCGGTCACTTTCCACCGCTTCGCCAACCATTAACGGAAGCTCGTCATAGGCAGGAATCGCGCGCAGTGGAAAGACATCCGCGCCGCCAAGCCGCCGTCGTCTGCCATTGGCAACTTGTGTCAAAATAGCAGTTGCTGCCAGCACAGCTGCGATGATCAATATTGTGATGATGCGTGTTGTTGGATCCAACGCTTACACCCCTTGTCAGGTCGCTGATCCGTCGTTTGGGTCGCTGCTCGTCGCCTCTGAATCGCGCAGTTTAGCTTGCAGCGCGGCGATGCCTTCCGGCGTTTCTAATGCCCGCGCCAACCCACCAATCATGTTCCCTAAACCAATCAACCCGAATGCGGGCTGTGCAACATAGGCGATCTGCGCGCCTAATGCCCCAAACGGTTCTAGCACATCGAGCGCGGTGCTGAATGCGCCCGCCCACCCGCGTGCTTTCAGGTCTTCGATCCACTGCTCATTGTTGGCAACCATGATTGGAGTATAGCACGCACAAACGGATGGGAAAAATCAAGAGGTGATGACACGAGTCTGCATCTCTTGGGCAGAGGGGAAGAAAACAGCACGGCGGGAGCTATTTCCTATACGGAAAACACGTCAAGCTAGGGAGTTTCGTTCGGGGAGGGGATTTCAAGGGCTGCGGCAATACGCTCGATGACCATTTCGCGCTTGTCTTGCACAGCGTTATTCCGAAAGCGGATCACGCGATGCCCCATACTTTCTAACATCGTTTGGCGGTCCTGATCGTATGCTTTTTGATCCACCGTGTCATGAATATCGCCACCAATTTCAATGATCAGCGGGTGTTCTATGCAAACAAAATCGACATTAAATCCCAATATCGCGTGCTGTCGCCGGATTTTTGCGCCCTTCACACGACGGTTTCTTAGTCGTTTCCACAGGCTTTGGCGTGTGACACATTTCGCGTGCGCGGGATTTTAATTTGTCCCAATGCTAGGGTGTAGAGGAAAATTGGAAATATGAATCCTCTGGCATCACGGAGACTCCAACGGTGACGATTTTGTGTGTCTATTATACGTTATGATGCGGGATGCTAAAGAAACCTCACCCCCGCCCCTCTCCCTAAGAGAGGGAAAAACCACCGCTCTACTAAAACTTTTCTCCTGTCAAAGGGCAAAAACTTTTGGATCTCGACCTCATACACATCGACTTAAAAGGTTTTCTTGTATTTTTGCTGTTGAAGTTTCACCGCTTTTTACCCATTCCTAGGGAGAGGGTTCTGTCCGGGTGAGGTCGATCTTCACCCCACCACCGCCCGCATCCGCGCCATCGGCTGCACAAATTCCCTATAATACGCACGCGCCGATTCTCTCGCGTGCATCATGGCCGAATCGTCGCGCATCAAACGGTGACAATGCGCGAGACACTCATCGGCGGTCTTGAACCCCGCAAACGCATCGCCAAGCGAAGCAGGCAGTTCGTTGTTCAATTTTTCCCCGACGATGCACGCGCCCGCCGCGAGATATTCGCCCAACTTCCACGAAATGCACCCGTGTGTGCCGTTGGTATAAATCGCCACACGCGCCGATGCGCCCATGTGGATATATTCTGCGTGCGTGAGCGTGCGATCAAATTGCAGGTCGGGATAGTGGGCTTGCGCGGCTGCGCTTGGCACAAACCCGCCGACAAACCGATCCCCGAATTCTTTACGCAGCGCGCGGATCAACTGCGCGCGCAGATGATTCACTTGGCGGGCGGTGAGGTTTTTTTCCACCCAGCAGCCGGGGTTGAAGAAGATCACTGGCTCAATGGGATATGTTTGCTCATAATCGGGGAGTGTCAGCCGTTCGGTATAGCGGGCGCGGCGCTTGAACAACGCCGAATACACGCGCCACAGCCGGTCATCGTTGGCGATTCGCGTTTCCGCCAGCACATGCCCGATCTGCCGGGTGATCACGGCGCGATCACGGGTCGGGCGGGCGGGGAAATACGCCCCGAACGGCTGAATACGCGGGCGCAGCGGCGCGGGAATGTGTACCATCTGCGATGGGACGATGTGATAGTTGGCTTTGTAGTACGTTTTCGCGGCGATCAACCGTTCGCCGCACACGTAATTGCTGCGGTCATGCAGGTCAATGCACACGCCTGAACCGTCGATCTCCAGCCACACCGTAAACAGGCGCGCGATGTTCTGTTCGCGGGTGCCGCTGTTGGTCTTAAAACACAGGTCGATTTCGCCCGCGTGCGCCAGTTCGATCAACCCTGTGAACACCGACGCGGTATGCACCAAGTCGCAGTCAGTGTAGGCGGTCACGCGGGGAATACCGGTAATGGCGGTCATGCCATCCTTATTTCATCCATGCCGACAAATCACGCCCGATCATATCTGCCAGCGCCAGCGTATCTTCGCGGTAGATCGGGAGCAGGGCGGCGCGGGCAGCGGGCGATAACTTTTCCTGCTGCACATTTCGATTATGCAAGTTTGTCTTTAATCGCGCACGTTGATCCTGTGGGATCAACTTCGCCAGCGATTTAATAAGGGGGAATTTCCCCTTGATGATATTGTGCATCAAACGGCTTTTGGGCTTGCCGCTTTTGTAGTACCACCGCTGTTCCGCGCTGAAGTCCGGCTGAACGCCCAGAAATTCAAACATCTCGCGGATCACAGCGTTCGCGTCCGCGATGTAATCATCGTACAAGAAAATCTTGACCTGCTCACGCGGGAACAACTTGTAATAGCGCGCGAGATGGCTCGCGTAAAATCCCTGATTTTTGTACGAGTTCCACGAATTGCCGCGCTGATTCGCCGTCGCTTCGTTTTGCTCGAACGCCGTCAAAAAATCATCGTTGGATTCGCGTCCTTCTTTGTACAGGTGCAAATAGTGCGAATACGCCCGCTCAACCGGATGCCGCAGCACCGCGATCAGCTTGCAATCCGGCACATACTTGTGGATCGTCACGGGGGCTTGCGGCGCGGGCAAATAACTTGGTGACGCTTCACCGCGCGCCAGCGCATCCCCCGCGTTATCGTAGAGCTTCTCGTATTCGTCCCATGTCGTGATGATATGTTCGCGCGAACTCGTCCGCCCCTCATAGCTGAAGAAGTGCGGTTCTTTGACAGGCGACATGAACACCTGTGGATGTTGCTTCAGCGTGTGATAGAGCGCGGTTGTCCCCGCTTTCATCGCGCCAATGATCAAAAAATTAGGTCGCATACATCAACCTTGCTTGCTGGTTTCGTCATAGGACAAACGTTGTTATGTCAGATTGTAGAGACGAGGTCTGTCTCGCCCCATTCGTACCAAAATAAGGTTTCGAGTTCGGTTGTAAACCCGCCCTCACCCTCTCACACCTGTTTGCCAATTGGCGAGTCTGCTCCCCTCTCCGTTAACGGAGAGGGGCCCCTTTCTGCTTAAATGGGTACACATAGAAGTGAGGTCACAACACCTCGTTCAACAACCCGATCCCCGTCATATACATCATCTGCTGCCGCGCGAACTTATCTTGATGCAGCGGCGGCATCGACAAGAACAGCAGCCCTTCAATCAGCTTAATGTCGTTCAGCGCGTAGCCTGCATTGATAAGCAGATGATCGAACGCCGCGCCGACGGTTTCCGGTGTGCCATTCGCGTAAATCGCGGTTGTGAAGATGCCGTCTGTCTCTTGCACATCGAACATATCCGCCGTGATGAAATCGTACAGCCCGCGAACACTGTGCCGCAGCTTGGCAATATCATAGCGCCCATCGCCGTAGATGCCTTTGCGACCAAACGATCCGCGCGGATCGATCAGCCGGATAATCTGGTTGTTCAGGTCAAACAGGATATTCGAGAAGCAGTAATCGCCGTGCAAAATGTGGATCGGCGCGGTCTGTGCCAAACGTTCCGCCGCCGCCTGAATATTGGCGCGCAGCAGCGGCAGATTTTTCAGCCGCCGCCCGTTGACGACGAGCGTTTCCCGTTCGAGCAGACTCGCCCAATATGCCGAAGATGCGCGTAGTTTCTCGACGCGCTCCCACGTTTTGTCCGCGTACATCGTCAGGACATCGGATGGCGGGAGATCGCCCGAATAGCGTTTGAATTCTTGGTGGATGCGTAACACTTGCTTGAGGATGCTCACCCATGTATCAGCGTGCAGATCGCCATACACCCACAATTCCGCCAGCGTGGGATAGCCGTAGTATTCCTGCACGAATCGCAGCCGTCCATCGACGCGCTCATGATGCACGATGCGCGGAGTTAGCACTTTGAGATCATCGGGTATCGCCAGATACCAATCAAGTTCGTCAGTCAGCTTCGCGTCGTTCTCGCTCACTTTCGTGATCGTGTTCAGCACCGGATTGATCGTCAGCGCGTTGAAGTGACGCGGTTGCAGAAGCCGCCGCCGCGCATCCACCAGATGATCAATGTTGCCGAAGTCGAACCATTCTTGGGCCGCCCGCGCATAAATGGGCGCGCGCGCGTTGTAGCGCAGCAGCGAACGGCTCAATTCGCGTTCGCCTGCCGCAACCGCTTCATCGACACACGCCGCCAGCACATCGCCGCGCGTTAGGTGATAGTAGCCCGCCAACGCGCGTAGGGGTTCGCTCGTATGGAGTTCTTGTTTATCCACCAGATTGACAATCCGCCCCTGCGAATCGGTGAACGCGATGCACCAGCGCCGCGATTCTTCAACATCGCCCACATACACAAAATCTTCGCCGTTGTCAGGATACGGATCGCGGATGAGCGTATCACCGAGAATGATTCGCACCAAGCCATTTGTCGGCGTATGACGCAGCCCCGTTTGCAGGGATTGGTTAATCGTGCCGCCATCCGTTTCCAACGCGGCAATCATGATCTCCATGCGTCCGCGATACGCCCGCTGCAAGAAATTCTGCAAGCGTGTGTCGGCTTCGCGCAGCACCACCGTCGCCTCTTTGATCCCCTTGTCGATCAAATCGTTGAGAATCCACCCGATCACGGGCTTGCCATTCACAGGGATCATGGCGTTCGACGTGTTTGTACCAATCGGCAGATGCGTATAGTTGATCGTCCCGCCGCATAAAATGATCGTTGTCGTCTTCGCGGGAGTCATTCAATTACCTTCTTGATGCCTGTAGGGGCGGCGGCGAAACTCGTTTCGCGCCTGCCGCCCGTATCCGCCCGCCATCAACATGGGAAGGCTCATCGTTTCCCCCACACTGACACATCCAATCCCGTGATCTCCGCCAGCCGCGCGTTGTGCGGCGCATAAAACGCGCGCAGTTCCGCCTTTATCTCTGCGTCCATCGGCGGATACTTCTCCGCGCCCAACCGCCGGTTCACCGCCGTGATCCAGCGCAGCACGCGAATTCCCTTCTTGTGGAACAGCCTGTACGCGGTTGATTGCACAATTTGGCTGCGTGGAATTTTCGTCGCGTTCTCTTTTTCCAGCGTGTCACTAAAGCGAAAATCGGGATCAACACCCAGAAATTCGCACGTTCGCTTCAACACCGCATGATGATCGCGCACCAAATCCTCAAACAGCAGAAACAGCATGTTTTCACGCGGATAGTAGGCTAAGAATCGTTCGACTTGCGCCGCATACGCGCTCCGATCCCGGTAGTGCATCGTGCGATCAGTCGTTTCGCCTGCCGCTTCCCGCGCCAATGCTTCTTTGAACGACAGCGGTTCTTTACCCTTGCTTACGAAAAACCAGTAATGCGAATACGCCCGCGCCACCGGCTCACGAAACACCCAGATCAGCTTCGCGTTGGGGATCGCCTTGTGCATCCGTTCGGGGACTTCCGCGCCAATTGAATAGGTCGGCGTTTTTTCGCCAATCGCTAGCGCGCCGTTTGCGCCTGCAAAGTAGCTGGCATAGTGATCCAATCCTTTGCTGTACCAGTAGCCGCTGTCGAAGAAATGCACCTCTTTGCGCGGCAAAAAGATTTGCGGGTGATGCCTCAGCGTAAGCGCGAATGAACTCGTCCCTGCCTTCATCGCGCCGACAATCACAAAGTTTGGAAGGGTCATGCACCTATCTCATTTCTGACGGTTAAAACGTTCACAGGGTGAGTCTTGTTTACCCATGATCCATCCCCCATCGAAAATCCGTTTGTAGGACGGGATCGAAATTTGTTTCGTCCTGCCCCCGCCGTTTCTCTGCCCCTGCCGTTCCCATCGAACGGATGAGGCATGCCTCGCCCCATAAGCACCAAATTAAGCGGAAATCGTTTGTCAATTTGTCTATTTTGCCCTCACCCCCCGCCCCTCTGCGTCGCTTCGCACGTTAAGGGAGAGGGGAGCAAACTCGCCAACTTGCAGACAGATTTGCGGGGGTGAGGGCGAGTTTTGCGGCACAAAAATCGGACGCGCAGAAGCGCGTCCCTACAACACAGTCTTGTTCTACCCTCTGAGTAGTTTCCTCACGCGCCGCTTGATCTTCACCACGGTTTCCGACGACATCACATCCCTTTTGCGTGCGGATCGTTCTCGCGCGGCAAGGTCTGATCCCGCGATTGTTTGCGGCTGCCATGTGTCCGTCGGTTTGTTGAGCCATTCGCCCGACGGCGTGAACGGATGCGCGTACCCCAACAGCGCCCCCATCGACGCGATGCGCGGATGCCCCCACAGCCGATCCACCTCGGCGCGGCTCAAGGTATCGCGCCATTTTTCATCACGGAACAGCGTTTGATGCTGTTCGGTATAGAGCTTCTTCTGGCGTTCGCTTTCGTCTGTCCACTGTTCTGGGTGACTATCCGTACTGTCAAAATGCGAACGCGCGCCCTTATTCCCCCACAGCGGATGCTGCTTGAAGTTCCAATAGCGTTCGATTCCCGGCTCGTAATCCAGCCCCGCCGCGTTCAAAATCGCCTTCAACACGTCCGGCGTATGGTCGATCAAGTCACGATAGCGCACGGTGATCGTATTCGCCACCGCCGCAGATCCCAACGTTTCGATGAAGTCGATGATCTCGCCGTTGGTACGCCACCAGCGGTCAGCAATATCGTCAATATCGCCCAAACTGCTCACATGCGTTTTGTTCTTTTCGCTCCCCGCGTATTCTTCCGGCGATTTCGACAGATGCACAGGGATAATATCCGCCGGATCGATTCCCTTGAGCGTGAGCGCATACCAATGCTCGATCAACTTTGACGAATCGACCAGCACCTGCGTCCCTGTCGCCTGCACAATCGCGTCATAGACCTCTTTGCGCGCGCCAATCTCCAAAAGCCGATCCGTGAGTTCTTGTGTCCACACGGGACAGCTTTCCGGCGGTTGGCAGCTTTTGCAGGCGAACGGCTTGCGATTGTTGGCGACAAACGCATAGAGTTCTGTCAGGCTCAACACCTGAGAATGCGCGCCCAACATAAAATCTGTGATCGTGCTGCCGGAATACTTGCACGAGAGAATGACAATCAGTTTCAAATCTCACCTGCCCAACGCGCACAATTCGCACGATTCCAAAACACGCTTGTCGGAGCGCAATACACTGCACCCGCTCTCATCTACCCTATCTCAACCATCCCCACCCTGCGACTCTAACTCCCCTTCCCGAATTCGGGACGAACGAAGTTCGACGGGGCTGGGGGTGGGAACGGGGGTGAGGTTCTCTACCCCCACCCATACTCCACACCCAACAACCGATACAAGCGTTCGTTGTGCGGACGATAGAAACTCGCCAGCAGCGCCCGGGTTTCAGGATTCATCGGCGTGCGGTTTCCGCTTTCGTTCGCCGGATCAAGTGTCTCCCGCGACCAATCATGATCGCGCAAGCCCAACCAGCGCGTGACCGCGTTTAGCGTTTCGACAGGTTCACGCCGCAGCGCCGCGCTCTCGATCACCATGATCTGCTCACGCGGAAACAGCGCGAAATACCGTTCCAGTTGATCCGCATACAACCCCCGCTGAAGATATTTCGGTGCCAAATTGCCCGGATACCCTGTCCCCTGCTTGGCGATTACGTCGATTTCGCCGCGCACCATCGCATCGAACGAGTCGTAGCCAAAATTATGCCACCCTAATCCCCCGCGCCAATTCCAATTGCTGTAGGCGCGGTCTATCGGGTTTCGCAGCGCCGCGATCAACTTGATCGCCGGATCATACGTAAAAATTCGTTCCGCGCACGCCGGATAATAGAGATAGTTCGGCGTGGCTTCAAATGTGATTTTGTCGTTTTCCAGCGCTCGCTGCGATGGAAAATGGGTCGCGTACCATCGGCTGCCAAACGCATAGCGGTGATCAAAAAACTGAACTTCTTTTACCTGCGGCGGGATGATCTGTTGGTGTTTTTCCAAGTAGCTGAACAGCGCCGTTGATCCCGCCTTTTGCGCTCCGATGATCAAAAATGCCGGACGTGCCTTTGCCTGCAATCTGCCCAATGTAACTCCGTAGATCAAGCGCGCGCCCGCCATCCAGCGCGATTCGATGTTCTCGTCTACGAGTGTTGGAGCGGCGCTAATCCCAGTCATAATCGACACCGAGCATCGCGTACAAGCGTTCATTGTGTGGGCGAAAAAATGCCGACAGCAGCGCGCGCGTTTCATCTGTCATTGGCGCGGTATAGATCCCCTTGTTGGCGGGGTGATATTCTTCCTGTGACCAGTCGTGCGATTTCAAACCAATAAATGCCGTGACCCGGTTCATCGTCCCAACAGGATCACGCCGCAGTTCGCCACTTTCAAGAATGAGCAGTTGTTCACGCGGGAACAGCTCGAAGTATCGTTTCAGTTGATCCGCGTACAACCCGCGATGCAAAAATCCCACATGGCGCGAACCGGGATAGCCCGTCCCATGCGCGGCGATATATGCCACCTGCTCTCGCGCCATCGCGTCAAACGATTCGTAGCCGAACTTGTTCCATCCCGGCACATTCCACGCGCTGAAAGCGCGATCAATCGGGTTACGCAGCAGCGCGATCAGTTTGATCGACGGGTTGTAATCGTGGATGCGCGCTGGCACATTGGGATCATACAAGTATTTTGGCGTGGCTTCGTAGGTTATTTTGTCAGGATGCAGCGCGGCTGGCAGCGGAAAGCGCGCATGATACCAGCCTGTACCGCGATCAAAATGGTTATCGAAGAAGTGCATCTCTTTCGCCGCGCCTTTGACGATCTGTGGGTGTGCGTCGAGATAGGCGAACAACGCCGTCGTCCCCGCCTTTTGCGCGCCAATGATCAAGAACGCAGGGGCGCTGACATACCCCACCATCCCCACGCTGAATTGTTTGAGCGTCAACCACGCGGATTTCAACTTGCTCATAAAATCTGTCTCACACCTTATGCACAACGGGTTTGGCACGGGCAAAACTTGTTTTGCAAACCCCTACGTATCTTCCATATTGGAGAATGTGTCGCACGAACTTCGTTCGTGCGGGGTGAGGTTAACTCAAAATCACATCCGCGAACCGTCGTGTTGCGCCGCCATCCAGCGGCCCCAAAAACATCTCGCGGATCGCCTTGCGCCCTTCGGCATACCACGCGCGATCCGTCAGCGCGCGGTTGATCGCGTCCGCCGCCGCGCGTTCATCGCGCAAAATCGGTGACCAATCATTTTTGTATATTCGCCCGAAGTGCTGGTTCAGCCACGTCTGCTTGAAATAGCTCTCGAAAATTTCCGGCATATACGCATTAAACACCGGAATGATCGTCGGTACATCGAAGATCGCCGCTTCAATGCACATCGTTGAACCGGGGCTGACCACCGCCGATGCGTGTTTCATCAAATTGCCCGCCAACACCGCCTCATCGCGGGTGGGAGTCCATCCCAAACCGGGATAATAGGTCTCATACCGCGAGATCACGACATTCGGGTGATCCATCCAGCGCTTGAAATAAATATCGCGCGACCACGGGTGCATCCGTAACACCACCTGCGGATTGCCCTGAATCGCCCTGTCATCAATTGCCTTGAGCATCCACTCTAACGGATACGTCTCATCGATCTGCTGGCTGAACTGCCCCAAGGTAGCGAACAACACATACGGGCGCGAAGCATCTAAACCCAAACGCGCGCAAAGCTGTTCTCGTGTCCATTGGGCATCCGGCGCGAAATATGGGTCGAATGCTGGCGCGCCTATGACCTGCACCTGTTCGGGCGCGTAGCCTTCCAGTTTGATGATCTCGTCGCGGTTGTTTTCGCTCCAACAAGTGACCGTTTCCGGGCGAACCCGCAAGCCTTTCCACACGTTGTCCCAACTGTTGACGTTGCCCACCGTGCGAATGCCCCGCCGCCGCGCCGCCGCGATGATCCGCCGCCCGTACACTTGGCTCAAATGGGTAGCGACTACTACATCCGGCTTGCGCTGCGCGAACAGGTCACGTGCCGCGTCACTCAGCCGATCCGCCAGCCGCTCCCCCACATGATCCCACAAAAGCTGACGCGCGCTTCGCATTCCACGCCTTGTGAGCATTCGCCCAAGCGTGTACTCGTAGTTTTCCCAACGGCTCGGCGCGCCTTCCATCAACAGCAGCAGATCGACACACTCCACGCCTTCACGCTGATAGCGCCCGATGAATTCCGGCACACGCGCGCCGGACGTGATCAACGTGACCGCCGCACCGCCTTCGGTGAGCATCTCAAGCAGATTGTTTTCAAGCAGGTTTCGCGCTACCTGCCCCTCATGCACTTCGATGAATACGCGCACTCTAGCCCTCTATCAACCCGCGATACATCTCGATCACGGCTTCGCGTGTGAAATGCCTCTCGAAGAACGCCATCGCCGCCTTGCTCAAGCGTTCGCGTTCGCGCACATCTGTAAGCACATGCAGCAGCGCATGTGGGAAATCTTCCACCCGATCCACAATCACGCACGCCGATTCCAGCCCGTCGATCAGCGATCCCGCCACCGCCGCCCGCGTCGTCACAATTGCTTGACCGTAGCGCATCAGAAGCGGCAGCTTGGTGCGATAGCCTGTGTCGTGTTCATACGGCAGCACCGAAATATCGCCCACCCGCATCGCCGTTCGCAGATCATCGACATACCCGATCACCTGCACACCATCCTGTTGGAGAAGTTCGGTCAGCGGCGCTTTCAACGCCTTCGTGCTGCCAATGATGTGCAGTTGTGAACCCGGCAAATGCGGATGCACTTTGGTGAGATAGGCTTCCAGCCCCAGCCGATTCGCCGTGGTCTCTAAACTACCCAAATGGATGATCTTCGGCGCGGCGCAGACTTCTAGCTGTGCCGGCGCATCGACTTCATAGAACATCGGGATCGTTCGCACATCGCGCCCGCCCATCGCGCGGATACGCGCCGCGTCGGTTAGCGATCCGGTCACGATCACGGGAGCAAACTGGAATATTCGCGTTTCGGCGCGCCGAAGCGCATCAAGCGATGCCCGTTCCCACATTGTCAGCCGATGTCCACCCGCGCTCAAGCGGATCGCCCGCACCCGCGACAAAATATCCGTCTGCGAAAATATCCATCTGCCCGTGCAGTCGATGGCGGTCATTCCGGCGGCAATATCGGTATGTTCCACCCAGATCAAATCGGGCTTGTGCCGCGCGATCAACCGCCGCACTTCCCGCCCAATTAATCCCGCGCCGGGATACGCCGCCGCGAACGGATCAAGCGCCCCCAACCCCGCCTCGATAACTTTTGATCGTTTGGGATCATCCGCAATTTCGACACGCTCGAACGATTTCGCCAGCGCGTCAACTTCCGGCGCATCACCAGTCAATCCGACGTAGCGTTTGCGCTGGTCAATGCGCGCGACATGAATTTCATGCCCGAAACTCGCCAACGCTTTGAGGTCTTGCAGATAGCGGCTCGCCGCGCCAGAGATGTTGTCCCCCAACGGCGATGCAGGCATCAGAAACAGAATCTTCATGCCCACCCGTATCCTGTATCACACACGTATTGTAGGGGCGGCATATATGCCGCCCGTTTGGGTATCCACGTCGTCTCACACGCGCGGGCGCGATGTATCGCGCCCCTACAAAACGCCACACGTCGCAGATGTGTTTTCTCCCCTCCCTGAATTCGGGGAGGGGACGGGGGTGGGGTTCTATTCATCATCCCCCACTGGCTCCAAAATATCCAATGCATCGCTGTGCGCGAGCCACATCCGCAGCCGCTTGATTGACCCCGCACCTTCAAATTCCGCCAGTGACCGCGCCTTAATGTGGATGTTGTCACTCACATCGCTTTGCGCTTCGTTCATGCGTTTGAGTTCCATCGGCGCAATATCTTCGAGATCGGTTTGCCGTCGTGCGGTGAGGGTGTAGAAATAACGCCGCGCGCGATTCTGTGTTTCACGGTCAAGTTTGGGGATGGTGTGCAGTGTTCGCATCGCCGCGAAATATTCGTCGCGTGTTTGCGGCTCAATCGTGAAGCCGCGCCCGTTGTAACGCCCTGTACCACCGAGCAGCGCGGGAACGCCGTAACAGGGAAACTCCATGCCTACCGTCCCGTTGACCGTCAGCACGTAATCGACCAAGGGGAACAAGCTCTGCGTGTTGATGTCCGTATTCGCCCGCATGATCTTGACGTGATCCGGCAGCGGCATGAGTGCGCGCAGCAGTTTCATTTCGCTTTCTTCGCTCACGCCTTCGCGCTGAAGTTTGAACACGTTGAACGGATGCAGCTTAACGATCCAGTTCATGTCGGGGCAGTTCGCCGCCGCATACTTGACGGTTTCAAACAGCCAGTGTTCAAAGTCATCGAACAGGCATGAACCAAAGAAAAACGCCGCGTCCCACGCGATATGCGAGAAGATCACGGCGGTCTTTTTTGTGGGGTCTAACCCCAACTGCGCCCGCACTTCTTCAGGCGATTTGACTTGCTTATCCGTCTGCAATCGGCGGGTATCGTCGGTGCTGTTGGCGGTATAGCGCCCCACGAAAATCTGGTTGAGCTTGGCATCATCTGCCGCTTTCCACTCCGATTGTTTCACGTGTTCCCACGTCGAATCCGCCAATGAGAAGTAATGCTGCCCTTTCGTGGCGGGCGTATAGCGTTTCAGTATCCACGTGCCGCGCCGCTGACCCTGCTCATAGACGATGCAGTCAACGCCCCGTTCAAGCGCGGTCTCGTAGATCGCGCCGTTTGGCACATAGCCCGCATCGCGCACCAGCATTTTTTGGATCGGCGCGGGATGCGTATCGAGCAAATGGCGCATGGCGATCACGCTTTGCGCCGCACGTTTGAAATTCGCCCGAAACAGGTGCATCACCTGTGGATCGGCTAAATCCAGCCGCCCTTGAATCAGCTTGCGCGCGGTCATCGAGAGCGCGTGCTTGCCAATTTCCGCGCCGTGAAAGTTCACCGCCATGATGTCGGCGGTTGTTGGGTTCGCGGGCAACAACTGATCGATTACATGTGCCAGCGCCGCATCGTCGGGCGCGATTTCGCGGCTGAACCGATTCCAGTAGATCACGTTCTCGCGTTCAATGCCGAACAACTCGAAATAATCCGGCGCGAACATCACCCCGCTGAAGGTGAACACCAGCGGCGTGTACCCTTCCAACTGCATGATCTTGGCGATCATCGACTGAAACTTGAGATGCAGCGGCAGATCGGTGAAGCTCAACACGGCGAAGGTCTTGTCGCCCTTCGCCCGTTCCGTTCCTTCTCGCGCCCACGAACCAATCGCGGCGCGCGTCACGGCGAGATCGGCTCGCACTTCGTCTTCACGCTTGCGCTGATCGGCATCCGTCATGCGGCGGACTGCCCGCCGCATCGGGTGATACAAATTCAGTTTGCGTAACGCCATCCCTAGTGGATTTGCCAACGCTCTATCCCTGTATTTGCCGCCTACATTCCGCGTAGATCGGCGCGTTATCCATTTCAACGACGAATCTCTCCCTCTGCTTCTCCCCGAATTCGGGGAGGGGAGCAATCCTGTGCCCTTATCGACTGATAAGCAGGGGAGAGGGTGTTTTTACTGTCTTCTCAATTTCGCCAACTGCGGCAGTTCGCTCTCGTAGACCTTCTTCACGCCGTCGCCCATCGCCGCTTCGACGGTGCGAATATACCTAACCAACCGTTCAAACCCGGCGGGTTCAACCGACGCGGCTTGATCCGACCCCCACATCGCGCGATCCAGCGTGATGTGCCGTTCAACCGCGCACGCGCCCAATGCCACCGCCGCGACTGTCGTCGGCAGCCCAACCTCATGTCCGCTGTATCCAATCGGGCATGTGAAAGTCTCGCGCAGCGTCGTAATCATGCGTAAGTTGAGTTCTTCCGGGTTGCATGGGTATGTGCTGGTGGCATGAAACAGTACCAGATTGTCTTGACCGAGAAAATTAACCGCGTCGTGAATTTGATCCATCGTACTCATGCCCGTCGAAAGGATCAGCGGGCGACCCGTCGCCTTAAGCTGTGTGAGCAGCGTTTTGTCCGTCAAGCTTGCCGACGCGATCTTGTAGCACGGCGGGTTGAACTGCTCGATAAAATCGACAGCTTCTTCGTCCCAGCATGACGCATACCACAAAATGCCTTTTTCTTTGCAATAGGCATCGAGTTCTTTGTATTCGTCATAGCCAAATTCGACCTTGTAGCGGTACTCCAGATAGGTGATATAGCCCCAAGGGGTTTGGCGCATCTTGTCACGCTGATCTGGCGGCGTTGCCAGCAGCGGCGTGCGTTTTTGGAACTTGACCGCATCGCAGCCCGATTCCACTGCTGCATCGATCAGTTTCTTGGCGATCTCGACATCGCCGTTGTGGTTGATGCCAATTTCCGCGACGATATGAACGGGATGACCATCCCCCAACATGTGACCGCCGATGTTGATTTCTCGTGCCATAATGCTCATGACTCCATTTGCTGAAGAATTAAATCGCACAGTTCGCGTACTGCGCCGTGTCCGCCGTCGTACTGCGATACCCAATCGGCAGCCGCCAGCGCCGATGGATGCGAATCGGCTGGAGCGGCGCTAAAGCCCGCCAGTTTCATGCACCCTAAGTCGTTGCTGTCGTTGCCCATGTAGATAACTTGTGACCAGTCTAGCCCACGTTTGTTAACCAACTGCGTAAAGACGGGTTCTTTTCCGACAATACCTTGATAACATTCGATGCCCAATTTCTTGCACCGCGCCGCCACCACCGGATCGCTCTCGCGTGAAATCACCACACATTCCACGCCTTTCGCCTTCACCATGCCGATTCCCATGCCATCGCCGCGATTCGCCGCCACCCACTCGACACCATCGCGGTTGACCCACACACGGTTATCCGTCATCACACCATCGAAATCGAACGCGATCAGCTTCACATCGCGCGGGAATGGTTTTCCTGTTCGCGTCGGAACGCGCGCGCCTATTGTTGGGCGCACAATCGGGAGATTCAACCGTTCGAGCATCCATTCTGCGCGTTCCCAATCGAGCAGCGTGTCTATATCAATTGTAAAGCGGGGTTCAATCATCAAGGGGAGAATCTTCGCCCCGCTCATCGTTCCCGCCATAATCACATCAGGGCGAATCGCATCGATGTGTCCTGTTTGCCAGTAGGTTTGGGGAAGCTGCTGGCGCGGCATGTTGTACGGTTCAACGAAGCCCTCATCTAACAGCGCACGCATCGAACCGTCGTCGTTGAGTTTCCACATCTTGTACGGGTTTTGACCGCTTGGCACGACTCCGCGCACACTGTCCGCTGTGGGATCGGCTAAGAGCGCCCGCACTGCTTGATCGACCATCTCTTTAGGGCGAAATGGCGTAGTCGGGCGAAGCTGCACCACCACATCCGGCGGATCGCCGTTCGCGCGCAGCCATTCGACGGCGTGTTGAAACACAGGCAGATCGAGCGTCATATCCTGCGCCAGTTCTGCCGGACGCATGAACGGCACATCTGCGCCGTATTCGCGCGCCACCGCCGCGATTTCTTCGTCATCCGTCGAAACAATGACTCTGCTCACGGTTTCGGCTTGCAGTCCCGCCGCGATGCTGTACGCGATCAACGGCACGCCCGCCAGCGGCTTGATGTTCTTGCGCGGGATCGATTTACTGCCCCCGCGCGCAGGGACGATGGCGACAACATTGGGGCGATGGACTACCACGCTGTCCAACCCCCATCGACCACCAAGTTCGCGCCCGTCATATACGACGATGCATCTGAAAGCAGATACACCAGCCCCGCCGAATATTCGGTCTTGTTCGCCATGCGCCCTAACGTGGTGCGCGCGCTGTATCGCCGCACAAATTCTTCATCGTGCGCGTTGAACACCCCGCCCGGCGTGAGCGTGTTCACACGAATATTTTTGCCCATGAAGTACGCCGCGAGATAATGCGTCAAGCCAAGCACGGCGGCTTTCGTCACTGAATAATCGACGGGCTTGAAGGTTTTCGGCGCACTCGGATCATCGCGTTCATACAGCCGTTGATCGGGACCGACCAAGCCGTATGTAGACGACACATTGACGATGCTCCCGCGTCCTTGTGCCAGCATGATTGGCGCGACGGCTTGCGCGCATAGGAACATCCCCGTCACGTTGACCGCCAGCGATTGATTGAACATTTCGACTGGATAATTCTCGAACGTTAGGACGTGATCTTTCATCGCGTCCGCGTCCATCTTCGGGTTAATCGCGGCGTTGTTGACCAACCCATCAACGCGCCCGAACAAGTCCATCACGCGCTTGACCATCGCCGTGACAGAGGCTTTGTCGCTCACATCTACGCCAATGCCAACTGCCCGCGATTCTTTGCCCACCATCGCCGCTTGCGCGACACTTTCCGCCCGCGCTTCGTCAATATCTGCGACGACGACATGCGCGCCCGCATCGACCAAATCGACAGCGTACTGCGTCCCCAACAGCCCGCACCCGCCCGTGAGAATAATCACGTGGTCGCGCAGACTGTACTGCTCAAAAATCGAACTCATCTATCGCTGCTTCCCTCAATCGCGCTGCTGCAAAATGCTGTGCTGCCCCGCCACTATCTTAAGCGTTTGCCCGCGATTGTCCATGCCCGCGCCAAAATGAGATCAACTTTCGTCCCATAGCACGCGATCCAAATTGAGGAATGCCGCCAACTCGGCGTTGCTCTCGCGGAATAAAGCACGTAAGCGCGTTTCTGTTTCAGGTCGCATCGGGGGATATTCGGTGGTGCGCGGCAGTGACCAGATGATCTTCTTCAACACGCGCGCCGCGCGCCGCGACACCTTGCTAAATGGGGGTGGCGCGTTGACCGCTCGCATTCGCATCCGCGTGAGCGCGCGATGCAGCGCCAGATATTTTGGGATCGTCGCGTGATGTTTGTCCGGCAGTTCACCCAACGCCATCCGTTCTATGCCCAGAAAATCGCACAGTTCGTCAATAACGCTGACCGGATCGCGCTGCAACTCATCAAACAAAATGAAGCGCATTTGCTCACGCGGGAATCGCTCGACGAAACGCGCAATCTGCCGCATATAAAATCCGCGATCCTGATACGAGTAAAACAGGCGATCTTCGTAGCTGCCATTTCGCAGTCGTTCGGCTTCGCGGTCAAGCGCCTGCTCAAACGAGAGTGTCTCTTTGCGTTTACGAATATGCTTGTAACTGCGCCCAATATTGTGCCAGTAGTGCGAATATGCCCGTTCAACGGGGTCGCGCAGCACGAACAGCAGTTTGACTTCCGACAGCGCGCTGGCAATCATGCGCGCTGACCATTCCGTATACATATAATTGGGACTCATCTCGCCAACTGCTTTTTTACCAGCGCCCGCCGCGAAAAAGCGCGCGTACTCTACCGCGTCGAACGGCTGCGCGAGATGCTGCCGAGCTTCTAGTTTAGCCGAAAAGTATTGCAGTTCCTTGCGCGGTGGCAAAAATACATCCGGGTGTTGAATCAGGGTGTTATAGAGAAATGTAGAGCCTGCGCGTGCTGCTCCAACAAGAATGAAGTTTGGGAGAGTCAGCCTCGATACATTCGAGGAATTGAACATAACACACCTTATGTTTTGGGCGGGTTCATACCGCCTGCTCCCTGAATCGTGAGCGCGATTTCGAGCGCACGAATCCCGTCGTACAGCGTGCAGCGCGGCGATTCATCTCCGCGTAAACAAGCAAGAAAATGTCGCGTCTGCAACATAAACATCGTGTTGCGTTCAAATCCATCCGGCGGCGTGATGATTTCCGGCATAGGCGAGTCGGCGCGATACACTGTCGCCGCGCCCGTCGCATTATCCCATGTGATCAAACCGCGCTCTGCGGTGATCCGCAGCGTGTGCGATGGTGGACGCTGCACATAATCGACATGCACATGCCCTACCGCGCCCGACACGAATGACAGCAGCGCGTCCGCTGTGTCTTCCACCGCAATTTCCAACCCACCATTGTATCCTACTTGTGCGCTGACGTTCTCAACCTCACCTAATATCCACCGCAAGTAATCGAACGGATGGCATAAGGTGAGCGCCACCCCCCCACCAAGATCGCGCCGCGCGGCATACGTCATTTTGTAGTCTTCCCACGGATGCCATGCGGGGAGATATTCGCCCCAATGCGCGCTTGCCGACGCGATGCCCCCAAGCGATCCGCCCTCAACCAGCGCCTTGATCTGCTCCAACACAGGATGGAAACGGAATTGAAAACCCACCAACACAATCAGATTGTGCGAGGCCACGATTTGCGCGAGATCAGCCACGCCATCGAGCGTGTGCGAGATAGGCTTTTCCATAAAGAGATGCGCGCCCGCGCGCGCCGCCGCCAGCGCGACGGGCAGATGCGCCGCCGTCGGGTTAGCGATCACCACCGCCAGCGGGCGCTGCGCGAGCGCTTCATCTAGGTCATAAAACGTGGGGAGTCCCGCGATTTCGTCGTCTAGGTCGGGGAGGGTGCTGTGTCCTGTGCGATAGAGGATGATATGTTCCCATCCGCACGCCCTCAGGTTGCGTAAGTGCCGCCGCCCGATTGATCCCATTCCAGCGATCAAAATGGGGCGGGCGGTTTCAGGTAACGGAGTCGCAGAATCAGTTGCAGATGCAAGCGGAGAAGCCACGCAAAGCCTTTCAACATGAGTAGGCAATAATGCCGGTGAACCTAATAGGGGAGTGTAGGCGCGCGCTGGCAAATTGTCCATAAGGATATTTGTCTTGGGTCAAATCAATGTTCGCTCAGGAAGAAGAATTAAGCGCTATGTCCTTTGTGTCCCGTTTTGAGGCGTTTTGAGACAACAACGAATGCATCTTTATGGTTTGACAATGATGTAAGCAAAGGGACATGGCAAAAGCATTAAGAGGACGTATAAAAACGGCGGATCGGGGGGTAGGCGAGGAACTTTTTATGTCCCGATGGGCAAAAGACGTGATGCCATGAGAGAGAGGCATGAGAGTTTATGACTTGAGTAGTACCACCGATGTTGCGCCCACCACCACAACTGGAATAGAATATATGTTCCAATTCCAGAGGGGGGAATGATGAACCAGAATGTTGTGAAGCGTCTTTATCTGATGCAGGTGGGGTCGATGCCGGAATACCAGATTCCGATTGTGTGCTATTTGGTGCAAACGGATGACGGCAAGCATATCCTGATTGACAGCGGTCTACCGGAGATTATCCCCGAAGCGCAAAGTGAATTCGTGAACGGGCAAAGGGTATTAGAGCAGCTTTCGACGCTTGGTTTGCAGCCGGACAATATTGATATGGTCATCTCGACACACTATGACTTCGATCATGCGGGCAATCATGGGGCGTTCTCGAAGGCGGAGTATGTTGTACAGCGCGCGCATCATGAAGATGCGCCGGGAAACGAACGCTATGCCCTCATCCGTTCGCAGTGGGATCAGCCGATGGAACGGATTCGGCTGGTGGATGGCGACACCGAACTGCTGCCGGGATTAACGTTGATCGAAACCAGCGGGCATGTTCCCGGTCACCAGTCGGTGCTGCTGCGCCTGCCGAAAACGGGTGCGGTTCTGCTGACGATTGATGCTGTCCCCTTTCGTGAGGGGTTTGTTCGTGATCGAGCAGACGATGGGAGCGACCCGGATGCCCCGGCGATCCGCGCCAGCACGAACAAGCTGCTTGATGTGGTGGAACGGGAGCTGATTGGGCTGGTGATTTTTGGTCACGAATGGGAACAGTGGGAAGGGCTGAAGAAGCTGCCGGAGTATTACGAGTGAGGAGGTTAGCACTGAAACAAGCAAAAAAAGTGGCTTGGCGTGCCGGAGCGAAGTCCTACGGGATATGCACCAACTTCAGGAATTTCTCGCTAGAAACGCTGCGATCAACTTGCGATCTCCCCCGTAAATGGCGAATCTGACTCCCCCTCCCCGAATTCGGCTGAGGGGGAGTCAGTAGAAATGATTTCGCAATCGTAGGGACAGGGCAAGCCCTGTCCGCAGCCGAAATATAGCAAAACCGGACAACGCAAGCGAAACACGTTTCGCCGTTGTCCCTACGCGACAATTCGGTATCCGTGTTGTTCTACGATGATCCTGCCAGAATCCGTCCGCAGTTGCCGCAGTACACAATTTGATGCCCCTGCCGTACCTGCTGTGCCACCATTGACGTTTGTTCTACGCCGCACGCTGTACACTCTTTGCCCGTCATGAGCGCCACCGCCGCGCCGCGAATGCGTGAACGCAAACTGTCATACATTTTGAGCGCCGACGCATCAATCCCTGCCGCCGCTTGTTCGCGCTTGGCGGATTCGGATGCCAGATCGCGCTCCAGCTGCGCCTTTTCGTCGATCAAGTCAGCGTGCTTGGCGGCATGATCAGCTTCGGCTTGCGCGAGCGCGGCGCGTAAGCGGGCGATTTCGGCGGCGCGTTCTTCAATTTCCAACATCAATTCCAGCGTTTGATCTTGCAGGTCACTTGCGTGGCGCTGCATTCCGGCGATTTCTTCTTGCAGTTCGCTCAAGGCTTTTGGCACTTTGATCGACCCGCCGTAGAGCCGCCGTTCTTCGCTTTCGATTTTGCTGACCAGTATCAGCCGTTCCGAATCGAGTAACGCGGCGCGTTTTTCGATGGGTTTCAGCGCCGATTCAGCATCTGCCAGCGCCGCGCCCGCCGCTTTGACTTCCGCGTTGTCTTTCAGCGCCGTGTCGATGGCTTTCAAGCGGGCGCGGATTTTGTCGATGTGCGTGTCGATGGCTTGCAGACGATAGAGCAGCACTGCTTGAGGCGTTTGCATAGGCGCGATGTATCTTTCGTTAGGCATCGGATGAATTACAGGGGATTGTAGCAGACCTGTTTGGCGTTTCCCTCTTTTGCAAGGACGCGCAACGCGGTTTGTCCGCGATTGAAGAAGATCATTTTGTTGGGGTTTGCGAAACGGACAATGGTTTGCATCGCGTTTCGCCCGTGCCAACCCCGCCTCTTGCGTAAAACTCACCTGATTGCGCCTGCATCAAACAGGGTGAAGCCCGCTGAAGCGGATGCAAGGTTCAGGCGGGGGACACCATTCCCCGCCGGCGCAAGCGAACGAATTCGCACAATTCACATAGTGAGATACAACCACAAGTCACCTTTTTTCGTAAATACAGCCGTAACACATATCCCTGCTATAATCAGCGCAATTCACACACAAATGCTTCGGAGCGCGGCGGCATGGCACTGACTGAAGGTCAGATGGTTGGACCCTATAAAGTGATTTCCCAATTGGGATTTGGCGGAATGGCGACTGTCTATAAGGCGTATCATGCGCGCCTAGACCGCTATGTTGCTATCAAGATCATGCATTCCGCGTTTCAAGAAGACCGCAATTTTCTCGCGCGCTTTGAACGCGAAGCGCAGATCGTTGCCCGCTTGGAGCATCCGCACATCATTCCCGTGTACGACTTTGCCGATCTTCAAGGGCAGCCGTATTTGGTGATGAAATACGTCGAAGGGCGCACGCTCAAAGGCGTACAGGCGAACGGCGCGCTGCCCTTGAACGAAATCATCCGCGTGATGACGGCTATTGCGGGGGCGCTCGATTACGCGCATCGTCAAGGTGTGCTGCACCGCGACATCAAGCCAAGCAACTTGATCATCGCCGCCGACGGGATGCCGTACATCACCGACTTTGGCTTGGCGCGCATGGCACAGTTGGGCGACAGCACCTTGAGCCATGACATGCTGCTTGGCACGCCGCACTATATTTCCCCGGAACAAGCCACTGGCTCGCGCGATTTATCGCCGCGCACCGATTTGTATTCGCTCGGCGTGGTGCTGTATGAACTTGTCGTGGGGCGCGTGCCGTATTCCGGCGATACGCCGCTGGCGATCATCCACAGCCATGTGTACAGCGCACTCCCCAAACCCAGCACGATCAATCCCGATATTCCGCCGGAAGTTGAAGCGGTACTCGAAAAGGCGCTCTCCAAAGACCCCGGTTCGCGCTACGACACCGCCACCGACATGATGAATGCTTTTACGGCGGCAGTACAGGCAAGCGGCTTGACCGAACTCAACCCCAACCGCATCGCGCTTGCCAACGCTGCTTTTGACCAATACACGCCGATTTCCGAAGCCAACGACTCGGCATACGATCAAACGCCGCCGGAAGTACAGATTCCCGCGCCCGTGAATACCGATGTGCGCCGTCAGCGCCTATCCTCGCCCCAGCCCAACACAAACTCTGACCCCGACATGACTTCCGCGCCGCGCCCGCTCGAAAGCGCCGACCCCAGCTTGATTACTGACGACACCCCCGCCGATTCTGTGCCGCCTGTCATCAAGGGGAAAGCGTCGTCCGCCGTGTCAGCACCGTCCGCCGGAGCAAACAAGCGCCCATCGACTCCGCCCACTGTTCCCAACCCGCCATCCCCGCCAAACGTGGGAACAGCCGGGCAGTTGATCGGCAGCGTGGCGAACATGGCGGCATCAGCGGCACGACTCGCCGCCGCGGAAGCCTCAAAAGCCATCAACGAAGCCGCGCAAAACATGGACAAAGAAGCGGCGGAGAAATCCAAGACCAAAGCGCAGGCTGCGCGGGCAGCCTTTAATCGGGACGCGAAAGCGGCACAGGAAGCCGCGCGCAAAAAAGGGATTCACATCTCTATTGAAAACACCGACGATCTCAAACGCTTAGTCGAACGCGCTAAGTCTGGCGAATTCGAGCAGCAGATCGAAGAAATTTTCAAAGGCGACGACGATGATATTCCGCTCCCCGGGGACGAAGAAGCGATTCGCCGCCGCGTCAAAAAGCAGATTGAAGCGCGCAACGGGTTCTTTGGGCATCTCGTCGCCTTCGTCATCGTCAATACGATGCTGTACTTCTTCGCCGCAGATGGGAATGAAGGTTTCCTGTGGTCAATGATCCCGCTGTTGGGATGGGGCGCGGGGTTGATCGCGCATGGAGTCGAAACGTTTTTCACAACAGGCGGACGCGCCGCCGTGCGTACCCGTGCCGTGCAGCGCGAATACTACCGCTTGTATGGCGATGCGTGGGTCAATGTCGATAAACGAGAACTGCGTAAAATCCGCAAGCGCGTCGATAAGCCTTACAAAGAACGGGTCGAATTTCTCAGTCACTTGGGCGTATATGGCATGATTAACGCCATGCTGTGGTACATCTTTTTGTCTAACAACGAGGGTGGCGGGGGATTCCCTTGGCCGCTCATTGTGACGCTGGCATGGGGAATTGGCTTGGTCATCAACGGCATTGAAGCCCTTTCGGCAGGGAGTCAAGAGCGCGGGATGCAGCGCGCCATTGAACGCGAACGCGCCCTACTAAATGATCCCGACCTGAAACGCAAGAATGAGCAGATCAGCGCCAAACGCAAAAACGAAGAACGCGACTATGGGTTTGACTTTGAGGATGACGCGCCGGAGGTGCGTTTGACAGGCGATGGCGAATTTACCGAGAGTATGATCCGCGACTTAGATGAAGAAGTGGGCGGGGAAAAACGGCGGCGCAGTCGCCGGGGTTAATACTTTAGCCCAATTCTCTATAAATTCGCCCAAAGATTACTTCAATAATATTTTGAGAATCGCGCTACAATAGCATAAATACCTTCGACATAGTGCGAGTATTTTGTTATGCCTGACGACAAACCGCCTCACGATCCACATTCTCCACTCACCGGGTTGTCCAGCATGGATATAATGGATCAGTCTTTTCTTGCTCGAATTGTGCAGGATGAAGACAGCCGCGACTTGATCGCACGTCATTTACTCGATGTGCGCGCGCGGCTCGTGGCGGAAGTTGAACGACGTGACCGCATTCTTGCCGGAGTCAACATCGCGTGTACACGCCTGATTCGTGTGCCGCGGTGGAATACCGAAATTGACGAGATACTGCGAATTCTCGGCAGCGCAAGTGATTCTGACCGTGTGCTTTTGTTTAAGTTTCGCGCCGATACCCATCAACGCCTGTTCGCCAGTTTGATTTATGCGTGGGACAGTACTGGCATCGACTTGGTGAGCAATCCCCTGTTGCAAAGTTTTGACTTGATCGAGCGTGGTTTCGCCGCGCTGCTCGAACAATTGAAGGCGGGGCATCCCGTCTACTATCACCGCGCTGACCGCCCGCCGGAAAAACTTATCATCAAGGATAACGAAACTTCGCTTAATGTCCCGTTGTTTTGCAGAGGTGAATTGTGGGGGACATTGGGCTTTTATACCACGCGCGCAGCGCGCGAATGGACCGCGCCAGAACTCAACGCCCTGCAAATTGCCTCCGATGTGTTGAGCGCCGCTATCGAACGCGAAGCGATGGACGAAGCCCGGCAGCAAAGCGAAGAACGATTACATCAAGCAGTTCATGTGGCGCGCATCGGCATTTGGGATTGGGATTTGACGACGGATCGCGTTGAGTGGAACGATGAAATGCTGCGTATCTACGGCATTTCGCACGCCGATTTCACCGGAAATGGGCGGGACTACATCGCCTTCACCCGCGAAGACTACCGCGAACAGCAAATCAACAGCATCAACAAGTCGCTTCAACATGGAATGACCAGCGCCGAACTGCTGTCGGGGAAGGCGATTGACAGCGAACCGCTTGAACTATGCATCGTCAGAGCGGATGGCACGGAATGTTTTACGCTCGGTGATGTCGTCACTATCGTTGACGAAACCGGCAAGCCGCTGCGGATGTTGGGCGTGACTCTCGACATTACTGAACGCAAACGCGCCGAAGCAGCCATGCGCGAACGGGATCGACTGCAACTTGCGCTTGAAAAAGAACAGGAACTCAACAGCATCAAAATTAAGTTCATGCGGACGCTTTCGCATGAGTTCCGCACGCCTTTATCCGCCATTCTCTCCAGCGCAACCTTACTTCAAAACTATATTGACCGTTTGACACCCGCAGAGCGAATCGAAAAACTTGACGCGATTGAAGCGCAAGTGCGGCACATGAACTCTCTGCTCGATGAAACCACGTCCGTCATCTATGAGCTGCTCGATTACCATGAATTTCAGCCGCGCTTGTGCAATCTTGAAGTGCTGTGCAAAACCAACTTTGACGAGATGCGCGCCACACTGGGCAGCAAACATAACATGCGCTTCAGCAGTGATGGTCAGTTGACATCCGTGTTTGTCGATGAACGTTTAGTGCATCGCATCTTGATCAACTTGTTGGGCAACGCGCTCAAATATTCACCGGAACAAAGCGATATCTTGCTCAAACTATATGCTGATGGCGACACCGCTGTGATCGAAGTCGAAGATCATGGCATTGGCATTTCACGGCAAGAACAAGACCGTTTATTTGAACCTTTTTTTCGGGCTGCCAATGTGGGCGCGGTATCTGGTACGGGCTTGGGTTTAAGCATCGTCCATGACTGCATCGAACAACATCGCGGGCACATCAGCGTGCAAAGCGAAATCGGGCGCGGCACAACCATCACCGTTCGCCTGCCCATCTCCCCGCCCTAAATTTGCGGAAAAATCATTCACAGCGACTCGCTATTGCGCGCCCACTGCCAGCCACCCCGCATCATTCCAAAAAGAACCCAAAATCTAGATAATACAGCTTCTCTCCCGCGACCTGAATCGTGCCGTGTTCTTTGAATAAAAAGATACGCGAATCATGGCGCTTGATCTTCTTCTTCAGGTTGTTCCACTGACTTTTGCTCGGTTCGCTTTGCCCTTCCGCCAGCATGAAATACGACGGCTCGAATATGGCGCGAAAATGCTTATCATCGTACTCAATTAACTGGCGCAAATACTGGCGCGGCGGAAGTTCGTGCTTTTGCGTCAGCAGGGCATTTATGAACGCTTCTACGTCATCGCGGCGCATTTTACGAAACTTGGGTAAGGTACTCATGCCCGAATATCCCTTTCCAACCACAGCCGATTGGACTACAGTCAAGATATGTGCTGCATAAATGAGAATCGATGATGGCAACCGATGACTCTCTGCCAAACGACGAGATTCGCGCGCGCGATTTGCGCCGTGAATTAGTGCGGCAGCTTCAGCAAGACGGCGCAATCCTCACCGATGCGGTAGCGGACGCATTTTTCGCTGTGCCGCGTCACCGATTTTTGCCGGACACACCGCTGGATCAAGTCTACAGGGATGTTGTCATTCCGACGAAATTTACTGGGCATGAGGCAATCAGCAGTTCGTCGCAGCCCACCATGATGGCGATCATGCTTGAACAGGGCGATTTTCGCCCGAACCAGCGCGTGCTGGAGATTGGCGCGGGCACGGGCTATAACGCCGCCTTGATCGCGCATATCGTGGGCGAATCCGGTCAGGTGACGACGATTGACATTGACGATGATCTCGTCGCCGCGGCGCGCGATCATCTGCGCGCGGCGGGATATGAGCGGGTGCGCGTACTCTTGGGCGATGGCTGGCACGGGGATCCGTCCGCCGAACAAGCCGCGCCCTATGATCGCATCATGGTTACGGCGCGCGCGCTGGATATTTCGCGGGCGTGGTTCGACCAACTGGCATATCATGGGCGCTTAATTGTGCCGCTGGATATTTGGGCAGGTGTACAGTATTCCGTCGCGTTCGAGCGATTGCGCGACAGCGCTTACGGCGATTGTCTGGTGAGCCGTTCGTCATCGGCATGTGGATTCATTCCCTTGCGCGGGCTTGGCGTGAGCGAAAACAGCATCATTCCGGGCGAAATGATCACGCGCGATACTGATATGCTCTCGATCAGCCGCGCCGCGTTTCCCCAAGACGATGACCTGATCACCCCCTATGAATCTATTCGCCTAATGCTGGTGAATGATTGGGTGGATAGGGAATCGTCGGTGTCTGCATCTGCTTACGCGCTCTATGGCGCGGGCTTTTATCTGTGGATGGCGCTGCGCGCGCGCCCACCCTTTGCCCCACGTGATGATTTGCGTCCGGTGCTAGTCAGTGGCAAAAGCGAAATGCGCCGTTCGCTTGGCGACTTGTTCGGAAGGTCGCGCCGTGAAAGTGCGCGATCAAGCGAGGGCAGCGAAACCGTCCAGACATTTGGCATCGCGTCGAATAACGGGCTGGCGCTGCTCCTTCGCGGCGGGGAACGCGGAAATCGTATGCGCTTGATCGTGCGCCGCTTCGGGCACGACGAGACCCCCGCCCATTACTTGATCCACCTGCTGCAAGCGTGGGCAAAAGCCGGTCAGCCCACCGCCGATCACATGCAGGTAGCGGCGATTCAGTCCGATGTCCCACTGCCCGAACACCCGACGGTGATTCGCAAGCCCGCGTTCAGCTACATCGTGCGGTGGGTGAATGCCATCATGTAGATCGATTTTCGCAGAGCGTTTTCCACAATGCGTCATACACGCGGTCGAGTTCGCCCGTTGTCGCTCTGCGCGCTGCATGTTGAATACGCCACGCGAAGATGATCCAGATGAGCGCCATCATGCCGATGATGATCAACGTGGCTGGCGTGCTTGAGACTTGAAACGCCAGCATCAACGCCACAATAATCGCAACCGTGCCGCTGGCGATCAGCAGGTCTTCGTAGGTGGGCCAGCTTAGGATTGTCCCTTTTGTTTTCGCTTGGTGGTCGCGCAGTTTTTGCATGTAGGTTTCCCAACACAGCGCAGGATTGGACGATTCATGGAAATTGCGAATATAGGTGGCGATTCGCATGGTGGCATAGGCATGGTTGATGTACACGCCGCCGCAGAACCACAAAATCAGCAGCGGGATCAACGCGACCAGCGGCTGTTTTTGTTCCACCGCGACCGCCAACAGCGCGCCGCTTGCCGTCACCGAAAAAGTCACCAAGTTAAACTGCCGTGCGCTGATTTCCGATAGTTCTTTTCGGAGCGCCTCGTATTCACTGTTCGCGTTCATGATTCTGCTCCGCGAAAGGGTTCATTTATCCTGATCGTAAATGAGCCAGCACAGGGCGTATAGTTCCAACCGAACCTTGCCCCCGCGCGAAACTTTCGCCACGCCAAAAACGTCTCATGCATAGCAACTTGTTGTTAGAAACGTGCGTACAGTTGATCAACCGTCAAGCTGCGCGGCGTTCATCATGCTATAGTGACAGTAGACATTCCACCTAATCAAAGGATGCAGAATGCAAAAATTACGGCGAATTTCTCTCTGGTTGGCGCTGACCTGCGTAATAGCGGCGCTTGCGATTACGCCCGCCTTCGCGCAAGAATCCGCCCCCGCGCTCACAGAGGTGACCACCCTTGCGCGCTATTTCCCTGCCACTACACCTGTCTTTTTCTCCATGCGTATCGACGACGATTTTCTCAGCCAAGTGAGTGACCTTTCAGAACGCTTTTTCACGCTCGCGGGCTACGACATGCAAGAAAATCTGATCGAAGCATTGGATCGCGTTTCGGCAGATTATCCGTTGGGCGGCGGCACGTATGACGAAACACTCGGCGCGCTGCTGGGCGATACCGTCGCTGTCGGTCTGCTTGATTGGGGTGAATTGTTCGATGACAAATCCAACAACGACTACATCACGCCCTATTTGATCGCTTTGGGCATCGACGACATGCAAGCCGCAAACGAACTTATCGCCTATGTCGTGTCGTTCGATGATTACGTCACCGAATCGGTGGTGGGTTTCACGCTCTATCGTCCTACACGCGAAACCCCGTACAGCGAAAGCGATCCGTATGTGCTGGTGACGAACGACGCGATCCTGTTCGCCAACCTTGGCGAATCCCTCCCATTTGCCGATGACACCAATTCCGGTATGCTGCTTGCCAGCGCATCGCTGGCGAGCGCGCCCCGTTTCGTTGAAATGCAGGAACGACTGCCTGAACCCTCATACAGCGCCTTCGCCTACTTCGATACCACGTCGATATTCGATGCCCTCACAAACTCGATGATCGACGTGTTCGGCGGCAGTCAATTTAGCCAACTCATGAGTGCTGTCGCGCCCACCCAAGCCTTTGGCTTCACCGCGATGGATGGCGATGTTCTAATTGCCGATCTGGTTCAGTCGTCGCTTGATCTCGCTGCGCTTGCCGAAACGGGCATGGCTTACGCCCCGATGAATGCGGTCAATCCAGCATTCACCGAACATGTGCGCGCGGGAACGCCGCTGGTGTGGCACGGCAGTAACTTCGGCGGTTCAGTCGCGCAGGTACTCGAAAACCTGAACACCAGCCTCCAAATGCAAATTGACGCGGCGCAAGCAAGCGGCGATTCATTCACCACCAATATGCTGCAAGAACAGCGCGCCGCTTTCGGCATGATGCAAGCGGGGGTGCGCGGCGCAACGGGCATGAACGTTGAAGAAATATTCGGCTGGATGAACGGCGACTATCTGTTCGCGTTCGACTTCACGCCCCAGTTCCGCGAAATAGAAACCCCTCTCGATTTCCCCGATGCCGTCCCCATCGAATTCGCGTTCGTCACCGCGGTCACCGATGCGGATGCGGCGGCAGCATCCGTCGCGGGGCTGCAAGAGGGCATCACGCTGCTGCTCAACCAGATCGATGACGTGGATGTCACGGTTGTCACCGTTACGATGGGGGGCGCGGAAGCTGTTGTGTTCACCATCCAAGACCCAAGTGACATGAGCGAACCGTTTGAACTGATGCTGGCGGCAAACGATGAAGTATTCGTGTTCGGCACCATCGCGATGGCGCGCCACGCGCTCAACCCCGATGGCGGTTTGAACACCTCTCCCGATTTCACCACCGCTTCAGCCTATCTTGTGCCGGATGCAGCGGTCAACGCTTACATTTTTGGCGATCATCTGTTTGAGGCGCTCGATGTGGTCATGAATAACATGAGCGATTTTGAACGCGCGCAGTTCAACGCCTTTCTGCTGGCGTTGAGTCAAGCGGCTGCCAGCGCGCGCATTAACGATGATGGCAGCGGTTATGCGCGCTTCTCGCTCGATCTCCCGCTGGATTAACTCCCCCGCGTGAATCAAAACGGGGTTTGGATCGATGTCATCCAAACCCCGCTGCTGAATTCCCTAGTGCTTACCCTTGCGACGGGGCTTCCGGCGTGCGGCGGAAATACGTCACGGCGCGGACAGCCATCGCAACAGCGAAGATAGCGACAACAGCGCGCAGCGTGAACCAAGGCAGTTCGATGATGCGCCCCAACACGATGTAATATTCGCCAAGCGGTTCCCATGCCACAAACAGCGCGACACCTGCGACCACCGCGAGAACAATAAAGAATAACCCGATGAGCATACGCATGATGATTTCCCCCTGCTGAAAAACAACCGTTATGCGCTCTGTAATATCAAGTTATGTGTAATATAGCAGAGGTCTTGCGCGCCGCAAGCAAATTTTCTAGGTCAATTACCCGTTTTTACGAGTTCGATTCAAGCGCGGGGTAGGGTTCATCATCTACGCGGCGATTCATCCGCAGGCGGTGTGCCTTCCATTGGGGATACGCGAACAGCGCGACGAACGCCAGCGCATAAATCAAGAACGATCCGCCATCCCCGTCGATGATCGGCGCGGTGGCGAAGAGGGTTGTTGGCGTGTTGCCAAGCGCGTGAATTCCCACGACGATGAACAGGTTATCGGTGCGGATGTAAATCAACGTGTACAGCACGCCCCATCCAAGCAGCATCAGCAGCCCAAAGGCGATTTGCGCCGCTGACATCCCCAGATAAATCCGGTTCGGGATGTGCGACAGCGCGAACAAACTCTGCGACAGCACAACCGCCAGCGTGAGATGACTCGCCGGGTAGTCTCGCCATGCGTTGAGTCGCAAGAAAAACTGCGGGAACAAGAATCCACGATACGCGATTTCTTCAAACAGCGCGTTCCCGAAGATTTGCGCCAGCAGTAAGCCGATCACTACGGTCCATCCGCCGTTTTCCCACAATGGATGCAGCGCGATCTGCCCGTGATGGATCAGTCCAAGTACGCCGTGAATGATTTGCGCGCCGAACCACAGCGCCAGCGTGTACAGCGCCCCGCGCGGAATATTCCGCGCCACCAAACCCACATCATATGGGCGCAAACCGCCCCACTTGCCGATGATCAATACCACCAACAGCGTGATCAGCACCACGTTGACCACCAGCGATCCTGTGAACAAGCCGCCCGTCGCGGATGCCAGCGGACGAAATGTATCCGCCGCGAACAGCACAAGATTCACGAGCGCGGCAATCGCAAAATGCGCCGCCACAAACGCGATCAAGCTGATGCGGCGCGATGCGCGAATCGGTTCGACGCGCACGCTTCGGTAGTCAGTGTGATCGACATACTCATCATCAACTGAGTCGTATTCGTTGTGGGAATCGGGGTGATTTGCCAACGTTGGGCAGCCTTGATTACCGGGACTCTGCGCGAAAATCCGAGTGTATTATAGCAGAATCAGCCTCTAGGCGAATTTTCGTGCAATCCTGTATACAATTTAAACCCATTCCTAATCGAAAATCCCCTCAATAATGCGCCAGATTAGCCGAAACGGAAACGTGATCACGCGCAAAACCAGCACCCAAAATGAAAGGGAGCATCCGTCGGTGACTTCGTTTATCACCTCATCAACAACACTTTCGTCTTCTTCCTGATGGACTTTGCGCTTTTGCGGGGGTTCGTCAATCGGGTACTGCTGTGACGGCTTTTGTTGACCGGGCGGGGGATTATTCATCTGGTTGCGCCTTAAGTATGCGGATGTTCGAATAGAAGTTTCATGCTTTGATGACGACTGTATGGCGTTCCCGAATCTGCCGCGCAGCTCAAGCAGGCGAGAATGTCCTCTTTCGTCAGCATGGGGAAATCATGCAAAATCTCGTCAAATGACATACCCGCCGCAAGATACGAGAGTACGTCATAGACCGTGATTCTTAACCCGCGAATACACGGTTTCTCGGATCGTTTGCCGGGTTCAAGCGTGATGATGTCTGAATAGTCCATGATGCACACGCATCCTATCTCTAACATTCTATCGTGTTGAGTGTAGCATAAAGCGCGAATCGCAACTGCGCCCGCTACCCCGCCGCGATTAACACGGGCAGCCGCAAAATGAACGTCGATCCTTTGCCGATGTCACTCTCTACATGGACGCTGCCTTTGTGCGCCTTGACCGCCTGCGCGACTATCGTTAAGCCCAAACCCGTGCCGGGGATGGTATCGACATTCGTGCCGCGATGAAACGCCTCAAACAAGCGCGGTTGATCTTCTGCCGGAATGCCTATTCCGCTGTCGATCACCTTGATCACCGTATCTTTGCCTTGCGCGTATAACTGCACATGGACTGCCGCGCCGGGCGGCGAATACTTGATCGCATTGGAGAGTAGATTCGTTAGGGCTTGCCGCAGCAGCCGCCGATCCACGCTGGCGCGCACAAACGTATGCGGACATTCAAAATCAATGGCGTGTGACTTGTGGTAGTTGAGCTGAAATTCTTCGACCACCGCGCGGCAGTACGTGATCATGTCGGTAATTTCAGGATCAAACTCTTGATCGGCGCGGTCTGCGCGGCTGATCGTCATTACATCCTGAACCATCTCGGTCAAGTGCTGCACCTGTACATGAATGTTGTCCAAATACTGCTGTTTTTCTTCCTCCGTCGCGCGCGCTCCGTACTGCTTCATCATGTCGTAGCTCAGTTGAATCAGCGCCAGCGGTGTGCGAAGTTCGTGGCTCATCATCGACAAGAAGCGGTCTTTCAATTCGCGCATCTCGCGCTCTTTTTCCAGCGCCACGCCGATTCGCTCGCGTTCAACGCGCTCGGCTTCTAACAGTTTGCGCGCGGTGATATCGCGCAGCGATGCCAAATGCGCCCGCTGGCTTTTGGCGATTTCGCTCGTTTCCATACTTGCATCGCCGCTGGCATGGTAGGGGAGATCGACGCTCGTCCATTCAATCTCGACCACGCGCATCTCTGCCACCAACGTTTCTCCCGTATGCGGGTGATAAATCTCAATTTCCGTGTTTTCACCCACCTGTAACGGGAAACCAAACTTTTGCCCGATCAACTGCTCGGCAGGTTGATCGAACAGCACTTCGGCGGCGGGATTGCAGAAGCGCACAATTTCGTCGCTGTCAATCACGAGAATCCCATCCGCGTTGCGGTGGATCAGCGTCCGAAAGCGTCTTTCACTTTCAATTACCTGTGTCCGCAGTTCGTATAACTGCACGCATGTGATGACCCGCGCCCGCAGCGTCGCTTCAAACCCCGCCTCATCCATAGGCACATAGTCGAACGCCCCCAGTGCCAGCGCGCGCGCACCCTCCCCGCGCGTCAGGCCAATTACAGGCACTTCCGGCGATACATCCGCGAGCCGCGTTCGCAGCGTATTGAGGTGACGCGCAAAACTGTAGTCGTCTATTAAAGGCAGCAGCACTGCTGCCACCCCCGATGCCATATCCGCGTGCGCCGCCCCTTGACGGTGCAGTGTTTGGCGAATGAAGGACAGCGCGTCTTCCAAACGCAGCACCACCATCAACCGCGCGGCTTCGTGGACTGCCGCTTGCACCGTCTCCGCCAGTGACGACGGCTCGGCTGTCCACGATCCATCTTCCGCCTGCTGTGAGTTGATGAGTATAACTATTCGCAGCCGGTCATCCATGCGTGCGTATTGCCCCCACTCAAAACCTGACCAACCGCGAGGGAATGATCCGCGCGGTACGCTTGTCGATATTCACAGATTACGCCACAACCGTGATTGCGAGGTGAATTTTAGTTAACAAGCATATCAGTGTCTGTGGGGATTTAAGAATCGCGTGGAATCGAATTGGAATCAGTGGGGGTGGATTGCCCACCCCCGTGTATCTTAGTCTTCTCCCCGCAAGTCCAACCACTGCTGGCTGTCCTCTTGTGTGGGAATGACCGCCCCATCCCCCCACTGCAAGGCGTACACTTCAAGCGATTGGTTCTGGCTGACCATGTACAGCAGCACGCCGTTATCAAGCGTCACATCCAGCAAGCGAGCGTCATCGAATACGCCCTGTTCGCTGATCCCGACAACCATCGCGCCCGGAAGCAGCCGTGACGTTACCGCCTGTGCCTGTGCGTATGCCGGATCGACAGGATTAGGCGGGGGGATCGTCGGCACAGGGATCAATGCCATCGGAGTTGCTGTCAGCGCGAGAATGTCGGCGGCGGGCATCACCAGCCCCACCGATTCAAGCGACTGCGCGGGCATCAAACTGTAAACCTGCACGGTTGGAACATCGCCTGTCAGCGAGAGAATCCCCACCGCGACGACACTGGTTCCGGTCAGATCAATCGGGCTGACCGTCGCTCCCGTTACCGGATCAGAAGGCTGGTTCATCATTTCAAGTTGAATACTGCCCGTTTCGTCGCTCAACATGATCGTACTGATGGCGGGATCATCCCCTTCGATGTGGAATATCCCTTCCAGCACGACTAGTCCGCCGTCCCCGATCACTTGCACCGCCGCTTCGATAGGCAGCAGCGCAACCGTCGATCCACCCGCCGCCGTGACCGCCAGCGGTGTCGCAGTTGGCACGGACACGGGAATGTTGAAATCGGCATAGCGCGGGCAGGACTCGCGCAGATTGTTCAAGCCTTCCACGAGGATCGGCATGATCGAGTTTTCGACGGGCTGACCGGTGTACATTCCGTACAACGCTTCCCATGCGCGATCACACTCGCCCAAGTAGGTGTACGCCAACCCGCGTAGATAATCGCAGCGCACATCCGTCCCACCGAGATCGAGACAAATTTCAAACGAGCGCGCCGCTTCTTCATAGCTGCGGCTCAAATACTGCGCTTGACCGAGCAGCGCCCACACATCCGGGTTGTGATCGTCGGCGGTGAGCGCGGCGCGACACGCGATCATTGCGCCGTCAAAATCGCCTAGTTGAAGCAGAGTCGCGCACAATCCCGCCTCTGTGCCTTGCGCCGCTGGCAGCACATTCGCCGGAATAGGGGTCGCTGTAGCGATGGTAGGGGCTAATGCCGTAGCCCGCTGTTCATCGGGATTTTCACTGCCCGCCAGCGCGGGGATAAACCCGCCTTCGTCATCGGGCGGGATCGGCGCGTAGTCCAGCCGCGCCAGCATCACGGCGGCGAACGCCACCACCGCGATCAGCGCCGCAAACGCCATCATCTGCGAACGCAAAGATGCTTTACTTTCATAGGGAAAAGCATTTCGCATCGTCAACTGCATTTTTCCGCCGTCCTTCGGGGAATCTCCCCGTTCCAAGTTGTCTAAGGTTTGCTGCCACATGCGCGCCCGCGCATCCGGCGACAGTTCGCGCTTGCGGCGGGCAAGATCGCCCATTTCAGCGGCGACCAGCGCCCGCGCGGCGTGCGCGGTGTCGGCATCGAGTCCCGGCGGGGGCGGCGCGTTCAAGTCATGGCGCAGCGCGTCAATGTACGCATCGATCAACTGCGTGGGTTGAGTCGGGCGCTTCGGTGCGGTCATCGTGATTCCTCCTCAAACTCGCGGCGCATTTCCATCCGCAGCCGTGTGATGATGCGATGCAGCCGCACACGCACCGCGCCCGCGCTTTTGCCCGTCGCCGTGCCGATCTCGTCCGCGCTTAAGCCCGCCGCGATTCGCAGCGCCAACAGATCGCGGTCATCTTCGCTCAACTGCGCGATCAAGCGGCGCGCGGCGTGATGTTCTTCGCGCCGCACCAGCCCATCGAGCATGTCCTCAAGGCTGTGATCCGCCAGCGCGGTATGCTCATCCTGTTGATCCGCCAGATCATCCAGCGAAATGCCCGCCCGTTTGCGCCTGCTGATCCGCGCGCGGTAGTCGTTGTTGACCACGCTCCGCGCGATGCTGAACAGCCACGCCGACACCCGCCCGCCGCGATAACCGCCTACCCGTGACAGGGCGCGCGTAAAAATGGCGCTGGTCAAATCTTCGGCTTTCGCCGCCGCTTCTTGTGTGGAGTCGAGATCGCCGCCCACCCGCCGCAAACAGTAGGCGTACACGCGCTCGACATAGCGTTCGTACAGCGGCGCGAACTGCGCGGGATCGCGCCGTGCCGCCGATAAAAGATCGCGTTCTTGCCGTTCGCGCGCTTCTTCCGCGTCAGCAGGGGATGGAGTCCCCCTCAGCCTTGATGCGCGCATCAGCGGGAAGGGCGCAGCGCGTTTTCGTAACGCCATCGATGGTCGCTCCGTGATGTTCAACTTCACGTGTGATGTGTACACATCTATAGAGACACGGAATGGGGATGGGTGTTACAGGGGTAAATTGTGGGTATGGGGAAATTTACGAAAAATCAGGGGGTTCTGTAGGGGCGGCTCGTGAGCCGCCCGTTGTCGGCGAGCGCATCTACCGATTGTGCCACCCCTCTCACCCTACCCCCCATACACCGCCGGATTCGCACAGTACGGCAGCCGCTTTTTCGCCAGCCCCGCCAGCAGATTTTCCGCCGCCATGCGCGCCATTTTGCCGCGCGTGGCGATGCTGGCGCTGCCCACATGCGGCACAATCAAGCAGTTGTCGAGCGATGCCAGCGGATGATCGACAGGCAGCGGTTCGGGATCGGTCACGTCGAGCGCCGCCGCCGCGATTCGCCTGTTGACGAGCGCCTCAACCAGCGCGGCGCTGTCCACCACGCCGCCGCGCGCCGTGTTGACGAGAATCGCCGTCGGCTTCATCTTCGCCAGCGCATCCGCGTTGATCAAGTGGCGCGTGTGGTCGGTGAGGGGCGTGTGCAAGCTGACGAAATCCGCTTGGGCGAGCAGTTGATCAAGCGATACCCGTTCATAACCCGCCGCGTCCGCTTCTGGCACAGGCGAACGGTTGGCATAGATCACGCGCATATCGAAGCCGCGCGCGCGTTTCGCTACGGCTTGCCCGATCCGCCCCATGCCGATGATGCCGAGCGTCATCCCATGCACATCACTCCCCAACAGCGTCGTGGGATGCCATGTGCGCCACTTGCCCGCGCGGATATACCGTTCGCCTTCCGGCAGACGACGCGCCGCCGCGAGGATCAGCGCGAAGGCGAGATCGGCGGTGCTGTCGGTGAGGACACCGGGCGTATTGCCCACCGGAATGCCGCGCGCCGTCGCCGCCGCCAGATCGATGTTATCCACGCCAACCGCCATCTGGCTGATCACGCGCAAGCGCGGGGACGCATCCCAGTCGATCAGTGCCGCGTCGATGCGGTCAGTCAGCATACACAGGAGTCCGTCGGCGGTGCGGGCTTCGGCGCGCAAACGCTCATACGGCGGCGGCAGCTCGTCCTTCCAGACTGTTAGCGAACACGAGTCTTGCAGCATCGCCAATGCTTCTTCGGGAATGGAACGGGTGACAAAGATGTGCGGGAGATTATTCGAGTGCTTGGGCGTTTCCATCGTGTTGGTATCCTTGCGCCGGTGCTTCGACGTTGATTAGGGTGCAGGTGGGTGATCCTGCTGCTGTGCCGCGAGAATAGTTTGCACCACGTCGATCATCTTGTCGTGGATATGCCCGTTGCTCACGATCATGCCCAAGTTGGGCAAAAATGCCCCCTGCGAGAAATCCAGCGGCGATCCGTCAATGTCGGTGACCACGCCGCCCGCCGCGCGGATGATCGCCGTTCCCGCCGCGTGATCCCATGATTTGTGCGTCGGTTTTGCCTCGCGGGGAAGCCGCAGATACAGGTCAGCATCTCCGGCGGCGATCATGGCGTATTTGTCTTGGCTGTCGATGCCTTCAACCTGCTTCTTGTCAATTCCGGCGGACGCATACACCCGCGCCATCAGTTCGAGATGCGCGTGGGCGCGTTCGACACTTTCGACCACCACCAGTTCTCGCGCTTTGCTGCGGTTCGAGACGGCGACTCGCATGGGTTTGCCGCCGCGGATCGCTTCGACATACGCCGCGCTCCCCTGTGCGTAAAACAGCAAGCCGAAATTGTCGGATGTGGGATAGCCGGGGGAAGCCAGCACGCCCGCTGTCGGCATTCCGTCGTCAAGTACGCCAACGGCGATACTGTAGCGCCGCCCCGCGATAAAGCCTTTTGTGCCATCAATGGGATCGATCACCCATGTGCGGCTGGCATCGCGCCCGAAGCCGTAATCCAGCCACGCGATCAACTGCGCTTCGCTGACGGATTCGCCCAGCACATCGCCCACCAGCTTGACGACGGTGGCGCGTTGAGTATCGCTGACAAGTGAAGCGAACTGCGATCCCTGTTCTTCCGCCAGCACCGCGTCATGGGGGTAAGCGGCGGCGATGGCACGGCACAGGATCGCCTGTGAGCCGTAGTCGGCAATCGTCACGGGATCATTTTCGCCTTTGTCGCTGTTGGTGAGATGAAGCTGCTGAACACGGCGCGTGAGATCGGCGGCTTGGCGCGCGGCAGCGAGAATGGGCTTGAGGTCAATCACGGGGGTTCTCCAAAGGATGAAACGGAACGCCCCAATTGTCCGCTATCACGCGAATAACGCAAGACCCCATGTGAGGCTAGACCAAGCCATGTCCGTTGATGTCCGCATTTTACGAACGTCGATATGGATTTGAGCGGCGATAGGTTGATTCACCCTGTCAATATTGCAACATGAATCAACATATCGCCGCGTGGGGATAAATCAATCTGTCAGTCGTTATCTTCGACGGTGAACACCAGCACATTCCGCGAGTCCGCCGCTGCCGATGCGTCATTCCCGCCGTTGAACGGCGATCCGGTGAGCCGCATACCCGACGCATCAACCGTGTTGACCGTATAGCCCGCAACGTTACTTGCCGTGATGCGATGGCTCAGCCGCCCGACTGCCCCCGTGAGATTCGTGCTGTCATCACGCGCGCGGATGCGGACTTCATATTCGGTATGATTTGCGTCGAAAACGAGTGTTTGCGCGGTTGTCCACGACAGCGGGGGATCGCGCTGAACGCGCGTTTGCACATGCGCGTAATTGCTTGGCGTGGGCGGGTAATAATCGAGTCGCACCGTGACCGAGTCGCTGCCTGTGAGAGGCGCGCTCAAGGTGATGTTGTAGGTGTACCACGCGCGCGTTTCTTCGCTGAGAGTTAGGGGATTAACGGGCGTGGGCGAGAGGATGACCGTGTTCAGGGCGGGTGTGGGTGTTGGAGTAGCAGCAATAGGGATAGGCTCAACAAAAGACCATGCGATTACGTTTGTAACCTGCACGTCAATGATCGTATAATTTGGGGTTTCAACGTTAACTCTGTACAGATTGCCTAATTTGTCCCAAGTTACAAATTCTGAGGTGTTAGGTGACCAAACAATAGGGTTTTCGTCGTCGATCTCAAAACCTAAATTAATCGGAATCAAGCTTTCCGAAGTTGTGTCATAGACATTAATTGTACACACATTGGGGTCTTGGCCCTCGTAACCCGGTGGGCCGACAACCCAAAATGCAACATAACGCGAGTCAGCTGACCAGACAGGCTTGCGATACAAATCGAGTGTCCAGTTAAACCCTCCGCTTTCCAAGGAACGTTCAAGCACAGTGTCATATATTCGAAAGTCATCCGCACCTTCTTCGTTAATTGTTGAATACCAAAAGTAACGATCATTTGGTGACCACGAATAATAACCAACTGAATAAACCCCAACAGGTCCGCTAGGATCTCGTCCACTCAGTAGACGCGGAATGCTATCGCTAATGATGCCAACATTCCGCTGTAGCGTAAGATCGTAAATTACATAGTTACGTTGTGAACCTATGCATAGCTGATTAGGTGGAATGATTGGTTCATTTGGGCAACTTTCATAGTAATACTTTGCGCCATTATTTGAAGGTATTATGTATTGCAGTGCGGTGTCGTATGCGAAAGGAAGTGAAGGGGAGTTGTTTGGCAGGGGTAATGATACAGGTACTTCTTGCAAAACGTTATCGATAACGCGAAACATAGATACAACGTTACTAAAATTGTTTAGCTCTCTCACAATAAACGTTTGATCGTCTAGCCATGCAGTAGAGCAAGGATACCAATTCGCACGCCAAGGGATTTGAGCAAAGGTAAAGTTTGTCGGACGGTAGATTAAGTCAAGGGTTGAAGGTGTAGTCTGTAAAGAGAACGCTGAAAACAACCCATTAGGAGAGGAACCGCCACATATACCATTTGTTAGTATGGTATTTGAAGATGAACCATTGGAATTTAAATACACTGTTGTGTACTGTCCGCCAGTGAATCTCTCGTAAATCAAAACAGTGTTATCTGCTTGCGCGAAGGTGGCTGCACAAATCAACATGCACAAGAGCAATAGAATTAATCTGGTCATCTGGCTCGTCCTATGGATAAACGTATGCAGCGTCGGGGGATGTAGTGCAGGGCGCATAAATGTGGCCCCCTTGAAGAACGATGTATTGAGGATATGGAATAGCTTGTGGCGGTTGACCCTCTGCTGTGTACATTACACTTACATCGACCCACCCCGGTCGATTTGCACCATTACCAATGTTGAAGGTAGAAGGGGTACCAATTGATCTTATAGTTAAAATCGCAAACTTGTAATCATCCCAATATTCTGCATCTTTCACATACGTAATACCATCATTGGGGTTTCCCGTAAATGCTCTCCATGTGTAACAGTAGGCAGTATTTATATTATCTTGTACCGTCCCATAAGCTGAATTACCGAAACCATAGTTTGCCCATTGCCATGGTCTTCCCTCAATTAGCCTGTCCTTAGAAGACAGCGCGTCGAAAGCCAGCCCTCTATACAATCTAGATCTATTATAGTATGCCTGTATAAGACTGGAATCAGCAGCAAACGGTAGTGCATTTTGATACCACGACTGCACCGGATAAAGATAGGAGTCAGCGATTTCCTCTGGAGACAGAGAAAAGTCCTCGCATTGCACTGACTGTAAACAGCCGGGACGTAGGTTATAGGCTACTGCCCAGAAATTATTGATTAAGGCTTCTCGTCCAATCTGACTCGCTGTCAAGCTGGTAAATGCATTTATTCGCATTTCAACGTTTTCGCTTGCTGCCGTTAAGATCGAAAGTTCGCCCGAATAAACCGCACTGAGGACATCACTCATCTTCATAGAGTTTTCAGTAGAAAACTGGGTTGCAAAGTAATAGAGTACACGACGAGCACAACGACGGAAATTATCATACCTTTCATTGTCAGAAACGTCGTCTGGAAGTGAACGTTGACAATCCTCATTTGCAAACGATGCAGGTATTGAACTTATGGCGAAGTCATATTCTGCAGATGTAATTGCTGAGGTGTCTTCGTTCAAAATTGCATAATCTATGCAACTGCCAATGCTTAAAGCATTTCTATCTACCCATCCTAGCTGCCCGTTATAGTTAATATATGCCCAACCGCCTAATACATAGACTCCTATCATTGTTACAGAAGTTCCTTGAGGCAGACTATCAAGAACAATTCCATTCACCGGCGCTGTTCGTAACAATAGCGGGATTGTAGGATTGGAAAGAATTACTGTTGCGGGACAACCTACTGGCACTGGTACTGGGGGAACGGGACTGCATTCCTCTCGTGCCTGCGAACCCACGAGGGGATTGCCAGCAAGCGTCGGGGTTGAAATGACACCCGACGACGGACCAACAAGCGGAACACGCCCAGTTTACTGACCAAACTCATTGCTGTACCACCAATTGTTGGCGACATTCACGGTTGGGGGTGAAAAAATGATGTAGTTCTGAACTTCTTTGATGACACCTTCAGAGGCGCGATACTCACCCATCGCGCTGTATTGGATGGTAACAGCCCCTAGAATATTATCCGTGTTTCCGTTGACCAAGTTCACCGCACGAAAAGTTCCCGAACCAGAGCCGCCGTTGTCGTTAAACAGCGAGCAGGTGATCGTGGCAGTCCCCCCTTGATCGTTTTGAACAGCAACACCGGCAGATGCCTGATTGGCGATAAACTTAGAACGCATGACGACTAACGTGCCGAGATTATAGAGTCCGCCACCGCCATTTTGCGCTTTATTGTTCACAATTTCACTGTCATACACATACAATGTCCCCTCATTGCGTATGCCCCCTGCATACGGCACAGCAGTTGGACTTCCTGAATCTTGAATCAGGATGTGATGCAGTTCCAAATAGCCGTTTTGCCGAATGTAAAGTGCTGTGTTATTCGAACGGGTAATTTGCGCCCGGTTTCCATGAATAACGACATGCCCACAAATTGAGAGCAAGCGGTCGAGCATGTAGGGTTCAATCGTCGTTTGATTGGGAGTCACATCCGCATTGAGATAGATGGTGTATTCATCTGCATACTGGTTTGCACGATCCAAGGCTTCATACAACTGCGCTTCATCGCCCGCATTGACAATACTAAAATTAATCCCCGTTCCCGTTCTTGCGGGGCAGGTGGTTTCAGCCAACTGCCCTATAGCAATCGGAGTGGCAGTGGCGGTTGGGGTTGCCGTCGCAGTCTCAGTAGCAGCAAGGGTTTCAGTGAAAGTAGAAGTTAACGAAGGCCTTGATGTCTCTGTGCTGGTCGCGGTATCTGTCGGTGTTTCCGTCGGGATCGGGCTTGGTGTATCCGTGTCAGTCGCCGTATCCGTCGGGATCGGACTCGGCGTGTCAGTATTCGTTGCTGTATCGGTTGGGGCAAGCGTGGGGGTATCCGTCGGGGTGGGTTCGGGTTCTTGCGCGAACACCCCGCCGATCATGAGCAAACAAGCACACAGCACAAACGCGGCAATTTTCCGTGAAGTCAGCTATCGTCGCCTTCAACATGGGGCATCTTCATTTAATGCACACCATGCTAATACCCCCCGTTTTTTGTTAAGCATAAAATGTTAAGACTTTGCGCCGCCTTCACGCCGCTTCCCCTACGCGGAATCAAAAAGGGCGCGGATCGCTCCACGCCCATCACTTGATTTAATCGTTGTCCGTCACCGTGAACACCAGCACATTCCGCGAGTCCGCCGCTGCCGATGCGTCATTACCGCCGTTGAACGGCGATCCCGTGAGCCGTGTGCCGCCTGAATCGACGGTGTTGACCGCATAGCCCGCGACGTTACTCGCCGTGATGCGATGGCTCAACCGCCCGACTGCCCCCGTGTGATTCGTGCTGTCATCTCGTGCGCGGATGCGAACTTCATATTCGGTATGATTTGCGTCAAAAACAAGTGTTTGCGCGGTTGTCCACGAGACTTCTTGACCTGCCGGACGTTTCGGGCGGGTTTGCACATGCGCGTAATTGCTTGGCGTGGGCGGGTAGTAATCGAGTCGCACGGTGACCGATTCGCTGCCTGTGAGAGGCGCGCTCAAGGTGATGGTGTAGGTGTACCACGCGCGCGTTTCTTCGCTGAGGGTGAGGGGATTGGCGGGCGTGGGCGAGAGGATGACGGTGTTGAGTACAGGGGTAGGGGTTGGTGTAGGAAGAACTACATCAAGTACAGCGTCATTCATTTCACCAGACATTCCAAGAATTAAGGTGTCGTTGTTTTCGATAATTACTCCTGCAACACGGAATGGCGACATATAAGTTTGTAATAGAGTTCCACTTTGCGAATCCCAAACTCTAATAGTGTTTAAATCGTATGAGCCGGCTCTTATTCCGCCGCCCCCCCAAAACACCGTAGGCAATACTCTAACATCACTAGAACCAGACTGAAGTGTTCGAACTAAAGATGCCGTTTGAGCATCAAAGATCTGAACCCGACCGTCGCTTGCAGCAGTTAACAGTTGCGACCCATCAGGGTTCCATTCTAGGGAAGTAATTCCTGCGCCACCCAAAATCGGAATACGATATTGCTCGTTCAAAGTGCTGTCGTCGACTATAAGTATTTCGTGCGAGGTATCAACGGCTATTTGTCCTGTGGTGGGGTTCCAATCTATGTTAGAAACCGAGTGTGGGTACTCAATAGGCTGTTCGCTTAATTGCTGACCACTTAAAACATCCCATATTCCAAGATAACTGCTTCCTGTTGTGAGCCTATTGTACACGTATGCAGCCGCAATTCGTGTTCCTGTTGAATTCCATGCCACCGCGTTTATATCTGCAACTGGTTGCGTTTGAGCAGTGATCGTTTGGCTCTGTATATTTACAAAGATAATTAATCCCATATTGAAATTGCTGTTGAAACTTACGGCAATGGTATTTGTGCTCGGATCAAACGCAATGTCGCTAATGGTCATTTCGTTTAATGCAGACAAAAACGGAGGACGTAAATCTGGTATTTGCAGCTGGAATAAACTTTCTTCAGTCTCCCAATTCCATAATTCTATACTTTCATCTGAGTAACCAAAAGCAACCAGTGAACCTCTAAAATCCCATGCAACCACACTTCTTGATGATGATTGATAAGCTAATACCCTGAAAGACAGAGAGAGTGAGCACAATATCAGTACTATATAGAGGCTTACTCTCGTGCGTTGTAGGTTCAAATACATAGGAGTTTTTTACCCTTTAACGGAAGAAGAATGTTGGATTTGGAGCACGTTGAAACACTGTTGCCTGCCATGCACATGCGTTAATAGATATTCCAGTCTCACTTTCGGATCGCTCAAAGCGTATAGCAGGGTATAATATGGCTCCGTGGTCTGGGCTATAGGCTCCCGGGGTTCCCATATAAAGAGGTGATCCCAGCTCTTGCATGAATTGAGTAAAGGAAGTTTCATAATTACTTCCCGCATTATTCAGGGCTACGATTTGATTTTCACCAGTACAATTATCAATTACCTCCTGTATAACAACCTCGTTGATATTTGCGTACTTCCGCGAGTAGGCTCCTTCACTCACATCACAATTTGTGTAACTGTTTACAGTTGGATCCATTGTTCTTTCTTGTGAGTTAAAGCAATCTTCTTCAAAACGATCGAAAGCATCGGTAGCCATCCCGAATTTCGAGTCAATGAAAAGTAGAGAGTTATCCCGCTGCTGAGAGAAAAGCAGCCGGAACGGAACCGTTGAGAGCGTCGTGAGGACGCAAGTGATTATAGGTGTGCAACCAGTTTTCAGTCATGGCACGCACCTCCTGTAGGGAAGAAAACAGGTAAAAGTCCAAGACTTCTTCCCGGTAAGTCCGGTTGAAACGCTCGATATAAGCGTTCTGAGCGGGACGCCCAGGCTGGATAAAGTCCAGTTGGACACGGTGAGTGGCTGCCCAGTCGTGAAAGGCTGCGGACGTAAATTCAGGTCCGTTATCTACACGGATCCGCTGCGGATATCCCCGCTCGAGAGCAACCTGGTCAAGTCCCCTCGTCACCCGCACGGTGGGCAGCGAGGTGTCCACCTCAATCGCAAGCACTTCCCGGTTAAAATCGTCAATGACGTTCAACGTGCGAAACCGTCGCCCATTGAAGAGGGCATCGCTCATGAAATCCACCGACCAGCACTCGTTCAACTGTCCGGTCTGTTGAAGAGGCAGCGGTGACCGTTTAGGAATCCGCTTGCCCCGGTTGACTCGCAGATGCAGTTTCAAAGCACGGTAGATGCGATGCAACCGCTTATGGTTCCACCCATGTCCTGCATTCCGTAGTGCGTTGTACAGCTGCTTGAATCCCCAGCGCGGTTGCTGGTCAGCTAACGCCCGCAGCTCACGGACGATCTCTGTATCCGCCACGCGCTTGGGCTGGTAGTAACACAGGCTGCTGCTCAATCCCACAAGCTGACAGGCACGACGTTGGCTGAGGTTGTATTCTGCACACACGATTTCCACCAGACCTTTTCGCTCTGCCACCGTTACAGCTTTTTTTCCAGAATTTCTTTCAAGATCTGATGATCCAAGCTCTGCTCCGCATACATCTGCTTCAGACGGCGATTTTCTGTCTCCAAGTCTTGCAGACGCTTCACGTCCGACGCTTCCATCCCACCGTATTTGGATTTCCACTTGTAGTAGGTTGCCTGGCTGATCCCATGTTCGCGGCAGATGTCTGCCACTTTCATCCCGGCTTCGCCTTGTTTAAGGATTTGGATGATCTGATGTTCGCTGAAGCGTGACTTCTTCATTTCGAGTTCTCCATCTCTGCCTGTTACTTTACTGGAAAACTCTACTTTTCCCTGACTCAACTTGGGGGATAGCTACCAATGGATCGGCAAATATGGGCAGATCACTTCGCGGCGGCGAATTGAAAGATTCAACAAGTTGTTCATACGAATACGGGTAAACCTCTGGCGTTGTTGGTGTATCAGTAGGGGTTGAAGTATCCGTACTCGTCGCGGTTGCAGTTTCTGTCGCCGTATCCGTCGGAATCGGACTCGGCGTGTCAGTATTAGTGGCTGTATCGGTTGGGGCAAGCGTGGGCGTATCCGTCGGGGTGGGTTCGGGTTCTTGCGCGAACACACCGCCGATCATGAGCAAACAGGCGCACAGCACAAACGCGGCAATTTTCCGTGAAGTCATCTATCGTCGCCTTCAACAAGGGCATCTTCATTTAATGCACACCATGCTAACACCCCCCATTTGTTTGTCGAGCATAAAATGTTAAGACTTTGCGCCGCTTTTGCGCCGCCATCGCGCCGCTTCCCCAACGCCGAATCAATAAACGCATGGATCACTCGCACCCGCGCAGCGTGATTCCCCCTCTGCGATAGCGGAGGGAGTTAGGGGGAGGTGCGCTTTACTCTGCGTCGATGCGAAGCATCGCGTGGAGAGGGGCTAGGGGGAGGTGCAGTTACAAACCGTTTTCTAACCTTCCAAAGATGTGTCCACAAAAATCAAAAACGGTCATATGTGGACACATCTTCTCTCAATTTTTACAGCGCCACATATCAAGTGTGTCCGCCCTCGCCTAGACGCTTGTCATGCTTCAGTTGGGCGCGCTTCACTAATTATTCACACCATTTCGCCCCCCACCTGTGCGATAATCGTTCCGTAGGCAAAGCGATCACGCACAGGCACACGAATGATTGAATCGCACGAACTGACCAAGTACTACGATGACTTCCTCGCTGTCAGCAACGTCACGCTCAATGTCCCCTCTGGGACGGTGCTGGCACTGCTAGGCCCCAACGGCGCGGGCAAAACCACCACCGTGCGGATGCTCACCAGCATCCTTTCACCCAGTTCCGGGTGGGCGCGTGTGGCGGGTTACGACGTTGTGCAGCACCCGGAGAAGGTGCGCGCCAGCGTCGGCGTACTCACCGAGCAGCACGGCTTATACGAACGCATGAAAGCCGTCGAATATCTCGACTTCTTCGGGCGCGTCTATCACTTGGACGCGGAAACCCGTAAGAAGCGCTCGCTTGATCTTATGGAGCGATTTGGGCTGACCTTCGCGCTCAAAAAGACGCTCGGTGAATACTCCAAAGGCATGAAGCAGAAGCTGGCGCTGGTGCGGGCGATGCTGCATGACCCCCCCGTGCTGCTGCTCGACGAACCGACCAGCGCGATGGATCCGCAGAGCGCCAAGTTGGTGCGCGATGCTATCATTGAGCTTCAACGTGACCAGCGCACCTTCTTAATCACAACGCACAACCTTGCTGAAGCTGAAGCCCTTGCCCAAAAGATCGCTATCATCCGGCATGGGCGCATCATCGCACAGGGGACATTCCCCGAACTCGCGCGGCGATTTGTCGGTGATCCGCTGATGGAGTTACGCATCAAAGGCGACCTCAACGGGTTGGCAAAAGACATTGGCGATATGGTCAGTGTTCAAGAGTCGGGTGGGGATTGGCTGCGGTATCGCGTGGCTGACCCTGATGCGACCAATCCCGCGCTGATCCGCCGCATAATGGGCTTGGGAATTGACGTGGTGACGATTGCGCCCGTCAGCCAAACACTGGAAGAAATCTATCTGCAAGTCGTCAAAGAAGACGAGAATCAGGTGGGGACGAATGAACACCTCCGTTAAACCGCTGGATATGAGCGCGAACACGTCTGAAACGACTACACACGGCGCGGTGGCTGCCGCCCCGCGCACGACGATTCGCCAAACCTTGAGCAACGCGCTCATCATCACCCGCCGCGAAGTCCGCGACAGCTTCCGTGACTGGCGCATCATCGGCCCCATCCTCATCCTGACATTTCTGTTTCCGTCGCTCGCGCAGTTCGTCGCTGCCCAGTTCGCGGATTTCGTGCAGGGGTACGGCGCCGACATCATCGGTGAGCGCACGATCCCCTTCCTGTTGATGATCGTCGGCTTCTTCCCCATCTCGATCTCGATGGTGATCGCGCTTGAAACGTTCGTGGGCGAAAAAGAACGGCGCAGCCTCGAACCGCTGTTGAGTACGCCTTTGAGCAACACGGAACTGTACATCGGCAAGATGCTGAGTTCGATGATCCCGCCGCTGGTGTCGTCCTATGGCGGCATGACTGTCTACTTGATCAGCCTGCTTTCGGGTGAACTCGCGTGGCGACCCCCTGCGATGCTCATCGTGCAGATCATTTTGCTGACGACGGTGCAGGCGTTGGTGATGGTGACAGGCGCAGTCGTGGTGAGCAGTCAGACGACCAGCACGCGCGCGGCAAATTTGCTCGCCAGCTTCATCATCATCCCGATGACGCTGGTGATTCAGGGCGAAAGCGCCATTATGTTCCTTGCGCCGGATGCCGAATCGCCGAGCGGGATTTCGTCGCTGTGGGCGATCATCTTCGGGATGTGCATTGTCACAGTGCTGCTGCTGCGCGTGGGGAATGCCATCTTCAACCGTGAGGAACTGCTTGGACGAACAATTGACAAACTTGACCTGAAGAACGCCTTCGTCAAAATTGGGCGGGCGATGCGCGCCGTTGATATACAGGGGACACCCGCCCGCAGTGTAATCGAATGGTATAGTAAGGGAATGCGCTTGAGTTTGGGGCGCATCTCGTCCAGTTTGCGTTTGACAGTTGTGTTCTTTGCTGTCGTGCTGGTGGCGGGCTTCTTGATTGGCACATCACCCCAATGGCAGTTGAACCTACCGCGCGATCTTTCGCTGCGGGATACGGCGCTCAATCTCGACCAGAACATCAACCTGTTCTTTGGCGATCATGCGGTGATGGGCATCTTTTGGAATAATGCCCGCATCTTGATCGGCGCAACGCTGCTGTCGATCTTCACATTCGGGATTGCCGCGCTGCTGCTTACACCGCTGGTGTATTTGGTGCTGGGATATATCGCCGCCCAACTTCTAATCGCCGGATACAGCCCATTGATTTTGCTGGCGACGTTGTTCCCGCACGGCTTGATCGAAATTCCGGTGATCGTGCTGGCGACAGCGGCAGCAGTCAAACTTGGCGCGGTGATCACCAAGCCGGGGCAAGGCGTAACGGTAGGGCAAGCGTGGACAGTCGCGCTTGGGGATACGCTCAAAATCCTGTTTGGGTTGGTGCTGCCGGGCTTACTGATCGCGGCAGTGCTGGAGGCGTACCTTACACCCATTGTGGTGCGAATGGTGTTGGGCGGCTAAAAGAAGATGTGTCCCTGAGCAGCAGGGACACATTGACGCTCATACGTGCTGATCGAGAAGGATGGCATTTCCGTCGGGATCAACCAGTGTAAGGCTTGCAGGTCCAGACGTACTCTCATCCGCTTCAGTGTCTAGCTTGATGCCTTTAGCTTTAAGCTGGCGCTGAAGTTCTCGAATGTCGGTAAAGGGATCAATCTTGCTTGCAGTTTGATCCCACCCCGGATTAAAGGTCAAGATGTTCTTTTCAAACATGCCTTGAAACAAACCAAGCACACAGTCACCATTCTTGAGAATAAGCCAATTCTGGCTTATGTCCCCGCCGAAAGTGGTAAAGCCAAGCGCCTCATAAAAGGCTTTTGAAGCGTGAATATCTTTTACGCTTAAGCTGACTGAAAATGCGCCTAACTGCATATTCCCCCCCACGTCTCTCATTTGATGTGTTATCCAGAGATTAGCATGTTTGTTCTGTTTTCGCAATCGCTCACTAAGGGGTATCATCACCGGATATTCTCGCCGCTTGGGAAGCCTTCGCCTATCGTATTGAGGGTAGATCATATTGACCCGGCTGCAACTTTTTGCGTTACGTTTGCAAGTTTTTTGTGTGCGTCTGTTCTAGGCTGTGTTATGCTTGAAGCAAGTTAATATCTACCGAAAGTCGAAGACTTCGAACCATGATCGGACGCACGCTCAAGAATCGTTACGAAATCCAAGAACTGCTCGGCGAAGGGTCAACGGCTGCCGTGTACAAGGCGCTCGATAAGCGTCTTGGGCGCGCGGTGGCGCTTAAGGTGCTGCTGCCGCATGTGCGCGAAACCACGCGCAAACGCTTCTTCCAAGAAGCCACCGCCGTCGCCCAGTTAAACCACCCCAACATCATGGCGATCTTCGACATGGAAGAAGAAAACGATACCCACTTTTTAGTGGTGGAATACGTCGAAGGCGATTCGCTCACCAAGTTCATCCCCGCACCGCCGGACACTGTCGCTAACTTAGGGCGGCAGATCGCCATGGCGCTGCAATACGCGCACGAACGGCAGATCATCCACCGCGACGTGAAACCCGCGAACATCAAAGTCACCCCCGGCGGGCAAATCAAGATCATGGACTTGGGCTTGGCATTGGCGCGTGAATCCAAGCGCGTGACCGCTGACGGCATGATCATCGGCACGCCCGCGTATCTCTCGCCGGAGCAGGCGCAGGGGATGGCGCTCGATTACCGCACGGATATTTACTCGCTCGGCGTGGTGTTGTTCGAGATGGCAACGGGTGTGCTGCCCTTCAGCACGGATGACATTCCCGCGCTGCTGCTTCAGCATGTGAAGCAAGCGCCACCGCCGCCGCGTTCGATCAACTCGTCGATCACCCCTGCGTTGGAGAGCGTGATCCTCAAGGCGCTGGAGAAAAATCCGGTGCGGCGCTTCCAGTCGATGGACGCACTCGCACAGGCGCTTAACGCGGTGGGCGGGGCGGGGGATGTGAGCTTCGATCACCCCACTCAGTCATCGCGTCCGGCGATTCTGGATGGAGGGATTGTGCCAAATCGCGCGACGCTGCGCGTGATGTTGGCAGACGATCACACAATTTTGCGGCGCGCGTTAATGAGTATGCTCTCGCAGCGCGATGAGATTTTGATCGTCGGGGAAGCATCGAACGGCGACGAGGCGCTCACCAAAGCGATGGAACTCAAGCCGGATGTGCTGATTCTCGACCTCAACATGCCCGGTAAAGGCGGCTTGGATATTCTGCCAAGCGTGCGCTCACAACTTCCTGATACAAAAGTGCTGGTGCTGACCGCGCGTGATGAAGATTGGTACATCATGCAGGCGCTTCGGGCGGGGGCGCACGGCTATATTCTCAAGAGTGCTGACGAAGCCGACCTGATGGACAGCATCAACAAGGTAGTGAGTGGCAACATCGTGCTGGGGCGCGGCGTGGCGGAAAAAGTCGTCACGGGAATGCTTGGCAACCGCACCGACAAGAAGCTGACCGAAGAAGAACGCCAGATCATCTTGCAGGTGGCGATGGGCATGGAAAACGAAGCCATCGCGGCACGGCTTAACTTGAGCATGGCAACGGTAATGGAATCCCTAGCACAGGCGATGGTCAAATTGGGTGCGAAAGATCGCTATTCAGCGGCGCTGCAAGCGTTACGGCGCGGCGATATTCTACTGGATGAACTACACGCGAATCAGGATTGATAAATATCGGGCGACAAGCGAAACAAGTTTCGCACGGGTCGACCCTACAATTACACCCTTCGTAGAAAGAATTCCCCATGACCGCCTTACCCGTCCCACAGCGCGACTTCCACATTTTTCTCAGCCACGCCAGCGCAGATAAGGCGCTGGTGGTCGAGAAACTCTTTCGTTGGCTGACGGATGTCGCCGGGATGCGCGTGTGGTATGACGCGGACTCGTTAAGCGGCGGCGTGGCGTTCGGGTCGGCGCTGGCGGATGCGATTCTTCAATGCCGCGCGCTGGTCGTCGTGATCTCGAAGGCGGCGCTGCAAAGCGGATGGGTCGAAGAAGAATATCAACTGGCGATGGTGCACCAGAAAGAGTTCAGAGACTTTCGCATCATCCCGGTGTTGATTGACGACAGTGAAGTCCCCGGCTTTTTGAAAACCAAAAATTATCTGCGAATGCCCAACGCCGAGATCACGATAGAGTTCTGTGACGGGCTGCTGAAGGCGCTGTCAAATTTCGATCCCGGTATGCAGGCATCGCTGCAATATGGTCGCGTGCGCGATATTTATGTCAGCCGCACATGGCGCGATAACGAAAGCCCCTTCGCGGATGCGGTGTGTACGGTTTTCGCGGATCGCGGATTCCGGCTGATTGGCGATTCGCGCGATCAACGGGTAGATGATAAAACGCGCGTGCGCGGCATCATGGAAAGCTGCGGCGGATTACTCGCCGTGCTGCCGCATCGCGCGGGCGATCCCGGCGGCACATCACCGTACATGATCGAAGAAATTCAAGCGGCGGCTGACCTCAAGCTGCCGTATGCCATCGTCGCGGAAAAAGGCGTGACTGTGCCGGATGCGCTGGCAGCAAAAGCCGTCAAGGTGATCGAAGCCGACGCGGGCACGGACGTATCGAGCGCGGTTTCGACTGCGGCGAGCGAACTGTCGTCATCGTGGATCACGCCGCCGCATCCGCATTATGTGTTTTACGCGACGGATTTCGACGAAGCCCACGCGAAACGAACGCAGATCGTTCGCAAGATGATCGAGCGCGTGACGGCGATGCAGTGTGTGATGGGCGAAGAAATTCAACAGGCGGTGGCGACATCGCTTCAGCAGGAAATCAGCGAGAAGATCATCCAGTCGTTTCTGGTGGTGGCGGATATTACAGGCGACAACCTGAACACGATCATCGAAGCGGGAATCGCACGCGGGGCGCGAGTCCGCACAGTGTTGATCAGTGGGGATCAGCGGCGTGATCCGCCGTTCATGTTCCGTGACCAGCAGATTTTCTACTACGCGGATGATGTCGAACTGTTGGGGCGCGTGAACAAGCTGATCTATCCGTTCCGCCGGCGGGTGATCAACTACTACTTGGGGAAGAAGTAAACCCATTTACTTCCAAACTGAATGTGAATAATGGTAATATACTGTTATTGGGTATAGAAGTATTCATTTTGGATTTCAGCATGTCTCAATCATTTGGTGGCAACTGGACGGATCGAAAACTAGAAACGGTTGAAAAGTATCTACAGCCGTATACCACAATTATGAGCAAGCAGAATTTTCGGTTTGCATATATCGACGCATTTGCTGGCACAGGTTATAACACGATTCGAGATGAAGACGATCCCCAAACCACGTTGTTCTCTGACTTGACTGAGGACGAACCCACTAGGTTCAGGGACACATCAGTCCAGATTGCATTGAAAATCCAACCACCTTTTCAAACATACTTTTTCATTGAAAAGGACGAGAAACGTTTTGCTGCGCTTCAAAACTTAAAGACGACCTTTCCCCAGTTAGATATACGTCCGCAAAATCAAGATGCGAACACCTTCTTAAAAGAGATTTGCGCGAAGAAATGGAATAAGAATCGAGCTGTTCTCTTTCTCGATCCTTTTGGGATGCAAGTCAGTTGGGACACAATTGAAGCCATTGCGGCGACTCAAGCCATTGATATGTGGTATTTGTTTCCCTTGGGAGTAGGAGTGAGCAGGTTATTGAAACGAGATGGTGACATAAAACTACAATGGCGTGAAAAACTGAATAGCATTTTTGGTGACACGGCTTGGTATGATGCATTTTATCACACAGAGCAAGAACCTAAATTGCCTATGTTCCCAGATGAACCGTCGAAAACACGGATAGTTAAGACAGCGAATTTTGACGCAATCACCGCCTACATCTTGAAACGACTCAATACAGTTTTTGCGGGTGTTGCGCGTAATCCATTGAAGCTGACCAACTCGAAAAACAATCCGCTTTATTTGTTGTGCTTTGCTGCAAGCAATCCTAAAGGGGCACCAATTGCTGTGAGGATTGCTGAGCAGGTCTTACGCCAGTGAAAGTACAAATTCGCTAAGCTGAAGATGGTCTATTGGCAGTTCAACTACCGGAAACTCCTCGCGCCAAGGACTCCACTCTAAATTGCCCTTGAAGAACACTTTAGTGCCTTGCGCGTCGAGCGTATCTAGTACATTAGCGACCCATTCCGGTTTGGGTTGATACGTCTTGCGTCCGTTAGTAGCTGCACCAATGACTGCCCACTGCAAATTGCTGTTTTCCAACAGCGGTGCAATATCAAAACTCAACGGTTCGATGCTCATCCAGCGCACAGGGACATTGACCGCACTAAGGGCTTTCAGCAAGCGTTTGACCATACGCTGCTGCTGTAATGGACTCAAATTGCGCCCGAACATCATGCTAGGCGGCGCGCTCACCCCTACCCATACATTCGGCGGGAAATCGAACAGCTCCAAGCGGGGAGAATTCTTGGTGAGTAATTGAAACGTGTGCCAAGGCGCACGTCTGCACACATCAAGCACCTGTTCAACCTGTTCTACCGGCACCCATGCCCCCATGAGATCGCTCATGCTGTCTATAAAAATGCGGGCGGGGGTTTTTAGTTTTAGCGGTTCTTCAAGCAGGTGGGGATTCCAGTAGTGATGCTCAAAACCGTGAATATACTTTGATTGTGCGACACGTTCGGCAATGGTCTCGGCGTAACATTCCGCGATGCTGCCATCCGGCATCTCCCAGCGACAACCATGCTGACAGCCGCCTACCGGATTCCATGTATAGTCGCACCATTCAATGCCGCGACTTGTCCCGTTTTGCTGCTTATTCATGATTTTCGCTCGTCATACGAACATGCGTATCATAAACTCATTGTAACAGGGTTTTCAATCGGCTACAATTGAATTTTGCTAACCAAAATGTGAAAAAATCGTCTGGCTTATCCCCAACGGGTGATAGTTTGCATCGATCCTTTTGCGTCCTCTAGGATGACGCGCGCGGGGAGCTGATCCGCCGCGACCTGCCCGTTGGGATACCACAAGCGCCCACGCTTCACCGTGATCAACAAGCCGTCGTGATCGCCAATCGCGGTGAAATCCTCGCTGGATCGGTTCAAATACGGGCGCAGTCCCCATGTTTTGCCCGCGGTGACGACAAACGCCAGCACATCTTCGACAGGAATCCCAATTTCGCTAATCGACAGCAGACTATGCGACGAGAATGGCGCATTGGTAGCGGTATGCGTGGTGTGGCGCGCGATCAATTCGCCAATGTTGCCAAACGGATCGTAAAAGTAGCAGGCGTGGGCATTCCAGTTTTCGAAGAAGAACTCGTCAAACCCGTTTGGATCGGGAATGAGGGGGACGCGCTGGCGCAGCCACGCTTTGCCCTCTTGAAATTGGTTTTCGGGGATGTTAATGGCGTAATGATAAGACGTGGTGACGGTGTCGGTGGTATCGCGGACAAACGTAAGGATGCTTTCGCCAACACTGAATTGAATTTCTGTGTTCGTGCGTGATTCGATGGGCAGCCCCAATCCGCCCGAATAAAACGCGGCAGCTTGATCCAGATTGGGAGCGAATAAGGCGATCTCGTTGATATGCATAGGGCATACTCCTGTTCAAGCGGAGTATACCCTATGACGCACGCTGGGCGATGACTGCGTACTGTTTTTCGATCAAGCGTGATCTACAGGGCGCAGTTCCAGTGTGTTTTCCGTGTAGCTAAACTCCGGCAGCGTGTTATCCACTTCTTTTAAGAACTTGATGCTTTCGGTCAGATTGGGGAACGAACGGAAACGAACTCCCGCGATTTGATGCCCGATGCTGGCAAATAAGTTGTCTAATTTGCCTGCTGGAATGTAAATCGTCCAGCCCACACGCTGCTTGCGGACATAGTTGATCTGCTTCATCGCTTCCGAAGGCGGCAAATCGACTTTGGTCATGCCTCGCGCATCGGTGATGGTGTGGATCAGCGGTCCGCCTTCGCCCAACACGGCGTTTGCCTTGTCGCGTAGATCCATTGATTCTGCCAGATAATCGTGCAGCATCTCTTTGGTCAGCACACCGTCATACTTGATGAGCATAATACGGTTTTCGAGCAGCCATGAGACTTGATAACCCATTTTATTTCTCCTGATAACACCTAGTCTCACTATACGCCCGCAGGTGCGGATTCTTTGCTTAAGGATGTGTCGTCCGTTTGTAAAAGTGAGGAACGTACCCATGCAAGGGTGCGCTCAAACGCTTCAGATTCGCTGACGATGGGCGCATAGTCAAAGTCGCGCGCGGCTTTGTGATGGTTGAACCAGAAATCCCGCGTGGTCGCGGCAACGGCATAACGCGAGACAATCGGAGCATTGCCGCGCCGGATGCGGTAGAGTGTTTCGGCAATTTGCGCGACGATCATCATGGTGGACGCGGATAGTCGTGTTTCGGTGTACTGGATGTCGAGCGCTGCGAGAAACGGCTTGAAGAAAGCGAAAAAATTCGACGGCGCGTGATCGGTGATGAAATAGCATTGACCCGCAAGTGGACTGCTTAGCGTGAGGCGTTCGGCTGCTAATAGGAAAGCGTGCGCCATGTTTTCGATGTAGACGTGGTTAAAAATCGCCTTTTCATCTCCGATGATGCTAAACTGCCCACTTTTAACCACGCGCGGGATGACGTTGGGGAAGCGATGACGATCATGTTCGCCGTACAAACCCGCCGCGCGCAGCGAACACGTCGCCACGCCGGATACGCCGTTGGCGGCGATCACATCCTGTTCAGCCATCATCTTGGTTGTGCCGTAGTAATCGAGATGGCGCTTAGGATACGGCAGCGATTCATCGCCATTGGCAATTGGCGATCCGTCAAAAACTACGTCAATTGAACTCGTGTAAAGCAGGCGCGGCACGCCGTTGGACTGGCACGCGGCGATCACGTTGCGCGTGCCTTCAACATTGACTTCGTGCATGTCACGTTGAACGATGGGAAGCTGATTGACCATCGCTACCGTATGAATGACGGCATCCATATGCGCGCACGCGCCGGACACGGCGGCGGCATCCCGAATATCCCCGATAACTGAATGGACACCATTTTCCAGCGAAGGCTGAAGATCAAAGCTGGTGACACTGTGTCCATGCTGCACGAAACGGCGCGTTATCGCACGTCCAAGCATTCCCGCGCCGCCGATGACGAGTATGTTCATATAGCAAACGTCCGTAGTGAATGTGGTTGACTTATGCCGCGCAATTATGCCAGCAAATTTGAGAAATGCTCACCGTCGTGGTCTGCGTGGACTGGTACATCAAAACAACATGCCGCGACGGGCACGCAGCGCCGCGATCACCTGCCGATCCGCCTTGCCGAACGGGTATTGGTCGAGTTCATCGGGGGTCACCCATGCAAATGCCGCCGCGCCAATCGCCTGTGGCTCGCCGCCTTCGGGCAGATATTCACAGGTGAAAGCGTGCAGCGTGATTTTGAAATGCGTGAAGGCGTGATCGACTCTGGCGAATAATTCACCGACGCGCACGTCGATGGCGAGTTCTTCCCGCAGTTCGCGCATCAAACACGCTTCGAGCGATTCGCCCGCTTCTTGCTTGCCGCCGGGAAATTCCCACAAGCCGCCCAACAGTCCGTCATGAGGACGCTGCGCGATCAGCAGCCGCCCTTGATCATCCCAGATCATCCCCGCTGTCACCTGATAGTGCGGTGTCGCCGCTTTCGCCTTCTTCACCGGACGATCCGCCTGTGTGCCGTTAGCATACGCCGCACAGTGAGTGCGGATCGGGCAGTCGCCGCACAGGGGATTGCGCGGCTTGCAGATCACGCGCCCCAGTTCCATGAGCGATTGGTTGTAATCCCCAACGCGCGTATCGGGCAGCCAGTCGTCCGCGATTTGCCAAAGCTTCGCCTGTGTTTTCGTGTCGGTCACATCGTCAGGCAGATCGAGCAGGCGCGAAAAGACGCGGATCACGTTGCCATCCAGTACGGGCGCGCGGGCAGCAAACGCGATGCTGGCAATCGCTCCGGCGGTGTAGCGTCCAATGCCGGGCAGTTCGAGCAAGCCTTCAACCGTAGATGGGAACAATCCGCCATGTTGAGTCGTGACGACTTGCGCGGCGCGGTGCAGATTGCGCGCGCGGCTGTAATAGCCTAAGCCTTCCCAATTTTTGAGGACATGATCGAGCGGCGCGGACGCGAGATCGCGCACGGTGGGGTAGGCGGCGAGAAATTTCTCGTAGTACGGCTTGACCGTTTCGACCTGTGTTTGCTGGAGCATGATCTCGCTCAACCAGACGTGATACGGGTCGGTATCGCGCCGCCACGGGAGCGCGGCGGCGGATCGGTCATACCATGCGAGGAGAGCAGCGGCGAAGGAGTTTGCAGATGCGGGCAAACGGTTCATCCTTCTCTATTCTTGTTCGTTTAGGCGTTCGGCGGGCGCGATTTTGCCCATTAACCAATGAATACGGCATTTGTAGGGGCGGAGCAGGCTCCGCCCGCATATTGAACACGGCGGGGGCAAGACCCATCCCTACAGCCGACACAACAAACCGTTTACCGCCGCGCGAATTCCCAGCGCGCGCCATCTTCATTGAATTGAAAGACCAGTTGGTCAGGATACTGGAAGCCATCGATAATACCATCGCAGTAGACGTAGATCGGCGTGGGCATCCCAATTGTCGTGGACAGCGAAATATCGCGGATTGTGCCAGTCGAGTCGAAGAAGCCCCCGCGCGTGACAGGTGCGCCGGGAAGTCCCCAGACCAGCACTTGATAGCCGCCATCCCCGATGGACAGGATGTCCATGCTGCCGCTTGCCCGCGCATCGCCCACATACCCGAACATATCGAGGGTGATTGTTAGACTGCCCGAATACAGGAAGTCCATATTCCCGCCCGCATCGATGGTGAGATAGGTGCTGCCAATATCCGGTTGGAATGGGCTGTCGTCACCTTCCGTCCATGAAAGATACCAGTCACCGGCAAAGCACTCAAACCGATCCGCATCCGGCGGGTCGCACGGCGTGGCGGATTGGGAAAAATCTAGTTCCAGCGGGTCTAGTCGATCCCCCAGCGAGGCATTGTATCCGCGTGATGTGGTGACGGTGAAACGAGCGACTCCGCCATACGCGCAGATCGTTTGCGCTTCACCTTCGACAAAATCGCGGAAGATACCGGGCAGGGCGGCATCCTCAAGCCCCGCGCGCGCTTCGCTGCCATCGACCATGCCCGTCATCGTTAGTTGGATGCGGGCGTTTTCCGGCAGCCCTTCGATCACGAACGTCTGCGCGTCCCAGACAAAATTACTCATCGGGAAGCTGTGACTGTAGGGTAAGGTGACGCTGTACACCGGGACAAACTGTGATGGCGGCATCTGAAGCGGCACACTGCCCGTTGCCAGCGCACGGGCGAACGACTGAAATGCGTCGGTTGAGCGCGGAATGATGGTGGGTATCTGGCGTTCCATGTCGGCAATAGATGAAGTCGTGGGAGAGATCATCTTCCACGTTGGAATGACCGATTCGGGACCGCCAAGCTGATCCGGTTGGCTGAGAAATTCCCACAGCGGCGCGACGATATAGCCGCCTCTTGTCGAACGGACGATGTTTTGCCCGCGCCAACCGCGCATGTAGTCGAGCGCGCGCGGGTCGCTCAGGTAGGAGAAATACGACTCCGGGAATACCCGCGAAGCAAGCCAATTCGCGCCTGATTCCCCCCACCATCCATGAAAGAGTTCGGTTGGATCGTCGAATGACCATGTGGCGCTGATATACTGCGTTTGAAAACAGTGAGCGATTTCGTGTGCCACTGTAAACGGCAGGGCTGCATCGTCCCCGGAAGTGCCGATCAGGATGGCGCACACTTTCGGAGTCGTGATATACCGTCGCAGGTCTGCCGGGATTTCGGGAATCGTGGGATCATTTAACCCCGCCATCGCAGCAACGCCAGTCCCCAAATTCTGATCGGTGAGGATGACCATCTGAAAAGCGAGCGGGGCGCTGGCGGTGTCAAACAGCGACAAGTAGACGGGGACAGTCGTTTCGATGGCGCTTCTAACCGCCCGAACGCGGTCATTCAGGTTTCTGTACTGGATGACATGGGTTTGATTTGCCAGCGTGAAGGTTTCAACGGTGGCTTGGGCGTACAGCATCCCCACGTTCAGGCTGATGATGGCTGCTAGCAGCAGCATGACCAAACAGCGTATGGACGCGCGCGAAAGGATACGATTGAAGATCGCTTGGATATGGGGCATGTTTTTCCTGCATCTTGGCTTGAGGAGAGAATGTCTGAAAGCCCCTATATTGCGGCTTCCAACATCCTAATTCTAGGGAAATTTGAAAATTCGACCAGCGCCCTTTGATGAAGGGAGTGTCTAAATCAAACGCATTCATGTGTAGGGGCGCGTCGTGACGCGCTCGAAATACCCACGATATTCGACACTTCCCCGATGTAGGGTTATCGCATCAAATTTTCTAGGAGGTCACAACGAATACATATGGTTCTGTAGGGACGCAAGCGAAACACGTTTCGCCGCTGCCCCTAAGCGACAATTCGGTTTAGTGTCGCCGCCTCTCCCCCGCAAAAGTGAGGGATTGATTCCATTGGGCTTGCAAGGGTCACAGAAGTTCAGTATAGTAATTTTATCCTCTAAATTCACCGTGCAGGTGCGGACGTGTTGATGTAATTCCCCACAATGTAATTTGATCATCTTATCAGCTTTGGCATGTCAGCGGATTTCGCGTGCCAAACATCTACGAGCGAACGTTCTTTGACGTTTGCTCACACGCGCTTTTTTTACCTCAACCAAATACAACTTCAAGGAGAATCGCCGCTATGGGTGCATATCTCATCCTTGACTCCATCTCGAAAAGCTATGGCGATGTACAGGTGCTGCACAGCGTATCGCTGACGCTTGCTCCCGGTCAGCGGATCGGCTTAGTCGGCGCAAACGGCGTGGGCAAATCGACGCTGTTCAAGATTATCACGGGCGAAATTGAAGCCGACACGGGCAGCGTGACCATTCATGCTGGCGCGGAGCTTGGCTATCTCGCGCAGACGATGACGGGCATCGACGGCAAGACGATCAACGACATCATCGAAGCGGCGCTGGCGGAACTTCGCGCCATCGAAGGACGGATGCGCGAACTCGAAGCGCATATGGCAGACGATTATGACCGTGTAGCCGCCGAATACGGCGAACTCGCGGATCAGTTTGAACGGCGCGGTGGCTATGATGCCGATCACCGCGTCGATGTGGTGCTGGCAGGCTTGCGCGTCGATCATCTGCCGCGTGAACGGGTTGTGACCGGCTTAAGCGGCGGCGAAAAATCGCGCTTGGCGCTGGCGATGCTGCTGCTGCAATCGCCCGACATTTTGCTGCTCGATGAGCCGACGAATCATCTCGATGTGCAGTCGTTGGAATGGCTGGAAGGGTTTCTTTCAACCTATTCAGGTTCGGCGTTGATTGTGAGCCATGACCGCCAATTTCTGAACCGCGCCGTCAACGTGATCGTCGAAATTGACGAACATACCCACGAAGCCGAACGCTACACGGGCGATTACGATGCGTTTATGGCGGTGAAAGCGAAAGCACTCGAACGCTGGATCGATGACTATTGGACGCAGCAGGACGAGATCAAGATGCTGCGTAAAGCCATGAAAACAACGGCGCGGCAGGTGGCGCACAACCGCCCGCCGACGGATGGCGACATGATGCAGTACAACGCCAAAGGCGCGAATGTCGAACGCACGATCTCGCGCAATATCCGCAACGTGGAAGAACGTCTGCGGCGCATCGAAGCCGATCCCGTGCCGCGCCCGCCTGAACCGCTTCGCATCAGCCCGGATTTTGATCCGCAGGAACTGACGGGAAAAATCCCGTTGATCGCATCGGGGATTAGCAAGCGGTATGGCGCGCGCGAAATTTTGCGCGATGTGAGCTTCACGCTCGGTGCGGGCGAACGCGCCGTGATTGTCGCGCCCAACGGGGCGGGCAAATCGACGCTGTTACGCATTCTCGCGGGGGTCGAACAGCCGGACACAGGCGAAGTGATCCGCACGGGGAGCGCGAAAATCGGCTATCTCGATCAAGAGGGCGATTGGCTCAACTTGAACCAGACGGTATTTGAAGCGTACTGCGAGGCAAGTGGCTCAAGCGGGGAAACCGCCAAAGCCGAACTGCTGCGCTATGGACTGTTTCGCTATCCCGATCTCGCCAAACGTGCGCGCGACTTGAGCATCGGGCAGCGGCGCAAATTGCAGATCGCGGTGCTGCTGGCGGGGCGGGCGAATCTACTGCTGCTGGACGAATCGACGAATCACATCAGCTTTGATGTGCTGGAAGCGTTTGAAGCCGCGCTGCGTGAATTTCGCGGGGCGGTGCTGGCAATCAGCCATGACCGCCGCTTCATTGAAACGTTTGGCGGCGAAGTGTGGCGGTTAGAAGATTTGCAGCATCAGCGCACACTCTTGTAATGCACAGCGATGCGCGGAAACGTTAGTCCCGCGCATCGCAGATTCTTCAATTACACGATGTTGGTTTGACGAGTTTAACTGCCGTGATGCGCGCACTAGACCAGCGGCATTCCCGGCTTATGTTCTACAATCGCGTCGGCTTGCGATTTGTCCACAAGGGTGATGTTGACAAAGCCCGCCGCGCCGCCTCAACAGCCCTTACGGATTCACACGCGAGACCTGCCCGCGAATATCCCCAAAATAGGTCTGACCAGCCGTGTGCAGGTTGAAATAGATTTCGCCTTCTTCCGCGATCAACTGCAACCCGGCGATGGTGACGACTTTTTCCAGCGGATTCGATGAAACAATTGGGCAGCCGGACGTAAACCCGCCGATTAAGCCTTCAGCGCTGTCGATGACAGCGACAAGGTCCTCATTTCTCACTTCGACGCGCATCACGCCATCCGCGAGATATTCATGAATGTTTCCAAACGTGCTGAAGTCCACGATGATGGGACCCAATTGACCGGGACGACCACAGTGAAGGTGCAGCATGACAATCTGGTCGATGGCGACATTTTCGATGGCGAGATAGACATACGCGCGGCTCAAATCGTTGGTGAATTCGATTACGCCATGCCCACGTGAGGTGCGTTCGTTACGCGGGGTAGACGGTGCGGTTGAACGGAACTGCGACGGGATGTACCCCGGCGTATCTTCTTCTTCGCCGCCTTCCTGATGCGGACTCAAGTAGGCTTCATAAACGAACCCGATCTCCGATCCGCCTGCCGGATTGAGAGGGATGGGGCTTTCGGTTTCAAGTTCGGGGCGCACATCGCCAGCCGGCATGGTGTGACCGCCTTCTTGTGCGTGCAGCGTTTCCGTTTTGGAAAATGCTAGTGATGCGGCAATCATCATCATGATGAGCGTCACGATGAGCATAACGGCTGTGTGTGGATTTTTGTGCAAATTCATTGTTGACCTGTTTTTTTCCTGAAAAGCAGAGTAGATGACCGTGTATCAGTCTAGGAAAATTTACAGGGGAGTGTCAAAGTGTGTGATTATGGACATGTGTCTATTTTGGCGGCGGTTGATTGAACATGAATACGAAAAATTGATCGACTAGTTCGTCAACGTCGTCCTGCGTGCGTGCGCTGCGTCCACAGTATTCGAGCATCTCCAGCATCGCTACGACATACAGCCGCGCGGCGATCTCTGGTTCCACACCGTCCATGAGCTTAAAGTGTCCGGCTTGCAAATGCCCCAAGAATTGATCGACAAGGAAGGCTTTCACCCGGTCACGCCAGATGGTCATGGCAGTTTGAGTGACCTGAATAAGAAATGCGCTCTGGTTGAGCGTCGCGCGGAAGATCAGCCGCCATGATTCGTATTCGCGGCGCGGCGATTCGTAATGGCTGACCGCTTGGAGCAAATATTCGTCAAGCTGCGTCATCCAATAGATGAACGTGTGAAACGCAGCATCTTCTTTGCTCTCGAAATATTGGTAGAACGCCCAGCGCCCGTAGTTGGCATGGTTGGCGATGTCGGTCACGCTGATCGCATCGAGTCCACGCTCGACAATGAGTTCAAAGGTCGCGGTGATGAAGGTGAGGCGGGTTTTCTGCTGGCGTTTGCTCAAAACTGGGGTGTGATTCATGCGCGGCGGGTTCTTTCATACACATTGCACATTGAATCACAGTATAGAGAAAAATCGGCATGATGAAATCGGCGCGGATAAGTGGGTGAGATGGGGATTGCGCGCTCTACCATTAAGCTACACGTGAAACACGTCCACATGGGGAGACTCGAACTCCCAACCTCGTCCTCTGAAGGGATAACCCATCTTCTTCGACCCGCGCCGATGACATCGTTCCGATGTTCACAGTAGGGGATTATAACATGAGCTAGAAGAAATCGGTGCGGATAAAAGGGCGCGAGTTGGGAACACCCCGCCTTGCTGTGCTGCCACAGCGCCGCGTGGAGATTGGGATCGAACCAATGTTAAACCAGATAACCCAGACTCTATCGACCCGCACCGATCTTCGCTTGCTTTATGTGCAGCGGATAAAGGATCGTGGTGGGTATTCTAAAGCGATAACCCATTCACTTCGACCCGCTGCGAATTGCCGATTTATGAAGCAGTGGGCGGTTCGGGTACGAAACTTTGTTTCGTCCGCCCCTACAGACGTTATACCGAGCCGCGCGCGAAGTCGGTGATCAACTGCGGCGTGCTGGTATCCATGCCAACCACGTCAAGCATCCCTGCGTCATTGGGATCAGCGATGCTAATATCGTTAGCGATCATGGCGACAACGATCAACTGCGCCGGAATGCCCGTTCGCTGGCGGTACTGCTCCAACGCCTGAACAGGATGCACCGCGCCGTGCCATGTTTCGCTGTCCGTCATAACGACGAATGTATCCACGTTGAGCTTATATTCCAACGCGTACAACATCGGCTGCGCGCAGTCCGTCGCGCCAAACGGCAAATTGCTGATCGACTTAATCGCGCTGTCCAAACGCATACGCGGCGTAATATCGAGCGCCATCAACTTCGCCTGAAACCCATTGATGAAGTGATTTGGCTCGGTTTTCGCCGTGACGAGCGCCAGCGCGGCAGTCGCGTCACGCGGAGTCAAGCCGGGCACGCCCGCGATTTGTCCCATGCTCATCGAACCGGACACGTCGAGCGAGAGCATCAGGCGCTTGTTGGACGGCTCAACGAACTCGAAGGCGGCATAGAACGCCTCATCCAGCGCATCGATCACCTTTTGCGACGGAGTCCATTCGCCATCGCCGCGCACGCCCTTGCCCCGCGCATACACGCGCAGCGCCGAAAGCAGCGCAATCGGGTGGACGCGCGCGCGTTTGAGCGCGGTTGCGTTCCGAAGCTGCTTGACGACGTGGCTTTCCGCTTGGCTAAACGGCTTGATCAACCCGATTTTGGTCATCACACCCAAGTTGCGGATCATCGCGGTCAGCGGCATCTTTTGCAGCAAGCGATCCCACACTTTTTCTTCGCTGAGCCAACGAGTCGGCAGCGCCTCACGCGGGAGATCGTATTGATCGATCAACTGCATGATTGTTTTGACGCTGGCGGTAGTCTGCGCCTGCTCGAATGCCCAGATGAACGCCTGTGCAGCGTCGGCGGGCGGCGTGAGATCAGTCGCCCACGCGATTTGTTCCCGCTTGGCAGTCGATTCGCTGGCGCGACCCGCAACCCACTGGTACAGCGCGGCGCGATCCGCATCTGGCTTGGCGTGCGACAAGCGCAGTAAGTCGAGATGCGTCCAGCCTTCGCGCTGGCGATACTTCACCAACTGATAGGCGAGATCACGCGGCGGAAGCGCCCTATACCACGACGCAATCGCGCGGCGCAGTCCACGCCCCCACCCGCGATTCGCGCCGACGTATTCCGCGAACTGAAACAAGTGCGTCCCGATGCGGCACACCTGCGGCAGCGCATCGAGCGCGGCGGCGCGTGTAGCATCATCGCCAAAGCTGGCGCACAGCGCGAGTACAAAAATCGCCGGATCGTTTTTCGGCGCGCGTCCGGCATCCGAGACAGCGACGGTTTCGCGCACAACGCGCAAGCCATCCTCACTGATGCACGACAGGACACTGTTGGCGTTCTCTGCCACAAGCTGACGCTCGGCGGCGTAGTACGTGTTGCCTTCGACACCGAGAATCAAAAAGCGGTGCAAGCGCGTCCAGATGCTAACCTCAAACGAATAACCCCCGGCGGAGTTACGAGCCTGATTTTTGCCGGGGATGGGCTGCGACTGCGGTGTATGCGTCGGCTTGGTGCGGAACTGCTTATAGGCACTCAAGATGGTGTCCCTCCCGGTTATGCGGCGAAATAGTGTGCGGATAATCTGCCGTGCTGGAATGAGTCGATTCGAGCGATAACCCAACATATTCGACCCGCACGATCATTACTGTAACAGAAAGTAACGGTGTGTCAATAGGGCTCAATAGGGTTCAATAAGGATATAAACACCCAATTCGTGGGGTTGACAGGGTTTTAAGCGATCAAGGAGCTTGGCGTGCTACGCCCGAAAAGAATAAAATCTCCCCCATTGATTTGAAACTCAAATTAGGATTTTCTTTATGGCCAATTTCATCCTTGCGCTCGATCAGGGGACGACATCCTCTCGCGCTATCGTGTTTGACCGCGCCGGACAGATCATCGCCAGCGCGCAGCAAGAATTCCCGCAGATTTACCCGCAGCCCGGTTGGGTGGAGCATGATCCTGAAGCGATTTGGAGTTCCCAGCTTGCCGTCGCTCGCCAAGCTGTCGATCAGGTGGGCGCGCGCGAAATCGCCGCGATTGGCATCACCAATCAGCGCGAGACCACCGTCATTTGGGATCGCGCCACCGGACAGCCGATCTTCAACGCGATTGTCTGGCAGTGCCGCCGCACCGCGCCGCTGTGCGAAACACTGCGCGCGGAAGGCTTCGACAAGGTGATCGCCGCCAAAACGGGCTTGGTCACGGACAGCTACTTCAGCGGCACAAAAGTCGCGTGGCTGCTCGATAACGTGCCCCGCGCGCGCGCCCGCGCCGAACGCGGCGAACTCGCTTTCGGCACCATCGACACGTTCTTGATCTGGCGGCTGACAAGTGGGCGCTTGCACATCACCGATGTGAGCAACGCCAGCCGCACGCTGCTCTACAACATCCGCACGGGTGATTGGGACGACGAAATCTTGGCGCGGCTGAACATTCCGCGCGCGATTTTGCCGCGTGTGATGCCAAGCAGTCACGTGTACGGTGACACCGATCCGTCGATTTTCGGGCGCGCGATTCCCATCGCGGGGGATGCGGGTGATCAACAGGCGGCAACCTTCGGGCAGGCGTGCGTCAAACCCGGCATGGCGAAGAACACCTACGGCACAGGCTGTTTTATGCTCATGAACACCGGATCAAGCGCGATTGCGTCCAAAAATCAACTGCTCACCACGATTGCGTGGCAGAACGGCGATCAACCGGTGCAGTACGCGCTTGAAGGCAGCGTGTTTATCGCGGGGGCGGGCGTTCAATGGCTGCGTGATGAGATGAAACTCGTATCCAGCGCCGCCGAAAGCCAAGCTCTTGCGGAAAGTATCTCCGATACGGGCGGGGTGTATGTCGTCCCCGCGTTTGTGGGGTTGGGCGCTCCCTATTGGGATGCTTACGCGCGCGGCACGATCACCGGATTAACGCGCGGCAGCGGGCGGGCGCATATCGTCCGCGCCGTGTTGGAGAGTGTTGCCTATCAAACCCGCGATGTGGTCGCCGCCATGCAAGCCGATTCGGGAATCGCGCTGCAAACCCTCCGCGTCGATGGCGGCATGGTTCGCAACGACTTCTTGATGCAGTTTCAGGCGGATATTCTCGGCTGTCCGGTGGAGCGTCCGTCCGTGACCGAGACAACCGCGCTCGGCGCGGCGTATCTCGCGGGGTTGGCGACAAAATTCTGGGCATCGCAAGACGAGATCGGCGCGCAGTGGGGTGTCGAACGCCGCTTCGAGCCGTCTATGTCCGCCGACCAGCGCGAATCGCTCTACGCGGGCTGGCAGGCGGCGGTCAAACGGGCGCTGTCGTAGCGCGCATACGCTATAATCGTGCGCGGGGGTGCATGCGCTCCGGTGGGCGCTCCGATCTTCAAAATCGGCGGCAGGTCGCGTGACGGGCTGCGGTGGGTTCGACTCCCATGCACTCCCGAACCCCCTGCTTAGAGCATGAGTGAAAGCTCGCTGGCTCGTTGAAACTCCCCCTCGAGCGCGGTTCGCTCGTCATCGTTCAGCACAATGCCATCCACCTGCTCAAGCATCGCCTTTGCCAGCGCGGGATCATCCATGTTCAGGGCAATTTCAGCCCGCAGAATCAACGCCTTTACCCGTTCCGAACTGAGTTCGCCCGATCCCTGTCCGCCTTCACTCATCGCAGTATCAAGCTGTTTCGCCGCAGCCGCGAAATCCCCTTTGGCATTCACCAGCAAATCGGCGGCACGAATCGCACGTCCCAATTTGGTCAAGGCGGCTTCGGGCGCGTCGGTTTGTTCCGGCGGTGAGGTTCGCTGAATGAAACGGATATAGTTTCCACCGGGATCAACCACGTTGAAGCGGAAATCGCCGGATGAATTCTTATTGTTCGGCTTGGTGATTCGGGGAATCCCCGCGATAGGCACACGGGAGAGATTTTGCCGTAAATTCGCGGTGAATGTCGCGTGCAAGGCATTTACATCATCGACCAGTACCAGACACGTACTGTACGAATTTGCCGGATCAACACCCTTCATCGCGAAAAAATGCAGGTCGATTCCGTCACGCTTAACACACCCGTAAATATTGGGGCGCGTTTGCTGGTAGGTGATTTCAAATCCCATCGCCACGTAAAACGCCAGCACTTCGTCAATCGATCCGCACGGCAAGCATGGGATCATCGTTTCATTTGCCATGTATGCGCCCTTTCCGGTTTCAATTCATTCAGCAGACTCCTTTATGCCCTTTGCCCATTTCTACGTGATTTTTCAGGGAGACGTGAGGGCAATTGATTTTGCGCTCACAAACCCTTTTCTAACCTTCCAAAGATGTGTCCACAAAATCCAAAAAACGGTCATATGTGGACACATCTTCTCTCAGTTTTTATAGCATCGCATATAACGATGTGTCACACCTTCTCTCAACCACTTTTGCATGGTTGGCACAAATGTCCCACCCACAGGCGAAACCGATCCCGCAAACGATGCAAAATCGCTCACAATCATTTGTACGGCGTGACCGACCAATCCACCGGGAACTTGTCGAGATTTGGTTTCGGATGCCCGCCTGTCGTATTCCACGGATTGATGTTCGGCTGCGTCCAGTCGATCAAGCGCCCATATGCCCGCCCGATGTCTTCCATCAAGCGCACCTTCTCCGGCTCATGCGAATCCAAGCCGAGCATGTTCGGGTCGGGTCGTCCGGTGGTGTCGATGCCGAGCGCTTTCTCGACGTTTTCGCGGGTGAGTAACGGGTTGTAGCGCCGGAAATCGATGCGCCCGCCGTAGATCGCCCGTGTCGCGTAGGCTTGTGATAAACCCGCTTCGTCGATCTGCTCCCCAATCACATACTGAATCCAGTCGATCAGGTTGAAGCCTGCCGCGCGCCCCTGCGCGATGCGGTTGGGCGTGTAACCCGTCCCCAATGACATGACGATCACGTTGTTGTCGGTGAAGCCTTCCGCCGCGCCGAGATATTCCATCGCTTCGATGGTCGCGCCCAAACATGGGTTGCCGTACTGCCCTACACCGCCGTCGATCAAGTCGCCTGCGACAGGCGGGAAGTAGATCGGCGCTGCGCCGCTTGCCGCCACCGCCCCGCTGATGGGCCAATCGGCGGTGAGCGCCGCGCCGGGACCCTTGCTCACGATGTAGATGGTGCTGCTGGTACGCACATCGACGGTGGTCGCAAAGAAGATCGGCTTGTCGAGATCGCGGATTTTCTTGCCTTCAACGAGCGGCGCAACTGAATCGATGAACGGCTGTAAATCGTAGAGATAGCGCAGCCCGCCGAACACATAGCGCAGCCACAGGAAAATATTGTTGGGCGGGAAGGCTTTCGGCAGCCGATCCCGATAGACCTGCTGCAAGATTTCTTCGGCGGTCATGCCGATAGCGATGCCTGCCGCGATGATCGATCCCGTGCTGGTGCCGCCGACCATATCGAACAGCTTGTGACACGGCTTGCCCGTCATCGCTTCCAGTTCGGCAAGCATGGCGATGGTGATCATGCCGCGCATACCGCCGCCGTCGATGCTCAAAATGATCTTCTTGCCATCGGGGTTAATGTCGATCATGGTAGTCCACCCTTTAACAGATGTGTAGACGACGAATAGCTCTATTATGGATAAATGCCGAAAAGTTCGCTTTTTCGCTGGCGCGCTTTATTCACCTCATGCTCATCTCACGATCACGGGGTAGAATGACGCAAAGCAAGTTTTTCGTCCAACGTTCCATGAGTGAAGATTTGACATGGATTCAGACGCAAAGAAAATGCTGCGAAGGCTCATCACGGCGGTGGCGGGGATCAGCATCGTCGTGGTGTTGGGCGCGGCGGTGCTGGGGACTGGCAGCGACGCGGGTACTGTCCTCAGTATCTTTAGCACCCGCTTCTTGGGGATATTCATCGAAGCCGTGCCGTTTTTGCTGCTTGGCACGCTCGTCAGCGGGTTGATCGATTCGTTCATCAGCGCCGATGACATCGCGCGCTGGGTGCCCCGCAACCCGATTCTTGCGACGTTTGTCGGCACGTTTATGGGCTTCACGTTCCCGGTATGCGAATGTGGGGTCGTGCCTGTGGTGCGGCGATTGTTCACCAAAGGCTTGCCGATGAGCGTCGGCGTGACGTTTTTACTCGCCGCCCCCGTGATCAACCCGATTGTGCTAGTGGGGACATATGTCGCGTTCGGCGTGGGTCCCGTGCTGATCGGGCGCTTTGTCCTCACGGCAGTCGTTGCCATGATCGTCGGGTTGGTGTTCGCGTTCGCGGGTCGCCCACAGGAAGTCTTGCAAGCGGGATCGCTCATGCCTGTGATGGGCGGCGATGGCACACGCGCCTACGATCCCCACGAAGTAATACCCCTGTACGCCAAGACCAAACGCAAGCCGCTGCTGATCGGGCTGCGCGATGCGCTCAAGATGGCGGGCGATGAGTTTTTCGAGATGGGGCGCTATTTGATCATCGGCACGCTGCTGGCGGCGACAATGCAAACGCTCGTCAGCCAAGAAGTGCTGCTGGCGCTGGGACGCGGTCCCGTCGTATCGGTGATCACCATGCAGCTTCTCGCCTTCGTGTTGAGCGTGTGTTCAACCGTCGATGCGTTCCTTGCACTGGCATTCGCGGGGACATTCACCACCGGCTCGATTCTGGCGTTTTTGGTCTTTGGTCCCATGGTCGATATTAAAAGCACGCTCATGTTCTTGGGTGTGTTTAAGCGCCGCATCGTGATCTACTTGATCGCGCTGCCGTTTTTGCTTACGCTGCTGTTCGGCATTTGGTTGAATTTGAACGTGACGTTTTAAAACACATGATGTCCTGTAGGGCCGGCATATATGCCGCCCGCCATTACGGGCGCGATATATCACGCCCCTCCAGATACCCGACAATTGTTCAATGAGAGATTGCAAGGGCAACCCATGCAAGCGACCCATTCGCATCATCATGACCCTGATCATGCAAAGCATGATTTACACAACCATACCCGTGACCGCGTGATGCTGTGGCTGAAAGCCGCGCTTTTGCTCGGCATGGGCGCGTATTTCGTCTACATCATCGTCACGGGGAACCTGACCAACTACATCAATGTACGCTTCACATGGCTGTCGTATGTCGCGGCAGCGATCTTCCTGCTGCTTGGCGTGTGCTCGGTGTTTGTGGCGATGCGCGCCACTGATGACGATTTTCATCATGACCACGATGGTCACGACCACAGTCATTCGGGGCTGTCGTGGGGCGTGCTGGCGATTGTCTCTGTGCCGCTGATTCTCGGCACGCTGATTCCGTCGCGTCCGTTGGGGGCGACGGCGATCAGCGGCAATTTGAGCACCAGCGCGGCGCTTGGCAGTTTAAGTACGTTCACAGTCAATCCGCTGGATCGCAACGTTTTGGACTGGCTGCGCTACTTTGGCACGCTGGAAGATTATGCTGACGCGAACGACGAACGCGCTGACGTGATCGGCTTTGTGTACCGTGAACCATCTTTCCCCGAAAACCAGTTCATGTTGGCGCGCTTCACATTAAGCTGCTGCGTGGCGGATGCGTCCGCGCTTGGGCTGCCTGTGTACTGGGAAAACGCGCCCGATTTAGAACAGGATCAATGGGTGCGTGTGCAGGGGAGCTTCCGCGTTGGGGAGTTTCGCGGCGACACACTGCCGATTTTGCACGCGCAGGATATCGCGTTGATTGAGCAGCCGGAACACCCGTATTTGTACCCGTAAAAGGTAGGCGCATTGACCGAAACAACCCAAACAAACAACCGCCCCTTGATCACGGCGTTTGACCGCACGGTGTTGATCATCATCGGCGTAATTGTCGCGGCGATTGTCCTCACGATTGCACTAGGGGATCGCGTGGGCGTGACGTTGGAGCGCGTCAGTCCGGTGGGATCAGCGCGCAGCACCAGCCCGATCACCATCCAGTTCAGCGAGAGCATGAATCGCCCGACTGTGAGCGAGCGCTTGCAGTTCGATCCGCCGTTAGAAGGCACGGTGACATGGAGCGCGAATACGCTCATCTACACACCCGCTGAACCCATGTCTCCCGGCGCGTCTTACACCGTCACGCTGATGCGCGGCGCGCAGAGCGAAGGTGGGCGCGAAGTCTTGAGCGATACACAGTTCACGTTTGAGGTGCGCCGCCCGCGTGTCGCGTATCTGTATCCTGCCGACGATGTGCCACAAAACCTGTGGGTGGTCGATCCGGCGAATCTCGACAGCGCGGCACAGGTGACATTTAGCGCGACGGGCATCTACGATTATGCCGTCAGCCCGGATGGATCGCAGATTGCGTTTAGCGAACGCAACACCAACGGCACCAATGACATTAAGCTGCTCGACTTGGATACGGGTGCATTGACGCAGATTACCAACTGTCAAGACAGTTCGTGTACGACTCCGGTATGGCGACCCGATGGCAGATTGATCGCCTATGAGCGAGTTGATTTCAACAGCGACTTGGGCGGCGTGGGACGCAGCCCGACGCGCATCTGGTTAGCCGACCCCTTCACCAGTCCGCCGAGTTCGCGCCCGCTGTTCACACAGACGCAAATTCTCGGCTACAACGCCCAATGGAGCGCGGACGGGCGGCGCATCGCCGTGTTCGACAGCGCCAGCGTATCGATTCTCGTCTACGACTTCACCACTGAAGAAATTCTCGCCATCCCCAGCCGCGCGGGGACTTCCGGCGCGCTTTCGCCAGATGGCACCAAGCTGGTGTTCCCCGAAGTCCCGCCGATCACCGAAGGGCAGTCGATCCGGCAGTATCTTCGCATCGCGGATCTAGAGGCGAACACTGTCGAGTTCATCAGCACGCCGGAAGACCCGCTTGAGGACGATCAAGCGCGCTGGAATCCTGACGGCACTCTCTTGGCGATCACACGGCGCTACAGCGATGAACGCGGCACACGCGGGCATCTGCTGTATGTGCTGGATCCGTTCAACCCGACGGACGCACGTCCCGTGATAAACGATCCCAATTATGCTGATGGCGCGTTCTACTGGAGTCCAACGGGCGATCAACTGCTGGTGCAGCGGCTGCGGATGTTCGATGAGCAGGGCAACCCGGATAATCTGGCGCGCCCGGAAATTTGGGTGACGAACCTAGACGGAAGCGCGGCGCAGATGGTCGCGCACAACGCCTATCTGCCGCGCTGGGTGCCGTAATTCAGGAGAACGCTTATGTCCCGCTTGATGATCCGCTGTGCCGCCCTCTTAATTCTGCTGATTGGGTTCAGCGTGGCGGCGGCACGCGGATTAGCGGGCGGGAATATCCCACCGCGTACATGGCTGGCGTGGTGGCACAATCCTGACCTTCGGCGCGTGGCGGATTTGATGGTGTGGGATGGTGAACGTATCCGCAGAATCGCGGAAGTGCGCTTTTCAACTGCCACATTTTTTGAAGGCGTGGACGCGGGCTTAAGCCCGCCGAAATGGTCGAATGATGGTCGGCTGGCGTGGTCAAACGGCTTCTCGATCAACGTGTGGGATGGGACAACGCTGCTTACGTTTGGCAGCCGCGACGATGATTTGTCGCCCGTGTGGTCGCATGATGGACGGCTGGCATGGGCGGCAATCGGACGTGAGCGCCGAATCATGCTGTGGAACGGCGGCGATGATGAGCCTACTGTGCTGGCCTCGCACCGTTTGAGCATCGGCGGTTTGTCATGGTCATACGATGGGCGCTTGGCATGGGCAGCGGACGGCGACATTTTCGTGTGGGACGGAAACACAATGGTTACAGTGAGCCAGCCTGAAATGCTCGGTGAAGAATTTTCGCGCTTGGTCTGGTCGCGCGATGGGCGGCTGGCGTGGGACGCTTACGAATCGCCCGACGCGACCACACGCGATATTTTCGTGTGGGATGGCGTGACGGTCACGAAGATTTCGCAGAGTGAAGCAAGCGATACTGTCCCCGCGTGGGCAAGCGATGGGCGCTTGGCATGGGAAGTGGGCGAAAGCCGTCAGCACACTATCGTCATATGGAATCATGGTGTAGTCAGTGCCTTGAGCAGCCAATCATCGTTGACAAACCTTAGTCCGATGTGGTCGCACGATGATCGGCTGGCATGGATGAACACGGACTCTGTCCATTCAAGCATTCTGGTGTGGAACGGCGGCGATACCATGCAGGTGAGCAGCGGACTGCCGCGCAGCTATCAGCCAAATTGGTCAGCAGATGGCTGGCTGGCATGGGTATCGCCGGACGCGGCTCGTTCGAGGATGGGCGTGTATATCTGGGATGGCAGTCGTCGCGTGCGGCTTGGGGATGGCACATCCGATCCGGTTTGGTCGCCGCCTTTATACTAGAATCACAAAAGTCAATCGAGTTCACCGAGTTGTATTGGTATGCAGCACAAAACACCCGAAACACACCCGCGGCGCGGATTTTCGCCCACGCTGTTGATCTTTCTTGTCTTTCCCCTGTTGGGCATCTTCGCGGCGGCGGGACTGCTCATCAACGACGCGCAGCAGCGCCAGCCGCAGTATGTCCCGTCACCGCCGACACCCGAACCCGTCGAACTCCCCACGCTCGTCGATGTGGTTGATGCACCCGTGATCGACTTTGAACTGCCGATGCTGATCGACGGCGCGGCGGGCGACTCGGTGCGTTTGACCGATTACACGGGGCGCGTCGTGTTTCTCAATTTTTGGGCGACATGGTGCGAACCGTGCAAGCGTGAACTTCCGGCGTTCGAGCAGTTCACGCGCGATCATGCGGATGATCCGACCAGCCCAGTGATTTTGGCAGTCAACTACGGCGAAACGCCCGACTTGATCAACACGTTTTTGGAGCAGGAAGGCATCAGCGGGTTAAATGTGCTGCTCGATACCGATCAGCGTGTAGGGGACAGCTACGGCATCTTCAATTTGCCGGTGACGTTCGTGATCGACGAGCGCGGGATTGTACGCTATCCCAAATACGGCGAAATGACGCTTGCCGACATTCAAGCCTATCTCGACGCGCTGCAAGCGGGATGAGGGCGATTTAGTCCGCGCTCACTCCTTCGATCAACACGCGATCTCCCGCGCCATCGACGCGGGGAATGCGCGTCAAATCGGGCAGGGTGTAATGCCCCACGCCAAGCAGATAATCTCCCGCTGGCACCTCGAAGAAATCGGCCATGACGATTACCAGATCGCGCCGCCGCCATGTATGCACCGACAGCGCCACGTCTGATCCCATGAACGGCTGTCCGTCGATGTTGTCGTCTACGCGGTAGAGGTGATTGAACTGCTGGATCGTTGTACGCGGGAGCGTATCGGTCACCCGCCACAGCGTTGACACACGGAAGCGATCCCCGACGCGGCGCGCGCGCCAGCCTTCGAGCGTCGTCCCATCGGCAAACGCCACCGCGTAATCGAGCATGGTGAAGCCACGCGGATCGCTCACTCCATCAAAGCGAGTGGCAACGAACGGTTCTGCCCCTTGGCGGCGTGGAAATTCGGTCACATCTTGCGCCAACCCCGCCGCGACCAGTTCTTCCCACGCTTGGAAGGGCGCGAGTGTCGCCATGATCGTCGCCGGGTACGGCGGCAGCACCAGCAGATTATCGCCGTTCAAAATGCGATGCGGACGTTCCCACCACAGCGTTTCAAACACCGCGACTTCGCCGTTGATCAGCGGATCATCGCCATGTGTGAAAAATAACACGGGCAGTTCGGGTGAAATCCCCGCCGCTGCATCGCGCGATTCATTCAAGATGGTGCTTAACGCGCTGTTGACCGGGCGCGTGGTCGATGCCGTGTTCAGCGTCACCGCCGCGTGGCTGATCCAGAGCGCCGCCAGCACGCCCATCACCGCCGCCGCGCCTATGCGCCATAGCCGCTGGTTGATCAAGCGGGCGCTTAATCCGGCGATCAATGCCAGCGCGGGCAGCGTCACCAGTTGATAGTGTGGGAGTACAGGCGTGGTGTGGCGCAAGAAGAACAGCAGCGATGACGCGATCACGACGAGCGCAAGTTCGGCAAGCAGCACATCGGCGCTCAAACGTGAGGTGATGCGCGCGCGCCGCAAAATCCCGTTGATCAAGCGGCGAACGGCGGGCGCAAGCATCCGCGCCATGCTGATCAATCCCGCGATCAGCACAATCCCCGCGAGAACGGCGGTGATCACCGTGCGGCTGATGCTATCACCATCCCCGCCGCCGAGATATGCCCATCCCCACCCCAAGCCCATGCGGATCACGTTGAGCGCGGCACTCAAGTCGATTTCGCTTGTTCCGCGCGCAACTGTCGCCGCGCGTTCAACCGCATCCGGCGCGACAAACGCGAGATAGTACAGGTAGGGCAGCGCCGCCGCGCCCGCCGCCGCCGCGCCTATCAACACCGGAATGAGCGCGCCTGTCGCGCGCCGATACCAGCCGAAGCGCAGCACCGCGTAGACCGTCGCCACGCTCAACGCGATGCCCGCGAAGTGAATTTGCACGGCGATGCCGCCGATGAACACCGTCAGCGCGATCCACAACATGCGGCGGCGCGGATCGGTCAGTGTGGCGGCTTGATACGCACACGCGATCCACGCCAGTGACAGCGGCGCGAGTAGATTCGGCTGCCAGATGCTTCGCCCGTAAAACACAGCATAGGGATTGACCGCGAAGAACAGCCCCGCGATCAGCGCCGCCCACATGCCCCATTTGCGCGCTAATGCCCACACGCCAACGGCAGTCAGCACATTGATCGCCGCGACGAACCACGTCGCCACCAGCGGATCCGCCGAAAAGCGATACGGCAGTGTGAACACCCACACACTCGCGGGGAAAAACGGCACACCCACCGATGATCCCTGCCCTGCCAGCGCGAACACGCCGCCGCGCGCCATACTCAGCGCGTCATAGCTGATGCGCGCTTCGTCCCACGCATATGACGACACGCCCACCCAGCCAAAGCGCAGCGCGGCGGCGATTACGGCGACGAGCGCGAGAGACAAGAGCGATAAACGGGATGCGTTCACGTTCAAGAGTTCACCTATTCTTCACCACACGGCGGCAGTGCATCGAGATCGATCACCCACAAGCCGCCTTGCGCGCCCGTCGCCGCCAGCGCGATTTTGCGCTCGTTCGGCGACATCCACCACTGCGCGCGTTCGTCTGTCGCAAGGCTAAACGGCAGCGGGGCGAGATCGTGCAGTTCGCCGTCCATCCGGTTGAAACACTGCAAATGCGGCACGCCTTCGACATCGAGCGCGACATATACCCGTGCGATCAAGTTATCTTCGACATTGGCCACCATCAGCGGGGACGGATAGTTGTTGCCCGGCGGAGTCGCCTCAAACAACAGCTCGAAAAAGTTGTTCGTCACCACATACAGAAAATAACCCGTTACCTCGTCAAATGTGCCGCCGACGATCACGCGCCGCGCATCGCGCGAGACACCGGGAACGATTTGCGACGGGGGATTATCGGTTAAGAATGGGCTGATGTAACGGCTGTTGGCATCGGCGGTGAAGTAGTAGACCGGATCGCCGTATGCGCCGTAGTAGTAGGCGAGAAAGCGTTCGTCAGGCTGCCAGTAGATTCCTTGCAAACTGCGATTGGCAAGCAGGTTATACAGCAGATAGCGCGTTTGCCCTTCAAAGCCCGCCGTGAACAGCGTGTTGATCTCGTCTTGGTACACCAAGCGATCCCCATCCGGTGCAAACGTGAGCGCGGAACGGTTGAAGATTTCCGCGTCTTCAAGCCGCAGGGTTTGGGCAAGTTCCGGCGTGACCAGTTCCGCGTAGGGATGTTCGCTTTCGACAGGCGCGTCATCGCCGATTTCATACTCGAACCAGTCCCATGTGCTGAACAAATCGCGCCCACAGCCTACGCCATAGCGTAAATGTTCGTCGTCGATCCACTCGACGGCGACGGCTTCTTGATCGACTGCGACAGGCGTAATGCCATCAGGGAGTTGAATCACGGGTTGGGCTTCGGTGGGATCGGCAGTCGGGGTCACTTGTACGCGGTCAATGCGTCCCTGCCCAAAGACTTCCAGCGGAATTTCAAAGTGAATGGCGTGACCGGGCTGCAAAGCAAAGTCGAACAGCAAGCCTGCGCCGCACGCATTGACCACAACGCCGAATCCCTCCGCGATCAGCGTATCGCCGGTGTTGTATGCGGCGGCGCTTAAGCTGATGTTGGTATACGCTGTCGCGCTGTTATTAATCAGCGATCCGCGGACAACCTGCACGGGCTGACCGAACACGCCCATGCTTTCTACTACTTCTACCGCATTCACGGACAGATCGCCATCGTCTTGTGCAAACACGGGCAGCGCAATCATAAGTGCCGCGCACAACCCGACCAGCATCCACTGTTTGAGCATGTCATTCATCCGTTACGCCACATTTCAACAAACGCGCGTGATCGTAGCGCAGCGCGGCAAGTTCGCACAGGCTGAATGGGTGAGTGCATGCACAAAAAACACCCCGCGCGCCCATCAATAGGCGAACACGGGGTGAGTATTGACACATGGACTACAGGCTTGAGCCGCTCACTGGGACAGCACGCAGGGTACTGGTCTGTCGTGCTGCGGTGGTCTGCGGCGTGATTCGATGCGGCGGCAGCGGACGCGCCACGCCATTTGTGCCGTGTGCCCAATGCTGACGCTGCGGGATCAGGCGCGTGCGTTTAGGCGCTTTGACCGCTTGAGGTACACCGCGAAACGCTGGGATGTCAGTGTCGGTGGGCGATTGATGCAGCGTCCACGTTGGCAGCGCGCCAATCGCCGGGTTGTAGTCCGGATTTTCCCACACGATTCCCACCGCGTAATGGAGCGAACGCGGATCATAAGCGTAGTTCGGAATGACGTTGAGCGCGCGAAAGCCCTTTTTAAGCTGTTTGCTCAGGTTGTTATCGAAGCGGATGCCAGCAACCACGTCGCGCACATATTGTTCTGGCGATACCTCATGCGCGACCTTGCCATAGTCCATGATCATACTGCCCGCGATCAAACCTTTGAGGTTGAGCCGTCGCAGTATGTCAAAGCGGGCATCCATGAGCAGGGTGCCAATTCCCCTCCCTTGATACGACGGATGTACGCTGGAATCGACCCCGTACAACCATTCGCCATCAGGTTCATGGGTGGTCAGTCAACCGTCTCCGGTGGAATGCGCCCAATCATCCGTCATCGGGTGGGACGGATCATAGTGGTAGCGCATGGATTGGGTTTTGCCGACGACAGCGCCCGTAAGGGTGTCTATCGCCACAAATTGTCCTTCGGGGAAAATTTCCAAGCTCTTGAGGAACTGCTGCGCGATCATCTCGGATGTATACGGATCATCCGCAGCTGCTTCACCGAACGCATATGCCGCGCTGTCTAACGCGGCGATACCCTCAAAGTGTTCGGGGCGACCAGACACAATGATGATTGAGCCATCGCGTGTCTGTCTAACAGGGGTGTGTAAAGCATACTCGTCCATGAGTTGTCTCTTTCGATTGACCGATCAATACGGGGCAGGCATCGGAATGGATGCTATCCATTCCGATGCGAGGAAGGCCCCCTTCTGCTTCAACTGAACCGCCCTTACGCGGATTCAGAATGCATACGAACATTGTGTATCGGCGGCGATTAATCCGCCTTATTCAAAATTTCACTTGCGGCGCGTTTACCGCTGGCATATGCCCCGTGAACCGTCGCCGCCCACGGATTTTTCGCCGTGTGTTCACCCGCCCAAAACAGCTTGCTGTTCACAGGCTCGGCGATCTGCGCGCGCAAGTTCATGCCGCCGACAGGTACGACGCTGTATCCACCAAGCGAAAATTCTTCGGCTGCCCAGTTCATGAAATGACTAGCGATAGGCTGCAAATCCGGCAGTCCAAGTTCGCGCCGCAGCACGTCTAAGCCCGCTTGCAGCGCCGCTTCGTCGCCAAGCGCGATCAATTCGCGCGCCCAATCGCCTGTCGCAAACGCGGTGATCGCTTCGCCGTTGACTTCGCGGGTGAACGTCGGTGACCACCACATCGGCGGGTTGTGCGGGCTGTAAAACGCGCCAATCCCGCTGGGCAGCACCCGCTGATCGAACACATAGAGCAGTTTGATCGCCACGCCCATGATCAGGCGGTCGATGGCATCCTGTTTTTCAGCGGGGAGTGCGGGCGAGAAAATCACCTTGCCCGATTGCAGCACGCCCAACGGCAGCGCGATCACCACGCGATCAGCGCGGTACACCAGATCGCCTACTGCATTAGACGCTTCGACGCGCACATCACTTCCCGACCAGTCGATGCGCTTGACGACGGTGTTCAGGTGAATTTCCAGCCCCGCCGCCACATGCTCGATCAGCGTGTCGTAGCCCGCGAGAATGCGAAAATCGCCTTCTCCGGCGGTCGTGTCCGTCATATCCTGAATCGACGCGGCGGCGCTGATGCGCTCCAGCGCTTCGCAAGCGGCATTCGCCCAACTGCGGCGCGTGTACTGGATTTGATCGTCGCTGAAGCCCAAGCCGCGCAGATAATCCGTCAGCGGTTCGTCGCCGTCTTTCGGCGGCACAAAATTGAGCGCCCATGAGCGCGTGAGGTCGAAATCGGGGTGCAGTTGACGCGCTTCGCGCATCGTCTTGAGCGATCCATCCGCCAAGCGCACCAGCGAGTCGTCTTGTTTCTTCCAATGGAGTAACGGTAAGCCCAGTTCTTGGGCGAGCAGTCAAGTCGGAGCGTTATTCCCGTGAATGAATTCCGCGCCGAACTCGACGGGGGTGTTCGGGGTTGTGAAGAAATCGCGGCGGGTATACACACGCCCACCAATTCGTTCGCGCGCTTCCAGCACGGTGACGGATTCGCCTGCTGCGTGGAGATCACACGCTGCGGATAAGCCTGCCATGCCTGCGCCGATGACGAGGGTACTCATAAATCACCTGAATGTGATGGGTAATGCTGTTATTTTCATCAGTATACGCCCGCCTGTATGAGAGTCAACGGGGGTGGGTGTGTAAAACCTGCAAAAATGGGGGTGATGAAGGCGTAGGGGAAGCGGCGCGAAGGCGGCGGATAAACAGCGCAAAGTCTTAACATTTTATGCTTGACAAACAAATGGGGGGGGTGTTAGCATGGTGTGAATTAAATTAAGATGCCCCATATTGAAGGCGACGATAGATGACTTCACGGAAAATTGCCGCGTTTGTGCTGTGCGCTTGTTTGCTCATGATCGGCGGCGTGTTCGCGCAAGAACCCGAACCCACGCCGACAGATACTCCCACGCTTGTCCCAACTGATACAGCGACGAATACGGATACACCGAGTCCGATCCCGACGGATACGGCGACTCACACCGCGACGGAGACAAGTACGGATACACTTGCCCCGACGGATACGGCAACCAGCACCGCGACGGCAACTGCGCCGGAAACAACGCCTGAAGTCACCGATCCGCCGCTGGTTGAAGGACCCACCAGCACATCGACACCGACGCGAACCCCTGTTGACACGAGCGGGCTGCCAACATGGTGTTACTACTGGAATTTTGCCGCACCCAATGCGAACAACGGGGGTTTCAGCCTGCCAGCCTCTGTTGGGGCGGGTGAATTTGTTGACGGGCAAGGGTGGGTTGGCGCAGTTAATATCGCGCTTCCCGTCAAACCGACCATCAACCGCACACTTTTGCAAATCCAGCGCATCTTTGATGACGCGACCATTTTAACCAATGTCGATTTCGCATACGTTCGAGAAGAGGGATTTGTTGAAGAAGATCTGTCCTCACCGATTGAAACGCTCGGCATTTTCATCAACTTTGTTTACCCCAATACGTTTGCTGGCGCAGCGGTTCAACATTTTTCCAACGATTCTAACACGATTACTGCAGGTACCTTCTCATGGGAAGGCATCCTTGGAGGTGTCACCAGTGTCATCTTGGAAAGCCAAGCGTCGTGGGCGGAGTCACCGACTCCGGCAACGGGCAGCACGCGGATTACCGCCGCAACCTTTCGCGGGTATGGGGCGAACCCGGTTGCTCTGATGGATAATTGCGATACCCCTACTTGTACAATCATTGCTAATCGAGGCCCGATCAATGTGCGTATATCCCCCAATGTCAATTCCGAGATGATTGGGCAGGTAGAATACACACAACCGGTGTCGGCAATCGGTATCACCGATAATGGACAGTGGTTTCGTATTCGATACACAGTAGAGAGTGCTATCATAGAAGGCTTTGTTATCCGGAGCAACGAAAACGGCGATCTCTTCGACGAATCCGCCTGCTTAGGGATTCAGCTTCCTAACTACCCTGATGATTATGCGCCCACTCTAACACCAACGCCTACGCCTACTCTAACAAATACCCCTGCTCCGACACTGGAGCCTCAACCGTGTACAGTTTTGCGCGTTTCCTTCGACTTTCCAGCGCGCTTTAGAGTCCCTGAACCCCCAATGAACCCATATGGTTGGGTACCCGTGCCGGACGAATACACCAATAACGTCGCTTTTGGGATTGAGAACCGAAGTCGCGTGAATCCGCCTCCGCTTGGTACAGAACCGTATACACTCCTAGCGCAGGAATATGTTCACCCGGATGGCTATACAGGGAACTATTTTGGGGTTGTATCAATCGTCGTTTTACAAAACTTAGGGGTTCATCCAGATGCGCCACCCGACCCACGTGGACAGTACGGTCTGGATCAGCGTTATGTCTGGTTGCAGGTGCGTTTATCGCTGTCAGATGGGCGTGTAATGGAAGGCGCGGTCGCACTGGAAGGACCCTCAATACCGCGCATTTTCGATTTATCGGGTGATTGCGGCACAATTCTTCCCACGGCGACCCCTGTGCCGACACCTACACCGAACTACGGGTATATTTCCTGCTTGTATTTCGGCGTTCAGTTGCCGGCTACAACGGCTGGCACGAACGTCCGCGATGCTGCGAACACTGCCCGTTTATTCTCAATTCCGGCAGGCACAAATGTCTTTATTCTGGGTCGAGAGACTGATCCCGCAATTCAGTCGCGCATCAATAACAATCAAATCGCCGCACCTCCGTCGGGCGTGATCGACAGCATTGATCAGGCGGTGCGCGAATTGGTGCGCTTGGAAGGTTGGGTGTTGATCTATTGGGATGACAGCATCAACCCTATCAACCCTGATGCGGCACGGACAACCAATGAGTGGTGGATCATCGGCAGCGTGGTCGAAATCACCTTCGCCGGGACTCAATGCCCATCTGAAATCGAACCGACGGGTACACCGCCACCGCCAACGCCTCCACCCAGTGATTTTACGCCCGTGATCGCGAATGTCGGGCATATGTACGGTGCCACTGCGCCCGACCCCAACAACCCCGCAGCAGTGATGGGATCGCGCGGGTTCCACTACGCTAATTCTCCTGATCCATCGACTGCGCCGCTGGCAACTGATCGGGCGATAACATTAGACACAGTTCCCTTAAGTGTTGAAGGTTGTGTGGATGATGACAACTGTCGCGGCAACCATGACCCGGCTGAACTCATTCCACTTTTCGCGCCAGTATCCGGGTGTTTCTTAACAGCGCGTGGATCGCCATTTGCGGGGCTACAGCGCGATGTTGTGGTATTGAAAGCTGCCAGCAGTCCCTCAATATGTTCGAGTAGCTATCCCGATCCCATCATCCAAATTTCATTCACGCACATCATGCCGCAAAGTGATCCGCAAGCAGCAGGGCTTCCACTGGGTAATGGGTCGTTTGTCGCTAAAGGGACATTGATTGGTTATTTGTGTCCGCCAAACAGTGTAGGCGAATGTAATCTTAGTGCCCCAACCCACATGGCATTGACGATGGTATCTGAGCGATTTAGCAGTCGTCCTCCAAAAACGAACGCTACAACTGCCGATTTACAAGCTATGTTCTTGAATCTACACAACTGCTTTGCGCTGCCGCTTACGGATGGCGTACCGGTGACTGTCAATCCAGCCCCTAACCTGTGCCTTCAGTATGGATACTAAGAGAATGATGACCATGAAGACCTTCTCACTAAACTTGGGGGTATCGATCCTGCTGCTGGCTGTGGGACTCCTATCGACGACTGCTCAAGGCATTTCATCCTTTGGTTTCGGATATGCTACCCGTACACCAGAGGGAAATTGGACGCTCACCGTGATCAACCCTGATGGCAGCGACGATACCATCCCCCTACCCATTCCACTTGGTAATAGGCTCATCGATGTCACCGCCAGCCCGGATGGTCAATGGCTCATGCTGCTTTCAAGCGCGGACGACGTTCAATCCACGATTCAGATTATGAATGTCCATACGGGCGAAATCCGGTTGCTCAATCAAGGGAACGTATCGCACTATGCAGGCGGAGTCTTTCGGCGGGATCTCATCCCGCAGTGGTCGCCAAACAGCCAATACCTTGCCTACAACATGATTTTTCCTGACGGACGAGCGCATAACGCCCACGTTTATAATGTGACGACAGGTACAAGCGTCATCGCTTTCTACGGGACTACACTTTTTTACCCCTATGACCTCGCGTGGTCGCCCGACAGTACACAGCTTGCGGTTGTCACTGCCCGCTGCCGCGAGGAAGCTGGTGGAATCATCTGTGGTTCTTCCATCGAACGGTTCAGCATTCCCAGTTTGCAGCATCTCGGTGGGGTCTACGCCGGCAGCGAACGGGGGGAAGTCTGTAACCTCACTTGGTCACCCGATGGGAATTACATCGCCTATATTTTCTCGTGTGACATCAACATTTCAAACTTTTATTATGAGATTTTTCTCCTCAACCTACAGCAGTCGTCTGTTCAACAGGTGACCGCGCTCACGAATCCTGCTCCTTTGCTGGACACCCTGCCACTAAACTACAACAACTACTATACTATCGAATGGAGTGCCGACAATCATCTACTGGCGGGGATCACCTATGGGCAAGGCGGGGCAGCGGTCGACCCCGCGACGTTCTCTGCTCAGACGTTCGTCTATCCTGTCCCAGCGATAAACGCATTACCGCTGCTCACAGAGTTTACGGGTGACTGGGGGCGCAATCCAGTGACGGGAACACTCGCCTATCGTGCGGAGGCTATTCAGTTAGACGCTTCTAATTTACGGGTTGTAGCGAGCCGCCAGACGAAAATCGGGACATACCAGAATAATAGTGTAACCGAAATCGCCTCAGGTACTCCGGGCTGCGATTATCGCTGGTCGCCAGATGGCGCGCTCCTCATGTATCGGGATGTTAGCCAAGAAGGGACGCTGCTCGGTGTCATTTGCTCCCTGTCGGATGTGTTGGTACTGTTTCGAAGTTCAACGGGGGCATTTACGCAATATGAAATAGCGGATGAAGCGTTATCGGCAGGGTGGATTGCTCTTCCTGAGCCACCGCCACCAACCTACACGGCGACTGCAACAAATACCACGATTCCCACCGAAACCGCTACCCCCACACCCGTCCTCAATACGGTCATGATTTCACCCACTGCACCTAATCCACTCATCCTCAGCGAAGAAACGCGCGCGTGGTACAACTACAACATCTCCTTGAGCGCCACGCTCACAGGCAGCGAGTGCGTCACGGTGGAGTTGGATTACTACCCGCCCACACCCACCAATTACGCGCATGTGCAAACCAAACCCAATACCATGAGTACGTGGTCAACCGCGCTCACGCTGGTGTTCGATGCCAATCACACGACGTATAACGTTCGCATCCGCGCGCGGGATGACAGCACGAATCACACGGGGGCAGTCGGGCGGTTGAGCCATCGCATCATCGAGAATTCGGCTTCAGGCTGCACCAGCGCGGCGGGCTTCCCCGTCAACACGGTCGATTCAGGCGGCACACGGCTCACCGGATCGCCGTTCAACGGCGGGAATGACGCATCGGCAGCGCCGGACTCGCGGAATGTGCTGGTGTTCACGGTGACGGACAACGATTAGATCGAGTGAGGGCGTGGAGCGATCCGCGCCCTTTTTGATTTCGCGTAGGGGAAACGGCGTGAAGGCGGCGCAAAAGCTTAACATTTTATGCTTGACAAAAAAAACAACGAGAGTGTTAGCATGGTGTGAATTAAATTAAGATGCCCTTGCTGAAGGCGACGATAGATGACTTCACGGAAAATTACCATGTTTGTGCTGTGCGCTTGCTTGCTGATGATGGGCGGGGTGTTCGCGCAAGAACCCGAACCCACGCCAACGGCTACGCCCACGATTGTCCCGACAGATACCCCGACGAATACGGACACACCCAGTCCGATCCCGACGGATACAGCAACAGATACCGCGACGGCAACGAGTACGAATACTCTACTCCCAACCGATACGCCAACCAACACTGCCACAGCAACTGCACCGGAAACAACGCCTGAAGTCACCGATCCGCCGTTGGTTGAAGGACCAACGAGTACCCCAACCTCAACACAAACGCCGATTGATACAACAGGACTGCCAACATGGTGTTACTACTGGAATTTCGCCGCCCCCAATGCGGGTGATGGGAGTTTCACTCTGCCACCTTTTGTTGGCGCGGGGGAGCATGTCGCTGGACAAGGCTGGGTGGGGGCAGTCAATATCGCATTCGCCATCAAGCCGACGATCAACCGTACTATCGTGCAGATTGAGCGAAGGTTCGACGAAGCAACTATCTTGACCAATGTCGATTTTGCCTATGAACGTTCGCAGGGTTATGTCGAACCGGGGCTGTCCACGCCCATTGAGACGCTCGGCATTTTCATCAACTTTGTGTATCCCAATACCTTCGCTGACGCAGAAGTTCAGTATTTTTCCGCCGATTCCAATACCATCACGGAAGGCACCTTCTCGTGGCAAGGCACGCTTGCGGATGTCACCAGTGTCATCTTGGAGAGTCAAGCGTCGTGGGCAGAGTCACCGACTCCGGCAACGGGCAGCACTTGGATCACTGCCGCTACCCTGCGCGGGTATGGGGCGAACCCGGTTGGCGCGGACAATTGCGACTTGACTCCCACACCCACGTCCACAGGCGGATTCTGCCCTACCGGATTCCTACAAGGAACTCAAACTGTAGGTGTCGAAAGCTGCCTTCCAGAACCTGCACTTTACTGCATGTCTCGAATCCTGACTGGAGTTAATTTACGCTCATCACCCGACTTTCCTCAAGATACCGAGCCTAACAACATATTACAATTCTTATCTGGCGGATCGGCTCGCTTAATGGGTCGATTTATTGAATCTTCCGATGTTTGGCTAAGAGTAGACGGCTATGCTGACGGATCTCAGTTAAATACAAGTGTACAAGGGTGGATTCATCTAAGTGCATTTGGCGGTATAGAACCCTGTGCGAGTGGATCAATCAACGATTTACCTGAGCTTGACTCTCTGGGAAATGTTACTTCGATACCAACCCCAACTCTCCAACCAACTGACTTATCTACTCCGATTTCAACTGCTACAGCCACGCCGACACCGATTATTGTTACACCGCCGCCGAATCCGGCATGCACAGAAGCGGTCACAGGGCAACCTGTGAAACTACGTTCTGCGCCAACGACCCTAAGTACCGCCATTTTGAATGTGGATACCTACACGCCGATTACAATCTATTGGAATTCTCAGGGAGAAACGATCAATGGTAGCCCAGTGTGGCTGTATACCTTGATCAATTATGGAGCACCCGCACAGCAGTATCTCGGATGGATACACAGTACACTTGTTGACTTTCGCACTTGTCCATCAATCCCTGAAGCGACGCTGACCCCCACGGTCACTTACACGCCTTCAAATACCCCCACAGCATCAAACACACCTTTGCCAACTGCAACGTCTACACCCACCAATACGCCACCGCCCGATTACTCTAGCCAATTTCTCCTGCCAATGATCGGCACGGAGCAGAATCCCGCACGCTTATGGAACTGTGATCTTCTTCACCCTGAATTATTTTCCAGAGATATTCAGCCTTTTGGGCTTAACGGCGGTGGTTTTCCCCTTCAAACTCCCGCCCGATCCACCATCCAAATTGTTGATCGGGTTGGTCGAATACCTAACCCTGGAGTATTTATTTCAATTCGGGTTGACTTGCAGGACGTTCCACAGGTAATCCGTCAACGTATGGCAACATTGAATTCTTCATTAGGTAACGTACCATTAACTGCTACTGGTTCTCTCCAAATTGGATATTCGCATCTGCAAGTAGATAGCATTCCGCCGTCGATAGAGCCAGTAAATATTTCAGCTGGAGTTCAACCAACTCAAATACTACCTGCGGGGACTATCTTGGGTTTGAGCGGCAACACGGGAAACACTGGCGGCGACCATCACTTGGACATCGCAGTGTACTATTTACCGGACTCGCCCGATGTCGGAAATGCATTTGTATTTCAGGGATGGGGTTTCGGCACTCCTGCATATGAATACTTCAATGAGTTTTGGCTAAATAGTGATGCTTTTTGGACTATTCATGATATCGCTGACGAAGGACGACCAACCGTAGATTTTGGTGAGCCAATTGTTGTTGATCCTCTTGTCTTGTGGCCTGTTTTACAAGAAAGAACTGGATGCCCTTTCGGTGGCTAATTTATCTTGGTAATGTTTTACACAAAAGAGGATACGCATGATTCACCGTGCCTTGATATGCACTATTGTGTTACTTTTGATTGCAGTACAACCTTCTAACGCACAGGTTGATGATCTAATCAGCCTCTTCACCACCCCTAACTGTAGTGGAATATGCTTTATGGGCATTGTTCCACGCCAAACTACGCAACAAGAGCTTGAAAACATCTTGAATAATATGCAGATTCCGTATACTAGAACCACGGCTGGACAAGCTGGTATTGTAGTGCTTTATACATTCAATCCGTCAAGTTATTCACCTTACATCTTGAATGAATCAGAATCAGTACGAGTGTTGTTTGGTGGTGATACATTAGAAGATATTGGATTGAACTTGATTGATGTACATATCGCTGATGTTGTCTCAGCTTTTGGTGATCCAACACTAATTGGAAATAGAGGCGAATCAACCGTCTATGTGTACGCAGATCAGGGGTTAGTTTTTTTCGTGACAGATCCACCAGATATTGTCACAGTAGCGCGAGTGCTGAGTGTGGGACAAAATGGATCTATCTCAGGATTTATGTCTGTTGCACCATGCGACAATGCAGTAGAAATTTGTCAGCCATCTAGCTCTGTTACCCCTACCCCCACACCCATCCTCAACACAGTCATCATCTCGGACGACGACCCCATCCCCTCTCCCCTCGTCCTCAGCGAAGAAACGCGCGCGTGGTACAACTACACCCTCAGCTTGAGCGCACCCCTCACAGGCAGCGACTCGGTCACGGTGCGGCTCGATTATTACCCGCCCACGCCATCCAATTACGCGCATGTGCAAACCCGCGTTGTGCGTGACCCTGAAATCGCGTGGACAACCGCACAAACACTCGTTTTTGACGCAAATCATACCGAATATGAAGTTCGCATCCGCGCGCGCGATGACAGCACGAATCACACGGGGGCAGTTGGGCGCTTGAGCCATCACATCACGGTGAGTAACGTCGCGGGCTATCCGGTCAACACGGTAGATGCGTCGGGTATGCGGCTCACGGGATCGCCGTTCAACGGCGGGAATGACGCATCGGGGGCGGCGGACTCGCGGAATGTGCTGGTGTTCACGGTGGAAGATAACGATTAGATGGGTGAGGGGGCGCGGGTTAAAAATCACCCGCGCCCCTTTTTGATTCACAACAATTGTGCGGGCTTACGGAATACCGTACAGCGAAACGAAGCCTTCTTCCGCGATCATGAGCAGCGTGCCATCCGGCGAAAATTCGAGATCGTTGGCGCGCACGGGAATAGTGGCGATCACGTCGCCGGTTTCGACCGAGAAAATATCCACGCGCGGATTATCAAGGCTGCCGCCTTCGTTGATCACGACGCTCACCGCCAGCAGCGATCCATCGGGCGAGAAACTCACATCCGACGGAATGAGGTTCGCGCCTTCGATGGCATATGAGGCGACATCCGAACCCGTCACCAGATCAATCAAGCGCAGCGTGTTCCCTTCGGGGATGAGGAGACGCGGATTGCCAGTCGTGGTGGGCATGAAGCGCAGATCGCCAATCGGGTTGTACGCTTCAAACGCCAGCAAGCGCACGTCTGTGAAGTTGGTCGCATCCATAACATGCACGACTTCATCGACATATGCCAGCAGCGTGCCGTCGTCGTTGTACGTCACACGGGTGACGATGTAGTTCGCGGGTTTTTGCGTCAAGCCATCACCGGTTGTGCCATCATATACGCTCAAATATGCGCCCAAGCCGCTCCCTAATAAATTTCCGCTGGCAACCGCCAACTGCGATCCGTCCGGGCTGAAATCGAGATCGACAACGCAGTCCTGCGGCGGCGTTTCCAGCGATGCGTTGCCGCCTAGCAGCGCATTGTAGAGCAGCACGACTCCATCGCAGAACCCGAACGCTGCATACTGCCCATCAGCGCTCACCGCGAGAGAATTCACTTGCATCGACGTATCAAACGTGAAGAAGGTCTCATTGAGCGTGAAATCAGCCAAATTATACGCTGCCAAGCCTGCATAACCGCCAAATACAACGACTTCATCCGCGATATCAATATCGACGGCGCTTTGCAGCCCGATGGTGCCAAGCACTTGCAAGCCAAGCAGTGACTGCGCCGTGATCAAACCGCGTTCGGCAGGCAGCACCACATCGCCAAGCGTGTTGATCGGCTCCAAAAAGTACTCATCCGGCGGCAGACCTTCGGCAGTCCAGCCGATCTGTCCGTTGTAGCGCACCTGCCACCAAATGACATTCGTGCCGTTGGCGTTCGCTTCGCAGCTAGGACCGGCGAGAATGTCGATGATCGAACCGGGTTCAATCATGCCGATCTGGGTGGCGTTGAGGCGATCTCCTGCGCGCAAACGGTTTGGCGTGCCGCCCACGTCGATGCTCGCCTGCCCCCCGACCCGCAAACGCGGCGGCAGGAATCCGACATATCCGGTAGGACACGGACTCAATGCCACGCCGCCGCCGATGCCGGGAGCAGGTGCCATCCCGCCTTCCGCCATGCATGGGAACACAATCGTGCTGTCCCCGCTGACGCGAATGTCATAGGGGATGCCGTTGTAAATGAGATCAAATTCAAAACCGACGAAATTACCTGTCTGCGCGGGGAACACGGCGAACTCACAACCGAGATGCGTATCTGGGTAAACATTTTGCACCCATTGATAACTGTCGAGGTCTCCAAGCGTGACGGGCTGCCCCACTAACGAACTCAACTGCTGAAGCGCGGTGTTCATCTGCGATGGGACGTTTTGCGCGGAAACAACTCCGGCGCTCATCACAGTCAACAACAGTAAACAGGCGGCGATGACATGGCGACGATCCATAATGGACATAAAGCACAAGACTCCTTCGATGGCGGGTGCAGATCAAGACCACAAAAACGATGTGTTGTTCGAGCAAGAATGCGCTCTTGATTGAACATCGCGTTTATGTTTTTCGCAATACTTCGTTAACCCTTTTTTCGATCTTTTCTAGATCGATTTGCAGGTTGTCACTATATGTCCCTGCTTGACCTAGAACATAATAAAAGTTCTGCCCAAGCGAGTCTGCCAGATAGTAGAAGTACGGGCGCGTGTTGGCAAGCGACAGCTCGATCACGCTCGCGTTTGGCGGCGCGAACAGGATATTCGACAAGCCCGCCCCATGCGGCGCGAGAATCGTTTTGGCGCGGTGGAACAGCCGCACTTGATCGTCAAAACTCAAGTGTTCCGGCTGCACAATCTCGAATCCATGCCGTTCAAGCATGGGAATGAGCGCATCTTCGTTGAGGATGCGCCGATCCGCTGCGCTTCGCCGCGAGATGTACACATGTTTGTCCGGCTTATGTTCGGCAGGCAGCCCCACGCGCGCGAAGATGCGCCCGCGCACATAATCGAGATGCGGCTTGGGAACGGCGGCGACATACCATGTCGTCACATACGATGGCAGCACGAACGACTCGAATCCGAACCAATCATCATCCGGCAGATACTCGACGCGCGCGCCTTCTGGCAGGCAGTAATCGAGCGATGCGCGGTGATAACCTTTTGCTTCGCTCTGCGGCAAAATCAGCGTAAGGGGTTCGCCTGTGCGCGCCGTGTAATCCGCAAGCGAATACAGGCGCGGCAAACATTCAACCATCCAATGAAAATAGTTGTGCGCCAGCAGTCCCCATACTGTCGCGTAACTCCCCGATTCAGCTTTGCGAAAAGTGACTGTTGGTTTAGGGGTGGGGCGGCTCATCAGTTTCGAGCCGCGAATACGCCAATCGAGCGCGCCCGATTCCGTGATCACGCGGTCATCTTGCGTCAGCAGCAAACCCAACGGGCGATAAAACTTGACGTTGTGCAGTTTCGCCGTGAATATCGGCTTGCGTTCGCAGCAGAACTTGTCAACTTCCGGTGATGCTTCGACAAAACGGCGGTGATCGTCGTGTGCGGGCGTGAAGGTCTGCGCGGGGTAGAGCGTGTGCAGATCAATGCCGCCGGGGACACTTTTTCCCTGCTCGTAGATCGACACTTGGTCGGTGATGAATCGATCCGGTTGTAGGCGCGTCTGCGCTAGTTGAATCTGCTTACGCGCGAAGCGGCGCAGCGAACGGATAGGATTTTTCACGCCGTGCTATCCCTCCGCGATACCGGGCGCGAAGTCGTTCAACACGTCTTGCGGCACACGCACAATATTTCCCGTGTCCGGGTTGACGAACACATACAGTGACCGCGCTTGTGCAATCAATTCGCCATCGCCGGCACGCGCGATGATGTAATGTCGTGTCGCATTGATGCGCCGTACATCCGATAAATAGGTGCTGACCGTGATTTCGTCGCCTAACTGCACCTGTGTGCGATATTCGATTTGATGACGACGCGCGACTATGGCGAAACCTTCCGCGCGCATTCGGTTGACTGACCACCCGAACGATTTCGCCGCCTGAATCGCCGCTTCTTCCATGTAGTTCATGTATGTGGCATTGTTCACATGCCCCGCCGGATCAATGTCGCGCCATTCGGCGGTGCGCGTCATGGTGAAAATCCCCGGCGGAGGCGGGGGAGCGGGCGGGAACTTCTTACGACTTGGCAGCACTTGCAGCGTTTCGGTGGTATCGCCCGGCATGGCGAGATCAGGCGGCGCGAAATCGGAAATCATGGTGATGGGAATGCTGGCGGGCTGTGCTGTCGTGCGGTTGATGTACACCCAATCGGTGCTGCCGCGCGCTACAAGTTCCCCACCCACCTTGCGAAGTTCATAAAACCGGCGCGAACGCACACGGCGAAAATCGCCCACCCATGTCGTGATCTCCACGCTGTCGCCAAAATGCAGCGGCGCGAGATACTCAATGTCGGTTTCGCGGATCAGCCACATCGTCCCCGCAGCTTGATAGCGCGCTTCATCCCAACCGACAGCGGCGCTGGCATCAATGGCGGTTTCTTGCATATAGCGCAAATAGTTCGCATTGTTGACATGCCCGTAGGCATCACACTCATAATTTCGCACGCGGAACGTGCGCTTAAAAATCGCTGCTGTCATTGTCAAATCAGTCCGTCCGGTCATGATTGCTCGAATTGTAGAACGCTATGCCTATTTTGGCACATTTCAGCGATAATGAGGGACGTTGTTTGTCGTCATGTAGAGTGTGCGGTGCTGTAATGACCGAAGATTCGCCGCGGAAAATTCGTGTGGTGCTGTGTATGGGCGAATACTGTTCACTGGGTCGCCGCGCCGAACGCCTGTACGCTCAGCTTCAACCATTGGTGAATGACCTCAACACCCATGCCCCACCTAATGCGCGAATCAAATTGGAAACCGCCCGCTGTTTGAGCATGTGCGCGGTGGGTCCCAACTGCGTGCTTTATCCTGATGATGTGGTGTTCAACAAGCTGAAAGACAGCGATGTAGAGGAAAAAATCGCGCCCATCCTTAAGGAAATGCTCCAACATGGGCAGGAATCGTAAACGCGATAGCCGCGTCGCCCATGTGCCAAGTTGAACGTTTACCCTTCCGCTCTCCGCTCGTAGCCATCCGGCGTATGACCAATTTTCACCAATGCCGCGCGCACGCGCTCTACGTCAACGGCATCATCCGCATCGACAGTGAGAACATGAATCACGCGGCTGTTGGGATCGCCGTCGCGGCTGGCAGTTGAGACTTTCGACTTGTAGCCGAGTTCCCCCGCTTCCGTCGCAGATTTGACCGCGCTCCACACCGCATCGACAGTTTGTGTCGTCACGCGGATGCGCCAAAATCCCGCACGCGGAGTCGGGGTGGTAGTCACTTGGCGCGGCTTGACTTCGATCCAGTACACAGCCGCAACCTGTGATGGCTGCGCGGCTTGATCGTGCGCCATGCGCGCGTTTTGCACCATGCGGATCAAATCCATATTCGGCTGATTGTTCGGCTTCTTGTTCGTCATATGGCGGCGGGGGTGGTCTGATTTACCAGCGGAAGCGCGAACCCGAACGTGCTGCCTTCACGGTAGACGCTGTGCAGAAATACGCGCCCGCCGTGCCATTCGACAATCTTTTTGACCAAATACAACCCTAATCCAGAGCCTTCGACCTGCTGCGTTTCGCTGGTGGGAACGCGCATGAACGCCGTGAATAGGCTGTCCTGTTTTTCCTGCGGCACGCCGATTCCCGTATCTTCCACCGAAACCACCGCTTCTGATTCGGCGACGACAAGTTTCAGCACAATCGCGCCTCCGCTTGGCGTATACTTGATCGCATTATCGAGAAGGTTGGCAATCGCCCGCGAGAGATCGTTTTCTTCGCCGCACACCGCCACCGGAAAATCTGGCACGATTAAATTCAACGTCAGCCCTTTGGCAACCGCTTCACGCCGAAAATCCATCACCGCCTTGCGCGCAAGGTCATCTATGTACACGCGCGCTTGACGCGGCGTTTTCGCTTCGATAAAGATGTTGTGCATCTTCTCAAGGATCAAGAAATCCGATGTCATCTGCATCATGCGCTGGATTGCCCGCTGAATCGAATCGTAGTAGGTCTGTTCCTCTTTGCCGAAATGGTCGCGCAGCGAATCGTACAGCAGGTCGGTATATCCTGTGATCAGCGTCAGCGGTGAGCGAATTTCTCGGCTTGCCAACCGCAGCATGAAATCTTTCACTTCTTCAAGCTGCTTGATCTGCATATACAAGCGGCGCGTTTCCGCAAGCTGCGCTTCCCGGTGGCGCGCTTCATAGTAGCGGTCAGTAATGTCACGCACAATCCCGTAAAATCCACTGATCTCTCCTCGTTCGTCTTTAAATGGCGTGACGGAGATATCAACGTGGCGCTTCTCCCCGTTCGGGTGGGTGACGACACTCTCCAACGATGGAATTGATTCGCCAGTGCGGTACACGCGGCGAAACGCTTGCAAAACCGCTGTCGCCGTCTTTTCATCTGTGAACATTGTGTAGGGCTTTTCCAAAATGGCTTCGCGCGGCTGCCCCATTATCCGGCAAAAACTTGGATTGACGAACTTAAATGTCCCGCGCATATCCACTTCGTAATAACCATCTTGAATAGCATCAACAATTTCGCGGAAGCGAATGAGTGAATCCATACTCATCATCAATCCCATCTTTCAGCGCGGCATCGTCACGCGCATGACCTATACGTCTGAATGAATCGGCTGTCATGCCCGACAAAAAGACTGCGCACGGAAGTCATTTACGGAATTTGTTTTTATTACGCCGACAGTGTTTAGTGTAACAACAAATCCATGTTTGAGAGCATATGGATATTTTTAAGGGTGACGTTTCACATGCTAGACAAAGAAAAAACTCATGTTAAAATGAAGATACGGTAACGAAAGTTTTAATTTAACTGAGATTACATCTCACTTGAGCCAGTGTATCAAATAGCATTCAATGTCGAATATTCGCCGTGTGCGTGCCGACATATGGATAGACCATGAAAGGCAAAACATGAGCGCAGTAATCAGCCTCTCGCGCGACCCCGCGCAGCCCGAAAATCGCCCTAAGCGGTTCACACAAACATGGCTTGAACCCCGCTTGGTTGTTGTCACGCTTGCGGCGCTCATCGGCAGTTTGACCGCCGAACGACTCGGCGCGCCCGATTTGCTCATCCTGTTGCTGAACATTACTTCGTATGCAGCCGGCGGGTTTTACGGCACGCTCGAAGTGCTGGACAGTCTCGGCATTCGCAAGCGCATTCGCACCCAAGACACACATAAAGATGGATGCTGTGTGGCAGCGGCGGACGAAGGTCCAAAGCTCAACGTTGACCTGCTCATGCTGCTGGCAGCGGGCGGCGCGGCGCTCATCGACCAATGGCACGAAGGCGCGATCTTGCTGTTCCTGTTCTCGTTAAGCAACGTCCTGCAAGATTACGCCATCGGGCGCAGCCGCCAAGCGATCAAGGGTTTGCTCAAGCTCTATCCGTCGGAAGCGAAAGTCAAACGGGATGGGCGCATCGAAACGATCAAGCTGGAAGCGATTCGCACAGGCGACTTGATCCTCATCGAGCCGGGGGAACGTATTCCGGTGGACGGGATCGTGCGCGCCGGACAGTCAACCGTCGATCAATCCCCGATCACAGGCGAATCAATGCCTGTCGAAAAGACCATCAATGACAAAGTGTTTGCGGGGACGCTCAACCAGCAGGGCGCGCTCGATGTAGAGGCGCTTCAACCCGCGTCCGATACCGTGCTGGCGCGCATCATCCGCATGGTGGAAGAAGCGCAGGACAGCAAAGCCCCAACCGAACGCTTCTTGGAGAAGTTCGAGCAGTATTACGCGGCGCTGATCATCGGCGGCGTGGTGCTGTTCATCGTGATCCCGCCCGCGCTTGGGTGGGTCGATTTCACGAGCAATTTCTACCGCGCCATGGTCTTGATGACCGTCGCGTCGCCATGCGCGCTGATCATCAGCACGCCCGCGTCGTTCATCTCCGCGATTGCGTCGGCGGCGCGCGGTGGTGTGCTGTTCAAAGGTGGCGCATATCTCGAAGCATTAGCGGCGATCAAAGTCGTGGCGTTCGATAAAACAGGCACGCTCACCGTCGGCAAGCCCGCGCTCACCGATGTTATTACCGCGCCGGGTGTGGACAGAACCGATCTGCTCCGCACGGCGGCATCGGTAGAAGCGCGCTCCGAACACCCATTGGCAAAAGCGATCCTCAAAGCGGCAGAAGCAGACGGTATTCAGCCTAAACCTGTTGCGGATTTTCAGGCGGTCATGGGGCGCGGCGTGACCGGCACAGTCGACGGTCAGCAGGTGCAGATCGGCAGCCCAACCTACCTGCGCGAGCAAGGCGAAATCGACCCGCACTTGGCGCGTGAACTCGAACGCTTGGAAAACGAAGGCAAAACGGTCATGGGGGTGAAGCGTGATGGTCGCTGGTTGGGGCTGCTCGCATTGGCGGATCAACTGCGCCCCGATACCCCCCAGATCATTCAACGCCTGAAAGCATCGGGCGTGAAGGTGGCAATCCTCACGGGCGATAACCCGCGCGTGGCGGCGAACATCGCCTTACAGGCGGGTGTCGATGATGTACACGCGGGACTGCTCCCCGATCAAAAAGTTGATGCGCTCAAAGCCATCGAAGCCAAGTACGGCGCATCCGCCATGGTTGGCGACGGCGTGAATGACGCGCCCGCCCTAGCAACTGCCAGCGTCGGAATCGCCATGGGCGCGGCGGGGACAGATGTGGCGCTCGAAACCGCCGATCTGGTGTTGATGGGGGATCGCTTGGAACTGATCCCCTACGCCATTAACTTGAGCAAGAAAGCGCGGCGCGTGGTGTGGCAGAACATCGGCTTTTCGCTGTTCGTCATCGTCGCGCTGATCATCAGCACCTTCTTGATCAGTCTGCCGCTTCCGGTGGGCGTGTTCGGGCATGAAGGCAGCACATTGATCGTTGTGACAAACGGGCTGATTCAACTGCTCATCCTGCCGGAGATCGCGCGGCGGCGGGCGCTGGCATTGGCAGCGGCGTAATTTCGCAGTTTCACCCACGTAAAAGGTGAGGTATTTTTGCCTCGCCTTTTTATTTTCCACTTATCTTTTGCTGTCATCTATCTCATAAATCAATTGTAAATTATCAACAAACTTGTTGGTTGGGAGCCTCACATTGAGATCGCAGTCCGATACACGCGAACGCCTGCTAGAAGCCGCAGAGCAATTATTTACCGAGCGCGGCTTTGGCGCAGTGGGCGTGAAAGACATCGCGCAGGCAGTCGGAATTCATCATGCGTCCCTTTATCATCACAGCCCCGGCGGCAAAGAAGAATTGTTTGTCGAAGTCATTAAACGTGGCTTACATCGTCATTTGACCGGAATAACTGCTGCCATTACCAGTGAAGAAGGTAATCTGCGGGCACAGCTTCGCGCGATTGCCGCATGGCTGCTGTCACATCCGCCAATCGATCTGTTGCGGCTGGCGCTGTCCGATATGCCGCAAATCGACCCCGAATATGCGGATGAGATCAGCACGTTGGCGCATGATGCGCTCATCGAACCCATACACATGGCGCTTCGCGCCGCACGGGATCGCGGAGAAATCGCGGTCTTAGATTTGGGAAACGTGGCAGGTGCAATCTTTGCGTCCGTCGAAGCGCTGCACACGATCCCGTCGATGTATTTGATCAAGACGCGCTATGAAATGGCGTGCGACCTGATCGACATTTTCATTCGCGGGATGCGTCCAGAATAGATAGCGCCTTTTTTTACACGCTTCCCAACAAACTTGTTTGTTGACTTAGTGAGAGGCTGGTGATGCTGACGAGTCGATTCGTTCATCATTATGCGAATCAGGGTGTTCGTGCTGTTGAGTGTCTTGTCTGTCCCCATGTGGCGCAGGGATACATATGTTGAGTGAAAGAGGAGTAGCGTTCATGTTCCCACGAATTGAAGGGCAAAATCTCGAAGGGCGGTTGTTTCGCTTACCGTCGGATTTTGAAGGACGGTACAACGTCATCATGATTGCATTCACTGAAATGCAGCAGTACGAGGTGTTCACATGGGTTGATTTTCTCGCGCAGCTTCGAGCCAGCACGCCGGAAGTCGCTGTATACGAACTGCCTACTGTGCCGGAGTATGGGTTTTTCCAGCGCATGATGCTCGATTATTGGATGCGGACGGGCATTCCTGACCCGCACACACGCGCCACCACGATTACGCTGTACACCGATCAAGCGGCGTTCATTCGGACGCTCGATCTGCCGCACATGCACACAATGTACACGTTACTGGTGGATCGGGATGGGAACGTATTATGGCGAGCGGCGGGTCGGTTTGATGACCAAAAGGGCGCGAGCTTAACAGCACGACTTCGTGAATTAGCGCCAATAAACGGATAGAACGAGTATCGGGGAGCAGCGATGATGAAAACGGCAGTCATTACGGGAAGCACGCGCGGCATTGGCTTGGGATTGGCGCAGCAGTTTCTCTCGCGCGGGTGTCAAGTCGTGGTCAGTGGGCGCAGTGAAGCGAGTGTGCGGCGTGCCGTCGAAACGCTGAGCGCGTCGTATCCCGCCGAATACATTCACGGGCAGGCGTGCGATGTCAGCCAGCTTGCCGATGTGCAAAAGCTGTGGGACAGCGCGGTGTCACGCTTTGGGCGCGTGGATATTTGGATCAACAATGCCGCCATCAATACGCCGGAGCAGTTACCCGCATGGGAACAACCGCAGGACGCGATCACGAGCGTGATTGAAACCAATTTGCTCGGCGTGATCTACGGCTGCAAGGTCGCCATTTCAGGCATGATCGCACAGGGCGGAGGGCATGTCTACAACATGGAAGGTTCAGGCAGCGGCGGCGAAGTCATGATCGGCAACGCGATGTATGGCACCACCAAAGCCGGACTGCGCTACCTGACGAAAGCCCTTGTCGTAGAAACCAAAGGACATCCCGTCAAAGTCAGCTATTTGAGTCCGGGCATTGTGACAACCGACCTGTTGATGCAAACCGTTCCGGCGGGCAAAGAAGCGGAAACCGAGCGCATCTTTAACATCCTTGCCGACGATGTGGAGACTGTCACCGCGTGGTTGGTTGAACGCATCCTTGCCAACGACAAATCCGGCGCGCGCATCGTCTGGCTCACCCCATCAAAAATCATGCGTCGATTTATGCTTGCGCCTTTACGCAAACGTGATGTTGGCACACGCATGATGCGTGCAGCTTCATCGGCGCATTCCAATCTGTAATACCGCGAACATTTTCATCGGTGGGCATTGTGCGCGATAATCATGCGTGCTGTTTAGGTGAAAGGATGCCTATTGAATACTGCCCCGCGCCGCCGGATCATCTTTCTCATCGCCAGTGTAATCGTCAGCGCGGCGTTTTTGTGGCTGGCGCTGCGCGGCGTTCCGCTTGCCGAAGTCTGGGACGGCATCCGACAGGCGAATCCGCTCTGGATCGGGCTGTCATTCGTGGGGGTATTCCTCTCCGCGATCACGCGGGCGGTGCGCTGGCGCGGTTTAATCAGTGACCGCACATCTGCACAGCGCCCCCCGTTGATCGGCGTACTGCACACCTACAACATCGCTATGCTGCTCAATTTACTGCCCTTGCGCGCGGGCGAATTGGGGCGCACCGTCGTGCTAACCACGCGCTTTGGCGTACCGCTGTTCACGACGGCGACGAGCGTCGTCGTCGAACGCTTGATCGACCTTGTGATGGTCGTGCTGCTGCTGGCAGTCGGCTTGAGCCGCGCCGGAGCTTCTGCCCCCGATTTCGTGGTGCAGGGGGCGACCATCTTCGCCGTGATCGCCTTCGTCGGGCTGGCGATGTTGATTGTGCTGGCGCGGTATCCGTCGCTGGCGCATCGCATCACCGCATGGCTTGAAGATCAACTCCTGTTACTACGACGCATCCACTTGAGCAAGCGGCTCGATGACGTGCTGACCGGGCTGCAATCGCTCACCCATCCCGCCCGCTTAGCCCATGCCATCGTGTGGTCGCTGCTTTCATGGGCGGCTTCGCTGTTCACGTTCTGGTGCTTGGAAATGGCGCTCACCGTGACCGCTGATACGCTTGCTGGGTCATTTTTAGGCGTGTCGCTGGCATCGTTGAGCATCGCCGTTCCTGTGAGCGTGGCGAGTATCGGACCCTTCGAGAGCGCGGTACGAATCGCGGGCGACTTGATCGGGCTGACCCCCGCGCTGGCGATCACACTGGGCTTTTTGTTTCACGGGGTCGCCGCGCTTGGCTATATCGCCTTCGGGATCATCAGTCTGTTGGCGCTTGGGGTATCCTTGAGCGACTTGATGCGAACTTCATCAAATAGGGATCAATCGAATGCCGATGCTTGAAATTTCCACCGGAGCGACTCTGTTTTATGAGGATTTGGGCGATCCCGCTGGAACGCCGTTGATCGCCATTCACGGGTGGCTTGGCACGGGACGTTACGACTTGGGAAATGTCATCGACTGGCTGGCGAGCGAAGGTTTTCGTGTGCTTGCCCCAACGCGGCGCGGCTACGGTCAATCGCTGCCCAAACCGCGCGATTACCCGTATGACTTCTATCACCGTGACGCGCGCGATATGTTCGCCTTTATGGATGCGCTCAACATCGACAAGGCCCACATTCTCGGCTACAGCGATGGCGGCGAAACCGCGCTGTGCATGGCGACGATGCAGCCCGAACGCCCGCTCACCGTTTGCGTGTGGGGCGCGGGCGGATCGTTCATCCCCGAACTGCGCGCCCGCGTGCAGTCGAATTATCCTGCCACATGGATGGACGAAGCAACCCGCCAGTTGAACGGCTTGACGACACAAGCGCAAGCCGATGCGCTGGTGTTGGGATGGATCAACGCCATCAAGTATATGATCGACGCGGGCGGGGACATCAGCTTGAGCAAAGCCCACCTCATCACGTGTCCACTCTTGATCATGTTGGGCGACAGAGACACGCTCAACCCGCCGATCATCGCGCAGCGTTTCATCGAGAAGGCAAAACAGGGTCGGCTGGTGATGTTCCCGTGCGGGCATCCGGTACACGATCAACAGTGGGAAGGCTTTCAGCGAGAAGTGCGCCAACTGCTCGGACTCGCGTGAGTCTCACGCGCCTAGTCCTCTGGAATCTCGTCTACCTCGACCCATTCAAAATACAGCAGGTCGCCAATATCGCAGTTGAAGTAGTCGCAAAGGCGTTCAAGGATTTGACCGTCGTACTTTGTCGTTGTGTTGCGTATCCAATTGATGATAGTGTGATCTGATACGCCGACGAATTCTGCAATATCACGCTGCTTGATGCGACGACCGATTTTACGTTCTCGCTCTTGCATCAGTTCAAGTAGCCGATTTCGGATTTTTCGTTGTCTTATAACTGGCGTGTTTGTCATCTGATCGACAATATTTGCATTTTATATACAATAAAGTCATTCGCAATTCACCAAAGGATTGATGCTGAATGACCAACCTGCCTTTGATTTCTGAATCACAATCTGATGATACTCCGCTTCCGTTGATCGTCGCAAAACGCTGGAACTTTCCGCTGGCGTATCACGCCACAGAACAGGGAATGTTCTACGCCGTCCAAGATTGGATGCGCGGCTTAATGGGTGAAGAAAAGAAAAGCAGCATGTGGTCAATGTTCAAAAAGACCGAAGCTGGAAAACAGTGTCTCAATTCAATTGAGCTACTGCCCTACAAAGCGCGCGATGGCAAAACCTACCAACGCGAATTTGCGACGGACAAGGGACTATATCTCATCGCCCAATACATGCGCGTGAAGCATGATCGCCCCGTGTTAGATGAAATTCGCCGCTTTCTGGCTGCGGCGGGCGCGTTCGTGGATGAAGTTCGCCGTGAACCGGACAAGCTGTTTGAAAACGTCAGCAACCCCGACAAACTGCTGGATGCCTTCATCGAGTATCACCGCAAGCGCGGCAAGGATGATCGCTGGATACAGATGCGATTTGAGGGAAAAATCAAGCGCAGTCAATTTACAGCGGCACTCACGGAATATGTCCGCGATGTGTTGACCCCACGCCATTACGCCACCGCGACAGACGACGTATATCGCGGTTTGTGGGGGCGCACCGCCGCTGTCTTGAAGAAAGAATTAAACGTGACAAGCAGCACCAGCCTACGCGATCATCAGCCCACGTTGGCGCTCTACTATCAAGGCATTGTTGAAGAAGTGTGCGCGCAAAAAATCGGGGATCGTGAAGAACTGGGATGGGATGATGCCCGCAATATTATCCAAATAGTATCCAAAATTATTGGGAGGCAGGCGAAAGAAACAGGCGAATTGCTAGGACAAGATTTAGCGACAGGTAGACCGCTGCTGACAAATTCCCACTAGCCCTACCCATTCGGGTTGGTTGACGTGCTTCACCGTTCGCCTTTACAATCGGGTCAAGGTCGAGTGATTGAGAAAGCCCCTCACATTATGGATAAACGCATGGTCGATTTCATCCGGGCGCTGCGCGTGGCGGGCGTGCGGATTTCGCTGGCGGAAAGCATGGACGCGATGAAAGGCGTGGAATCGCTCGGCATCAATGACCGCGATGTGTTCCGCGCCGCCATGAAAACCACACTCGTCAAAGACTCCAAAGATCAAGCGAAATTTGAAGAATTTTTCCCGCTGTTCTTTGGCTCTGCCACCCCGCCCATGCAAAACATTCCCGATAACCTGACCAAAGAAGAACGCGAGATGCTCCAGAAGGCGCTGCAAGCCCTCATGGGGCAGCTTGGCGCGCTTCGTGATCTCATGCGCCAGCTGATTCGAGGGCAGCCGTTCAGTCAAGATCAGCTTGATCAGCAGGGGCAGCAGGCGGGGATGCAGCAGGGCAGCAGCATGTATCAGCGCCCGTGGTTTGAACGCCGGATGCAGCGCCAAATGAATTTGCAGCAGCTCCAGCAGATGATTGATGAGCTGATGGAGCAGCTAGAGCAAATGGGCATGAGCGCCGAAGCCCGTCAAGAACTCCGCGACATGCTCGAACAGAACGCGCAGGGGCTTAACGATCAAGTCAGCCAGTATGTCGGCGCGAGCCTTGCCGAACGCATGGCGAGTCAAGAGCCGCAGCCGAAAGAAGACTTGCTCGATGTGCCGTTCACGCGCTTAAGCGACAGCGAAGTCGAAGCCATCCGCGACGAGATTCGCCGCCTTGCTGCTAAGCTTCGCAGCCGCGCCGCGCTCCGCCAGCGCCGCGCCAAAACCGGACAGCTTGATCCGCGCAAAACCTTGCGATCCAACATGCGCTACGAAGGTGTGCCGCTTGAACTCGAATTTCGCACCAAGCACGTCAAACCGTCGCTCGTCCTCATCTGCGACGTGAGTACGTCAATGCGCTACTGCGCGGAATTTTTGCTCACGCTCATCTACGAACTGCAAGATCAAGTTGCGCGCACCAACAGCTTTGTCTTTATCAGCGACATCACCGACATCAGCATGATCTTCAAAGAGATGCAGCCGCAAGATGCCGTGGAGCATGTGCTGGTTAACAACCGACCCGGCTACTACAACACCGATCTCGGCAGCAGTTTGAACACCTTCCGGCAAGATCACATGGGGTGCATCACATCCAAAACCACTGTGATTGTGTTGGGCGATGGTCGCAATAACTACAACAATCCCCGCTTGGACATCATGCAAGAGATCATGCGGAAAAGCCGCCGCTTGCTCTGGTTCAATCCTGAAAGCCCATCCCAATGGGGCGAAGGCGACAGCGATATGCACCTGTACGCGCCGATCTCGCACGGAGTCTACCGCGTGACCAATCTACGCGAACTCGCCGCCGCCGTTGATAAAATTTTGACGGATGGATGAAACAAAGAATGTAGGGGTTTGGCGGGCGGCTCACGAGCCGCCCCTACAATCCTATACACTCGCGCCCGTGACCGATATATCCGCCGCGCGCCGCGCTGAAATAAGTTCGCGTACTTTTAAGAACCACGCCTCAAAATACGTGTGCGACATATACGCGACGGCGAACGTCAGCACGACTACCAGCACTTGATACACGATGCCCGTCATCCCGGCAAAATACAGTACCCAGATCACCAGCGGATGCCACATATAAATGCCATACGACATATCGCCCAATTTACGCAGCAGCGGCGTTTCAATCCGCAGGATAAATTTCGGCGCGGCGGCGATATTCACAATCACGACGAAAAACAACCCCGCCAGCGCCAGTTCAAGCGCGATCATGCGCCATGTGTCGTCCACCGGAAACCAGCCGATCTGCCGCCACAGTGATTGCAGCATCACCGCCGCCGCACCTACCAGTGCGATCTTCTGCATAATCGGGTGAATGATCACCTGTAGCGCGGGGCTGGGATGCAGCACCAGATACGCACCCAATCCGCCCAACGCCATAAACTCAAAGCGAATGATCTCCCCCGTGTTCATCACAAAGCGATAGATTGACTCATCCGTGATCTTCTACAGCATAAACAGCGCGATTTGCAGCCCGACTTTGAACACAATCACGGCGATGAGCGCGCGCGGGATATGTTTCGCCCATTTGATTAACTGTGGACACAGCAGGTAAAACTGTTCTTCGACGTTGAGCGACCACAAATGCCCCAACGGAATCCCGCGCCCACCCGTGAAATTGAAATAGAACAAGATGAGCGAGATCCATACTCCCGGTGACGCGGCGACTCGCTGTGCATCAGGCGGCATCAACGGATACATGATCGCCACCAGCAGCGCGCCCACGATCACGGTCAGGTAATACAGCGGCAAAATACGAAATACGCGGCGCAGGTAAAACCGCCGCGTTGAGATCGTACCGGTGTTTTCTTTCTCTTTCAGCAGCAAATAGATGATCAAGAAACCGGACAGCACAAAGAACAGGCTGACAGCGTGCGGTCCCCACATGAACCCGTAGTTGATGCGGTAGCCCGCATAACTGCGATCCCCGAACCAATCCATTGGCGCGGCGAAGTGATACACCACAACCGAAAGTGCCGCGTACAATCGCAGTGTATTCAAGCCGGGAAAATACGTCTTTATCACCACATAATCTCCAATAGGTACAATGAAACTTTACCCACATAAACGTTATTTTGACGCATCTGCGCTTTTCTCACCGTAAGGTTAGTTGACTCCACCGCTTCTAACTGATACAGTTGTCCACATATTCAAATCGACTTGCACAGGTCATCATGTTTTACACATATGCTTGTTGTTGTTGTTGTCTGACGGAGGGCGCGTAGCGACTTCAGACAGCGACAGCGGCAGAAACACTAGCGTAGACTAGACCAACGCCGACACGTCCAGCGTTTACACGAAGCGCGATCCGCCCTCAGGCTCACCAGAGCCTAGAGCGAGATCGCGCTTTTTTGTTGCGCGGGACATGTCGGCGTTTTTGTTTATCGTGCGGTTTATCGCACAACCGCACCAATCGACAAACGTACAAGCCGAAACGGCTTTTAATCAGGGGCATTTCAATCTTATGACCGCAGCGTTTGCACCACATCAAACGATACCTGTTGTAGGGGCGCATCGTGATGCACCCGCCGCCGCGCCCGTGGCAGCACAAACGTCAGTTCATGCCAGCCATCTCGAATCGCTGATCGGTAACACACCGCTGCTGGCATTTCGCAGTGTGACCGCCCATCTGCCGGATACCATTCGCATTTATGCCAAAGCCGAATGGACGAATCCCGGCGGATCGGTCAAGGATCGCGCCGCGGCGAACATCATCCGCCAAGCCGAACAGAGTGGGCAGCTTCGCCCCGGCATGACACTGGTAGACAGCACCAGCGGCAATACGGGCATCGCCTATGCCATGCTTGGCGCGGCGAAAGGCTACAAGATCAAGCTGTTCATCCCCGCCAACGCCAGCCCGGAACGCATCGCCATTCTGCGTGCTTATGGCGCGGAACTCGTCCTCACCGATCCGCTCGAAGGCAGCGACGGGGCGATTCGTGCCGTGCGTGCGCTCGTCGCCGCCGAACCGGATCACTATTTCTATGCCGATCAATACAACAATCCCGCCAACTGGCAGGCGCACTACAACACAACAGGCGTGGAAATTTGGAATCAAACACAGGGCGCGGTGACGCATTTTCTCGCGGGGCTTGGCACATCTGGCACGCTCATGGGAACGGGTCGCCGCCTTAAGGACTACAACCCCGATGTGCAAATCATCGCCTTGCAGCCCGATTCGCCGTTTCACGGGTTGGAAGGGCTTAAGCACATGCCCACCGCCATCAAACCCGGTATCTACGACGAATTTTTCCCTGACCGCCAGCTAGGCATCAGCACGGAAGAAACGCACATCATGGCGCGGCGTTTAGCGCGCGAAGAAGGCTATCTCGTCGGCATCAGCGCGGCATCGGCGATGGTCGGTTCGCTTCAGATTGCACAAGAACTCGCGGATCGCGGCGACTCCGGCGTGATCGTCACGCTGTTCCCCGACAACGCCTACAAATATCTCTCCGACAAACTGTGGCTGGAGAAATAGAGACACAAATCTCGCACACTGTGTAGGGTGGGGTCTTGACTCCTCCGTGCTTTTTAATTCGCCTGAAAACGCCGATCATCCCCGGCGTTTTTTATTTATTGCCCCACCAACAACTGATTGCGAGTACAATTTCGGTGTGAGATATTCACTTTTTGAAGAAAGTGTTTTTTCCATGCAAACGACACACGCTCCCTTAACGCATCCGCTTGACATCAACAGAGCCGATTTGCAATCCGCCTATCAAGCCTTCTTGCAGGCATATCCGCGCTATCGCCAAACGGCGGCGCTCGATTCACTCCGCGCCAGTGACTACACCCGATTAGATCAACAAGGGCATGTCTATCTCGATTACACAGGCGGCGGACTCTATGCCGAATCGCAGCTTAACGCGCACATGGCGATGATGCGTGACGGCGTTTTCGGCAATCCCCATTCGAGCAACCTCACGTCGATGGCGATGACCGAACGGGTCGAACACGCCCGCGCTTATGTCCTTGAGTATTTCAACGCTTCCCCCAATGAATATCTGGTCATCTTCACGCCCAATGCAACCGGGGCGCTTCGTTTGGTCGGTGAATCTTACCCGTTCCGTGCCAATGACCGCTACCTGCTCACGTTCGACAATCACAATTCCGTCAACGGCATCCGCGAATTTGCCCGCGCCAAAGGCGCCTCAGTCGATTACGTGCCCCTCACCCTGCCCGATCTGCGCGTGGATACCGACTCGCTGATGCGCGAATTGGATCGAGTCGAAGATGGTCAAAATCGTTTGTTCGCTTATCCCGCCCAGTCGAATTTCACAGGCGTTCAGCACTCGCTCACATGGATCGATGAAGCCCACGCGCGCGGGTGGGATGTGCTGCTCGATGCGGCGGCATTTGTTCCCACCAACCGCCTCGATCTCAGCCAATGGCATCCCGATTTTGTCGATCTATCGTTTTACAAAATGTTCGGCTACCCAACCGGGTTAGGCTGTTTGATCGCGCGTAAATCGGCGCTCGCAAAACTGCACCGCCCTTGGTATTCCGGCGGGACAATCACGTTTTCCTCTGTTATGGCGCAAGCGCATTACCTGACTCCCGGTTACGCCAGTTTTGAAGATGGCACGGTCAATTACTTGGGGATTCCCGCCATCGAAATCGGGCTAAAGTGGATCGATTCTATCGGCATCGACAACATACACACCCGTGTGACCTGTCTCACAGGCTGGTTGATCGATCAGTTGTTGGCGCTCCGCCACGCGAACGGCAGCCCGCTGATTCACCTGTACGGACCGCCGAACACGGATCAGCGCGGCGGGACAATTCAAGTCAATTTTTTCGACCCGCACGGCGAAATGTGGAGCTGCAACGACATCGAAATGATTGCGAATCATCACCGCATTTCACTGCGGGCAGGCTGTCATTGTAACCCCGGCGCGCGCGAAATCTCGCTCAACCTCACCCCCGACTCCCTTATTAGCTGTTTTATCGACAAAGACTCCCTCTCCTATGAGCAGTTCTTACACGTTATCAACGGCAAGACGACAGGCGCGCTCCGGTCATCGCTTGGCATTGTGACCAACTTTGCCGATGTGTACACTTATGTCCTGTTTGCCAAGCTGTTCTTGGATAGACCCGTCGAAAATCTCTCGTAGGCTAAAAGGATCACCCGCCCACATGCTCGACTTTTTAGCCGATACCTTCCTGTTCCGCGCGCGTCTGCGTCTGCGCCGATCCCTCATCGCGCGCGCGCCGCTGTTCCGCAGTGATATGTTCTACAACCAAGTGGGCTGGCGGCGCTTTCCCATCACGGATGAATCCGCGCCGCCCGATCCGTTAGCAAAATGGCACGGATGCTTCTTCACCATCGAAACGGACGGACTTCACCTCTATCCGTACACCCGCCACATGGATCAACACCTGCATTATCCGCCGAATACCCTTCGCTGGTTTGGTCGCCCAGTCAAATACACGGATCACAACAACGATCTTTGGCTTCACCTGCATGTCTCCGATGAGTGGACTTTACTGCAACTGCGCGCTGACCATTACCCGATGACAAACCTGATGCGCGCGCTTAAGCAGGTCGCGTCCGCTGTCAGCCCTGAACTCCTCACCGCTTACCGCCGCCGCCGCCCCTATATCCACTTTGATCCCGTGACCGTCCACGCCGCCGCACAAGACCTATACGGCGCGTGGACAGTCGATCCGCCTTCGCTCACGCTCTATCTCACACCTCTGCATCTGGTCATGCTCACCGCCGGAAAAGTCCAGCGACTTCTGGCACTTGAGCGCATTCAAGCTATCGAGTCGATGTCTCGTCTCGATCAGCCCGCGATGCCGGGGGTGTGTCGATTTGTGTACCTACATTCAGATGGTCAGCGCGAACCACTCGCGTTTACGCTGCCGGATCATGTCGCGTTTGCCGCCTCACTCGCGGAAGCCGCCAAACGCACGCTCGAAGTGCCGCCGATTTTTCACGGGAAGAAGAAATACGAAGATGAGTGGGATGAGGATGATGACTAACTGTGCAGCAGCACAACGCTGCCCGTTTTGTGCGTGCTTTCTGCATAGCGATGTGCGTCTGCTGCCTGCTCCAGCGGATAGCAGCGGTCAATGATCGCCTTGATCTCGTCCGCCTCAACCATCGCTTTGACGACTTCAAGGTCTTGCGCCTTGTCGTTTGACATAATGCACATCACGCGCTTATTCCCGAACCGCGAAGTCCACAGCCCTTGAAACACCTGCTTCATCTTGAAGCTGACGTATACCATGCGCCCGTTCGCCTTCAACACGCGCTTGGCGCGCTCGAATTGACTGCGCCCCAACACATCGAAGATCATGTCATAGGTTTCAGTGCCCTTGGTGAAATCTTCCCGCGTGTAGTCGATCACTTTGTCCGCGCCGTAGGCTTTGACTGCCGCCATGCGCGGTGTGCTGCATGTGCCTGTGACTTCCGCGCCCATCGCCTTGGCGATTTGCATCGCCGCCGCGCCAATCGAACCCGATGCGCCGTTGATCAGCACCTTTTCCCCGCGCTGAAGATTCGCTTGTTTCAGCAGGCTTAACGCCGTCAGTGCGCCATAGGGGACTGTCGCCGCTTCTTCCACCGTCATGTTTGCCGGAAGCGGTTGGATATAGCCGTCCTGTTTCATCGTCAGATATTCGACATTCGCGCCTTGCGCCTGTCCGCGATACCCGAACACGTTATCGCCCACCTTGAAGCGCGTCACTGACTTGCCTACTTCCGCGATCTCGCCCGCGAATTCGCTTCCCAAGATGCCATTCTTCGGCTTGTTCCACCCGAACGCCATCCGTGCTATCAGCCAGATTGGACCGGGCATGTTGAACTCGCGCGCCGACACCTTACCCATCCGCCGCGCAATCGTGTCGCCAAAATTGACCGCCGTTGCCCGCACGCGCACCAGCACTTCATCGTCTTTCGGCGTAGGCTTGTCGATCTCACGCATGTGCAGCACATTCGGCGACCCGTATTCCGTATACACAACCGCTTTCATCTTGCCTTCTCCTTGTTGGGTTAACGTTCCACGTAGAAAACTGCTTCCAACGGCAGATCGAACGCCAGCGCGATGCGAAATGCCAGCTCCAATGATGGGGAATAATCCCCCTTTTCGATGGCGACAATCGTTTGCCGTGTCACCCCGACCAACTGCGCCAACTGCTGCTGTGTCATTTCATTGTGATCAAACCGCAGCCGTCGCAGATTGTTCTTGATCGTGATCTTCTCCATCTCACACGCCTCTCCGGTAGTAGAGGAACGTCGAAATATCCGACACCATCTCCCCGAACATCCCCGCGCCGATCAACGCGATGAACATGACGGCGGGCGGCAGTTCGATCACCTGTGAAGCCATCGCCAGCACGATCCCCGCGCCCAGCACAAACGCCGAGTTCCGCGATGCCTTCAGTTCGATCAGCTTGTCGCGTTCGTCGGTGATGTCCGGTTCTTCTTCGCGGGTGGCAATCGTGTTGACGATGCTGAACACGATGTAAATGACGATCCGTGCCACAATCGACACCGGAATCAAGAAGAAGAAGAACTGCCCCCAGAACCGGAACACTTCCGGCGCATAATCGCCCACCTGCGGATAGCGATCCCGCATGTACAGCGAATAGAGCGTCACAATGGCGATGCTGCTGAACAGGTTGACGAGCGCGCGTTTTTCTTGGTATGACATAATTGACACCTTGTCCGCTTAAAATTACTCTGTGTCTGGTTTACCAGACATAGAGTATCACCAATCACGCACTATGTCAACTATATGTGACATCAAGGATCAGTCTGACTTTTTATTGCGAATAAGGGGGTTGTGAGCTTGTGATACTTCAGACACTTATAGACAAAGCTCACTATGTTAACGGTTGTTAGACGCGCTGGACGAAATGACGTTTTGGCGCGAAACGGGGTAAGGTTGTGGAGTCCGTGAGTCACGGATTTTATCTTCGCTTACTCCAACAACCGCGCTAGCACCAAAATGAAACTCCCGCGCGTGGGATTTCCCGGCGTGCCGCTGTCTCCCGCGCTAAACCGGGTCGCCGCGAGATAGTACACGCCCGTAGCGGGCAGTGTGAAGCGGTCTATGCGCGCATCCTGCCCCGTGCCGCTGTCGTCATCGCTCACCAGCGGACTCAAGTTCGCATCCAGCACCGACAAGAAACTGTCTAGATCGCCATCCGCACGGCTCATCGCGGCAGTGATAATGTCACCTTCGCGCCCGTAGAAGGCATACAAAATCGTCGTCGTGTCGTCGTCGATGCGCCCTGTGATTGTCGTGCCATACCCGATGCGGATCGCGCCTTCCGCCGCTCCCGCGAACGCGCTGCCTGCGCTCGACAGCTGCAGCGAAAATCCCCCCGACGTAGTCCCCTGCGCTCGCTGATACCGCGTAGCGATCAAGTAGTATGTCCCGTCAGCGGGCAGCACAAAATCGCGGATCGCGGAGTTTTGCCCGCCGCCGCTGTCATCATCCACGATCAATTCCTGTAGATTCGCGTCTGCCAACACGATAAACGTGTCGAGATTGCCGCTCGCGCGGCTCATTTCCACGCTTACAATCTCATCTTGTGTCCCAGCGAAGCGGTAAAACTGCACGAAGCGATCATCATTAAGTTCCCCCTGCACCACTTCACCCGGCAAGAGCGGGAATGCTGTTTCCGCCGTGCTGCCGATCCCGCTTTGCGCGGCAGTTTGCAGTGTCAGCACAAACGATCCCCGTGATCGCCCCGCCGCTTGTCCGAACCGTGACGCGACTATCGCGTACATCCCATCCTGCTCAATCAACAGCGCCGTGATCTGCGAATCGAGTGTTCCCCCACCCACTGCGTCGTCATTTTCCGCGATCACCAACCCCTGACTATTGACCACTTGTATGAACGGGTCAAGATCGCCGCTGACGCGCTGCATCCGCACGTTGATGACATCGCCGCGCGCCGCGCGAAAGCTGTAATACACCTGCGGAGTCATGTCGGTGATGGTGTTGTAGACCGAATCGCCGTAGCGCAGCGCGCTCCCCGACGCGAACGACACGCCCTCGCGTTCGATCAACAGTTCATAGCTCCCGCTTGTCGTGCCAAGCGTGTACCCGAATCGCGCCACAATCACGGTATAGCGGGCGCTGCGCGGAATCCGCACGAACTGCACGCGCACATCGCTCCCCACCGTTCCGCCGCTGGAACTTGTTCCGCCATCATCCCGAAATGCCAGCGGAGTCCCCGCGTCATCGATCACCAGCACCACCGGATCAAGATCGCCATCCGTCACGCGCAGCGTCACCGTGACGACTTCGCCGCGCAGCCCTTCAAATACATAGGCGCTGCTTGGAGTCGCCGCGTCGATGCGCCCGGTCACAGGCACGTCATACGTAAGCGGAGTCTCTTGCGCGTCAATCGGCGCGGCAAGGCATAAGCACAGCGCGATAAGGATCAGAACTTTCACGGCGTATCCATGCACAGGCGGACAACATCATGTTGAGGATAACGCAGAGGGGTTGTCGTTGGTAGGGGATAGGCGATTTTGTCGTAGGGAGGGGTCTTGCCCCCTCCGTGTTCTTTATTTTAAGCAGTGATTGCTAGAAATGAATGCGCGAGACGATGATTTGCGGAGAATCTTCAGCCTCTTTCAGAAGGCTTACAAGCATTTTGTAGCCAGAAGGCTTTAGCCTCTGGTTACACTACGCCTACCCCGCCGCCGCTTTCCCCCGCTTCGTGCGGCGAATCTTCTCGACCACATCCGCCGCCGGATCACCGTTCGGATGCCCGCCATTTCCGTTCCCATTTGCAGGATACTTTGCCACACCCGCGATGATCTGGTGCAGGCGATATGGGTCAGTGCGCGCTGTTAAGTCGAGACTCAACGGCGTGACCGATACGACGCGCTCCATCAACAGCGCGTACACATCGCTGTCCGGCTCGGCTTTCGACGGATCAGCATCCAGTCGATACCCCATGCGCCCGACATCGCTCAATGCGACCCGTTCGGGGCGGGTGGGCCAATACACGCGGCGGCGGCTCACGCGCGTGATCTTCCACGGCGTTTCCGGCGTTGCGCCAATTGGCACATCGACCTTCAACACGTCTACATCGTCGGGGCGGCGGTGACTCATCAGCCATTCGCCAAACTGCCGCGCGAAATATGCCGCCGCGCGGAAATCGACATCGTTCGAGTAGCTCAAGTGCAGGTCTTTCGGCGTTTCTTGGCTCATCGCCAGCGCGGGAATCCCCAGACTCGCCGCTTCGAGCGCCGCGCCCACCGTCCCGCTGATCGTTACGCCGTTGCCTAAATTATCGCCGTAGTTGATGCCGCTGACACACAGCGACGGTTTGCGATCCGCCAGTTCAAATACGCCGTGCTGAACCGCTTGCGCGGGCGTGCCATCGACAGCATAGACGGTGTGCGTTGTGCCGTTGATGACCATCTCGCGCTCGTAGATGCGTCCTTCACTGGTGACAGGCATACTTCGTCCGGTACCGCTTTGCTGTTCACGCGGGGCAACCACCAGCAGGTCGCCAAGGTCGCTGAACGCTTCTACGGCAGCCCACAACCCCGGCGATTCAATCCCGTCGTCGTTAGTAAAAAGAATCAAGGGGCGTTGATTTTGCATAGTCCTAGTCCGTTAGAAATCCGTTTCCTTTAATCATCATATCATTACACGTCAAGGGATCAAGGTTGAGACGTAAATCTTAATTGAAATGATGGCAGATGTTAATATGAATGCGGATGATTTTACAGGCCTGTGTTGGAGTTGTGATGCTCAAATGTACCGCCGCCCTGCTGATCCCCATAACCCTCTCGATCCTCATCTTCACCATGTTGATCGCCGCCACTCGCGCCCTCGCGCAGACTCAGCCGCGCGGCTCGTGGCTCACATGGGTTGATTATCAGGAAATCTATCTTTGGGACAGTGCGGTCACCCACCAGCTCACCTATCGGGCGAATGGTTTAGCATCAAGCCCTATTTAGTCAAATGATGGTTGGTTGGTACAGGAGAGGACATAGTAGTGTGGGATGGCGAAACTTAGGTCATCGCAGCGGGCGATCTAGGCGCATCGAATGTGGATTGGTCACCCGATGGTAATCGTCTCGCTTTTAGGTTATCGCTTATCCCCATCTTCCAGCACGTACCGCGCCGCCACCTTCCCCGACAGCGTCACCATCGGCACGCCCCCGCCGGGATGTGTCGTCCCCCCCGCGAAGTACAACCCCTTCACATGCGGATCGCGGTTGTGCGGTCGCCTCAACGCATTGAACTTGTCGTTCGACGACGCGCCGTACAAAGCCCCCCGCCGCGCCCCAGTCCGCGCCTCCAAATCCACCGGCGTGAGCATCACTTCTTCGCGGATATGCCCGCGCACATCAAACCCGCGATCCGCCAGCTTCGCCAGCACATGATCACGATACCCATTCGCCCGTGTCCCCCAATCAAACCGATCATCCAGCGCGGGAGCATTGACCAACACAAACCAGTTTTCGCCCCCCACAGGCGCATGATCCGCGTCCGTTTTCCCCGTGATCGCCACGTAGATCGTCGGGTCATCCGGCGGCACTCCCCGCTTGAAAATGTCCTCGAACTCTCGCGGGTAGTCGCTCGAAAAGAAGATGTTGTGATGCGCCAGTTCCGTGTGCTGCCGATCCACCCCCAGCAGCAAAATGAACCCGCTGCACGACGGCTCAACGCGGGTGAGCTTCTCCGCTCGCTTGCGAATTCCCGCCGATTCACGCGGCAGCAGTTTCTCGTACACCGTCGCCACATCCACGTTGGCGATCACGGCGCGCGCGGGGATAAATCCGTTCGCCGTATCTACGCCTGTCACCCGCCTATTTTCCACACGGATTCCCGTCACAGGCGTATTGAGGCGAAACTCGATCCCCAATTCGCGCGCCAACTTTTCCATCGCGGCGGCAATTTGCCTGATTCCGCCCTGCGGATACCACACGCCGCCGTTCAGTTCCACATCGGCGATCACGTTAAGCGTGGCAGGCGCGAGATACGGACTTGCCCCGACATACGTCGCAAAGCGTCCCAACAACTGCCTCAGCTTGGGCGACCTCACAAACCCCTTGATCGCGCCGTCCATCGTGCGTAATGGATCAACCGCCGGAATATCCCTCAGCGGCGTGCGTGCCACCCGCCACAGCGTCGGCGGATCGTTATAGATGAACACGCCACCCGTGATCCGGTGAATTCGCGCCGCGTAATCCAGATAGGCTTTGTACCCACGCACATCGCGCTCATCCCCCCCCATCGCCCGAATCCGATCCGCCATCACAGCGATATCACGCGCTGCATCCAGTACCACCCCATCAGGGTAGAAATACCGCGTCAGCGGGTCAACGGGCAGCAGCGTGAGATAGTCCTCTAGCTTGCGCCCCGCCGCCGCGAATAAATCCTCAAACACATGCCGCATCGTGATCACCGACGGTCCGGTATCCCAGCGATACCCCCCGCGCTCGATCACGCTCATTTTGCCGCCCACTGCGAGATTTGAATCGCACACGATCACGCGCTGATCGCAGGCGGCAAGCCGGATCGCCGCGCTCATGCCGCCAATGCCTGCGCCGATGATCACGATGGACGGGGACGAAGTGTGCATGGGTGATCGCTCCAACGAAAATTGTGAAACCATTGTGGTTATTGACGATCTAGATCAAGTTGTCGCAAAATCCGTAAAATTTACATTCATTTTTAATCCGCTGATGGAAATCATCAGTAAAGTACAAAAGACGTTATAGACAAGGTAAAGAAGTCGATGCCGATGCAGCGACATTGGGACAATCCCGAAAAAACCATTGTAGTGTGCGAGTATATCGGACATTGGACATGGGATGAAGTCCGCGTCATGCGTGACGAAGCGAAATTGGAATATGATGAGCTGCCCCCCGACCATCGCGTCTACATCATCCATGATTGGTCGCGAAGTGAAGGCGTTCCAGCAGATACACTAAGTCAAGCCGCCAAACTTGTACGCGAAACAAACCCGTTAATTGCCGGGCATGTGTTTATTGGCATCAGCCCGCTGTTGATCTCGCTATTTCAAGTTTTTCGCCGCTTCTACGTTTCCAATTCTGCTATGCGATTCATGTTCGCCCACAACCTTGAAGACGCGCGCGAGAAAATCCAACAAGCAGCCCGCAGCCAGCCCGCTGTCACTCAGAAATAATCCCCCGATTCAACGCGAACAGTGGAGTATCATCCCTACGCGATGTGATACCATGCTGTAGGGACGACTCGTGCATCGCCCACTGTGAATCTCATCATGTCAAATCAATTCGCAGTTGGCTGTTTTGGAGCAGGGGCATCAGCGGAAAATCTGTGCCCCCCCGAAGAATTCATACCGGCGCATCAGCGCAGCATCAATCGGCGCGCTTTTCGCTCGCGCACATCATCGGTGATTCCCAAATATTCTGTCCATGTCCACGCGAGCGTAAATTCCAGATACACAATGCCGGGGATCGTCGGAGTCTTGACGCTGATGGAATTGGCATCACCGAACTCACGTCACGGGTGTTGATGCACACCTCATCGTGGGTCTACCCAGTTAAACCCACACATCAGGTGGATTCACTGCTGTTGGCTGCATCCGGTCTTTTTTGACGTTCTATCTGCCTCACGGCGCGTAGTAAACTGTGAGCGTGTTCAAGGTCATGCGCGAACAAAAAATATGATTTCATGGCGGGGTTTTCCGTCAAGAACACATGCACCATCGCCCGAACAGCAGGTTGTGGTCGCACAAATACGCTGTACGACTGGACCTGTCCCATGATCGGCATTCGCAGCAGTTCCGGCAGTGAAATTCCCTTTGGCAGCGAAAAATCGCCATATGGGTTAAGAAAGATCACATCGACGGGCGTGTCATAATCTATATCGCTGAAAAAGGCTCTTGTCCCGTCCCGATATTCTTTCCACGTCCACGGTGGCACGAATTCGAGTATCAGAATCGTCTTTTCGTCATTCCCCCACACGGACTTCAGCGGCATGATAATGACCTTTCATAAACTCGGATGTGACGTGCAATTCCCCCCAATACACGAATTATGTACGTCCGCTGCTTACACAAATAACTCAAATTATTATACAGGAATTATCATGAGTTTTTGCAATCTGGTTGTACTGCAAACTGCCCAAAAAATGGAATTGCTCATCAGATGGATTGCTTCTGTGTTTCGCCGTTCCGCGCTATTATTTGCCTACACGCGACAGCATCAAACGTCATCGACACATCCACAACGTGGAGTGCATTTACTGGAGGCAGATAAAAATGGGTATTTTGTTCAAAGGCGGCACGATTATTACTGCCAGCGACATGATCGAAGCCGATGTGCTGGTTGTAGGCGAACAGATCACGACGATTGGCAAAAATATTTCGTCACGTGGGCATGAAGTCGTCAACGTGCGCGGCAAATATCTCATGCCCGGTGGCATCGACGTACACACGCATCTCGATTTACCCTTTGGCGGCACCTATAGCAACGACGATTTCGATGTAGGACACAAGGCGGCGGCATTCGGCGGGACGACCTGCCACATCGACTTCGTGATTCAGCCGAAGGGCGGCAGCCTGCATGATGGCTTGAACACATGGCGCAAAAAGGCGCAGCCCGCGCAAATCGACTATGCCTTCCATATGGCAGTCACCGATCTGCGCGATGAGGTGCTGGAAGAAATTCCGTCGATGGTGAGCGAAGGCATCACCAGCTTGAAGCTGTTCATGGCATATAAAAATGTCTTTCAGGTCGATGACAAAACGCTCTATAAAGCCATGCAAGTCGCCGCCGCCAACGGCATGATCGTCATGGTTCATGCTGAAAACGGTGATGTGGAAGAACAACTGCGTCTCAAACTGCTGGCAGAGGGCAAGACCGATCCCCTTTATCACTACTATTCACGCCCGCCGGAAATCGAAGGTGAAGCAACCAACCGCGCTGTCGTCATGGCAGGAATGACCGGATGCCCGCTGTATGTCGTTCACATGACCACCGAATCGGCTGTGGACGCGCTCCGTCGTGGACGCGCGCTCGGCTATCCCGTCATGGGCGAATCGTGCGTGCAGTATTTTGTCCTCACCGCGCAAAAGCATCTTGCCGCAAAAGGATTTGAAGGCGCGAAATATGTCTGTTCGCCGCCAATTCGCAGCGAAGCCGACCATGCTGTCCTGTGGCAGGCGGTCAAAGATGGCACGCTGCAAATTGTCAGCACCGATCACTGCGACTTTTGGTATGAAGGCGGCGTGGGTCCATGGGAGAAGTGGGCGAAAGACCACAACGGCGGCGATTGGGTGGAATACGAGAAGCAAAACCCAACCTATCGCAGACCCGGTAAAGAACTGGGCAAGGGTAATTTCGCTAAAATTCCCAACGGCTTGCCCGCCATTGAAGACCGTATGATGGTCATGTGGCACTTGGGCGTAAATGGCGGCAAAATCAGCCCGCAGCGGTTTGTCGAACTTAACTGCACCAACCCCGCGCGCATCTTCGGCATGTACCCGAAGAAAGGTGCGATCACCGTAGGCGGCGATGCCGATATTGTCGTGTGGGACCCCAAAAAGACCCATACTCTCAGCGCCAAAACCCATCACATGCGCTGTGACTACAACTTGTTTGAAGGAATGCGCGTAAAGGGCGTTCCGGTGCAGGTGTACCAGCGCGGCAAAAAATTGGTCGATGGCGATCAATGGTTTGGCGTGAACGGCGGCGGGCAGTTCGTCGCGCGCAAAGCCCACGCGCCCGTACTGTAATCTCGCAGATAGTGTTGTCGGGGGTTTGCGAAACGAGTTTTGCTCGTGCCAAACCCCTCTTTTCTAAACGGGACTCTCCATGAAGCCAACCCGCAAGCAAACTCCACTGCTCATCGCCCTTGAGATTATCGGTGCGATTGTGACGATTATCGGGTTGTGCCAGCTTCCGGGCGAAATCGCCAATCTCATCAACCCGCCGACGACGATCTTTCACGAGATGCAGGCGACAACAACAGTGCTAGCTTCCACAGGCAGCGCGTTGTTGACCCAGTATGTTCCCACGCGAACCGCGCTTGCCGCCACGCCCGCCGTACAGCGTGCTAGTTTAGGCTGCGCGCGGGTTTTTGAAGTCCCTTCACCGTTTGATCAATGTGATGCGTGGGCATCATCGGTTGCGACGCTGCAGCCCGTCCCGTTTGCCATATGCTCGACCCGCTCGCTGTCAGACCTCTCCTTGTATATGTGTCTGATCAACTATCCAGACGTTCCTTTGCCTGCCATCACTGTGACAACCACACCGCCCCCGCGATAACCAATCGCTTACGCGGTACGTATAGGGAAATACATACCAGTGAACATCGCTCCTGAAAGGACGATCTTATGCTTAAACGGCTGACCGGCGTGCTGATTCTCATCGCCCTATTTCTCCCCGTATTCGGCGTGCTGATCGGCATTTCGCTTGCTCAACAGTGGATGACCGAAGTTAATTCACTTGCGGATGTGCGCTTAGCAAACATCAACGGGCAGTTGGCAACCATCGACACCACCATTACCACCGCACAGCGCCGAGTCGAAGAAGCGCAGCTTTCGCTCGAAAGCGCGCGCACCACCATCAATGACGCGCAAGAAGTCGTCGCTACACTAATCGGCACAATCACAGTGCCGGATATTGTGCTGCCCACCGTGCAAATGACGATCCCGCTTTTTAACACCGTCGTTGATATTGACTTGCCCACGATTGCTGGCTTCACCATCGACGCGCCTGTCGTCAATGATGTGCGTGAAGTCACCACGGATGCGCTTATCGCCGCTGAAGGATTGACCACGGCGGTGGATGATGTGGCAGCATTGGGCGAAATCCCCGCCCAACTGCGCGATATCGTCAATGAGGCGAGCAGTTTCGCGTCCGATGTGCGGGATGCCAGCGTAAACTGGTGGAATCAAGCACGCCCGCTGATCATCTGTGGTTTAATCTGGGGAATCGGCTTTTACATCGCGCTGATCTGGCGATGGTTACGCGCCGCATGGCGTATGATGATGACATCGGCAAGCACAGCTTGAGGCACAATGAGGCTAAAGACAATTGCACAGGAAACCGTCGCGGCGCTGGAACGTGGATCGTATACCGCGTCGAATGGCGCGACGATTGATCTCGCCGCCTTGATGCGCCCTTGTCTCGATGAGACACGATGCTATACAGCGGATGCCCTTGAGGGGATACGGGATAGTGTGTTGGCGACGATGCCCCCGCACGATCACACGCTGTTTGAACTGGCGAACGAATCGACGCTGCAAGGCGCGGCGCGGTTGGCTGCCAGCGGAACATACGCACAGATCGGCGTGTTGAATTTTGCGTCTGCCAAGAATCCCGGCGGTGGGTTTTTACGCGGCGCACAGGCACAGGAAGAAAGTTTGGCGCGCAGTTCCGGGTTGTATCTTAGTCTGCTGCGCTGCCCGGAATATTACGCCCATCACCGGCGCGAGAAAACGCTGCTCTATTCAGATCGCATGATCTTCAGCCCAAACTGCCCGATCATCCGTGACGATTTCGGCGTGTGGATTAACGAACCGCTGATCGTCAGTTTCATCACCAGTCCCGCCCCGAACTACGGCGCGGTGCGCTCGAATGAACCGGAAAATCTGGATCAGATTCCGCGTGTGTTGGATCAGCGGATGGGTAAACTGCTGGCACTAGCGGTTGATCACGGCTGTGATGCACTGGTGCTTGGTGCATGGGGATGCGGTGTGTTTAGAAACGATCCCCAGCTTGTCGCATCGCTGTTCAGGTCACACTTGCGTGGGGCTTTTTACGGGCGCTTCAGATGCGTGGTGTTCTCGGTGCTGGATCGCACGACGCAGCAAAAGACGTATCGGGCATTTGAGCAGGTCATGGTATAAATCGGGGTGGGTATACGCCCACCCCATTTCAACATTCATTAGGGGCGATGTCACGCTCTCCGGGCATTTAACCGGGCAAACCTGATTATTGTCCTTTAATCCACGTCACCACATCACCGATCAAGCCCGCGTCCACATGGGACGGGACTAGATATTCTTGGTTGTTCGGCGCGCCTTCGCCCGCTATCAACAGGTGATTGAGCGCCGGATAACTGATGAACGTTGTTTGCCCCCGATTCGCCAGCGCAGTTTGCCAGCGTGTAAATCCATCCATTGTCGCTTGATAATCGCGTTCGCCTTGCAGAACCAACATTGGCACGTCGATTGCCAGCGCCGCCGCAAGTGGATCATACTGACGCATGTCGTACCAGTAGCTTGCCGGACTGTTGAACGCGGCTAACGTCGGGTCGAGTGTTTCGCCTTCTTCCACAGCGAACAACAGCGCGTTCAAGTCGCTGTTCTCGTCGAGCGCCGATACTGCCGCTGCCACTTGATCCGCCGCGTCAATCGCCGCTTGTTCTTCATCGCTGATTTCGCCGTCCAGTTCCGCGAGATAGCGAATCTGTCGCGAGATTTCTTGATCGAGCGTCCCTTCTAACGCGCCGGATGCGACGATGATCCCCGCCAGCGGCACACCCGCTGCGTCTGCCGCTTGAGCGATGCGCGGCGCAGCCAGCCCGCCCAAACTGTGACCGAAAATGTAAATCCGTTCGGGGTCGATTCCCGGCGTGTTGTGCAGCAGTTCGACTGCGCGCACCGCATCCTCAATTGTTTCTTCGTAGATGGTGAGGTTGGTCAGCGCCGCCATTTGCGCGCCGTGAACGAGTGTGCGTTTATCGTAGCGCAGCGCGGCGATCCCGCTGGATGCTAAGCCCCATGCCACATCGCGCAGCACCTTGTTCGGTCCAACCGTACCATCACGATCATTTGGTCCCGATCCATGCACCAGCACTACCGCTGGAACAAGCGCGCCATCACCCACACTGGGCATGGACAGCGTACCGGGCAGCGGGAAATCCATGCCTTCACCCACCGTCACATCGCTTTCAGTGAAGGCATCGGCGTTCACGTAGTCGGGGAGGGGTTCGGGGGTGGCTTCCGCAAGCGGCGGATTAAAGTTCGGGCGGAAGTTCAGCCCCGCGATGCACCGCTCGGCATCGAACACGACGACGGCATCAAACGCCGCGCCTGTCGCAGCGGTGGACTCAAATTCGAGCGTCAGCACCACCTGTTGATAGCCTTCAACGTGATTAACCACTGCCGCGAGTTCGCGCACGTATGCTCCCGCCTGCGCCTCTAGCTGATTCCAAATCATCGCCGCTTGATCGGCAGAGAGGGCGGCTTGGACTTCCGGCGTGAAATGTTCAAAGAGAATATCGCCCTGCCCATCGCGCATAAGCTGGATCACGTCGCGGGCGGCATCCAGCGCGAGATCATCGCTTGTGGGATCATCCTGCGCGGTGAGGCTCATCGGGGGGATGAACAGGGTCAACAGCCCGATGATGAGCAGTACGAATTTAGCCTTGGTCATTGTGAACTCCTTGCGTAGAGAATTGAGAAGATGGCGAAGCATTGTCGTCCATGTCGGGCGGTCTGTAACCGCAGATGTCACGATGTGACTCGCTCAAGAATTGAGATAGCATTGGGAGGTTTGTTTTTGCAAACGTTTTAGGGATAGGCGAGAACTCATTTCAAAATCCCATTCCAACGTGGGCGACCCGGACGAAACCGTTGATGCTTCGCATCGCGTTTCGTAGGTCGCCCCTACAACCGTGATTCTGAAAACGGCTTCTATGTATTGCGCGTCCGCCACAGCCACCATGAATAGCCAACCATGAACGCGGATGCAGGAAGCAGCACAACGAGGATGCCAATGACGGCGATGTTCGACGGCAGCACCAGCCCCATGAGCGCGACCAACACGCCTTCAGCAACCATCACACGCGCGCCGACGCGATGCGTGCGCCGCCATACTTTGGGATCGGTGAGCGTCCAGAAGGTGCGGTAGCCGAAAAAGGCATTTGGCTGCACGCGCCCCATAATGTTTCCGGTGAGGATGAGTACAACCCCCAAGCCCACTGTGACCACACGGGTAATATCGATCTGCCAGCCAAGCCCCTCACCCAGTGTCGCCACCTGCATGACCGCGCAAAACGAGATGATGACGTTGGTGAGAAAGTGAAAGGCTTCGCGGTTGTCGGCGCGCGAAAAGTCATAGCGTGTGCCCACCATGCCGAGTACGACGTACAGCATCACGCCGATTGCGGGCATCAGCAAGATGGCGGTGAGTTTATCGGCATAACGATCCGGCTGACCGTCGATTCCCCAATGCACCGGCACTTGATTTGGCAGCATCGGCAGCATGATCACGCCAAAGATGAGCATAAGCGCGATGACGATAAGGGCATATCGACTCTTATAGCGTGTCGTTTGCGTTTGATTCTCGTTCATCTGTCGTTTCTCCAGCATCAAAAGTGGACGGATCGCTGGTGGATTTATCCACTTTGAACAGTTCCATCATCACCCCCAACAATTCTTGCATCACCGTTGTGTTGAGCGAATAGACAATCGACTGCCCGATGCGTGTCGTCGTCACCAAGTTGGCGTTTTTGAGGACGCTTAAATGATGGGACACGCTGGGGGCGCTGATGTGAAAGGCTGACGCGATTTCGCCCGCGCTTTTGTCGCCTTCGTTAAGCATTTGCAAAATGCGCCGCCGTGTCGGGTCGCTCAAGGCTTGAAAGATGCTGTTGAGTGTATTGGTCATTTAGATGTTTAGCCAATTGTCTAAATACAGCCTGTATGTTACGCCGTTTGAGGCGAAAAATCACCCCCCACAAGTTAGGGGGGGAATGTCACCGCCCGCATGAAGGACAGATCGGTTTTTACAAAGCGGTGTGTTGAAAGCCACCGTCCGACGTTCCGAACGGTGGCATAGGTAAGAATGCAGGGACGATGGCAAATAAATTCGCGCCCCTCAACCATAAACTACTGGAGAGGGGCTGGGGATGCGATACTTAACGCGCTGGCGAGAACGTCAGCCGCCCGCTGTCGTAGATCAGCACCAGCGATCCATCAGCGCCAATGCTGAATGACTGCACCGTTTCCAGCGCCGCCAGCACCGCGGTTTCTTGCGCGTTTGCGGCTTCGTTCGCGCACGCCATCCGCGTCGTGACCAGCGGACTGAACGTGAGCGCGCCAAAGTTGTAGGTGAATGTCCCGCGGAACGTATTGCAGCCCGCGTTCCCATTCACGCCTTCCGCCGCAAAGGTGATCGTCACGGGAGCGTCCGCCAGCGGCGTGAGCACTTCACCTGCCGCGTTCGTGTACTCGCGGAGTACCCAATCGCCCGCCAAACCGCCAAACGTCGGGTCGGTGTTCTGGCTGATATCCGGTGTCGGAGCGGTTTCCGCTGGCGCAAGGCGGTTGAACACCAGCACGCCGCCATCATAGACAATCTGCAAAACGCCTTCCGGCGAAACGGTATAGCTCGTCGCGGAATTCAAGGCGCTCAACAGCGCTTGTTCCTGTTCCATCAAGCCTTCACACGCCATCATCGTCGAGAACAGGTTACCGAAATCAATCGCCGTGTTATCGAACGTAAATGTGCCGCCGAAGGTATTGCAGCCTGTGCTGCCGGTTACCCCTTCCGCATCAAAGCGAATCGTCGGCGCGTTGCGCGACAGTTCGCTCGCCACAGGCGCAGTCGGTGCATCCGCAGGTCCATAGCTCACCAGCGCCCATTCACCCGCCAAACCGCCAAGCGATCCACTGGTGTCGGGTTCAGTTGTGGGTGCAGGGGGCATTTCAGGCATCACTCCTACAGGTGGTAGACTCAATGTATTGATGACATCCGTCAGCACATTCAGCGACGGGGTGAACGCGCTCGCATCTGCTTGATTGATGGATACGATGCTTTGGTCGAAATAGGCATCGATGTTGGCGACGAAATCATCCAAGTTGAAATCGGCGGGCAGGTCGGCGGGGAACAGACTGGTTTCAAAGTTCAGCACGCCCACGACGTAGTATCCGTCGTTCGCGCTGAGCGCCTGTACGGTGTAGAACAAATCGCCCGTCAGCAGCGGCGATGCATCTTGTCGATAGCTCGTCACATAGGCGATCCCGCTTAACTGCGGCGTATCGACATAGCTCGTCAGCGCGCGCACGACTTGCGCGGCAGGCGGCACAGGCAGGAAAGGCAGCGCGCTTTCTGCTGTTGTCCCGCTGATCTCGAACGTCGTCAAATCCGGGCGATCCGCCAGCAGCGCGCGCAGTTGATCGACTTCCGCCAGCGAATCCGTGTACGCATCCATCGCCGCGAGATCGTACACGCGCAGCGCCAGCGGCACATCGAATAGGCTTTCATTCGGGAACGCATTGAACAACCGGAACTCGACATACGGCGGCTGCGTCGCACCGGGCTGTTGCAGAGCGGGATCATCCCCCGCGAATGTCGTCACCGTCACATTCGACGCGAACGCCGCGTCATAGGCGAAGCTCACGCCGTTAAAATTCACGGTGTTCACGGGCGAGTCCTGCGCCCCAACGGGAAACACCATCACCATGCCAATCACCAACGTGATGAGCAGCGCCGCTTTCATTCGTTTACGCATTTTTTCTCCTTGCTTTAGCAGTAGGATATACATATCTCCGCATAGCATAGCGGATTTCGACAGGTAATCATCCGACAACTGTCCTATCTTGCCACATGACGATGAGAGAACGGTGATTGTTCCTGATGCGCGCCCTACGTTAACCTGACGCTTAGGAACTAAACACCCATGCGCGAGAGGAATTTTACGATTTGCGCTTCGGCTTCGCCGGGGGAAATGCCGTCTTGTTCCCAATCCCAATTCGACGGCGCGCCGCCCGCCACCCCCCGCGCAGAAATTTCTGCGGGTTTCCACAGCGCCAGCGATTTTGGCGTGTATGGGGCATAGCGCGCCGGGTCCGTCGGACCCATGATCATGACCGTGCGCGCACCCGATGCCGCCGCGAGATGCGTCATGCCCGTGTCGTTGCCAATATACACGACAGCATCCGCCGCCAGCGCCCCAATCTGCCCGAAGGTTAGTTCACCCACGAACGTGACCGCGCTTCCCGGCGCGGACAGTCGATCTCGCACCGCGCGCACGATCTCGCCATCATTGGGTCCGCCGATCAGCACCAGCCGCGCTTGATAAATCCGCGAGAGCCGTTCGACCAGCGGCGCGAGCATATCCGGCGGGTAGCGTTTCACATCCAGCGACATGCCGGGGTTGTTCCCGCCCGCCGGATTAACGACGATATACCGTTCCGGCGCAAGCGATCCGGTTGATCCGCGACCGGAGGGCAGGCGCATCCCCAAAAACGCCGCCATCTTCTGCCGCACCGCCCGCCGATCCGCTTCCGTGACAGGCAAATTGGCATAACATCCGTCCGTGTCCACGCCCATCGCGCGCACCACATCGAGATAAATTTCGGCTTCGTGGCGCACATTGAGCGGATGTATCCGCGCCTTGTGCGTGTAGCCGAACCCGCGCCCCGCGCTGTCGATTCCCGCGCGAATCGGGATGCGGCTTGCCCATACCGCCGCGCTCATCAAGGGGGATCGCACCAGCGATACCGCCACATCAAAATGCCCTTCGCGCAGTTGGCGCACAAATGCGATAAATTCACGCGGCGATTTGACAGGCAGCGCCGCCGCGCCCGTGTCGAGGATGCCGTTCAAGTGCGGGTGATGCTCAATCGCTGGACGCGACCACGATCCCACCGCCCACGCGATATGCGCGTTCGGCTCAATGCGCCGCAGCGCCGAGAGGGTGGCGGTGGCAAGCACCACATCGCCAATGCAGCAGGGGAGAATCAATACAATTCGCATAATAAATGACTTATACCGCATGGATGCGCTTTACGCGAATTTCAAGGATGCACTGTCACAAAATTCGCGCGTGGCGCGCACCCCACATCCGATACCGTCCCGTCCGGCTCAAGCACTTTCATCCACCACGCCCCCGGCAGTCCCGCGCTCATCGGATCAGCCACGATCACAATCCGTCCGGCTTCGTCCAGCACATTAATCGAGCGATACTGTTCGGCGCTGTTGGGCGACTGCACATACAATACCTGAGTGTCCGTCGTGCTGTCGCTCACGTCAAACGCGCGGATTTCCGCTTCCCCACGTTCCGAAAGATTTAAGAACAGCACGCGCTGGCTGTCGTGCGTCCACTGCGGCGAAAAACTGTAGCGCGCCCCTTCGACCACTTCCGTGACCACATCCGTCGCCAATTCGCGGATGAAAATATAGGCGGCGGTATTGGTCGCGTCACTCATGGGATACGCCACATAGCGACCATCTGGCGAAAACGAAGCCTGATATTCGTTCATGCCGCTTTCAAACAGCTTGCGCGTTTCACCACTGTCGAGATCGATCACATAAATATCGTCATCATTTTCGCGGTCAGATGCGAACGCCAGCCGCCGCGAATCGGGCATCCATGCGGGCGCATAATCCCGCGCGGGCGAATCTGTGATCTGCCGCATGTTTGATCCGTCCCAATCGATTACGTAAATGTCAAGGCGCGTGGCATCCGTGTTTTCCCCACCCACAAACGCGATTCGCTCACCGTCTGGCGACCATGCCACCGCCGTGATTTGGATGGGCAGCGCGATCATATGCTCCAGACACCGATTTAGATCGCGCAGAAAATAATGTTGATCGGGTACATAATTCGCTAAATAGCGCGTGTATGCGATGAGAAAATGCGTAGGCATCACCGTGCCGATTCCCAGCGCGCCGCCAATCGACAGCGCGCACAGCGCGATCAGCGCCGCCGCCGCACGAAGGAAAACGTTCATGGAATATGCACCGTCAGCACCGCCGCGCGCGTTAAATCAATGCACGGGATCGGCGTGCGCGTCGTCCAGTTGCCCATGGGAGACAGCACTGCCGCGCGGAAACCGTCCCATGTGCCGTTGGCGTTCCAATGCACAAAAATATCCCCCGTGCTTGTCCAATTCATGTTGTAAATGTTTCCATCCTCAAACGCGATCTCGCGCATTTCTCCCGTCGATGCGTCGTATAGCTGAATCCAGTTCGGTTCTCGCGTGTAGGCGCGAAACAGCACCCAAGCGGGCGACACTTGCGGCGGCGACCACGCGACAAGCTGATGCACGCTGGTATCCTCCGCGCGCAGCGGCGTGAGATCGCCCGTTTGCGTGTCGAGCAGATCAACTTTGATATTCCCGCTGCGCCGCGTGCCGATGATCGCCAGCGTGCGTCCATCCGGCGAAAGCGCGGCATGATATTCGTCAATCCGTCCCGTTGTCGCGGTTTCATACGCATCCGAGAGGCGGCGCGTTGTGCCTGTGGCGATCTCATAGCCGTAAATGTCGTAATCGTAACGCGCGTCGCCGTCAAGCCGATCACTGGCATAGAGCAGCATGTGTCCGTCCGCTGACCACACGGGGAGCAGTTTGTTGGCGCTGTCGTCCGTCACGTCGATCATTGTGCGGCTGTCCCATGTCAGCACCGCGAGATTGCGCGCGGCGGTATCCGTTTCGGCGCGCACGGCTAAGTACGCCCCATCCGGCGACCACGCCAGCCCGTTGACTAATCCCGGATACAGAAATGTTTTGCTGATGCAGTGGTTGAGATCGACAATCGTGTAGCGGCTGCCAATCGCGCTGGCATACGCCGCCAACCGCGGCGGAATCAGACTGCCGATTCCGTTCGCCGCGCCGATTAATCCCGCGCATCCCAGCGAGAGGATCAGCGCCAGCCGGCACAATGACACGCTGACTCCAAGCATAGACAGACTTCGCCCCGACCAACTAGTTTCTATTGTAGCGCGTGTGCCGTGTGCGGTAGATTCAAACTTTAGCGCCTGTTCGTCATCGTAGAGACAGCGTTTTCACAGGGGAGTACAAAGATGAAAGCTGTAATCGGGCGTTTCGTGATACTGACGCACATCGTCATTGTGACGCTGCTTGTATCGCTGGGTGTCGCTTCCGCGCAAGAAACCGCCGTGTCCATCCCCGCGCAGCCTTGCGTTGAACCGGGCGCAATCACCATGCGCGTGTGGGATGCGGTGTGGGCGGCGGCGATCCAAGAATCCGTTGATGCTTGGATCGCCGGCTATTGTCCCGGCGCGGAAGTGACGCTTGAAGTGGTGCCTTGGGATCAATATTGGGATTTACTGCGTACCAACGCGGAAGAAGGCGATCTGCCGGATATTTTCAACCTCTCCCAAGACCGCTTCTACTTCTATGTCAATAACGGCGTGCTGCTCGATTTGCAGCCGTATTTGGACGCGGCGGAAATTGACACGAGCGTATGGGGAACGGGTATGGTCGAACCCTATCGTTGGGGCGACGAACGTGACCTGTATGCCGCGCCTGTCAACTGGGATACCGTCGTCATCTACTACAACAAAGACCTGTTCGACGCGGCGGATATAGAGTATCCCACCGCCAATTGGACGTGGGACGATTTCGCCCAAGCCGCCGAAGCCCTCACTGATCCGTCGGGCGATGTATACGGCGCGGCGGTCTACAGTGAATATCAGGCGGGCTACCCGAATTTCATTGCCTCAACGGGCATGACACCGATTGTCGGCGCGGCGCGCACTCAATGCACACTTGACGAACCCGCCAGCCTCGGCGCGCTCGAATTTCTCCATGCGCTCTACGAAGAAGGTATTATGCCAAGCGTCAGCGAAATCGGCGGCGCAAGCGCGGACGACAGCTTCGATTTTTGGCTGGCGGGTCGCGTGGCGATGGTGAGCAACGGATCATGGAAGCTCTCTGCCGCGCTCGAACAGGCGGCATTCAACTGGGATGTTGTCCAGCTTCCGCGCAGCCCACAAAGCGGGCGCACCCGCTCGATTGTGCACTCCGTCGGCTATGTCGCATCCGCCGATACCGCGCAGCCGGAACTTGTCGCCAACTTGATCCAGTATCTCGTCAGCGACGAAGGATCGGCGTATTTCGCGCAGGGCGCGGGGGTTGCTCCCGCCAACCCGAATCAGCAGCAGGCGTGGGTCGAGTCGTTTGGCGATACCGAAGTCAACATCCAAGCCTTCGTCGATGCCATTGACGACTCGCAGGGTGTGACCGTCTTTGACGAAATCTGGGACACCATCAACACCGAACTGGTGATCAACATCTTCGACCTCGATATGTCCGTTGATGAAGCCGTCGCGCTGGCGTGTGACCAAATCGAAGCCGAACTCGCCGCGCAGCGTTCCTCATAACGCATCCGTAGGGGCGGCTTGTGAGCCGCCCGCTTAAAACAATCTTCAAACGTCCAAGCTTTGACACATACTCACTCTCCCTTTTGCCCCTCGCCAAACGATGCTTGCATCGTCGAGAGGGGCGGCACGAACTTCGTTCGTGCGGGGTGAGGTTGCTTTTTAACCGCGCTTCCGCCCACTCACCGCCCGCGCAATCGCCCGATCATACCCGTCGATCATCTTGTCATGCGTGAACATCGCCGCGCGTTGTTCCCCCCGCGCGCCATATTCCGCCCGCGCGCGCTCATTTCCCAAGAAAAAGTCGAGTTCGGCGGCGAGCGCGGCGGGATTCTCCGGCTCGGCAAGCCGCCCCGCGTCCGCTATCACTTCCGGCGCTGCGCCTGCCCGCACCGCCACAATCGGCTTGCCAATCGACATGGCTTCCAGATACACATAGCCGAAGGTTTCTTGGCTGCTGGGGTGGCAGAAAACATCCGCCATGCGCCATTCACGCGCGAACGCTGCGTCGTCGCTCACATGCCCCAAAAACGTGACATGATCCATCACGCCCAGTTCTGCCGCTGTGCGGTGATACTCATCCCACATCAAACCATCGCCCGCGATGCGTACTTCCAGCGCCGGATATTTATCCAACAGCAGCGGCACGGCGCGTAAAAGCACATCCGTCCGTTTGCGCGGATACATCTTGCCCACCGACAAAATGATCGGGTGATCATGGGGCCTTTTCGGCTCGGCATCGACCAACTTCAGCCACTCTTGCGCGATCATCCCGTGATGGATGACTTCAATTTTCGCCCGATCTACGTCGTACAGCGCGGCGATGCGGTCAGCGGCGTAGGCGCTGCCAATCGTGATCACTTCGGCGTTGTGCATCATCAAACGGTCAAAATAGGCTTGTGCTTTCACCATCGTGGCGACTTCGCCGCTTTCCCACTGAAGAATATCCCCGTAGACCGCGTGTGAACTAGCGATCATCGGCGGGCGCTGCGATGGATCAAGTCCGTAGCCGTCCCAATCCAGCCCGATCACGACATCGGCTCCCCGAATGCGCGCGTCATACGGCAGCCGCGCGTTGAATGCGATCCGCTGCATCGTCACGCCAAAATAGTCGCTCACATCGAAGTTGGGCGCGATCACGTCTAGGTCATAGCCCCGCCCTTGCAGCCCGCGCAGCAGCGATTGAAAGAACAGCGCCGTGCCGCTTCCCCCGCTAATGTCGGTTGCCCATGACGTAATGAGTGCGATTTTCATGCCAACGCGCGCTCCAATCATTTCAAGAAAGCTATACTGTGCATCAACCGGGTGAGAACCTGATGAACACGGTTCGGATGAACGGAGAAATTCATGCCTAATTCAATTGCCAACGAACGGTTGATTCGCCAGCGCAGTTCGCCGCGCTGATCCCCGTTCTGCTGCCCGCCTTTGACGAATATCTGCTTGGCTACACGGATCGGGACGCGATGCTTGATCCCGCACATGCGAAACAGGTGCTTCCCGGCGGCGGCATGTTCGCGCCCACGTTCACCCTTGACGGGCGAATTCTTGGCACATGGAAACGGGCGCTCAAAAAAGACAGCGTGACGATCACGGTGAATCCGTTTCAACCCCTCACCCACGACGAAGGCGAACATTTATCCGGCGCGGCGGATCAATACGCGCGGTTTTTAGGGCTGGTACGCGCGCGATTAACACACCTCGCCCCCTAGTGTAGGTTCAGATTATCTGGTTTGAATGTTTTGTAGCGGCGGCTCGTGAGCCGCCCGTTGTTGGCGGGCGCATCACGATGCGCCCCTACAAAAGCCATTTCGTTTTTATATTTTGATGTGTGGAGAGGGGCGGCTTGCGCGTTTGCGCTAAAATAACGCGCAAGACCGAAAGGCATCGATTTACCATGACGCGCAAACCCGAACGCAAACCTTCGCATAAACCCACCCACGAACCCGCGAACCGTCCGAACCATCGCCCCGATAAACCTGCCGCGCCAACGCGCGATCTCCGCCGTGACCCGCCGTTCGAGATCGCCATTGACGACATCACCGCGGTTGGCGAAGGCGAAGGCGAGTTCAAACGCGCCCGTGTACAAATTCCGTTCACCATCCCCGGCGAGCGCGTCCTTGCACAGCCGATCACGCAGCGCGGCGAGTTTGTCCACGCGCTCGGTGTCCGCCTGCTCGATGCGTCAGCAGATCGTGTGTATCCCGTATGCGCGCATTTCGGCATGAGCAAATGCGCCCACTGCGATTGGCAGCACATGGATTACGCCGCGCAAGTCGCGCTCAAACAGGACATGCTCATCACCCTGCTCGAACGCGCCCGCATCGCCAATCCCCCCGTGCGCCCCGTGATCGCCGCGCCGCTTCAGTGGGGCTACAACCATCACATGACCTTCACCGTCGTGGGCAGCACCCCCCTTGAACCGGACGCTGCCGATCAACCCAACGACTCGCCGGATGCTGACGATGACGACAAGCCGCTCTCCGAAATCGCTGTCGAAAACGATGCCTATCTTGCCTTCCCCGCCCGCCGCGACACTCCCGATGACCGCGATCTCATCCGCATCCGCGAGTGTCACATTTTGCACCCCGATCTATTCAGCCTCTACCAACAGCTTGATATGGATTTGAGCAATCTGCGTCGTGTCCGCTTGCAGCAGGGCAGCGATGGCGACCAGATGCTCGTCCTCACCGCTTTCACCGATGCCGCGCCCGCGCTTGAAACCGATCTTCCGGTCAGCATCAACCTGATTTTGCCCGACAACGAGCCGCTGAACTTGATCGGTGAATCGCACTCGCGCTTTGAGGTCAACAAGCGAATCTTGCGCGCTACCGCCGGAAGTTTCTTCCGCCCGAATATTTCCGCGCTCCCCAATTTGATCGACAGCGTCATCACCCTGCTCGATCCGCAGCCGGATGATGCCGTTCTCGACCTGTTTGCCGGAGTCGGCGTGTTCAGCGCGTTTATCGCCCCGCGGGTGCGCGTGGTCAGCATGATCGAGAGCTATCCCCCCGCCGTGACCGACGCGGACGATAATTTGGCGGATTTTGAGAATGTCGATGTGTACGAAGGCGGAGTCGATACCGTCTTGGAAGACCTGCTCGAAGCCGACATCACCGACCCCGACGCAGACGAAGAATCCGGCACGGATGAATCCCCCGCGCCGCCGCGCTACACCGCCGCTGTGATCGATCCGCCTCACACGGGAATCAGCGACGCTGCGCTCAAATCACTGGTCGCGCTCGGCGTAGATCGGATTGTGTTGGTCAGCGATGAGGCGCACCGTCTCCCGCGTGATGTAGCCCAGTTCAAAAAGGCGGGTTATGCCCTCACCGCCGTTCAGCCCGTCGATCTCGCGCCGCAGACCGCGCACATCGCTACCGTCTGCCTGTTCACGCGGTGAATCTTGCTCTTTTACCCGCGTCCTCTGTACGGAGGGGTCTTGACCCTTCCGTTCTCTAAAACCACATTCCCAATATCATGCCTGTGGAATCCTTCTCGTGTTTTCTCGCGTCCTCTGCGATGAACCCTGCTCTTTAGCTTTCTGCCTATCCACTTTTCACAAATAAATAGCCCACAAGTCTGATAAGACTATGCTTGACAATCCCCGTGAAGTTTCTATACACTTCCCGTAGTGTCCCCGTGTGACATGTTGTGACTTCACGGCTTGTACGCGGAAACACCCTCATCAGTTCAGGTTCACAGATTTAGGCAAGACACGGAGTTTTTGAAGCATGGCACAGCGTAATCGCGGCATCGTCAAATGGTTTAGCGCCGAAAAAGGCTACGGATTCATCACGCCGGAAGACGGCGCGGATGTGTTCGTCCACTACAGCGCCATTCAGGAATCGGGCTATCGCAAGCTTGAAGCCGGTGAAAGCGTCGAATTTGAGATCACCGAAGGTCAAAAGGGTAAACAAGCCAGCGACGTTGTGCGCGTCAACCGAGTCAGCAGCTAGATCGCGTTCTCAACCCACCATCGCCAAACCAACCCTGAGGGACTATCATCACGATAGTCCCTTGTTTTTTACCCACACCGGAGACAACCATTCATGTCTTTGCACCTCTCATCCGTTCGCGCCACCGCCGAAGGGATCGCCTACCAAGCGGGCGCGGCGCTTCGTCGTTTGCACGGCAAAACCCATCAAGAAAGCACCAAGCGCGATCTCAAAGACATTGTGACCGAAGGCGATAAAGCCGCCGAAGCCATCATCATCGACCTGCTGCGCGGCGCGTTTCCCACGCACGGCATTATCAGCGAAGAAGGCGGCGGATCGGACGCGCCGCCAGATGCCGAATACTTTTGGCACATCGATCCCATCGATGGAACGACCAATTTCGCCGCCGACCTGCCGCTATTCACGGTCAGCATCGGCTTGGCGGATCGGCATCTGCGTCCGCTGGTGGGCGTGGTCTACGCGCCTATGATCGACGGCGGCGAGATGATCAGCGCGGCGAAAGGGTTGGGCACGACGCTCAATCACGAACCGGTGCGCGTATCCGCGACGGATCGGCTCGATCAAGCCGTAATCACCACCGGATTGCCTTATGGCGACGATACGCAAACCGACTTTGACGCGATCCGCGCGATGCAAGATGCTTCGCGTGCTGTGCGCCTGCTGGGATCAGCCGCGTTGAGTCTTGCCTATGTCGCCGTCGGGCGCTTGGAATGTTTCTACGAACATCGCATCAGCTCATGGGATGTGATGGGCGGGGCGCTCTTGATCACCGAAGCGGGCGGGTGCGTCAGCGATTTTGCGGGCGATTCCAGCGATCTCGCGTACACAGGCAAAGAGATCGTCGCGTCCAACGGCATCCTGCACGATGATATTCTCACTGTGTTACGCCCGCACTTTCGCTCATCGCCTTCGCGCTAGAAATGCCGCAGCGTAATCGCCCATCGCTGACGCGGAAAGTCGAACCACCAGCGCGCATGGCGATAGGTGCTGTAGCCGATGATCATGTCCATCGGCTTTTCGATGGTCTTGTTGACGTGACCGAGATCGACGGCGGCGACACGGCTTGGCGGAAAAACATGCCCGCCCATGACCGCGCCCGTCATGACGAACATCGGCGTTTGCACACTCGCGCCCGTCGAATCTGTGCCAGTGGAATCGCCCGCAGGGGTAAAAAAGACTTATTGGACACGCTCTATATCGCGCCCGCCACAGAAAATCTTCAAAACACCTGACTGTTGGACACTTATCCAACTTCAGGCGCTTTTCAGCCTCATGAATGAGGCTTACAGGCTTTTCACCTAGCCGAATGGCTTTGCACATCTTCGATGTGTCGCCTCCGACGGCACTACCGACACACGCTGCAGCGCGTCCGCTGACCGAAAATTGAATCTTTCCCCTTCACATCGCCTTCTGTATTGATACGCCTTTGTGAAGCGTGGCATAATCAACCATAAGTCTGTTTTCACCTGTTCACTGAGAGCCAACCAATATGTCTCAAGCCACCCCACCCTCTAGCCCTGCCGAAGCCAAAACCGTTTTCATCACTGGCGCTGTGACCTCATTGGGTCGCACGCTTACACGCCAGTTGGTCGCCGCGGGGCATCGCGTCATCGGCACAGCCGCCAACAAAGCCGATGCCGCTGCTCTACGCGCGCTTGGCGCGCTGCCTGTCTACCCGTCGCTGTTCCGCGCGGGTGAACTTCGCAGCGCCATGCTCGCCGCAGCGGGCAGCGTCGATGTGACGATCAATCTCGCGCCGCTTGCGTCTGCCCATTTACCCTTTCAGCCCGTCAACTGGAATGACACTTCACGCCTGTTGATCGATGGCACGGCGGCGCTTGTTGAAGCGGCGAAGGCGGCAAACGCAAAGCAGTTTATTCACGGTAGTTACGCCTTCGCGGGCGCGCACACCGAAGATGAGGCGCTTGCGAGCGTATTGAACGCCGTTCACCGCGCCGAAGCCACCGCGCTCACCGCTGGAATTCCTGTCACGGTGCTGCGTTTTGGCTACATTTATGGTGAAGCGGATGATCAACTGAACGCGGTGCTTGCCGCGCTCAAATCGGGGCGCGGTGTCCCCAACAGTACGGATCGCCATGCCCTTGCGGGGTGGGTCAACGTATACGATGCGGCGAACGCTGTCGCGCTCACCATTGGAAACGACGCGGCAGCTCATCGCACGCTCGACATTGTCGATGATCATGCCGATTCGCCCGCCGGATTTTTGAACTATCTCGCAAGTACACAGCACTTGGTTTCACCGGAAACGCCGCCCGCGTTTTTGGCGCGGCTCACGCTTGGCGCAGCGCAGTTCGCGCTTTTGAATGCCAGCGCGCATCCTAACAATGCCGAAGCCAAAACGGTCTTGGGCTGGCAGCCGCGTTTCGCCACCTTCAAGCAGGGCATCGACGATATGCTGCTGTCGGTGCGCGCTGCGATGACGGTGCGATAACACACTCGACCAATTTGTGAAACACAAGGAACACATGAAGGAACAAAAACCCGTACTGAAAGCCGTCCTATTCGATATGGACGATACGCTCATCGACTGGAGTTCGCTCAAAACCGATTGGACAACGCTTGAAGCGAGTTTGCTCGGCGGTGTATACGAATACCTGTGTGCCGAAGTCCACCCCATCGAAACTCTTGATGCTTACCGCGCCGAGTTCCACAACCGCAGTATGGCGGCATGGGCTGCGGCGCGCGTCACCCAGCAAGCGCCGAATATTGGTCGCGTGTTGGTCGAAAGCGCCATCGCGCTTGGCGCGCCCATCGCCAAGCTGGATATGCGCCGCGTGTTAGAAGAATACGATTGGAAAGCCGTCCCCGGCACGACGATCTTTCCCGAAGTCCCTGCCGTGCTGTCCCGTTTGATCGCGGCGGGGATCAAAGTCGGCGTGGTGACCAATGCCTACCAACCGATGATGCTCCGCGAAGTGGAAATGCGCGGGCTTGGTATTCTCGACTTCTTCCCAGACTGCCGCATCTCCGCCGCCGATGTGGGCTATCTCAAACCGCACCCCGAAATTTTTCATACCGCGCTTCGCCATGTGAATACCAAACCCCACGAAACCGTGTTCGTCGGTGATGATCCGCACGCGGATATAGTCGGCGCGCAGCGTATAGGCATGAAAGCCGTCCTGCGGTATATTGATCGTCGTCCGTTTGAAAGCGGCGATGACGATATCCAACCGGATGCCATCGTCAAAGATTTGAACGAACTATTCCCATTACTCGATGACTGGTATCCCGACTGGGAAACCGAACACATCCAAGAGAACGCCTAGCAACCTCACGGATCAGGCTGCCTATGTTTCGCTCACCCTCTGGTATTGATCAGAACGTCATCCTGACCGGGTACATCGGACCCGGTCAGCTTCCTGTCGCGCGCGGTGTCGCGGAACGGCTCAAAATGCCTTTCGTCGATTTCGCCCAGCGCTTTGAAGAACGCGCCGACATGCCCGCCGAAGAAATGCGCGCGCTCTACGGCGATTCGCGTACTAAGGCGCTCGAAAGCGAACTGGTGGACGAAATCGCCCTTTTTCGCGGGACCGTGATCCACATCAGCGGGCAAATCCTGCTGCACGGCGATCACTACGCCGCGCTCCAATCAACCGGTCCCGTGATCTGTCTCGTCGCGTCGATTGATGCGGTGCTGCAGCGGCTTCATCTCGCGTTGGGGGCGCGCTATCACAACCCGCGCGAGCGCAGTCTCGCGATTGGCACGCTCCACCGCGAATGGGCAGTCCGATCCCAACCCGGCATCTGCGAGATCGACACTTCTGCGATGGACGAACCCGCTATCATCGAAGCTGTGGCAAGCACATGGCGCAACCTCACCGGCGTAATTGATTGGCGACCCTGATGGATACCACACGTTATCATATCCGCATGGCAACCCCCGCCGACGCGCCCGTGATCGCGCATCATCGCCGCGCCATGTTCGATGACATCGGCGTTTCGGGCGATACTGGCACGATGCAAGCTGCTTTCGCCGAATGGGTGAAGCCGCATCTTGTCAGCGGGCATTATCTCGGCTGGATGGTGATCGATACGCAAGCCCCCGCGGAAACAATTGTCGGCGGCGCGGGAGTCCGCATCGTCGAATGGGCACCCATGCCCGCCGATCCCGAAGCGCATTTGCGCCCGTATCTGCTCAACGTCTACGTCGAGCCGGATCACCGCCAGCGCGGGATCGCCCGCGCGCTCGTTGAGGCGATCATCGCGTGGGCGCACGATCATCAGCCGCGTGTTGGGGCGCTCACGCTGCACGCCAGCGAATACGGGCGACCTTTATATGAATCGCTCGGCTTTATCCCCACTAACGAAATGCGCTTGATGATCAAAGACAAGCATCAACATACGTAGGATTGATCCATACTCGTACTATAAGTCGGCTTAACCCTTTGAGAGGATGACCATGGCGAAGGTGATTATCAGTCTGGCACAAATGAATATCACACTGGGCGATGTGCGAAAAAACCTCAAAGTCGCGGAAGACTACATTGCAGAAGCCGCGCGGCGTGGATCGCACCTCATTGTTCTGCCGGAATTGTGGTCAACAGGCTACGCGCTCGATCAAGCGCGTGATTTGGGCGCGGCGCTCAATGTCGGCATTTTCGCGCAAATGGCGACACTCGCCACACAGCACAAAATCAGCATCGTCGGCTCGATGATGGAAAAACGCGGCTTGGAAGTTAGCAACAGCGCGCCCTTCTTCGCCCCTAACGGACGCTTGATGGGCGTGTACCGCAAAATACATCTGTTTCAGTTGATGGATGAACACCGCTACTTGCAGCCGGGAGCCGCCCCTTTGATCATGGATTTGCCGTGGGGGACAACCGGAATCGCCATCTGCTACGATCTGCGCTTCCCAGAATTGTTCCGGCGCTACGCTGTTGGCGGCGCGAAAATGGTCATCATGCCCGCCGAATGGCCCATCGAGCGCATTGATCACTGGCGCTTGCTGCTGCAAGCCCGCGCTATCGAAAACCAGTGTTTCATGATCGGCTGCAATTCGGCAGGCGTAACCGGCGATAAAACCTTCGGCGGTCACTCGATGATTGTCGATGCGTGGGGGAAAATCGTCCTCGAAGTCGGGGAAGCGCCTACCCTCGCCACCGCCGAAATCGACCTCGATTACGTCGATCTTGTCCGCGCGCGCATCCCCGTGATGGAAGACCGCCGCACGGACATTTATTCCTAACACAAACATTCCGTAGGGGCGCAAGCTATTGCGCCCGCCGTTCACGCGCGTTATCGGCGGGCGGCTTTCGTAGGGAGGGGTCTTGTCCCCTCCATGTTATAAAACCGGAAAGGCTCGTGCCGAATTTTATCGCTTCTGCTGGTAATCCACTTCGGTCATCACTTCATCACCGGGATCGCGCTGCTCATCCCGCATCACGCCGCCCGTCAAATACGTGATCCCCATCCACATTGAGCGGGATCGGTTGTAAAACCACACGATAAACAGGATGTTGTACGCGATCCAGAAAACGAGATGCGGCTCAAACGGCGGCTTGAACAGCGCATGGACGAGAAAAAACCCGCCCATCGTCGTCACTTCCGCCACGCTCAAGTTGATATACATCCCGCCAACCGATTCGCCGCCTTCGCGCTCAAAACGCACACCGCAGTGATCGCAGTGCGTGTTGACCTTGAACAGCCCGCGAAACGTCCTGCCGATTCCGCAGTTGGGGCAGCGCAAGCGAAACGTCGTCCATAACACGCGCACAGTCTCGCGTGGATTGTTGAAAATCATCGGGAAAATGTCCTACATGTGCAAAATCTTGTGGCTATTATAAATCACTCATCGGGGATTATCGCGGGGATGCCTTCCCCTTCGCACATCCGTAGGGGCGCATCGCGATGCGCCCGCCTGTCCCGCGCTTCGTATGGGCGCGCGCGTCCGCCGCCTTGAAATCACGCCCGTGGCGAAACTTGCCATGAGGGTTGTCCGTAGTTGTTTTGCGAGCTTGCATACATTTTTGCTTGTGTCGGCAGGGAATGTAATCCCCCACCTGAAGCGTGCTTGTAAGGCTTATGCCGCAGGAATCGTTATTTAGCCCCTTTCACGGGGCTTACAGGCTTTTCACTTAGCCGGAGGGCTTTAGCGACACTTTCGACAACGATCCCCATCCCTCGCTACAATCCCTGCCCAAACACACGCATATCTGAAGGGGCACACATGGACATCGGCTTGATGATCGAAGGGCAGAACGGGCTAACGTGGGATCGCTGGTCGCGTATTCTGCAAACGGCAGAAAACAAGGGCTTCAAGCACGTCTTTCGGTCAGACCACTACACCGACGCATCGGGACCCTACCTCGAATCGCTCGAATGTTGGACATCGCTCACCTACGCCGCCACCGCCTCGCAAACCATCGAGTTCGGTTCGCTCGTCTCGCCGATCACGTTCCGTCAGCCCGCCCTTCTGGCGCGCATGGCGGCTGCTGTCAGCGATCTCAGCGGGGGGCGGGTGATTTTGGGCGTGGGCGCGGGCTGGCAAGACCGTGAGCATCACAACTTCGGCATCCCGTTCTACGACTTCCCCACGCGCTTCGCTATGCTCAACGAAGGCTTGGAAGTGATCGTGCGTCTGCTCCGCAGCGATGATCCGGTCAACTATGAGGGGAAATACTTCTCGCTCCACGACGCGATTCTGCTCGCGCGCCCCAAGCACCGCGTCCCCATCTTGATCGGCGGGAACGGCAGTACGCGCACGCTCCCGCTTGCGGCACGCTTTGCCGACGAGTGGAACGGCGTTTTCATCGACGCGAACACGTACAAAGAGAAAAACGAGCTGCTCTCCAAACTGTGCGAAGCCATCGCCCGCAATCCAGCGGACATCAAGCGCTCACTCATGACGCAGGTGCGCTACTTCCGCGATCAAGCCGAACTCGATGCAGCCGGAAAGTCGCTCGATGAGCTCCGCGGCGGCGGGCGCATCATCGCGGGCACAGCATCACAGGTGATCGAGCAGATCGAAGCCTACGCTACCTTCGGCTGTGAGCGCATCATGCTCCAGTGGCTCGATCTGGACGACATCGAGCGCATCGAACACATGGCGGATGCCATCCTGCCGCACTTTCACACGCATCATTCGTAGGGCAGGGTCTTGACCCCGCCGTGCAGCAGCACATCCCGATCCAGCACGCTAGCCCCTACCGCGTCGATCACCGATTGCACCGCAGCCGGAATCGACGCGGCGGGTTGGAGCGTGGCAAACGCGAACTCCGCCCCAATTTCGCGCGAAACTTGTTTCGCCCGCCTCACCTGTTCCTCAAAAGCAGCCGCATCGCTTCCCGCGTTGAAGTTGTCCTTGCACTCGACCACAACCAGCGCATCCCCACGTTTGCACAGCAAGTCGATCTCCGTGCGACCCCCGCCTTTTTCCGCGACGGTACACGCCTGCCATGTGAACGGTGCGCCGCCATCATAGAGGTGCATCGCGGTCAGTAAAACGGTCAGCGCGCCCTGCACCAACCCTTCCAGATACACCTGATTGAGCTTGTACGAGAAATGCACTTGCAGCGGCATTTGAAACGCCGCTAAGCATCCTGAACACGCCACGCGCTCGTTGATTTTGCTCACGCTGATCCAGTTATCGAGCTTGCACACCGGGCACGGCACGACATACCCGCGCATCAAAATACGTTTGTCCGACAGCCCATACAGGTGCTCCACCGCCGCAGACCGTGCAGCCGATTTACCAACTTTCATCACGCCGAACAATTCGCCAAGCGTGTACGCCGCGCCTGTGCGCGCGTTCGCATCGCTGAACAGGTTGAGCAGGGCTTGGGAGCGCAAAAATCCCATGTGCGCCAAGCCACCCGCCAGTTCGACCATCCCACGATAAAACCGCGCTTTGCCCCACTCAACAGCCGCCGTGTATCCCGCCGCATGTAGCACATCGTTCAGGGGTTCATCCGGCGGCGTAATGGCGCGCGGCAGCCCGCCCGGAAAATCGAGTTCAGCCATGGTTAAACCTTCCGCCGCGCGAGATCGTGCAGCAGCACCCCCGCCGCATTTCGCCCCGCCGCGCCCATGATCCCGCCGCCGGGATGGGTACTCGCGCCCGTCAAATACAACCCTTTGATCGGCGCCCGATACTTGCCCATATTCAGCGTCGGACGCAGCATAAACATCTGATCAACCGACATTTCGAGGTGCATCACGTTGCCGCGATACAAACCGAGTTCACGTTCCAAATACGCGGGCGTTTCCACCAGTTTGCCGATGATTTTGTCGTCGGTCATGTTGGGCGCGTAGCGGCGCAGCACCCCCAGAATACTCGCTTCGACTTCCGGCGCGATCTCGTCCCATGTGCGCCCCGATGCAAGCTTGTAGGGGAAATACTGCGCCCACACGAACATGACGTGTTTGCCTTCGGGCGCAAGCGTCCGATCCGCCGCACTCCACGTCATGCTGATCAGCGCGGGTTCGGCTGAGGGTCGCCCGCCAAGATAATCGCCGTATGCCCGTTCGAGATAATCCATGTCGGGACACATGAACTGCATACTGATATGGTTTTCGCCGTGATCCTGACCGCTTGGCGTGGGCTTGGCGATATAGTTCGGCAGTTCTTCCACCGCATAGCGGATCACCATGCCGAACCCGTTGCCGATGCGTGACTTTTCGACGAGATCGCGGGCAACAGGCGGCGCGGCATCGCCCAACAGCTTGAACGTCGTGTGGATGTGCGCCCCGCTCACCACCGCCCGACTCGCCGTGTAGCGTTCGCCATTTTCGGTTTCCGCCCCAATCACGCGGTTATGCTCCACCATGATCTTACTCACAGGCGACGACGTGAGAATTTTGCCGCCATGCGCTTCGATCATCTTGGCGAGCGCCTGTGTCAGCATCCCCGATCCGCCGCGTGGACGTTTCACCCCGCTAACGTGATACATCGGATGCCACAGCGCGAACGGCGCGGAGAATGGTTCCCCCGGCGGCGGTCCACTTTGCGCCGCCATCCACGCGATCAGCGCCGGAACTTCTTTGCCCGCGAAACTGTGCTTGAGAACCTGCCCGTACCCGCGTATCAGGTCATTGATCTGGTCAGCGCGTTTGGGATCGATCCCGCCGTTGAACATCAAATAGCGCGCGAGATTCAACGGCGTGGGCGCGTGATTGAACGCTTCAACCATGCCGTGCGCCATCGGTGTCCACTTATCGATGAATTTGCGATAATTGTCGGCATCGGCTGGCGAAAACGCCGTGATGCTCTCGCACGTTTGATCGACGCTCTTGTAAATCGTGAAGTGTTTACCATCGGGGAAGGGCGCGAAAAACAGCGGATCGAGATCGAGATACTCCAAGCCGTAATCCGTCAGCTTGAGGTCATTCACAATCGGCGTATGGTTGATCAAGATATGCGCCGATCCGCCGAGATCGAATTTAAAGCCGGGCACAATTTCTTCCGTGACAACCGCGCCGCCCGCTTTGTGCCGCCGTTCCAGTACGAGAACTTTGTAACCCGCTTGCGCCAAGTATCCGGCGCACACCAGCGCGTTATGCCCCGCGCCAATGATGAGAATGTCGCAATCTGCCATAAGAACTGCCAATGTTCAGACGATAGTTCACCGCGAAGTATAACTGCTAGTGAGCATAACCCCGCATGTATCGGATTCATACCCCGCACAGTTTAGTGTCTGTTTAGCAATCCCCCGCCGGATCGTTGGATCGTGTTACCATGTCTGCGGGAGTGGTGTTTGACCGGTCAAGCTCGTCCGCACATGCGCCTAAACTCCCTAACAAAGCAAATCGCATGAACGTAGAGACGTTTACTGGTAGCTGTGATGTTGAGATGGTTATTCTTGGGGACGCTTATTCTGTTCCTCATGTCCGCCTGCCAGATAATAGAATCGAATACCCCTGCGCCCGCGCAGACCACCGAAGCGTCTGCCGAGTCAAGCGTCGAGTCTGCTGATCGAAGCGGCACGGAAGAAGTGAATGCTTATCCTCGCGCGCGCTGGGTGGAATTTGAAAGCAGCGGCGTGACAGTCGGCTTGTGGCTGCCTCATGGCTGGATCGCGGATACCAGCGATGGCTTAATCATGGCGGAACACGGCGCGAAGTTCGACGGATCGCCTTCCGAGATGCAAGGTGTGATCGTCTATATCTTCGTCCCGCCGCTTGACCCCTTCGCCCTGCCGGAATCCGACGAGCATAATGTGGCGCTGGCAGTGCTGTCACAAGTTGTTGATATGCCCGACATGATCGGCGGTGCGGCGGTCAGCGAGCCAAGCGCATTCGTTTGGAACGAACATGAATCCGCGTATTACCTGCTCACCAGCCCCGATGGCACGCGCACGATGGTGATGGCGGTGGCGCTCCCCAACAAACAGTTGGTTGTGTGCAACGTCAGCGTGCCGGAACACTATCAGGGCGATGTGCGTGACGCGCTCCCAATCATCCTCAACGGCTTGACCGTCAACGGCGTGCCGCTTGATACATCCGCGCTCGAAGCTCTACCCGACGATGTGCATTTCCCACCCGCCCCCGATCCAACCCCCACGCCGGAGCCATCTCCCACGCTGCCGTCGCTTTAACACGAAGCCTTATTTTTTTTAGCCCAAATCTTTGCTAACATTAATAATGTCCTGTATCAAACTGATTCCACAGTTTGAACACTAACATTATCCTGAAAGAGGTTAGAAGATGACCGGCTTAAGCACAAGCACATTCGGTAGTGACAAAAAACCACTAAAAGACCTTCTATCTGATATAAGTGCAGGGAAAATACAACTTCCAGATTTTCAGCGCGGATGGGTTTGGGATGACGATCATATCAAGAGTTTGCTGGCGAGTATTTCGCTATCCTTTCCTGTTGGCACTCTCATGTTGCTTCAAACAGGTAATATACAGGTACGATTCAAACCTCGTTTAATTGAGGGCGTGAAGCTACATGAACCCACTGTACCTGAGTATCTGATATTGGATGGTCAACAACGTCTCACCTCGCTGTATCAATCCATATTCTCAAATGAAGTCGTCGAAACACGAGATGCCCGCAAAAAAGCGATCAAGCGTTGGTATTACATCGATATTAAAAGGGCACTTGATCCCAGTTTTGATCGTGAGGAGGCAATCATTAGCTTGCCAGAAACCCGCCAAATCAAGAATTTTCGCGGGGAAATTATTGAAGACTATTCTTCAAACGAAAAAGAATATCAGGCTCATCTATTTCCACTTCGTTTCATTTTTTCAGATTTTGAGTGGCGAACAGGCTATCAGGAACACTGGAATTATGACTCTTCTGTAATGAAACAGTACAACCAATTTGAGCAGGATGTGATTAAGCGTTTTGAGCAATACCAGATGCCAATTATCACCCTGATAAAGGAAACCCCTAAAGAAGCTGTTTGCCAAGTTTTTGAGAAGGTGAATACGGGCGGGGTTTCGCTAACTGTCTTTGAATTACTCACAGCAACCTTTGCGGCTGAAGATTTCGATTTACGTAGACAATGGCAGGATATTACGCAAAGATTTAGGTCTCTCCCTAATCCTCTGCCAGTCTTAAACACAGTCCAAAGCGACGATTTTTTGCAGGGAATTGCTCTGCTGACCACCTATCAAAGATACAAGAAGTACCTCGCGTCATCCGAATCCACAGAAAATGCACCGGCTGTAGGTTGTAAACGTAAGGATATTTTAGGATTGCAGCGGCAGGAGTTTCAAGACTGGCAAACTGCCTTAGCTAATGGTTTTGAGAAAGCAGCACGGTTGCTCAAAAGTCAGAAAGTCTTTAGCGCGCGTGATTTGCCTTATCGTACACAACTTGTTCCTCTTGCAGCCGTATATGCAATACTTGGAGATGCTGCCGAAAAGGATCATGTTCGGAAAAAACTTATCCGTTGGTACTGGTGTGGAGTTCTGGGTGAACTTTATAGCAGTGCAGTAGAAACGCGCTTTGCAAGAGATTTACCTCAACTCATAGATTGGATTAATGGCGGCGAGGAGCCTAATACTGTGCGAGATGCAAACTTTGACCCAAATCGCCTACTTTCATTAAAAACTCGCAACAGCGCAGCATACAAAGGTATTTCCGCCTTGCTACTTCGTGATAATGCCTTAGATTTCGTCACTGGTGAACCAGTTGAGGAGCAAGTGTACGCAGACTCGCTGATCGATATTCACCACATTTTCCCCGCAGATTGGTGCGATAAACACAATGTTGATATTCATCACCGTGACAGTATCGTTAACAAAACACCATTGTCTGGAAAAACAAACCGCACTATTAGTAATAATGCGCCAAGTGTTTATATCAAGCGTATTGAGACAGAAATCGGCAGCAAACGCATGGACGAAATTCTTGAATCACATGTGATTGTGCCTGCATACCTGCGTTCTGATCAGTTTTCACAGTTTTTTGAAGCTCGGAAAGAAGCGCTGCTTTCTCGTATTGAACGGGCTATAGAAAAAACAATTCCCCGTGATATGACACAAACAGAGGAATCTCCCGATCAATTTGCTCAAGAACCAGAGGTTCTTGAAGCGTAGGTGCATACGATGTGATGATGAGGGGCTGTGAGCGACAACACATCCCCCACTCATGTTATAATCGAAACATCACACAGGTGTTCGGTTATGTGAGCGTGTATCCCGCCCATGAATTCTTATCGTTATGACCGTTACGACTCGTATCCCCCGGATGAACCGGCAATCAGCCCTTGGTTGATCCGGCTGCCGATTTTGTTGTTCAGCGGCGTGGTGCTGCTCCTGCTCCTGCTGACCATCATCGCCGCCTATTTCCAAATTCAATTTCGTGACCGCATCGTGCCGAACGTCTCCGCTTATGGACTCGATCTCTCCGGCATGACGGTCAGCGAAGCCGCCGCCGCGCTCGATCAGCGTTTCCAGTTAGATAATTCTCGCGTATTTATCATTCGTGACAGCGGCGCGGATAATCAATACTGGCAGTTCACGGCGGGCGATCTCGGCGTGACGTTCGACTCACAAGCAACCGCCGAACAAGCGATGCAGGTCGGGCACGCCGATAACCCGATGATCGATATTGTCGATCAAGTGCTAACGTGGCTCAATGGCAAAGCGATCCAGCCCGTCATCACCTACGACCAGAATATCGCGCTCGAACATCTCAACCGGATAGCCGAATCAATCAACAGCCTGCCCACCGACGCATCATTCAGCATCAACGGCACAAACGTGACCATCACACCGGGATCGCTTGGGCGCACCGTCGATGTGATGGGCACGTTAAGCCGCCTTGATGCGGCGATTCTCAACCCGAACCAGAGCACGGATATTCCGCTGGCAATCCGCGAAACGCCCCCTATCGTCGCCAACGTTGATGAAGCGGCGCGGCGGGCGCAAATCGCGCTGTCGGGTCCTATCATGCTCGTTGCGGATGATGGCAATGGCAATCCGCTCGGACCGTGGACGGCATCTGTCGAACAGATCGCCGCGCTGCTCCGAGTTGGCACCATCCGCGCCGACGATGGTTCGATTCGTTATGAAGTCACGGTCAACACGGGCGCGTTCCAGCCCTATCTAGAGAACCTCGCGCGCGGGCTGATCATCGCCCCGCAAAACGGACGTTTTCATTTCAACGACGACACCCGCCAGCTCGAAATAATCCAAGCCTCGCGCAGCGGACGCACGCTCAATGTCGCGCAGACCATCGCCAATATGGAAACGGCGATCTTCAGCCCGACCAATCGCACCGCACCGATGGCGTTCGATTATCAACTGCCGCCTTACCATGACAGCGTGACCGCCGCCGAACTCGGAATCACTGAATTGGTGTCACAAGGCACCTCTTTCTACGCGGGGTCAACCCGCGCGCGCATCGACAATATCATCATGGCGGCGGCGCGCTTTGATGGCTTGATCATCGCGCCGGGTGAGATTTTCTCGTTCAATCAGCACGTCGGTGATATCAGCCCAGAAGCAGGCTATGTGCAAAGCGCCGTAATCTACGGCGGGCGCACGATTCAAGGTGTGGGCGGCGGTGTGTGTCAGGTGAGTACGACGGCATTCCGCGCGGCATTTTATGGTGGATTCCCGATTGTCGAACGCTACGCGCACAGCTACCGTGTCGGCTACTACGAACGCGCCGATCCCGAAGGCGTGGGCATGGACGCGGCGATCTATACGCCCGATCTTGATTTCCGTTTCCTCAACGACACCGATTATCACCTGCTGATCGAAACATCGGTTTTTCCCGCCACTAACTCGATTCAGTTCCGGTTTTACAGCACCAATCCGGGTCGGCAGGTGGTCAAGCAGGGTCCAGAAATCCGCGACATTCAACCATCGCTGCCTGTGCGCTATGAAGTGAATCCTGAGTTTTCGCCGGGACAGGAATTACAGGTCGATTGGGGCGCAGAAGGCGCATACGTTGAAGTGACACGCATCATCCTTGATATGGCGGGCAACGAGATTGACCGCGAAATTTTCGCCGCGCAGTACCAGCCATGGGGATCGATTGTGCAGGTCGCGCCGGGTGATTCGAGGGCGGGGTAAAGCTCAGTCTAAAATCATCCAAGAGATGGGCTGGTAGATGAGCCGTAACATTCGTATCTGCATGTATCTTTTCGCTCTCATCACGTTGGTTAATCTGTTTGCTCTGCGTATTCAAGCGCAAGATGTGCGGACCAGACTGTACTGCACCCCTAAATTGGACACAAAAAACGTGCTGCTTAACTGACCATCGCTCGCTACTGTTGTTCACGCCACATCGTTGATCTCGCATCGTTTATAGGATGCTAAATCCCGCATATAATGCGTGTTATAGCCGCAGCAAATTCCAAAACACGCACCGGGAGTGATTCAAGGTGGCAAACATCGTTTTTAATGTCCCCGTTGGACCCGTCAACGTTCGCAACGCCCCCAGCTTATCCGCGTCCATTGTGACCCAACTCACCCAGAACGCCATCGTCGATGTCGTCGATAACAGCCGGACGGAAGCCGAAGGCTTCGTTTGGTGGCGGCACTCGCTCGGCTGGTCAGTCGAACGTTCGCTCGATGGCAAGTCGATCTTCATGGTCGAAATCACCAGCTTTCAAACGGGCGAAAACCCGCCGAAAGAAGTCAAAGTCACGCCCGATCCTAAGCCGCCGCAAAAGCGATTCCGCGTGCAAACGGCGCTCAATGTGCGGGATCGCCCTGCGTTGAGTGGTGCGCTCGTTGGCACGAAAATTCCGGCAGGCACGCTTCTCGATGTCGATGCGACCAGCCGCACCGAAGCCGACGCGCTCATCTGGTGGCGGCACGCGACCGGATGGAGCGCCGAACGCGCCATCAGCAATTCGCTCATCTTCATGGTCGAAGCCGCTGGCGGCACAGGATCGGGAACATCGCCGCAGCCAGTTACGCCCCCGCCGCCACCACCCCCGCCCGCCGATCCCACCGTCGTCGGCATCCCCAACGATGTGCTGGATGTGAGCAAACTGCCGCAGCGTGACGCGCTTGTGGCGCGCCATCCGCTCGATTTATCCATCGTCAATTGGGTGCAGTATTACGGCAATACCCAGTTCGCCTTCACCGATGGCGCGCGTTGGGGCTACGACGGTTACGCGCAGGGACTTCACAGCGGCATCGACTACGGCGGACCGAGCGCGCATGGCAAACCTGTGTTCGCGGGCGTGTTTGGGCGCTTCGTGCGCGTGGATCGCTTCGGCATTCGCATCAACACGGGCAATTACATCGTCATCTACCAGCACTTGATCCCCGCGCGCACCTTCGCCCGCGATGAATCGATCACGCCGGATACCGTGCTTGGCACGTTCGATATGTCACTGGGCAGCAACGCGCACGTCCACTTTGAAATTCGTCCCATCGGTGAACGCCACATCATCAATCCGCTGATTATGATGCCGATCCCGATGCGCTTGGCGCTCATGACCAAATATGTCCCTTGGACGAGTCATTTCCAACGCACCGCCGCATGGACACAGTGGCAGTCGCCGTTAGAACAGCCTGTGATCACGGTTGGCGCTCAGCGCATTGGACCGCGCGCGTAAAGGCGATTACCCGTGCGCCTGTTCATCGCCATCGAACTGCCCGACGACACCAAAGCCGATCTTGCCCGCGTCCGCGCGGACATTCCCGGCGCGGTGTGGTCAAAGCCAAATACCTATCATCTCACGCTGCGCTTTCTTGGTGATGGCATCGACGAATCCCGTGTGCCGCCGCTGACCGAAGCGTTGGCGGCGATTCGCGTCGATCCGTTTTCGTTCACGCTGCGCGGCGTGGGGCGATTCCCGCCCAATCCCAAACAAGCGCCGCGCGTGCTGTGGATCGGCGTGGATGCGCCGCCGGAATTGCACAAGCTCTATCAACAGGTCGAATCCGCGGTCACGGGCTTGGGCTTCCCGCCCGACGACCACCCGTTCAGCGGGCATATTACGTTAGCACGGCTGAAAAGCGGCAAACCGAGTCCCGAAGCGGATCGGTTCATCGCCACATACGCCGCGCTCGAATCCGATCCGATTGGCGTGAAAGCGTTCTATCTCATCTCCAGTCAGTTGACACCTTCCGGCGCGGTCTATACCCATGTCGCGTCTTTCCCGTTGAAAAGTGCCTCATGAACACGTTGAACCGCCGCTTGATGATGTTGTTCGGCTTCGTCGGCGCAGGAATCATCACATCCGCGTCGTTGATCACAGCGCTGGCCTATATTGGTCGCGCGGGCGAAACCTATTCGCCGCTCAGCCATTTTGTCTCCGAACTCGGTCACACCGCCGATTCGGAACGCTCATACGTATTCAACCTGTCGCTCTTGATCGGTGGGCTGGCGTATGGCGCATTTTTGCTGCTGTTGGGCTTGCGCTTTAATGGGATTCTACGCCGTGTTTTTGCCCTCATCGGCGCGCTGACGGGCATCTCAACCGCGCTTGTCGCCTGCTTCCCGATGGACATCAACTTGGAGTGGCACGGCAATTTCGCGTTCGGCTTCTTCAACGGCTCGCTTGTGTGGATTGTGCTGTTTTCGTTGGTGGTTGGGTTTGCGCGTCAAACACCCTACCCACGCTGGATGGCGCTCATCGGTGTGCCGTCAATCCTGCTCAATCTGGCATTTCTCGCGCTCATCTTTCGCGGCGGGCGTGAATCGCTGCTCCCTCCGGAAGGCGCACGCCTTCCCGTATGGGATGCCGCCGCGCTGGAATGGAGCGTAGTCATTTCGATCATGGTGTGGGTGACGGTCATCACTATCTGGCGTGCAGCGCACAATGACGAAATCGACTCGACAGACGCTGGCGCGAGAGCTTAATGTGCGCCAACGGATACTCGCGTACATAATAGGAAGACTCGTAACCGCGGTTAAAGAGGGCAGCACTCGACATTATGATCGATCATCTCATCGAACAGCTAAACGATTCCAACAAAGACACCCGTAAACAAGCGATTATCGCGCTTGGGCGCTCCAAAGACATGGCGGCGCTGCCGTATCTCGCCAATGTGTTTAGGGATGATCCCGAACCGGAACTGCGCGAACTCGCGCGCAAAGCCGGGGCGTATATCCGCCAGCAGAACGGCGAAACTTCCGCCGCCGCACCGGCTTCAAGCGCATCCGCGCCGCCGAGCTATGCCGCGCCCGCCGTATCTTCGCTCAACGAAGATGGTACGGTCAAACTGCGCGTTTACAAAACCCCAACGCCGAAAGAAGAAGCGCGTAAACCAGAAACCGAAATCCCCACACGCGGACGTGAATACACCGTCACCAAGCAAAACCGTGACCGTGCCAAAAGCCTTGTCGAATTCGCGTTGAGTTCAAACATCAACGGCGATAACGCACAGGCGATGAAATATCTCGCGCAGGCGCTCCGCCTCAATCCCAACTTGATCAATGACGACTACTACGCAAGCGTGGCAGGCAGTGTGACCGGTGAATCGGGTGATGAAGCCATTCGGATGATCGTAGACAGCGAAACGCGCAAAGGGTTTGTCAAATCGGCAGTCGCGCAGAAGAAAGAGCAGATCAAGAGCGAGCATCTCGAAAAAGCCAAGCAGGATACATGGCGCGGCGCGAGTTTTGAATACGTTCTGTTCTTGATCATCAACATTCTGTTCCCGCTGCTTTCGTCTATCGTGATCATCGAAGTGACGCGCAGCGTGTTCGATATTGCGCTGGCGCAAATGGAATCGGGCGAACTAGGCGATGCCGCCGCCTTCGCGCCCATCGCCTTGCAGTACGAACTGTTGTTTTCTAGCATCGGATTTTGGGCGCTGTTCGTGTCCAGCTTGGCGACGGGTATCAACAACATCATCTTCGCTTCGCTGCACGCGGTTGTGAATCACTATATCGCCAAAGCGTTTGGCGGCGTAGGCACGTTCAGCCACTTGATCGCTTCGCTGTTCGCCTACTACAACCGCTGGATTCCAATCCTGTTCGTTGTTTCGACGCTGTGGGTGGTGACGATCCTTGTCACCTACGGATCGGTTGTCTTTGTCGGGTTGGGCGGGTTGGTGGTGTTTTACGTATCATTCCGCGCGGTGAGCCGTGTCTCGCGCGTTGTCGCGGAATGTTACAACCTCAACTTCTTGATGGGATGCGTGTCCTACCTCCTCTCCAACGTGATTTTGACGCTGATTTTCTTCGCCATCGCATTCTTGTTGAGCAGTCTGCTCACAGCAGTGGTTGTGAATATGTTCCCACCGGAAGTGATGCAAACCCTCACCGCGCCAACGCTGATGCCGTAGTTCTAGCGGTTGTCGATACTTCAGCGTTGTATTCGGTGGCAGCGCAGCGAACAGTGATGGTCCAAAGCTCGTAAAGATGTGTCCTTCATACGCTGGATTGATCGCCCTGCTAATGATCTAATCCAGCGTGCTGTATTTCTCTACTAGTGGCTCGTCAAGGTCGCTTCTAGATTTTGACGCGCTGACAATTCTATGCCTCAAACACGATGACCCCGCGTGCCGTGCCGCCGCTCAACATTTCGGCATACGCTTCGTTAATCTGCTCCAGCGGAAATTCGCGGCTGACGAGTTCATCCAGCTTCAGCTTGCCTTTGCCGTACAGGTCGATGAGTTTCGGGAAGTCGCGGCGCGGGCTAACCGAACCATAATAGCTCCCCTTGATCGTCTTTTCCTGCCGCACAATCACCGCGCCGGGAAGGTTCGTTCCGCTGCCCATGGGCGACAAACCAACGAGTGTGAGCATTCCACCGGGGCGTACAGCCTCGAGCGATGCTTCTTGCACAGCGGGCAAGCCGACTGTCTCAAAGACGTGATCCGCGCCGCGCCCATCGGTGAGTGCGCGGATCGCGTCCAGCGAAGCTGATCCAGCGGGGACAAAATGGGTTGCGCCGAAACCGCGTGCGATGGCAGCTTTCGCCGGGGCAGTATCGACGGCGATGATCATGCCCGCACCGGACAACGCCGCCCCCTGAATCACGTTCAATCCCACGCCGCCCGCGCCGTAAACGACGACGGTATCGCCCGGCGCGACCTTCGCTGTATAGATCGCCGCGCCTACGCCTGTCGCCACCGCGCAGCCCACCAACGCGGCGGCTTTCAGCGGCACCTCTTTGGGGATGGCGATGCAAGCGGTTTCCGGCACCACGGCGTATTCGGCAAAGGTCGCCAAACCGCAGTAATGGTAGATTGGGCTGCCATCAAGCCGACTTAAGCGCGGCGTGCCATCGAGCATCACCCCTTTCCACAGCGGCGTGGTGTAGGTTTCGCACAAGTTCGGCTGCCCGCGCTGGCAGTAGAAACACTCGCCGCAGTCGGGTGTCCAACTCAATGTGACGTGATCGCCCACGCGCACGCGGGTTACGCCTTCACCGACACTTTCCACTACGCCCGCGCCTTCGTGTCCGGTGACGACAGGCATGGGCTGTTTGGTATCCCCTGTCGCCACATGCCAATCGCTGTGACAAACTCCACTGGCGGCAATTTTGACGCGCACTTCACCCGCGCGCGGATCGGCAAGATGGACGGTTTCGACGACAAAGCGGCGGTTGGGTTCAAACAACAGGGCGGCTTTGATATACATGGAGGAACTCCAAAAAGAGAACGCGAAAAAAAGAACGCAGAGAACTATAGCCATTCTCTGCGTTCATGTCGTATGCTGCGAGCTTTGCATGGGCGAAACGCGATAGGAAGCATCGACAGTTTCGCAAGCCTCTATGGGTGGGCGTGATTACGCTCGCGCATAAGCGTAGTTCGATGCCATGAGCAGGTGATGGCGCGCAGACGATGGATTATACTGACGGGCGCGTTCGAGCGAGAATTCATCGCAGAACAAAAAGCGTGCCGATTCATCGATAGAAGCGTTAATCACGCGGATGCAAGGACCGAGCCAGCGGAACAAGAAGATGGGTGCGCCCGGTTCATTCACCGTGCGCGCCGCTGACTCCGGGTGGGGGAGCAGCTCCGCATCAACGACAACTGGAAGGGCAGATTCAGATTGCGAGTTGGTGTGTATGCTTTCGATGATCGCGCAGGTGTCCTGCCCATCTTGCGCGGCGATGCGCGCTTCAACCTTTTGACGCAGTTTTTCCCACGCGCGGTGTTTTTGCGCGCTGGTCACCTGTGTCTCGGACTGTAACGCATAGGCGATACAGTCATCGAATTGGTTGTCTGATAAATGCGGCATAAGATTGTGCCTCTAACCCTGTGGTGCGAGTTCGGAAAACAGCCCGCCTAATGTGCGGCGTAGATTTTCGCGGGCGTAATATAAACGGCTTTTGACCGTTCCATCCGGGCAGTCGAGTATACTGCCGATTTCTTCTAGGCTTAGACCGCACATATAATGCAAAATCACTACTACGCGCTGGTTGAAGTTCAATTGGCTGACAGCCTCGCGGATTTGCGTTTGTAGTTCGGAAAACTCTGCGACATGGTCGGGCGCAAGCCACGCCGGACTCATCAGCCGATCCACCAGCGTTTCGAGCGATACACGGCGCTTAAGCCGCCGTGAAATCCAAGTATAGCTGAGATTGACCGTCACACGATAGAGCCATGGTGCAAGCGGTAGGCTGGTATCGATGCGGCGCGCGTATTGATGCAGCTTAAGAAAACAATCCTGTGCGATGTCGTCGGCAACGTCGCTGTCCCGCGTGATGGCATAAGCGGTACGATACACTTGCGGATAATATCTGTCGAACAACCCACCAAGCGCCTCTAAATCATCTTGGCACAGCCGTTCAATCAAGGCAGCGTCTGTCAGGTCATGATATCCCTCGTTCGGGTATCGCTGGACACCTTGCCCCCTGCTGCCTTCACTTCCGGCGTAGTTCTGCTGGGATTCGCCAATATCCTCATATGCGGTTGTCATAAAAAGTTCTCCAAGTGCGTCCTCACGGGCAGATTCATGAGGACGGTTGCACTATCCCAAAAAAGGCATTGGTGGCTGATCTATTTTGGACATAAGCGGCTGACAAATCTAGACGATAACAGTTATATCTATTTTGGGCGACCTGCACAAGTCTAGATCGTAAAAATAACCAAACGGGATCAATCTCGCCTAAATCAAGAGCTGTGGCGATAGTCAACGGTGTCGCGCACAGCAGTCTCAACCAAGTCACTGCGTTTTGACCGTGCCTATGCCATTCAAAAGCCTGCCCTTCTGTTTTGGGTTTCAAGCCGGTATCTCCCATCAGTAGAGATATCTTGTCGCTCATCCAAGGACTGAGGGGGTTCGGGGGTGAGATAACCTAAAACTGGTATGCGATGGATCGGGCGGCTATGGGCTATAACTATCGTGTCTTGATGTTGATCACGGAAAGCTGTTTCCCCCATGCCCGCCCGAAAAACTGACACGACTGCCGTTCTCATCGCGTTTTTTAGCTTCATTGTGCTAGGAATGCCCGGCGCGCTGCTCGGCATTGTGTGGTCGCCGCATATGCGCGAAACCTTCTCGCTCGATTTGGATGCGGTTGGCACACTGTATCTCGCCACCAGTGCCAGCTATTTTGTCGCCAGCTTTATCAGCGGGCGTTTGTTCTCGCGCTACAACATCGGCTGGATGCTCGTCGCGGGATGCGTCTTAGGCGCGGTGGCATTGGCGGGATACGCGCTTGCGCCAGCATGGTTCGTGATTGTGCTGTTCGGGTTAGTCGGCGGGTTTGGCGCGGGCATTTTGGACAGCGGCATGAACATCTACTTCGCCGCGCATTTTGACTCGCGCTTGATGAACTGGCTGCATGCGTCGTTTGGCATTGGCGCGACGATTGCCCCGTTCATCATCAACTTTGTGCTTGCCAATGATGGGTCATGGCGCGTCGGGTACTGGCTGGTGTCTGGCTTATATGTGCTGACCGCCGCGCTGTACTTCATCACACGTGCGCGCTGGCTGCCTTTGAACACCAGTCCACAGCACACCGCCGAGACAGGCGTATCAGCGCCCGCTGATGTGACCACAGGTTCGGCATCCACCCCGATGCTCTCCACGCTGCGCCTTCCTATAGTTTGGGTGGGGATTTTGCTGTTCATCCTGTTCGCAGGTCTGGAGTCGGGGACAGGACAATGGAGCAAGAGCATCTTTTTTGAGTCGCGTGGTATCCAAGAAGCGACAGCGGGCAGTTGGGTGGCGTTTTACTGGTTGAGCTTCACCATTGGGCGAATTGTCTTTGGCTTCATCGTGCAGCGGTTCAAAGCCGAGCAGTTGATCCGTGTATGCATGTTCGGCGCGCTGGCGGGCATGGCGCTGTTCGCGTGGAATCCCTTCCCGGAAAGCGGCGTGATCGCGCTGGCGTTGTTCGGCTTCATGTTGGGTCCCATCTTCGCCATGTTGATCACCGCGACACAGGAACACATGGGACGCACGCACGCCGCCAACGCGATTGGCTTTCAGGTGGCGGCGGCGACAGTGGGCGTGGGGGCGCTCCCCGGTCTGTTGGGGGTGGCCGGTGTGAACTTGGGGTTGGAGAGCATCGCTGTCGCGCTGCTCGCGTTCATGCTGATGATGGTGGTGAGCTATGAAGTGTGGGCGCGGATGCGCGTGAGCGAAAACGGGGCATAAAGCATTGTCGTGAGGGCAAAGTATTGTCCTCCATGTCCGGCGGTCTGTGACCACAGATGTCACGATGTGTTTCGCTGAAACATTAAGGAGGTGTTTATTAAGATGTTTGTACGAGAGAACTTGCACTGGTTTTGATCGTGCATATGATAAAAGTATGACCTGAATTCAGACTGAGCCTCACGGAGATTTTGTTATGAGAAAGTTTTTCATTATAGTCGGTATCGTCGTTTTCGTAGTCTTGGCAAGCACATCGACCGCGTTTGCCGCCATCGCATTTTCGGGGACGTTTGCGGGCGATCCCACTATGCCAGTCGTATCGATTTCCACGCCGAACTGCTCCGCGCAAGGGTCAACACCGGTGCGCTATGATGCCTTCCCGTTCACAGTGACGGTAACCGGGCTGTACAGCTTCAGCGTCGCCAGCACAGGCGGGGCGGGTACGCTTGCCAGCCTGTATATCATGGACAGCGGTTTCAACCCGGCAGCGGCATTTGGGAACTGCATCTACGGGGCGAATAATGGTATTGCGCCCGCCACGCCGACCACGCTCAACAATGTCAATCTGAACGCGGGGACGCAGTATTATCTGGTCATCTTTGATGATACTTTTGCCCAAACCACGCCCGGTTATAACCTCAACGCCAGCGGCGTTGGCGATATTCTGCTAGGGCTTGGGGCGGATGGGTGTATTGATCCGCTGCCCACGACGGCGACGATTCGCAACGTGCCGTTGGGCGCACCCGCCTATTATGAGCCTGATCTGGGCACGCTGGTTGACTTCTCGCTGCCAGCGGGCAACTGGTACGTGACGCAGATCAGCGGCGATTTCGCGCAAATCTGGATCGCTTGCAACGGTTCGCGCATCTGGATTCCGACTTCGGCGCTGGGATAGGCGCGAAGTATTTCGTTGTAAAGGTAAGGGGCGACCCATGCGAAACGGTCGATGCTTCGCATCGCGTTTCGCGGGTCGCCCCTACTTTTTAATACCCGTTCGGGCAGGAATTCGGAGTTTCGCCCGGTTCTTGAATGCCGTTGCCACACTGCGGCACAGGCGTAGACACATTCGGCGCTTCACGCGGAATCCGCACGCTCGAACGGCATACCAACTGCCCGTTGATCCACGCTTGTACTTCCCATGTGAAGAACGTCCCGCCGCCGATGGCGGCTTGGCTCACATCCCCGCTGGCGCTGGTTGATCCCGGCGGTACATTGAACGTCGCCACCTGCTGATTGTTCTCGTTGTAGATGGCGATCACGTATATGGGCGCGATCACGCCCACCGGACTGACCGGATCAAAGAAGAACGTCGCAATCCCGTTCGGCAGACCATCGAGCGGCGATGTGACGCGGAGCGTCTGACAGTTCACGACGGGCTGCGCGGGCGTATTCGTCGGCGCTTGCGTTGGCACCTGCGGCAGCGTCGCCTGTGGTGTCGCTTGCGTCACGGGCAGCACCAATCCCCCCTGCGGATTAAACTCATACGCGCCGATGTCGCAGAACACGCCGCCATCGCCGTTGCCATCGACGGGACGCACACTTCCGCGCTGATCGGTTGGCGGTTCGCAGCTAAAGCCGACTCCCGGCGGACTGCCCGTGTCAATCGCGGGGCTGTCGGGGCGGAGCGCATGAGTCATGGTCGGTCCGCCGTTACTCGCCAGCGGATCGATCTTCGGGTCGGTTGACCACATCGCGCCGCATGACGTATCCGGGAATTGAATGTTCGCGCCCGCCGCGTCTAATGGAAACGCGCAGTTGGTCGCGCCAATGCCATTGGTGAAGATGCTGTACGATGCCCGCGTCCCCTGTGAATACACCTGCGCGCCGCCGCCAAGTGTTGTGCCTGTTGCGGCATTGTTGGCAAACGTACTGTATTGAATCCACACGTTGAGTTCGGTGTTGGGATGATACAGCCCGCCGCCGCGCGCCGCGCGATTGCCTGTCACGGTGCTGTTGAGCATCTGTAAATTGAATCCGCTGGTGGTGTATTGTTCGTTATAAATGCCGCCGCCATCATCGCGGGCGAGATTGCGATGGATGGTCGTCCCGGTCAGGCGGAGCAGACGGGCAGTGTTGAACACCCCGCCGCCATCGCGCCGGGAACGGTTATTGGCAATCGTCGCGTCGGCTATCCACGATTCGCCTTGATCATCCGCGAGATACACCCCGCCACCATCGAGAATGGCGGTGTTTCGGCTGATCTGGCTGCCGTAAATGATCGTCGGCACGCGGCTCCAGATTGCCCCGCCGTGATACAGCGCGACATTCGACGCATACAGCCCGCCCTGCACGTTGAGCGCATCGCCCGTGCTTAACACTTCCAACGTGAAGGGATCGCGGCGCGGCGCAGCCATGACCGCCGCCCCGACATTGGCGAGATTTAGCCCGAAGATGCCGCTAGTGATGTTGATCACGCCGCCATTGATGCTGTAGACCGCGCCGCCGCTAAAACTCGCGCGGTTGAGCAGGAAACCCGCCCCATCCAGCGTGACCGTGCCGCCGGGAAGTTCGCCTGTGCCGTTGGCAATCGCGCCGCCATCATCACCGATGGCACGGTTTCCGATAAAGCGCGTTCCGCTGACACTGACCGATCCGCCCGTTGAAAAGATCGCGCCCCCCCAGCGATCCGCGCGGTTGACCCAAAAGCTCCCGCCGTTGATCGTCACCGATCCGCCGCTGTTGTAGATCGCGCCGCCGTTCCCGCTGCTCGATTCTGGCGATGGGTTCACCGCGGTATTATTGCGAAAGCGCACATTTTCGAGCGTGAGAATGCCGCCATCATTCATGATCGCGCCGCCGTCGATGTTGCGTCCATCAGCAAGGGTGATGTTTCGCACGGTGAACAGCGCACCAGCGTTATAGAACAGCCCGTTTAGCCGACCCGGATCCGTGCCGCCGCTTAACGTGATCAACCCGCCGCCGTCGATTTCAGTGGGGGCGGTGATGGTCTTGTTGGTACTCAAGGTGATGATGACCGGGGAAGCACCGCAGTTGAACGTGATCAGCCCGCCGCCCGCCAATGCCGTATCGAAGGCGGCTTCGGTGCAGCTTGCGGGCACTCCCGTTCCCACCACGCCTGCCGCCAACGCGCTTGGCGTAAGCGTGAACACTCCGCCGATAACAAGCAGCAGTAGGAGTGAAAATTTCCAGCCCAAACGCATGAGGTAACTCCTAAATATCGTAAAGGTATCTCACGAACCATTGTAGGCAAATTGTGCAAAGGAACAAATTGGGGGATACGCCTGTCAAAAACACGGTGGAATCAAGGCGAAATAAGTTTCGCACCCATCCTATGAATTCGGATTCGGGTTATGCTAGACAGAGATTCATCACCATATGGGGTTGAGCAGCACATGACCGACCAAATCATCCGCGATTGTCCACGCTGCGGCGGCACGATGATCCTTGACGCGACACATGGCGTTTATACATGTGAAGGGTGCGCGCATCGCCTGTACGAAACGCTCGAAGAAGCGCAGGAACGCCTACGCAAAAAACGCGAAACTACCGAGCTGAATCCGCTTGTGCCGGATATTGCGCGGGCGCATCTCACAACGTATTCAAATGATGTAAGCCAGCGCGCGCGTTCGATTTATGACAGCGCCGTTGAAGCAGTGCGGCAGGGACGCGCCGCCGATGCTATCGCGGGGTTCCACAAGGCGTTGGAATTGGAACATGACTACATCGACGCACATTTGTGGATCGCGCGCTTGAGCGATGATCCAAAAGTGAAGCGCAATCATATCAGCGAAGTGATCGCGTATGATCCGGGCAATCTCGATGCGATGCGTTTGCTCATGGTGCTGGATGGCAAGCTGACTCAAGAACAGGCTGACCGGATTGCGCGCGGGGAACAGCCGGAAATTCACGCCGCCGATGGCGCGGTGCGCGTGCAGGCGCAAAAACTCAAGTGTCCGGCGTGCGGTGGCGCGCTGACCACCGACGAAACGGGCGCGCGGGTGTTCTGCGCGTTTTGCGGTCACAGCGAACCGCTGGAGCAGGGGAGCGCCACGGATGGCGATTCGCTGTTCAGCATGGCGATGCTTCAGCGAAAATCGCAGCCTGTTCAGTGGATCATTGGGGAACGGATGCTGCACTGTGAGGACTGCGGCGCGGATCGCACGCTGACAGCGGGGATGATTAACTCACTGTCGTCGGTGTGTCCATTTTGCGGTTCAAAACACGTTGTCCAGCAGGACGCGCTTTCGAGCATCGACACGCCCGATGGATTGATCCCGTTCAGCGTGAGCGCCGATGACGCGAAACAAGCCGTGCGCGACAGTCTGAAAGGGGTGGGCGAACGCATCATCAGCCTGTTTGACGATAACCGTATTGCCAGCGCGACTTTAGACGGATGTTTTTTGCCCTACTGGATATTCGACGCGCAGTTGGAAGTCTCGCGCACCGAGAGCGACGAAAAAATGGATCGCAGCGTGCGGCAGATCACGCGCGATTATCAGCCATATCGCAACACCCGTATGCGTGACGCACTGTATGACCTGCATGTGCCGGCGTTCAAAAATCAGCGTGAATTGGCGCGTAAAATTGACGATTTTGACTTTGCGGCGGCGATCCCGTTTGAGCAGGGGTTGATCGCGCGCTATCCGGCGGCACTGTATGAGATCGACTTTGAGCAAGCATCGTTTGATGCGCGGGAACAAGCATCGCGCGTGATGCGCCGGCGGTACGGCACACCGAGCAGCAGCGAACACACCGTCGTCAGCGTCAGCACGTTGGTGCTGCAAATGAGTTTTCGATTACTCTTACTCCCGTTCTGGATTGCCACATTGATAGAACGCGACGGTGATTTACGCACGGCGATGATCAATGGGCAGACGGGAAAAACCGCGCTTGGAAAATCGCGTTAATTATTCCTGAAAATTTCACGAACCCCAATTCGACTGTGACCTTAAAGCATGTTATGATGATTCGGTAGGCATATAGAAACTGTCAAGATAGGCAGTCTCATGAAATCGGATCAGGTTCGTCATAATGCGTATTCTCATCATTTCAGACATTCACGCTAATCTCACCGCGTTTGAAAAAGTACTCGAAGACGCAGCGAATCAGTGGGAATACGTCTGGTGTTTAGGCGACGTGGTCGGGTATGGTCCCGATCCGAACGAGTGCGTGGAACTACTGCGGTCTCTGCCGCATTTGTGCCTCGCGGGGAATCATGACTGGGCGGCGTTGGGTCGCTTGGATATTCGCACGTTCAATCCTGACGCGCGCAAAGCCGTCAACTGGACGCGCGACACGCTCACCGCTGATAACACCGCCTATCTGGAGGCGCTGCCAACCACTTTTGTGATTGGCGAGTATACATTGGCGCATGGCAGCCCACGCGAGCCCGTCTGGGAATACATCCTTGAACCGCTGATCGCCGCGCTCAACTTTTCCCACTTTGAAACCCCGTACTGTCTCGTCGGGCATACACACCAACCCGTGATCTACGAATTGGCGGGCGAACAGGGCGAAACCGAAGCGGTCATGCCGTCGTATCGCCAGCAGCGCCAATTGAATGGTCGCCGCCAGATCATCAATCCCGGCAGTGTGGGGCAGCCCCGCGACGCAAACCCGGATGCCGCGTATGCGATTCTCGATGTGGAAAAGAACATCTGGGAACAGCGGCGCGTGCCGTATAACATCGGCGCGGTGCAAAAACGGATGCGGAAATTTGACATGCCAGATCGTTTGATCGCCCGCTTGGAGCATGGCTGGTGATGACAGGGAAATCCAGCGCAGCAGCAGGTGCCGATCCGCTGGATGGCGCGGGATCGAACAACGCGGGTGAACTCACCCCGACGATCCGTGACTACTTAGCGGAAATTTACCGCTTGAGCAGCCACAACAACGATCCGCGTGGGTTCGTCAGCACGTCGGCGCTGGCGGAACTGCTCGATGTCAGCCCGCCCGCCGTCAACCGCATGGTGACGAAACTGCGTGAGATGGGGTTGCTGGAACATGAACCCTATCAAGGCATTCATCTCACCGATGTGGGCAAACGCGAAGCGTTAAAACAGCTTCGCCGCCATCGCATTGTCGAGTCCTTTCTCGTCACTGTGATGGGGTTTGGCTGGCACGAAGTTCACGAAGAAGCGGACTTGATCAGCCGGGGCTTGACCGAAACCATCGAAAAGCGCATGTTCGATATGGCGGGCAGTCCAACAACCTGCCCGCATGGTGAGCCAATTCCCGCCGCCGATGGGTCGCTGCCCGAACCCGATGATCGTTTATTGAGTGCGTGCGCCGAAAAACAGCACTTGATCATCACACGCGTGCGTACCCGCGAACCGGACCGGCTGGAATATCTCGCAGCGTTGGGCTTAGTGCCGGGAACGCAGTTGGAACTGCTGCATATGGCTCCGTTCAATGGACCGATTCAGCTCAGGGTCGGCAAAGAATACCGCATTATTGGGCACAACCTTGCCGAGATGATCCGCGTCAAACCCGCTTAGTCAACGTCTCATTCCTCCGCGCGAAGCGTGCGGGCGATGCAACTATAGCGGCATCATGCCGATTCCCAAACGCGATTCGCGCACAAGGGAGATCACGCCGCGCGCAAATGTCCCATCGTCTTGCAGCCGCAAATACGTAAAGTTGATCGGCGTGCCGAGCGTGGTTTGTTCCAGCCGCGCTAAAAAATCGTCCGTCCCCGTGATTGGCTCACCATCCCAGCGGATCAAAATATCGCCTGCCTGTAAGCCCGCCGCCGCCGCCACGCCTTCGGGATCAACCGCCCACACGAACACCGCCGATGGCGGCAGTTCCATATCGGTGAATTCAAGCGTGTAGGCGATGGCAGCACGCACGTAAGCGTCTGTCGTTTCGTCGGCGCTGAACATCTCACGGTAGATTTCGAGCGCGTCGAGCGCCTCTGGAATCAAGCCAAATTCCCGCAGTGTGCGAATTTTGCCGACGACCACCTCCGGCGCATCATCCGGCAAAATTTGGGCTGCTTGCAGCACGGTTTCGCGCGAAATTTCGATCTCCTCTGTCGTGAGCAGTTCGCCAACCGCGACCAATTCTTTGCGTTCAGAGGAAAGCGATTCGGCGTATTCGACGTGGACAGCGAGCCAATCGGCATAATCCCTGTCGCTGACGGGGTGGCGCGGTTCAAGCCACACCAGCGTATCTAAGCCCGTGTTCACGTTGGGGTAATCGTTGACAATATCCGTCATGGCGCTGACGACATACAAATGCGCCAGCATCGAACGGTTATAAAGCGTGTCGCGCTGAAGTGCGATGCGCCGTGCAAGATACGACACCCATTCGCTATCGCTTGGATCGGCTTCGAGCGCGGCTTGCAGCGCGTTCATCAATGCACTGGTTGCCCACTGCACTTCGTTCATGCCTTGATACACCTGCCGCATCTTGAACGGGTCAACACTGCTGTCGATGGCGTAGTCGAGCAAGGCGCTGTTAAGCGTGGTCGGCAGGGGATAGCTGGCAAGTAAGGTGCTGGTTTCCGCGATCATCTGCGCGGCGAGCTGGCGCTGGAATTCGTCGGTCATGCCATCAGCAAGGGTGGGATAAAGAGATTCGCGCGCCGTGTCGATTTCCGCGCTCACAGGGTCATTGAGCAGCATGACCAAAATCCGGTCAATCAAGCTCAAGCGTTGGTCAATATTCAAGCTGTAGCCCGCCAATTCTGCTACCAACCACTGCGCCGCGCGTTCTTGGCTGGTGAAGCGCGGCGGCTGCATCTCCGTGATTGGCTGCGCGAACTGGCTTAAATCGAATTCGCAGCGCGGGGCGCTTCCGGGGCACTGCGCCGGAACTGCTTGATCGCCGCTGACGAGCGACACAATCAGCGGCTGCGCCTGCACGCCGTCATACCAAAACACATCGGCTTCGATGATTTCGTGGGTATATACTTGTGTTTCCGGCAGATTGGCACAGTCCAGCGGCATGGGCGCGGATGTGCGATATTGCAGCAGCGAAAAACACGCCGGAAGGTTTAACTGTTCAAAGTTGACCCCTGCAAAGCCGGGATAATCGCGCAAATAGATCGCCGCATCACCCACGCGGAAGCCAAGCTCCCCCAAGTCAATCGCGCTTTCCCCGCTGATCAACAGGGTCAAGCGTTCGCTGTCGCGAAGAATCGTGATCTGCCCGCTGATCGCGGCTTGGGCAGACACCCCGAAGCCAACAGCGATGAGCATAAAGAGTGGGCATATTCGTCCTATGGTGCGAAGCATCATATGTGTAATCTCCACGCGGCAGCATATTGTTTTCAGCAGTTGTTAGCGTACTGTGAGTCGTTATTTGATCGCAAGTGCAAACAGATTATTTCTTCGTGCATATCGGCTCACGCATAATTAAGCGGCAGCAGCGCGATACCTTCTCTCGCGTCCCATGCCACCCATCTAAAATCCCAGATTTATGGGATGGGTCGCGCATTCAATCGGATGCATAATAGATTTTATCGATAGTCTAGATCATCAGATGAGGACACGAAATGATACTCCTTCACATCGAACATCAGGTCAGCGATTATGACCGTTGGAAGGCGGCGTTTGACAGCGATCCGGTTGGGCGTAAACAACTGGGTGTGCGCCGCTATCGTATTTTGCGTCCGATGGATAACCCCAACTATGTTATGATTGATTTGGAGTTCGAGACCGTCAATCAAGCCAATTCGCTGGTGAGTGCTATGCAGCAGGTATGGGATCGCGTTCGCGGGACGCTGATCCACGATCCACAGTGGCGCATCTGCGAAGTGTTAGAAACCACCACCCTGTAACGTGACAAGCGAATCGAGACAGCGGCATGGCGAAACGCGCGTCGGCTGAAGGCATCAAACAATCCGTGATACGCCTCTGTCACAGTGGACTCGATTCGCGCACTTTGCGCGTCGAACTGCTCAAACACCTGCGATCAACCATCTCGTTCGATTACGCCTACTTCTCGACGACAGACCCCGCCACGCAGTTCGCCACCAGCGCGATTCTTGTCCAAGACCCGCCCGCGTGGATGATGGCTGTGTTTCTCGAAAACGAGTTCTTGCGCGACGATTTCAATAAATTCAGTGATATGCTCAAGGCGCATCAAACCGTCGGTGTACTCAGCGCATCCACCGGACATGAGCTTGAACGCAGCCCACGTTTTCGAGAAATGCTCGTCCCGCTGGCGATGGGCGATGAACTGCGCGCGGTGTTTGTCAGCGATTCGTCGTGTTGGGGGACGCTGTGTGTTCACCGCCAACCATCGCGGACGGGGTATACCGCCGCCGAAGCCGATTTTTTAGCGCAGCTTGCGCCGCACATCGCTGATGGTTTGCGGAAGGCGCTGCTGTTGGGGCATATCCCCACGGATACAGCGCCGGACGCGCCCGGTGTGTTGATCTTGAGCGATGACCTTTCGGTGATCGCCATGACCGCCGCCGCCGAATACTGGTTGTCTGAATTGACGGAAAAATCAAGGGATAAAGCCGTTCTCCCCTTGGCGGTTCGCAGCGTCGTTGCAGCATTGAAAGCGGTTGAGCGCGGGATCGTCACTCATCCCACGCCAAGAATCCGCTTGCATACACGGTCAGGGCATTGGCTGGTGCTGTACGCCTCACGCTTGAAAGATGCGCGCGATCACGGGCAGATCACGGTGATTTTTGAAACCGCGCAGCCGTCGGAAATTGCGCCGCTGATCATCCAAGCCTATCAGTTGACCAAGCGTGAGGGGGAAGTGACTCAATGTATTTTGCGCGGCTGGTCAACCAGCGAGATCGCGGCAAAGCTGCACATTTCCGCGAACACGGTGCAGGATCATCTCAAAGCCATTTTTGAAAAAGTGGGTGTGAGCAGCCGCGGCGAATTGGCGGCGCGCATCTTTACGCAGCAAATTCAGCCGCTCTTTCAAGCCGATACCCCGTTGGATGCGATGGGGCAGTTCATCCTCAAGTAGACGCGAAGTTACGTCACAAACGCGCGGTTCTGCCGGTACTGCTGCCAGCTTCCATCCGCGATAATTTCTTTGATCGCGTCAATGACTTGGCGCACTTCGGCATCCGTGTTGTAGAAATGCGGCGCTACCCGAATCCCCGCGCCTTCACGGAAATCGATCACGATATTCCGCGCGATCAAGGCGCGGCTGATCTCGTAAGCGTTCGGCGGGTTGAGCGTAACCGTCCCCGCGCGCAGTTCGGGCTGTTTCGGCGTGTTGATCGGGAATCCGGCTTGTTCCGCGAAGTCGATCAACATAGCAGTCTGCCGCAGCGAATTGGCGCGTATCGCGTCGATGCCCACCTGCGTGATGATCTCCACACCGGGTTGAATCGCGTACAGCGCGGCAATCGCCGGGGTCCCATTCGCCAGCCGATAACTATCTTCTCGCAAATCGAAGTGTTCAAGATCGAACGCGAACGGGCGCTGATGCGCGAACCATCCGGTCATGCGCGGCTGAAGCGTCGGCAGCAGGTCGGGTCGCACATACATGAACACCCCGCCCGGACCGCCGCACATCCATTTGAGCGTGCCGCCGATGTAAAAATCCACGTTGAGCGCGGTCACATCCAGCGGGATAATCCCGACGCTGTGATAGCCGTTGAGCAGCACTTGCGCGCCCACCGCGTGCGCCTTCGCGATAATTTCGGCGGCGGGCATGATGTACGCTGACCGGAACAGCACATGGCTCAAGCTGACCAATCGCGTCCGTTCGTCAATCGCGTCCAGCAGTTCTTGCGTGTCTATCGTGATCCCATCGCGTGAGCGCACAACATGGACTTCCATGTGTGATGGTAATCCCCGCGTCACGCTGTACACATCCGACGGGAAATCTTGATCGCTGATGACGACTTTGCTGCGCCGTGTGTCGCTAAAATCCAATGCGCTGATCAAGATGCTGTTGGCGATGCTGGCGTTCTCATGCACCAGCACGCTTTTGGCGGGAGCGCCCATCAGCGGCGCGATCTTATCGCCCACCGCGCCTTTGAGTTCCCACCATGTCGGGTTATCCGCGAATGGCTGACCCCATGCGCGCACGCCCAAGGTCGCCCATGTGTCGGCGTATTCGCGCACCCTGTCATACACCGCCCGCGGCATCGCTCCCAACGAATTCGAGATCAAATAGTTGCATGTCGCTAAAATGGGAAATTCAGCACGCCAGCGCAGTAAGTCATCAGCCATAAGGTGTCACACTCTGCCAAGAATTGTTGTCGCGGATCATATCCCGCCGATTCTTCAAATGCTACACCCAACGCATACCCTCTTAAACGAATGAAAAATGGTATCATTTTCCCCTAATCTACTGCACTAAACGAGAGATTCGCTTATGCCATTACCCACGCCCCCGCCCCCTATCCGCACCGATTCCTCCAATGCGTTCGCGCGTAACACCATGCAATCCCGCGTGCCGGCAATTATCCGCGATACCATGCGCTTGAATCCCGCCCTTCCCGATGATATTCACGACAAACTGGCGGCGCTGGCGCGTGACAGCGAAACTGACGCGCAAATTTCTATGATCACCTATCCCGCGCCCGACTATAACGGCTGGCGCGCGGCGTATCTCGCGCATGATGGCGACACATGGCAAAACACCGACTGGTTCTACGCCGAAACCTTCATCTACCGCCACTTGATCGAAATCGTTGGTGGGTTGGCGACGGGCTATGATCCCTTTGCGGCGAAAAAACGCGAAGAATACGCAAGCGCCGCGCTCTGGTCAGCATTGGATCGCGTCCTCGAACGCGCCTTCGATCCCGATTTCCCGCCAAAGGACAAACTCTACACGCTCATCCACGCTGATTTGTGGGCGAACAGCATCGACTTGAGCTACGCGCTCGCCGCCTCGCACGGATCCGCCCGTGAGCGCGATCATCTGCTCGTTGATGATGCCGATTCCGCCGTCGATCATCTGCTGGCTTCGCGCGGCGGCGATGTGCATTTCGTCCTCGACAACACCGGGACCGAACTCGCGCTCGATCTCGTCCTCGTGGATGCCCTGCTCGATGGTCACACCGATACCGTGACGCTGCACGTTAAGGCGCATCCTACGTTTGTCAGCGATGCCACGCGCACCGATGTGCTGGAATTTCTCTCACTGCTGCGCGAACGCGGACGTTCCCCTGAACGTGTGTTAGGGGATCGCCTCAGCGGCGCGATCAGCGACGGGCGCGTAGATATTCGCGCCGATTGGTTCTGGAACTGCCCGTACTTCATGTGGGAAGCGTTTCAGCCCAACGCCGCCGCTGCCCTGCTCAACACTGCCGATCTCGCCGCGCAGTTATCCGCCGCCAAAGCCGTGATCGTCAAAGGCGATGCCAACTATCGCCGCTTTGTTGGGGATGCGCTGTGGGATGCGTCCACGCCGTTCGCGGATGTGGTCGGCTATTTTCCCGCGCCCGTGTTGATGCTTCGCACGCTCAAAAGCGATGCTGTCGTCGGCTTACCGGATGGACTCGCAGAGAAGCTCAACCGCATTGATCCGCACTGGCGCAACAACGGCAAACGCGGCGTAATTCAGTTTAAAGCGTAGGCGTGTCGCCCCTACGCGAAAATATGCTATAACCACACTGGTCAACGAATGCCCATTCCACCCGTGAAATGAGTGCGCCTGATGCCTTCCGTGTTCATCTCGTATTCGACTCTCAATGTGGAACGAGATCAAAGACGGCATCGAAACCGCCGACAATTTCGTCTTTCTCGTCAGCCCTCATTCGACTGCTTCTCCGATTTGCCATCCCGAAGCACATGCGCTCAACAAGTGTTGCCAATGCAACGCTCGCCGCTGTGGCAAATGAAGGTCAAACTGCACAGCGAAATTTCGATTCCATTCGCTTGTCCAGTCAGGCGGAAGAAATTTATGCACATGATGTGGATGATAGTCAACAACGCGGTACGGATTTCGCGTTTTTGTGCTTGAATAGAATGAAACACTTTTTGGTTATCATCAAACACAAAAGGATGTTTCATGCCCCCCCCCACTATGCGCGTTTTTCGGCTATTCGTCTTGATGGCAGTGATCACCGCGTTCGCGCTCCCCATCAGCGCGCAGAAAGACACGCCTACTGTCGCACTCGATGAAACCTACATCACCGATGATGGGTCGTTCACCTTCAATTATCCATCAGGTATGGACGTGAGCGTCAGCGATACGGGGACGATTGATCTCGATTTAGGCGGCACGGCAATCACGCTGCTGCTCGAACCTGTCTACGGCGCGGCATTCGATATTGATACCTCATCGCTCGATGACGCGATGGATACATTCGTCGATCAGGTGACATTTCTCGATTTTGATCGCCCGACAACGGTCACACTCGGCAGCGGCGCGGAAGTGATCCGCGCGAATTTCACCGCTGACAGCCAGCAGGGCATTGATGAATCGTTTGTGCTGGCGGTTGATGTGGGCGGGCAAATTGTATTTATTCTCGCGGCAAGCGATGATGCCAACGAATTGGAAGCGTTGACCTATGCTATTGCGGATACGCTGGCGTTTTTGCAAGCGCCCGATGATGACAAAGGCAGCCTAACGTCCGATGATCTCCCCACGCTGCGCGATCACGATGGCGGTATGAGTGGGCGCTTCTGGGAAGACTCAATTGAAGAATTGATCGACTTAGAACTCATCGCGGACGACGGCGAACTGCTGCTCACAGGCGAAATTTTCAATACGTCGATGAATCCGCCTGTAGATACCCCCCAAGACACCGAATCATCGCTGCCAAACGTCGCGATGGGCGCGTTGATGAGCTTCCGCCCCGCCGAAGATGCGGATGATCCACTGTGCGGGTTTGTCACGCGCGTGATTGAAACGCGGAATGGCTATGAAGAACTGCTGTTTGTCGGCGTGGATGGTGAGAACAATCTCGTCGTTTTGGAAGTGGACGACGAAAACCCGAACGGACGCTTCCAGCGTGAAGATTCTGGCGTGGATTGGTATTCGCCCAATCACATCTCGTTTGTGCTGCGCGAAAACCGCGTGATCGTGTTCGTCAACGGCGAACCCGCGTGGGATACCGAAGTTGAATTGAGCGAACCGGATCGGCGCGGCGAAGTCGATGATCACCTGACAGGGACGAATCTCGAATTTAGCTGTGTGATGACAGGCGCTTGGGGATATGCTTTTGAGTAGAAATCTGGCGCGGCATGAGTGATTTTGATCCGCAGCAGTCCGCATTTAATGACGATTTCGAGAATCAGGATGCGCCCACCGCGCCCGAACGCTATTGGACGGGGCGGCGCATCCTCATCACCCTTGTGATTCTTATCACGCTGCTGGCGTTTTTGGCATACACGTTCAGCGGCTTGTTTCAGCCGCCAATTCGCTTGCCGGAACTTCCGCCGCCGCCCACGATTGGCGCTTAACCTGCTGCTGACCGCGCGCTCCACATTGTGGGCATTGAGTATCTCGTTCATTTTGCTGCTGCCATTCCTGCGGAATTTGCGAGACTTTTTCATTCCCGCTTGGCACATGAATCGGTTTACCTAGCGGACGTAGTTTCAGTGTGCCATTTTTCCCGTGGTGAATTCGCTGGCGCGCAATGTCAATGTAGTCGCGTTCTTTTTCACTGCCAAATGCGCGGCGCTCATGCTTGAGTGCCGCAATCATCGCTGATCCCACCCCTGCATAAGGATCAAGCACAATGTCATCTTCTTGAGTAAGCGCCAATACACACCGTTCAACCAGTTCTACTGGAAATTGGCACGGGTGTACGGTCTTTTCAGGGTGATTCGATTTTACATTTGGAATTTCCCAGAACCCCGATTCCCAGTCATCACAAAGTATTTCCCACACATCCGAAGGGTTTTTGCCTTTGGGATTACCAGAAGGTTTTCCTTTATTTGGACCTTTATAGTGTAATTTGCCCGGATACTTGGATGGCGTTCGCACTGGGTCCAAATTAAACACATACTCATCGGACTTTGTAAACCACAGCATCGTTTCATACCGACCGGAAAAACGCTTACTGGTGTGTAAGCCATGTCCAAAATGCCAAATAATCCGATTACGCAGTGACATTCCATGAGATTTAAATACAGGATAATAGTAAATATCGAGAGGGAACACTTCCCCGTCCTCAACAAAATTGCCGACCTGCCAGCAAATACTTCCACTCGGTTTTAGTACGCGGCACAACTCCGCGATGATTCGCGACTGCTGCTGCAAATACGCTTCAATAGAAACGCGGTTTTCGTAGTCTTTCCCTAAATCGTATGGCGGGGACGTAACAACGAGTGCGACGCTTTCATCAGGCAGCGTTTTCAAAAAATCGAGGCTATCCCCTTCATACAACACAGTTTTTGCATCCGGGTGATATGCATTTGCAATGTTTATTTTGCTGGAAAATAAAGGGAGTGGCTGATTTGCAAGCGGTATGCGGCTTATACTTTGCCCTTTTTAAAGCGAAAAATAGTAGACGCGATTAGCACGATTGGGCATAACCGCATCTACTATTGGTTGGAGATTTAACTGTTTAGCCGACAACATCGCGCGGGATGCTGCTGCCATCCTTCGCCGGACCCACGATCCCGCGTTCTTCCATGATGTCGATCAAGCGCGCCGCGCGCGTGTAGCCAATCCGCAAGCGGCGCTGAAGCAGGGATACCGATGCGCGCTTTTCGCGCCGCACCAATTCAACCGCTTCGTTGAACATCGAGTCTTCGCCATCCTCAAAATCCTCATCGTCGAAGTCGTCATCATCTTCATCACGGCGCATCGACTGGACAACGGCGCTCTGTCCGGTGCTTTCCCGATCCCAAAAGGCTTGCTGCTGCGCGCCGCCAAGTCGATTTTGCGGCGAGGGAACGCCGCGCCCTTGTACCGCCGGATTCCACGCTGAGCCGCTCGAATCGCGTTCGCGCCCATCATCCACAAATGCTGATGGCAGCGGACGGGACGCGGCGATCAAGTCTTCTTCGGTCATTTGGGTGCGCCAGAAGCGCGTGATGCTGTTGATCTCTGTGTCACTGACGAACACGCCTTGCAAACGCACTGGCGCGGGCGAATCGCCGCTCATGTACAGCATGTCACCACGCCCAAGCAGACGTTCCGCGCCCGGTTGATCGAGAATAACACGGCTGTCCACGCCCCCCGCCACCGCGAACGCGATACGCGCGGGGAAGTTCGCCTTGATCAAGCCCGTGACTACGTCTACCGATGGGCGCTGCGTTGCGATAACAAGGTGAATGCCTGTCGCGCGGGCAAGCGCGGCGATGCGCGTGATTGTCTTTTCTGTTTCGTCCGGCGCTTGCATCATCAAGTCCGCTAGCTCGTCGATAATCACAACGATATACGGCATCCATTCGTCGCCTTCGCGCAGATGGCGGTTGAAATCGTCGATGTTACGTGCGCCCGCTGCGCTGAAGCGGCGGTAGCGTTCATCCATTTCGCGCGTTACCCACTTCAACACACTCACGATGCGTTCGAGTTCCACGACGACGGGCGCGACTAGATGCGGAATCCCGTTGTACTGCGTCAATTCAACGCGCTTGGGGTCAACCATGATGAACTTCATGCGCTGCGGCGTATTCCGCAGGATGAGACTCGAAATGATCGAGTTCACGCACACCGATTTACCAGAACCCGTCGTCCCGGCAATCAGCAGGTGAGGCATGGTCGCAAGGTCGGCGGCGACAGGCGTACCGTCTACGCCTTGACCGAGCGCAATCGCCAGCGGACCCGTGATCTTGCGAAATTCGGGCGATTCCATCACGTCGCGCAAGCGGACAATCGCGCTTTGTTCATTTGGCACTTCGATCCCGACATAGCCTTTGCCCGGCACAGGCGCTTCGATACGGATCGATTTCGCGCCGAGCGCCAACTGCAAGTCTTTGTCGAGCGCGGCGATGGCGCTCACTTTGACACGATTTTTCTTCCCACGCGCGGTGATGTAGTCCGGTTCAACACCAAATTGGGTAATCACCGGACCTGTGCGAACTTCGACAACCCGACCCGGAGCGCCAAAGCTCTCCAACGTTTCTTCAATCACCTTGGCGCGCTGAATCAGCACGCCATGATCGAGTTCTTGATCCTGTCCGCTGACCAACGTCGAAAGATCGGGAAGTTTCCATTCTTTCGGCGCGCGCTTGACGGGGGGCGGCGGGGGTGGTCCTGCCACATCATCGAGAATGCTCGACACGCTGCCACCGGGAATGGCAGGTTGTGCGCTGGGGCTTCCTGCCAAAATCCCCGCTGTCCGCGCGGGCGGCGGGGGCGGAATCGGAGAGTCGCCTTCGGTACGCGCGCCGCCTACCGTGCTCCGCGATGTGACCACCGGAGTCGTCAAACCCAGAATGCCCGGCGTTTCTTCGGCGGGTTTGGCGGGAGCCTGCGCTGCGGGGGTACTCGCAGTGGGTGAAACAACTGCCCCCAACGGCGGACGCTGGAACGGCTGCACAGCGGGCGCAGTAGATGCGGCGGGCTGTTGTGCGGGCGCTGTACCAGCGGGCGCTGTGCCAGCGGGTGATGCGGCGGGCTGCGTCGTCGATGTGCCGCGCATTAAATCGCCCAAGCGAACAGGTGGTGGTTCGGCTGGCGCGGGCGAAGCTGCGGGATTGGTTGGCTGCGATCCAACCGGCGCGGGCTGCGGAACAGGCGCTGTTGCAGCGGGTGTTGGTGAAACAGGCGGCGCATATGGCGAACGTTCCGGTGCACTTGGCGCGGGCGATGCGGGCATCGCGGACGCGGCAGGTTGAGCCGGAATCGCGGGCGCGGGTTGAGTGACCGCAGGCTGTGCCAGAGGAATCGTCGCTGCTGTCATCGCGGGAGATGCTGCGGCGGGAGGGGGTGTGCCAGCAGGTGATGGCTGTGCCGCGTTTTCGTCTTTCCCACCGCGGCGAAGCCCACCGAATAATCCGCCTGATTTCTGGTCGGTTTTGTTGTCTTTGCTATCGCCGCTGACCGCCGCGCCGATCACCGTGCCGGGTACAGCACGACGCAGCCCGCCGAACAGCCCGCCGCGTTCTTCTTTGGCGGGCGCGGACACGGCTGGCGCAGCGGGTGCGGATGGTTGTCCCCCCACGGACGCGGACGGGGTAGGCATGGGCGCTGCTGGCATTGGCGATGGCTGCATCGTGGGTGATTGACCGCTTTCGCCTTCGCCGAAGCGCGCCGTTGTCGTTTGACCGCGCATCGTGAGTTGAATAGTGCGTTCTTCAGCGGGAGCAAACGCGGCGGGCGCGGCGATGGGCGCGGGCAGCGCGTTCTGCTGTCCACCCGGCAGGATTTCTACCGGACGCGCGATGCTGATCGCCGCTGCTGCTTGTGCTTGCGCTTGCGCCGCCGCCTTTGCCGCTGCTTGTTCGGCACGCTCGGCACGGCGCACCGCCGCCGCTTGGCGACGATGACTCACTGCATCGACAAAACTGCGCCCGATGCTCATGATGATGATGGCGATTTCTGCCGCGCTCAATTTGAGCGACAGCATAATCGCGACGATCAACCAGCCGATGATCAAGAAGAAGCCAAGCACTTCACCGAAGTTCTTAATCAAAAACAGGTATATCGCACCGCCAATTTGCCCGCCGCCGCGACCAAACTGCGCCGCGAGATCGAGCAGGAACGGAAGCTGAGTATTGACGTATTCTTCAAAGGATGTCCCCGTTCCCGGTGGGTAGCTCAACGCATCGAGATATTGCAGGAACGCCAGCCCGCCGACGAACAGCATCCCCAAGCCGATCAAGCGCGTCCCGCTGATTGTGGGGGCTTCATCGCCAAAATGACGCAGGATCAGGTACACGCCCGCCGCGAACATCACCAGCGGAATGACAATCGCACCCTGCCCAAAAATCGTGGACAGTGTCCCCGTGATCCCGCCTGTGATCGCACCCTGCGATGGCGATAAGCTGCTTAAGAGAATGCCCAGCGACACGATCACCAATGTCACGCCGAGAATATCCAGCTTGGTATCGAGCGAGATGCCGCCATCCTGCACTTTGGGCGCTTTGCTCACCCGTGCGCGTGCGGATTTTGTGTCTTCCGGCGGGTTGAAGAAGTTCTTCAGCCGATCTGTGAACGTGTTTCCCGTCGCGGAAGCTGCCGCCGTTTTTCCGCCCTTGCCAACGGGCTTGGCTGGTTCGGGCTTGCCGCCGCCGCGATTGCCGAATGGTAGTTTGCTCCCCGTGCCGCCGACAGCGGTTGCCGCGGGTTTATTCTTGTCATCCTTGTTCGCTTTTTTCGCCGCATCATCGGCTTTGTTCGATGCGCCGAAGGGCAAGCGGCTGGCAAGCCCGCCAAGCGCCGCGACTGCGCCGGGTTTCGCGTCGTCTTTCTTGTCCCCCGGTTTTGAGGATGATCCCGGCGCGGATGAACTCGATCCGCCTTGCGAGCCGAGTTTGCTCATGAATCCGCCGCCGCTGGAGCTGCTGCTTGATGAACCGCCGGACGGAGGCGATCCGCCGGGGCGCGCGCTGGATGCTCCCCCCGACGCGGACTTGTCATCTTTGCGACCATCGTCCTTTTTGTCGCCGCCGCCAAACGGCGAACGACTTGCCAGCCCGCCTAACGCGCCGCCGAGTCCACCCGATGGTTTATCGTCTTTCTTCGCTTGAGACTTGTCATCTTTGCGACCATCGTCTTTTTTATCGCCGCCGCCAAACGGCGAACGACTCGCCAGCCCGCCTAACGCGCCGCCGAGTCCGCCCGATGGTTTATCGTCTTTCTTGTCTTCCCGCCGATTATCCTCTTTGCGACCATCGTCCCGACGGCTGTCGTCTTTTTTGTCGCCGCCGCCAAATGAGGAGCGTCCGCTCAATCCGCCGGAAGATTTCGGATCATCACGCCGGTCACGATCACGGTCACGATCTGATGGGTTTGAACCACTCCCGCCAACTGCCGGGCGCTGACCGAACCCACCGGAACTGCTGCCGCTGGATGATGACCCGCCGGAACTGCTGCCGCCGGAGCTGGACGATCCCGACCCGCCGGGAGAAAAGGGCGATGGGCGGCTGCCGAATGGATTCGAATTTGATCCACCGGAACCGCTTCCGCTGGATGATGATCCACTCGAACCTGATCCGCTTGAACCAGACGAACCTGACCCGCCGAATGGCGAAGGACGGCTGAAGGGATTCCCGCCGCTGCCAGAACTGCTGCCGCCGGATGATGATCCGCTAGAACCGGACGAACTCGATCCGCCTTGCGGGGGACGCTGCCCAAATCCGCCGGATGAACCGCCGGAACTGCTTCCGCCGGGGTTCGCGCCGGGACTGCGAATGGGACTTGGGGTGGTTATTCCACCAGACCCAGAACCGCTGGATCCGCCCGACGGCGAAGCAGGGCGCGGCAAACCGGCACCGCTGACTCGGCTGCCCGGCAAACCAGACGCACCCGGACGACTGAAAGGATTGCTGCTGGACGAAGACTGCGACGACTTGGCATCGTCATCGTCGTCGTCGTAATCATCGTCCTCAAAATCCTCATCGTCTTCGTATTCGTCGTCGTCGTAATCGTCGTAATCGTCGTATTTACTCATCGGCGTTCACCACCTACAACTGTACTGGAGGTAGCATATCACAGATTTGGTTTCATGACCATAAAATTGGTACAGGTGTTCTATAAGAAATTCGTATGCAAATTCTCGCGGAGTGGATCATCGCTGCGGCGAAAATCGTGCTAGAATAAAACAGCACTTCTTCGTTCTAAAGATATGCGCTTGAGCGATGATTGACTCGGCAGATGCGCTGTGGCAGTTGAACACGGAATATACCCAGCGGTTAGCGCGTGCGCGTTCTTCGCTCGAACTTGTGGGTCGTTTGCTGGCGCAGCACGTGGGTGAACCCGCGTCATATGATGATCCTGATGTGTCGGCGGCGGTCAAGCAGTTGTTCGCCGTGCTGGATTACTGTAATGACCGGCTCAACCTCATCACCAATGAACACCGCGATTGGCGCTATCGCTACTTTTATGAATCCCCCGATTCACGCCGCGTCGTACAAGAAGATGCCGCCATCCGTCAGGCGTTGATCCGCTTTAGCAAGATGCGAACTCACCATGAACGCATGCTGCGCGAACTGGCGATGCTCATCGACGCGGTGCCGCGCCCCAACCCAACGATCACGCGCGTCCCCAACGCGGATATGTGGGAGATGATGCGCGCTGCCATCGCTCAACTGCTTGATTTCAGCGGCTTCATGGCCGCACTTAGCCCCCCATAACTTTCCAAAACCACAAACAACCATGCCAGCGCCCCGCGCAAACGGTATAATGCGTGGGATTTAGATTCCCGATTGGCGTGAGGCTCTTGTATGACCACATTTGCAACAGATGTCTTGATCGTCGGCGCGGGCTTGGCGGGATTAATGGCGGCGCGCACGCTGGTAGAAGCGGGTAAAAAAGTCATCGTGCTGGACAAAGGGCGCAGTGTCGGTGGACGCATGGCGACTCGGCGCGTGGGTGAAGGCTTGGCGGATCACGGCGCGCAGTTTTTCACCGTGCGCGATGCCGAATTTCAAGCCTATGTGGATCGCTGGCTGGCGGACGGCGTGATCTTCGAATGGTCACGCGGTTGGAGCGACGGCAGTCTCACGTCTGAACGCGACGGACATCCGCGCTACGCCGTGCGCGGCGGCATGAACGCGCTGCCCAAACTGCTCGCCGCGACCATTGATGCGCGTGTGAACACCGAAATCAACGCCGCGCGCACCTTCAACGAAGGCTGGCAGGTAGACGACGTAAACGGGAATCATGTTACGGCGCGCGCGCTGATTCTCACACCGCCTGTGCCGCAGTCGCTTGAAGTGCTGCGAAAAGGCGGCGTTTTGCTCAACAATGAGCAGCATAAAGCCCTTGAATCCATCGACTATGAACCGTGTGTCACGGGTATATTGGTGGTTGATGGCATGGTATCGCTGCCCGCACCGGGTGCGATCCAGCGCCCCGGCGCGCAGCTCACATGGATTGCGGATAACAAGCGCAAAGGCTTGAGCGAATCCGATACCATTCTCACGGTGCAAGCCAGCCCCAGTTACAGCCGCAGCCTGTGGGATTTACGCGATGAAGAAATCGTGTCGGCACTCCGCATCGACTTGATGCCGTTCATCGGTGAAGATGGTGTGATCCGCGAAGCGCAGATCAAACGCTGGAAATATTCTCAGCCGGTGACACGCTATCCCGAACGCTGTCTGCAAGCAGTGGGCACGCCGCCGCTGATCTTCTGCGGCGATGCGTTCGGCGGTCCGCGCGTCGAAGGCGCGGTGTTAAGCGGTCTTGCGGCAGGTCGCGCAATGGTCGGCTTAATACCTTAACGCAAGTCGCGATCAAACGCGGTGTTGTAGGGGCGGTTCGTGAACCGCCCGTCATCACAATCGCCAGTAGGGGCGACCCCCGAAACGCGATGCGAAGCATCGACCGTTTCGTCCGCGTCGCCCGCCGTTTATATCTATCCGTAAGCACTCCAGTGGGTCTCTATTCGCGTGAAACGACTTTTCCACCTCACTATCACGCTGCTCATCGCCTCGATTCTCGTTCTCGTCGGGTTGTGGGCAGCCCTAGCCGATTCCACCGCGCAGATCACTATCCCCACCAGCACACCGGAACTGATCTTCGCCACATCTACGCCGCGTACCACCCCAACAGCCACTCCCCCGCCGCCGCAAGCGATCTTCACGCTTACCCCCGCGTCGAATATGGGCGCGCCCGCCGCTTATATCAACCCGCCAGCCGGATTATCTGCGCCCGAAGGTTGGTCATGCGGCGATTTTCCGTGCGTCGATGACATCGACGGATGGTTACAGCGCATTCAAGTGCCGCCGCGCTACCGGGTCGAGCCTGCCGGACGTTTCCCCGGCGAAGTCATGCAGATCGCTTATGGCGCGGATAACCGCTTGTATGCGACGGTGTTGGAAAACGGCACGCGCTCCGGCGCAGTCTATGCCATGAACGCCGATGGAACAACTGAACGTGTCAGCGCGACCATCGAGTCGCCGTTGGGTTTAGCGTTTCAACCCGGCACGAACAATCTCTATGTGACGGGACGCGCCGCACCCACCAGCGGAGCGACGATCTATCGTGTGCTTCCCGGCGGACTGCTGTTCACCGTCATTGAAAATCTGCCATGCTGCCTTTCGCTCATCGACAACCAAGCCAATGGACTCGCGTTCGGGCACGATGGCTTTCTCTATGTCGGCGTAGGGTCGCTGACTGATCATTGGGAAGTACCCCCCGGATCGTTGGATCGCTACGCAGCACCGCAGCCCTACGAAGCATCAATTTTGCGAATCAACCCCGCCACCCGCGAGATCGAAGTCTACGCTGAAGGCATCCGCAACCCGTTCGATCTCGCGTTCGATGCGGCGGGCGAACTTTATGCGACGGATAACGGCATGTTCACGGGCGAAGGGGATCGCGTGCTGCATATCGAACGCGCGCGGCATCACGGTTTCCCCTATTGGATGGAACGCGGCTGCGAAGAATGCCCCTTCCAACCTGCCACACTCGAAGTCGTGCCGGATTTGATCACCCTGCCAACGAACACCCTGCCGCGCGGCGTGACCGTCTACACAGGCAGTCAATTTCCGTCGAATATCTTCAACAGCCTATTCGTTGCGCTCTGGAACGGCACCCCCGACGGTCAGCGCATCATCCGCGTTGAGCCGCGAACCGTCCCGCCAGAAGCCCACCTCCCTGAACTACAGTTCACGCTCTCGCCCTATGACCCTACGCGCACACCGCTTCCTTATATTCCCGAAGCGTTCGTCACCGGCTTGATCCGCCCCATCGACGTGATCATGTCACCAGATGGCGCGCTCGTCGTCGCGGATTATGTGTACGGGCTGGTGTGGCGCGTCGTCTACACAGGTTAGGACAATGGTCATACCATTGTGGTGTGAGCAGCATCTTAACGGTTTGTCAATAAATTAACCATACAATAAAGACACATTCACACGAGTGTGTTTTTATTTTGCTGCCCCAACAAGGAATTTTGATGATCATGCGGAAGGGTCTATCTCTCTCTGTGCAGGCTGCACATGCGTATACCGCACGTTTAGTCGTTCTACTTGCGTTAATCGCCCTCGTGATCCTTATCGCCCCGCGTGCCGCCAAAGCGCAGAGCGCGGTTGTGCTGCATCTCACGCGCTCGCTTGTGGTCATTGATGAAGGGGGAGTCGGTTACTTTGCCCTGCATCTTGATGCGCCTCCCGCGCAGGGAGAACGCATCACCATTACGCCTATAGTCAGCGATCCGTCGCAGATCGCGGTGTCGCCCGCATCGCGCACTTTCAATGCATCCAATTGGAGTGCCTTACGCACGTTTGAAGTGTATGCGCTTGATGACAGCACCCCGGAAGTTTTCGAGACAAATTTCGTGCGCTTCTATGTCGAATCCAGCCTCACGCGCACCCCTGAACTATCCCCGCGCGTGGTCGATATCTACGTGAACGACAACGATTGAACCAGTAACGTGCAGTAGGGGGAGGTCTTGACCCCTCCGTGCCGAATTGAGGACAGGACAGTTTTAACAAATCGGCGTTTTGACAATCGCCGTCTGTGATTCAAAGCGGTGGGATAGGGTGAGAATGTAGGGACGAGGCTTGCCTCGTCCGTTTGTTCAAACACGGCGGGGGCAGGCCACCGTCCTACAGTCGAAATAATTTTTAAATGTGTCCTGTCCTCAAGTGCCGAAACGGGGGGGATTTGCCTTTCGCGCTTACACCCCATTTCACAAATCCCCCCGTTTTCACCATTTAACCTTAGCGTCAAAAATTATCCCAACGATGCGCTTGGAAGTACCCCCAAGCGTGTCGTTTTGTTTTCCCCGCATCACATCAATGCAAGAGGATGTCAATGACTCAAAACGGAACGTCCAACCTATACGGCTTTATCGAAGTGCGCGGCGCACGTGAGAACAATCTTAAGAACGTGTCGGTCAACATCCCCAAGCGGAAGATCACGGTATTTACGGGGGTATCAGGTTCGGGTAAATCGTCGCTCGTGTTTGGCACGATTGCCGCCGAATCACAACGTCTACTCAATGAAACCTTCAGCGCGTTCGTGCAGGGCTTTCTGCCCCATTACGGTCAGCCGGATGCAGACTCGCTCAACAATCTTTCAGCGGCAATCATCATCGATCAAAAGCGCATCGGCGGCAATTCGCGCTCCACCGTCGGCACCATCACCGATGCCTACGCCCTACTTCGCCAGTTGTATTCCAAAATCGGTCAGCCGCATATTGGCGGACGGCACTTCTTCTCATTCAACGATCCACAGGGGATGTGTCCCGAATGTGAAGGCTTGGGTAATGTCTCCAGCATCGACCTCGACAAATTGATTGACCGCGATAAATCGCTCAACGAAGGCGCGATCAACTTTCCCACGTTCGCGGTCAATACGTGGTACTGGCAGTTGTTCGTCGATTCTGGTTTCTTCGATAACGACAAAAAACTGCGCGATTACACCGAAGAAGAAATGGACAAATTCTTAAATTTGCCCGAAACCAAGGTCAAAATTGGCATCGGCGGCAAAACGATGAACATGACCTTTGAAGGCTTACTCCTCAAGTTCAAAAAAGCCTATCTCGGCAAAGACATCGATCAGCTTCAGCCGCATATTCGCGCCGCCGTCGAGCCGATTGTCACCCGTTCGGTGTGTCCGCTGTGTCAGGGCGCGCGCGTGAGTCAGGCGGCGCTTGGCAGCCTGATCAACGGCAAAAACATCGCGGAATGTGCCGCGATGGAAATGTCCGATCTGGTCGAGTTCATCCAGACGATTGACGATCCCACTGTCGCGCCTGTCACCGAAGCGTTGATCGCCAAGCTGAACAACTTCGTCTATATTGGCTTGGGCTATTTAAGCATGAACCGCGAAACCTCTACGCTTTCCGGCGGCGAATCGCAGCGCGTGAAGATGGTGCGCCATCTTGGTTCCAGCCTCACTGACATGACTTATGTGTTCGATGAACCGAGCGTCGGCTTGCACCCGCATGATATTCACCGCCTCAATGAACTCCTCGTGCAACTTCGGGATAAAGGCAATACCATACTTGTGGTCGAACACAAGCCGAAGGTCATCGTCATCGCGGATCACATCATCGATATGGGTCCCGGCGCGGGACGCAGTGGCGGCGAGATCGTCTACGAAGGCGATGTACACGGGTTGTTCGCGTCCGATACCGTAACGGGTAGGCACATGAACAATCACCAGCCCATCAAAGAATCGCCGCGCCAGCCGCAAGGCGCGCTCCGCATTGAACATGCCAATCTGCACAATCTCAAAGACATCACCGTCGATATTCCCGTTGGTGTACTCACTGTCGTCACCGGAGTGGCTGGATCGGGCAAGTCGTCGTTGGTACGCGGCTGTCTGCCGGAAAAATACCCGGTTGTCGCCATCGATCAAACGCTCACACGCGGCTCACGCCGCTCCAACCTTGCGACCAACACCGGGATGCTCGACATTATTCGCAAACGCTTCGCTGCCGCCAACAAAGTCAATCCGGCGTTGTTCAGCGCCAATTCGCAGGGCGCATGTCCTGAATGTAACGGCTTGGGCTTGATCTATACCGATCTCTCGTTTCTGGATCCCGTGGCAACCGTGTGCGAAGCGTGCGGCGGCAAGCAGTTCACCGATGAAGTGCTTGCCTACAAGCTGAACGGTAAATCGATCAGCGATGTGCTGTCAATGTCGGTGGTCGAAGCGGCGGAATTTTTCACCGATGCGGCGCTTAAAAAAATCCTCAACGCACTGGTGGATGTCGGCTTGGGGTATATCACGCTGCGCCAACCCTTGACGACGCTTTCGGGCGGCGAACGCCAGCGCCTCAAACTCGCCAACGAACTCGGTAATACATCGCAAATCTACATCCTCGATGAGCCGACGACGGGCTTGCACATGCAGGACGTGGACAACTTGATCCGCCTGTTGGATCGGCTGGTCGATAACGGCAGCACGGTGATTGTTATCGAACACAATCTTGACGTGATCGCCCGCGCCGATTGGGTCATCGACATGGGACCGGGCGCGGGGCATCAAGGCGGTGAAATTGTATTCGCTGGCACCCCCGCCGAACTCTTCAGGGATGAGTCGTCGCTCACGGGGCATTATCTGCGCGAACACTACGCGGCGTTGGTAGGGTGACGAATCAGCGGAGAGGGGCAACCCCTCTCCCTTTTTGCCAAGTCACGGTTTTGCCCCCGCAATCAGCCGATCACTGACTTCGCGCAGCCGTTGGCGATTCCGCGCGTCCGCCCGAAACCCGCGCGGCTTGTTATGATGAACCTTGCGCGCGAACTCGATCAGCCGTCCATGCAAACCGTTCGGGTGTGGCATGGTGATCAGCGTCATGATCTGGTCGGCGGCGCGTTCTGGCGTAATCGAGATCAGCCGTCCGCCTGTCGCAGAGAAAAATCGCAGCCATGCCGGCATATCACGCATCAATGTTGTTCGCACATAACCCGGACCATAACAGTACGCGCACACATGCGGATACCGTTCATTCACGTCCAAGATCAGCATATCGTTGGCGACGGATTCATGCATCAGCGCGATCACGCCGTGATAGAATTTCTCGCCGTTCAAGTTGTCAAAATCCAATGGCATGGGAATACTTCCCCCTGCGGATACGTTCACGAGCTTACCGCTGTCGCGCTCAAGCAGATCAATCACACGCCCAGTCAGCAGATAGCGCGAAAGATACTGCACGGCAAACACCGTTTCAATTCCTTCAGCGGTCAGCGTGCGCCGCCGAAGCATCACCCCCGCGCAGTAAATCAGCACATCCAAGCGCGGCAGTTCAGCACGCAGACGCGCTGCCAGCCGTTCCGCTTCTCGCATCAGCGACAAATCCGCCTGCCAAAACGTCACGGCGTTCGATGCCGCTTTCGCGTTCAATTCGCCCGCCGCGCGCTCACCTTTTTCAGCGTTCCGCGCCACGATGACAACGTGATACCCGCGTAGTGCGAGACGTTCCGCCGTCGCCCTGCCGATTCCATCCGTTCCGCCAGTGACTACCGCCCATCGCGCTGTGTCGTTCACTTAAGCGCTTCCTGCTTCGATTCAATTTGCACACGTAATGCCTCCCAATCCACATCAGCAAGAGTCGGGTCTTGCGCCTTCAAAAACTCGAATGCTTCCGTGAGGGTAGGGAAAGTGCGGGTTCGCACGCCTACAAACTGGCTCAAGAAATCGGCAAACCATCTATTGATTGGGTTCCGGTTGATGTCCACCTGCCATGTGATTTCTGTCGTTAGTTTGCGCCCCTTCACCAGCGTTTGCGCGGTCTTGAGCGAAAACTCCAATTTCTGCAAATCAAGGCTGTTGCTGATGTGATGCACCATGCCTGTGCCTGCCTTTGCCAAGTCAAGCACTTGTTCGATGAAGGTGGCCAGTTCATCACTGGAAACCGCCCCGTGAAATTCGGAATACACGACGCGATCTTTGATCAACCATGATGTCGTATATGGCATGAAATCCCCCCCGACACAACGCACACGTGTTTAACTTAAGTATAGGAGTAGATTTTTTTACTTATGTGCGTTGGTTTGTATAAATATTGAATCGAACTCACAACGCTTGTCGTCGTTTGGGGATGATTCACTCCAGCAGCTTGCGTTCCAGCGCGAACTTGACCAACTGTGCCCGCGTCTGCAAGTCGAGCTTTTCCATCCCGCGCATCCGGTAGGTTTCAACCGTTTTCACGCTCAAAAATAATTCGGCGGCGATCTCGGCGTTGGTGTAGCCCAATGCCACCAACCGCAGTACATCGCGCTCACGGTCAGACAGCGATTCCCACGGGTCAGGGGCGCTGTGCGATTTCGCGCTCGTCTGCGTGTCAATCTGCTGGAGCAGTTTTTCCGTCATCGCAGAATGGACATAGCGATCCCCGCGCATAACTGTCTGAATCGCCATGATCAGTTCGCTGTCCACGGCTTTTTTCAGAATGTATCCCGACGCGCCCGCCTTCAACGCTTCCTGTAGATAGCTCACGTCGTCATGCTGTGTGAGGATCAAGATGCGCGTGTGCGGCGCATCCTTTTTGATGAGCGGGATTGCGCCTAGTCCGTCCAATTCCGGCATGTTCAAATCGAGCAAAATCACGTCCGGTTGAAGCTCGCGCGCCTTCGTGACCGCTTCCACGCCTGTCCCCGCTTCGCCCACGACGGTCAACTGTGGTTGGCTGTCGATGAGCAGCCGTAAACCGGAACGCAGCAGCGCGTGATCATCCGCCAGCAGAATTTTGATCCGTTCGCTTAGACTTTCGCTCATGCAGACTCGCTTTCCGTTAAGCCAACCGGAATTTCAACAAACAAACTCGTCCCCTGCCCCGGCTGCGATTCAATCGTCAGCGTGCCACCCAATAACTGCGTGCGCTCACGGATGCCGTGCAATCCCAAACTTTTCTCGCTCATGATCTTGGTCGAAGGATCGAACCCCACCCCGTTATCTTCGATGATCACGCGGATGCGCGGCGTAGGATTCGCGCGCTGTTCGATCAATACGCTGGCGTTTTGCGCTTTGGAATGGCGGGCGATATTGGTCAGCGCCTCTTGCACGATGCGATACAGTGTGGTTTCGTGTTCACGCGGGAGTCGTTCGCTCAAATTCCGCACCGCGAAATCAACCGGAATGCCGTAGCGCACTTGAAAATCACGGATGTAGCGTTCGAGCGCGGCATTCAAGCCGAGATCGTCCAGCACGGTTGGGCGAAGCTGCCACGCGATTTGATGCACTTCTTCCAGCGTTTGATTCGCCACCTGCCGAATATCCTTGATTTGCGCGCGCATCGCGTCCATGTCATTCGCGCTTTCAAGATTGCGTAACCCCACAATCAGCGATGTGAGCGATTGGCTGGTGCTGTCGTGCAGTTCGCGGGCGATGCGCTTGCGCTCGTCCTCTTGCGCGGCAATCACCCCGCGAATGTAGTTCTGGCGCATGGCATCGCGTTCGCCGCGTTCCTGTTCCGCCCGCGCAAGCGAGCGCGTCATCGCATTAAACGATTCGGACAGCGCGCCAATCTCGTCATTTGCCCAACGCGGCACTTGCTGGGAAAAATCCCCCTGCGCGACGGCTTTCGTCGCTTGCACAAGGCTGTAAATCGGGCGCGTGAGTATCCACGTCAAGAAGAACGCCGCTCCAAACCCGACCACAATCATGACCAACGTAAGCGTGAAAATTTGCATCAACACAATGTTGACGACGTGTTCGATATTGTCCTCTGCCAAACCCACGCGCAGTATCGTTTGATCATCCCCCACCCGCGCCCCAACGTCGATCACGTCGCCGTTTACGGTGGTGAGATGGCGTGCCAAGTCCGGCGATGGGTTTTCCGGCAGCGCGAGGACGTTCGGCGGGATATTCGGGACGGTGCTGGCGATCACGCTGATCTCGCCCGTCGTTTCGTCGATGCGCTCGATGAACACATAATCGATCAGCGTGTTATGTCCGTTGCCGGAATAATGTTCTTGCAGCCCGAACAGGTAATCGCCAATCGCGGCTTCATCGCCTTCGGCAAGCAGTGTTTCTAAACGCCCGCTGACGAAGCGCATCAGGTCAAGTCCCTGTGTGTACAGTTCCGCTTCCAATGTTTGATAGAGCGCCGCCCTCAGCTGAATCGTCACGAATACGCCAAGCAGTACAATCACGCCGACGACGATCCCCAAAACCTTCGTGCGTATCCCCACCGATCCGGCAATGTCCCAGAAGCGGGTCAAGAGGCGCGTCAACCATGTAGGCGTGGCAATAAACCGTTGAACAAGAAACGTCATGTAGACACCATTGGGTTGCCTAGAATTTGCGCGGTGACCAAACCGCACAATTTTCGTTAGTGTAACGTAAAACAGTTCGGGGTGGTTATTGCCACGCGCGGCAGCTTGCTCAACAATAAACTAGCGTTGGTCACTAATTTGGGGGGGAATTCATGTCACAAGCCCAATGGACGGCAGTAGACGATTATTTCAACGCGCTTTTGGTCGATCATGACACCGCGCTCGATGCGGCCATCAGCGCGTCGGATCAAGCGGGACTGCCGCAAATTCAAGTCGCGCCGAATCAAGGTCAACTGCTGGCGATTCTCGCGCAAAGCATCAGCGCGAAGTCGATTTTGGAGATTGGCACACTTGGCGGATACAGCACCATCTGGCTGGCGCGCGCCGTTCCCGCCGATGGCAGCGTCATCACGCTTGAACTGATCCCCAAGCACGCCGAAGTCGCGCGTACAAACGTGGATCGTGCGGGAATCGGGGGAAAAGTCGATATTCGCTTGGGCGCGGCGCTCGATTTGCTGCCCGCGCTGGCAAATGACCCCCGCGCACCGTTCGACCTCATCTTCATCGACGCGGATAAAGAGAATATGCCCGCCTATTTCGAGTGGTCGCTCAAGTTGGCGCGGCAGGGCAGCTTGATCATTCTCGATAACGTCGTGCGCGGCGGCGAAGTCGCCAATCCGCACACCAGCGATGAGCGCGTACAAGGTGTGCGCCGTTCGATGGACATACTGGCATCGCACCGTGCATCGGGAAAGATCACCGCGACGGCGATTCAAACCGTTGGCAGCAAAGGCTACGATGGCTTGTCAATTGTGCGAGTCAACGCCTAAAACAGGGCGAGCTATGCCGTCATGGAGTGTCTAGACACACGGTTGATCGAATTTCGCCTTAAATTCGCTCAATAAAGGGCTTGACACTCCTATAGTTCATCGTATAATGCCTTCTACTTCGTGCGATCACCTTTGTGGTGAAAACTACTTCGGATAAGTGGAACGACACCAAGTTCCACAACCCCAATTATCCAGTTAACAAGGGAAGTCACAAAAATGCTGCTCCAGAATATGTCTGTGAGCAGAATTTCTGTCTGTAAATGACAGGATATTTGTGGTACAATTCTTGTTAGGATTTGGTAAATGCACGTGGCGACAGAAATGTCGTGGCACTTTAACAACAGAATAGTGAGACAGAAAGAGCCTTGCAACAAAACAAACATCGTGTGCTGTGAAGCACGACGATGAAGCAAAAGGGACAGACACTCAACGGAGAGTTTGATCCTGGCTCAGGATGAACGCTGGCGGCGTGCCTAACACATGCAAGTCGAACGGAACAACTACGGTTGTTGAGTGGCGAACGGGTGAGGAACACGTA
>DAOTZD010000009.1:0-331425 GCA_034434595.1 Anaerolineae bacterium
GGGTTGCTGCGTCCGTGGTGAGCGGGGAAAACTGCTTAGAAACCTTGTTCACCGTGACGATTGTTTCCGGCGCGTATGATGTGCTGGTCCCATCCGAGATGCTGGAATCGCTGACCGTCGGGACGCTTGAAGGGAATGCGATTCCTGACAGTGTGCCAACAGGCGAACTCGACTGTGTGTCGGTGACGGTGATTGATGGCGAAGTAGCATGTTTGTTCCCGATTGCCGACAATATTCGGTGCGCGCAAACCGCCGAATTTGAAGGGCAAACTTACTGCGCCCGCCAAATGCCCACGATCACGCCGCCGGAAGGCAATGCACCGCCAGCCGACACATGTGATCGCTACATGATTTATGAAGGATCGGTTGTGTGCGTGATCAATACAGTGGGCGATCTCGGCTTTCCCATCCCGACAGATCCGTTAGGCGCACGCCCGTTGGAAGCGCAGCGCGCACCCCTGTTGATGCTCATCAATCCACCGGGGGAAGGCTGCATGGAACATGTTTTCCGAAACGCATTTGGCGTGGCGAACGGTTCAGAGAGCGCCCCTCTGGTTGATCAGACGGTGCAGAACGAAGGCAATCGCTTACAGGTGGTACTGGTTACCCAGAATCAACTGCTGGCGCAAGGCTCGAATAACCCGTGCGAAGTTGAAGTGCTGGTGCTAACGCCGGGATCGCCGCTGTATAAAAGTGACAGCAGCGCGATCATCGCGCGCATGGATGCGGTTCGCATCGCGCCGCCGTTGATGATGTTTGAGCGTAGGCCCGACAGCATGTCCGAAAGCGGGGCATATTGCTACGCCGATAACGGCGTGATGGGCTGTGTTGTCGATCTTGGCGTGAGCCTGATCTCGACATGGTACACGCCCACGCGCGGCAGCGAATACATCGTGTGCGCGCCCGCCGTGGATGGTCAGCAGTGGTGTGAGTAACCCCGATTTATCAATCGTCTTTGTGGGGCGGCTCGTGAGCCGCCCGCGTAAAAATTAGTTCATTTCCACCAGCCACGCCGCGCCGCGCGCGGGCAGCGTGACATGCAGCCCATCACTGGTATCTGTGATTTCGAGCGGATCAAGATGCAGTACGTCGCGCCATGTGCCGATGACACCGGAAAGGAGGATGGCGGCGGGCGAGTCGCTGGCGTTGTAAAGCGCGTAGACCGATTCGCCGTTTTGTGCACGGAGGAAGCCGTAAACCTTGCACGCATCATCCACGATGACGGGGGCGAAATCGCCCGTACACAGCGCGGGAAGCGCCCGTCGTACCAGCAGCGCCCCGCGCATCCAGTCGATCATGGAGGTGTCGAGCTTGTCCCATGGCATGGTGCGCCGCCCGTCTTCGGCGTATTCCCCTTGCAGATTGGTTTCGCCGCCGTAGTAGATCATGGGTGCGCCGGGAAAGGCGAAAATAAAGGCGTAACATTGTTTAGCGCGGCGCACATCCCCGCCGCACGCGGTCAAGATGCGGTCACTATCATGCGAATCGAGTAGGTTCATCTGCGATTGGACGGCGGGCGGCGGGGTATCGCGCAGGAACGTATGCAGCCGATCATCCAACTCGCTAGGCGAGAGCTTGTCATAGGCGAGAAATCCACGCACCGCCCATGTAACGCGATAGTTCATCGTGCCGTTGAACGTATCGCCTAGCATGTAGTGGGTGGAATCCGTCCATAATTCGCTGACCAAGTACGCGCCCTGCTTGACGGCATTGACGCGCTTGCGAAAGCGCCGCCAAAATTCGTCGGTGTTGTCAAATGCGACATCAAGCCGCCACCCGTCGATTCCGCGCCGCAGCCAGTGTTCGGTCACGCCGCCTTCGCCTAAAAAGAAGTACTCCATTTCCGGGCATTCGATGAATTCTGGCATGAATCCGTAGCCCCACCAGCCGACTGGCTCATCGGGATACGTGGTAAACGTGAACCAGCGATAAAAAGGCGACTCTTTGCTCCGCTTTGCGTCTTGAAAATAGATGCTGTCTGCCGAACAGTGATTGAACACACCGTCCAGCACAATTCGCATCCCGCGCGCGTGGAGTTCTTCGACCAGCTCATCGAAGTCGGCATCCGTCCCAAGCATCGGGTCAATCTTCAAATAGTTGATCGCCTCATAGCGGTGATTCGATGCCGCGTGGAAGATGGGCGTGAAGTACACACAGTCGATTCCCAAGTCTTCGATGTAATCGAGATGCTCAATTACGCCGCGCAAATCGCCGCCGAAGAAGTCGCGTCCCATCGGCGGCTTTTCGGGGACTTCCCCCCACTGCTTGAACAGCGGCGGCAGACCGTACACGCCTTTTGAGGCTTGATTCGTCGTCGGGTCGCCATCAGCAAAGCGATCCGGGAAAATCTGGTAGATGACCATGCCGCGCGTCCAATCGGCGGGCATTTGGGCGGGATCGTAGACCGCGATTTTGAACGGTTTTTCTTCCCATTCGCCATAAACGGGAGTATTGCGTCCTTCGACTTGGCGAAATTCTTTGATCGTCGGGATTGCCGGATCATGCACAATGCGGAACTCATATTCGAGGATGGTCGGTTCGGATGGCAGCAAAAGGGATGCGCGCCATGTCCCATCATCACGGCGTGAAAGCGGGACGATCCAGCTTAACTTGCGGCGGGTATCGGTGAGATGCGCTTCGGGCTGCGTGTCGAGGTTTTCGACGAGGAGTTCGACGGTTGATCCAATCGGGCTGGCAGTCGGTGGTAGATGAAACACCTGTGTTTTGTGGTGGGGAATGGCAGCGCGCAGCGTGCGGGCAATATCGCGGCTTGAAGGTTGAGCAGCCAAGATGAGTCCTTCCGTGATGTGTGGTGATGACGAGTGCCCCAAAGATCAACTGTGATTATACCTTGAAGCCAACCATGCGATAAACGGGCGGGGCTATGACTCCCTACACGCGACTGCTTGGTGATCTGCTTGCGCTATCCATGCTTCCGGTGTGATGAGCGGCTGGCTTGACGGTTCATAGCGGAAAACAAAGGTAATTGTGCCGGGATGATCAACCATCCAGATATCGCGCCAGCCCATGCGCGTCAAGTCTTCCGGTAGATAGGTGTAATCCAAAGGAATGCCGGGGCAGAACAACTGGAGCAATTCGGCATTCGCCATGTAAAACGCGACAGAGGGTGAAAATTCAAAATAGAAATTGGTCCGGCTGTAAAGGAGCGCATAATGGGGCGATTGGAAGATCGCGGCGCTTTCGTCGTAGGGATGGCGGTAGATCAAGTTATTAATAAGGTCGAATGCCGGCGCTTGAAATGCTGAATCCGGTTGTGAAAGCAGCCATTGATTCTGTGTCCCCAATGACTCTGGATAGGCGGCGGCTTGACGTTCCAAGCTGGCGCGCGTAGGCGTGAGTTCGAGCGCGGCAAAGTTGGTGAGGATGGTACTCCCCGCTGGAACTGCGGATTCGATCCACTGGCTGGCTTGAGTGCGTGTATCCGCTTGAATGCTTACGTAGGCGAATCGCAGCGACAGCGCGATTGTTGGGATCAAAATCGCAAGGGATACCGGAATCAAGACTGCGCGGATGGGCAGTTTAAGACGCGCGGCGGCAAAGGCGGATACATCTTCAATCAAGAACGCGCCCGCAAGAATGAGCAGCGGCACGGTGACGGCAAGCACGCGCGGTGATGTGCCTTCATAGAGTGCCCACATCACGAGATTGATAATCGGGAAAGGGAGCAGCACCACAAGCAGCTTGATCTGCCGCCGCAGCCGCCAAATCAAATAGGCGAGCGCAAACGGAAAAATCACCGTTAAGAACGGCTGGTAGCTGAAGATGTAGCGGATGAATATCGGCACCATGTCAAGCATAAATTGACTCGGTGTGAAGGCGTGGCTGCCTTGACCGAGTTGGATGATGGTATCCCCGCCTTGCAGGGTTCCCATGACTATGCCAGCGAGTTCGCTCACAAGCGCGGGTGAAAGGAGCAGGCTCAACACGGCGAAGATTAGGGCGCATACGATGGTCATGCCCGAAAAGAAAACGCGGAGCGAAAATTTGCCCTTCGCGTCAAACGCGCGCACAAAAAATGCCAGCGCGAAGGGCGCGGCGATGATGATCCCGTTTTGCAGCGTCCCCACTGTGAGCGCACTGATAACGGCGGCGGCAAGCCCCCATTTCCAGCCCCCATTATGCGCGACTTCGATGAGCAAGAACACGGCAAGAGTCGAAAGCGTCGTCAGAGGCACATGCGGGCGCGCATGATGCGAAAAATGCACCAGCAGCAAATTGAATGTCGCCATGCCCGCTGCCAACCAACCGGAATGACGCGGATTGATGCGCCGCGAGAGCAGAAATATCAGCGGGATAATGCCAACGTTGATCACATTGAGCGACCACACCGATAACATGTGAATCGCTTCGCGGTTGGCGAACAGATACGCCATGAAGCCGTCAAGCGATGTGACCGCGCCCGTGAGAAGCTGCACGGCAAGCAGTATCGAATAGGTGACGAGCAAATACAGCGGCAGTGTGAACGGATATTTGACTTCCAACACACCCCGGTCCCCTGCGATTTCTTGCCCCATCTGCAAACCTTCACGAATGATCTGCGTATCTGGGATGTAGGCAACGGATGAAGCTGTGCCGACTACACGCACCAAGAAACCGCTCACGATTAACAAGGTGAGCAAGAAAAGACGCGCGCGGTTGGATGATAATGCGCGCGTCTTTTCAGGCATTACAGGACGCTCCGCCTTTACGCGATTTTCATTCTGTGCTATCGACAACACTTGCGCCCGCGCTTGGTAAACAAAGATAAAGTGCCGGAGTCAGACCGGTTTTTGACTGGTAGCACGCGCTCACATGCTGCGCGAATGACTCGGCTTGATCCGCCGCTATCAACGCCACCGCGCAGCCGCCGAAGCCCGCCCCGGTCATGCGCGCGCCGAAGCACGCCGGATGTTCTTGCGCGCATTCGACAATTTGGTTAAGCGCATCGTTGGTCACTTCAAAATCATCGCGCAAGCTGGTATGGCTCGCGTTCATCAATTTGCCAAACATCACCGCGTCATCCAGTGGGAGTACGCCCGCCGCTTGCAAGGTGCGCGAATTTTCCGTGACGACATGCCGCGCGCGGCGGTATACAAGCGGATCGAGATCGCCTTTGGCGGCTTCCAGTTCTTCGATGGTGATGTCACGCAGCGCCTTGACCTTGAAATACGCGGCGGCTTGTTCGCATTGTTCACGCCGTTCGTTGTAGGCGCTTTCGACCAAACCGCGCCGCGTGGTCGTGTCCATCACGTAGACGGCTGTGCCAAACGGGAGGGGCGCGGTTTGTGTTTTAAGGGTACGGCAGTCGATGAGCAGGGCGCTCCCCGCCACGCCCGCCGCGCTGATCATTTGATCCATGATGCCGCATTTGACACCGACCCATTCGTTTTCCGCACGCTGGCTGATGCGCGCCATGTCGGCGGGATTCCAATCGAGATCGGACACGGCGGTCAAGGCGCGCGCGGTGGCGAGTTCAATAGCCGCAGACGAGGACAAGCCCGCGCCGCGCGGCACATCGCCGCCGACCACCCCTTCCCATCCACGAAGCGCCATGCCTGCTTCCTGCATCGCCCACGCGACTCCCTTCATGTATTCTGCCCACGGCTGTTGGCGATGCACCATTTCCGACAGCGACATTTCCGCGATGTTGTCATAATCGACAGAATAGACAACCATAAATTCATCAGGGCGCGGACGCAGCGCGATCCACACGGCACGGTCAATCGCCATGGGCATGACGAATCCATCGTTGTAATCGGTATGTTCCCCGATCAAGTTGACGCGCCCGGGAGCGCGGATGATCATAGTCGGTTCGCCGCCGAATTTGTTGGTGAAAGCGGCGCGGAGGATGTCGAGAACGGGCATTGTGTGTCCTTTAGTTCCGGCTTCGGTAATGCACTTCGGATTGATCGCGCAGACGGGCGGCGGCTTGTTCCGGCGTGAGATCGCGCTGCGCTTCCGCCAGCATTTCAAAGCCAACCATAAATTTACGCACCGTCGCGGAACGAAGCAGCGGCGGATAAAAATGAGCGTGCAGCCGCCATCCGGCGTGATTTTCGCTGCTGCGATCCCCGGTGGGCGCGCCGTGCCACCCCATGGAATAGGGGAATGATGTTTCAAAGAGATTATCGTAACGGGTTGTCAGCCGCTTGAGTATATCCGCGAGATGATCACGCTGAATGGGCTGCAAATCGGGGATGCGCTGAACGGGCTGCTTGCACATGAGCAAGGTTTCAAAGGGCCACACTGCCCAATACGGGACGACGGCGATCCACGAGTCGTTTTGCACGACGATTCGTTCGCCGCGTTCCATTTCGAGATGGGCGTATTCATCCAAGAGCGCCGCGCCGTAACGTTCGACATATTCGCGCTGGTGGCGGTCTTCGGCAGCGGCTTGGTTAGGGAGAAAGTCGCACGCCCAAATTTGCCCGTGCGGGTGCGGATTACTCGCGCCCATCGCAGCGCCTTTGTTTTCAAAGACCTGCACCCAACGGTATTTTTCACCCAGTTCTGTCACCTGTGCCGCCCACACATCAACCACGCGGCGAATGTCGTGTACGGGCATTTGCGGCAGCGTGAGATCGTGACGGGGCGAAAAGCAGATCACGCGCGAAGTCCCCGCTGCGCTTTGTGTCGCCATGAGCGGATGATCGTGTGCATCGCGTGGGACATCGGGCATGAGCGCGGCGAAATCGTTGGTAAACACGAAGGTTTCGGTATAGGCGGGATTCCGCACGCCGCCTGCGCGTTCGTTGCCGGGGCACAGATAACAGGTGGGGTCATAGGTGGGACGCTGTTCATCCGGCAGACGTTCGACCTGCCCCTGCCAAGGTCGCTTGGTGCGATGCGGCGATACCAAAACCCATTCGCCCGTCAGGGGATTGCGTCGTCGGTGTGGGTGTTCAGAGGGGTCAAACATCACAAGCGCATCCTTAAATACAGCGGTCTCTTGCATCACACGCATAATTCTTGTTCAGGATAGGCTTTCGCGCAAGGAATTGAGTGGGATGATTTCGCTAAAATGATGATGCACTAGAAGCGCATTTCAGGAGTACAATAGACGTATTCTGTGAACAACACATCCTCATTGAACGTACCGTCATTTTTACGCCGTCGACTCATCGAAACAGCGAGGATTATAAGGACTTTTCATGTTAGAGCAGCCTGTATACATCCGTATGAGTACGGATAAAGAAGCACCGTATTTCAAACATCAATCGAGCGCCGAAGCCTTGATCAACTGCGTGATGGACGCGCAGAACGGCGGATGGATGCGCTTGCACGGGTTCATCATTCTGCCAGAAGCGTTAGAGATGGTCGCCACCCCAATCAAGCAGGGCGTGAACGGCTTGGTCGCGCATATCCAAGCGGAAAGCATCCCGATATTGTCGATTTTAATGCCGCAAGCGGGTTTGATTTGGGACACGCGCTATTCACATCGCACGTTGGAATCGCAAACCGCACTAGACGCACGTTTGAATATGCTGCTGCTCTCGCCTGTGGCGGCGGGAATCGTCGAAAGCGCGGAAAAATACCCTTACAGTTCGGCAAATATTCGCTACGCGGGCATGACAAGCGTTTACGCGGGGTTCAAACTGCTGCCGCGCCCGGTGACCAGCCTATCGAGTGGAAATGGGAGCGTCAGCGCGTCCACCGTCGTGAACGGGAACGGTTCAGGGACATCCAGCGGGACGGTGAGCGCGAATGGGAACGCGCAAGATCGCACAGTGAGTTAGACCTTACTAGGCTGTGTTGTATCGCGGGCGGTTGGTGAACCGCCCGTACACCCCGATCATTTTTCCCCTTGCAAGGCGATTTCGATAACCGCCGCTAGGATGTCGAAATCCACGCCGCCGCGGTTATAAATCGTGTCATTCAATTCGATGTATTCCATTTCGCCGCCTTCTTCGAGTGTTCCATAGCGCACCAACACGGCGGGCGTGCCGCTGATTCCAACATCGGATCCTGCTTGCATGTCCACATCGATTTGCATTTCGCCTTCAGCAAGCGCACATTCGGAAAGCGTCGTTTCGTTCAACTCAAATTCACGCGCTACGTAACGCGCCAAACTTTCATTGAAGCGCCCCGCTTCCGCCAGTTCATAGAAAAAACTGTAGACATCCCAGAAGGTCGCCGCTGTTTCATCGTTGGCGTGCGCGTCAGCAACACATTCAGCAAGTCGTCCGGCGTAATAGGTGAGCTGTCCACCCATTGTTGGGAACATACGAAATTCAAAACGCGCTAAGCCTTCCGCGACATAGGTTTCGATGAGCTGTTCGATGGTGGTTTTGTAGGATTGGCAGTGAGGACACGCCCAATCGGCAAATTCGACAATCGTGATCGGCGCGTCGGGATCGCCTAAGACGAATGCGCCATCTTCGGCGCGCGATTGTTCAAGGTCGGCAAGATTGAATGACTCGGCTTCGGGTGTTTCTTCCGAACCATATGCGCCGCTGCTGCCCATGATCATGCCGCCCATGTCGATAATCTGCGGGGGGGGTGGGCGTGGCATTGGTTTGCGCGAATACCGCCGCTGATACTGTTGTCAACAGGACAATCAGCAGCACGATAAAAAATTGCGAAACAGATTTCGACATTCAAAATTCTCCGATCCAATCTCACAAAAATCGCGTATTCTGATGATAAGCGTCATGGAAGCTGGCATCGGATATAAGTCTACACTAAATGAAAGTCATACCAGATGAGGTGACATTCATGTACGCACAAATCACGCACATTCGTGTACCGATGGGATCAATGGCGCAAGTCCGCAAAGTGATCACCGATTCCTATCTTCCCGCTGTTCGGATGCGCCCCGGCTTTGTGTCTGCGATGTTTTTGGAGCAGATTGATGACCCGGACAGCGCACGCCTGATTATTACATGGCAAGATCAAGCATCGGTTGAAGCCTTTAACAGCACCGGTGCGTTGATGTCGTCCGTACAATCGCTTTCCGCTACGCTTCCCGGTGTGAAAGTGCAGCGGGAAGGTTATGTCGTCACCATTCGGGATGAGGTTGCGCTGGCATGATTTTGGCTGGCGCATGGATATCGGCGGCTCGATAGTGAAATATCGAGCCGTTTTTATTTACACGCTTGCCGCCGCGCCGGATGAGAGTCTAGTTTGTTTTTCGCGCGCACGCGCACGATCATATGCCATCAGCACTTCAAACAGCGTGATAAAGATTACGCCCGTGAACAGCATGACCGGAATCAGCACTTCGATGCTGGTGGACTGTGCCAGTGAACCGATCACGGTTGGCGAAATGAACACGCCGAACATGGTCGCCGTCGCGTGGAAGCCGATGGCATTCGCCGTGTGAATCCCCAACCGTTTTGGGGTCATGATGGTCATCGAAGCGTACATGGGGGCGAGTGAAATACCGAGCAGAATCATGCCGATAAGCGCGATCCACGACGGAAGCGTGGGCGAATTGAGTCCAATGAGGGTGATGCCGAGCATCACGCCGACAATGCAGATTCGCATCAATTTGCGCGGTGCGATGCGGTTGGCAAGCGCGCCGATCACGAAGCGTCCACCGCTGAACGCCCCCCAGAACAAACTGACCCATGTTCCTGCGGTGATGGTATCCAGCCCGCGTGAGGTGGTGAGCAGGGTATAGAACCACTGACCGCCGCTGATTTCTAGCCACACATACACGAAGAAACTCAAAATGCTCACCCACACAATCGGCTGGCGCAGCGTGTCGATGGAGCGAACATGCGCGGGTTTATCCGCGCCTTCACCAATCGCTTCGCCAGCGGAATTGGTGTGCGGCGTGAGCGTCCACATATTGCGCGTGAATACAAACACCACGGCGAGTAAAAGTTGAACGACAGCGACAATCCAGTACCCTTGCTGCCAAATTCCGCTGGATGCCAGTACGGCGGTCATGATCAGCGGACCGGTGGTCGCGCCAATGCCATAAAAGCCGTGAAGCCACTGCATCGCGCGCGGGCTAAAGCGAGTCGCGCCGTAAGTGTTCATCCCCGCGTCGATTGCGCCCGCGCCCAACCCGCCCAACACGGCGAAACTCACAAAGATTCCCCATGACGGCGCAAGCGCGTAGCCGATTAAACCAATGCCAGTAGCAAGACAGCTTATGACGAGCAGTTTGCCGATCCCAAGCCCCGCGATCAAGCGCCCGGCGTTGAAGCTCGACACCAAGTAGCCAAGCGTAAACATGAACAGCATCGTGCCGAGCGATTCGAGCGGGATGCCGAAGGTTTGCCGGATGGAGGGGTACGCCACGCCGAGCAAGCCATCTGGCAGCCCCAAGCTGACGAACGCTGTGAATCCGATGAGAATTGTCAACTGCCGTTTGTATCGCAGCATGAAAAAATTGTGTCCTTATCACCTCAAGAGTCACAGCATTATACGGGACGTTCAGGCAAGGTGGGATGCAATGGTCTATATGGGCGGAAGACAAAGCCGTTTAAGATCAGGTTAGTCAATTTCGTGTGGTCTTAACAGGATAGCCAGCCGGTGGATCGTAAAAAGGTCATCACGATCTTCTTGATCGTGTTCGTCAACTTCATGGGTGCGAGCATTGTACAGCCCGTGCTGCCTCTATACGCGGGCAACCGCTTCGGCGCGTCCCCTGAAACCATTTCGCTTCTGCTTGCATCGTTCTTCGCCGCCCAGTTTCTCGCCGCGCCCGTGTTAGGGCGTATCTCGGATCGGCGCGGGCGGCTTCCGGTCTTGATCGTCAGCCAAATTGGCACGTTCATCAGCTTCTTGATCCTTGGCGGCGCGGAGTCGCTGACAGTGCTGTTCTTGGGGCGCATTCTCGATGGCATCACGGGTGGGAACGTCATTGTCGCACAAGCCTATTTGACCGATATCGCGCCGCGCAAACAGCGGACACAGGCGCTTGGCGTGGTCTTTTCGGCGTTCGGGTTGGGTTATATTTTGGGCCCCGCGATTGGCGGATTTGTCAGCGCGGCTTTTGGAGATCGCGCGGCATTTTTGGTCGCAGCGACTGTTTCGCTCGTCACGGTGCTGATCACATGGCTGATGCTCGATGAATCGCTTACGCCAGAAAAGCGCCAGCAGCGCCGCGAGAACAAGCAGGTCAAATTGGGCTTGAGCGAAGTGCTGGCGAATTCGTCGCTGCTCATCTGCATGTTGATTGGCTTCGGCGGGCAGTTTAGCATCGCGCTCCTTACGTCCACAATTGCGATGTATGGCGAGCATGTGATTTTCGCGGGTCAACCCTTAGACATGATCCATCTCGGCAACGGCTTAATGCTGACCGGATTTGGATTCGGGCAAATCTTCACGCAGTTCGTGCTGGTCAAGCCGCTGGTGAAACGCTTTGGCGAGCATCGACTGGTCGTGATCGGCGCGGTGCTGCGGTCAATGAGCCTGTTCTCTATCGCCCTGATTGTGTCGCCGTTTTATGTGGGCGGGTTCGCACTGCCGCTGGTCGCCATCGCCAGTGGGATCATGATGCCATCGCTGCAATCTATCGCTACAACCACCGTACCGGAAGAAGTCAACGGCGGGGCGTTGGGCTGGTATCAATCCGCCGCCAGCATGGGGATCATCATCGGCACAGCGATGGGTGGGCGCTTGTTCGCGTCTGATCCCGCGCTTCCGTTCATCATCGGTGGAATCACACTGGCGCTGACGCTGTTCCCTGCCATTACACTGATGCGCCGTCAGGGCGCGCTTCCCGCGCCGTCGATGGCGTAACCCTCTCCATTGGTGTGATAAGATTGACTTCCGAACCAACCATCACACACAATCAAATGGACAGTGAACGGGACCCATGGAAGTCTATATCATACGGCACGGACAAAGCACGAATAATGCCATCCCCAGCGATTCGGGCACACGCGCGGAACGTGAGGCAATGCGCGATTATGATCCTTCACTGACTGCGCTCGGCAAAGCGCAGTCGGACAGGTTGGCGGAGTGGTTCGCGGGCGGGGATGTTCGCATCCCATGGACAGACCCAGAAACCGGCTACACACGCAACGATCCCATGCCGAATTTCCGGTTTGATCACATTTATTGCAGCCCGATGTATCGCGCGCTGCAAACCGCCGCGCCGCTGGCAAAAGCGATGGATGTTAAGCCTGAAGTGTGGATCGATATTCACGAACACGGCGGCATTTACTTGGAGAAGCCAGACGGGATCGTTGGTTATCCGGGGCGGACGCGGAGCGAAATTCTTGAAGAATTCCCAGATTATCTTCTCCCCGATGGCATAACCGATTCCGGGTGGTGGCGCGCGGAAAACGGACACGAAGAACGCGGCTTGTTCTACGGGAGGGCGATTCGCGTGGCGCTTGAACTGCGCCGCCGTTCCGACAACGCCGAATACCGCGATAAACGCTTGGCAATCATCACGCACGGGACGTTCATCGACGCGCTGCTCAAGGCGTTGTTTAATATGCTGCCCACGCGCTCGATGTTCTTTTTGCACTACAACACCGCCCTCACGCGGCTGGATTTTAACGAATGGGGGGTGTTGGTTCGCTGCATGAACCGCGTGGATCACCTGCCCGCGAACATGATTTCGTAGATTTTGTATAGGGAGGGGGCAAGCCCCTCCGTGGTTTAAGGCTTCTTCGCTTTGGCGTTCCCTTTACGGCGTGGGATGCGTGTCCATGCGTGGGGCATGTCCGGGGGAGGCTGCGGCGGCGGATCAGCCGGATACGCTCCCGGTTCGTGCATCGGTGGGCAGGGGACAGGCTGGTTGAGCATGTCATCGAAGCAGGCATCTTGAGTACGGCGAATGTCCGCAAGGCGATCCGCGATGCGACGGCGGTCATCCGTGCGGCGGTTGTGCTTCTTGAACATACAAATCGCGTTCTCACTAAAAATATACTTAACTCATTGTATGCCCATCTGAATTTAGGGGGAAGCCCACAATTCTTGGGGGAATGTGCGCGGTCAAACGTCCTTGTGAATTCTGTAGATTTACTGAGATTTTTGTAGAGAATCTTTACCCCGTGCGACTTCGTGCTAAAATTCACAGAAATCGTTTGAAACGAACCGCTGGATAATCACCATGAACCTCTCCGAAGCGATTACGCTCCCTTTTATCGCGTCTGTCATCACCGCTGTTGTGACTGCTATTTTCACTGTGATTGTGCTGCGCCGCTGGTGGGGTGCGCGCAGCGAAGGCAAAAAGCGCCCGCATCTGCTTTGTTGGGGGATTGGCTTGGCGCTTTACTTCACGGGCGCGTTTAGTCAAGTGGTGCTGGCGTTTGTGTGGAGTGAACTTTTCTTCGGGCTGTGGTATTGGTCGGGGGCGCTGGCAGTCGCGCCTTGGCTGGGCTTAGGGACGGCGTACCTGCTCATCCGTCGCGGGAATGTCGCGCGCAATTTGAACATGGCGTTGGTCTTGATTTGCGCGATGACGCTTCCGTGGACGATTTTTCTCACACCGATGGACGAAAGCGTGTGGTATCCCGGCGCGGATATGGTCACGATCTACCGCGATATTATGCCGCGTGAATCGCGCGGGACGGTGCGTTTCTTCTCTCCAATCATGAATGGGCTTGGCACAATTGGCTTGGTGGGCGGCGCGTTGTATTCCGCACACCTATTCCGCAAGAAAAACATTTTGCGTAACCGCATGGTCGGCAATTTGCTGATCGCGGCGGGGGGCTTACTGCCCGCGCTTGGCGGGGCAATCGACGAGTTGGGCATCCCCGAATACAAATATTTCGGCATCCTGTTTGGTGCGATCTTCATCTTCTGGGGCTTTTTGCTGGCGACCCGCGCGGATGAAGAATCCGCTTCGCCAGCCCGCGCGGTGAATGTTCCACGCACCGCCGATGGGGGCTAGATTGTGGAAACGCTGTACCCCATTCTGCACGAAATACACTTTTTCATCAGCCGCGCGGGCATTGTCATTGGGTTAATCATGTTCGGCGTGGGTTTCTATATCGGTATCATCCGTCACGGCGATGTATCGCGGCGCTTTCGGCTTGCCGTGTACGCCGTTGTGGCGTTGATGGCGATTGGCGCGCTCAGCGGCTTAATTATGTATGCGATGGGGTTTCGCCCCTACGATCAAGTGCATTTAATCTATGGCGCGGGCGTGCTGCTTTCGCTGCCGTTCTTCATTTACGTTGAAGTGACCGCCAAAAAGCGCCCCGCGATGGGCAGTTATCTATGGGGGTTTGGTTTGCTGGTGGCGATCATCTTGCGGACTATTGTCACGGGTGCGGCGGGGTGATCTTTTTCCTTTGGCGCATATAATCGAAGGCAGTTTATATAGGCGCAGGGGGAAAAGATGAACCAAACTCCAAATCGACTAATAAGTCGATTGCTCATCACAATGTTGATCATGACTGGTGTCGGCTTTGCGGTGCAGGGCTGTACACCATCTGCCGAATCCACGACTGTCGCGGTTGTGCCTACGGAAACGCCAGAACCTACAGCGGAAGTTACCGAACCGCCGACGGATACCCCGACGGACACACCGACTGAAACCTCAACGGACACGCCAACCGATACTCCTACGGACACACCCCAACCGGAACGCACCCCCGAATCAACACCTGACGTAGGGGCGCAATCTATTGTGCCCGAAGCCACCGCCGAATCAACCGCTGAATCAACGCTCGAAGCCGTGCTCGAAGCCACCGAATCCGCCAATATTTGCCCGCCGTCGTGGTCGCATACGTTTGATTTTCGCATGGGTGAGCAGGGCTGGGATATTGGGCGGGGGATTATCGCGGCAGCCGGCATCACCATCCCGTTCACACGCGGCCAAAATACCATGACCGATGTCAGCCGTTCGTTCGAGTTCGAAAATGCTACGCTCACAGCCATTTCGACGGTGATCAATCAAACGGTTGATCCGGGTGACAACCGCCGCGATCCGTTTAGTGGGAAGAAAATTCACGTCAACGATGAGGTTGTCGGGTGTGGAGGATGGTATAGCTCGCTGCCGAATGGATGCGATCTCACGAACGAAGCGGCGGAATATCCCCTCACATGGTCAGGCGCAGTGACAGGCGATGTCGATATTGTGGTGACGTTTGGCACAAACGCCAATGGTCGCGTGCCATCTATGACATCAATCACGTTTGAAGGCACGGGCGATAATCCGTTCGATGAATTGACCTGCACTCCCGCTGAAGGTGAGGCGCAAGCTGTCGTACCTGATTCAACGACAGAGGCAGCTGCCGAAGCGACAAGCAATCCGTAACGCACGCTAATTGGGGCGGTTCACAAACTGCCCCATAGTCACCAAGTGAAGGATTTTCCTGAGAACTGATCCCCTCAACTTGCGATTCTATCAGTGAACAGCGCGTCTGACTCCCCCTCCCTGAATTCGGGGAGGGGGTTGGGGGGTCTCAAGAAACTTGCCGGATGCAGCACTTAAATATAAGCGGCGGGATTACTCTGGCTGCCCTTCTTGCCATCGGGCCACGTCGTTTGCTCGTTGAACTTCACACCCGTCACATTCGCGCCTTTGAGATTCGCGCCCGTCAAATTGGCGTTGTTAAAGTTCGCGTTGGTCAAGTTGGCGTTGCTCAAGCGGGCGCTCGTCAGGTTGGCGTTGGTGAAGTTCACGCCCGTGCAGTTCGCCGCGTCAAGGTCACAGCCCACCATCACCGCAGAGAAGAAGTCCACAAACGAGCAGTTGGCAAGCCGCAGAATGGCTTCGCGCAGGTTCGCCGTTTGTGCTCGCGCTCCACGCAGATTCGCCCCCGTCAAATCGAGACGGTTCATGTCGAGCGCATTGAAGTCCACACCCGCTAAACGCGGATTGGTGCCCGCGCTGATGAGCGCAAGGATCAGTTCTTTACGGGAAATTTCAGCCACGTACAAGCTCCCTTCGTTCATATTCGATAATTTGGTCAATCGTGTCGTCCAGCGATGTAGTCGGCTCCCAGCCAACCAGCCGCTTGATCTTTTCTAGGTTGGGAATGCGGCGGCGGAAATCTTCAAAGCCCGCTTCATACGCTTCATCATATGGGATGAGCTTGATTTCCGACGTGCTGTCGGCGCGGTCACGGACGCGCTCTGCCAGTTCCAAAATGCTGATTTCTTCGCTGCTGCCAATATTGACAACTTCGCCATGCGCGTCCTTGTTTTCGGCAAGTTTAGCAATCGCATCGACAACGTTGCTCACGTTGCAAAAGCACCGCTGCTGCTGACCATCGCCGTAGACATGGATCGGCTCGCCGCGCAGCGCCCAGCGCACAAAGCGGGGGAGTACCATGCCATATTGTCCGCTTTGGCGCGGACCCACCGTGTTAAATAAGCGGAACACGACAACAGGCAGTCCTACTTGTTTGTGATACGCCAGCGCCAAAAATTCGTCAATCGCTTTTGATGCGGCGTAGCTCCAACGGCTGCGAATGGTGGGACCCATCACGCTGTCGTCTTCTTCGCTAAACGGAATGCGAACGCCTTTGCCATATACTTCGCTCGTCGATGCGATCATCACCTTTTTGCGATAGCGGCGCGCCGTTTTTAGCACGACTTCGCTCCCGCCGATGTTAGTTTCGATAGTTTCAATCGGTTCGCTGATGATGCGCTGCACGCCCACTGCCGCTGCTAGATGATAGATCACATCACACTCGCTTACCAAGCGATCCATCACATGGATGTTGCGAATGTCTTCAATGGCGATACGCAGGCGGGGGTGCTGCTCAATCAAGGACAGGTTTTCAATGCGTCCAGTCGTTAAATTGTCGATGATTGTCACCGAATGACCGGCGGCGAGCAGATATTCCGTCAAGTGGCTGCCGATGAAACCCGCCCCACCTGTGATCAGTGCGTGTGCCATGCGTGTAGTATCCCTTCATAGATGCTCGGTTATCTTACCTGAATTTGATCCGGCTCACAATTCCGACACGGAGCAGCGGCGAAAAGTTGCGGTGGGGAAACGCAGGTTTTTGGGTCCGCAATTTATAGATTATTGATTTCTTACCCACTTGCACCGATTCTAACCTTGTGCTACAGTAAGGTTTAGAAACTGCAACATTGGTTAGAACTACGTCATTGGGGACATTTCAAGGTCGAGAGCATGAGCGAGAAAATTCTCGTCATTGACGACGAGCAAACGACGTTAGACCTGATTCAAATGCTGCTGGAACGGCGCGGCTTTGAAGTGTTTCGCGCGTTAAGCGCGGAAGACGGCTTGCGGAAAGCCTATCGCTTCCAACCTGATCTTGTCCTGCTCGATATTATGATGCCCGACATGGATGGGTGGGATGTGTGTAAGCGTCTGCGTGAAATGTCCGATATGCCTATCATCTTTTTGACGGCGCGCAGTGACACCAAAGACGTGGTCAAAGGGCTGGAAATCGGCGCGGACGACTACGTGATGAAACCTTACGACAACGATGAACTTGTTGCCCGCATCAAGGCGCATTTGCGCCGCGCGCCAAAAGCGACCATGAGCGAAGAACTCTCGTTTAATAACGGGGAATTCCGCATCAACTTCATGAATCGTGAAGTGCGCGTGCGAAATGAACTCAAGCACCTTACGCCGAAGGAATTTAACCTCTTGGGTGTACTGGTACGTAATGCGGGGCGTGTCGTCCCGCGTGAAGAACTCGTCACCGAAGCATGGGGCGAAGAATACGGCGATGCCATCGACAGCCTTAAGCTGTATATCCACTATCTACGCCAAAAAGTCGAAGTTGATCCTGACCGTCCGGATTATATCCTTACGTCGCGCGGCGTAGGCTATCGCTTCGCCAATCGCTAGGGTAAACCGTTCCCCTCTCCATAGGGATTAACTTGATATGGAGAGGGGAAGGCACACTTTGTGCTCAGTGTTGAATAAAGCGGCACACGGATACCCCACCGCATTCCGTAATCAATCCGTTAATGATCGCTTGATGTATCGCAGCGGTGTCATACCTACAATTGCCTTAAACTCATGTGTGAATTGCGCTTGATCATACTATTCAAGTGCCGCTCAATTGCGCCTGTGAAACTCATACGGCGGCTGTAGGTATTGGTGCCGTCGAGAAAAACCCGATCACGAAGCGGCTGCTCATCGAGCGCCAGTCCCCACCCCAAGTTGAGGATCGAGAAACACGGATATAAACTTTTTCCTCGCCTAAATTCAGGGGAGGGGGTGAGCGCAGCAAACCAGACGGGATTTTGATGCCCTTTGACCCGGAAATTTCACACCTTTGACCTATTCGCCGCTATCTCCCAAACCATGATGGATGCAAACCGCCAAAATCCGTCAGCCGCTCCGGCGATGTTTGACCGTTCGCCAGCAGATACAATTCATCGCGTCCGCTGACATCCGTCGCAAACAGCAGATCGCCATCCGGTGTATAGCGCGGCGCAGTTTCATACCCTTCTCCATCAAATACCAACTGCGGATTTCCCCCATCTATGCTCTTTGTCAAAATAGCCGAATACCCCAGCGCTCCGCGTGCTTCGACCTGTGCGCTCAAATACACAATCTCCCCGTTCATCCCCGCCGAAGGCGACCAATCTTTGTAGTCATTATTGGTCAGCGCCACGATTTCCCCGCTGGCAATCTCCAACCGCATGATCTCCCACGTCGCCGCATCAAACGGATCGCCTTCTGTGAACAGCAAATACCGCCCATCTGCCGTATACGCGGGATCGCCCGCGCGCCCATCGCTGTCATAGATGCGCCGCAGATTGCTCCCCGTCACATCCATGCGATACAGATCGGTGCTGCCATCATCCTCTGTCGATGCGAACACGATTTCGCTCCCATCAGGACTCCACGTTGGACTGCGATCATCACGGTTGTTCTGCGTCAGTTTGCGGACCGCCAGCGTGCGCGCGTTGACCACGTAAATGTCCCAATCGTTATCACGGTCTGCCACAAATGCAATCGACTCGCCATCAGGCGAAGCCGCTGGAAACACTTCCGCGTATGCCGTCGCCGTGAGCCGCGTTTCTTGCCGTGTCGCCAAATCGATCATGTACACGTTGTAATCGCCTACCGCGGGCAGTGCCGTATTCGCGCTCTCCGAAGTCGTGGCGCGTTCCGCGAAGAACACCACCACACCACTTAACGCCGTGACCACCGGACGATCCCCCACCGATGCGAACGTTGGCGTAATATCCGATGGTGTTGAGGCGGGTGTTTCTTCCCCGCTGAACGCGCTGCCTTCGATGGGCGTGCCGCTGGTCGCAAGTGCGGTTGCCAATGCCGCTTCCGATTCAGCGGTTTCCGTTTGCGCGCGGATCGCCGCTTCCTCGCGTGTCGTTTGCACAATCACGAACAGCCCCACCGCGATCACCCCCGCCAGCAGCCCGCACCCAATCAGAATTCCCACAACCGCGCTCATCATCACGCCGCTGCCTCGCTTGCGTGTATGACGCAAAACCCCTGCGGCGGGCGGCAGTGTCGTCGATGGTGGAAACGACATTCGCATAGGTGGGACAAGCGGCACAGGTTGAAGCACCTGCCCTTGTCCCGCCGCATACTGAGCGGGTGGTTGTGCTGGCAATGACGACACGGGTGCAAGCGGCGCTTGTTGAAACTGCGGCGGAGTCGGCGTGGTTGGTTCATCATCAAGGGGAATATCCCCCGCGAACCCTTCAACGGGATGTGCCGTTTGCGGCGCGGGTTGTGTATCCCGTTTACCCGCCGAATAGTTGTCGTGAAGCGCCCGCCGAAATGCTTCTGCCAGCGCCATCGCGTCAGGATAGCGATCTTGCGGGCGCTTGCGAATCGCCGTCAAAATCACCCCTTCAATGGCTGGCGGAAGCGCGGGATTGAGCGTGCGCGGCGATGGCGGCGGCGCTGTTACGTGCATCACCGCTACACCATACGGCGTATCGCTCTCAAAAGGTCGCCGCCCTGTTGCCATCTCGAACAGCATCACGCCAAGCGAATACAGGTCGCTCCGGTTATCGAGTGTTTGCCCCTGCGCCTGTTCGGGACTCATGTAACTTGGCGTGCCAATAACCCCTTGTGTCGCCGTCGAAATTGTCGGGTCGCCCATAATGCGCGCGATCCCGAAATCCGTCAGGTACGCCCCGCCGTTATCATCCATCAGCACGTTGCTTGGCTTCATATCGCGGTGAAGCACATTTTTGCTGTGCGCGTAATCGAGCGCGGGCGCGATCTGTTCGAGAATGGCGAGAATTTGCTCCAGCGGAACTGCGCCGCTGTTCAGCAAATCATCCACCGATCCGCCGGACATATACCGCATCACGATGAACGGCTGATTGTCTTGTTCGCCATAGTCATACACCGGCACAATATTGCGATGCTCCAACTGCGCGACGATTTTTACCTCGCGGTTGAAGCGCATCAAATACGATTCTTCATTGAGAAATTGGCGCGGCAGTACTTTCAGCGCGACAACCCGGTTCATCATCGAGACTTGGTGCGCCTTGTAAACAGTCGCCATCCCGCCTTTGCCCACCAAATCGAAAATGTCGTACCCGCCAAACCGTTTGCCGATCAATTCGTCGGTCATGCCGCGCAGCGCCCCATGATAATTCCCTGTGAACGTTGGAATTATAGTCCATTCCTGTATAGGCGGCATACATGGGTAAATCGGTAAAACAGCGTGCAGTCCGTTTGTTTGCGGCGGACGCGCCGGGAGAAACCGTCGATGCTTCGCATTGCCTTTCCCTCACGTCCCTATAAAATGACGTTTCTTCTCGTAGGGACGACACATGCGTCGTCCGAAACGATGATTTTTATACACTCCACGCTGTTGTACGTAGCTGCCCATACATGCCGCTTATCACGTCACACCACCTGCCAATTTCCGCATTTTTTGCATAGAACATTTGACGTAGAACTTGTGTTCATTTACAATCGCAAATAAGTTCAGTTCTTTTTTTGTGTGAGTCATTCGCTTTGAACTTTGAACGTCCAAGCAGATAGTGAGGAAAGTGCGATGAAAGATAGAACCAAGCTCTCCGAGCGCCAGCGTAACATCCTGCGATTTATCGAAAATTACATCGATTCGCACGGATTCCCGCCGACCATCCGCGACATCGGCAAGGCGACGGGCATCGAGTCCACATCGGTAGTCAACTACAATTTGAACAAGTTGGTCAATGCGGGGCATCTCCGCCGCGAAGCGCGCGCTTCGCGCGGGCTGCGTTTGGTCAAGAATGGCAAGGAAAGCGGGCGCAAGTCGGCACAGCAGACTGGGCTTTCTGGCGCGCAAACGCTCAATATCCCCATGTTCGGCAACATCGTCGCGGGGCAGCCCGTCCCCATCCCCGAAGATATGGGATCGAACCCCACCGACCATGTTGAAGTGCTGCCCTCCATGCTGCGCGGCGCGGATCCGTCACAGGTCTGGGCGCTTCGCGTCAAAGGCGATTCCATGATCGACGCGATGATCAATGACGGCGATATTGTCGTGCTGCGCCGCCAAGATACCGCCCGCGATGGCGAAATGGTCGCGGTCTATCTTGAAGGCAGTAACGAAGTGACGCTCAAATACTTCTACAATGAAGGGGATCGCATTCGTTTGCAGCCCGCTCACCCAACCATGCAGCCCATCTATGTCGATCCCGCCAACTGCCGCGTGCAGGGGCGCGTGCTGTCGGTGCTTCGCCTAACTGTCTAAACATTCTGGAATCACCCGCCCTCTCCCCCTCTCCCCATGGAGAGGGGGTTGGGGGGCGTTAAACAATCCTTCTCTCACCCATCCGTAACCGCGTAAATCGTCACAAGCTGCTGCCCCGCCGCGATCACGCTGGCGGTGAAAATTCCCGTCCAGCGGTTGCCATCGCTGTCTGTATATGCCCATGTGCTGGTGGATGCAAGATCGGTGCTGCTTTCATTCAGCAAAACCCACCCGCCTATTTGCAATTGATCGTTATAGTGCGCCGCGACTTGTGCCGGCGCGAGATCAGTTTGCAGTTCAATCACACTGTAGAACGAGTAATCGAGCATCACATCGCCTGCCGATCCACCCGCGCCGCCTGTCCCGCGATCCCGCGCGATGCTCCCTTGCGGCGGCGACAATGCCGGAATCACGTTGCTCACCAGCGGCATTCCCGCGCTACCCGTCGAACTCCCCGCCTCACCGCACTCGACATCGTTCAATTCCACCTGATAGATCGCGTTCACATAGGTGATCCCCGCCGCATTCGTCCGCATCAGCAAATTGAGGATCGACCCCGCATCATTGCCGCGTCCACTCCCGCAGAACTTGGCGAACACAGGCGCGTTTTGCGTCAGCAAGCCGCTCTGCTCCGGCACCTCAACCGCCCGCCATGAATCGGGGTTGAGATTGGCGCGGTAGAAGTCTAGAACAGCATCGGCAGCCTGCGCCGTATCAAAGTAGAGTTGCACGAGCGGCTGACCGCCTTCGCTCGATGTGCTGCCGATCAAGCGCGCGTCAGCAGGTAAGGGAAACTGCACTGCAAAAGAATCAGGCATCGTTCCAACGAATACACGGATCCGCGCGTCCCCCGCGAAAAACACGGGTGACAAAATCCGTGCCAGCAGTTCACGCACGCCCGCTTCATCCCCGCCGATCACCTCCGCGCCAAACGGTTGATCTTGCGCCCATGATGGTTGCAGCGTACACGCGATCAACAGCATCGTCAGCGCCAGCACGGAAATGCTTTTTAACATACGGTAAAACATGAACACCCCTTCAATATCCTTTCGCCGCACGATTGTACCCCCGAATCTCCCAAACACCTGCGCGAAACTCGTTTCGCCCCGACCTCGCTGTTTTCCTCGTCACGCGCCAAGTTTTTGCCCCTCGATACACGGAGAGGGACGGCACGAACGAAGTTTGTGCGGGGTGAGGTTTCATTCCCCTTAATCCCCGCGAATATCAAACGACAAGTAACCGGAGGAAGACGGTGTGAAATAAGCCGGATCATATTCCGGCAGACGGTCACGCGCCCCATCAAGCAGCGCAAACGCTTCGGCGTATGCCGTGTTAAACGCGAAAATACTGGCATCGCGGTTATTCTCCAACCGCAGCAAATCGCGTAATAACATTTGTCCTATTGCTTCACGCAGCGTATATGATGACTCCGGTGACGCAATAATTACTTCGCCACCCTCAGGCAGCCGATCATAAAATGCTAGCAGTTCCGGCGCAGCATCATACGACAAACGGTCAAGATACGCCAAATCCAGCGCCGCCCCGTTTTCAAACCGCGCGATATTCCGTTCGGCAATATAGCGATCTACGTTCATCAGGTTCAGTGTGGCGGCGATCCCGATAATCACGATCAGCGTCCCAAGCGAAAAAATATGTTCACGCACACGGTACAGCGAAAGCAAAAACGCAGCGAACAACGCCCCCATCCAATAGATCGTCACATGCACATACACGCGCAAATGCGTGAACCCGAACGCTTCTTCATATAGCAGCATCCGGTTCGCCGCAGACACAAGAATCACGCTGGTTAGCGCCACCAGCGCCGTCGAAAGCGCACGAAACAGCGTCTTTTGGCGCGCGCTGCTGCGAATGGTCACAAAATCGAGCCACAGCACCAATCCAAGCGTCAGCCCACTCACCGCCATTAGTTCAAAGAAGCCGCGCCGCGCATATTCGGCATACGTCAAACCGCCCGTTTGCAGGGTGTTCACGCCGCCGAAAAAATACGCGAATTGAATCAGCACAAACGCGCCAAACAGCAAATCGATCATCCCCAACACAATCATCGCCTCGATGATGCCGAGCGTGAACGGATGCTTTTTTGGCTTGGCTTGCGGCGCGAACTGCGCCTTCGTCGGGGTCGTCGTCGGGTTGATGATACGATGCCGCGCCAACCCGAACGCGATTCCGCCCGCCGTCACCCAACCAATCGCGCCCGCCACAAACCCGTGATTGACGAGCGAACTGAACGAATCGAGATTTATCGCCTGCCAAACGGTGTCGATCATCCGTGCGAACACCGCATCCGCCGAAATGAACAGCACCGCGAACACCATCAGCAGCGGCACAGCGATCATCAAGCCGCGCGCGATTGACAGCCATGTCTTGCCGCTTTCGCGATTTTGCAGCGCCCCGCGAAAGAATCCGAGCGCGGCGGGCAGCATCGCGAACGGCGCGACCATCGACCAGAATCCAGCGGCGACTACCGCGCTGTTATGTTCGCGGATCGTATCCTCATCAATGCGCGTGGAATTGCACATGTAAAACAACCCCATCGCGCCTAGATACAGCGCCATCAGCACGTTGACGAATATCATATTGCTATCTGCCCGCACCGCGACCATCCCTGCAAAGAACAGCATCGGCGCGATTAGCCACAGGTTGCGCGCGTTGATCGCCGTCCGCGTGAGTCGCGCCGTCCCCAGCGCTGCTCCCACCGACAGCACGATAAACAGCAAGAATGACAAGCCTATCTGTCTACGGTTCAGCATCACATCCCCGCCGATGCCGACGATCAATCCCGCCGCCAAGTTGATCACCGCTACCACCTCGTGCGACATACCTTCGCTGTCGTCCCTAATGGGTTCATCAGGTCTGGATGATTTCTCCACAACTTCATTATCAACCATCTCAAAAGGGAAATCGTTGGCATTTCCGGTTTGCGCTGCCGCCCGCGCATGTTGATCCATGCTTCACGCTCCTCGCCGCTTCCTGCTTGTTTACATCTATTACACCAAATAGACGATTTCCCGCACAACCAGTTCCCTACGCCTTGCGGATTCAAACCCATCTGAGAGAAAACCAGCAGAAAAATTAGACACTTGTCATAGGCATGGAGAATCAAAAAGGACAGGGTTTTCCCTGTCCAATTCATGGAATAACGTCTGCGGTTTACCCGCTCCCCATGGAGCGGGTCGGACGTAGTCCGGGGTAAGGTTGCTTTCCTAACCCGACTTCCACTCTGCGATCAATTCCCGCAGCAAATCCGTCGTTTGTGTGCCAAAAACACTGCTCGGCTCAACATGCGAATTCTCGAAATATCCATTCCAACTGACAACGAGAACGGCATCCGTATTGAGACTGGTCGCCGCTTCCCAGCTTTCCTGAAGAAAATCCCCATTAGCGCGATCCCGGCTCTGCGTCGCTTCCATCCGCCACCCTGCGAACTCGCTTTCATCCCAACCCGGTGTGACCGTCGGCAGGAATAAATCCCCCCCGTTTAGCGCACCCCGATTCTGCCAGTACGCCATCATTTCCGCCGGGTCATTAGAAAACGTCACGTTGAACAAGTACGACCCCTGAAACGTCGGGATATACGCCATGTTCGTGCCTTCCATCAACCATATCGTCTCATGGTTAGGATCGAACGTATTCCGTACATACTGCCATTGGCTGATGGTGAAGCGTTCTTGCGCCCAGAAGAAAATGATCGGCTTGTCATCGACGCGCAGATACGCCGGATGGTTGATCCGGTCTTGAAACAGCACTTCCATCGCGTCTTGTATCGACTCCATCGACGACAGATAATCGCGCTCGTTCAAATCCACCACCGCCGCGATTTTGAAATCGCGTGTTTCCGCGGCATTCAACAGCGCCATAAACGCTTCATCGGTGATGTTGTCCGGACCCAACCAGTCAACCAAGAAAGCATCAATCCCCGCCGATTCCGCCGCGCGAATCTGCTGAAGCATATCCGCCGGGTCACGTACATCATACGGACGCGCGGGAACATCAGTCAGCCGTTCATCAGTCGTCCACGTTTCTTCCGTCCACCAGCCAAAATACAATGCGAAGACCTGCCGTTCATCCAATGAGACTTGGCTGTCAGGGTCGGCGGCGGCGATGCGAATGGGTGAAATCACGGTGCTTGCGAATAGAGCGAATACAACAATCTGTACCGTGACAAAACGACAGAGTTTCCACATGCGAGTGAATCCTACCAAGAACCAAATGAGTGCGATTTGCCTTTGTTCAATGAGGCGTTTATTTTCACTCTAATGGAGACTCCATGAATTTTCCATAAACGAGAGTACTATCTAGGACTTTCGGATTAATTTTTCACAGATTTCATTCGCGTGCAGGATTGTTGCTTACAAATTTTATGGATGATCCTCTACATGAAACGCTTCGTTTGTGAAGAACTGCGGCGCTTCCACGAATAGTCCATTCCCCGTCACAGCGATTGTCTCATCCGCGAAGCGCAGTTCCGCCCGCGTGTAAATTTTCCGCCCGTGCTTCGACGACACGTGCGCGCTCAACTTAACTGGCGCGCCAATCGCAACCGCCAGCTTGTAGTCAAACTCTAGATGAACCGCCACCACACGATGCCCGCTCATATGCGCCGCCGCACCCATCGCCTCATCAAGCACAGATGCGAGTACGCCCCCGTGAATATGCCCCGGTGGACCTTCGGTGAATGCCGGCAGCGTAAATTCTCCCGTCACGCTGTCATCATCCATCCACCGCAGCCGAATTCCCAACTGCTGGATAAACGCCGAACCCTTCAGATACGCCTTGATCCCCGCCATCAAATCCCCACATAGAACTCACTATAGGGGCGCAATAGATTGCGCCCCTTTCGTTCCGCGCCCACTGCCCTTGAACCCTTCAACTTCCGATCTCCTCTGTGAATGGCGAGTCTGACTCCCCCTCCCTGAATTCGGGCAGGGGGTTGGGGGGTGAGGTTCAACCCACCAATTTATTCCCATCCAACCGTGTATTATAATCCCCCTGTATCCACAATCATGAGTGAGCTTGCATGTCCCTGCTAACCGCGCGCAACCTAGCAAAAGAATTTGGGCCCGACGAAATCTTCAGCGGCGTAAACGTCGAAATTCCGCATGGCGCGCGTATCGCGCTCGTCGGACCCAACGGCGCGGGCAAAACGACCCTGCTCAACCTGCTTGTTGGGTTGGATCATCCTAGCGAAGGCACAATCGCTAAAGCGCGCGGTGTCCGCGTTGGCTATCTGCCGCAGCGACCCGAACTGCTCGGCGCGCATACCATCCGCGAAGAAATGATGCGCGCCTTTACCGATCTGCTGGCGTTAGAGCGCGAATTGAATGCCCTCGAACACCGCATCGCGGAAGAACGCGACCAAGCCCAACACACCGCCTTGTTAAACCAATACGGCGAAATGCAGGAAGAATTCGCGGATCGCGGCGGCTATACCTATGAACAGCGTATCAAGACCGTCCTGCATGGTTTGGGCTTTTCGCTCGATGATAGTGACCGCAAACTGTCGCAGTTAAGCGGCGGGCAGCAAACCCGCGTCCTCTTGGGTCGCCTGCTGCTCGAACAGCCCGATCTGCTCGCCCTCGACGAACCGACCAATCATCTCGATATCGAAGCCGTCGAATGGCTCGAAGGCTTCTTGAAAGATTTCCGCGGCGCGCTGCTCGTGGTCAGCCATGACCGCTACTTCATGGATGCCATCGCCACAACCGTCTGGGAACTCGATTTCGGTTCGCTCGAAGTCTATCGCGGCAATTACAGCCACTATACGCAGCAGCGCCACGAACGTCACGAACGGTTGCTCAAAGAATACGAAGCGCAGCAGGAATTTATCGCCAAAGAGCAGGACTACATCCGCCGCAACATCGCCGGACAAAACACCCGTCAAGCGCAGGGACGGCGCACTCGCTTGGCGCGTCTGCTCAAAGAGAGCGCCATCCGCCGCCCCCGCCAGCGCGACCCGATGAGTCTACGCATGGCATCAATCGCCCGCAGCGGCGATAAAGTCTTGATGACACGCGGCTTGCAAGTCGGCTATGCCGGCGCTGATGCGCCGCTCTTCCATGCCCCCGATATTACCCTCCGCCGTGGCGAAGTCGCCGCACTTATCGGCGCGAATGGCGCGGGCAAAAGCACCTTTGTCAAAACCATCATCGAACAGCTTCCTCCGTTAGGCGGCGAAATCGTCTTGGGCGCGCAGGTGCAGGTCGGATACTTCGCCCAAGCCCACGAACTGCTCAACGGATCGAACACCCTCATCGACGAAATCACTGCCGTCAAACCCATGCCCATCAGCGAAGCGCGAAACTATTTAGCCCGCTTCTTGTTCACAGGCGATGACGTGTTCCGCGCCATCGACACCTTAAGCGGCGGCGAACGCGGGCGCGTGGCGCTGGCGAAATTGGCGCTCACGGGCGCGAATCTGCTGCTGCTGGACGAGCCAACCAACCATCTCGATATTGCTAGCCAAGAAATTCTCCAAAACGTGCTTGCGGATTTTCCCGGCACGATTTTGCTCGTTAGCCATGACCGCTATCTCATCGACGCGCTGGCGACTCAAATATGGGCGCTCTCATCCGGGGAGCTTGAAGTCTTTGAAGGCACATACAAAGAATTTTTGGCGGCGCGCGATGCCCGCAAAGCAGCCGAAGCCGCCCGCCGGGAGCAAGCGCAGGCGAAATCCACACATGCCAATGGCAGAAATGCCACCGCGAACGCGGGCAGTAAAAAACACGGCTTGAATCCCTTTGAACTCAAAAAGCGCATCATCGAGCTTGAGGCGCGCATTCCGCAGTTGGAAACCCGCTTAAGCGAAATCACCCAAGCCTTAGAAATCGCCAGCGCCGAAGGCAGCCCAGACCGTGTGCGTGCGCTCGCGGAAGCATATAATCAAGCCGAATCTGACCTCTACGCGGCGATGGAAGAATGGGATCGTCTGGTCGATTAACGCCCTCATCTAACCAATCCATAACCATTTACAAACCCACCCTCGTCCATTTAATCCCACACCATCTGTTGGGTTGCGCTTCTGCGCTTGTCCGTCGTTGGTGTTTCCCATGATCGAACTCACTGGCTCGCAAACGTGCCGTTTGTAGGGGCGCGTGCCAAACGATTGATGCGGAACATCGCGTTTCGTCCATCGCGCCCGGCACAGAAAATCTTCAAACGTCCAATATTGGACACCTATTCACATTCACGCGCTTTTGCCCCTCGCCCAACAATGCGCGCGTCGTCGAGAGGGGCGGCATGAACCTCGTTCGTGCAGGGTGAGGTCACTTCCTAATTAATCCACGCGATCCACTTCTCGCTCAAAGGTTTGCCAAGTGCGCGCATATACACGCTCAATTTGCTGTAGAAGATCAACAAAGCTTGTAAATACACATCCAACTGCATACGTAACGGCGCTTGCCACCCCTGCCGATCTACCGCCTTGTTCGCCACTTCATCGGGATTAAGCCCTTTCAGCGCCGCTTCCATTTCGCTTTGCAGCGATTTGTACCACGCGCGCAGCCGACTCAAGCTGGTCGCAATTGACGGATCATCATGCTTGTAGTCGAAACTCTGCGTGAACCGCTTGAACGACTGCACATACGTATGCTCAATTTCGCCCAATTCGCGCAGCAGTTCGCCCAATGTCGGGTTTCCCGGCAGCGCATACGCGAGATCGGCATCCGTCAGTGTGTCGAGAATTTCGTCGCGCATATCCTGTGTCGGTTTGATCAACTCATTGAAAGTCTCTACAAGGGCGTTCATACCTATCCTTTTGTGTGTACAGATGTTCATAAATCAAACCCTATATGCCCGAATCTTGATGAATCGTGACCGGTAGGGGGGACGCGAAACAAGTTTCGCCTTAACCCCAGCGTGTACTGCCAACTTCTAAATAATGGGTTTGATTGTAGCGCGGGAGACTGCTCCCACCGCTTTATCTGCGGTCTTGCCTAAACCATTCCACCGTCCGCGCGATTCCTTCGCGCAACCCGATCTGCGCGGCAAACCCGATTTTTTCCCGCGCCTTGACCGGATCACCGGACAAAATCCACAGTTCCGGGTTGCGATACGGCAGCGCCCCGAACGCAGCATCGATTTTCGCGCCTGTCACGTCCATGACGAGTTCAACCGCCGCGCGAATTGACGTTTCTACGCCTGTACACACGTTGAAAATCTCACCGACTGCCGCGCGATGCTCCGCCGCCAGCAGATACGCGCGCACGACATCATCGACATGGATGAAATCGCGCGTTTGTTCGCCGCCTGTGAGTTCAAAACGAGTGCCGCGCAGGCAGTGATAGATCGCGTTGGCAATCAGGCGATGGGGCGCTTCGTCTGCGCCATACGCGGTGAACGGGCGCAGCACCGTGACGGGTAAGCCGTATCGCTGATGATACGTCAGCGCCAATGTTGTTCCAGCGACTTTCGACGCGCCGTATTCGGCAGTCGGCATGGGGAGATCATCTTCGTGCAGATTCGCGCCTTCGCCATATTCAAAACATGATCCTGTGAAGATGAACCGTTCCGGCTTCCACGTTTTCGCCGCCTCAAGCACCTGAAACGTCCCCATGACGTTCGTTTGCATGATCTCCGCCGCGCCGCCCTTTGCGGGATTCACGCCTGCCGCGCCGAGATGAAACACCAACGCGGGCGCGTTATGCCCCACGCGCTCGATCAGCGCCGCCGCATCATCGGTCATCAGGTCAAAGCGGATCACATTCACGCGCTCGACCACATCCGCGATCCGCGACAAATCAGAACCCGCTCGAACCGCGGCGATCACGTGTGCGCCTTGATTCACCAGCGCGCGCACGAGATGCGATCCGATATGCCCGCCCGCGCCCGTGACGAGCGCCGATTTTCCGCCCAAAAATCCGTTCACTGCTGCACCGCGTAAATCATCACGCCATCCGCGTCATAGACGAGATTGCCGCCCTCTGCCCAACTCGGCATCTCCCCACCAGCGATCTCGCGTTCCGCCGCGCCAAAATACAGGTAATCGACGGCACATTCCGCGCTTGGCGTGGGTGTATAGCGTAAATTGTCCAAACGCAGCGGCAGCCGCGATAGTTCATTCGGCGACAGCGTGATAATCCCCGGCGACCAGCGGAAGCGATCCAAACACGGCTGCACAAGGATGCTCGTCAACGCTTCGAGCGACAAATCTTCGCTGTAGAAGCGGCGCACCTGCTCATCTTTCGATTGGGCAAACAGCGTTTCGGGACCCAACCCCACAAATGGACGTAGATCGGTATACACAGGAATCCGGTTGCCCGTACTCCAAGCCGCCAGCACGAGATCATCCGGTTCGGCATTGGCTTGCAGCCATGCCAGCGCGCGTAATTCACTTGTTGGCACATACACAGGTTGATTGCGCGCCAATCCCGCCAAAAATCCGGTGGCGATGATCATGGCGCTCGTCAAGCAGATTGTGCCGATGGCAAAACGCCCCATCCAACGCCGTGCTTGTGTGGAATACCCGCGCACGAACAAGCGCCGCGCGCCCATCGCGCCCAGAATCGCTAACGGCACGATCACGCCCTCAGCAAGTCGCCGCTGCACATTGATCGGCAGATACACGAGCACCGGAACAATCACCACCCACGCCATCAGCAGCCAATACCGCGCGCTGATTCTTGCCCTTCTCCACGCCGCGCCGATCCCGAACGCCGCCAACCCTGCTAGCGGCAAATATCCCAACACATATGCCAGCACATTGGGCGAAATCAACGTATTCTGCGCTGACCACTGCGCGAACGCGGCGTTGGTCGCAAACACATAGGCGCTGTACGCAAACAGCGGCAGCGTGATCACCCCCGCGATTACACCGCGAATCGCCAGTTCACGCGGAAATCTGCGCGTGCCAATCCACACCGCCAGCCCCCACGCGCCCAACACGACATAAATCACGGCGAAATAGAACGGCACGCACAGCCCGACGATCCACCACCACAGCCCCGCGATGATCCCGCTGCGAGTGCTTGTGCCTGTAATCAGCGCCGCGAACCCCAGCAGCATCGCCGCCCGCGCCAATGCTAAGTGGGGCAGGCTGTACACAATCAAGAAACTGTAGCCTTCGGGGATGTATAAGTCGGGCGCATCGATGTGCGGCGCGAGAAAGAACAGCACCCACGCCAGCCCGCCGCCAAACACGGCGATCACCAGCGCGTGATAGCGTGTGCGCTGCGCCGTCACAAACAGCGCGATAAAGCGATACAGCGCAACCATGAAAATCGCCACACACACGATTCGCATGGCTTGAAAACCGATCATGAGCGCGGCGGGCAGTTGTGCATCATCTGTCACTACCGCGCCGATCACCTGCCCGGTGGCGATATACGGCAAAAAGAACCCGAACGCGCCTTCGGTTTCTTCCGGCGTGTAAAACAGCCGGAACGCCCACTCCCCGCGCGCGCCAAGCCGCATTTTGCTTAAATACGAGTTCGCGTCTTCCGCGCCAATCAACGCGCCGCTGAACGCCAGATCATCCGTCTGCCGTGTCCACGCGAAAATGTACGGCGCGGTGGTCATGAGCAGCACGAACAGCGTGAATCCCGCCACCCGCCGCCATTCCTTTGGCTTGATCGGTTGTGTTTGCCATGAACGCTGCATCGCGCCGTGTCCCTACGATAGATACGGGTGAATTTATTCGTCGGTTAAATCGGTCAAATCATCTAAGCTGATTTCATCATTCTTGCTGTAATCCGGCGGAACAATCACATAATCGTTCTCGCTCGCCCATGATTCAAGCTGTTCCATCACCGCGCGAATCGACTCTCCCGGTTCAAACGGATCGCCCACTGCCAGCACTTCAGGATAATCTTCGCTGCCATCGCCAGCGAACAATGCCCATCGTCCTTCATCATTCAAGCTCACGTATGCGCGTTTCGGCATCGTGTAAATTTCCTTTCGTCTTATTCAGGCGCGGCACATTTGAACGAAGTCGCGCCCCTACTCGCACCTATCGTTCTGCGCTACAATGGATTCTACTTCGGATTCAAATCCATCCACGTTGACGGTTTATCCACAAGCCAGAAAGACGAGCATAGATGGCGTTACAAATTTTCAACGTTTTGGGACGTGAAAAGCAGGTCTTTGAACCCCTTGAACCCAACCGTGTGAATATGTACGTGTGCGGTCCCACAGTGAATGATCGCCCACACATTGGTCACGCGAAAAATTATATCGCCTTCGATGTGGTCGTGCGGTACTTGCGGCATATTGGCTATGATGTGCTGTATGTGCAGAACATCACTGACGTAGGGCATATGCTCGACAGCGGCGAAGACCGCATCCTCAAGCGTGCGCGCCAGAATCAGGCGCTCCCTATGCAGATCGTCGAAACGTACACCCGACTGTATTTTGAGGCGATGGATCGGCTCAATGTGACGCGCCCGGATATTTCTCCGCGTGCCAGCGCCCACATCCCCGAACAGCAGAAGATGATTCAAAAGTTGATCGACAAGGGACATGCATATGTCGCCAATGGCAGCGTGTACTTTGATGTGACGACAGACCCCGATTACGGAAAGCTTTCCAACCGCCGCCTTGAAGAAGCGCAGGCGGGCAGCCGGGAAGAAGTGCGCGGCGAAAAGCGCAACCCGGAAGATTTCGCGCTGTGGAAATTTGCCGAACCGGAACATATCTTGCGTTGGGACAGTCCGTGGGGCGAAGGTTTCCCCGGTTGGCACATCGAATGTTCTGCAATGGCGTTAAAGTATTTAGGCGCAACTTTTGATATTCACGGCGGCGGAATCGACAATATCTTTCCACACAATGAAAGCGAGATCGCGCAGAGCGAATGCGCCAACGATGCGGCATTCGCCCGCTATTGGATGCTGGTGGGCAGCTTGAATGTTGGCGGCGTGAAGATGAGCAAGAGCTTGGGCAACTTCATCACCATTGAAGACGCGCTCAACAGCTATCGCCCAGAAGTGATCCGTATGTTCATGCAAAGTGTCCATTACAGCAATCCCATTGATTATGTCGATGACGCACTGCAAGGCGCGGAACGTGGGTGGGAACGCATGATGAACGCGGTACGGCTCACACGCCGCGCTATGAACACCGCGCCGCAATCGGGCGATGGAAACGCCATTCTTGATGTGGTGCGTCAAACGCGCGCCGATTTTTTTGCCGCGATGGACGATGATTTCAATACGCCGCGCGCCATCGCCGCACTGCAAGAACTCACGCGGGAAGCCAATTCTCTGCTCAACAGCGGCGTGAATGCCGGCTTGGATGTGCTGAACGAGATTAACGGGACGTTTAGCGAACTAGGTGGAAAAATTCTGGGCATCATTCCCGACAAAGAAGCAGCGGTAGGGCATAATTCTAACCGCGAAGCCGCATTGATCGAGCTGATCATCTCGATGCGCGCTCAGGCGCGCGCCGCCAAAAACTGGGCGGAAAGTGATCGTTTGCGCGATGCGCTGGCGAAGCTCGGCGTGGTGCTTGAAGATCGCGCCGACGGTACGCTGTGGAAGATCAGCGAGTAGGATGTAAGTATGACAGAGTTTGTATATGGTCACTGGGCAATCATGGAGACGCTCCGCGCGGGGCGGCGCGAAATTGACCAGTTCTTGATGTCGGAAAATGTCGAAGAAAAAGGCTTGGTCGCGGAGATTCTCGCGGTAGCCGCTCAAAAAGGAATCAAGGTGCGTCGTGTGCCGCGACGGATCATCGATGATCTCGCGCCGAATGCCAATCATCAAAGCATGGTTCTGCGGACAAGTCCCTATCCCTATGCCAGCATTGAAGATGTGCTTGCTTTAGGTGAAAAACGCGGCGAAAAGCCATTCATCCTGCTGCTCGATTTGCTGAAAGACCCGCAGAACGTGGGTGTATTGATGCGAGTCGCGGATGCGGTTGGTATTCACGGAGTCATCCTGCAAGACCGCCGCAGCGTTGGCATTACACCCGCTGTCGTAAATGCGTCAAGCGGCGCAGTTGAACATCTCAATATAGTGCAGGTTGTCAATCTCACGCATACGATGAAAGAACTTAAAGAGCGGGATGTGTGGATGGTGGGCATGGATATAGGGCCGAATGTTCCGCCCATCGATAAAACCGATCTCAATATGGCAATCGGCATTGTGTTAGGCAGCGAAGGCGAAGGGATGCGCCGCGTTGTACGCGATACGTGCGATTTGCTCGTCTGTTTGCCAATGCGCGGATCAGTCGCCAGCTTGAATGTTGCTACGGTGGGCAGTGTTGCGCTGTATGCGGCATGGCAAGCGCGAAAATGGGTCGGTTGGTCAAGCAAATAATCTCGCACACTGCTATAACTGCGGATTACGCCCTCATGTGGTGTATCATTGAGGGCGTTCATCAAATACGTTTGGTAGATGTGTTTTACGCGGCAACTTCAATAAAGAAAATGGGATACGCCTATGTGGGACGAAGTCGTTAAAGAAGCGCAGCAAAAAATGAAATCCGCCATCGCGGTCTTTGAGCAGGATTTACATGGGATGCGTGGAGGTCGCGCAAGCACCTCGCTGGTTGACCGTATGCAGGTGGAGTACTACGGGCAGCAAACCGAATTACGCCAGCTTGCCACCATCAGCACGCCGGAACCCATGCAAATCGCCATACGCCCATTCGACAAAGGGGCGATCAAGGTGATCGAAAAAGCCATACGCGAGAGCGATTTGAACATCAACCCGCAGGTGGACAGCGACGTGATTCGCTTGAACATGCCGCCGCTGACCCGTGAGCGTCGTCAGGAACTCGTCAAGCTGCTCCACCGCCGCGCCGAAGAAGCGCGTGTCGCGATTCGCAATATTCGCCGCCATGCGAATGATGAGCTGAAGGAATACGAGAAAGAGAAGCTCATCAGCGAAGATGAAGCCAAACGCGGCGAAAACGAAATGCAAAAACTGACCGATAAGTCCATCGAACAGGTGGAAGAACTTACCAAACAAAAAGAATCCGAAATGATGGCAGTCTAAAACTGTCATTGCACGTTCTAGTTAGGGGCAGCATGGTCGATATTGTGCGAAATTATCTGCAATCCCAGCAGCAGAGTGAGATTCCCGCGATGCGCGACGACAGTCCCGATCCCGCGCCCCATATGGATGCGAAGAAGCCCCATCATGTTGCTATCATCATGGATGGCAATGGGCGATGGGCGAAATCCCGCGGGCTGCCGCGCACCGAAGGGCATCGACAAGGATCAGAGAATTTACGCCGCATTTTGCGCGCCTGTGTGCGTGAAGGTGTCGGCGTTCTGACGATCTACGCCTTTTCGACGGAAAATTGGAGCCGCCCCCCTGCTGAAGTCAACATGCTCATGCGGATTCTCGAACTGTTTCTTGACCGGGAACTGTACGAGCTGCATCAAAATGGGGTGCAAATTCGACATTTGGGCGGCATGGATAACGTGCAGCCGAACATCGCCCGCAAAATTGCGAAAGCGATTGAGCTGACGAAGGACAATGACCGCATCATCTTGAACGTGGCGTTCAACTACGGTGGACGCAGCGAGATCGTGCAAGCCGTCCGGCAGATTGTGGCGGAAGGTATCCCGGCGGATCAAATTACCGAAGAAACCATCAGCCAACATTTGTATACGTCCGGCTTGCCCGATCCCGATTTGATCATTCGTACCAGCGGCGAACTGCGCGTGAGCAATTTCTTAATTTGGCAGGGCGCGTACAGCGAGTATTATGCTACGCCGACCTACTGGCCCGATTTTGACGAAAACGAACTGCATAAGGCGCTGGAAGAATACAGCCATCGCAAGCGTCGTTTTGGCAAAACCGACGAACAGCTTGAAGACGAAGAATAGAGAAACACGAATTGCACATTTTCGATCTCGCCGCAGCATCGAGCGATCTCAAAGAGCGTGCCGCACGTCTTCTGCATGAGGTATTCAATACCGAAGCCTACGATTTTTCGTGGGACACGATGGAAGAAGCGCGCGAAGAAATTGCGATGCTGTGCGAACCAGAAAATATTTGCCGTGTCGCGCTCGATGAGCAGGGCGATCTGCTCGGTTTTGTCGGCGGGCTGCCGGAATATGACGGCAACGTGTGGGAACTTCACCCGCTCGTTGTCGTACCACAGCACCAGCGCAAGGGAATCGGACGCATTCTCGCTGCCGATCTTGAAGATCAAGCGCGGGCGCGCGGCGGTTTAACCATTCATCTTGGTTCAGATGATGTGTTCGGCATGACCAGTCTTGGCAACACCAATCTGTATGACCATTTGTGGGACAAAATCAAGAACATTCAGAACCTCAAAGACCACCCTTACACTTTTTACATGAAGTGTGGTTATGTCATCATCGGTGTGATGCCAGATGCGAATGGTATTGGCAAACCCGATATTTATCTTGGTAAATCCCTGCACGATAAAAGATAAGAGAATCATCTACCCTGTTTGAGCATTTGCGCTTAGACTCCTGTCATCGAATCGCGCGCATTTTTGCGGATATTCATGCGTATTTTGCTCATCTCTCGCTGCCCACCGTATCCCCTGCATTTAGGGGATCGCTTAATTGTGTATCACCTTGCCCGCGAACTACGTTCACGCGGTCATGAAATCGATCTGCTGGCGTTTGCGCCGGACGGAATCAGTGCCGATGAACAGGTGCATTATGCGGCGTTCTTTCGCAGTATGACGTTTCTCCCCGAACCCGCTCGCCCGCAAAGTGACTATCTGTTCCGCTTGCTGAATGTGCAAGCTCGCTTCGCTCATTCTGCGGATCAAAGCTGGTCGCCCGCAATGTGGAACGCGATCCGGGACCATATTCGCACGAATCGTTATGATGTGGCGCACCTGTTCGGCGGGATACAGGTGTACGAATACGCGCCCGCGCTTGGCGATTTACCGGCGATGATCACGCCATATGAGAGCTATACACTCTACTTAAAGCGGGCTAAAGTGGCTGCGCCGTCACTTCAGAAACGTTTCGCGCTCGAAATACAGCGCCGCATCGCCCGCGCTTTTGAATCGTTCATGTTCACCCCCTACCCGGTGACGACGGTGGTTGCCGCGCCAGATAGAGACATGCTCAAGTCGATCAATCCGCGCTTGCGCGTCGAAGTGATCCCGAATGGGGTGGACACAAACACCTTTTCCCCCGACAATACCCCGCGTGTCAAAAACCGTCTGGTATTCACAGGGAATTTTGAATACCCGCCGAATGTCGATGCAGCTCTGCGATTGGCGCAAAACATTTTGCCCAAGCTGAAACATTCGGTGAGCGTGACATTGGTTGGAAACGCCCCGCCGCCCGAACTTTTGGCGCTCAAGCAGGGTCATATAGACGTGACAGGGCGCGTCCCCGACTTGCGTCCATATCTACGCGGCGCGTCGGTGTATGTCAGCGCGCTTCGCATGGGCGCAGGGATCAAGAATAAAATACTGGAAGCGTTAGCTGTTGGTGTTCCGGTGGTTGCCACGCGGATCAGCGTGGATGGTATTTTCGCCAAACACGGCGAACATCTATTGATCGCGGACAGCGACGACGAGATCGCGGCGGGGGTGGATCGCTTGTTAGCAGATTCGGACTTGCGCGAACGCCTCTCCGCAAATGGATCGGCTTTAGTGAGAACGCGCTATAGTTGGGCACAAACAGCGGAGCAGGTTGAACGGCTGTATCACGAAGTAGGGAAGCAAGGTTGAGCGAACGCGGCAGCACCGGGCAGCACCCACCGAAAACGCTGGTCATCATTCCAGCCTACAACGAAGAAGACAGTATCGCGCATGTGATCGGACGGATTCGCAGCGCCGTGCCATTTGCCGATATTGCCGTGATCAATGACGGTTCGACTGACCGCACGGCGGCGATTGCAAAAGCATGTGGAGTGATTGTGCTGAACATGCCGCACAATGTCGGCATTGGGGCGGGAATGCAAACGGGCTTCATCTTCGCTGAGCGTCACGGCTACGAAATCGCGGTGCAAAACGATGGCGATGGGCAGCATTCGCCGGAAGAAATTCCTCTGCTGATTGCTGAATTGCAAGCGGATCGTGCCGATTTGGTCATCGGGTCGCGCTACATCGAAGATCGCGGCTATGTTACGCCGCTGGCGCGGCGTGTGGGAATCGTCATTCTGGCGAAGATCATCTCACGTATCCTCAAGCAGCGCGTCACCGATCCCACCAGCGGGTTTAGGGCATCAAACCGCCGCACGATTTTATTGAGCGCGCGCTTTTACCCGTTCGATTATCCTGAACCGGAAGCGGTTGTACTGATGCACCGCGCGGGGCTGCGCGTGCGCGAAATCCCCGTGACGATGAATCCGCGCTACGGCGGCATTTCGTCGATCACACCGATCCGGTCTGCGTATTACATGATCAAAGTGATTCTGGCAATTCTGATCGGCTTGCTGCGCCCCGCCCCACGCTTGGACTCTGAATGACCGTTCCTATCCGTGTGCTGATGATCTCGAAAGCGTGTATCGTCGGCATTTATCAACGCAAACTTGAAGCGATTGCCAAACAGGGAATCGATCTACAGGTGCTTGTCCCGCCTTCATGGAAGGACGAGCGCGGTGAAATCCTGCTGGAACGCGCTTACGTGAAGGGCTATCGGATGGCGGTGCTGCCGATGGCGCTCAACGGGAATTTTCATCTACATTTTTATCGCGGCATGGGCAAAGCCATTCGCGCGTTTCAACCGCACATCGTGCATATTGACGAAGAACCGTATAACTTGTCATGCTGGCAGGCGCTGTATCACGCGCGTCGCGTTGGCGCGAAAAGTCTATTCTTTAGCTGGCAGAACATCGCGCGGAGCTATCCGCCGCCGTTTTCGTGGGGCGAATCATGGGTGTTAAGCCATGTCGATCATGCGATTGTTGGCACAGAGAGCGCGGGCGAAGTATGGCGCACGAAAGGGTATCGCGGCGAAATCGACGTGATCGCGCAGTTTGGCGTGGACACCGAATTATTCACGCCAGCGGATGAACAGCCGAATCGTCCCTTCACGATTGGCTGTGTGGCGCGGCTCGTCCCCGAAAAGGGAATTGATGTGCTGCTGCGCGCTGTCGTACAGCTAGGCGATAACGCCTATGTGCGAATTGTCGGCGGGGGTCCTTTGCGCGGGGAACTGGAATCGCTGGCAGCCTCACTTGGCATGGCGGAACGGGTGACATTTCTCGATCAAATTCCGTCACGCGACATGCCCGCGCAGTATCGTCAAATCGACGTGTTAGCCGTGCCATCGCTCACCCGCCCGAACTGGAAAGAGCAGTTTGGTCCGCGCGCCACTGTCGAAGCGATGGCAAGCGGAGTGCCCGTGATTGGCAGCAGCAGCGGTGCGATCCCGGACGTGATCGCGGACGCGGGGCTAATTGTGCCGGAAGGCGATGCGTTGGCGCTGGCGAACGCGCTCTGTCGACTGCGCGATGATCCCGCGCTGCGTCGTGAATTGGGACGCAAAGGTTATGCTCGCGTGCTGGCGCATTACACACACGAGCAGGTGGCGGCGGCGACAGTGGAGGTGTATCGAAAAATGGTAGGGCGGGTGCAAGGCGAGTGGTGAGATGGGCGCATCACAGAAGGAACAAGTTCCGCGCGCCCTTATTGATGATTGTGAGGTAAGGCAGGTGGTGTCGATTATGAAGGTGGAGCGCGTTTAAATTTAATCTCCCGGCGACAGCACCATCACCATGGTTGAGCCTGTCGCGTAGATTTTCCCATTTGTGTCGATCATTTTTCCGCGCGCCGCGCCGATACGCTTGCCCACATTGACCAATTCGCTTTCCGCGAACAACAAGCCCGTCGTTGGAAAAACCGGACGCAAAAACTGCACCTGAATATCGAGCGTGGTGCAGCCGACTCCGGCAGGCAGCGTGGTTTGCACACAGCAGGTCATGGCGCTGTCGAGAATGGTGCAGATCACCCCCCCGTGTATTGTCGCATACGGGTTGCAGTGAGATTCGTGGGTTGTCAATTCAAAAACCACGCGCCCGTGTTCCGCTTGCGCCAAGCGCATCCCTAACATGCGGGAAATCGGCGGCGATGGAACATCCCCGCGTATCATAGCGTGAAAAAATTCTAAGCCGTTCATCGTGCGCCCGGCGTGCGCGGTGATGGCGGGGTCATCCCATGTAAATGTGCGGGTGCGCGTGGTCGATGCTGAACCTGAAAAGTCAGTCATTCAATTTTCTCCAAAATGAGCTTTATACAAACTATAACGTATAGGCACATGATCTGGTTACGTCCACCTCCGCAAAATGGGTTACACTTGCGCCATCAATCGCCGTGCATATAAACCGGATAAGATAAAGCCGATGTCAGAAGAGTCACGCCCACCTCAAGAACAGCCGCAGGGAAATGAAGAAGCGCAGCCGACTTCTGCACCCCAGCCCACATCGCCGCCGCCCATGCCAGCGCCGCCTTCCGCTCCCTCGCCTGTGAAGAAAGACCCGGAACGCCCCGGTCTGTCGCGGATTGAACTGATCAGCTTGTTGATTGGGGTGCTGGGGTTGATTCTCGCCTTCTTCCAGATTGTGCCAGAAGAAACGCGGAATCAGTTATTCGGGTTCAGCGAACAGACCGCCACAGCGACGGCAACACCCGAACCAACGATCACGCCCACGCCGACACAGGTGGTCATCAGCGATGCCGATGTCGGGATCGCGGTGTCGTATTTCGTCACGCCGCCGGAGCAAACCATCCCCGATGAACAGGCGCGTTCGCTGGTCGATGGGGTGTACGCGAGGCTGGTGGATGAGTTTGACGCTTTCGCGGATCAGATCGATTTGGGGGTGGCGTTCCTATCCCCTAACACTGTTCCGCGTGTTGAAGGGCGCACACGGGCGATCCGCGAGGCAAGCGCGCGCGCTTTAGCCGATGAAGTGGGCGCGGATATTGTGCTGTACGGCGAAATCAGCCGCGCGGCAAACGGATCGCTGGTCGTGCAGCCAGAATTTTATGTCGCGCCGGATGTTTTCTCGGATGCGCTCGAACTGACCGGATCGTATCGTTTGGGCAGCGCGATTTCGCTGTCCGACAGCGTAGAGAACGCCGAAGAACTCTTGAACACCAACCGCGTGTTGAGTGGTCGCACGACAGCGGCGGCGCAAATTTTCGCCGGGCTGGTACTGTACATCACTGAGAATTATCAACTGGCAGCGCGCGCTTTTGAGCAGGCGGGGGCGCAGCGCGGTTGGGAAGAAACACAGGGACGGGAAGTGCTGAATATTCTCATGGGCAATACGTATGGCAAGCAGTCGTCGGCGGCAGCGCAAACGGGCGAAACCGAACGCGCGCGCGAACAGATTTCGCTTGCACGCGAAGAATATCAAGAGGCGGTGAATGTCAACGCGGAATATGCGCGGGCGTATACCGGATTGGCGACGACGTACTATCTGGAATGGAATTTAGACTTGCAAGAAACGGGCGTGTCGAATCAACAACTGCTGCTGACCGCGCTCGACCTATTAGAACAAGCTAATAACGCGATTGATCAACCAGAAGAAGCGGCAGTGCTGACCAAGCCGATCTTCTCGCGGATGCAGATCACGTTCGCGCTGTGGACGTATCATGTAGACGATTACACCACTGACGAACTGGACGAGCTGTATCGTGACTTCCGCGCCGCATCCGAGCAGGTGATTCGCCGCTACGATGGAGGGCGGAATCCGTCACTGCAAGAAATGGCAAGCGAGACTTACGCGCTGCGCGGGCTGGCGCTGTATGCACAATCGCTGTGTCCGCAAGCCAGCGAAGAATTCATCGCCGCGCTCGATTTGGCGGTGAGTAATCTTCGCGGCATGTTCTTCGCGGGGTGGTTGGGTGACTGCTATAAGTTGATGAATCAGGACAACGACGCGATCAATGCCTATCAACGGGCGATTGACGCGGCGTTGGCATTGACCGATCCGCCGCTGGATCAGATCGAACGGTATCAGGATGAAATCGATGAGCTGCGGGCGAATGGATAATTTAGGAAAGAGACAGCATGTTTAAGCGATGGATCATTCGATATGCGGCGGTCATCAGCGCCCTTTTGCTGGCGGGATCGATTCTGGCGGCTGCCACGCCCAACACACAGACCACTAACGCGGCATGTCCTAATTTTCGGACGCGCTTGAATGGGGTGACTCTAGCGCGAGTGACTCCCGGTACGCCGAACAATCTTCGCAGTACGCCGGGCGGGGAACGCATTGGGCAAATTCCCGGCGGGTCCACTTTTGAAGTGTTGAGTGGTCCACGGTGTTTGGATGGTTACACGTGGTGGGAAGTCAGCTTTAATGGTTTGGTCGGCTGGACGGCGGAAGGAACGGGCAGCGACTATTATGTCGAACCGCTTCAATCGCCAGCGCCGCAGCCTGACTCTGCGGGGGGTATAGGCGGTGGGGGGGCTTCACGCGCCGCGCGGCTGCTCCCGTCCGACATGGCACAGGGAATTGTGTTCAATCCGGCTGGCGGCGGCGGAAGCAGCGCCCCACAGGAAACACTGTGTTTGGCAGAACCGGTGACGGAGTCTGGAAATTTCGTCAATCGTGCAGCCTTTGATGGCTATGAGATCGCCGCGTATGCGTGGGATGTATTCGATGAGGAAACTTTCCGCCTGCTGCCGCTGCTGAGCGGCGAACAAATTTCGGTGGAATACGTCCCTACACAAGTCAATGCGCTTATCGATGGCTTTGAAGCGTTCGCGTACAGCGATCATTTATTTCCAACGTATGGGATTTGTTCTGCGAGTCCGATCAACCCGGCGGATGCGGTGGCTGTTTCGCCGGATGGCGAACTGTTTCCGGCGGCAGTGCTGCCAGACAGGGAAGAACAGTTGATCCGGCTGCCCTTACAAGCGTATACGCAGCCGGGCATGTGGACTCTGGCATACCGTGATTTTGAGCTGTTAATTGATGTACCTGCACCCTCCGAACCCGCTTCGGTATCCGCAGTAGCAGGCTATTCACTGCTGACGGGATACCCACCCAACATGGACATCTATTTGCTGTTCGTTGAACAAGACGCTCTGTTCGATGCGGTGCGCGTAACGACGGATGCCAACGGTAATGCGATCATCGCGCTCCCTAACGAAAAGCTGTATTCGGGATGGATTGTCGAAACATTTGAACTGAGCCGCGCGACGTTTGAATCGACAGTGACGCGTGCGGACGGCAGTTCATTTATCATTCCTTACCCACAAAATTTGCGCGTGTATCATGACTACTTCTTCAACAATGGCAGCAGCGTGCTGGCTGACTGGACATGTCCCGGCGCGCTGCCCGTTCGTTTATCGAACGACAGCATTGCGGTAGTATCGCGCGAGGTGCAGCTTTACAACCAACCGGATCGGCAGTTCAGCGCGTCAACGTGGCTGGTTCCCGGGGACATTCTAGAGGTCGATGGGGTGGTGGCGTGCAGCGAAGACGGAACATGGTGGCATGTTTATGCGACAGACTACCAAGCGTGGGGCTTTGTGCATGAAAGCATGGGGGGGCAATATTATCTTGAACCCGCAAATTGACCTGTAAGCCGTTGGACATGCGGCGTGTGATGTGTGAAAGGAAAAATCGATGTTGAGGCGATCCATCCACCGTGTGCTGTTGATCGTTGGGATACAGATGATATTTCTTGCGTTCGCTGTGCTGGGAGCAGCAGCGCCACAGCATCAAGCCGCATGTCCGGGATTTGAGACGCGCCTTGAGGTGGGAATTGAAGCGCGGGTGATGCCCGGTACACCGAACAATATCCGCGCACAGGCGAACGTGGATGCGACACGGGTAGGGCAAATTCCGGCGGGCGCGGTGTTCACCGTCTTGGATGGTCCCCAGTGTAACGGCGGCATTACGTGGTGGTATGTTAACTACAACGGCGTAACGGGTTGGACAGCCGAAGCCGCAGGCAGCGAACAATTCCTTGAGCCAATGCCGCCGCTTGGTACAGGCGGCGCTGGCAGCGGGACAGGCGGGAACACAAGCGGGGATGGTCGTCTGCTACCGGAGGATATTGTCTCCGGGCTGGCATTTTCGGGGATGGGCGGCGGCGGCGGCGATGTCGCGCCAACGCATATCTGCCGCGCGGAGTTCGTGCGCTATCTCGAAGCCAACCTGTCGGCGGAATACGATACAACGATCTCGCGCGGCGTAGGGGCAGTCGCGTTGGGCTTTGAGACATACCGCGTGGTCGGAGAGTTCGAGAACCTGCCGATTAACGTCTACAGCGACGGCGACTTGATCTCGGATGTGGATATGCTGGACCCGTCACAGTTGACGACGAAATTCAACTTCGCGCCCGCGATTTGCATTGTAGGCGACGCGGCAAGTGACGGCGCAGCAAGCAGCGTAAGTGCCGTCGCGCCCGATGGCACAGCATACAGCCCAATTGTGCAGCGGCTGGATGGGGTGGATCAAGTGCAGCTTCCTATCGAGGCGTACTACACGCCGGGTATTTGGACGCTGGAAGCGAATGACTTCAGCGTGCGAATCAACACGGTGCTGAACCCGGTCACGCGCGGGGCGACCCAATGGCGAGATACAGGCGCGGGGGGCGTACTGTTCTATGTGGTGTTTGGGGGCTACCAACCGAACGAGGACATCGTGTTTGCGACGGAGTTAGGCGACGTGGTAAGGGTGCGGACAAATCAACGGGGGTACGCGGGATATGCCTTCCCGAACGATGGCGGATACCGGCTCACGCTCACGGCGATTGTGCCATCGAGCGGGCGCAACGTGTACAGCGAACCGTTGAGTGTGCCGCAGCGAGCGCGCCCGGACTATAACATCCCCGCTTCGGTGATGCGGGAAGTGCTGTACAACCTGACCTACCAGCGCGGGACGTTCGATCCGTTTAGCTGGACGTGCCCCGGTTCGGACGCGCCTTCGCTGCGTATCTTCGGGTATGCGCGGGTGGTGACGGATACGGTCAATGTGCGGCGTGACCCGAACACGAACTCGCCTGTTGAGGCACGGCTGACGACGGGTGACCGCGTACAGGTGAGCGAAGGGGTGGAGTGCAGCGACGGCATGACGTGGTGGAGCGTGTACGGGACGGTAGGCGGGCAGTTCTTCAGCGGGTGGGCTTCACAGGGGGACGCGCGCGAGGACTTCTTCGTGTTTGATGGGATGTCGTGAGGCAAACCCTTAAGGACACGACAGAGAAGTATTGTTTATGTCCCTTGTGTCCCACTTGCAAAAGGTGTTGAGGGAAAGAATGTGTCACAAGGATTAATTGTATGCGAACATATGTGCTGTTTTCACAATCGAGATGGGCGGCACACGCAAGCAATATTGGGCAAGATGCCCATGAAGCGGGACACAGCATTAAGATGAGCAAAATGGGTGTGACACATTTTGGACATATTGTGTCACATCGATGAGGCGAATATGGCCGTCGGCATTTTGAAGTCGGGTGATATATGTCCACGCGCAATAAATGTCATCTAGTGAAGTTTGTGAGAGAGAAATTGATGCGAATTCTGCGGTTGGCGGCGGCATTGATCATCAGCGGCGCGGTTTTGGGCGCGTGGGCGCAGCAGGCGGGCGCATGTGAAGGATACATGCCTGTGTTGAGCATTGGCGCGGAAGGGCGCGTGCGGGCTGGATCCGCAAACAATGTGCGCGCACAGCCTGACCGTGACGCGGAGCGAATCGGTGAGATTCCGGCGGGCGGGGTGTTTACGGTGGTGGATGGCGCGGTGTGCAGCGACGGTTTGACGTACTGGCTGGTGGATTATGACGGATTGATCGGCTGGACGGCGGAAGCGAACGAAACCGACGTGTTTTTAGAGCCGCTTTCTGGGTTGGGGACAGGCGGCGGATCGGAAACTAGCGCACCGGACGGCAGCGGGCGGTTTGTGCCGCCGGATGTGATCGCGGCGCTGGCAGTGACGGGCGGCGGCGGGGGTGGATTTCCGGCGCTGGCGAGTCACATTTGCCGCGCGGTATTTGTTGAATATGATGCAAATACGGATACAAATATCTTTGCGCCGAGTGTGGAACACGTTGGAATCGTCGGTTTGAGCGCGGGATCGAGCGCGGCAACGCTGTATGAATATGGCGAAAACGTGCCGATCACGCAGTACACAAGCGGGGATGTGATCGCGGGGGTGAATCTACTGCCCATAGGGTACTACAGCGTGGATTTTGATTTCGCGCCCGCGATATGCAGCGTGAATGGCGATGTGAGCGATGCGAACGCCATCGCGCCGGATGGGACGGTACACGAAGCGATGATCCAGATGCTTGAAGGGGTGACACAGGTGAGTTTGCCTGTGGATGCGGCGTATACGCCCGGCGTGTGGACGCTTGAGGCGGCGGGATTGAGCGCACAGATTGAGATTGTGCTGGATGAGGCAAGCGTAGCTCAACAATGGTATGACAGCGAGACTACGCCCGATGGTTACGGCGGCGGGATCAGCCGGGTGGTGTTAGGCGGGTATCAACCGGAAGAAGAAATCGTGTTGATCGCGGATATAGGCGGGGCGGTGACGGTGCGAACGGACGCGAGAGGTTACGCGAGTCACACGTTCGCGGCGGATGAGATGCCGTTCCAGTTCGCGGCGATTGTGCCCTCCAGCGGGGAAAATATCGCCGCATCGCCGATCAACATGCCGAACCGGGAGACTCCACAGTACAACATTCCGGCGGCGGCGGTGGGTGAAATTCTGCATGACGTGATTTACAACGGCGGGACGTTCGACGCGGCAAGCTGGACGTGTCCGGGATCGGGCGCGCCATCGCTTCAGTGGTACGGCTATGCGCGGGTGAATGTCGATGCGCTGGCGATGACCGACGCGCCGACGGTCAACAGCGCCCCCGTGATCACGCTGGCGGCGGGTGACCGGATCACGGTGATTGATGGGGTGGAGTGCGCGGATTCGATGACGTGGTGGTTAGGGACATTCACGGCGGCGGATGGCAGCGCGTATTATGGATGGATTCCGCAGGGGGATGCCGGCGGGGAATATGTGGTGTTTGATGGGGTGGAGTAGAGGACCTCACCCCCCAACCCCCTCCCCGAATTCAGGGAGGGGGAGTCAGACTCGCCTTTTTGCAGAGAGGTTCGCAGGGGTGAGGGCGGGTTTTGGAAGCATTTCGTTTCTTAACTTGGTACACATGGGATAACCCCTCCCCGCTATCGCAGGGAGGGGAGAATGCCTTGCGGATTGGTGAAAATTGGGTCGTGGGTTTTCGGACGGCGGGCGGCATGTATGCCGCCCCTACAAACGGTTTTTGTAGATGGTTAAAACTGTCGTGCGTCATTTGAGACACGGAGGGGCAGATTTTTGATGCCTGAACAACCCACCCGCGCGCGGGTGATTTTCTCGACGGGATCGCTGTATTTGTACGACGTATCGCATGTGTTCGCGCTGGCGGCGGAAGCGGGCTTCGACGGAATCGAAGTGATGTGCGATGACCGATGGAGTACGCGCGATCCGCATTATTTGCGTGACCTTTCCGAGCAGCACGGTTTACCGATTCTGGCGGCGCATACGCCGTTTAGCTCGAAGATTCCCGGTTGGGGATTCACAGGCGATGACGTGAACCGCATCACGCGCACACTTGACCTTGCGGAACGGATTGGCTGTGAGGTGATTGTGGTGCATATGCCATCGCGCGTGAGCAGTAAATCGATTCGCTTGGGGCGAATGGAACTGCGAATCCCATCGATTACGAGTGGACATGCGGTGAAATCGTGGATTGAAGAAAAGCTGCCGCATGTGCAGGGGAAAACGAGCGTCAAGATCGCGCTGGAAAATATGCCGAAACTCGAATTGTTCGGCGTGGAAGGCGATCCGTACTGGTGGAATGAGGTCGAAACGTGGAGCAAGGCGCATGATCACCTGACGCTGGATACGACGCATTGGGCGACGAAAAAGGTCGATCCGCTGGAGGCGTATCAGGCGGCGAAGGGGCGGATCGCGCATGTGCATTTGAGCAATTTCTACGACAACGAAGAACATCACCTGCCGCACAAGGGCGACCTGAAGCTGGATGTGCTGCTGCAAACGATGGCGGCGGACGGATTCAACGGGACGATCAGCTTAGAGGTGCATCCGCAGAACTTGGAGTACAAAGAAATCAAGGCGGTGCGGCACAAGCTGAAGGCGGCAGTGGCGTTCATGCGGGAGCATTTGGGGCAGCAGGAGAAGGTGTGAATTCCTGTGGCATAATCGAGCTAGAGAGAATCAAGGTAAGGGTGTGAGGATGGCTGCCCCGCGACGGCTTGAGATGGCGAAACGTGCCGCTGAACTGCTCGAACAAGGATTCGTCGTGATCGATTTTGAGACGACGGGGTTTCCGTCTGATCCGACGACGCGGATAGTCGAAGTGGCGGTGATGGATCATCGCGGCGGGGTGCTGCTGAACACGCTCGTCAATCCGCAGCGGCATATTCCATCGAGCGCGGCACGGGTGCATGGGATACGGGATCGCGATGTGGTCAATGCGCCAACGTTCGCAGAGGTGTATCCGATGCTTGCCGATTTGATCGTCAACACGCGAGCAGTCGCCTATAACTACACGTTTGAGCGCGCGATGCTGTCATTGGTGTGCGATCAGTGCGGGCTGCCGCCGCCAACAGTCGATTGGCGGTGCGCGATGCGGGCGTATCAAAGTTTTCGCGGGCTGCGGGGATTCAAGTCGCTATCGGATGCGTGTATGGCGGAAGGAATCACCATCGCTGATGCCCATCGTGCGTTAGGTGATTGCAAGATGACTCTCGCGTTGATCTACATGATGGCGGCGGTGGTGTAGCGAAGCACTTATTGGCAGTGAGAAGATGAACCTCACCCCGCACGAACTTCGTTCGTGCCGCCCCTCCCCGAATTCAGGGAGGGGCAAAACCCGACACGCCTCATTCTCGCGCTCCCGATGGAGACGAGTTGGGGTGAGGTTAAGAGAAATCGAAAAAACGACTTGTGTGAATACACATGCTTTAAGGGGTGAGTTCAGCGATGCGTGTGATGATAACGGGTGGATCGGGGTTGATTGGGCGGACGACTGCCGCGCATCTGCTTGACTGTGGTTTCGATGTACACGTCACCGATCTGGCAGCGGAAACCGATACGCCGCACACGACCTATGGCGTGTGTGATGTCACTGATTTTGACGCGGTGCGCGAAAATATACGCGGCTGCGATGCTGTAGTGCATATGGCGGCGCTGCGTAATCCGCTTCAGGGAACGGGACATGATGTATTCCGTATCAACACGGTTGGGACGTTCCACGTGTTTGAAGCGGCGGCGAAAGAAGGGATTCGCCGCGTGGTGCAGGCGAGTTCGATCAACGCGATGGGGTGCGGGTGGAATGTTGGGGAGTTTCGCCCAGCGTATTTGCCCGTGGATGAAGGTCAGCCGATGCGAACGAGCGATCCGTATGCGCTCTCGAAGCATCACAGCGAAGAAATTGGCGCATACTTCTGGCGGCGTGATGGGATCAGCAGTGCGGCGCTGCGGTTTCCGGGCATTTACGATCCGAAAGAATGGCACACGCCTAAACGCGCCGCGTACCGACAAATGATGGTCGATTTTTTGAACCAATTTCAGCAGCTTCCCGAAGATGAACAAGCGCGAAAATTGGCAGCGGTCAGCGCGCGCAATTTGCAAGTGAGAGCCGAACGGCTGATCGAATACCCGTACACGAATTGGCCCATCAGCGAAGAAATCAATGATGATGAACTGCTGTGGCGGGCTTACTTGATCGAACGGCATCACCTATGGGCATCGATGGATGTGCGCGATGCGGCGCGGGCGGTGGAACTGTCGCTGACAGCGGCGTTCGAGGGCGCTTACGCGATGTTCGTCAACGATAGGCACAATCAACTCGGCTATGACTCGGAAGCGCTGGCGCGGATTTTCTTCCCTGATGTCACCGCACGGAAAAAGGATTTAACCGGATCAACATCGCTGGTGAGTTATGATCTTGCGCGGCAGGTGATCGGTTTTGAGCCGAAATACTCGCCGCACGGAGAGGCATGATGCTGCGACTCGCTGAAGTGCTGCCGCCGCAGCATTCGCCCTTGTGGACACTCGCCAAGCAGTGTGGAATCAAGCATGTGGTCGGGACGTTCGATTGGAGCGCCGGACTCGACGTGCCGAAAGACGAGCTTCCATGGAGCTATCTGTCGCTGGTGCGGTTGAAATCGGCGTATGAAAACGGCGGATTCACGCTGGAAGTGATCGAAAACCGCCCGCCGCTGGATAAAGCGAAACTCGGTTTACCGGGACGCGATGAAGAAATTCAACACGCGATTGATTTGATCACAAACATGGGCAAGCTCGGCATTCGGGTGTGGTGCTACGAGTGGATGCCGGTGATGAACTGGATACGAACATCGACGACGATTCCGACGCGCGGGGGCGCGCTGGTGACAGGGTATGACCACGCGCTGATGAAAGACGCACCGCTGACCGAATACGGCGAAGTGAGCGAAGAGTCACTGTGGGAGAACCTGCATTATTTTTTGCGATGCGTCATTCCGGCGGCGGAAGCCGCGAACGTGAAACTGGCGATGCATCCTGATGATCCGCCGCTGTCCCCCATTCGCGGATTGGGGCGCATTATGCGGAGCGTGGAGAACTTTCAACGGTTGATCGATCTGGTTCCGAGTCCGGCAAACGGGATCACATTGTGTCAGGGGAATTTCGCGCTGATGACGGATAACCTGCCAGCGGTGATCCGGCATTTTGGCGCGCAAGGGAAGATTTTCTTCGTTCACATGCGCGATGTGCGCGGCACACCGGAAAAGTTTGTCGAAACGTTCCACGATGATGGGCGGACAAATATGCTGGAATGTATGAAGGCATACCGCGAGATCGGATTCGATGGGTTGTGCCGCCCTGATCATGTACCGACAATGCTGCACGACAGCAATGATGACGCGGGGTATTCGGCGGTGGGTCGGCTGTTCGCTCTTGGCTATTTGAAGGGCTTGCAGCAAGCCGTGTATGGGGATTAACCTGCGGGTTCTTAAAAAAGTGGGCGCGATGGACGAAACGCGATGCTTCGCATCAACCGTTTCGCACGCGCCCCTACAGACGTGCAATTTGAAGCAGGCGTTAGTCTTCTTCGGTTTCTGAATCGATGATGTCCCAAACAACATCTAGAAAATCTTCGGCAGTGTTAAGCTGGTCGAGCGCGATTTCATCTTGCGACTGCATGAGACTGGACGCGGATTCGAGCAGCGAGACTGCCGCCGCCGCAATCGCGCCCGCCACGTCCTGATATTCGTGTTCGATCATGAGGTTGTTGATCACCTGCTGGGCTTGGCGGGCGGCGGCGAGGGATTCTTGGAGCAAGCGGACGGCTTCCGTCGATGTGTTCATGGGGTTTCCTGTGGGGATGCAAAACGACATACTTCCATTTTGCATCATCGCGGCGGATCGTCACAGTCCACATTTTTATGGGTATATGGCATTCATTCTCCCTGATTGACGATGCGAAGGGTGGCGAAACTTGCCATGAGGGTTTTTGTCCCTGCGCTAGAGAAGCGGATGCTCAATTCTTCATCGCCACCACTGCGGCGCACGTCGATGATGATGCCTTCGCCCCATTTGGGACTGTAGACGTGCATCCCCACTTTATACTTGCTCGGCGGGTGGGCTGGCGGCGGCGGGGGCGTGCGTTTGCTGATGCTGCCGCCAGAACTGTTGGATGATCCGCGTCCGGCAGCGCTGTCGAAGTAGATGATTTTGCTGCGCCCACTTGAGCTTGATCCATTGTCGCTGGATGAGCGGCGCGCGAACGAATCGCCGTCGTCGGAGTCACTGTCCCAACGGGTCATTTCGCGGTATGCCTGACGATCCGCCATGCCTTTGATTTTGGTGGGCGCGCCTTCGGTGAGTTCTGCTGGAATATCCGCGAGAAAACGTGAGGGGATGCTCGGCATACTCTCGCCATACAGTGAACGACGGAAGGCATAAGAGACGAACAAGTGCTGTTCGGCGCGGGTGATGCCAACATAGAGCAGGCGGCGTTCTTCCGCCATTTCGTCGGCATCGGTGAACGAGCGCGAATGAGGGAGCAAGCCATCTTCCAAGCCTGTGATGAACACGACGGGATATTCGAGTCCTTTGGCGGCATGGAGGGTGAGCAGGGTGACGACATTGTTGGCGCTTTCGGGATCGCCGCCTGTGGTGTTGGTATCCGCGTCGGTACTAAGGCTGACATCGGCGAGAAATTCATTGAGCGCGAGGTCTTTTTTGCTGTCGATCAACCCGCGCAGCGCCTTGAGGTTTTCCATACGCTCGGTGACCTGTTCGGGCGTATCGCTGATTTCGGTGAGATAGCCGATGTAGCCGGTTGAAGCCATGATCTCGTCATAGATGACGGTGAGCGGGGTTTGCGCGGTTGAACCATCCGCAAACGAGGGCATGTCGGAAGGGAATGCCATTTCGCGCAAATTGATGATCATACGCGCGAATTCGACGAGCGATTTGCCCGCGCGCCCGCTGATGGGGATGAGTTCGCCTTTGGCGAGGGCTTTGAAGGCTTCTTCATAACCTTTGCCGCGCGCATCGACCCAGCTATGAAAAGCTTGGACGGTTTTATCGCCAATGCCGCGTCCCGGCACATTGAAGATGCGGTTGAGGCTGACGGTATCGCCCGGATAGTTGATCACCTTGAGATAGGCGACAATGTCTTTGATCTCACGGCGTTGATAGAATGCCACGCCGCCGACCAAGCGGTAGGGTACGCCTGTCGCTTTGAACGCATCTTCGAGCGCGCGCGACTGGGCGTTGATGCGATACATGACGGCGAAATCTTTGTAGCTGTAGCCGTTGAAGCGAATCATGCTGCGGATTTTATCGACAACCCATTCGCCTTCTTCACCTTCGCTGTATGCCTCATGGATGGCGACGAGCGCGCCGCCTTCTTTTTCGGTGAACAGACGCTTGGGGGTGCGGTGTTTGTTCTTGTCGATGATACTGCGGGCAACATCCAACACGATTTGCGTGGAGCGATAGTTTTGTTCGAGCAGGACGACATGCGCTTCGGGGTAGTCCTTGCGGAATTGGGCGACGTTGCGGTAATCCGCGCCGCGAAAAGCGTAGATGCTCTGGTCTTCATCGCCGACGACGAATACGTTGTACTGCGGAGCGGCTAACATTTTGACCAAGCGGTACTGCGCGGTGTTGGTATCCTGAAATTCGTCCACAAGGATGTGTTCGTAGCGGCGCTGATACTTGAAGCGGACTTCTTCGTTATCGCGGAGCAAGATGACCGTCTGCATGAGCAGGTCGTCAAAGTCCATGGCATTGTTTCGCCGCATTCGATCTTGATATATGGGATACGCGCGACCCACGATTTCGCCGAAATAGTCGCGCGCAATAGACGGGTATTCGGCGGGGGAAATCAGTTCATTTTTGGCAGAGGATACAGCAAACAGCACGCGGCTTGGGCTGAACTTTTTGGTATCGACATTGAGTTCGGTCAATGCCTCTTTCATGACTTTGATCTGGTCGTCGGTATCGTAGATGGTGTAATCGCGGTTGTAGCCATCCAAGTGATCGGCTTCGATGCGGAGCAAGCGCGCGCAAATGCTGTGAAACGTGCCGATCTGCAAGCCGTCGGTGTAACCGCCGAGAATTTTATCGGCGCGGGTACGCATCTCCGCCGCCGCTTTGTTGGTGAAGGTGACCGCGACGATGTGCTTGGGCGAAATACCCATTTCGCGAATCAGATAGGCGATGCGGTGGGTCAAGACGCGGGTTTTGCCGCTGCCCGGTCCGGCGAGGACAAGCACCGGACCTTCGCCTGCCGATACCGCTTCGCGCTGCTGTGGGTTGAGTCCGCTTAACAGATCAGTTGTCATCGAAACCTCATGGCGCAATTGTGAAGTCGCACAATTGTATCATTTAAGGGCGGGGGAGTAACTTTTTTCACCTTGATTGGGTCTAAGAGGATAATTACACTGTGGAAACTGGCATAATGAAAGGTTTCACGGCTGATGTCATTCTGGACGGAAAATCAATTTGTCGTCACAGGCGGCGCGGGATTCTTCGGGCGCGCAGTGGTGCGCGCGCTGGAGCAGCGCGGCGCGGTCAATGTGTTTGTGCCGCGCAAAGCCGAATACGATCTGCGTGACCGCGACCAGATTTTACGCCTGCTGGATGACGCGCGTCCGAGCGTGATCATTCACATGGCGGCGGTGGTGGGGGGGATCGGCGCGAACCGGGCGCATCCGGCGAGCTTCTTCTACGACAATTTGATGATGGGGACACAGCTCATGCACGAAGCATGGTTGGCGGGCGTAAAAAAGTTCGTCACCATTGGGACGGTGTGCGCGTACCCCAAGTTTACGCCTGTGCCTTTCCACGAAGAATCGCTGTGGGATGGGTATCCTGAAGAAACGAACGCCCCATATGGTTTGGCGAAAAAAATGCTGTTGGTGCAGGGACAAGCGTATCGACAGGAATACGGCTTCAACTCGATCTATCTGCTGCCGACGAACCTGTATGGCGTGGGCGATAACTTTGACCTTGAAACGTCGCATGTGATTCCGGCGCTGATCCGCAAGTTTGTGGAGGCGAAAACGCGCGGAGATAAGCAGGTCGTCGCGTGGGGGACGGGTTCACCGACGCGCGAGTTCTTGTATGTCGATGATGCGGGCGAAGGGGTGGCGCTGGCGACGGAACGCTACGACGGCGATGAACCGGTCAATCTAGGATCGGGGCAGGAAGTGAGCATCCGCCAACTGACGGAGTTGGTCGCGGAGTTAGTGGGGTTTGATGGCGAAGTCGTGTGGGACAGCAGCAAGCCGGATGGTCAGCCGCGCCGCGCCTTGGATACGTCCCGGGCGGAGCAGTTGTTCGGGTTCAAGGCGAAAACGCCGTTCCGCGAGGGGCTGAAAAACGTGGTCGAGTGGTATTTGCAGCAGCAGGGGCAGTTGGTGTGACCCCACCCCCAACCCCTCCCCGAATTCGAGGAGGGGAGAACGACAACTTGTCATCTCTCGTATGGGGCACAATGAATATTGAGAGAATGTCCTTCGCTTAGGCGAAGGTGAGTCCACATGTGACCGTTTTTTGAAAACATGCGACACATCTTTTTTGTTTTGTGATGTGAAGTGTAATTATTGGGGCTGTTTAGAACCTCACCCCGCACGAACTTCGTTCGAGCCGGCCCTCTCCCTGTAGCGAGGGGCAAAAGCGTATGAAAGTGGATAGGTGTCAAGTATTGGGCGTTTGAAAATTTTCTGTGGCGGGCGCGTCGGGAGAAAGAAGTTTCTCTCGCGCCCCTACAAGTGGCAAATTCCCATTCGCGCCGTGTGTATTGAGGGTGGAATTTAAGACAAAAGGGCATAATTGGGGTACAAAGGCAGACATATCTAGCACCGACAATCTGCCCACTAGGAGCTAATCACGATGAAAGTCCTCGTTACAGGGGGAGCAGGGTATATTGGAAGCCACACCACCAAAGTGCTGATTGAACGCGGGCACGAGGTGGTCGTGTTTGACAGTTTGATCGCGGGGCATCGCGCGGCGGTTGACCCCGGCGCGACGTTTGTACACGGCGATCTGCTGGATCAGCGGCAGATCGAGGCGCTATTTGCGGCGCATCAATTCGACGGGATTATGCACTTCGCATCGCATATTTTGGTGGGCGAGAGTATGCAGAAACCGTTCAAGTATTTCCGTGACAACGTGAACGCGATGGAAAACTTGCTTGAGGTGGCGATCAGCGCGGGAGTACACAAGTTCATCTTGTCATCGACAGCGAATTTGTTCGAGCAGCCCGCGCGCGTGCCGATCACCGAAGATGAGGCGATCATCCCCGGCAGTGTGTACGGCGAAACGAAAGCGATGGGCGAACGTCTGCTGTACTGGATGGATCGCGTGTACGGGTTGAAATACTGCGCGCTGCGCTACTTCAATGCGTGCGGGGCGCATCCAAGCGGGCTGATCGGTGAGGATCATGACCCGGAAACGCATTTGATCCCGATCTTGCTGCAAGTGGCGCTCGGTCAGCGGGAAAAAGTTGTGGTGTATGGCAAAGACTACCATACGCCGGATGGAACATGCATCCGCGACTATGTGCATGTGTGCGACCTTGCGATGGCGCATATTCTGGCGCTTGAGGCGTTGAGCGACGGCAAGAGCCGGGTGTACAACTTGGGCAGCGGCGCGGGGTTTTCGGTGATGCAGGTGTTGGATGCGGCGCGCGCTGTGACGGGACACGCGATTCCGGCGGAATTTGGCGCACGGCGGGCGGGCGATGCTCCGGCGCTGGTAGCAGACAGCACGCGCATCAAGCGCGAATTGGGCTGGACACCGGAATACAACGATTTGCACGCCATCATCGAAACGGCGTGGAAATGGCATCAAAGTCACCCGCAGGGATATAACGACTAATCAAGCGAGGTGGGATTATGCAGCTTTTCTTTTTGCGTCACGCGGATGCAGACCCGAACGAGGATGGCAGCATCTCCGACGAGAAACGCCAGCTCACCGAAAAAGGACTGAAACAGGCGCGGCAGTTGGCGCGGATGCTTAAGACATGGGAAGTCGCGCCGACGCGCTTGTACAGCAGTCCGCTGATGCGCGCTAAGCAAACGGCGGATATTGTCGCAGAGGCGGTCAAAGTCAGCGTAGCGGTGCGGCGCGAACTCGCGCCGGGATTTGATGCCGAAGCGGTGAATATCCTCACACGCGATATGCATGGAGATGCGTCGGTGATGTTCGTCGGGCATGAGCCGGATTTCAGCGCCATCATCGGGCAGTTGATCGGCGGCGGGCGCGTGGTGATGAAGAAATGCGGCTTGGCGCGCCTTGACATCATTGATACGAATCCGCTGCGGTGCGAACTCGCGTGGATGATCCCGCCGAAGGTGTTCATGGAGATGGAGTGAACCTCACCCGCTTCGCGCCGAAACTGCGTTTTGCGCTCAGCCGCCCTCTCCATGGGGAGGGGGGAGGACACATTTAATAATGGGATCGATTGTAGGGCGGAGGCAGGCCTCCGCCGTGTCTGAATAAACGAATGACGCACGCGAAACTTGTGTCGCCGTCGTCCCTACATTCTTACCTTATGCAACCCCTTTGAACGTCGGATGATGTCTCTCAAAACGCCGTTTGTTAAAACTGTCCTGTCCTCAACCCCATGGGGAGAGGGCAATAACAAATCTGATATTGTAAGGGGATTATGGCGCGAAAGGTGGCAGCTTTAGATGACGATACAAAACAGCGCGATTGATGTCGCGCAGTTCCGGCATGTGATCCCGATTCAGATTCGCTGGGGCGATATGGACGCGATGGGACACGTCAACAACGCGACGTTTTTAACGTATTTCGAGCAGTCGCGGCTGACGTACTTTAATGAACTCGGCTTGTGGGATGGAATGGGTGAGCGATCCAATCCCGGTTTGATCATGGCGAAGGCGGTGATTGAGTACAAGATGCCGCTAATCGCCACGGATACGATCCGCGTGGGGGTGCGGACGACGCGATTAGGTACGCGCAGCTTTGAGACATTTCAGGCGGTGATCCGCACAAAAGACGGCATAGACGAGATTGCGGCGACAGGCGTGGTCACGGTGGTGGTATATGACTACGCCAATGGACGAAGTACAGCGATCCCGCAGGCATGGCGGGAAAAGTTGATCGCGTATGAACCGGTGGAGATCGCGCAGGGGTCAGGGTAGAAAAAGAGAAGGGCGAAACAAGTTTCGCGGAGAGCGCAGAGAATAGAATTTTCTCTGCGCCCTTTTTGATGGCGGGCGGCTCACGGACGGAACAAGTTCCGCGCGCCCCTACGTTATGTGTGCTTAGTCGTTATCCGCTACAGCGACGGTGACGACGTTCGGCGGGATGAAGCCGAAGTACGGCGAAGTCATCAAGGTGCTGGTGACGCTGAACGTGATCGTCCCGTTGTACAGACCATCCGCGACGAGGTCATCTACCGCTGTCGCTGTGAAGTTGCGCCCGGTGTTCCAGTTGGCAAGCGTCAACTGGCGGCTGGCGGGCGACAGCGTGAACTGCGTGCCATCGCTGCCAATCGCGGAGATGATGACGGTTTCACCCGGCTGCGGGGCGTATTGCAGCTTGACATTGAACGTATAACCGCTGCCGCCTTCGATTAGGTTGAAGTGCGACGTACTGACGATGATGCCCGCCAAACGCGGTGTCGCCGTTGCAGTCGCAGTCGCCGTGTCGGTTGGCGTTGCGGTGGGCGTAGGCGTATCGGTGGGTGTTTCGGTGGGCGTGTCCGTTGCTGTGTCGGTAGCCGTTGGAGTCGCCGTCGGAACGTCGGTTGCGGTATCGGTGGCTGTCGGGGTGTCCGTCGGTGCGGTGTCGTTGTCTGTCACGTTGATGAGCATGTGCGCGATGCAGCCTGTCGCGCCGTTGAAGGGCGAACCGACCAGATTACTCGTCGCGCTGTGGGTGACATACGTCGCAATAACAGGGGCTTCGATGACGAGATCATTGACCGCTGTGATGGAGAAATTGCGTCCGGTGTTCCAGTTTGCGGCGGTGAGCGTGCGGCTGACGGGGCTGACGGTCACTTGCCCACTGTCATATGCGGGAGTGATCTTCACTTGTTCGCCAGCGGCGGGCGGCGCGCTCAAACGGACGTTGTAGACAGCGCTCGATCCGCCTTCCGCGATGTTGATGAGTGTGCGGCTGACGATGATGCAGTAGACCGGCGCAGGCGTATTGGTATTCGTTGGCGTGGCTGTCGGCTGTTCAGGCACAGTGAACGTTGAGCTAAACGCGATCTGCTGATTATCGCCGCCCGCGTCGGTGCAGCCGCCCGCGCTGACTGTGTATTCACCCGGCGCGAGATCGCTGGCTGGATCGAGCGTGACGACAGAATCGCCCGCGCTGGTCGAGTAGCTGGTGCTGACCGCGCCGCCGGGTCCGGTGACGCTGATGCAGGTGGCAAGATTGCCGCTCACGCCTGTACGCATCGCCTGACTCCACGTGAGCGCGATGTTAGTATCTGGCGATACACCCGTCGCTTCGTCGGCGGGAACAACCGCAGTGACGCACGGATCGCGCCAATTTTCGACGGTGTTTTCAATGAGCATTGTGCCAGTCGTACCATAACTGACGGTGACTTGGCGATTGCTCAACTCGAAGTTGCCATCCGCGCCCTTTTCAACACGCTCCCATGTGCCGCGCGTGTATTTGTATTCGATGCTTGTGCCATCGAGGATGGTGAAGGTTTCTTCCCAGACGTTTGAACCCGGGGCGGTTTCGGTGAGGACAATCGCACCCGGATCCCATGCCGGATAGGGCGCGGGGAATCCACCTGCTATATAAACGGGACCGGGGCAGTTGTTCGCCGGAACAGTGACGCGGAAGGTGACTTCGACTTCGCGCATTTCGGCAGTCGCGTTGACGGTGTTGGATTCGGTGCTGGCGTTGAGGCACTCATCGACAGCCTTGATATAGTAATCGTAGCTGTTTCCGGGCGTGAGTCCGGTATCGGTGTAGCTGGTGGCGGCAGGGTTGGCAATCGTCGTGATTTTGGTGAAGGTGTTCATGCCCGCGGGGCTGCGCCAAACTTCAAAGCCGTACAGGTCGCCGTCAGTGTCGGGGTGGGCATCCCAGCCGAGCGAAATGCTGACTGACGTGCTGCCTGTGACGGTCAAATTGGTGGGCGCGGCGGGCGCGGTCACGTCGGTGCATTGGGTGACGGTGAGTACACCAGCTTGCGTGCCGCCCGCATCATACGGGCGACCATTCAAGTCGCCGTAGTACCACGATGCGCCACCATCGGCACTGTAGCGATAGGCGTAGTGGAACGTGCCAACCGACGTTGGGAGCATCGTGCCGACAAATTCGTCGTTGTTGCCCACCTGCGTGTTGAAGGTCGTTGGGAACCATGTCCACGACGGATCGGACGGATCGACACCCGTCGGTCCGTAGCCGACATTCGCCAGCAGACCGGGAGTCGCGCCGGGCGTTTGTGTCGCGCCGTTGATCCAGATTTGCCCGTAGATGTTCGGCGTGGGGTTGACCGCACTCAAGATGTGGTTGATCGTCGGGGGCCACTGGAGGTTGTACCAACTGTTACCCTGATCACTGAGATCGTAGGCGGGGATGCCGCTGACTTCCGGTGAGTAATTGCACTCTAAGCCGTTCGCAGCGACAGAACCGACGCGGTAGTAGTAGCGCACGCCGTTCGTCAAGCCTGTGTCGGTGTAATTGCTGGTCGCGGACGTGCCGATCAGTTCAAATCCGCCGTAAGCAAAGCGGCTGCGATAGACGTTGTAGCTGGTCGCGCCCGCCGCATCCGCCCAATCGAGCGTGATTTGGTTGGCGGCTGCCACCAGCGAAGGCGCGGCGGCACAAGCAGGGCGACCACTGATCGCGCTCTGCGGGACGAGAATCGCGCCGCTGAACGGTGCAACGGCGATGTCATTGACAATACCGGACGCATCGACGGCGTAACCAAGCGAGTTGAGGATATCGTCAAGGGTGGAACTGTTGGGCAGATAACCGGACACATCAACATCGACAAGATGGGCAGTGCTGCTGCCATTGACGACGACGAGCGCGGCATCGCTGTCATCGGGCATCCAACGGAGATAGGCGTAGACTTCGTTGGTATCGTCCGTGAGCAGCGGGATGAATTCGCCTGTGCGAAGTGCCGGATGCGTATTGCGGATGTTTGTCAACTGCGCGAAGTTGTCGCGGATGGCGGTTTGCGCGGGCGCGGTTTGCAGGTGTGTGTAGTAGGGTGTGCCTGTTTGATCGAGCCACGGGAACGGCGCGCGGTTGTACGGATCGTCTTCCCATTTGCTGCCATCATAGGACGGCGGGTTGACCAAGCCAACTTCATCGCCGTAGTAAGTGGTGGGCGCGCCGGGCAGGGTGAATTGGAGAATCCACACGCCTTGCAGACGAGTGATCGCGTCCGACCAGTTGTAGTTGGGATCCGCGTAAATCGACGTGTTGTTTTCGTCGGCACGGTGATCGAGCATGAACAAGGCGCGGCTGGTATCGTGCGAGCCAAGCAGGTTCATCATCGCGGCGAAGGCTTCCGGCGCGTAGCGTTCTTCAAGGTTGAGCAGACGTTCGTTCAAACCGCTGGGATTCAACGGGTTCAACACGCCCGCGCTGCTGCCGGAATTGTGGTCATTATCGGTGAAGGGTTCATCGCGGAAGAAGCTGAGTACGGCTGACGAGAACTGATAGTTCATCGTCGCGTCCCATTCGCCGCCGATTGTCCACGACGTGGGGTTGCCCCATTCTTCACCGACGATATAGGTGTCGGGGTTGACCGCGCGCACGGCGGCGCGGAAATCATCCCAGTAGCTGTCGGATGGATCGTTCAAATCGCCGTGATCGACTTCGGGGGCAACGTCCAAACGCCAGCCATCCGCCCACTGCATCCAGTACGGTCCAATCGACGATGTGCCGTTGTTGATGAACAGGTCGCGCACATCGGGGTTGTCGTGCTGGTAAACGGGGAGCGAGTCGAAGATGCCGAACCATTTCGGGTAATCGCGGTTATCCGAACACGGCGCTGTGCCGGGTCCCACAAACGGGAAGAACGGATACCAAGCGACATATGGGCTGGTGAGGCTTTCGCAAGCGCCGCTGCCATCGTTCGTGCCGATAGCGGTGGGCAGTCCGGCGCTGTCCCAACGGCTGTAGCGGTCAAAATAGATGCTGTCGGACGACGAGTGATTGAACACGCCATCAAGGATGATGCGAATGCCCAACGCATCGGCGGCGGCGGAAAGGGCTTGGAAATCCGCCAGCGTGCCGAAGTTGTCGTCAATTTGGAAGAAGTTGGTGGTGTCGTATTTGTGGTTGGACGGCGATTCAAAAATCGGGTTGAGATACAGCGCCGTCACGCCAATCGAATCCAGATACGGCAGTTGGTTGATCAAGCCGAGCAGGTCGCCGCCGTAGAAGTTCTGGCTGTAGCGGTTGGCGCACGCTTCGGGATGCCCGGCAATGGAACGCGGATCGCAGATAAAATCGTTCCAGTTGGTGCCGTTCGAGCGCACAATCGTATCGAATGCGCCGTAGAAGAAACCGCCCGCCGCCGGATTGTTGGACGGATTGCCATCGCGGAAGCGGTCTACGAACACCTGATAGACAACGGCGTTTTTGATCCAATCGGGCGTGGTGAAAGCAGGATCATAGTGGGTCAACTGCCACGAGTTATCGGGCGAACCGTCGAAGACCTGTCCCCAACCACCAGTGCGCGCGCCATCGTCTTCGTAATAGTTGACATCCGTGCCATCGGTGACGATGAAGCGATACCAGAACACGGTGGGATCAGCGGCGGCGGGGAGGGTGATCTCCCAGTATTCATAGGTGTTGGGATCGCCGGTGAAGGTGACGTTGCTGGCGACTTTCGTCATGTCCAGCAGCGATTCGGCATTGATGCGGTCATTCCAGAAACGCACCTGCGCGCGGGTGAGGTCATTGTTGGCGGCGCGCAGCCGGAGCGTTACGGGGGTTCCCACCGGGACTGCGCCCTGCGGGTAGCGGTAGAGCGGATCGCGGCTGTTATGCCCCAATCCTGCCCAGTTCACATCGTTGTTGTCCGCCGCGATTTGCGCGACAGGCAGCGCGAACATGATCAATAAGCCAAGCCATATCAACAGGCGCGGCATTGACCGACGTGAAGCAGTCATTATGGTTTAAACTCCTAAAAAAACCTACATCTATCGAATTCTTTTGAAGCATATAAAGCGATGTCTCACGCGAACTATCGCGGGGGGTAATTCTGAGACATAGCGTTGCAATAGTAGATCGAATCCGTTGCGCGCGCAACAAAATTAGGACAAGATGCATAAATAGAGTGTGAGGTTTGTTATCTGGGTAATTTTCCAGCGGCGCGGGCGCGTTTGATGATGGCTTCAGCGGCGCGGATCACGGGCATATCGACCATTTTGCCTTCATAGGCGAACGTGCCAATGCCACTCGCTTGCGCGTCGTCGTGCGCTTTGATGAGCGCCAGCGCGTGTTCGATTTGCGCGTCGGATGGCGTGAAGGCGGCTTGAATCGGATCGACCTGTTTGGGGTGGATCGCCAATTTGCCCGTGAATCCCATATGGGCGGCTTGGATGGCTTCGGCAGTTAAACCGTCAAGGTTGTTCAAATCCACATAAGGGGTGTCTACTGCGTCTAAGCCAAAGGCTTTGGCGTGCAGCACGACGGCGCTTCGGGCGTAGGCGACTTCGATCATGCTGGCGGAACGCACCGCGCCAAGATCGCCCGCCAAGTCTTCCGCGCCAAAGCAGAGGGCGGTCAAGCGCGGGCTGTTTTCGGCAATTTCGCGGGCGTTGAGGATGCCCATCGCTGTCTCAAGGATGGCGAGGATTTCGACTGTCCCTTCTTCCCATCCATGCGCGCGTTCGGCGGCGGTGATGCGTTCGCTCACCTGCGTGATCTGCCAACTATGCTCAACTTTGGGGATGACGATGCCGTCAACGGGCGCGGACAATGCCGCGTCGAGATCATCGGCGGGGAAGAATTGGCGAGATACAGCGTTGATACGGACGAGCTTTTCGGTGCGTCCGAAGTTGAGCGACCCCGCCGCGGCATCGCGCAGCGCGGCGGCGATGGTCGAACGCGCGGCAGCTTTGTTGTTGAGCGCCACACCGTCTTCCAAGTCCATGATGATCGAGTCGGCGTTGAGTCCTGCGCCTTTCTCGATCTTGCGGCGGTCATCACCGGGCATAAATAGAAGCGCACGACGGACTCGCATCATCGACTCCTTTGCCAAAAAAGGTTTGCCATTTTTAAAGACTATTTCAGAAATCCGTCATAGGCATCAAGTGAAGCGCATTGGGTTCAGAACCTCACCCCCCCATGCCCCCGTCGGAACAAGTTCCGTCCCGAATTCAGGGAGGGGGAGTCAGACTCGATGTTTATAGGAGAGATCGCAAGTTGAGGGCAGCGTATCTAGCAAAAATTCTTAACTTGATACCTATGAGACTATTTTATACATCCGTTTCTATCGGACGCGCAGGGCGAAACTTGTTTCGCGCGTCCCTACAAGTGTAGCGCAAAGGGGAATTATGGGGAAGATGGTTCGTCGGGCGCGAACAGACGCGAAAGATAGGCGGCGGGGTTATTGAGAAATGTGCGCGTGACGATGACGTGTTCGAGATTGTCATATTTGGCGGGTGCGATTTCGCCATTGTCGAAGCTCAAAATGGATGCGCCGGGGTATGCCAGCAGAATGGGCGAATGGGTGGCGATGATGAACTGGGCGCGGTGCGCCGTCACCATTTCGTGCATACTCGCCATTAGTGCAAGCTGGCGTGTGGGTGAAAGCGGCGCTTCGGGTTCGTCGAGCAGATACAAGCCATCCGGCACGAAGCGGGCGCGAAACAGCTTGAAGTAGCTTTCGCCGTGCGACTGCGCGTCGAGTCCGTCGCCGTAGGAATCTTGCAGGGCGGCGAGTTCGCGTTGATAGGGCATGGTCGCCAGCGCGCGGGCGGTTTTGCCGCGTTCGGCAAACGAGTCGGACAGGGACTGCATTTCGTCGCGGAGTTCGTCACGCAGTTTGCTGATGCGTTTGGCATAGCCGAAGAAATCTTCCGAGCGCATGAAGAATCCGCGTGTGGCGCGTTTCGTCCATTCCCATTTGAGGGCGTTGGCGAGTTTTCGCATGGCTGCCAGTGTGGGATCGATGTCCGTGCCTTCGCTGCCAATGGTGGGCAAGCGCGCGGCGCAGCCGATGGCTTCGAGCAGCGTCGATTTGCCTGATCCGTTTTCCCCGACGAAAAACGTCACATCGGCGGTGAAATCGAGCCGGCTGAGGTCGCGGATCACGTGGACGGAATAGGGAAATTCGTCGGGCAGCTTTTTGTGTTCGGGGCGGGTGACGGATCGCAGATGGATCATGCGTAATTCTTTCGAGAGCGTACAATTATTCTATGATGGTGAAATTTTTGTGCGCTGTGAAGATGGCGGTTTGGCGCGGCGGGTTTGGTACGCCAAAACCCTTACAAGTGGACGATTGAATGAATGATACCGATGGGCGCAACATGAGTCGCCTTGCATGGATGGTGCGCGCGCTGCTTGCCGCGTGCTTTGTGTTCTGCATTGAAATTCTGCTGTGGATCGCGCCTGTGGCTTCACCCTCCGCTGATCGCGTTGGGCGTGAATGGTGGCAGTGGGGCATCGTGATCGCCGGATCGGTGGCGCTGGCGGGGCTGGCGCTCGACTTGGCGGCGCGCTACCGCGTGCGCGGGGTGTTCGGGGTGCTGGCGCTGGCGGGGATGGTCGCGATGCTGTACGGTACGCTGATCAGCCCGGATTGGTCGCTGGTGGAAACGCCGCGCACGCTGTTCACCCGTGTGGTCGGGGCGCAAGCGTTGATCAGCTTCGCGGCGTGGGCGCTGTTCTTGTCGCTGACGATTGGGATTTTGAAACGCGGCAGCCGCGCGCTGGTGCTGATCGGGATCGCGGCGCTGGCGTTCGGGTGGGGCGGATGGGCGCGGTGGGCGGTGTATGCCGATGATCCCGCGTCGTTTAACGTCACGCCGGAAATCAGCTTGACCGCGCCAATCACGGCGTTGATCGGCATGGCTGTGCTGGCGGCATTGTGGATCGCTTATCGCCGGATGGCGGCGGCGAATCGCCCGCTGACGGGGACGGGTGCTGTGGTGGAACGGGGCGCGGCGCTCAAACTTTCGCCGCTTGGCTTGGTGATCACGCTGGCGGGGCTGGCGCTGCTGGCGATTTTGCAGTTAGCGCGCGGAGCGCTGGATACTATCACACTGACAATCGCGCTGTCGCTGGCGGGGCTGTGCTGGGCGATTTTGTATTTTCAGGCACGCAAAAAGGGCATCTCGCTGGCGGATGTGGTGCTGGTGGGTGTGACTGATCCGCCTGTGTACTGGTTGATCGCGGGGGTGTTGTTCGTCGTGGTCGGCGCGGTGACGCATCAACTGGCACGGGGACACGGCACATCTGATCCGGCGGAGTGGTGGGGGCTGATCTTCACGGCATTTGGCTTCGTGTGGCTTCCGGCGGCGGCGCTGGTGCTTGGCGGTCAAGCATTTGGGCGGCGGGCGCGGGCATTAAGGTTGTAGAGAGAAAACAACATGGTTGAGAAAATCACGATGCTGGCGGGCAAGCGGATTGTGTTAGGTGTGACGGGCAGCATCGCGGTGTACAAGGCGGTTGATCTGGCGAGCAAGCTGACGCAAGGCGGGGCGCTGGTCGATGTGATCATGACCGACGCGGCGCAGCGGTTTGTCACGCCGCTGACGTTTCAAGCGGTGACTGGACGCGCCGTGTACACCGATCTGTGGCGGACGGACGCGGGCGGGGGACTGCCGACGCACATCGCGCATGTAGGATTGGCGGAAGGCGCGGCGCTGTTCATGATCGCGCCTGCAACGGCGGATACGCTGGCGCGGCTGGCGAACGGTTTCGCGGGCGATCTGCTGGCGGTGACTGCGCTGGCGACGGATCCGTCGCGCACGCCGCTGGTGATCGCCCCCGCCATGGATGGCACGATGTACGCGCATCCGGCGGTTGCCGCGAACGTGGAAACGTTGAAGTCACGCGGGGCGGTGATCATCGAGCCGGAGATGGGACGGTTCGCGTCGGGGTTGGTGGGCAAGGGTCGCTTGCCGGAAACACCCACGCTGATCGGCGCGGTGCGGGCGGTCTTGGGTCGTCACAGCGGATCGCTGCGCGGGCGATCCATTGTGGTGACAGCGGGCGGCACACGCGAGCCGATTGATCCGGTGCGATACATCACGAATCGATCCAGCGGCAAGCAGGGCTACGCATTGGCGCAAGCGGCGGTTGACGCGGGCGCAGATGTGACGCTGATTACGTCAGCGCGGCTGGATGCGCCGTATGGGGCAGCGGTGATCACGGTGGAATCGGCGCGCGAACTGCACGACGCGGTACTCGAACACACGGCGAAAGCCGACGCGCTGATCATGGCGGCTGCGGTGGCGGATTTCCGCGCCAAAACCGTCGCGGCGAACAAGATCAAGAAGAAGGATGACGGGGCGGGGCTGACGATAGAGATGGAGCGCAACCCCGATATTCTGGCAGCGGTGAAAGATGCGCGAGAAGCCCGGCGCGGAAAGCACAAGTTTCCGCGCGTGGTGGTGGGATTCGCGGCGGAAAGCCAAGACGTGCTGAACTACGCGCAAGACAAGCTCAAGCGCAAGGGACTCGATCTGCTGGTGGCGAACGACATATCGGCGGGTGACGCGGGCTTTGAAGTCGATACCAACCGCGTGATGATCCTTGACAGCGATGGCGGGGTAGAGAAGCTCGACCTGATGAGCAAGGCGCTGGTCGGTGAAGCGGTGATCGCGCGGGTGGCGCGGCTGTTGGAGCAGGCATGAAAACTATCGGCTTGATCGGCGGGATGAGCTGGGAATCGTCCGCTGAATACTACCGGATGATCAACGAGGAAGTGAAAGCGCGCTTGGGTGGGCTGCATTCGGCGCAAAGCCTGATGTACTCGGTGGACTTTGCCGAGATTGAAGCGATGCAGCACAACGCGGAATGGGAGAAAGCGGGCTACGCGATGGCGGACGCGGCGCGTCGGCTGGAGCGCGGCGGCGCGGACTGTGTGGTGCTGTGTACGAACACGATGCATAAGCTGGCGGACTACATCACGTCGAGCGTGGACATCCCAATGATCCACATTTCTGACCCGACGGCGAAGGCGATCCGCGCGGCGGGGATTCAGCGGATCGGGCTGCTGGGGACGCGCTACACAATGGAGCAGGACTTCTACATCGGGCGGCTAAGGGATACTTTTGGGCTGGATGTGCTTGTGCCGGAGGCGGATCAGCGGGCGATGGTGAACCGCGTGATCTACGAGGAACTATGCTTGGGCGTGATCCGCGATGAGGCGCGGGCGGAGTATCTACAGGTGATCGATGCGCTGGAAGCGAAAGGGGCGCAAGGGGTGATCTTGGGCTGCACGGAGATCACGCTGCTGGTGAAGCCGGAGCATACGCATCTGCCGACGTTCGATACCACGCGGCTGCACGCCGTCGCGGCGGTGGAGTGGGCGTTGGGGTAGAGGACGGGCATCGTCCATTTATCCAGACACGGCGGGGTCAAGACCCCGGCTTAGGGGAGAATTTTCCAGCGCAGCGGGGATTGTTCCGTGATGCGTTAAGGAAAGGACGAAGTATTGTCGTGACGGCGAAGAATTGTCGTCCATGTCCTTTGATGTCCGATGTGTTACGCTCAATAATTGAGATAATGTTAATTTGTTTGTGTTTGACAACGTTTGAGCGTGAAAGGTTAGGGTAGGGTTTTGAGCCAACGGGCGGTGTCGCGGGGGTGGGTGAAGTGGATGACGGTGAGGTGCGCGAATTCTGGCTGCTTGAGCAGTTCGGGATATTCGCGGCGGTGTTTGGGGTGGGAATAGAGCGCCCATCGCAGGATGTTTTCTTGTTTGTCGCGCGAGAATAAATTGCGCCAGTTTTCGCGGTTGCCTGTCCCCCACAATTCTTGCTGCGTGATGACGCGAATGATCGTGCGCCGAAGCAGCCGACTCATGACCATCCACAACGGATAATCGAGCCAGATGAGCGTATCGGCGCGCGCCCAGATGATGTCGCGCAAGCTGCTGTAATTGCCGCTTGTCACCCATCTGTCGCGCTGCGTGATCACGTCAATACGAGCGCGGAGTTCTTCACGCGGGCGGGATTCCCAGTTGGGCAGCCAGTGGATCGAGTCGAGATCGGTGTGCGGGATGGCGAGTTTGGATTCGAGCGCGGCGGCGAGTGTCGATTTGCCAGAGCCGCTCGCGCCGACGATGGCGATTTTGCGTAATGGAGGCGTTTGAGTCATGGGTACTATCCGTTTGGGCACGAGCGAAAACATGACTCTATGCGAGAATGTGCGGAAGTGATCCGTTTGGGTATGGGAACGGGTGGTTTGTGAGGGAGCAGATAGAAAGTGTCTCAGAAGTTTTTCACCCCTCCCCCAACCCCTCCCCGCTTTCGCAGGGAGGGGAGAAATGCGCGGCGGGAGTGGTTTGAAAAATGTGACAGGGGCAGAGAACGGGTTTGGCACGCCAAACCCCTACGAAGCGTGAAAAGGTGTTACAAAATCTGCGAGAGGAATAGCTGCGTGCGCGGGTGCTGCGGATTCTCAAAGAAGTGTTCCGGCGTGCCTTCTTCGACAATGCGCCCTTGATCAAAGAACAGCACGCGATCCGCGACTTCGCGGGCGAAGCCCATTTCATGCGTGACGCAGAGCATGGTCATGCCGCTGCGGGCGAGTTCCTTCATCACGTCCAGCACTTCTTTGATCATTTCGGGGTCAAGCGCCGATGTGGGTTCGTCAAACAGCATGATCTTCGGTTCCATCGCTAGGGCGCGGGCGATAGCGACACGCTGCTGCTGTCCGCCGGAAAGCTGACCGGGATATTTGTCTTTTTGTTCGGGAATGCCGACGCGCTCCAAGAGTTCGATGGCTTTTGCTTCGGCTTTTTCGCGTGACCAACGGCGCACGTTCAGCGGCGCAAGGCTGATATTTTGCAGCACGGTGAGATGGGGAAATAAGTTGAACTGCTGAAACACCATGCCGATTTCGCGGCGAATGGCGGCGATGTTCCTCACGTCATGGCTGAGTTCGATGTCATCGACGATGATCTGCCCCTCTTGGTGTTCTTCCAAGCGGTTGATGCAGCGAATGAACGTCGATTTGCCCGAACCGGACGGTCCGATGACGACGACGACTTCGCGCGGCTGGACTTCGACGTTGATATCGCGCAGAACGTGGAAATCACCGAACCACTTGTTGACGTTGCGGCAGATGATGATGGGCGAGCCGTTTTCGGTTTTTCCGTCAATGGTTTTTTCTGATGAAGGTTGTGATGTCATGAGCGTAATATCCCCTGCAAAGAAAGAACGAAAGAGAGAAAGTTTCGCGAATCAGCCCCCACCCCCTAACCCCCTCCCCGCTGGCAGGGAGGGGGAATCGGGCTGTGCGAGGGAATGATGAAACCAAGAAAAATACACAAGTTCACTTGAGAACGCAGTAAAGAAATGCGTCGTATGCGCTGAATGGTAAAGTGCGCCGCAGCGTTTAGACACTGCGCTTGTTTGCCGCGCCGCTGCCGCTGAATTCGATGCGGCGGCTGACGTATGCCATGCCATAGCAGAACACGTAATAGACCACGCCGATAAACAAATAGACTTCGCCTTGCAAGCCGATGTATTCCGGCTGCGCGATGGTGGTGCGCGCCGTGCCGAACAGGTCGGTCAAGCCGACGAGCGCGACCAGCGTGGTGTCTTTGAACAGGGCGATGCACTGCCCAACGAGCGCGGGAATGACCGCGCGGAGGGCTTGCGGCAGCGTGATAAAGAGGGTTACTTGCAGCCCGTTCAAGCCGAGCGCCTTCGCCGCTTCTTCCTGCCCATGCGGGACGGATTGCAGACCGCCACGCACGTTTTCCGCCAAGTATGCCGCGCTGAACAGCATCAAGCCGATCATGGCGCGAAAGACGTTATCGACGTTGGCAAGCTGCGGATTCGCCAATGGGACAAGAAGCTGCGCCATAAACAGCACCGTGATCAACGGCACGCCGCGCACCAATTCGATATAGACGATGCACGCCCACTTGACGACGGGAAGTTTACTGCGGCGACCCAGCGCGAGCAGCACGCCCAACGGGAATGACGCGAGAATGGCAAATACGGTCAGTACGCTGGTGAGCAGCAGACCGCCCCATGTGCGCGTATCGACCACCGGCAGCATGTCGGATGCGGATGAGCCAGCGGCGTTCGAGAGGATGATCAACGGCAGGACAATCGCGGCGATCCACAACACGCCTGTGACGATGAGCGCGCGTGTTCCGGCGGATGCATCCCAACGTCCACGCGCGCTGTTGCCCATGTTGGCGGCGCGAATGCCGATGTAGAGCCAAATAACGATGCCGATGATCTGCGTGATGGGAAGTTGGGCGAACGCGGCTGAAAAGCCGCCGCCGCCGAACAGGGTATCGAGCGCGGGGCGCACATTCGGATTTTCGGCAATCACAAATTGGATGAAGCCAAGCACGGTGATCAAGTAGAAAAGCGGGCGACCCCATTCACGGTTGAGATGGATTCCGGCGAAGTACATCCAGCCGACCCAAACGAACGCGGCTAAGATGAGTCCTAAGCGGCGGGCATCAAGGTTGGGGATACCGTAGATCAGCACGGACGCGGCAATCAGCACGACGATCCACAGCCATGTGGACGCGGTGCGAGCGGCTTGTTTGGGGAGCAAATTGGCGGGCTGCGCCGCGCCGCGCTTGCGCGTGACGGCGACTACTCCGGCAGATGCGGCAAACCCTAACGCGATCATCGCTGCCATAGGGATGAAGGCGCGGCTCAACAATTCGAGCATGGGCGCGCCTGCCAGCAGCATAAAGTCGTTGAACGGGCGTGTGCCGCGATATTGATGGTCGGTGATGATGAGGGCGGACACGTCGCGTCCGTCGATTTGCGGGCGGATCGCTTCAGTGGTGAAATCGTCGGTGAGGCGCACGTATTGATAGAAGCGGCTGCCACTGCCATCGGCTTGTGTGCGCGTGAAGTTGCGCTCGATCAACGGGTACGCGCCTTCGACGCGCAGCACACCCAGCGCATCGCCCGCGACGGTTTTGCGGATGATATACCAGCCATCGGCGGGGAGGGTGAACTCCAATGGAACACTGGTTGTGGTATCAAGGGCGGCGCTGGCGAGAACTTCGAGAGTCGCGCCGTCGAGCAGTTCGACGGCGATGGGCTGTGAATTGATGGCGTAAGTTTCGGTGACCGGATCGGGAATGGTGAGGCTTTCGCGGGCAGCGGTGAGTTCTTCGCGCTGAGTTTGCGTGAGCAAATCCCCCGCGAGAGTCGCGTCGAGCGCGGCAAGCTGGTCGATAGCGCGGATACGGTTGAGCGCGTTGTTGACGAGGGCATTGGTGGCACGGTCAGTGAAGCCGGCAAGCGTGGTGATTTCGGCTTCGGTGGTCGCTTGGTGCGCGACGGTGATACGCACAGTTTCGCCTGCGCCCGCGATGAAGCCGACATTTTCCAGCGGGGTTTCGGTGACTGTACCGGACGCAATCGACGTACTGCCAGCGGTCAAGTAGGTGGCAGCGGGCGGGTTAACGGCGTAAACCACGGGCGGGATCACGGCTGTGAAGATGACCAGCACCAGCGGGACGATCAACTGTCGCCAGCGGATGTGTGTGTAGGCGTACCATGTGAAGCCGATAGCAAATGTAATGAGCAGCACCATCACGTGCAAGCGCCACAGTTGATCGACAGCATACGTACCCGCCATGAACTGACGCAGATTGCGGGTGACGACGAACCAGTTGGACTGCGTGATCGCGCGATAGAGAATGTCGTAGGTGACGGTGACGATCAACACCGCGGCGATGAGCGTGAGGATGGTATCGATGGTAGAGCCGAACAGGTTCTTGCGGACCCATGCCAGCACACCGACTTCAAGGATCGGCGGCGGCTTGATCGGCGGCTCATCATGCACAAGCATGGGCGCATCGGGCATAGCATTAACGGGTAGATGTGGGCGCGATTCAGAAGTCATGTCATCACCTTGTCTTGAGCTGGAAGCGCCCGTTCACCCAGTTCATGACCGCAGAAATGATCAAGCTGATGATCAGATAGGTGATCATGAGCAGCACGATCCCGGTCACAGCCTGCCCGGACTGGTTGATGATGGTGTACATGACTGCGTACACGTCTGAGAAGGCGATGGCGATAGCGAGCGACGAATTTTTGGCAAGGTTGAGGTATTGATTGCCCAACGGTGGGATGATCACGCGCAGGGCTTGGGGCAGCACGACCATTTGCAGCATTTGGCTTTGTGACAAGCCTAAGGCGCGGGCGGCTTCGATTTGCCCTTTGGGGACGGCGAGAATGCCCGCGCGGACGATTTCCGCGATGAAAGCAGCGGTGTAAATCACCAGCGCGATGAACATGGCGACGAAGTTCTGGCTGAGGTTGTAGCCGCCGACGTAGCGCAGTCCCTGTGGAACAGGAACCGTGACCAAGAGAGGCTCAGTCGCGTAGAGGATTTCGTCTTCGGGGGCGATGAGTTCAGCGGCGCGGGCTTCTGCAAGCGTCATGAGGGTGGTTGTGCCGTCAGCGTTTTGCACGGGAACGCCCGCTGTTTGCGGCTGCGCGCTGACAATCATCCAGCCGATGACGGCAAGGGAGATAATCAACAGCAGCCCAATCAAGATGCGCGGGTGAGTTTCACCTGTGCGTTCGCGCAAACGCCCGAAATAGACGAATACAAAGATGGCGGCGAGAATGCCGATGAGGACGAAGGCGCTCCACCCGACAAAGCGTGCGGTGGGTTGAATTTGCGGGTATACCAAGCCGCGATTGCTCAAGTACATGATCGGCTGCGATTCAAGGCGGATGCCCGCGCCAAACAAGCCGAGACTGGCGGCAGGGGCTTGGCGAATAAGCAGTTCGAGCAGCACGATGACGGCAAGTGTTCCCCATGTAAAGAACCGCCGCTGGCTGTGTTTGGAGGGGGGAAGCGAATTTTGATAGCGCCAGACCAATAAGCCGGCGAAAATGTAGATGATCCAGCGAAGGGGAATAAACGTGATACCTTCGTTGGGAAAGCCAATCGCTTCGCGCTGTGGGGGAAGCCCCAAGACGATGAAATAGGCGACGACGACGACAATCAAAAGAGGGGTGTTGCGTAACACTTCGACGATGAAGCGGGTGATGTTACGGAACAACCAGTTAGTGCTAAGCAGCAAAATTCCCGCGAGAATGCCGAGCAAAGTCGCGCTGATCAAGCCGCTGATGACAACGGTAATCGTGTTGAGCAGCCCGACCATGTAGGCATCCCAGAAGCTGTCATCGGGGCTGTAGCCGGGGGCATTGGCGAGATCGAAGCCAGCACGATTTTGCAGAAAGGTGAAGTTAGGCGTAAGACTGCGGCTGTTGAGCTGAAAGAAAATTTCGTTGATGACGGCGGATACCGCCAGATAGACCAGAATTAAAAAGGCGATTTGCCCAACTATTTGAATGAAACGCACATCGCTGACCACACCGAACAGCAGTTGCAGCGGTGAGCGAGAGGGCGACTTGGTCGAGCGCGTGGCTGTCATGCGCGTTTTTCTCCCTAGTCTTGAGCGTGGAAATAAATAATGAGGGGCGCGGCGAAGCGTGTTTCGTCGGAAACTCGTCGCGCGCGCCCCTACACTTACCTCAATGAACGGGAACGATTAGCGGAACGGCGGCGCGTACATCAACCCGCCGTTGGTGTACAGGTCATTCAGACCGCGTTCAAGCGCGAACACGGTGTTGGGGCCCAGATGACGGTCAAAGATTTCGCCGTAATTGCCCACCTGCCGAATGACGACTTCCATGAAGTTGTTGGGAATGCCGAGATAAGAACCGCTTTGGTTTTCGCCAATGCCCAACAGACGCTGAACGTTGGCATCGGTGCTGGTGAGGAATTCGTCAATGTTGGCGCTGGTGATGCCGGATTCTTCGGCTTGGATCAAACCATAGATCGTCCAGCGGATGATATCGGCAAACTGCGGGTCGCTTTGCGGCGACAGGGGGCCAAGCGGCTCTTTGCTCAACACTTCGGGCAGAATGAGCAGCGCGCCGGGATCGGGCGCGGTAGCTTGACGCGAAACCAAACCGCTGATGTCGGTAGTCACGGCATCGCAGCCACCTTCAAAGAAGGCAGCCATCACCGCGTCAAAGTCTTGGAACGTTTGGAGTTCAAAGTCCGCGCCAATCGCACCCATCGCGTCGGTGATGTTGAGTTCGGTAGTGGTGCCGGCGTTGGTGCAAATTGTCGCGCCAGCGAGATCGGCAAGGCTGGACGCGCCGCTGTCGGCAAGCACCATCACGCCCTGACCATCATAGAAGGTGGTCGGCGCAAAGGTCGCGCCCCAAACGGTATCGCGGCTGAGGGTAAAGGTTGTATTGCGGCTGATCATATCGACTTCGCCGGATTGCAGGACAGTTTGACGGTCAGCGGCAACAACGGGACGGAATTCGACTGCGTTGGCATCGCCCAAAATGGCGGCGGCGACAGCGCGGCAAATGTCGGCATCGAAGCCCTGAATTACGCCCGCATCATCGGGGAAGCCGAAGCCGGGAAGCGCGTTGTTCACGCCGCAGCGCAGCGCGCCACGATCAAGGATTCCTTGGGTAATCGGTCCGACTTGAACTGCTTCCTGCGCCAGAACCACCACGCCCGATGCGGTAAGTACCAGCGCCAGCAGGGCTATCAACGCAAATTTCTTGACCATGGGTGACCTCCAACTATTAAGTGGCAACAAGACAGCTTAATGCAGAGGGGCAGTATGACATGGTGTAAGGTGGTTGTCAAACTGCCCGTCCGACAAAAATCCGGCGCAATTTTAGTGCATTATTCCCCTAGGGGTCGAGAATCCGACGGGTAAATGCGTTCAAGGATGTCCTTAATAATGCGATGGACTTCACCGGGTTCGGCATGGCGTTTGAGGGCTTTCTTCGAGAACACGAGTTCGCCGTTGACTATGACTTCAAATACGCCGCCGGATCCGGGAATGAGTGTCCATGATTTGACAAAGGCTTCGAGTTCACGGTCAGAGAGAATTTCGTCCGTCAAACTGACGGCTCTAGGAATGTAGTTTCAAACGGCGCAGTATTCGACGGTGATTTCGAGCAGACCGAGCTGCATAGGAGACTCCTTTCGTGAAATGAAGAATCTGAAAAAGAAACGAAAATTGGCGATGAAACACCACTTCAACTGTAAACTTAAATTAGCAGAAAGAGGAATTGTTTTCGCGAGTGCTAATCAGGCTATAATATGAGTATCCAAGTTGCACAGAATTTCAGTGCGAGAGCGATGGGGCGTGCAGGGCATGAGTGCTGTACAGGAAATTGTAAACATCTATAGTGAAATGCGCCAGCGCGGCATCAATGCCAAAGAAGCATTGGAGAAGCTGCGCGCGCGGATCGAAACGCTCGAAAAAAAAGATCAGGGTGAAATTGTGCGGCAGGTGCGCCTTGTAGAAAATCAACTGAAATCACCTGCGGCTTCACTACACGTGAACGGGTCAAGCACCGGGGCGGCACATGCTGGTTCGGCGGTGCATGACACGCCCGCGCCACTTGATGAGGCGGATGATGAAGATACAGGGGTGTCACCGAATACCGATGTCGGGACGTTCAAAAAGCTAGATAATGGCGCTCCAGCCGGAACAGCGCATCCGGTGTTTTCGCCCACTACACCGCCGACTGCGAATGCCACACAGACGTGTCCACGCTGTGGGACCATCAACACGGCTGCGGAAATCATGTGTATAAAATGCGGGACGTTTTTGCAGGCAAGCAAGAGCAGTTACGAAACACACCGGTTGGGCGAAAAAACGACAGATTCCAGCTATTTTAGCGAAGAAAGTACGCTCGTGTTCATGGTGCGCGACGACAATTATTCGTATCGTTTGCGCCCACAGGATAATCGGCATGATATGGTAGTTGGGCGCAGCAGCGGCGCGTCGATGAAGCCGGATATTGATTTGCAGGAACATAACGCGGAAGCACTGGGAGTGTCGCGGCTGCACATGAGTTTGCGATACGAGCCGCGCGACCACACGGTTTGCGTGACGGACATGAACAGCGCGAACGGCACGCATTTGAACGGTCAGCGGCTGCACCCGCGTGAAGTGCGCGTACTGCGGCACGGCGATGAGCTTCGCTTAGGTCGCTTGGTGATGCGGGTGTATTTCCAGCACGGGACAAATGCGAAGTAGGCAAAATTAGCTCCCACCCCTTAACCCCTTCCCCACTGGCAAAGAAACTCCTTTGTGTGAAGGGTGGCGCAAAAAGCAAAAATTCATTTGCGATCAGTGAGTGCCATGCAAGGTGTTGAACAAAGGCGGAGCGATTGCTCCGCCCTTTTTATGTGCCGGTTATGGAGTGGGTGTTTTCATGCTGTGAAGCAAGGCGGCGGCTTCATCGACAACGCGCAGATAGAGCGCGGTCATATAATCGTCGCTGATTTGGTAGCGCCCGCCGAAATTGCCATCCCCGATCACGTCGCGCAGAGACCCGCCTTCTTCGCTCAATTCGAGATTAACGTGCGGTTTTTCGGCATCAACCAAGTCTGGGGGGAGATCGCCCACGCGGGTGAAGGGGAAATTTTCGCCCCAATTGGCATGATCAATTTCCATGCCGAGTTCGCTCGCAAAGGCAGTCGCGGCGGGTTCGCGCCACCATTCATACCAGACAAGGCGAATTGTCCCTTCCATGTGGAGATCGTGGAGGTGCGCGGGGAGTTTATTGCCCCCGTGACCGTTCATGATGAAGAAGTTGCTGAATCCTTGATGGAGCAGACTTTCGACAATTTCACCGAGCGCGGCATCGAAGGTTTCTTGGCTCAAGCTGATGGTGCCGGGGAATTCGCCGAACATGCCGCTTAAGCCAAAGTTGAGCGGCGGCGCGACCAACACGTTTTCCCGTTCGGCAACTGCGAGCGCAATCCGCGACGGGATGAGAATATCGGTCAAGAGGCTAAGATAAGCGTGTTGTTCTGTTGCCCCCGTAATCAAGATGATGCGGTTGTCGTGTTTGAGATACGACTCGACATCTTTCCAATTCAAGTCTTGCAAACGCATAACACAAAGTCCTTACCTATCAGCGCATCCATGCAGAGCGCAGCGATAGTCACAGTGTAGCTTATTCTCCAAAAGTTGATCGCAAATGATTCTGTGACAAACGTCATCCAGTTTGTTTGCTCATGATCTTAGATACTCCCCTCCGCGTAGGGGATTGACGATGCACACAAGTTCGGCTATCCTACTTTTTAACATAGCTCATCCAGAGCGAGTGAGAGAAACGGCTCGAAGAACTCGCGGCAACCCCCGAAGCGTCGGGAAGGTGCTAATTCCGTCAGGCGAAAGGTCTGGAAGATGAGCGCAAACTTTGAGCCTCATTCGACTCTTGTGCGCGCCGCTTCCTGTTCCTGATGAAGCGGCGCGTTTTGTTTCCGTCCGGTGAGCATGGAGCGAATGACCATGAACGCACTTCACGGTGTCAGCACCAAAGATCAAATCATTTATCTGCTGGATCATTTGACGGATGATGAGCAAAAAAAATGTGCTGCTCTTTGTTCAGTCAATCAAGCATTCGCTTCCGCCCGCTGAACCCACTGAACAATTATTAGCATATGCAAGATCGTTAGGTTTCACATCACAGGACTTGGCGGAAATGGAAGCAGCAATCGAAGAAGCATTTGAACAAGTTGAAGAATTCCCTCACATCGATTTAGATGCTCATGACTAAACAATTTGTGCTGGATACCAACACTGCTATCGCAATAATGAATGGTGACGCGCAAATTGATCGTTTCTTGGAAGGCGTGCTGTCTGTTTCTTTTCTGCCAAGCAGCGTTTTAGGGGAACTCTACTACGGTGCAGAAAAATCGGGGTGCGTGCAAGAAAACCTTAAACGGGTGGGTGAATTTGCCGCGCGCCGCATTATCTTACACTGCGATCAAGATACCGCACGCCATTATGGCAGCATCTTTGCCAAATTGCGGAAAAAAAGGACGACCTGTGCCACAAAATGATATGTGGATCGCGGCAACTGCTAAACAACATGGTTTAGTTGTTCTCACCCTTGACCGCTGCTTACATGAAATTGATGGGCTGCTTGTTGAAAACTGGCAAACCTAAAGGATCAATTCTCGATGACCCAACGTTACCAGAACCGTACCTACACCAACCGCCGCTATCTCGATGCCATCGCGGATCACATCGTCATTTTTGACGGCGCGATGGGCACGAACATCCAGCTTTACAACCTCACAGCAGATGACTTTGGCGGCGAAAAGTACAACGGCTGCAACGATTATCTCGTCATCACCCGCCCCGACGTGATCGAAGAAATTCATGCGTCGTTTCTCGCCGTTGGATCAGAAGCCGTCGAAACATGTACGTTTCGCTCCAATCCGCTGACGCTGGCAGAATATGGCTTGTCCGACCGCGCCGAAGAGATCAACCGCACGGCGGCGGCGCTTGCCCGCCGCGTATGTGATCGCTTTGAACGTGAAACGGGGATTCCGCGTTTTGTCGCGGGCAGCATTGGACCCAGCGGTAAACTCCCCAGCGGGACAGACCCCGACTTGAGCAATATCACGTTTGACGAACTCGCCAAAGTCTTTTACACACAGGCGAAAGGCTTGGTCGAAGGCGGCTGCGATGTCCTGCTCATCGAAACCAGCCAAGATATTCTCGAAGTCAAAGCGGCGGTGTGGGGAATCAACCAGTACTTTGAAGAATCCGGGACGCGCATCCCGCTTCAGGTTCAAGTCACGCTCGACACCACTGGACGCATGTTATTCGGCACAGACATCGCCAGCGCGTTGACCACGCTCGAAGCCCTGCAAATCGACGTGATCGGGCTGAACTGCTCGACGGGTCCGGAATACATGCGTGAGCCGATCAAGTTTTTGACTGAAAACAGCCCGCTGCCCATCAGTGTACTGCCGAATGCTGGCTTGCCGATCAACGTCGATGGCGAAGCCGTGTACCCGATGGAGCCTGAACCCTTCAGCGAAATGGTTGCCGAATTCACCCGTTGGGGGGTCGGTGTTGTTGGTGGATGCTGCGGCACACGCCCAGAACATCTCGATCATCTGTATCGTAAAGTGCATGGACACAGCTACCAAGACGAACTTGAACGGCGCGCAAAGCGCAAAGCGCCTGTTGCGCGCGAAGTTGAAGCAGTTGCGCGCGTGAGCAGCAATATGCGCGCCGTGCCAATGGTGTTCAATCCCGGACCCACCATGATCGGGGAGCGTGTTAACACACAGGGAAGCCGCAAAGTCAAGCAGCTTTTGCTGGCGGATGATTATGACAGCATCATCCCGATTGCCGTCCAGCAGGTCGAAAGTGGCGCGCATCTACTCGACGTGCAGGTCGCGCTGACCGAGCGCACCGACGAAGCCGAACAAATGAAAATTCTCGTCAAAAAATTGGCGATGGCAGTCGAAACCCCGCTGGTTATCGACGTGACCGAACCCAGTGTCGCGGAAGCCGGTTTATCAGTGTATCCGGGTCGCGGAATCATCAACGGCAACAATCTCGAAAATGGGCGCGAACGCATTGATAAAGTGCTGCCCATCGCCAAAAAGTACGGCGCGGCGGTCCTGTCCATGACGATTGACGAAGAAGGCATGGCGCATACTCGCGAGAAAAAACTCGCCATCGCCAAGCGCATCACCGAAATTGCCGTCAGCGAATACGGGCTCGCGCCGCAAGACTTGATCTTTGATACCCTCACCTTTCCTCTAACCACCGGGCAGGAAGAACTGCGTAACGATGCCATCGAAACTATCGAAGGCATCCGCTTGATCAAGCAGCATATCCCCGGTGTGTCCACGGCTTTGGGCGTGAGCAATGTCTCTTTCGGCGTAACGCCAGCGGCGCGCGGCGTACTCAACAGCGTGTTCTTGTACCATGCGGTGCAAGCAGGGTTAGACATGGCGATTGTCAATCCCGCGCACATCACCCCCTACGCCGAAATTCCCGAAGACCAGCGCAAACTCGCCAATGATCTGATCTTCAACAGCGATCCCGATGCGCTCCCGCGCTTTATTCAATACTTTGAGCAGAACGACGTGAAAATCACGGGGGCGCAGGTCGAAGACCCCACCGCCACCATGACCGCTGAAGAAGCTGTCCACTGGCAGATTCTCCACCGCAAAAAGGACGGCATCGAAGCGTTGATCGACACCTGTTTGACTCGTCAGGACGCGGTTGGCGTGTTGAACAACGTCCTGCTGCCCGCCATGAAAGAAGTTGGCGATAAATTCGGCGCTGGCGAACTGATTCTCCCATTCGTGCTGCAAAGCGCGGAAGTGATGAAGAAAGCCGTCGCCTATCTCGAAACCTTCATGGATAAGGTCGAAGGCGTGACCAAAGGCACAGTCGTATTGGCGACTGTCTATGGCGATGTGCATGACATTGGCAAGAATCTCGTCAAGACCATTTTGAGCAACAACGGCTACACCGTGCATGATTTGGGCAAGCAGGTTCCCGCTAACGTGATCATCGAGAAGGCGCAGGAATACAACGCCGACGCGATTGGCTTAAGCGCGCTGCTCGTCAGCACCTCCAAACAAATGCCGCTGATCGTCAATGAACTTGCCCGGCGCAATTTGAGTTATCCCGTGCTAATCGGCGGCGCGGCGATCAACCGGCGCTTTGGGCGGCGCATCCTGTTTTTGGAAGAAAGCGACCAACCTTACGAACCCGGTGTGTTCTACTGCAAGGATGCCTTTGAAGGTTTGTCCGTCATGGATAAGTTGGTCGATAGCGCCGTGCGTACCGATTTCCTCCAGCAGATCAAAGACGAAGCCTATGCCGAAATGGATCGCCCTGTGCCCATCAAGCGGGATCGCCGCTATGGCATGAACAGCACGGTCAATCCCGCGCCGGATATTCCTATGCCGCCGTTTTGGGGCGTGCGAACGATCCGCGAAATGCCGCTGGAGATTGTGTTCCAATATTTGCATAAACCGGAGCTGTATCGCCTGTCATGGGGCGCGGGCAACGCGCACGGCGACGAATGGACGAAACTCCAAGCCGAATTTGAGGCGCGCCTCAACCGTATGGGACGCGAAGCCAGCCGCAACAAATCGCTGCGCCCGCAAGCGGCATACGGCTATTTCCCTGTCAACCGTGATGGCGATGACTTGATCGTGTACGATCCCGCGCCGTTCCAAACCACGCTCGAAGGCGGCAACGGCAAAACACCGCACAAAGCCGAGATCGCGCGCTTTCACTTCCCGCGCCAGCCGTTCGGCGAGTATCTCTGCATCAGCGACTACTTCGCGCCAGTGGACAGCGGCAAGATTGACACGATGGCGCTGCAAGTTGTCACAGTGGGCGAAGCCGCGACGGAATTCTTCGACAAGCTGCAGGCGGCGGATAACTACAGCGAAGCGTATTTCTTTCACGGCTTAGCCGTACAAACCGCCGAGGCGACTGCCAGCTATGTCCATCAACTCGTTGTCAATCAGGGCTTAAATATTCCGCGCACGCGCGGCAAACGCTACAGTTGGGGCTACCCCGCCTGTCCCGATTTGAGCGATCATACCAAAGTATTGGCGCTGCTTCCCAACGCATCGAGCGAACTTGGCTTGCGCCTCACCGTTTCACACCAGTGGATACCGGAGCAGTCCACCGCCGCGATTGTTGTGCATCATCCAGATGCAAAGTACTACAGTGTCGGCGTGGACCGCGTCCAGCAAATTGAGGAAACCTAAAAATCAAACATTCTGCCCCGTTTGATCGTATTTACAGAAGTCCGATTCAACGGGTGGGAGCAGGATCATGTTTGCGTCATACAGCAGCGGGAATCATGGCGATTATCGTCCGCCAGTCGGCAGTCATGATCGTCAGTTTCGGGGAGTGTTCGCCGGGTTGTGGTTGATCATCGCGTGTGTCATAGCGAGTTTTAGCGTGCTGTCGTTTGTGATGAATTCGCGCTGCCAAGCGGCATTTCGCTCAACCATCTATCACTATCCCGGCGCGCAAGTCATCACCGACCAAGCCGAATATCTCGGCACGCAGCGCGTCATCATGACCACGACGGACGACACGGCTCAAGTTGAACAGTGGTTTATCGGGCAGGTTTCACAAGTGATGCGTCGTGCCGTTGTCACAGGCGATTTTACCAACATTCCCGCGCGCAATTGGCTTATCGAGCCGTTAGAGAACAGCGGCGCGGATGGTGTTGCAGGCAGCCGCATCACCTTTTCAACAACCTGTCCATAACGCAAGGGGATGTGCTTCTAGATTTGTCCGCAAATTGAAGAAGGTACTATGGATTACGGAAATTCCCGGCGCTCTGCGCTCGGCTGTCTCATGATCGTCGCGGCAGTGATCGTCTGCGGCGGTTTGCTCTCGTTCGGATTAGACCGCATTTGCGTCGGCTATCTGCCACAGCGTTTGCCCATTTACCCGAATGCGACGGTCACGTTTCGTGATCACAATTTGTTCACCGAATTTGGCATGGGCAATACCGTCCTCATCCTCGATTCACCCGATGAGCCGGATGTCGTTCGCGCATGGTATGCCACGCAAACCGGTACGTTCTTGCGCGCTTCGCTGGATGAAAGCGATCCGATTGTGAGCATAGGTCGGCGTATCGCTCGTGTCGATTGGGATGTCACTCGCGCCGAAGACGGCACAGGCACACAAATCATTTTGTTCACCACATGCGTGAATTAACCCTATGCTGACCAAACTCACCATTCGCGGGTTCAAACGATTTGAAGATGTTGAAATCGAATTGGGGCAAAACGTTGTCTTTGTCGGACCCAATAACTCCGGCAAGACGACGGCGCTGCAAGCGTTGGCGCTGTGGAAGTACGGTGTTGAGGTGATGAATGATTTCGTCGTTCAGATGACTGATTATCGCTTGCAAAATCTTGCCAAACCCGATAGCCCAAACCCACTCAATCGGCTTTCGCTCACGAGTATCCCCACACCAAGCACTCGCATGTTGTGGCGGGACATCAAGACCGCGAATGGTGAACCTGTCTTTATTGAAATATCGGTTGAAGGAACATCTCCTGATCCCCAATACCCAACTTGGTCTCATCATCTCAAATTTGCATTTGAGAATGAAGAATCAATCCGGGTTCTCAAAGATGAAACGAACGACCCGCTCTATGAGGTGAGTACGCGCGTTACCTTTCTCCCTTCCATGTCTGGGATCGCTGCCATCGAACCACGTATCGACAAGGGGCGCATTGATGTACTGATTGGTGAGGGCAGAACAGCCGAAGTTTTACGCAATTTGTGTTACCAGTTGATTGATTCTATCTACTGGGAGCATTTGAAAGCACACATTAAGCGGCAGTTTGGCGTTGAATTACTCGCGCCAGAATACGTCACCGCACGCGGCGAAATTCGCATGGCGTACAAAGATGAGCGTGGCACGCTGCTAGACATTTCATCAGCGGGGCGTGGGATGCTCCAAGTGCTGCTCTTGTTAGCATACCTGTATAACAATCCCGGCGCGGTGATTTTGCTTGATGAACCGGATGCACACTTAGAGATTTTGCGCCAGCGCGAGATTTACCAACTGCTCACCCGCACTGCACGCGAACTAAATTCGCAAATCATCATTGCCACCCATTCTGAAATCATCTTGGATGAAGCGGGTGACCGTGACATTTTGATCGCATTTTTGGGGAAACCGCATCGCATCGATGACCGCAACAAACAGTATGTCGCGCGTGCGCTCAAAGAGATTGGTTTCGACCAATACTATCAAGCCGAACAGCGCGGATGGGTGCTGTATTTGGAAGGCTCTACGGATTTAGCCATTCTGCGCGCGTTTGCCGAAATCCTCAATCATCCTGCGCGCGCGGTGCTGGAATCACCTTTTGTTCGCTATGTCGCCAACAACATCCAAGAACCTCGCCGCCATTTTCATGGATTACGCGCAGCCAAACCCGATCTTGTGGCGTTCGCGCTGTTTGACCACCTTGAAACCAAAATAAAGGATGAAAAGGGCTTGGTAGAACGCATGTGGCAGCGGCGTGAAATCGAAAATTATTTGTTTCAGCCGGAAACACTGATCACATTTGCCGAACAGGACAAGACTTTTGGTGGCGATGTCGAAACCATGCGCCAAATCATACAGGGTCGATTTGCTCCTGTTGTGCTGCAAGACCGTAATGATCGCTTTTGGTTTACCATCAAAGCCAGCGATGATGTCCTCAATCCATTGTTTGAGGCGTACTATCGTCAGCGCGGCTTGCCTAATTTGATGAATAAGTCGGATTATCATGTGCTTGCGCGCTACATCCCGCCCGAACTCATCGATCCCGAAGTGACCGAGAAACTCGACGCGATTCTTGCTGTCGCGCAACAAGCCAAACCCTATACGGAGTAACCTACCCATATGCCTGCTATCCCCTTCCGTCAGCGTCTGGAATCTCCCGCGCCCATCCTTGCCGATGGCGCGATGGGTACAATGCTGCACGCCAACGGCAGCCTGCCCATTGATTCCTGCTTCGACTTCTTCAATATTTCGCGCCCCGATGTGGTGCTGGATATTCACCGCGCCTATCTTAAATCCGGCGCGGAACTCATCGAAACCAACACCTTCAGCGCCAACCGCCACAAACTCGCGGAGTTTGGCTTAGAAGATCGTCTCGCGGAGATCAATCACGCGGGTGTGGCACTTGCCCGTCAAGCCATCGCTGAAAGCGGGCGCGAAAATGTCTACGTCGCGGGTTCAATCGGACCGCTTGGCACAGGTTTACAGCCCTACGGACGCATGAAACCGGAAGACGCGCGCGCGTTCATGCATGACCAGATCGCCGCGCTTGCTGGTGCCAACGTCGATGCCTTCATCTTTGAAACGTTCAACGATCTCGCGGAACTGCTGCTCGGAATCGAAATCGCCCGCGAAATCGCGCCGCACATCCCAACCATCTGCCAGATGACGTTTGGACCCGATGACCGCACCTTGATCGGCTACATGCCCGCCCGTGTCGCGCGTGATCTGCACGCGGCGGGCGCGGACGTGATCGGCGTGAACTGCTCCGGCGGCCCCGCGCAAATCTCGCGCGTTATTCAGGCGATGATGCACGCCGTCCCCGATGCGCGCTACAGCGCCATGCCCAATGCAGGTTTCCCGCAGAGTATTGGCGGGCGCATGATGTACCCCGCGACAGTCGAATACTTTGCCGATTTTGCCGCTTCGCTCAAAGCATTGGGCGCGACGATTATCGGTGGGTGCTGCGGCACGACTCCGCGGCATATCGCCGCCATGCGCGCTGCTGTCGATGATCCCAACCGCAAAACGACAGTCTTTCGCATCAGCTTGCCGCGCAAAACCGATACCCAACCCGACGGGATCGATCCCGCCGACGACACCGCGCAAACCGATCTTGGCAACACGCCGCCGCAGGGGACATTCCGCCCGTCGGAACTGGCGCGCAAACTCGCCGCGCGTGATTTCGTCGTCACCGTCGAAATGGCTCCCCCGCGCAGCCACAACTTGGATCGGTTGATCGACAACGCGCGTCTGCTGCTCAACGCAGGCGCGACCACGCTCAATATTGCCGACAGCCCCACCGCGCGGATGCGCGTCAGCGCGTGGGCGGTTTGTCACATGCTCGAAAATCGGCTCGGCATCGAAACGATTCTCCATTTCCCCACGCGCGGGCGAAATTTGCTCCGCATTCAGGGCGATTTGTTGGGCGCGCACGCGCTCGGTTTACGCAATCTGTTCGTCGTCATGGGCGATCCCACTCGCATTGGCGATTACCCCGACGCGAACGACAACTTTGACATCGCCCCCTCCGGCTTGATCAAGCTGACCAAGCAGAAGATGAATGCAGGGGTCGATCAAGCGGGCAACTCAATTGGGCAGCCGACCAGTTTCACGGTGGGTTGTGCGCTCAACATGGGTGCGGACGACATTGACAAAGAGATTGAGGTCTTACGCAAAAAGATCGAAAGCGGCGCGGATTTCGCACTCGGTCAAGCCGTGTTCGATCCGCGCCAAGCCGAAGCCTTCTTGAAACGCTATGAAGAAGTCGAAGGGCACGCGCTGGAGCTTCCTATTCTGATGGGCGTGATGCCGCTGAACAGCCTCAAGCACGCGCTCTATTTGCACAACGAAGTGCCGGGGATCACCATCCCCGACGCGATCCTCAAGCGCATCGAAGGCGCGGGGGAAGATGCGGCGCGCGAAGGCGTGGTGATCGCCCAAGAACTGCTGCGCGACATGCGCGGCATGATTCAAGGCGCGTACATCATTCCCGCTTACGGCAAATACGACAACGCCGCACTCGTGATTGATTCGATTACGGCGAAGGCGTAAATAGGGTTGACGTTACATCGTCACGACGATTTTGCCCTGTGCGTGACCTTCGCCTAGATACCGGAAAGCGTCCGCCGCTTCGCTCAACGGGTAGCAGCGGTCAATTACGGGCTTCACTTTGCCCTGTTCGATCAGCTCGCGCACAAATGCCAGATCGTTTGTGTCCGTCTTTGCCATCAGATTCGTGAGCGTTTGCTTGCTGCCAACTGCCAGCAGCGAACCGAGCAGCATCGCTTCAAAAATTTGCGCCATCGTCCCGCCCGTGACGATGTATCGACCATCCGCCGTAAGCGAACGTCGATATTCGCGGATCGGGCGATACCCGTTCGCGGCGATGATCAAGTCGTACTTTTGCCCGTTCTTCGTGAAATCTTCCCGCGTATAGTCGATCACATGATCCGCACCCAGTGACCGTACCATCTCGACTTTGCGTGTGCTGCACACGGCGGTCACTTCCGCGCCGAGCGCCTTGGCGATCTGCACCGCGAATGTCCCCACGCCGCCCGATGCGCCATACACCAGCACCTTGTCGCCTGCTTGCAGTTTGCCCAACTTACGGACTCCTTGCAGAGCCGTCACCGCCGCCATTGGCACCGCCGCCGCTTCTTCAAAAGTCAGCCGCGATGGTTTCAACGTCAACGCGCTTTCCGGCACAGCGACGTATTCCGCCAAGCCACCCCACCCAACCACCGACAGATCACCGAATACCGCATCGCCGACCTTGAAAGCCGTCACCTTTTCGCCAACCGCTTCGACCACGCCCGCCACATCCGATGCCAGAATCGTGGCTTTGGGCTTGGTGATCCCGCCCGTCATCAGCCGCACCATGAACGGCTTGCCTTGCAACATGTAGTAATCCGCTGCGTTAAGTGCCGTCGCGCGGATTTTCACCAGCACTTCGTTCGCTTTCGGCGCGGGCTTCGCCATGTCCGTATATTTCAGCACATCCGGCGATCCATACGCCGTATACATCACTGCTTTCATGTTATGTCGCTCCTCGCTTTGAATTCAGCGTCGTTTTGGCGCTGTCAAAATTCGCAATTCTCACCATCTGCGCCCCCTTGTTGATCAACATGATCAGCAGGTAGCCCACCGTCAGCAGTTCCGGCGCAGCGGTAATCAAGTCGTTCAAACTGCCATCCAGCACGTTATTCGCAATCAACCGTTCGGCAATCGGTGTGTACAGCACGAAGTACAAACACGCCGCGCCCACGATTTCTGCCGCCACTTCGAGTACCAACAGCGCTACCGTCCATGTGCCGCGCCGCAGCACAATCATTTGGATGATTGAGATCAGCGCCACCACGCCGATCAGCGTGATCAACCACGCCTCTGGCACAGGGATCACCTCGCCGGGGTCGCTCATGTTGAAGCGCAAAGTCAGCCCGCCGACCTGTAAGAAATACAGCATCACCAGAATGAAAATCGCTCCAAACGTCACCCCGAACACCGCCTCATAGCGATCCACCGCGCGTGGATCATCCACTTCCGGCAGCGTCAGCGGATCAAACGCGGATTCTTCAAATTCTCCCTGAATGCGCGCCCGTTCAAACACGACGAAAATCAGCACAACCGCGCCCGTGAAAATCAGCGTCGTTTGCACCACCGCCCATACGATGTTGAGCGCCATCTCGATACTCAACGCTTGTTGCGAGATCACCAGCGCGTCGAACAAGTTCAGCACCACCACAAGCAGAGGCACAATTACCCACCCGTAGCGCAGTGTTTGCGCTAAATACGGGTACACTTGCGGACCGATGAGATACTTTTCGCTCTGATATGAGGCTGCCATTTCACGCGGATTGCCCATTTCATTGAGTATCGCTGCAATCTCATCGTCGCTAGGCTCGCCGGCAAACCGATCATCCAGCTTATCCGCGATCAACGAGCGCAGTTCCGCTTCAACTTCTGCGCGATCTTGCTTGGGTAAATATTTCCCCACCTGATGTACGTAACGATCCACCAAGTTAGCCATCACTGTCCCCCTGCATCATGCGCCGCATCACCTCAATGGTTTCTAACCATTCGTCGCGCAGCAGCTTAAGTACTTCACGCCCCGCCGCGCTGATCCGGTAATACTTTCGTGGTCGTGCTTCGCTAATTTCCCATTCGCTCTCTAAAAGTCCCTGTTTTTCCAACCGCCGCAGCAGTGGATACAGCGTGCCTTCTTCGATAGCGAAACCTTTTTCAGTGAGCTGCTGGATCAGACTGTAGCCATAACGCGCGTTTTCCAATTGGCTCAACACTGCCAGCACGATCACCCCGCGTCGGAGTTCCATTCGCAGTTGATCAATCTGCTCATGTTGATCGGTCATTATGCTGTTCACCCTACAGTACTGTATGCTGCACAGCTTAAACGTACTATACACCACACAGTATTGTCAACCCCACAGTATCAACTTTTGCAATTTTTTTATGCCCGTGCGCTAGAATCGTGCGCTGCGCGTCTCCCGCTCTGAAGGACACTCATGATCCGTTTGCTCGAAGAAATTTCAAATAACGCTTTGCCCGCGCCCTATACCCTGCAATACGATGGCTGGATCATCCGCCTTGCCGATGCCACCATGCGTCGCGCCAATTCCGTCAGCCCGCTGTACCCATCCACGCTCCCGTTGAGCGAGAAAATCGCCTACGTCGAATCACTCTACGCCGCGCGCGGCAGACCCACCGTGTTCAAAATGACCAACGCCGCCCATCCTACCGATCTCGCCCAAACGCTGCTGGATCGCGGGTATCAACAAACCGTGTCCACCAGCGTGCAAACGCTCGATCTCGCCGCGTACACCCCGCGTTTGATTCCAGCGCACGTTATCACGCCGCGCATCGATGCGCTGTGGGATCGAGATCACACCGCGTTTAGCCCGCCTGATGAGCGCCCCCGCCTCACACCGCCTGCCATGTACGATGCGATCATCCCGCAGACGGGGTTTATCCGCATTTTGCATGGGGACGCAGACGCGCCAGCCAAAGCTGTCGGCATGGGCGTGATCGAACATGGGTGGTTGGGAATTTATGGGGTGGCGGTTGATCCGTCGCTGCGTAATCAGGGGATCGGCATGGCGCTCATGGATGCGCTGCTCGCATGGGGGATCAACAACGGCGCGCGCCACGCCTATCTACAGGTGATGACAGTCAACGCGCCCGCCATGCGTTTGTATCAAAAAATCGGCTTCACCGAAGCCTATCAATACTGGTACATCCAGAAATGATAAAAAGTCGTTTCCTAGGGAGTGGGGCAAAACTTGTTTTGCCCTTCTCTGCGGTGAATCTTTCTCTTTCCCTTACTTACTAAATCCCTTTTCGCGCAGAAAATCATCCACAATCGCGTTGAACTCCGCCGGATGTTCCAAACTGGGAATGTGCGCCGTGTTCGCCATGCTCACCCGTTTCACCCCGCGAATGTGCTTCTCGAACACCTCTGCGATACAGTGAATCGATTGGGGATCAAGTTCCCCCACAATCAGCAGCACAGGCACGTTGATCTCATCCAGACGCACCGCGCTAGGCGGTTCAAGCGGGATAAATTGCAGTTTTTCGGCGGCAAGCTGCGCCACATGCTGACGATTCATCGCCAGCATCGCGGCACCTTTCGCGCGGAACACCGGATCAACCTGCTCGCTTGGGCGGTTCAATCCGTCATACCACATTCGTAGGTAGAGCGCGTCTACACTGTCCCAGTCGCCCGATACACCCGCTTTTTCTATCGCTTCTTCGGCTTCCGTTTCGTCTGCAGAAAACTCACAGCCTTTCCCATCCCATCCGGTCAGTCCCGCGCCAACCAGCACGATGCCGCGCACCCGTGATGGATTTTCCAGTGTAAAATCCACAGCGATCTGCCCGCCGCGTGAACATCCCACCACAATCGCCTGCTCGATACCCAAGTGATCCATCAGCGCCAGCAAATCCGCGCGGTTGGAATACTTCCCGTCGGCGCTTTCCGTGCGTCCGTAGCCGCGCACATCATAGGCGACCACGCGAAACCGATCCGCGAAATGTTCAAGCTGCGGTTTCCACATATCGAGCGTGGCGACACCCGCATGGAGCAAAATCAGCGCGGGCGCATCTGCCGATCCGCTGGTTTCGTAGTACAGTTTGCCGCCCTCAACTGCCGCCATCCCCGATGTAATCTGTGTCATGTTTAATCCTTTTCACGAAGTTTCAATACACTTATATGCAGATATTCGCCATCAACGGGAAAAGCGCCATGACTCTTGAAATGATTTCCCATGCGCCCGCGTCCGATCAACCCGCGCGCCATACGCCGCTGCTGTTCGTGCATGGGTTCTGGCACGCGGCTTGGGCATGGGAAGAGACTTTTCTACCGTATTTCGCCGCGCGCGGATACCATGCCCACGCCGTCAGCATGAGTGGTCACGGCGGCAGCCCCGGCAATTTCCGCTGGATTCGCTCCCCGCGTGTCATCCGTGATATTCGCAGTGCCGCCGAATCACTCCCGCGCCCGCCCATCTTGATCGGTCACTCAATGGGCGGCTATGTCGTGCAAAAAGTGTTGGAAAACAACCCGCATATCCCCGCCGCTGTCTTGATCGCGCCTGTGCCGCACTTCGGCGTGCTGCCCGCCACGCTGCGGTTCGCCACCCGGCATCCGCTGAAATTCCTCAAGATCAACGCCACGCTCAACATGAAACCCGCTGTCGAAACGCCCGCGCTTGCGCGCAAAATGCTTTTTTCACCCAATACGCCCGCGCACACGCTCGAAAAGACCTTCCCGCGCCTTCAATCGGATTCGTATTTTCTCTATCTCGATATGCTGATGCTCAACTTGCCGCGCCCGCGCCGCATCAACACGCCGATGCTCGTCGTCGGCGGCGAACACGATGGCATCTTCCCGCCGCGCGAAGTCCACGCCACCGCGCGCCGTTATAACACCGAAGCGCGCATTTTTCCCGACACCGGGCACAATTTGATGCACGAACCTGTTTGGCAGTCCGTCGCGGATCACATTTTGGAGTGGCTCACCGCCCGCGACCTGTAGGGGCGGCTCGTGAGCCGCCCGTGCCCCCTCTCACAGCCATCCCCCGTAGGGACGCGCAGCGGCGCGTCCGCCGTACAAAACCGGATTCCACGCTGTTTTGCCGACCTACCCCGCCCGTATCCCTTCTCACAACCGCCCCAGCGCGTTCCCGATCTCATTCGGGAGTTTGTGCCGCGCCAGCGGATTCACCCATATCCGACATGATTTTTCCTGCCGAAGCACAATCGCGCTCATCTGCCGGTACTGCTTGAGGAAATCCGCCGCGCTGGCGAACCCGCGCCGCGTAAACATGTCCTCTACTTTGCGCTCCGCCAGTTCCCGCAGCGTGATCGCCGCGCGCGTCACGTCCGCTTCCAGCAGTTCCCCATCCCCCACCAGCCACAGCACATTGACAATGCTCGGCGGCATCTGCCCCACTTTATCGCACAGCACCGCCATCAGCTTGCCAATACGCGCGCTATCGTCGCGGACTTCGCCTTCATCTAGTTCCATACGCCGCACCCGCCGCACTTCCACATTAAAGGACGTATGCGTCTTATACGTCACGGTGAAATCGGGGCTGCGCTGCTTCAGCGCCGCGTACTTCTCATTTTCGATAGTGAAGCGTTCCTCTTTCAACAAAGTGAGAGCCGTTTCCAGTTCCGCCCGCAAATCGAGCATCCCCGCTTCATCGCGCGCTTGCTTCAGTTTGGCACGAATCTTCGCGCGATATTCGCCCGCGAAGGTCTTGAAGCGCCGCGAGTCGCGCACCCAGCCTTCAAAATCGCCAAGCAGGGGCGAAGGTTTGCCCTCGAAAATCTCCTCTAGTAGTGCTTCAACCACACCCATTCGCTTAACTCCGTACCCGCCGCCGTAACGCCTGTTCCTCATGCGGAGTCAGGTCGCGCCATTGTCCCGGCGCTAACCCATCCAGCGTGATCCCCGCCATCTTCACCCGCACCAGCCGCAGCGTGGGATGCCCAACTGCCGCCGTCATCCGCCGCACCTGTCGATTCTTGCCTTCGGTTAGCGTCAGCGCGATCCACGCGGTGGGAATATTTGCCCGATACCGAATCGGCACGGGGCGATCCGGCAAATCAGGCGGCGTTTCCAGTAATTCCACAACTGCCGGACGAGTCCGCCATTGTTTGCCGCTGTCGCTTAACAGAACGCCTTCGCGCAGCGCCTTGATCGCCGCCTCATCCGGGATGCGTTCCACTTGCGCCCAATACGTGCGCGGATGCCCATTTTCCGGGTCGAGCAGCCGCGTTTTCAGCCGATCATCATCCGTGAGCAGCAGCAGCCCTTCGCTGTCCATGTCCAGCCGCCCCGCCGCGTAGATTCCCTTCACGTCGATATAATCCGCCAGCGTGGGGCGACCTTCCGCGTCGGTGAACTTGGTCAGCACGCCATACGGTTTCCAGAACCGAATCACCCGCGCCATGCTTGTCCATCCTTTTTCTGGGTTATGTCCCGCTCCGTGCCCCGCCGACTCATCTGGGACACAAATGGACTCAGAGTTTTCGCAGCAACCCCCGCCATCATCCTAAATCTTAATACTTCACACTTTGTCATTCTCTCAAACCCTTAATGAACCGTTGATTTTCACACATTTGCGTCCCAAAGTGCGCGAATTCAGGACACAAAGGACATAAGTCTTAAGGATTCTCCATTCTTATCCCGACAGCAAGCGTGATGCGGTTCAGGTCTTATGGTGCTCTTTTGGCGCTCTCCCATAGTGGATTACAATAGCACCAAAATCATCCTCTTTTGGGAGCAGTTACTATGGTCAATGCAGCCGAACTCGTCCAGATGAATAAAGAGCATACCCTCGTCAGTTGGAACGCGCAGGGGACATGGAATCCCATCCCCATCGAACGTGCCGAGGGCGTGTATATCTACGATGCCAACGGCAAACGCTACCTCGATTGGTCATCGCAGTTGGTCAACATGAACATCGGGCATTGTCACCCGCATGTCGTCAAAGCCATTCAAGATCAAGCGGCGAAACTGTGCTATGTCGATCCCGGTTTCGCCACCGGTCCACGCGGGCGCTTGGGCGAACTGCTGGCGGAAGTCACCCCCGGCACGTTGAGCAAGGCGCTGTTCACCAACGGCGGCACGGATGCCATCGAAAACGCCATGAAGATCGCGCGCATGTATACGGGTCGCCAGAAAGTCTTTACCCGCTACAAGAGCTATCACGGCGCGACCTTTGGCGCGATGACGGCGGGAGGTGATCCGCGCCGCCTTGCCAACGAACCCGGCGTGCCTTGGATCGTCCGTATGCCCGATCCGTATGCCTACCGCAACCCGATCTACAACGGGCGTACACAAGACGAAGGCGATGCGATCATCGTCGATCTCGTTGAGGATCAAATCCTCATGGAAGGACCGGAATCCGTCGCCGCCATCCTCGTAGAAGGCTACAGCGGCACCAGCGGCGTGATCCAGCCGGGCGCGGTCTATTTCAACGGCATCCGCCGCCTATGTGATAAGTATGGCATCGTCTTGATCTCGGACGAAGTGATGAGCGGCTTTGGTCGCACAGGCGAATGGTTCGGCATCGACCACTACCCCGAAGTGCAGCCCGACATCATGGCGCTGGCGAAGGGCATCACCGGCGGGCATATTCCGTTGGGTGCAACCGTCATCAGCGACAAAATTGCGGCGTATTTCGATGATCACGTCTTACACACGGGTTTGACCTACAGCGCCCATGCGCTGGCGTGCGCGGCGGGTGTCGCCACCATCGAAGTCTATCGCAGTGAAAACCTCATCGAACGTTCGCGCGAATTGGGCAAGGTGCTGCGGCGCGGCTTAAACGACCTCGCCGAGAAGCATCCAGTGATTGGCGATATTCGCGGCGCGGGTCTGCATCAGGTGATCGAGTTAGTCAAGAACCGCGATACCCGCGAACCCTTGAGCGAGTGGAACAAACCCTTGAGCGATCCCATGAAGAAAGCCGCCGCCGCGCTCAAAGCCAACGGCGTAAGCACGCTCGTGCGCTGGAACTTGATCTTCAACTGCCCGCCGCTGATCGTCACCGAAGAACAGCTTGCTGAAGGGCTTGCCGTCCTCGACAGCATCCTCGACACATTGGACGAAGCCTACGAAGGTTAAATCCGCGCATTCTCGATACAAAACGGCGAACCCTTGTTAGAGCGGTTCGCCGTTTTACAGACCTTCAAGCTCGCTTACCCATCCATCTGGTAGATGCGTTCCAGATCACCCACCCCCGTGATGCACACATCCAAGTCTTGCAGCAGTCCGTTCGCCACACTGTAAATCCAACCATGTACAGTCAATGGCTGACCGCGCCGCCATGCCCCCTGCACAATTGTTGTGTGGCACACGTTCTTCACCTGTTCAATCACGTTCAGTTCACACATCCGGTCAAAGCGCGTATGATCATCGTCTATCGCAGCAAGTTCATGCGCGTGCTTGTGATACTCGTCTTTGATGTGCCGCAGCCAATTGTCGATCATGCCGAACTCTTGATTTTGCATCGCCGCGCGCACACCGCCGCATCCGTAATGCCCGCACACAATGATGTGCTTGACCTTCAGCACTTCTACGCCGAATTGCAGCACCGACAGGCAGTTCAAATCGCTGTGGACAACCAGATTCGCCACGTTGCGATGCACAAACACTTCTCCCGGCAGCAGCCCGATGATTTCATTAGCAGGGACGCGGCTGTCGGCACAGCCGATCCACAAGTATTCCGGTGTTTGCTGCGCCACCAACTTTTCAAAAAACTGCGGGTCTTGCGCGGTGATGCGCGCCGCCCATTTGCGATTGTTGTCAAAGAGATGTGATAGAACACTCATCAAGGGGCAATCCCATCTGCACCCGCGCCGCACACCAGCACGCAGATGCGCTCATCTTCCTGTGTTTTGAATTTGTTTTGCAGCAGCGCCGCCATGCTCGCCGCGCCGCTCAATTCCGCCGCGATGCCGGTTTCAAACCACAACCACTGCGCGGCGAATGACATTTCTTCATCGCTCACCAGCACAATCTCATCGACGTGCTGGCTGATGATGTCCAAATTGATCTGCGCGCTCCGGCGCGGCGCGAGTGTTCCCGCCCGCGTGTGTATCGCTTCCAGTGTGACGAGTTCGCCCGCTTCGACGCTTTCTTTCAGCGTTGGTGCGCCAACAGGCTCCACGCCGATGATCCGCACATCCGGCTTTAGATGATGCAGCGCCAGCGAAATCCCCGCGATCAACCCGCCGCCGCCAATGGCGATTACGACAGTATCTACGTCCGGCAAATCCTCAGCGATTTCCAAGCCAATTGTGCCTTGCCCCGCAATCACCAGCGGGTCTGCGAATGGGTGAATATATTCAAGTCCATCGCGTTCTGCCACCTGAAGCGCCAACCGCTGCGCGTCATCGAATACGTCGCCTTCCAGCACCACGCTTGCGCCCCACCGCCGCAGTTTCTCAATCTTGATCGGCGGCACTGTTGTCGGCAAATAGACCTGTGTCGGCACGCGCGCCATCCATCCTGCATACGCGACTGCCACACCATGATTCCCACCGGACGCAGTGATGATCCCCCGCTCTAGCTGTGCTTGCGGCAAACTCAACAGCTTGTTGACCGCCCCGCGTGCCTTGAAGGACCCACTGACTTGTAAATCTTCCAGCTTAAAAAACAACTGCCCTTCATAGGGACGTTCTTTCACCGCGACGGCTTCAAGAATGGGCGTGCGCCGCACATACGGACGAATGCGCTCACGCGCGGCGCGAATTTCGGCTAATTCCATTGTGTTTCACCTAGACGTGTGAGCGGGAAGATTCCCTAACCATTCTGCACAAAATCATCTACCGCCGAACGTGCGATGCGAAAGCTGCTGCCGATGCGCGCGGCGGGCAGTTTGCCCTCGTCAATCAACTGCATGATGTCGCTTTCCGTCACGCGCAAATACGCGGCGGCTTCCGCGACAGTCATCACATTCGGGATAGGGCGCAAATTATTGGGATTAGCGACAGGTGGAACTCCCCGCATCCCTGCCGGATCACGGCGAATCGGCGCGCCATCCAGCGGGTGAGACTGCGGCGCGGGGCGCGATTCTTGCTTCACTGCACTCTGCGGACTCATATAGATGAGATACGCGGCGATCCCTAACGCCGCCGCCGACGCGAATAAGTCAAGCAGAACAGCGGGCGATGCGACTTCTTCCGCCAGCGCGGAATAGCGATCCCAGTCGATTTCACCATCCGGACTGATCACGTCACTGTTGAACACCACCGCCGACAGCACGCACGTCTGCACGATCATCGGCACTAGAAACAGGGCGGCAATTTGTCGGCTGCGCTGCGCGGGGACTTCTCTATCGCCCAAGCGAAACGCCCCGCGAAACAATAGAAACAATCCGGCAAGGACAAGCATCGCGCTGAACATACGTCGGTCATCCCATTCCAATACATCACCCGTGTGAAGTCGGATTATAATACGCAGATGTGAAGTGGTGAAAGGATTCATCCATGACCATTCATCCAACGCGAACCGCAATTCCATTTTCCGCAGTGGAAATCACGGCATTTTGCGAGAAGCATCGTCTACGCCGTATGTGGCTTTTCGGATCGGTGCTGGGCGACGACTTCTCACCGGACAGCGATGTGGATGTGCTGGTTGAGTTCGATCCCGACCATGTGCCGGGATGGGAATTTTTGATGCGTGGCAAAATGAGCTGTCCGCTATCTTTGAGCGCGAAGTCGATCTGATGACTCCGAACTCTCTACGCTCTTGGATGAAGAAAAACATCATGGAACAGGCGCGGTTGATTTATCAGGGATAAAAAATGGGACGCGCCATCCCCACGAGAAGAATTGTCCTTTATAGGGACGCGATATATCGCGCCCCTTGCGGCGGGCGGCATGTGCTTATTTGCCGCTACATGTTGCTCGCCATGTAGATGATCGTCACGCCATCGCCGCCTTCTTTCGGCGGGGCGGGCACCACGCGGGCGATCAACGCATGTTCGCGCAGTCGATCTTGCACCGCTTTGCGTAAAGCCCCTGTGCCTTTGCCATGAATGATGCGCCCGAACGGAATCCCCGCCAGATACGCCGCATCGACATAATCGTCCAATTTGCGGATCGCTTCTTCGACGCGCGTCCCGCGCAAGTCCAACTCCAAACCCGGTGACTGCGGGCGCGGCATACTGATTTCTTCTTCGTGCACATACGCCGATTGGCGGCGGCGCTTGGCGATCTTCTTCTGTTCTTCGCGTGCTTCGCTGACCTTCTTCAACTCATGGATCGAAGCGCGCACCTTCAAACTGCCAATCTGCACCATCGCCTCATCTTTGTTGAGTTCGGTGACAGTCCCTTCGGCTTTCAACGTGTCCAGCCACACGTTTTCGCCCAATCGCGGAGTCCACGCTACCTCAGCGGGAATTTCTACACCCGATGTTTCAATCGGCTGCTGGATGATATTTTCGATGCGCTTGGCTTCGTCTTGCAGTTTTCGCAGCGATTCCAACGGAAGCGATGCGTCACGCATATCCCCGCGCAAGCGCCGAAGTTCGCGGCGGAACTCGTCTAGTTCATTTTGCATATCGCGCCGCGCCGATGCGATGATATTGCGGCGCTCATCTTCAACACTGCTCAAACGCGCGCCAATTTCAGCCCGTTCTTCGTCCAACTGCGCCCGGATAGCGTTGATGTGCGACTGCTGGCGGCGAATATCTTCGCGCGTGCGGTGAATTTCATCCAACAAATCATCCGCGATCAAGTCTTCAGTAGCAACCATGCCGCGCGCTTCTTCAACAATATCCGGGTTCAAGCCCAAGCGAGTCGCAATCGCCAGCGCGTTAGAACGCCCCGGCAAACCGATAATCAAGCGATAGGTGGGCGCGAGCGTTTCAAGGTCAAATTCCACGCTGGCATTCCGCACACCCGGCGTTTCCACGCTGTAGATTTTCAGTTCTGGGTGATGCGTCGTCACCATCGTGGTCACGCGGCGGTTGAGCAGATGCGTCAGAATCGCCCGCGCCAGCGCCGATCCTTCAGCCGGATCAGTCCCCGCGCCGAGTTCGTCCAGCAGCACGAGTGAGCGTTCATCACATTCGCGCAAAATCTGGATCGTGTTCGTCATATGCGACGAAAATGTACTCAACGATTGTTCGATGCTTTGCTCGTCGCCAATATCCGCATAGATGCCTTCAAACACCGTCGTGGTCGCGTCTTCGGCAGGCAAATGCAGCCCACACTGCGCCATCAGGCAGAACAAGCCTACCGTTTTAAGCGATACCGTTTTGCCGCCCGTGTTGGGACCCGTCACCACTAAAATCCATGTATTCTCGTCGAATTCCACATCAATTGGGACGACATTGCCCTTAAGCAGTGGATGACGCGCCGCGACAAACTTGATCGAACTTCCGGGGTGATTCGGATTTTTGCGCGGCTGAAATTTTTCGAGTTTCGGCTGTACAGACTTGAGGGCATCGGCGTAGCGGGCTTTTGCGAGAACGAGGTCTAAGTACGCGAGGATTTCGACGGTGCGGACGATATACTCACTATTGCGCCCGACTTCTTCCGTGACGGCGGCGAGAATGCGGCGGATTTCTTTTTCTTCATCAAGCTGGAGTTCGCGCCATTTGTTGTTAAGTTCGACAGTTTCCAACGGTTCGATGAACAGGGTCGCGCCGCTTGAACTCGCGTCGTGGACAATACCGGGAATTTTTCCCTTGTGATCCGCCTTCAACGGCACGACATAGCGCCCATTTCGCATCGTCACCAGCGCTTCTTGTAGATACGGTTGGTTGCCACCCGCGCTCACAATCCGCTGCAAGCGAGTTTGCAGGCGGTCAAACGCGATTTTGAGGTCACGGCGAATGATGGCGAGTGCGGGACTGGCGCTGTCTTTGACCTGTGCGTTATCGTCTAAGATGCGGTCAATTTCGGCTTGCAGATCGGCACATTCTTCAATCTCGCCTGCATGTTCCGCAAGCAGGGGATAACTCCCCTTCATGCGCCCTAACGTGCGCTTGATCGTGCTGGCGCGGCGCAGCGTGTGACGAATATCGAGCAGCACGCTGGGATCAATCATCAAGCCGCGCTGCGCCGAAAGCGCGGGTTCGCGCACATCGCGCGCCCCGCCAAGCGTCACATTAACCTGATTCTCAAACAGCAGGCGGGCTTCGGTGGTTTCTCGCTGCCAAATCAACGCTTCATCAAGATCAGTTGTCGGGGTCAAGCTGTGGGCAAGTTCCGCCCCACCAGCAAACGTCGTATACGCCGCCAACTGCTCTAGAATTTTATCCAGTTCAAGGGTACGGAAAGTTTTTTCGTTCATTAGGGGTGGTGGTTCTCTTGAGTTATGCTAGGCGAAAGAAATTATAACATACGCCGGAGATCGTTCAATGGTGGGTTCAAGACGGATTTTCAAAGGTTCATTAAGGATTTTTAGCACGTGGGCAGTCGCGGTTGTGATTCTAATGGGTTTCGCCAGCACGCGCGCTCAATTCAGTGATACATCAAGCGAAGGCGTGCAGCCGATTCCCACCATCATCGAATTTGCCAGCACCGTGCAAAGCATCCCGCTTGCCGCGCTCGAATCGGGTGGGCGTGTGACCACCCTCTCATGGCACGTGATCGGGATGCGCGGCGGTGACGAACTGCGCTTAGAATTTTATCGCGGCGCGGCGTATGTCATCATTCACGATCAACCGCTGCCCGCTTCCGGTGTGATGGAGCAGCCGTTGGAACATCCCGGTAACTTTGCGCCTCCCACTTATCGCCTGTCACTGCTCGATGCAGCAGGCACAGTCATTGATCAACGTACACTCGTCATCGACTACGAAACGCCGCCCGTCTTAGCCCGTTTGACCGCCGCCGCCACGCCCGAATTTGAAGTATCGGGACGTTTGCCGCGCATGGAAACCGTCAGCACGGACATCACGCGCTTGAGCCTTGACCAACTCGCAGCGGGCGCGGTTGTGAACATCCGCTGGCAAATTGCCAATCGCATCCCCAACAGCTTGATCGTGTTCGAGCAGATGATCGGTGACGGTGAAACCGTCAGCATCGAACCGCCGCGCGATGCGCTCTGGCTTCCGTCGCAGGGCGAAATGACTCTCTTGCCCCTTCAGCCAACCCCCAATGCCGATCAAATTCTCATCCGCGCCCGCGTCATCGACCTGTTCACGGGCGTGATCTATGATGAACTTGTCGTCGTAATTCCCGTCGGTACGCCCGTGCTGCCAACTATCCCAACCGATGCCACCCCACTCCCGACCTTGCAGACGAGCGCGGGCGGCGGTGTTGTCCCAAGCGGCAGTTTGAACCCTATCACGCCTATTTCGCTTACGCCTGTGTTCGCGCCGACGCTTCCCGCGCCGCCGGGTGTCGCTACAGCGACACTCTCGCCCAATACGCCGCAGATTCTCACCTTCCGCGCTGTGCCGCCGCTCGTCAGCGCGGGCGAATCAACCGTACTCACATGGGATGTGAACAATGCCGTCAGTGTGGAAATTCAAGAGATCGGGGAAATGGGCGGGCGCGGCATTCTCTATTTGCAGCTTCCCCCACGCGGATCGCTGTCGGTGATGCTGCCCGCCGATGCGCGTTTGATGCGCTATTTGCTGATCGCGCGCGGGGCAGATGGCGCGATCAGCCAGCAGGAAATCATCGTCGCGGTCAATCCGTAGGGGGCAACCCCTACGGAGAAACGTCCGTAAATCCATCAGCACCGTTGTCACTGCGCTCGCGTGATTGTGCGTCCATCACCGATACCGCCGTCATCGAAATGATGTCCTCAACATCGTCACCCGCTTGCAGCACGTGGATAGGCGCGCCTACGCCAAGCAGTATTGGGCCTATCGTTTCCGCGCCGCCCAACCGCGACAGCAGTTTATACGCCACATTCGCCGCGCCAAGATCAGGAAATACTAAAATATTCGCATCCTTCACGCGGCTGAATGTGTAGCGTTCTTCGATCAGTTCCGGCACAACGGCTACGTCAGCTTGCATCTCACCGTCAATCTCGATGTCTGGGCGACGCTGGCGTACCAGATCAACCGCGTGCTGAACTTTGCGTGAATGCGGGTGCGGCGTGCTGCCAAAATTTGAGAACGACAGCATGGCGACTTTCGGTTCAATTTCGAGTGTGCGCGCGAAATCCGCCGCCAAAATCGCAATTTCGGCAAGCGTATTGGCATCGGGATCGATGTTGACCGTCGCATCGGTGAAGAAATACACCCGCCCCTTGACGATGACCAGATAGACCCCGCTGGCGCGAGTCGCGCCGGGTCGCGTATGAAAAAGCTGAAGCGCAGGGCGCACCACATCGGGATACTCGAATGTCAGACCGCTTAAACACGCATCAGCATCGCCCATATGCACCATCATCGGACCAAAATAGTTGCGGTCACGCAGAAGCGTGCGCGCGCGCGCCAAACTCACGCCGTTGCGCTGACGCAGCGCGTACAAATGGGGTTGATACCGCGCCCGCCAATCATGATCATAGGGATCGATGATTTCCGGCTGGAATTTTAAGCCCAAGTCTGCAATCGTTTGTCGAATCACATCTGGGCGACCCAGCAAGATCGGAATCGCCAAGCCTTCTTCTTGCGCTTGCGCCGCCGCGCGCACAATCTTCGATTCTTCGCCTTCCGCGTAAACGACTCGCTTTGCGCCGCCGCGCCGCGCCCGGTTGATGATCCGGCTGCGTACCTGCTGCCCAATCCCCTGCCGGCTGATTAATTCTTCGCGGTACTGCTCAAGATCGATCTGCCGCCGCGCCGCGCCGCTTTCCATCGCCGCTTTTGCCACGGCGGGCGCGATGTACAGCAGCACACGGGGATCAAGCGGTTTGGGGATCAAATATTCGCGCCCAAAGCGCAGCGACGAAAGGTTGTACGCATTCAGCACACTGTCGGGGACATCTTCATGCGCCAATTCCGACAGTGCCATTGACGCGGCTTCTTTCATCGCTTCGTTAATTTCACGCGCATACACATCAAGCGCGCCGCGAAAAATAAACGGGAAGCCCAACACATTGTTGACCTGATTCGGAAAATCGCTCCGCCCAGTCGCAATTAGCGCATCGGGTCGCGCTTCTCGCGCCACTTCCGGCATGATCTCCGGCGTGGGATTCGCCAGCGCGAAGATGATCGGTTCAGGAGCCATCAGCTTGATCATCTCAGCATTTAGCACGTTCGCCGCTGATAATCCCAAGAACATATCCGCGCCAACCAGCGCATCCGCCAGTGTGCGCGCCCCTGTATCGCGGGCAAAACGCATCTTGTATTCGTCCATGCCTTCCGCTCTACCGGGATACACCACCCCGTAAATATCCGTCATGGTGATGTTTTCGCGCTTCACGCCCATCCCAACGTAGAACTCAGCGGTAGCAATCCCCGCTGCCCCCGCGCCCGTCACCACCACTTTAATGTCATCGATTTTTTTGCCCACAATCTCAAGGGCGTTTCTCAGTGCTGCCCCGCTGATGATCGCCGTGCCGTGCTGATCATCATGAAACACCGGAATATCCAGTTCTTCGCGCAGGGTCTTTTCAATCTCAAAGCATTCCGGCGCTTTTATATCTTCTAGGTTAATTCCCCCAAACGTCGGCGCAATCGCGCGGCAAAATGCGATCACTTCTTCGGGCGTGCGCGCGTTGATTTCAATGTCGAACACGTCAATATCCGCGAACCGTTTGAACAGTACGCCCTTGCCCTCCATCACCGGTTTGCTCGCCAGCGGACCGCGATCCCCCAAGCCTAAGATCGCCGTTCCATTGGAAATCACGCCCACAAGGTTGGATTTTGCCGTCAATTCGTAAACAGTCAGCGGGTCGCGGTCAATCTCCAACACCGCTTCCGCGACCCCCGGAGAATATGCCAGCGACAAATCCCGCTGCGTTTGCAGCGACTTACTAGGCACGACTTCGATCTTTCCGGGTCGCCCTTTACGGTGAAAATCAAGAACATCCTGTTTTGTAATGGTCACGTCAAAATCTCATCTTTCTACGCGGCGCTTATGCCCGCGCCCGCCGCAAAAACTTGTAGCGAATTATCCCCAATGCATATGCTGCGCCGCTGTACACAAAATAGAACCAATGCCATGGAATCGCCCGCAGCATAAAGATCGTACCGCGTTTTTCACGCAGCCACGCATACACCGCGCGATTTAACACAATCAGCCCGCCCGCGCTCAGCACCGCTAGAACCAACCCAATCAACACCAGCGTTGTGCCAAACGCCGCGCCCAACAGCGCCGCCAACCCGCCGGTAATCCCTAATCCAAGCGCGCCTGTCAGCACCCACGACAGCGCCACACTCACGCGATCCCCTTGCTTAAGATTCAAATCGTTCAGCATCGTCCCGCTGGACAGCAGGAGTTCCGTCCACGGCAGCGCGCGATCATAAAAATCCGTCTTGAACAAACTGCTTGCTGTCCACTGTTTCAGGTGCTTGATCTGCAAATCTTTCACCAAGCGAATTTTATGCCCCGCCGCACGCATACGGTAGCCCAGTTCAATATCTTCGATGCACGGGCGCGTGTATTTTTCCGCGTCAAAGCCATTCAGCGACAAAAACACATCCCGCCGCACCGCGCCGCACGCGCCCCAAAATGTGCTGGCTTCTTCGCTCCCCATTTGATGCGTGTAATGGTGCATCAAGTTTTTATACTGCGATAAAAACGACGGATTGCCCGGCGCGTCATCATACGAGCCGATCAGCGCCGCCGTGTTCGAGTCTCGCATCGCGTCTTTCACCCGTGCGATCAAGTCTGTTTGCGCCGTGCAGTCGGCATCCAAGAAGAACACCACATCGCCCGATGCTTCGCGCGCTCCCCAATTGCGCGCTTTCGCTGGTCCCGCTTGCGGCGACTGTACCAGCACGCGCGCCCCATATCCTCGCGCTAACTCGCGCGATCCGTCCGTGTCGCTGTCTGCGATTACAATCACTTCATCAGCAGGAGGATTCAGAGCGCGCACACTTTCCAAACACGCGCGGAATTTTTCACCGCCGTTATACACCGGGATGATGATCGATACTTTCACAATTCGCCTTTAATCGACAAAAAATGCGGCACAAGTTAGACTCGCGGATACCATCGATCATACCCTAACCGTTTGTCAGGACACAGACTATATATGACAACCGCCCGTTCAACTGCGTTGAACAACACTCGTTCTGCGCTCATCCCTGTCACGCTCATCGTTATTGTCATCATTGGCATCTTGATCCGCCTGTTGTTTATGGCACGCCCCATGTTCTATGATGAAGCGCTCACTTTTATTGAATATGCCACCATCAGTCTGCCGCGCTTAGTCGCCCGTTATAACACGCCCAATAACCACATTTTCCATTCTGTGCTAATGTGGATTTCCTACCATTTGTTCAACAGCGGCGAACCCTTCATCATCCGTTTGCCTGTGTTCATTACCGGAATTTTGAGTATTCCCGCCGCTTATTGGGTGGGTGCGCGCTTTTACCACCCTCGTGTTGGCTTGCTCACGGCAGCCTTAGTCGCTGTCTCCCTACCCATGATCGATTATTCCGTCAACGCGCGCGGCTATTCCATTCAAGTGTTCATCATCCTGCTTATGCTCGTCATCGCCCACCACGTCAAAACCCGAAACAATCTGCTGCTATGGGGTGCTTTTTCAATACTGGCGGCGCTTGGCTTCTGGACGATTCCCGTTATGCTCTACCCGATGGGCGGGATCGCGCTCTGGCTGCTCTTAAGCATCGCGCTCGAAAATAAAGGCGCGTCCCGCCTTCGCGGCTTGGTAAGTTTATTCGCATCGCTGGCGCTCGGCGCGGCGCTCACCGTAGTGTTATATCTGCCCGCCATTCAAAGCATGGGCTTGAGCACCATACTCCAAAATGATTATATTAGCCCTCGCACTATCGAATACAGCACAATCCCCACGCTCGAAGCCTTACAAACCGCCGCCGCGCGAACGGTTACCCCGCAAACCACCCCAACGATCCTTGAATCGACTCCACAAGCAAGTTCTCCAACCCTTACCCCTGCCCCCACGCTGCGCTCGCCTTATACCACCTTTGATGCTGAAGAAATTCCCGTCCGTTCCGTCAACGAACGTCAGCTTTCTCCTTTCTGGCGCAATTATCAACGTTTGGGTGAAATCTTAATTGTGGGGGTGCCGCTGCCGCTGGTGTTCCTGCTGGCGTTAGGTTTGGTCATTGGCTTAACAGTCCATCGCAAAAACACGCCTGACAAAATTCCCCTGCTGCTTGGTATCGCGCTTTGGATCATCCCTTTTTCGATTGTTTATCGTGTGCTGCTCCCTACACGTACATGGCTGTTCATGGTGCCCATTGTCGCGCTCTATGTCGCCTTGGGCTTAAGCGCACTCACTGATTGGCTCTGGGATCGCCTCTCGCGCGATTCGAATCCCGTTGTCAAACGCAGCGGCACGACGATCTTTGCCATATTCACGCTCGCTCTCACCGCCGTCATAGGCGTGTCGGTGGTCATCAACCGCGATACGCTCCACGACTTTCAAACCGATCCCGCGCCGGACGCGCAGGCAGTCGCGCGCGCACTCCAAACCATAACCACCCCAGATGATGTGGTCATGATCCGTGTGCCATATTACGCGCCTGTCCGCTACTATCTGGAAATTAACGGTTTCGATAGCGAAAACATTGTGTCGGACTACACAACCGACACGTACTTTATACGCGAACAACTCGATTCTAACGTATATGCTTTCGTCACTGACAAAGCGCCTCCAACTCTTGACGGCATTTCTGAGCAGTACTATATCAATTTCGTCGATCTAAACCCTACACTCACAACCGCTGCTGAATTTGCAGGCGGGACTCTGCTTCGCATCCACACTGCCCCCAATCCCAATTTGGAATTGTACGCTCATGCTTTTGAAGGCGTGCGCGCCCCAATTGCCTTTACTTTTGCCGAAAGTGCGCGCTGGATCACGCTCGATGAGGGCGGTCATGCAATTCAATTTGGCGACCCCGCTACCGATCAAGTCGTCAGTTTATCGCCGGATCGTGGGCGCAAATGGCGCGACACCATCACGAGTGTCGATCTCACCATCAACCAACTGTCAACAGAGTCCAACCAGCCCGCCGCCAGCATCAGCGTGCGCGCGCTTCGCTTCAACCGCGATATCCAACCCGAATATCTTGTCTATTTTGATCCTGTGCAAGACGAAATCGGCATTGGAGCAGGGCGGCGCGGCATCATCGAACGTGTGCTGGCTTCCGTCCCCGCTGAACTCGAAATGGGCGTGACCTATACGATCACCATCGAAATGATCGGACAAACCATCAGCGCCTCAATCCGCCCCCGCAGCCAGCCGGACTCTCAACCCTTCACGATAAGCGCCGAAGGCGACGATCCTTCCATCGAACGCGGAACGGTGTTCTTCAATGCCGCGCCGGGCACAGTCATCACGATTGATAACGTTCGCGTTGTTCGCCCATAGGATGCGTGGGCGGTATGAACCGCTCACCAACCTTCTCGGTAATTTATTGGTAAATCCTAATTTCTCAACGTTTCCTCAACACTTGAGCGAAATACATCGGACATCAAAGGACATGGACGACAATACTTCCCGCCTTCCTCAATTTTGAACAAATCTGCGCCTCATTCGTATCCATCAGTACACAGGAAGGATGAACGCGCGTGTTAGACCCGGTGGACGCACAACTGCTTGCCGCCGCGCAAGCGGGGGATTACGACGCTTTCGAGTCGCTTCACAATCGGCTCGAACCGCCGCTCGCTCGCTTTGTCCGCCGCTTGATCGGTGCAGGCATAGAAGCCGAAGACGTAGTGCAGGATACCCTGCTCGCCCTCTACCTGCATCTGCATGAGCTGAATCCGCCGGAAAAGCTGCGCCCGTTCCTATTTCGTGTGGCACGCAACCGCTGCTACGATATTCTTCGCCATCAAGGGCGGTGGGATCACGTCGAACTCGAAGACGACGAATCCCCCCTAACCGTGCAGGTATCTTTTGACCGCAGCGGCGACACACCCACCCCCGAAGATGCTGTCGGGTGGATGATGCTGTACTTTGAAGTCAAAGAAGCGATGGACAGCCTGCCAGAACTTCAGCGGCAGACCTTAATCCTGTACTGCGAAGAAGACTTCAGCTACGCCGAAATTGCCGATGTCATGGGTGTCAGCATCGGTACAGTGAAGTCGCGCTTGTTCCACGCCAAGAAAAATCTGCGCGGACTGCTGCCTCCACGCACTCTCACTGCCATCGAAGACTCATTGGGGCTGTGGGACGACGATGCTCAAGATGATGATGCAGAGAGCAGAAGCAGGACAAATCGCGGGCAAAACGACAGCGGCGGAGATACGTCCCCGCTCACACAGACAGTCAGTAAAGGAGTGAATCATGGAACTCGATCAAGAAACACTGGGCAAACTTCGACCCTTCCTGCGGGCGCTGCGGGCGCTTCAAAGATCGGTAGAACGCGCGCTGGCAACCGGGCTAATCGACGGCGCGGGGGAAATGGCGGCACAGAGCTATCAGGGCTTGCACCAGAAAATCAGCGACCTTCTACCGGATGATTTCTATATCACCAACTCCCTCAAGCTGGAGACCAAGCCGGACGACAGCGATCAAAAGACGCTGGGGCGCGTGCAAATCGTCGCAACACAGTTAGCCATCTATATCGAAGGTATGCTGCGCGAAGTGGGCAGCAGCGCCGAAGGGCGCGGATGGTCATTCCACTGGACCAATGAAGCGCCGGGCGCGCCGCCGCGTCCGGTCAAACCACCGATCCCGCCCGTCCCGCCTGTCCCGCCTGTCTCCCCCATTTCTGAAGAAATGCGAAATCTGGGGCGCGACATTCAAGAGCAGATCATCAACCTGACGCGCAGTACCCTGCGGCGCGCGCTGTCGAACTTGGATGTGAACATCACCAACCGAGTCATTGGCGAAGACATGCGCGGCATGGACTTGACAGCGCACAATTTCGCCAACACCAGCCTGCGTTCGGTCAACATGACGGGCGCGAATTTGGCGAACGCCAACTTATCCGACGCGGTACTCAACAACTGCAACCTGACAGGCGCGAACTTGACCAATGCCAACCTCTCCGGCGCTCGCATCGAAAACACACCGCTGATCGATGCCAACTTCTCCGGCGCGAATTGTGGAGGCACGGTGTTCGTCAATGTCAACTTCAAGAACGCGAACTTTATCGGCGCAAATATGCAGGGGGCGCGCTTCGTCAACCCGACGCTAGAAGGCATCATCCTGCCCGATGGCGTGGAACTCGCGCATGAAGATGATCTCAAGCGGTTCGGTGTCACGCTGGTGCGCCGCCACATCAAAATCGACATTGACTTGGGCGACGACGACACCCCCAAGCGCGATGACGGCGCGAACACGGGCGATTTCCCATCCGACCCGCCGAAACACGTGTAACAACATTACGGGCGGTTCGTGAACCGCCCGTCTTGCTCTACACTCGCCTAATTTCTCTCACCCATCCCCGCCCACTGTTGAAGTACCGGATCAGCGCGCAAAATGCCCCGCACTCGTGCCAGTGCTCGCGACACTGCCACCGCGTCATCCCACCGTCCCGGATACAGCTCTGCGATATGGCGCGGTGGCAAATCTTCCCACATCGCCCGCACCAGCATTTGATCATTTTCGTTGGGCAGCAGCGCGCATACTCGATCCCACACCGCAACCACATCGAGTATATCCCCGCTGGTATCATCGCTTGGCGGATCATCATCTAACCCAACAGTAGGTATCACGGGCGGTATTGGCGTGCGCGGCGCTTGCGTCCCCGATACGTCCGTCTCAGGCGACGATTCACCGCCATAACGCTGATTCCAGCGCGGTTTTTTGGCGCGTCGCGGACGCAGCATTTCACCAATCGCGGTGGCGGCGCAGCGGTTGATATAGGCAAGAATATCAGCATAAGTGGCGAACTTGTCGAACTGTTCCCCACGTCCATAACGATACAGCCGGCGCGCCGCCTCCGACGCGAAGTATTCGGCGGTTTCACCCGTTTCGTTCAGCCCTGTGTGTTTGTACACAGTGTTAAGCGCAAACGCTTCGGTGATGAGCATGGTTTCACGCAGCGCATCTTCCACCCCATCGCGGAGCGCGCGCCGGAATAATTCAAAGCAGTAACGCGGATCATTCGGCAGTCGGCGGCGGTATTGGCGCATCGACTGTTTGCATAAATCGACCAGCTCTGGAACGGAAAATTCGTCGAAAGGCATGAGCTTGTCTCCGGTGTAGACCGCGCGCATTTTTCGCACTGCCGATCAAATCCGCTAAGATTAGAAAGTCCTTACATAATCGATGTGAAATTTACCGCAAAGTTGCATTGACTCCGAATAGAACATTGTGAGCTGCTCTTATGTCACCTGATCAGGATGAGTTCTTGACTCCGCTACCCGAATCGCCCCTAACTGAACACCCCGTCGATAAGATGATTCGCCGCGTGCTGTATGCATTCGATTGTCCCACGCCCGATGCGCTTGCGGATTGGGTTTTTGAACTGCTGCCAGCCGATGCCCGCGCGGAAGTGTCTGCTCATATTGACCGCTGTCCACGCTGCAAACTCGATATTATCGAATTGCAGCATTTCAAATCAGCGGCAGATACATCAGCGGAGAACGATATTCCCAAACTACAACTCGTCCCGAAACCGTCTAGCCCGCGTATCTATGAACTCTACCCTGACCTATCGAAAGCGGTTGGTGGTATGGCGACAGGTACACGCGGATCGCTCGATGCGGCGCGCGGCTTATTCGAGAACGGTCTGCTCATGATCCCGTTTGAAAATGAACAGATCACGCTGTTTTTACTCATCCGCCAAGAAGCCGGACAGCTTTTTCTCGACGGGCGCGTGACCGATACCCACTTAACACGCTGGATTGATGCGCTGGTCGAAATTCGCCAACCCGCCGACGGGGATCAACCTTCCACGCTGCGTGCTACTGCTGTCGTCGATGCCAGCGGCGGATTCGTGTGCGCGCTTCCAGATGCGTCTCCGTTTGCATTCCGGCTCACGTCGCTGCCGGGTTTGGCGTTAGTGGTTGACCGAATAGAGTAACCGAGTTTACCGTTTTGCCAATACTTCGTCCACGATCATCTATGTCTATATAGGCGCGGACACCGTTTATGTTCAATATTCAAGCGCGCGTACAAGACCTCAAACGACAGGCGGATTATTACTGGGACATCGCGCCTGAAAAATCGCTCTCGTTCGCCAAACGGATCGTGCGTCTTGGCAAACACTGCGGAGATACCCCAACGCTGGCGCTGGGCATGATGGCAGTGGGGGACGCGCTCAAACTGCTTGGCAAAACCGATGACGCATGGGATGCTTTTCAGCAGGCAGGCGAACTCTACACCATACTTGGAGATCGCCTAGGGTGGGCGCGCACGCAGATTGGCTGTTTGTACATCGCCGCCATGAGCCGCGCGCATCTCAATGAGGCGCTCCAAAACGAACACACCGCCCGCGAAATTTTCCGCGCGGATGGATCGCCCACAGCGTGTGAACTCCTCCGCCGGTTAGAATTGAACGCGGGGCGGCTCTACGGTCTGCGCGGTGATTTTCCGCGTGAGCGCGCGTGCTATCAAGCCGCATTGGACATCACACAAACGCTTGACCCACAAAGCGACCCCGAACGCGACGTTTACTTGTTAAAAATCTACACCAACATGGGGTGCGTCCTTGCCGATTTAGGCGATTTTCGTGAAGCGAACCATTATTACGCGCTCGGTCAGCAGTTGGCGCTGGCGAGTGGCAAGCCCAAGAGCATCGCCGCTATCGAAATCGGCATGGCGAACATCGCCTTAGCGCGGGGGCAGTTTCGCCGTGCGCTTGATCTGCTCTACCATGTTGAATGGGTGCTTGGCAGCGATTTTTCGATGGAAACCTTGAGCGCGCGCCGCTTGATGGCGGAATGTTACATCCACTTGAGCCGCTATACCGAAGCGGCAGACTTGGCACGGTGGGTGATTCAAGAGGCGGGCGCGCGCAAAATTCGTCATCAACTGGCGCTTTCGCTCCGTCACTTGGCGGAGGCGGCGGTTGGCATGGGGGATATTCTAGCGGCGAATACGGCGCTGAAAGACGCGCAAGCAGTCTACACCGACATGAACGCCTCCGCCCTCAACGCACAGGTGCAGCTTCATCAAGCGCGGTTAGCCTTCTTCAAAGGCGATCTTGATACAGCCGATTCGCTCGCATGTGAAGCAGCAGCGTGCTTTGAATCCAGCGGCGAACAGATTAACTATGCCCGCGCGCTGCTGTTGTTAGGCGAAATCGCACATGCACAGCACGATAATCCCCGTGCGAAAGCCTTCGCAAACAAAGCATTGGGAATCGCCCGCGCACACGGCGTATTGGAACTCAAATATCGCGCATATACCCTACTTGGACACCTCCAGCCCACTCCACAGCGTTCCGCGCATTATTACGCCATCGCCGCGCGAGTGATCACGCGGGCGCAGCAGCATCTTACGCTCTCGCTGCGTCCCGGCTTCTTGGAGCGTCACGGCGATGCGGTGCAAAGTCTCGTCAGCGCCTATCTCGAATCGAACAACATGCCGTGCGCGTTTGAAGCGTTGGAACAGGCAAAAGCGCAGGCATGGACGCATTACCTGCTCAATCGCGAGGCGCTCCACTGGTTGAAAACCGACAGCGCATCGCAAGTTCGGGTAGCGGCATTGGAAAATTTGCGCGCGGATCACCACGCGCTCTACCGCATCGCGCATGGCGCGCAAGGGACAAACAGCACCCACGCTCAGCGCGCCGACGCGAAAGAAAAACTCGCAGTCGTCGAACGTCAGATACGTCAGTTAACCGAGCGTTTGTACATGCGAATCGATTCCGGCGCGCACTCGAAACACATCACCGCATCAGCACGGCTGAACTTGCGGGAAGCGCAAAGCAAATTGGACGCGCGCACCACCTTAATCGAGTTCTACGACGACGGGCGGCAGTTGTGGGCGTTCAACATCCGGCGCGATCACTTTAACGTGATTCCGCTGGCAACCAGCGGGCATGAAGTCGCGGCGATCATCAACCAGATTCAGTTCGACATCGCATGTGCGCTGCGGGCGGGCGCGTCTTCGACAGCATCGCGCGCGCTCAATCCTGTCACGCGGCGGCGCTTGGCTGCGCTCTATACCAACCTGATCGCGCCCGTGCTGCCCGCCTCGGCTGAAGCATGTACACCGCTGGTGATTGTCCCCTTCGGGGCACTGCATTATCTCCCATTTCATCTTCTGCACGATGGTGAACATCATCTATACGAGCGATTCGATCTCACGATTTTGCCAACTGCGAGCATGTTAAACAGCACACACGCCAACACAGCGATGAAAACGGTGCGTGCCCGTGTATTCGGTCACGATCACGGCGGGCGACTGCCATTCACAACGATGGAAGCAGCTGGAGTCGCCGCGCGCTTGGGCGTTGATCCGTTCTTGAACGACAAGGCAAAACGCACCGCGCTCACCGACGATGCGCTGACGATACTGCATATCGCCGCGCACGGGGAATATCGCATCGATCAACCAGAACTCTCATACATCGAGTTCGCCGATGGACAGTTGATCGCCGATGATGTCCTTCAGCGTGACCTTGACTGTGAACTCGTCACTTTAAGCGCTTGCGAAACCGGACGGGCAACCGTCGCGGCAGGCGACGAGTTGATCGGTCTAGGTCGTGGATTTTTATTCGCGGGCGCGCGGGCGCTTATCGTCAGCCTATGGCAGGTCAACGATGCGCTTACCGTGCGCTGGATGGAAGCCTTTTATCAAGCATTGTGCGATGGCGAAAACAAAGCTGCCGCGCTTCGCATCGCTATGAACACCCTGCGCGCCGATTCTGAACTGCATCCCGCCTTTTGGGGAGCATTTCAGTTAGTGGGCAGCGCCGCGCCGCTGTCCATGCATTGATACCCCGTCCAACAGGAGACTATTTTGCTATGAAGCCCAACAAACCAGATCATTCAGTGCATCGCAACCGCACCTTTGTTCCCAGCGAACTGCTCATCTTTTTTGAGCATGAGCCGGGATTTGAACAAGATCGCGTCAAGATGATTGATTCCATCAATAATGAAATCAGCGCGCGGTTAGGTGTTGAAGGCACAAAAAACTCGCGTCTTATTCCTGCGAACTACGAACAAGACTTTGAACGCTTAAAAACCATCCACATAGGTGATAACGCGATCTCGATGCTGCGGATGGGGTTGGAACGTTTTGACACGGACTCAGAGAACATTTTTAGAGGCATCTACACATCAATCGATAATGCTGACAAAACCACACGCCAGTGGGTCAGTGACCGTGATGTGATTCGTTACACGGCGGAAATCAACCGTTTAATCCGCCGCGTTAACGGAGAACTGTACCCGCGCCCAATCCCCGATGGCCGTCGGCGTAAAAATGTACGACAAAAAGCCAATTTACGCGAGAACAATCCCCGCCGCATAGCACAGCGCCGCCCTGCCGATGTGCCGTTAGTAGCGCGGTCTGCGATGCCAAACTGGTACAACTCCGCGGCACAGGGCGAACGAGTCGGCACAGGGGGTCCGGGGGGAATGGCGACACCTGCCGGCAGCAAAGTCATCCATCCCATCAACGTGCAGCAAATCCTTTCCAGCTTTTCGGGCAGGCGCGCCATAAGCTATGAAGAATTACTCCGCCGTTCCGGCGCTGTCGAAATCGCCATCCTCGATACGCTGCCTTCCCTCACGGCAATCGAAGCGGCGTTCAACAGCAGTTTGCGCGATCATCCGCTCTTTAATGCGCTGTTTATACGGCATGGCGCGCTCACGATCCCCAACGATCTGGTGCGTTTGACCTATGACACCACACTGCATTGGAGCGGCATGTCATTGATGGAGTGGCTGAAACACGAAGTCGTCATCGACCATTATGAACACCCGATGGCGGATCACGGCACGTTTATCGCCAGCGTCATCTACCAACTGCTCGACCATGCACGTTCGCAAAATAAACTCAATGTGCATTTTACGTTTCACCTCATTCAGGTGTTAGGCGACAATGGAGTCGGCACCACCGAGACTATCTTCAATGGCATCAAACAGGCTTTCGACCACCGCACAAAAAACATGCCGCTCCTGTTCAATTGCAGTTTTACGCTGCTTACACCCACAGAAGCCAACCCGAAGTTGTATCTCGATGGTGAACTCACTGCGAGCGCCATTCCTGAATTCGATACGGATGTAAATGCAACCAGTCGATACTCGATTGAAACCATCCTTGACGACCTGTGGCAGTATGAAGGCGTGTCGATTGTCGCCGCGGCGGGTAACGAAGGCATCGATCCCAATCTCGCGCCCAATGCCTCTTTTCGTCACAAAGCGCGCTATCCAGCAGCAATGCCGAGCGTTTTTGGCGTAGCATCGCTCGAAGCGCCGAATACTCCCAATCTCGCCTACTACTCTAATTCGCCGGATAACCCTTTAGAGCAGGGCTTCGCGGCATTCGGCGGCGCAATTGACCCGAACGGCGTGACCGATCCCGTCAATGGCATCTACGGCTTATACATCGGGGAAACATTCCCGCCATCTCCCGGCACAACGACCCCTATTCCGAATACCGATGGATGGGCAGCATGGGCGGGGACTTCGTTCGCCGCGCCGCATGTCACCGCTGCTATGGCTATCGGGCGGGCGCTCGTCCCCGACGCGACCCCCGACGAGATCAGTGATGCGCTGCGCGCGGCATCGTCGGGAGCGACTACCGAAGGTGGAGACATTTTGCCAACACGTGTTCAGGTGTCGCCTTAACAAGAATCCTCTTAGGGCGGGGGATAACTCCCGCCCACGTTCTGCAAAAATGCATCAAATGATCATTGATCAGGGTATACCATATCGCATGCCAGCGTGAGAAGGATACCCGATGAACGCTCGCTTCCCCTCCGCACAAACCGCGATCTCATCAAACCGGATACCCTGTCCTGCGTCTAGCGGCAGCGGGCATCACTTGATGACACAGCTGCTCATCACAAACGCCCATTATCAGTATCAATCGATGAGCGTGGTCTTTGACCTGTATATGGGCAGCTCCCACTGCGTCCTCACCTGCTCCCCGATTAACAGCCCAGCAGTTGATGATGATTTTGACGATGACTTGAATGCCCTTGATGAACGTGTTGACAGTCACTTTGAGGCGGCATATACCAACAAAGAAATCAGCCTTAGCCCGCGTGAACTGGAAATTGCCCACTTGATCGGGCGGGGGTATAAGACGCGGTTTATCGCGCTGGCACTCAACATCAGCGTTCATACTGTATCGACCTATATCCGGCGCATCTTCACCAAAATGAATGTGCATACCCGCGCCGAAATGATCGCCTGCTTAGGAAACCTTACGGAATGATGCTGTACGCGGGGACAACCAATTTTATCTGGAATGTTAAAGAAGTCTTGCTATAATGCGGATCAACTGTGAAAACTGATCCATAAGAGGAAATAGCTGGATGATTCAAGCAGGTGATCTCAAGAAAGGCACCACGCTCAAAATTGACGGGACTCTGTTCCGCGTGGTGAACACCGAATACAACAAACCGGGTCGGGGTACTGCGACGATGCAGACCACGCTGTTGAACATTGAATCGGGCAAGGTCAACAAGAAGATTTTTTCGGCGGACGAAAGTCTGGACAACGTGTTTGTCGAATCGGAAGAAGTGCAGTATCTCTACAAGGATGCCGACTTCCTTCACTTCATGAACAACAGCACCTATGACCAGTATGAAGCGAATATCTCGTTGTTCGGTGACGATCAGTTGTACCTGCGTGAAGGCATGACGCTCGAACTGCGTATCTACGAAGGGCGAGTCATCGACTACGTACTCCCTACCACAGCGGTCTATGATGTCGTAGATGCCGAAGTCGCCGTCGTCGGTGATACGGCAGGCGCTGTGACCAAGAAAGTCGTGACCGACACCGGTTTATCGGTGCGCGTGCCCATGTTCATCAACATTGGCGAAAAGATCAAGGTTGATACACGCGATGGCTCGTTTATCAGCCGCGTAAACGAATAAGCAGCAGCCATTTTCAAACTGCCGGGCAAAAGGGTGCGTAATCTTATGACGCGCCCTTTTTTATTATCAAGGAGCGCGATCAATGGTGGGGGAATTTGCGAACAAAGTCGTCATGGTCACTGGCGCTGTTGGTGCGGTTGGAAGCACGGTTGTAGAGCGTTTCGCGGCGGAAGGCGCATCGCTTATTTTATTCGACCACAATCAGGCAAAGATTGACCAAGCCGCCGATCAACTGCGCGCCGCGCACACCGGAATCGACGTGCTTGGGATAGCGGGTGACGCGACAGACCCCGAATCTGTTGAGCGAATGATGGCAGCAGTTGAACTGCGTTTTGGACGCATTGACGTGCTGGCGCACACAATTGGCGGGTTCGCGTTTGGCGATCCCGTTTACGCGATGGACTTGAACACTGTCGATAAGATGTTCGCGCTCAATGTGCGTCCGATTTATGTGCTGGTCGGGCGTGTGGTCAAAGCCATGCTCGACACCAATACGGCGGGCAAGGTGGCGATCATTCTGGCGCGCGCGGCGATCAAAGGCGCGGCGAACAGTTCCGCCTACAATGCCAGCAAAGCCGCCGCGCAAAGTATCATGGAAAGCCTCTCACTGGAAGTGCGCGACAAGGGGATCAATGTGAATGGGGTGCTGCCCAGCATCATCGACACGCCCGCTAATCGTGCTTCGATGGAGAAAGCCGACTTCAGCAAGTGGGTGACCCGCGATGATATTGCCGACGCAATTCTCTTTCTGTCGTCGGATAAGGCGAAAAGTCTGCACGGCGTAAGCCTTGAGGTGTACGGACGGGCATAAAAACCGTAATTCCCTTTATGACGAAAAACATCCTCTTTATCACCACATACACAGGCATGGGCGGCGGCGAAACGTCGCTGCTCACGCTGGCGCAACATCTCGATCCAGCACGGTTCACGCCGCATTTGCTTGTTCCGCGTAAAGGACAGCTCACTGAACATTGGCAACGGCACGCCGGCGAAGGCTGGCGCGTGCATATCACACCCTATCGCGGCACGACAGTGTATTTCCTCCCGCCAATTTGGAAACGATTTCCCATCAGCCGCCGCATCGCGGACGTGATCCGCGAGAACGGGATTGCCGCCGTCCACAGCGACTATCACAGCTTGCCATTTGCTCTATCAGCGGCACAGCAAACCCGTGTTCCGCTGGTGTGGACGTGTTGGGGGTGGTGGTTTCATCCCAAGGCTTGGCAGCGTGGATTCTTCACCCAACCGGATCATACCTTTGCGGCGAGTTGGGCGATCAAAGAGGGCTTTCTTGGCGATCCCCCGTTCATGCCCGCTGATCGGGTGGAAGTGCTGCCGCCGGGCGTAGACACAGAGCGCTTTCGTCCGGGCATAGATGGATCAAGCGTGCGCGCTGACGCAGGGGTATCCCCCGATGCGCCGCTGGTCGCATTGATCGCCCGATTCCAAGATGTGAAGGGGCATGACGTATTTCAAGCGATGGCGAGGCTGGTCGCAAACGCGATTCCAGCCGCGCGCTTTATCGTCGCGGGCGAAAACGTTCACGGGGCAAGCGCCGACGATGTCTACAAAGCGCGTATCCTGCAAGCGCACAGCGATGATCCTGTACTGCGGGAAAAGCTGACCTATCTTGGCTTTCGAGCCGATGCCGAACGGGTGATCGCCGCCGCCGATGTCGTGGTTTGCAGTTCGCATTTTGAGAGCTACGGCATGGTCAACCTTGAGGCGATGGCAAGCGGAAAACCAGTCGTCAGCACACGCAAAGGGGGACCCAGCGAAACTGTGATCCACGGCGAAACGGGTTTTCTCGTTGATGCGGGCGACGCGAACGGTTTAGCCGCAAACGTGATCACCCTGCTGCGCGATGCCGACCTTCGAGCGACAATGGGGGCAGCAGGGCGGGAACGTGTGCTGGCGAAGTTTTCCGCACGCGCGATGGCGGATCGGTTCGCGGCGGTGATTGAGGATGTTTCACCGCCGCCCCTACGTTAGTTTTTTTTCACGACAGGGAATTGGAGTTCGGTCACGTAGTCGTCGGGGCTGCCATCAGGATCATAGGCGAGGGTGATTTCGCGGTTCGCTCCGGCGATGGCGTAACCGTTCGCTTCAACCCACCGTGTCATCGCGGCGTATGCCTCACCTAAACCACCAAAAGAACCCTTGTGGATGGTACATGCCATCGTTTCAACGGCGGGCAGCGCATGAACGTGGATATGTCCATCGGGCGGGGCTACCAAACTGCCACGAATCGGTGAAGCAACTTCGATGTCCAAATTTTCACAGTTGAAGTCTTGATCATGATATACCACGATTCCCATGCCGCCCGGTTCGCTGATGTCTGCGAGATGCGCCCCATGCGCGGCGACGTATCCCATCAATTCACCGAACATACGCTCAATCGCAGGCGGAAGCGCCTCCATATCAGGGACGATTTCGCGCATCGACGCGACAGGAATTGCCGGAATGCTTTTGAGGATCACTTCATATGTGGATAACACGCTGTCTTCCCTTTCAATCCATTGCAGACGAGATTCCACGTCGGCAAGGCGCTGGCGTTCCGCATCTACAATCCGCTCGATTTCGGCGCGCTTCATGCGTAGCATTGCGCGCATTTCATCGACGGACAACGATTCGTCCAGCATGGCTTTGATTTGATCGAGCGAGAATCCCAACGATTTCAGTACCATGATCCGGTGCAAGCGCGGGAGTTGTGTCGCGCTGTAATAGCGATACCCCGTCCACGAATCGACGTGCTGCGGCTTGAACAAGCCAATGTCGTCATAAAACCGGAGCGTCTTTGCCGGAACACGGGTGAGGCGGGAAAATTCGCTGATCTTGAACATGCGCCAACCTCGCTTTCTACGTGTTCAACACAGAATAAACGTTCCAGTAAATGGAGAGTCAAGGGGTGTGTTTAGGCTCAGACTATGGTGAGAGTGTAAACTTGTTTGCCCTATGTTCCAAGATGGGGAACAATAGGTTTGATTGAAGAACGTAAGGAGTAAAGTTCAGTGAGAGCAGTAAAACGACAATCCTCACGATTGGGACGGCGCGCCGCTTCTCCCGTGCTGTGGGGCGCAATTGCTAGCGCGGTGATCCTGATCGTGTTTGGTTTATTCGCGGTTTCTACCGCGCGCACGAATGCCGCAGATATAGATGATTTGACATACGCCGCCGCGCTCGATGCCCTCCAACTGCAAGGATCAACCGCACTGGAAGGCAAAACAATCTACTTTGCCGAAGCAGCGGGCGAAGCCGGACGGTTTGATCGCGGAGACAACGGCGCATCGAAGTTGGGCGGCTTACTGCGATCAATGGGAGCGACTCTGCTCACGCTCGATTGGCGAGCCACCTTCCCCACAAACATGGATTTACTCGTGATCGCGGGTCCAGTGAGCGATTATTCGGCGGATCAGCAGGCGCGAGTGTGGGCGTACATTACCAACGGCGGGCGCGCGCTCATCGCCGTAAATCCAACGGTCCAGCGCAGCCGCAATGATCGCGGATCGTTCAGCGCCGATGCGGCGCTGTTTTCGCTCATGTTCACCGATTTCGGGCTGCGCCCGGTCAATGACGTAATCGCGATTGAAGGCGAACTGCGCGAAATCACCTTACGCGACGAAAACATGGTCGAAGATTTCACCGAAGAAGGTGTCGTCGTCGATGCCGTGATCGGCAGCACGGTTGAACTACCGCGCCTAATCACAGACTTTACGACGAGCAATTTTGACGCGGCGCACCCCATCACCGCGAATCTTGACCCTGAAGAGGGCTTGCGCTTCTTCAACGCGCGCTCCATGCGTGTGGATGTTGGCACAATGGGCGGGACAGTCACGCCGCTGGTGTTTTCGCCGGAAGGTTACTACGGCGAAACCAATTACACCGCGTACTTGGCTACAGGCTTGGTCAACGACAGCATCGGTGAGGACACCGGACGCGGATCACTGCCTGTGGCGCTGGCGTATCAAAATGACACATCCGGCGCGCGCATTGTGCTGATCGGTGACCGCGAGATGCTCACCAACGGCGCGGGATTCGCGTCGTCGCCGCCGAATTCGCTCGGATTCTTGTTCCCCGGCAATGTGCGCTTCACCTTGAACTCGTTCGCGTGGCTGCTAGATACAGGCGCGCCTGACATGACGTTCCCAACACCGGGACCGACATACACACCCACGATCACGCCATCCCCCACGCCAACATTCACGCCGACTCCGCAGCCAGAAGTCACCGCAGAAGCGACGGCTGAAGCCGCATCGAGCGGCGGGTAAAGGGCACAGCATATGCGAATTCTTCAAAAAGTGTGGGTGTTCATCAGCATAATGATCCTCATGTTGAGCATGGGGATCGCGGCGCACGGGCAAGACGCGGCGCAGCCTGCCGAAACGCCGCTGGTTGTGTTTATCGAAGAAGCGCGTAACTTGCAAATGTCGTCGCTGACCGATCCGGGACCCGACGGTGTATCGCGCTTGGGGGATATTTTCCGCCGCTTGGGCGCGGAAGTCCGCTTTGTGCCGCTGGATGTGGCGCTCCCCGAAGAAACCGACGTGATTGTGCTGGTGCGTCCGCGCCGTGCGCTGACGAACGAACAGTTGGCGCGCATCTACGCGCAGGTGGTACGCGGCGCAAACCTGATGCTGGCGATTGATCCGGCAGGGCACATGGATGCACGGACTGAAGGCTCGACCAGCGGCTTGGCAAGACTCTTGAGTGTCGATTATGGCGCGACCCTGCTCGATGGGTTTTTGACCGAACCGTGGTTCACGCTTGATACCCTTTCGGATGTGCGTACCAGTTCGCTGCAAGCCTACGCCTACGAAGGGACACATCCAGTCTTAGAACCTTTATCGCGTTATCAAGTCCCTGTATATGTGTGGGGCGCTCGCCCGCTGACCGTTGAAGCGATTACGACGGAAAGCGAAGGCGCGCCGCTGGCGTTCGGCTTGCCTGCCTTCGCTGAAACGAATGCGCGTGTGTGGGTTGGCGAAGAACAGCCCGCGCGCCCCAATCGGCGCAACCAGCAGCCCCAACCCCCCGCCGTTTTTGAACTCAACATTGGTACGGACTTCCAAGGTCAATTGATCATTGGCGCGGTGGGTGAAAATCGCACGACGGGCACGCGCTTGGCGCTGTTTGGCGATGGTGAAATGCTCGAAAACGATTTTGGCTTGGCGGTCACAGGCGCATCAACGCCGTTAAATCCCGGTAACCAAATCCTTGCCGAACGGGCGGCGGCATGGCTGCTTGAACTTGAGCCGGCAGCATTTCCGCCGCTGCCAGCAGGCTTTTCGTGGATCGAGATGGATGGCGAATACGACGAATGGGCGAATATCCCTGCATCCCTCGAAACAGTGGGCGATGGGCGCGGAATTGACATCGCAAGCGTAAAAGCGTTCAGCAACAGCGCGTATTTGTACGCTTTCATCGAAACGGCAACTTTTCCGGCTGATTCATCAGTTATCACACTGGACTTTGACACGAACAACGATCAGGTGATGGATGTGACCTTTACGTTACAGCGCGACGGCATGATCGTGCAGCAGCGCGAAGCATTGAATACCGTGCCGGATTCGGCTGTCGCTTTTGGCATCAACGGCATTGAAGTGCGTGTGCCGCTGCGCTATGTCGGCGTGGATGTGCAGACAATCACGCGGGTGTGCATTGATGGAGATTTGGGGGATTGTGCCGACGCGCCCGTACTCGTCACTACCGTCAACGAGCGCGATCCCTTCCCGATGCGTTTGCAAGGCACAATGCAAGCGCGCGTCGTGACCGCTGATATTGCCAATTTGCGCGCTACGCCATCAACCAATGGCGCACGGTTGGGATCAGTCCGCAACGGCGAATTGTTCTCGGTTGTGGGGCGCAACGAAGCGGGTGATTGGGTGAAGATCGAAAATGGCGCGTATTCCGCGTGGATGGCGACATTCCTGCTGCGTTTGAATGGTGATGTGATGACTTTGCCAGTGGTGGAGTAAGTATCTCTCCACGCGGTTGAGGGGTTGACAGTAGGGGGGCTGGCGTATGACACGCCAGCAACGGGCGCATCACGATGCGCCCCTACACCCCGGTAATTTTACTGTCACTCTCTCAAGACTCCATATAAGGTGAGGACAAGCCCCGTAGAGCGGATTATTCGCCCGCGCAGGTTAAGGCGAGCTCGATCCATGTTGAATCGCCGCCGTTTTCATACGTCAAGCCGTAGCCATACGGGAACAGCGGCGCGTCACAGCCTTCCGTCGGGAGCGCGTCGAAATCGAACGGCAGTTGATCGATTGAGCGCAGCCATGTGTACGGAAGTCGCCCCGTAAACGGATGCGTCCCGAACAAGACATCGACCACGCCTTGACCTTCCGTGCCGGGAAGCCACGCCGCGACAAACGCATCGCTCTGCAACAGCGCCTCGGTGATCACCAGCGGGCGACCAGACAGCAGCACGACGACAACCGTATCGCTGACTTCGCGCAGCCGCGCCAGCGCCGCCAAATCGCTGTCCGCCAGCGCGAGATCGGCATCGTCGCCTTCCCACTCGGCGTAGGGCATTTCGCCCATCACCATAATGCCGACATTCGCGCGCAGCGGATTTCCGCTGGCATCAACGGCGCGTTCATAGCGCGCGTGTCGGTTGAAAAAGACCTGCGCGCCCGCGCTTTCTGCTGTCGTTGTGAGCGCCTCAAGGATAGATGTGCCTTCGGTGATGCTGCCCGAACGTCCCTGCCATTCGATTGTCCAACCGCCAGATTGAATACCGATGTCATTGGCAGCATCGCCCGCAACAAAAATCACGCTGTCATCGGCGGTGATGGGGAGTGCGTCGTTGTCGTTGCGGAGCAGCACCAGCGATTCGCGTACCGCTTGGCGCGCAACTTCGCGGTGGGCTTCCGAACCGACAGTATCGACCAATGACGGATCGCTAAACGGATGCTCGAACAAGCCCATCGCAAACTTGACGCGCAAAATGCGCTCGACTGCGTCGTCAATGCGTTCAAGCGAAATATCGCCGTTTTCAACCGCTTGGTGCATGGTGTCGATGAAGCGCCGGTAATCCTGCGGCACCATGTTCATGTCGATTCCGGCGTTGATACCCGTAACAATCGCCGTGTAGTAATCGGGATGGACGAGATCGATCCCCTGCCAGTCCGACACGATGAATCCGCTAAAGCCGAGTTCGCCTTTCAACACATCGGTGAGCAGATATTCCTGCGCGTGCATGTGCAGCCCACCCCAACTGGTGAACGATGCCATGATGCTCATCGCACCCGCGTCGATGGCGGCGAGATACGGCGGCAGGTGGATACGCCGCAGCGTTTCTTCGTCTACGTCGGTGATGCCGCGATCAATGTTGGATGCGCCAAACGGGGATGTTCCCCACACCGCGCCGCCATCCCCGACATAATGCTTGGGCGTGCCGAGTACGCTTCCGGGCGCGGCAAGCGATTCACCTTGCAGACCGCGCAAATATGCCAGCGACAGTTCGGTGACGAGATCGGTGTTTTCGCCGTAACCTTCGTAGGTGCGTCCCCAACGAATATCCTGTGGGACGGCGAGGACGGGGGCATAATTCCAGTAGATTCCGGTGGCGATCATCTCTTGGGCGGTGATGCGGGCAATCTGTTCGATCAGTTCGGGATTGCGAGTCGCGCCCAAGCCGATGTTGTGCGGAAAAATCACCGATCCGCGCAGGTTGCCGTGACCGTGTACCGCATCCACGCCGTAGATCACGGGGATGGCAAGCGGAGTCGCCAACGCCCCGCTTTGATAGGCATTGACCATTTCCGCCCATGCTTCGACGTTGTTGCCGTTGGATGGATACCCGCCGCCGCCGCTCAATACGCCGCCAATGAAATACGTCGTCACATCAGCAGGGCGTAAGCTGTTTTTCTCCACCAGAGTCATTTGCCCGATTTTTTCTTCAAGCGACATGCGTGCCAGCAGATCAGCGGCGCGTTCTTCGGGGGATAACGCGGGATTTTGATAAGGTAAAACTTCTTGCGCGAAACTCGCCGTGTGCAGCGATAGCAGCACCAGCGCCGCGATCCAGCCAAACATTCTCCGAGCTATACGCATCAAATTGTCCTTTCATGCGTCCGGTGAAATACCAAGCCATCCATTTTACCCACGTAAAGGTGAAACGGGTGGGGATTGGTGCTATCGGGGTGGGGTAAAAGTATCCAGCAGCGGAAGTTGAACGGGTCTAGGCGCGAACGGCGCGGTTTGATCATCCCACCACGCCGTTAGATTCCCGCCATGCCGAACTACATAATCGGTGATGTCTTTGCCGCGGGGCAGTTTGAGGGCGTGATGCCGGTCTCCAAGCCTATCCGCAAGCTGAGCAGTCGCGCGCTGCCCCGCTTCGTCATTATCGAGACAGGAATACAACCGCCGCGCCACCTGCAAGCGATCCAACCAGCGGCGCGGCAGTTTGTTGGCGGCGCTCCCCAACGTGACCACCACCGCGCGCTCACCAAGCATCTGCCCTGCGAGAAGCGCGTCAAATTCGCCTTCGACGATCAGCACATCGCAGCCCGCGCAAACCGCATCGCCGTTGTACAGCCCGCTTGATTTGCTCCCGCGCACATAGAGATATTTCGGCAGATCAGCGTCGGTCAAAATTCGCACATGCACTGCCCACAACGCCCCATCGATTTCACACGGGATCAAAATGCCCGGCGCGATAAACACCGCGCGTCCGCTTTCACGTTCGCGCAAGCGCGTTTGTTTCCATGTGGGATTAAAGCCGATGCCCGCACGCCGGATCGTGTCGAGCGTTAAACCGCGTGTTTGTAACCAGTGGAGCGCGGCTTGCGCGTCCGGGGCGCTGGCATAGAGATACGTCTGCGCGTGGGAACTTTCGGCGCGCATGACCGTTTGCCACGCGGCGGACGGCGGTTCGCTTGGACTTGGGGATTCGCGCTCATGCTGTGGCGCGGGACTCAAGTGCACGCCGCCTGCCCGCGCTTGGAGCGTTTCAACTGCCTCTTTGAAGTTCACGCCCTGTTCGCGCATCACAAATGCGATCTCGTCGCCGCGTTCGCCCGTCGCAAAGTCGATGTATATGTCTTCGTTGATGGCGAAACTTGGTCGACGGTCTGTGCGATACGGCGATGATCCGTATAACCACTTGCCCGACCTGCGAAAGCGTCCCGGATAGCGTTCCATGAACAGATCGCGCAAATCGACTGCCTGTTTGAGCGCGTCCACTTTGTCGCGCATCGACTCCGCGCCGCCACGATTCTCTCGCATCTCCACGCCCCGTGATCACTCAATGTCTACGTTCTATTTTAGCACAAATTTTCTGATTTTCACATACAAACCGTTTGAGAATTATCGTTCCCTCCGATAAAGCAGGCGGCTCACGAACCGCCCCTACGAGAATGACGTGATCTTCAAGTGGTTTAGCGTGGCATCAACAAGATGGAGTCATGCAAGCGCCCATTTCATGAGCTATGATGTATCGTAATTTGAACAGCGCGTGTCTCTTTTGAAAGGATTTCTTGGAATGGCGTTACGGGTAGCGAATGCTCCGTGTTCGTGGGGTGTGATCGAAAATATTGAAGGGGAACGTTACGACTACGCCCGCGTCATCGACGAGATCGCGGCAACGGGCTATGCCGGGACGGAATTGGGCGATTGGGGCTTCATGCCCACGGATCCGGCGCGGCTGGCAAGCGAATTGGCGGCGCGCAAACTGAATTTGTTGGCAGCATGGGTGAGTGTCTATTTACATGACGCAAGCAAGCATCAGCAAAGCGCCGATGACTGCGTGCGAACGGGCAAACTGCTGGCAGCAGTCGGTGGGGAAGATTGTTTTGTCGTACTTGGCAACGATCCCTACACCGATCCAGTGCGGACGAAAAACGCCGGGCGCATCACGCCCGAAATGGGCATGAATGATGATCAATGGGCGGTGTTCGCCAAAGGTGCGGACTATGTGGCGCGGCGGGTGATGGACGAGACGGGTCTACGCACGATCTTTCATCATCATATCGGCACATGGATCGAAACCCCTGCTGAGACTCAGCGGCTCATGGACATGACCAACCCGGATATTCTCGGCTTGGTATTCGATACCGGACATTGGCGCTTCGGCGGTGGCGACGAAGTGCAGGGCGTTCACCAATTCAAAGATCGCATCTGGCATGTGCATTTCAAAGACCACGACCCGAATGTCGCCCGTCAATCCCGCGAAAATGGGTGGGATGGTCCAACATCGGTTGGGCATGGCATATTCTGCGAACTGGGCAAAGGCAATGTGCGCTTTCCCGCTGTCCGCGATGCGCTCAAGCAGATTGGCTACGACGGATGGATCGTAGTCGAACAAGATGTGCTGCCGGGCATGGGCACACCGAAAGACAGCGCGCAGCGCAACCGCGATTACTTGAAATCGCTGGGTTTATAACCCCGTTGATCGCACGCGAAATAGACGAGTGAGAGTAAGAAAATGACCATCACGACTGCTTATAAAAGTCCGCTGCATGAAATGGCTTCTACGACAATTACCGATTACTGGAATGACTCCTGTTCGGTGGAAGAACTTGCTTACGCGATTGAACATGGCGCGGTTGGCGCGACGAGCAACCCGACGATTGTGCTGGCGGTGCTGAAACAGGAAATGCACTTGTGGAATGACCGCATCAAGCAAATTGTGAGCGAAAATCCCACGTGGTCGGAACTCGATGTGACGTGGAAAGTCGTTGAAGAAGTCGCGGTACACGGCTCAAAACTGCTGCTTCCCGTCTTTGAGCGCACAGGCGGGAAAAAAGGGCGGCTGTCGATTCAAACCAACCCCGCCAACTATCGCAGCGCGCAAGCCATGATCGACCAGACGGTGCATTTCAATTCGCTTGCTCCCAACTTGAATGTCAAAATGCCGGTCACGGCGGCGGGCGTAAAAGGGATCGAAGAAGTGACGTATCAAGGCGTGAGCATTAACGCGACGGTGAGTTTCAGCGTCGCACAAGCCATCGCCGTTGCGGAAGCTGTCGAACGCGGACTCAACCGCCGCACCGCTGAAGGCAAACCCATTGACGACATGGCTCCCGTTTGCACGATCATGGTCGGGCGCGTCGATGACTGGATGACCGCCGTGACACAGCGCGACAGAATCACCGTCAACCCCGATTCGATTCCGTGGGCGGGTGTCGCGGTCATGAAACACGCCTATCAAATTTTTCAAGAGAGAGGCTATCGCGCGCGGCTGCTGGCGGCGGCGTATCGCCATCACCGTCACTGGTCGGAATTTATCGGTGCGGACATGGTGTTGAGTATGCCGTGCGATTGGGCGAAACGCTTCAATGCTTCGGATGTGCGCGTCGAAGATCGAATTCATCGCCCGGTTGATCAAGCGATCATTGACGACTTATACAACCACATCCCCGATTTCCGCATGGTGTATGACGTGGACGGCATGACCATCGACGAGTTTGATACGTATGGCGCGACGGTTCGCACACTGCGCGGGTTCATCAGTTCGTATCACGACTTGATCGCGCTCATCCGCGAAAAATACATGCTGCCCAACCCCGACGTGAAATAGAAGGGAATCCGATATGGAATTGTCGCCGGAACAGCGCGAAGCACTTCTTGAAGTGTTGAAAACCCGCTTTGAGAAAAACATGAAGCGCCACAACGGAATCGAGTGGGAAAAAGTACAGGCAAAACTGGAAGCGCATCCCACAAAGCTGTGGTCGCTCAACGAGATGGAGCGCACGGGCGGCGAACCGGATGTCGTCGCTCAAGACAAGCAAACGGGAGAATATCTTTTCTTTGATTGTTCAGCCGAATCGCCTGCCGGACGCAGAAGTTTGTGCTATGACCGCGAGGCGCTGGACAAACGCAAAGAAAATAAGCCAGCGAACAGCGCGCTCGATATGGCATCCGAAATGGGCATCGAGCTTTTGAACGAAGCGCAGTATCGAGAACTGCAAAGACTCGGACACTTCGATTCCAAAACGTCAAGCTGGCTGAAAACCCCACCTGAAATTCGCAATCTCGGCGGCGCGATCTTCGGAGATTACCGCTACGGTACGGTTTTCGTGTATCACAACGGCGCGGACTCTTACTACGCCGCGCGGGGATTTCGCGGTCTGTTGAGGGTATAAGTCTCGCGCAGGATTTTATCGGGCATCTCAAAAAGGATTATTGAATGAATAGTCTTAACAAGACACGGCGCTTGACGATGGCACAGGCGCTCATCCTTTATCTCACCCAACAGTATGTCGCGCGTGATGGCGTGGAAAACCCATTTTTTGCGGGCGCATGGGGCATTTTCGGGCATGGCAACGTCGCCGGGATCGGGCAGGCGCTTCAGCAGTACGCGGACCGCTTCCGCTACTATCAATGCCGCAACGAACAGGCGCAAGTACATACAGCAGTTGCATATGCCAAGCACAAAAATCGGATGCAGACGTTCGCGTGTACATCCAGCATTGGACCGGGCGCGACCAACATGCTCACAGGTGCGGCGGTGGCGACGATCAACCGGATTCCCGTGCTGCTGCTGCCCGGCGACATTTTTGCGGAACGCATCCAAGCGCCTGTGCTGCAACAACTCGAAAGCGAACACAGCCAAGACATCAGCGTGAACGACTGCTTCAAGCCTGTGTCGCGCTACTGGGATCGCATCAATCGTCCTGAACAAATCATCACGGCGCTGCCCGAAGCCATGCGCGTGCTGACCAGTCCGGCGGAAACGGGCGCGGTCACGCTGGCGCTGCCGCAGGATGTTCAAACGATGGCATATGATTATCCCGCACGAATGTTTGAGAAGCGCGTGTGGACAATCCCGCGCAACCGCCCGGATCGGAGTCAGCTCGCGCAAGCCGCCGAGTGGATCAAAGCGGCAAAAGCGCCGTTGATCGTGGCGGGTGGCGGGGTGCATTACAGCGAAGCATGGGAGGCTCTGCGAACGTTCGTCGAAGCGACGGGGATTCCGTCATGCGAAACGATGGCAGGTAAAGGATCGCTCCATTACGATCACCCGCTGAACTTGGGCGCGGTTGGCACAACAGGCACACAAGGCGCGAATATCATCGCCCGCGAAGCCGACTTGATCATCGGCATTGGCACACGCTACAGCGACTTTACGGCGGCGAGTAAAACCGCCTTCCAGAACCCGAACGTGCGCTTCATCAACATCAACGTGATGGAATTCGATGCCTACAAGCATCACGCGCTGCCGCTGGTAGGCGATGCCAAAGCCACACTCGAAGAACTGGCGGCGGCGGTGAGCGGTTATCGCACGACGGATGCCTATCGCCAGCGCGCGCACGACTTCAACCGCGCGTGGGATATGGAAGTGCACCGCATTTACAACCTTGAACACGAGCCGATGTTGAGTCAGGGCGAAGTGATCGGCATGGTGAACAGCCAATCGCGCCCGCAAGACGTGGTGTTGTGCGCGGCGGGGAGCTTGCCGGGAGATTTGCATAAGCTGTGGCGCACACGGGACTACCGGGGGTATCACCTTGAGTATGGCTACAGCACAATGGGCTATGAAGTCGCGGGGGGGATGGGCGTAAAAATGGCTGACCCTGACCGTGAAGTCTATGTGATGGTCGGGGATGCGTCGTTCTTGATGATGCACACCGAAATCGTGACGATGGTGCAAGAAGGCATCAAGGTCGTGATTGTGCTGCTCGACAATCATGGGTTCGCCAGCATTGGCGGGTTGAGCAAGAGCGTAGGCAGCGACGGATTCGGCACGAAGTACCGCTACCGCGATGAAAGCGGGCAGTTGACAGGCGAAACACTCCCCATCGACTTCGCCAAGACGTGCGAAGGACTCGGCGCGCACGTGATCAAGGCGACGACGCGCGAAGCATTATCCGCCGCGATTGAAACCGCCAAGACGATTCACGGGAAGCCTGTGTGCATCATCACGGAGACAGATCGGCGGCAGCGGGTGGGCGGGTATGAGTCATGGTGGGATGTGGCAGTCGCAGAAGTGAGCGATAACCCCGCCGTGCAAGCCGCGCGCGCGAAATACGAGACGGACAAGGCGAAAGAACGGCATTATTGACGTAAAATACCCCACCCCCAGCCCCCCCGAATTCGGGGAGGGGAGATACACGCCACGCGATGGGGTATCAGCAAATGGTCGAATAAACAGGGCAACCGAGAAGTTGTCCTGTTTTATCAGTACAACAAGGGGAACAATAAATGGTGCAGCGAATTCTCGATTATGTGAACGGTACATGGACGGACGCGGGCGCATCTAATTTTTTGAACGTGTGGAATCCCGCCAGCGGTGCGGCGATTGGCAGTGTGGCGATGACTCCGCGCGAAGCCGTCGCGAAGGCGGTGGAGGCGGGACAGGAAGCGTTCAAAGACTGGCGGCGCACGCCCGTCGGCACGCGGATTCAACCGCTGTTCAAGCTGAAGGTGCTGCTGGAAGCGCATATGGACGAACTTGCCGCGATCATCACCAATGAGTGCGGAAAAACGTTCAAAGAGAGCGTGGCGGAACTTCAGCGTGGGTTAGAAAACATCGAAGTTGCGTCGGGGATGCCCGCGTTGATACAGGGCTACAACAACGAAGACATCGCGCGCGGAATCGACGAGCATATGTTCCGACAGCCGTTGGGCGTGGTGACGGCGATTACGCCGTTCAACTTCCCCGGCATGATTCCGCTGTGGTTCTTGCCCTACGCGGTGGCAACGGGTAACTGCTTTATTTTGAAACCGAGCGAACGTGTGCCGATGACTTCGGCGCGGCTGTTCGAGCTGATCGACCAAGCCGGATTCCCCAAGGGCGTGATCCAGTTGATCAACGGTGGAAAAGAAACCGTTGATGCGCTGCTCGATCATCCGGGCATTAAAGCGGTGTCGTTTGTGGGATCAACGCCTGTCGCCAAGTACATCTATTCGCGGGCGACGGCGAACGGCAAGCGGGCGCAGTGTCAGGGCGGCGCGAAAAATCCGGTGGTAATTTTGCCGGATGCTGACATGGACATGACGACGAAAATCGTGGCGGATTCGGCGTTCGGGTGCGCGGGTCAGCGATGCTTGGCGGCTTCGGTGGCGATCACGGTGGGCGATGCGCGCAACGTGTTCACCGAACAAATCGCGGACGCGGCATCGAGCCGTGTGGTCGGCTACGGGCTGGATGATGGCACAGAGATGGGTCCGGTCATCACGAAGGACAGCAAGAACCGCATCGAAAGCATCATCGGATTGGCACAGCAGGAAGGCGCGCATGTGCTGGTCGATGGTCGCCAGAAAACCGTCAGCGGCTATGAAGATGGCAACTGGGTATTTCCGACGATTCTTCAGGATGTGCCGCAGGGAAGCACCGCCGCGACAACCGAAATTTTTGGTCCAGTGTTGAGCATGATGCACGCGACCACGATTGAAGAAGCGATTGCGCTGGTGAATGACCGCGCGTATGGCAACATGGCGTGCATATTCACCAACAGCGGATCGGCGGCGCGGCAGTTTCGCTATGAGGTGAGCGCGGGCAACGTGGGCGTGAATATCGGGGTCGCCGCGCCGATGGCGTACTTCCCGTTCAGCGGGTGGAACGAGAGCTTCTTTGGCGATTTGCACGCGCAGAGCCATCACGGAGTCGAGTTCTATACGCAAACCAAGGTCGTGGTCGAACGCTGGCCGCAAGAGTGGAGCCGGATGTTTTAGATTAGAGGCAAATCAAAAAAAACCGCAGACGCAAAGGACGCGGAGGAAAACAGATTGTTCTCTGCGTTCTTTGCGTCTCTTCTGCGGTTGAACAATTCGTTTTTGTATTGGTCTACCGGCTCGCCCACAGCAGCCCGCGACGGACGATCTCGCGCGCTTCGGGGACATCAAAGTCTTGCACTGTGTGACCGAGTGAGCAGTAGAACACGCGCCCGCTTCCCCATGCCCGCGTCCACACGACGGGCATGACTACGCCGTCAATCCATTTGACGTATTCGCCGCTAAATGTCGTGGTCGCAAGCACCTGATTCGACGGATCGACGTGCATGTAATACTGTTCCGAGTGCATGGCGAAATCGCGCAGTCCGTCGGTGATCGGGTGCTGCACGGCGTTGATGTTCACCGTGTAGTCGATGATGTTGCCGGGGTGCGCCACCCACTGCCCGCCCACCATAAATTGATAATCGGTGTTCTCGCGGAAAGAATCCGCCATCGTGCCGTGCCACCCGCCCAACCCGACTCCACTTGATACCGCTTCCGCAAGCCCTTTGAACTGGTCGTGCGACAGCTTGCCCATCGTCCATGTGGGGATAATCAGGTTGAGCGCGCGCAGTTTTTCCACATCGAGATACGCATCCAACGTGTCGCTGATTTCGACTTCGTATCCCGCTTCGCGCAGCAGACTTGCGAATAGATTAGCGGATTCAAAGGGGGTGTGCGGCGCGTATCCGCCCGCGACAAACAATGCTTTTGGGGCCATCGACTGTCTCTTTCAAAGTTAGGTGTGCGTACAAACAGACGCGAAGTGTAACATCACCCGCGCGCTGTTGACGCGACCTAACCAGTCCACTGATTACGCCAGCGAGTCGATCCACACCGACCAATCCTCTACCGCGCCACGCTGATCGCGCAAGCTGCCTGCCTCGATGGTCACACCTTCGCCAACACTTTCCGCTGGACTGACGAAGATCGCGCCGAGCAGCTTTTGAGTGCGTGGAATCCGCAGCCAATCAAACACATCGTCATCACGGAGAATCCCGCCTGTTGCCCAGTACGTATACATTCCCTGTGATTCGCACGCCAGCAGTAAATTTTGCGCCGCCGCTGATGCCGCCGCGATGTGTTCGATGTTATTCTCGTTTAGCACAGGTTCGCCGCCGTTTTCCGCTGGATCGGGCAGCCATGTCACCATGACACACGCACCCGCGCCCGAAAGCAGGCGGGGGATTTTCGAGGTCCACGCCCGCGACCACTTTGAATCGGGCTGCAACTCGGCTCGCGCCCGCACCTGATCGACGACGGCACAGCAGACGCTTTTTTTCAGTACATAAAAGCGCCATGGCACGAGAGAGATCATTTTCCCACGCAAATGCGTTTCTTTGTGGATCATTTTGTGAAATGGTGCCCATCCCGCGCTTTCGATACACCTGCGGAGCGCAGCGGCGAAATCGGGCGGGAGATTCGCGCCCCCTTCAAAACAGGTGTCGGGGGCGCGCAGCACTTTCGCCGTTTTGCGTTCGCGGATGACATGATGAACGGCATTCGCAAATTGTTCACGCGACATATTCTGTGGGGGTTGAGCCATCGGCTGTCCTCTGTAATCAACTGACATGAATACAGGCAAATAAAAAGGCTCGCATATGCGAACCTTTTGTGGGGCTGGTGGGACTCGAACCCACATGCCTTTTGGGCGCGATATTTTAAGTATCGTGCGTATGCCGATTTCGCCACAACCCCATTTGCGCCTCATTATACCGGAATTTTTCGCAGATTGGCAACGGAAAATCATTGTGTGAGACATTTGGTGTCAGCGGACGACGCAAGTGTCGTCCCTACAAAGAACACTTCGGTCAACGGATTCACAAGGGAGGCAACAAAAAAGGGCGAAGCCGTGTGGTTTCGCCCTCAAATTGCTGCTTACGCATTACGCACGCGGAGCAGGATGCTGTTCGTCCTCATTCAGCGCCGCGTCGATCTGCGATTGCAAATCGTTCTTGCGTGCGCCGCTGGTGTTCAGCACGTCGCTGTTCTTCGGCTTGTCGGTTGAATCGTTCACTGTGATGAAGGGCAGGTTCACACGCCCACCGCGCAGCATGACGATGCCGATCACGATCAGCGCTACAGGCAGGACAATCCCCCACAGCCCGCCAAAGTCGTTGAAGATGAACAGTTCAAAGAACCCGGCGAACACGAGGAACAGGATCAAGCCCGTCGTCAGCAAGCCGCGACCATCCTTGAGCTGCTTTTCATTCCCTGTGCGGTTGCCCATGAGGATGAGCGCCACACCGACCAGCACCGGATAGATCGACCACATATACGCCCACGACTGCCAGTTGCCACTCACATTTTGATACCACAACAGCGCGCCCGTCCCGGTGATCACCATGCCGGGGACATAGAAGCCCGCCTGTTTGGTATCGCCAAAATATGCCGCCGCGAGGAACAACACACCCGGCGCGACGATGATGAGGGGCCAAGCCAGTCCCAAAAAGCCCCATCCGGTGACTTGCGCGATCAGGAACAGCACCCCCAACCCAATGAGGATGAATGCGCCCACTGTATTGCTGTTCGGTCTCGTTGTTTGCATGAGGTTTATTCTCTGATCCATGCCCTATCTGCCATATCTACACACCTATACGCAGTGGCGATCAGAGGGTTGCGCGCATCGCTGCAAGTTTTTACAGGATGCGTATCCTGTTTTTATGACGGTTCGATGCGCTCCAGCGTCAGCCGATACCCGCCGCTGGTCGTGCCGTCGCGCAAGCCGTAGCGGAATACGGCGATCACGTACTGCCCATCAGAGGGAAGCGTGTAGATGAGTTCGGCATCGCGTGTATCGACGCTGGCATCATCGTTGAGCGCGCCGGGTAAATTGACATCAGCGGCATCTCGCAGCACCACCAGCGGATCGAGATTGCCATCGGTACGTTCGACGCGCACGCGAATTTGATCGCCTTGCGCGCCGAAGAACTGGTAGAAACGGGCATACACATCATTATTGAGCGAATCTAGCACTTCATCACCGTAGCGAATCAGTGGATCGCCGCCTTCGCTGACGCTTTGCTGCGCTGATGGCTGTGTGAATACGCCGGAATTGATGACAAATCCCCGCCCTTCCGACGACACGCGCACCGATGCTTCAAACCGCTGTCCTGCATTTAATACTTCTTGCACCGTGAGAATGGTTTCCGTCCCCACACGCACCGTCAGCGTGAACGATTCGGGATCGTTGCTGCCATCACAGCTCGCTTGATACCACGCCCAGATGACAAAGTCGCCTATAGGCGCGCGTTCGCCCTCCCACACAATATGCTCGACGGGTTCATCGCTTGGTGTGCCGCATCCGGTATTGCTGTCGATCTGCAAATAGCCGCCACTTGGGACGGTTGGACTGCTCCATGTAACGATGCGATTTTCAGGATCGCGCACGAACAGATTCATATCAGCGCGACCTGTCCATTGCAGCGTTGCTGAGATCGCACCCGGTGTCAAGCGCACCGCCCCCGCGCGAATCGACAGTATGTAATCACCCTGTGTCGTCCCGCCAGCCAATCCTGACCGCGACGCGAGAATCAGATAATCGCCATCTTTGGGCAAGCGGAACTGCACGATGCGCGCCGAACGCCCGCCGCCGCTGTCATCGTTGGCGATGAGTTCGTTCAGGTCGGTGTCCATCAAAATCAGGTACGGATCGAGCGCGGGCGCTGTCCCGACTGATCCGGTGGGCGCAAGACCGCTGGCAGCGCCCGCCGCTTCCATCTGGATCGTGATCAGTTCACCCGTTTTCCCGCTAAAGCGATAATAATTGACGGGATCATCCGCCGTGATCGTGCCTGTATAGTCATCGTTGTAGCTGACTGTCTGCGCTCCGAACGCATCGACGTTCGCGGGGACACTCGACAAACGCAAATTGAAACTTCCAGATGCAGCGGGATCAAGATTGGACACGCGCAGAATATAGGGCGCGCTGCGCGGCACATCGGCGCGCACCGTGACAAAGCGTTCGCCTGTTGCGCGCGCGATCTGGCGCAGGTTCAAGTCGAGCAGTTCCATTTGCGGCGCAACCCCCGATTCGGCATCCGTCGTGAACATCGTCGCGGTGATGCGGTCACCGATGCGCGCATTGACGATGTAGGCAACTGTCGGGGATTCGGCAGTAAACTCGCCAATCAGCGGATCGCCCACTTGCAGTACAGCATTCGCAAGGCGGTTGAGAAACACATCAAACGATCCTGCCCCGCCGCGCGCGCTCACTTCAACCAAATACCAGCCTGTTTGCGGCAGAGTCGCATAGGCGATACTTTCCGTTTCGCGCGTTTGCGATTCGCGCCCAATATCCGTGCTGGCGGCGTTGAGGATGCGAACTCGCGGGTTGAGGTCGCCGCCCGTGCGCGTCACGATCAGCCGCACAAGATCGCCCTGCTGCCCCGCAAATGCGAAATACACGGGGGATGTGCTGTTCACCCGTCCAAGCCCGATATCTTGATATGCGATTAAGTCGTATGGCACGCCAAAGCTCGGCGGGCGCGCGAACGGATCGCTGGGTTCGTCGGTGGGCGCTTCGCCGGACAGCGTCAGCGTCAGCCGGAATGTCCCACTGGTGAGCGTTTCGCCCTGTGCGAAGCGTGTCGCTTCAATGATGTACGCGCCATCGCTCGGCAGCGTGAGCACAATCGCCGCGCTGCGATCCCCCGGCGCGCGGTCATCGTTGCTAGCGATCAATGTGCCATTGGAGTCAAATAGGTAGAGGAACGGATCAAGGCTGCCCGATGTCGCTTCCATGACGATGCTCACGCCCTGATCCGCCCCCCCATCAAAGCGATAGCGAGCGCGCGGGGCGCTGTCATTGACACTGCCTTCGATGGTGCCGGGCTGGAGCGAAAATACCGGAATTTGTGTCGCGGTGGGCTGTGTCGTCTCAAAAATGATCGGCGTGAGCTTGATGATCGGCGTGTCAGTGGGTGTGGGCGCAACAGGTTCAGTCGATTCCGCTGGACGTGCGCTTGTCGCTGTGGGCGTACTGGTGGGCGTTATGGTCGGGGATTGCGCGTATACAAGCGACGATACGCTGATCCCCAGCAGACTCATCACCAATGCCACCATGCTCGCCATCGCTGCACGTTTCATCAAACCGCACCTTGGATACGCCACAAAAATCGCTTAATCCTAGCACGAAAATGAGAGTTTTATCTCCACCCAAGCGGCTAATAAAACACTCAAACCTTGTGAAAGGGACGTTTTGTGTTTCTTACGTGTGTGTTTGCGGAGACTTGTCGTACACTTTTTATGATGCCGAAACATGCCCATGATGTCCTCTGCATCCTCTCTGAAAAGCGTTCCTACTCTCGTTCGTAAGACCTTCGGGCTGCTAATCCGAAAGTGTGCGAGAAATAGGAACGCTTTTGTTTACAACATTCCATGCCTCTAAAAAAGGCTTACAAGTTTTTGTTAGCCGCCGGCGACTACCCGCAGCCCAGCGGTGTACGCGAATCTGACGGACGCGCCCGCAGTGTCACCGGCACTTCAAACGTTTCTTCGCCGCGTACCACCAACAGAGTGATTTCATCGCCGGGACGAGTATTCACTACCAGATAGTAAACCAGCTCATCCATCGTATTGATGAATTCGCCGTTTACTGCCACGATAATGTCACCACCCGCGCACACATCGCGCCCACGCACCGATACGATCCGTGTGCCGCCGCGCAGCCCCGCGACTGCCGCAGGCGAATCCGGCGTGACGGTATCGATCAGCACTCCCGCATCGACAGGGAGTTGCAGCACTTCATACAAGCCCGCCACGCCGTATCCACCTTCAACGGGCAAGCTCGAAATACCAAGCCATGAATACTCCACCGTACCCTCGCTGATCAATTCCGGCACGACGCGCTGCACTGTGCGCGATGGCACAGCGAATCCCACGCCTTGAAACGTCCCCGACTCGGTGCGGATTGCTGTGTTCACGCCAATTACTTCGCCTGCTGAATTGAGCAGCGGACCGCCGCTGTTGCCGGGATTAATGTCGGTATCCACCTGAATGATGCTCGGATTCTGGAAGCCGCTCAACTGCGCGCTGATCATCTCCGCGCTCGGAAGCTGCCGCCCCAACCCACTGACCACGCCGACAGTCATCGAACTTGCCAGCCCGAATGGATTACCAATCGCAATCGCGCGATGCCCGACGCGCACTGCGTCACTATCGCCTATCGTCACCGGATGCAGTCGTTCTGCATTCGTGTCCACACGAATCACCGCGAGATCGCTGTACAAATCAAAGCCGACGAGCTGCGCTTGCGCCACAAATCCATCATGAAACGTCACAAAAATTTCATCCGCGTCGTTGACGACATGTGCGTTGGTGACGATATGCCCATTCGAATCATAGACAAAGCCCGATCCGCTGGCGCTGTCGAGCGAAAATGTCTCCGTATTCACCTCTGAGATCGTCACATCAATATTGACAACCGACGGCGTGACGCGCTCGTATACGTTCGTCAGCAGCAAGAATTCCGCATCCGCCGCGTTGATCACGTCTTGCGGTACAGCCGTCGGAATCTGCTGCTGATTTTGCGCCCGAAATGCCGCCCCCACGGGCAGATCGCGCGCGGGGGTGCTAGCAGTCGAATTCGCGGGCGGCGCGGCAGGCTGGCAGCCCGCCGCCAAAGCGATTACCAGCAGCATAGGGAAAAGCAGTGCAATTATGCGTTTAAGCAACACGATATTTCCTTGTGAGTGATGAGCTGGAAGAAGGGGCTGCCGATAAGCTTGAACCCACAACTGTATGGAGGGGTCTTGACCCCTCCGTTTGTGGAGATTTAATCACAGCCTACCCCTTACAACGCTGTTGATCATACCGCAGACTAGAGGGTATTTTCCTTAGCGGGAGTTGAGGGACGTGCGAAGCTGTTCAACCAATGCCCGCTGCGAATCCGTTAGCTTTTCTGGCACCGTGATCAACACGCGCGCGTACAAATCGCCGTGTTTTCCCGGCTGGCGCAGCACGGGCATCCCCTTACCCGCAAGGCGCAGTTTTCGTCCGCTCTGCGTACCGGGGGGAATCTTCATCTTGATCGAGCGTCCAAGCGTCGGCACTTCGATTTCGCCGCCAAGCATCGCCGTGAACATATCGACTTTCACATCCGTCGTGAGGTCATCGCCTTCGCGCGTGAACTGCGGATCAGGCTCAACTTTGACCACCAAATATAGATCGCCCGGCGCGCCGCCGTTTTGACCGGGTTCGCCTTCCCCCGCGAGCCGCACGCGCGTGCCGTCTTTCGCCCCAGCGGGGATGTTGACACGCACAGTGCGATCCCCTTTGCTCACCAAGCGTGTCGCGCCCGTGTACGCTTCGCGCAGCGAAATTGTGACCGTCTGCTCCAAGTCTTGCCCGCTCATCACGGTATTGAAGCCGCCAAACCCGCCGAAACCACCGAACGGATTCCCGCCCACATTCACGCTGCCTGTACGCCCGCGTCCACGCCCCCCGAAAATGGTTTCAAAGATGCCCGACAAATCGCCAAAATCGACATTTTGACCGTTGTACGTGTATTGTCCGCCGGATGCGCCGCCGGGGAATCCCTGCGGATTGACCGTCCCGAAGCGGTCATACATTTGGCGTTTTTCAGGATCGCTCAATACCTCGTATGCCTCGTTGATCTCTTTGAACTTGGTCTCAGCAGTCGGATCGTTCGGGTTGGCATCGGGGTGAAATTTCTTCGCAAGGCGGCGATACGCCTTTTTCAGTTCGTTTTCATCGGCGGTTTTGCTCACGCCAAGTACTTCGTAGTAGTTTTTAGGCATAGGAATATAACCACCGCTCCACTGGATTTGTTACGTTTTTCTCACCTACTAGCGTAAGCATGTGGGGGAGCAGTGTCAATGCGCGCGCGGTTTTTCTTATACAAGTTTTATACGCCCACCGCTTGGGGGCGGTGGACTCCATTTGTTAGCGCGCAAACTGTGTGAACATATCAACGATGCGCTCAGTTATGCCAAACGCGCCCGTTGTCATGATTAGTGTGAAGGCCAAAATGGCAACAATGAACAGCGCCACGCATCCCATGATGTTGCTTGCCATGCCCGCCCGCATCTCCAGCACCGCGTCATTCGGATTTTCCGGGTTATAGTACACGGGCACATTTGAACCGGGGACGTATTTCGCGACGATGTTTTCGGCGGTTGTGCGGCTACCATAGCCGACTTCGCCGCCAAACGCGAGCCGCTGCCCGTAGATGCGCTGCCCGTTGACTTGATATTCATACGCAATCACCGGGTAATGCGACGTGGTGCGCCCGCCTTCTGATGATGTTCCATGCCGTATTTCCACGCTCGATGCGATGATGCGCCCGGTAGTCGATTGCCATGTACGGCGGGCGTTTCCAGCTTTCACACGCGCTCGCACCCAAAAGAACGCAAATATCAGCGCGATAATTACAAAGGGGGCGGATACTAAAATTGGTATCCATGTCCCCGTGTTGAACATTTCTCCGAAGTCCATACTCATCCCCCTAATCAAGCTCCAGAAACTCTACGCGGCATTATAGACCCGTGTTGATTTTGGCGCTGTGCTTCGTTAATGGGGAACGAGCATCCTTTATCACTTTTTTATCGCTTTGCGACAGTGTTTATGTGTTCCGTTTACACATTACGGATGCGCGTAGAGCACGCGCTTGTTCAAGGGTTAGTTGACGCGGCTTCATATCAACTGTCACCAAAACTTCTTCCCGCTCATGCAAATCCATAGGGGTGAGCAGTCGCAATACCCCGTGTTCATAGATTGCCCGTGCGCTGATCCGTTCACGCTGTGCCATGTTGATATCTCACTGACATCGTTACGCCCTATTATAGATGAGTTCCCCGCGCGCCCGATCAAAAAAGGGGCGACCTCTCACCGAAGCCGCCCCTTTTTTGACCTAGTTTAATTCGGCTTTGGCTGCTGCTGCTGGAGTTGAGGGACGCTGTCCTTCTCTTTTTCACGGTTCTGCTGCCGAATTGCCTGTGACCGCCGCAAAAATTCCTGTATTTGTTCATCCTCTGTCGCGCCCAATTGCAAAGGCATTTGTGTCATTGTACGGAACAGATCATAGTAAGCAGATTCACATTCACGGGCAGTTTTCCACTTTGTGTCCGGCTTGTACACACTATGGAAGAAAATAATTAGTCCTGAATGTGCCGACAACAGAAAAATCGCAAATTTGAGTACCGGATCGTCCGTTCCAAGTAACGCCGACAAAATTGGGATCATCGCCGTATTTGCCGTTGACCAGAACACAGAATATCTGTGTGCGGCATCGGTTCGCTCGACCTGCAATTTCCAAAACTTTAACGCACCTTCAATAAGCGAAAAATCATACCGAAGATGATTGATGCTGGACTCTTGCAGCTTAACTGGAATTTGCGCGAGATGCTGTTCGATGGATTTATCGCCTAGGAACACCAACTTGACATTGGAGACGGATTTTCGATACAACTTCCACAAATTGAGCAACATTCGCACAACAAGGAAGGTGTAAATGATCAATCCCACAATCAAGAGATAGCTGAAGGGTGTGAGAGACATTATTTATCCTTCTGACAAGAATGTTGATGAAACACAAAGCTGTCTAAAATACTATCAGCAACCCTATTTTTACGCCCCCGATAAACTGAGGGATTAAAACACAAAGGGGCGACCTCTCATCGAAGCCGCCCCTTTTTCACATCTCACACCAGCGAGAACTAATCACCCCCGACGGATTTCGCCACTTCTTCGACCAGATTGCGCGTTTCCGTGTCTTCGCGCTTGCTGCGAAGAATTGCCCACACAATCACGCCGACCAACACCAGCATCACTACCAGCACAGGGACATTCACGCCACCGCCACTTTGCGCGGCAGCCGTGACCACCAGCGGAGCAGCCAGCAAGCTGACAAGGTTCACGACTTTGATCATCGGGTTGAGCGCTGGACCCGCCGTATCCTTGAACGGATCACCTACGGTGTCACCGACAACCGCCGCCTTATGCGGTTCGCTGCGCTTGCCGCCGTAATGCCCTTCTTCGATGTATTTCTTCGCGTTGTCCCACGCGCCGCCCGCGTTGCTCATGAACACCGCCATCAACTGACCGGCGAGGATGATGCCCGCAAGGAAGCCGCCCAACGCCGTCGCGCCAAGAAGGAAGCCGACGACAATCGGCGTTAGCACCGCGATCACGCCCAACGGGAGCAGTTCACGCTGCGCCGCTTGCGTACTCACGCTGACTGCTTCCGCGTAGTCGGGAGTCTTGGTGCCTTCCATTACACCGGGGACACGAAGCTGACGACGCACAATGTTGATCATCTTGAACGCCGCGCGATTGACCGCACGGATGAGCAGGGCGCTGAACAGGAAGATCAATCCACCGCCGACCAAGAACCCGATGAACACGACTGGATCCGCGATGTTGATGCCCGTGCCGAACACGGTATCATCCAGTGGAACACCCAAGCCCAACTGCACGACGCGCGTATCGGTCAAGAACGAACCGAACAGCGATACCGCCGCGATAACGGCAGAGCCTATCGCCACGCCTTTTGTGATCGCCTTCGTGGTGTTACCCACCGCGTCGAGACTTTCGAGCGTGCGGGCTGCTTCGCCTTCGCTCTCGCCGGAAAGTTCCGCGATACCCTGCGCGTTGTCACTGATCGGACCGAATGCGTCCATCGACACATTGTTGCCCGTCAGCGTCAGCATACCGATACCGGTCATGGCTACACCGTACAGCACCGCCGTGAACGTATCGACGATCTGTACGCCCGCCGCGTTCGTGATCGGCGCGATGGCGAAGATGATTACGCTGGCAAGGATGCTGCCCGCAATCACGATGATTGCCCATGTGCTGCTTTCCATGCCGCTCGACAACCCACTGAGGATCGTCGTAGCCGGTCCGGTTTGCGTGTTGCGCGCGATCTCTTTCACAGGCGGATGTTCGGTATCCGTGAAGTACGCCGTCACGCGGTCAATGATGATGGCAAGGAACACACCGACGATTACCGCAGCGAGAGGCTGCCAGATGACGCTGCCGCCGTTGATGTTCGGCTCGCGCATGTAGATAATCGTGAAGATGCTGAACAATGCGATGCTGATCGCCGCCGCGCTGTAGAACCCGCGTGTGATCGCGCTCAAGGCATCTTTGCCCGTCGTTGAGCGCACTAAATACGTGCTGATGATCGAACTCAACACGCCGATACCGCGCACCACCAATGGGAACACGATCCAGATTGGGCTTTGCGTGACGGTTGCCAGCGCCAACCCAAGGATCAAGCCCGACACAATCGTGACTTCGTAGCTCTCGAAGATGTCGGCTGCCATACCCGCGCAGTCACCGACATTGTCACCGACAAGGTCAGCGATCACCGCCGCGTTGCGTGGATCGTCTTCCGGCAGACCGGCTTCGACTTTACCGACTAGGTCAGCGCCTACGTCCGCCGCTTTGGTGAAGATACCGCCGCCGACGCGCATGAACAGCGCCAGCAGCGTGCCGCCAAAGCCGAAACCAAGCAGCGCGTCGGGACTGGCGATGCCGAACAGGATGAAGATGATCGTCCCGCCGAACAAGCCCAAGCCGTCGGTCAACATGCCTGTGATCGTGCCGGAGCGATACGCGATGCGGAGTGCGTGGGCGTAACCGCGCTTCGTATCCACCGCTGCCGCCGCCGTGCGAACGCTGCCCTGCACTGCCATGTTCATGCCGATGAAACCGACAAGCGCCGAGAACACCGCACCCATGAGGAACGCCCCCGCGCGACCAACTGCCGTGGTCGTGCGCGCCGCATCGCATTGGCTCACACCCTGCTGCACGATCAACGCTTCTTCTGCGTACACGCGCGCGTTATAGGCTTCCAAATCGAGCGTCGTGCCTTCTGCCAGCGGATTCGCCGCTTCGTATTCTTCGCGGATGGTTTCGACCAATTCCGGGCAGAAGCGTTCAATCGCATAGGGTGTGGGGTTGACGACATACACGCTGAAGAACAGCGCCACCACCAGCACGGCGATCAAAATTGCGATGATGCGGAACTGTGACCGCAGATAGGCATTCGCGCCTGTGCGGATGAAGTTCCACATGGTTTGCATCTTGTCCGAGCCTTTGCTTTCCGCGAGGATTTGCCGCGCCAGCAAGCCAGCGTACAACAACCCTGCGATTGCAATGCCCAGCACAACGAGCATTAATGCATTCTCTATATCATTTAATGGACGCATAGAAAGAACCTCAAGATTTTATGATCAGGGACAAGTAAGAGGGTATCGCCGCGCGCGCCGGAACTGTCCTATAAAGCGTGAAGCGCCCGCGTGTACCGTGCCGCGCGTGTCCCGTATACGGCAAAGCGTTTGTATTCTGTCACTTGCGGGCATAGTTTGCAAGCAGACCAACCGTAGGCAAGGCGTAGGCTGAGAGTAGGTTATGCACGTTATTATCAATTGACGAATACATACACGCTTGATAAACTGAAAGAAAAGTGCGCTTCATTACTGAGGATAAGTTTCGATGCGAAAAGCAGCACTCGCCTTGTGTTTAATATCAAGCCTATTTGTTTTGAACGCGCTTTGGGCGCAGGAATCCACTGACGATCCAACCGCTTTACCCACAGATACGTCCACTAACCTATCCTTAACAGACACATTAATACCTAGCGATACCCCAACGGACACGCAAACTTTCACCCCACCGCCGCTGCCAACCGATACAGAAACGCCCACTGATACACCGACATTTTTCCTGTAACCCTTGATCCGCCCATCGATCCGATTGTGCCAATGGTGGACACTCCAACGGCAACACCTACGGCGACGCTTCCCGTGTGCGGAACTACATGGTCACAGTTGTTTTCGTTTGGTGGATCAACGGCTCAAGGGTGGACAATTACGTCGGGTGTTCAGGGAACTATCGGCGTTGAGGCAACCTATCCTAACCAATTAGGTCTTGGTGCGCCTTTTTCGCAGATTACCGCAGCGTTCTCATTTCCGGCGGGGACGACCCTGACCAACGTAAACGTGTATGGGCAGCTACACCCACGCTATCTCCTACGCCGACTGTCACCTCCACGCCAACTATCACGGATACACCGACAGATACGCCGACTCCCACGCCGACACCCGAAATCTGTCCCACAGGCGGCGGATCGGGCGGGCTGTGTCAGCCGTTGGATACCGATACACCGACCCCGACTCCAAACCCGTATTGCATTGACCCAAGCCGAACGAGCATCACAGTAGCAGAAGGCGGTGTATCAGCGATTTACAACGTCCGTTTGTCACAGCAGCCTGCGCCGGGCGAAACTGTGACCATCTTCCCGCAAGGGGTCGATACCAACCAATTCATCATCAGCCCCGCGTCACGTCAATTAAATGCCAGTAATTGGAATACCGGACGTAATTTCAGCGTAACCGCCGTCGATGACACCGTCTTTGAACAAACCATCACCTATCAAGTTCCGCACACCGCTACGAGCAGCCAACCGGGATCGCCGTTCAATGGGATTGGGCTGTGCGATGTGTTACACATTGCTATAACCATCAACGACAATGATCCGATGTCGACAATAACGCCAACACCGTTGGCAACAGATACACCCACATCTACGGTCACGCCGACCGCGACACCGACTGCTACGCCAATACCAAGTTTCAGCATTCGTTACAGCAACGAACTTGGACAACCTTCATCCAACTGGAGTGTCAATGAAACGGGGTATATCCAGACTGCCGTGCAACATGTTGGGGAGGCTTTCCAGATACAATTGAATGCATCCTCAGCGCAAGAAGCGTTTAACCGTGTCATGACTAATGGTGCTGACCCGCAGTATGTCTACTTCTTCAAAGCTGATGGCACTTCCGGCAGCGTAACTATCGTCTATCCTCCTGAACTGAGCAAACAGAACTTCGCTGTGAATGTGGCAGTTGGAGGATGTCTGACGGTTAACAACAATGGACTGCCGCGCACCATCGTCTGCAATTGGGCAGCGCCCGCGCAATACCCAATACACGCGATTGTACACGAGCTAGGACATGTTTTTACCAACCGGAGCATTATCAGTTCGACCAACACCGACGAAAGCACACGTGGATTGCTCTATGCCGCCATCGGAGGAACATATTCGGGGGTATGCACGTCTGCTTTTGCCCCAACCAACAACCCAGACCCATTTGCGGGGATGGTGTTCAATATATCGAGATGCGAGAGAATAAACGACGGGCAAGGTGATGTAGTGATGGGGAGATTGCAGCAGACTGGTTCATGGGTTCGCGGTGAACGTGGTTGGGGTTCTGGACCCGACAACGTTTTCACACCCTTCCAGCAGCATCCGTTTGACGTTTTCCCCAACGATCAACCTGATACTCAGGTTGACGAAACAGCGGCAGATATGTTTTTGAACTGGGTCTACCGCAGGCGCACCAACAATCCACCGACCTATCAGACAACTGTACCCAACAATTGGGAGGGTTTCAGCAATGAGCAATGGGTGAATAACGGGGCGGGCAGCAATGACTACGATTATCCCGGCGATGCCCGCTTTGAGTGGATGAACCGCGTGATGAATCAGATTTTTGCCTTGAAAGGCTGGTGAGCAAACATGGTCAATCAATACAGGTTTTGTCGTGTCGTCTTCACTCTCTTACTCTATGGGCTGCTCGTCGGCGCAGTCCACGCGCAGGAAATACCTCAGACGATACACAGTCGTCCACCGTTAGCGGTCTTGGATGTGCAGTACAGCCCGAACGGAAGGTATCTCGCGCGGGTCTATGCGGAGGGTCGTCTGGAGGTGCTGGATGCTTTCACAAATCGGCTGATGCTGGAAGATAGCGTAGAGCTTCCCAACCCCCTGTTTAGCGCAAAGATTGACTGGTCACCAACGGGGGATCGGCTCGCCGCTGGTATCGGAGCACATGTGTATGTGTGGGATATTGAGAACGCACAGCTTATAGAGACGATTGAGGCGGGTGGAGAAGATCCATTGGTTTACTTTGAAGACGGATCATATCTTCCTGAAGGGATTGTAAGCCTGCAATGGGACAGCACAGGCACGCTGTTACTGACAAAGAGTATGAGTTCGCACCTCACCGTTTGGTCAACGGAGCAGCAAACCTTCATCTTTGATCGGGTAGTCGGGAATAATCCAGTTCCCGTCGTGTGGCTGGCGGATAATCAGCACATCACGAATGGTTCTAGTGTGTTTGATATTCAAACACAGGAGTTTGTGGTATACGATTCAGAGCGGCTTCCGGGAGTTGTGAGTAATTGCGGTCCATACTTCTCAATTGCCTCCAACAGCAATAGAACTCGTATCATTCAGGCGACGGGTTATGGCTGCATCGTCATCCGGGATGCCGCTACTGGTGATGAGATTGCTGGATACCAGCTTTCGGCAGGTTGGTCGCCCAATGACAGTGGGATTGTGATTGCGGAGAATATTAATCCTATTTGGGATGTGAGTTGGTCGCCAGATGACAGTAAGCTGGTCGCCGTCGATAGTCTGGGTGCAGTGCAGGTGGTGGATATTGCGACCGGCAGCATCACCTTAATCGACCAACAAGCTGGCGCATTGTACGCAGTCGATTGGACAGACACAAATACCGCCATTGCTTACGGCGGAAATACATTGGGAGAAGATACAGTCTTCGCCACTATAAGTGTTGCCGAGGTAGAGCGCCTAATGATAAGCGCAGCGCGCCAGCCGGAATTCGCTATCACGCCATCTACAGATCGCTAAACTAAAGGCACAATCACGACGGTGCCTTTTTAGCAAATTGTCCGAAACGCTGTTCTCGTGTTCATATCATCCTGCTTGTGCCGCCGATTTGATCGCAGTTGCGGAAGCAATCCACACACAATAACCCCGTCCCTACATGGATATAGACACCCTCCCCATTTCGCGCCAAAGTGGACGGTATTGGTCAATCAACCGTCCACAAAAGCGCATATTCACATGACAAAACGTTCCTTTCACTACGCATGGATCATCCTTGTCGTCACGTTCCTCGCCCTGCTGATTTCGGCGGGTGTGCGCAACGCCACCAGCGTCCTCTTTGATCCGCTCGAAGGCGATTTCGGGTGGGATCGCGCCAGTGTGTCCTTCGCGTTCGCGGTCAGCCTGTTCGCATTCGGATTCGGGGCGCCGCTTGGCGGCTCGCTCATGGATCGCTTTGGACCGCGCCGCGTCATGCTCGGCGGGTTGGCGCTCATCGCCATCGGCTTAACGTTCATGCTGGCGATGACGGAACTGTGGCATTTTCATCTGCTGTGGGGCTTGTGTATCGGCATTGGCACAGGCGCGATTGCCGGAACGCTTGGCGCGACAGTCGCGCTGCGCTGGTTCAATCAATATCGCGGCTTGGTGCTGGGATTGTTTAGCTCCGCCGCCGCCGCGGGTCAGTTGATCTTCCTGCCCGGCTTGATCGCGCTTGGTGTGGTCGGCGGGTGGCAGGGCGTGATCGGCTTGCTGGCGATCATTTCCACGCTGTTGATCGTCCCCGCGCTGTTTTTGATGCGCGATAAACCGGAAAGTGTCGGCGCATCGCCGATTGGCATCGCCACCGCGCAAACGATCAGCACCGACAGCCGCTCGACTCCGATGCGCGAAGCCATCCGCACGCGCGATTTTTGGCTGCTGGCGGGCAGTTTCTTCGTGTGCGGCTACACCACCATCGGCTTGATCACGACTCACCTGCTGCCCCATTCGCTTGAACACGGCTTCGAGCGCGTGGAAATTTCGTGGGCAATCGCGTTCATGGGCATCATGAACATCGTCGGCACGACTGCATCGGGCTGGCTGACGGATCGCGTGGACAACCGCAAACTGCTGGCGATCTATTACGGCATGCGCGCTATTTCACTCGTCGCGCTTCCGTTCATCTATGACATGCAAAATATGCTGATCTTCGCGCTCGTCTACGGGCTGGATTGGGTCGCGACGGTGCCGCCAACGGTCAACTTGACCGCGCAGCGATTCGGGCGCGCATCTGTCGGGTCGATTTACGGCTGGATTTACTGTTCGCACATGATCGGCGCGGGCATCGCCAGCTACGCGGGCGGCTTCTTCCGCGAAACACTGGGCGATTATCACATGGTATTCATCAGCGCGGCAGTATTGGGGCTTATCGCCACCGCGTTGAGCTTGAGCATCAGCATCAGCGCCAAACGCCAAAAAGTCATCCAGCCCGCCGCATCCCCCGCGCAGTAATCGAATCCACCGCTATCCCAACGCTGACGACTTTTTTACAGGTCTATACGAGAAACGGATAGCGGTAATTCTGTTTTCTCCTACACTGGAAAGAAGAAGATTCTCACCATAGGGGGAAGTATGCGTACCCGCAGACCAAAGCTCACTCGTTGGATACTGCTTTTATTGGCTTGTTTAATGCTCGTCACTGCCATCGCGCCAGTTTGGGCGCAGGGCAGTTTTATCCCCATCGCTGTTGGTGACAACAAAACCGGCACGCTCACCGGAGAAAATCCGGTTGCCCGTTTTGCGCTCGCTGTCACGCAAACGCAAGGCATCTCGATCCGCGTCTTTGCCATCACCCCCGGTTTCGCGCCCGCCATCGCGCTGCTAAGCACCGAAGGCGTGGTGATCGCGAGCAACAACAACGCGGCGATTGCCACTGCCATCGAAACCACCACCAACACCTTGAATGTTGGCGCGTACATCATCGAGGTGAGCAGCGCCAACGGACAGTTGGGCGATTTTCTGCTCAACGTCGAAGGTGTCGCAGTCGAGCCGCCCGTCGCGCTGCCTATCGGTCAGTTGGTCACCAACAGCGTGAGCAACGGCACGCCGCGCCGCGCGTTTGCCTTCTCTGGCTCGCCCGCAGGATCGCTGGTGTTGATCGTGCAAAGTCAACTGCCTAATTCCGGCTCTAACTTCCTGCTCACCGATGCCGACACAGGCGAATCCGTCGCCAGCAGCAGCCCGCGCATTCGCGGCGGACGCTATCTCATCCCAACGGGGAGCGAAAACTACATCGCGGAGATCACATTCGCCGGCGCGCCGATCCCCGAAGGTTTCCAGATTTGCCTTGCGCCAGAAACCAACCTCGCCGCCTGCCCGATTGCCGGCTCGCCTATCGTGGCGACGCAAATCCCGCCAACCGATGTTCCGCAGCCGACCCTGCCGCCGACTCAGCTTCCGCCGCTGCCGATTTCCAGCGTGTGTATCCTCGCGTCTGCCACAGGCGGACCGGTCAACATTCGCAGCGGACCCGGCACGAATTACAACATCGTCGGTCAGTTGAACAGCACCAGCATCGCCAATGTCATCGCCCGCCTGCCGGATAACTCATGGCAGCAGGTCAACGTCAACGGCTTGGTCGGCTGGATGTCCACATCCGTCGTGCGTTTCGGTGGACCGTGCCAGACAGTACCTTTCGTCACGCTCACACCCACACCGACTGTCATCCTGACGGCAACCGCAACTGGCACAGGCGCGGCGACAGCGACGGCTACTGCCACCGCGACAGCGACCAGCGCCGTGCCGCTGCCGACGCTCAATTACAGTCTGCCGCCCGTATTCGGTTCAACCGCGCTCACGGCGGGTTTCGTGCCTGATCCGTTCACGGTGGGCATTACAGCGGGTGGACCCGCGTCTGCCAGCTATATCGGCGGCGGATGCTACGGTTACACCACATCCGCGCCGAGCTTCAGCGTCAACTACACATCGGGCGCATTTCCAACCCTGCGCTTCTACTTCATCGGTTCGGGCGATACCACGATGATCATTAACTCGCCAAGCGGCAGCTACTTCTGCAACGACGACTCGTTCGGCACGCTCAACCCCACGCTGGACTTCAACTCGCCGCAGTCTGGTCGCTATGACATCTGGATTGCCACTTACGCATCCGGCGGCAGTGTTGGCGGCACGCTCTACGTGACCGAAAACACGGGCAACCACCCGTAAAGCATCGCATTGTAGGGGCGCACGGAACTCGTTCCGTCCTTGAGCCGCTCGTTCGCTTTCCAAACAAAAAGCCCGCAGAGAACACTTTCACTCTGCGGGCTTTTTGATTCACACACAGTTCTATCGCGCTACGGCAAATCCGCGCACGGCGTACCCACAGGCAAAATCGTCACGTTCTCGCGCACATAGCCTTCGATGCGCGATCCTTCCAGATCGAACGAGATGCGATACCATACCTGCCCATCCACGCCGATCTCTTGCCCGATGACACCGGCTACGACCCGTGCCGGGAAGAAGCCGATGCGCGTGCTTTGCGCGTCCGGTCTCGAACGCAAATTCAACTGTTCGGTGGTCGTGATCTGGCACAAGAACTGTGGTGTTGGCGTACTCGTTGGTGTGCTGGTCGATGTCGCGGTATCGGTCACGGTTGACGTACTGCTCGGCGTAAACGTGATTGTCGGCGTGTCGCTCGGCGTGAATGTCGCCGTCGGCGTGTTGGTGTCCGTCGGTGTTGGCGTAATCGTCGGTGTATCGCTGGGCGTGAACGTCGCCGTGGGCGTGGACGTGGGCGGCGGGAATACCAGCGGTTCCCATGTGCCGCGTGTGCCAAGCACCAGCAGCGCGATGATGATGATCCCGCCGCCACCCACCGCCAAGCGCCGCGTCAGCGCCCGCTGGCGCATCTGCTTGACCTGATTATCAATCCGGTTGACTTCCGTGCGCCGTCCCAATACGTTGAACGGTTCTTCCCGCATCATTTGAAGCAGCGCTTCCGCTTCTGCCAGATCGCCATCTTCTACCGCGTTCTGCGCCCGTTCGACATAGCGCATGAGCAGTTCACTGACGACGGTGCGATAGCGCGTATCCGACGCATAATCGCGCAAACCGCTTAACATCGAACGCGCTTGCGACAGCTCATTGTCAAAATTCTGCGAAATCAGCGCCGCGCTGCGTTCGATCACCTGCCGCGCCCGCTGCATATCGCTTACACTTGCGCGGGTTTCGGTCAGGGCTTGCGTCAAGCGCGTATCACCCGGATCGAGCTTCACGCCCAGTTCCAGCAAAGCAAGCGCCTCGTTGCTGACGTTCAGCCGCTCTTCCAGTGAAGTCGCGTTTGTCGCCCGCATCAACGCCGCTTGGCTCTGGTCGTTGATCTGTATCTTGATCCCGTTGAGGCGGTTGTTTGCAGTCTCGCTCAACTGGGCAAGCCGCTGGCTGTTCGGCAAAAGCTGACGCAACCGCGCTAGAATGTTCAATACGTTTTGAAGCTGCGCCGCTTGATCCGCCAGCGTGCCACCCAACATGCTCAACTGCACATTGACGCTTTCCGCATCCGTCATGATGCGCCGCACCTTGTCGATGCGTTCTTCCGCCGCGGGATCATTCGACACCACGCGAAGCGCGCCTTCATACTTACGCAGCGCCTCACTCCAGTTATCGCTCACCATCAAGCGATCACCTTCGTTGAGCATTTCGCGCGCCAGCGCCAAATCCTGAATTTCCAGCAGGGCTTGTTCCGCGTCTTTCCACGTCAAAATTCCGCTGCGCTCCGCGAGATCGCGGGCTTCTCGATACAGTCGTTCCGCTTCTTCATAGTTGCCCGCGCGCACCAGCGAATTGGCGCGGTTATAGCTCACGCGCGCCTCAAACGGGATGCGGTGATCTGGCACCACCCCGCGAATCAGATTATCTTCTGCCTTCTGCCGATATTCGAGCGCAGTCGCGTTGCCCGGATTTTGATTCAGCACGCGATTTGCCAGATCGACTACGTCTTGGTAGTCGCCCGCGTAGTACCGCTGCGTCATTTCGCTTAACAAATCGTCAATATCATCCGACGAGTAGATTGCACCTTGCCCCGGCACGCGCCGTGATACCCCCGTGTCGCGTGGGTTGTCGATGTCGCGTTCCGGCGGCGGGTATCCCGCTGATGTCGGGTAGCTCGTCGCGATGCTCCCCGTGCTTCGCATCACATCAGACCGTGAAGGCGTGTCGTCATCCCCACTATTCCCCATGTCGGGGCGCGCGGTTTCGCGTGTGCTGGTTTTGCGCGTTTCCCCCGTGGATCGTGGTTCGGGCGGCGCGGCGCTGGCACGCCGTTTGATGTTATGCCGAGTGAACAAGTCGTTGACGCGCTGTGCCGCTTGTCCACTGCGCTCGCCAGCTTGCATCAGCAGTTCAATCGTGTCTTCATCCGTCGGGTTCAGCGTGATCGCTTCCGCCAGCATATCAATCGCTTCGTCAATGTCATCATCGTCGCCAGCCGTGTCAATGCGAATCCGCGCCCGCCGCAATAACCCGCGCACTGTCGCGCTGATCGGGCTGGTTGGGCTGCTCAGCCGAGCCAGTTCGGCAAACAACGCCTGTGCCGCCGATTCTTGCGGCGTATTCTTCGCGTCCGCCAGCACAGCGCGGGCGGCGCGTTCAAGTTCGGCAATTTTGCTTTGATCCGATTCGCTGCTTAACGTTTGAATCTCGGCGCGCAAATCGTCTATCCGCTGCTGCAAATCAGCCATCGTACAACCTCTTTTGTGCCAGCCGCGAAAATTACCCTATTTGCCAATACGCGGCAAGGGCGAGTCCTACCAAGGAATGTCTAAAAGGATGAGTGATAGTAGAATAGAACCATGAGAATCTGTGCTGACTTTCAAGCAGCGACCAAACAACATAAAAACGGACGAACACCAGCGGGCAGCCAGCGGTACAAATGCCAGCATTGTGGACGACGATATAGTCCAGAAGCGAAAACGAATGGCTACGACGAAGGCTTGCGCCAGCAAGCGGTAAGACTGGCGACAATGCTGAACTGCGACACTATCTGGCGCGTCTGGCACGCAATTCACGCTGTTTTCCCGCTGCATTTACCCTCTGCGCTGTGATGTTAAGCTTTTTGTCTCGCTCTGGAAGCGTCGTCAGCTTTATCGCCAACGCTATCCCATGGATTCATCTCACCTCATCCAGCTTATTTGCTCATGATCTTAGCCATTCCCCGCGGAGTGTGTGATGGAAGCGATAGACCAAATGAGTAGGTTAGGGGGTATTGAATGAGGTCATGTGTAACTGGTGCTGTAACGAACAATCCTATAAAGTGAGTGGTATAGAGCCGAACCACACAGAGAGGGCGACTCATGACGCAAAAACAGGTTTTGATGCTGGTGCTGCCGACTCGCGGTACACTCATTGATGTGCATGACCGTCTGCACGAGCTTCCGTACTTGAAAGTGAAACACGCCGCTGTCATCGTTAAAGCGAAAGACGGTGAAACACAGGTGCTGGACGACGACGTACATGTCGATGAGGGCGCGATCACGGGCGGCACAATTGGCGCGATGATCAGCGCGCTTGGCATAGCCGGATTGGGCGCGTTCCTACTGCCGGGGGTTGGCGCAATTCTGGCGATTGGCGCGGGCGCGTTGATCGGCGGGTTGATCGGCGGCGCGACAGGCGGCGCATTGGCGGGCTTGATCGACAGTGGATTCCACGACGAGCAGATCAAGCATTTGGCATCGCGGTTGGAGGCGGGTAAAGTCGCTGTTGTGTACGAATTTGAAGTCGAAAACAGGATCACGGATCGCCTGCGGGCGGATTTGGCGGCGTTCCAAGCCGAAGTTTTGGAACCGGAATTGGCGCAATAATCAAACGCCAATGCACCTTGAACAGACAAATATCGTGAAATGACGTATATATTCGTCATTGTGCAATTTTGCACTTTCGCTGTACACTCCAGCAGTCATCGATGTGTCGCTCGTACACAGACGATAGGGGGAACGTGATGTCCGATAATTTGATCGTAGCCGTATTTCCGTCACGGGTGATGCTGACACGGGCGTTGGATCACCTGATGAAGAACAAGCCAGTCGAAATCGTCCATGCGGCGATTGTGGCGAAGGCGGAAACTGGCGAAGTCGTGGTCGTCGATGACGAAATCGGCGCGGACGAAGGCGGGGTGGCCGGCGGAACGCTCGGCGCGGCGATGGGTGCGCTCGGTTTGGCGCAGCTTGGCGCGTTGGCAATTCCCGGCATCGGCGCGATTATCGCATTGGGCGCGGGTGCATTGCTTGGCGGGTTTGTTGGCGGGATAACGGGTCGCATGGCGGCAAGTATGATCTCGTTTGGCGCAACCCGTGACGAGCGCATCGCGGCACTGGCGCATGATCTACGGGCGGGAAGTCCCGCGCTGGTGTTGGAAGTGAAAGACGCGCAATCAGTCATGGAAACGCTGAAGCAGGAATTGGCGAACTTCCGCGCGGAATTGATCGAACGGCACGCGATAGCAATCGTCTAAACAGCAGGCAGAAAAAGGGCGTGGATGTGATAATCCGCGCCCTTTTTGATTCCGCGCAGTGGAAGCGGCGCGAAGGCGGCGCAAAAGCTTAACATTTTATGCTTAACAAAAAAACGGGGGGGTATTAGCATGGTGTGCATTAAATGAAGATGCCCCATGTTGAAGGCGACGATAGCTGACTTCACGGAAAACTGCCGCGTTTGTGCTGTGCGCTTGTTTACTCATGATGGGCGGGGTGTTCGCACAAGAACCCGAACCCACGCCGACGGTTGCCCCGACGGATACGGCGACGAATACGGATACACAGAGTCCCCTGCCGACCGATACCGCGACGGCTACAAGTACGGATACACTTGTCCCGACGGATACGCCAACCAGCACCGCGACGGCAACTGCGCCGGAAACAACGCCTGAAGTCACCGACCTACCGCTAGTTGAGGGTCCGACCAACACACCGACACGAACTGCTGTCGATACGACCGGGTTGTCAACTTGGTGCTACTACTGGAATTTTAGCGCGCCCAATGCGGACAACGGGGGCTTCACCCTGCCAACCTCCGTTGGCGCTGGTCAATTTGTTGACGGGCAAGGGTGGGTTGGTGCAGTCAATATCGCGCTCCCCGTCAAGCCGACGATCAACCGCACGCTTGTGCAAATTCAGCGCACATTTGAGTCGACCATTTTAACCAATGTCGATTTTGCCTATGTTCGCCAAGAGGGATTTGTTGAAGAAGATTTGTCCTCACCGATTGAAACGCTCGGCATTTTCATCAACTTTGTGTATCCCAATACCTTCGCTGACGCAGAAGTTCAGTATTTTTCCGCCGATTCCAATACCATCACGGAAGGCACCTTCTCATGGGAAGGCATCCTTGGAGGTGTCACGAGTGTCATCTTGGAAAGCCAAGCGTCGTGGGCGGAGTCACCGACTCCGGCAACGGGCAGCACGCGGATTACCGCCGCGACCTTTCGCGGGTATGGGGCGAATCCGGTTGGCGCGGACAATTGCGACTTGACTCCCACACCCACGCCGACAGGCGGAGTCTGCCCCGGTGGATTCCTACAAGGAACTCAAACTGTAGGTGTCGGAAGCTGCCTCCCAGAACCTGCACTTTACTGCATGTCTCGTATCCTGACCGGGGTCAATTTACGCTCATCACCCATTTTTCCTCAAGATACCGAGCCTAACAACATATTACAATTCTTATCTGGCGGATCAGCTCGCTTAATGGGTCGATTTATTGAATCTTCCGATGTTTGGCTAAGAGTAGACGGCTATGCTGACGGATCTCAGTTAAATACAAGTGTACAAGGGTGGATTCATCTAAGTGCATTTGGCGGTATTGAGCCCTGCGCCAGTGGATCAATCAACGATTTACCTGAGCTTGACTCTCAGGGAAATGTTACTTCGATACCAACCCCAACTCTCCAACCAACTGACTTATCTACTCCGATTTCAACTGCTACAGCCACGCCGACACCGATTATTGTTACACCGCCGCCGAATCCGGCGTGCACCGAAGCGGTTACAGGTCAACCGGTGAAATTGCGTTCCGCGCCAACAACTCTAAGTATCGCCATTTTGAATGTAGATACCTACACGCCGATTACCATCTATTGGAATTCTCAGGGAGAAACGATCAATGATAGCCCTGTGTGGCTGTATACCTTGATCAATTATGGAGCACCCGCACAGCAATATCTCGGATGGATACACAGTACACTTGTTGACTTTCGCACTTGCCCATCAATTCCTGAAGCAACATTAACTCCTACGGTCACTTACACGCCTTCAAATACCCCGACAGCATCAAACACACCTTTGCCAACTGCAACGTCTACACCCACCAATACGCCACCGCCCGATTATTCCAGTCAATTCCTGTTACCTATGATAGGCACCGCCTCAAATCCGCCACGCTTAAGCAATTGCTTAATACCCGGTTATTATGATATTCCATCAAGAGATATTAATCCTCGTGGTATAACAGGTGGCAGCTTTGCAGTGCAAACACCTGCGCGTGCGACAATACAAATTGTAGACCGAATTGGGCGTATACCAGCACCAGGAATTTTTTTATCAATTCGCGTCGATCTACAAGATGTACCTCAAGTAATTCGGCAACGTATGGCAACCCTGAACACTACATTTGGAAATATACCTCTCACGGCTGAGGGTTCATTACAAATAGCATATTCTCACCTAACAATAAATAGTATTCCAACTGACATTGAACCTGTTGATATACGCAGTCAAATACTCGTACTCGAACAAGATGTCAAGCCCGCAGGAACCATTATAGGATTTAGTGGTGATACAGGTAACACCAATGGAGCACATCTAGATATTGCTGTTTATTACATTCCTGACTATCCCGATGTCGGCAATGCCTTCGAATTTGAGCGATGGGCAGATCCCACCTTTATAGATTATAGGCACAATGCGGAAGCATTCTGGAGCATCTATCAAGTTGCGCCTCAAGGTCGACCAACAGTAGACATCGGGACACCCATAGTTGTTGATCCCTTGGTGCTATGGCCCATCCTGCAAGAAGGCACATCCTGTGCATTTGGCAATTGATTACTTGATAAGAAGTCCATACACACCTGAAAGAGGGCTCATATGAAATCATTTGTGTCTTGGTGCGCCGCTTTAACTTCGGCATTCACGATAAGTTTTATCAGTGAAGCACAGGAAAGCCTAAGCGACCTTTTTTTCAATAGTAACTGTACGGCACCCTGTTTTCTAGGGATCATGCCAAGGCAAACGACCCAACAAGAGCTTGAAACCATCTTAACGAACAACCAAATCGCCTATACAAGGGAAATCTTAACACCATCTGGAAGCATAGTCAGTTATTCGTTTAATCCTGTGGGAGTTTCTCCACTAATATGGGATATGTCCGGCTCAGTGGTCATCTTATATGGGGGTGTATATCTTGAGGAGATAACAATAAGTTTAGTTAATGTGACTGTGTCTGATGTAATTAACGCATTTGGTGTACCAAGTGTGATAGGAAACAGTGGGGTAGAAGTCACTGCTTATGTTTACCTAGATGCAGGGCTAGCTTTTTTTGTTGACAATGCCTCAGGGGCAGTCACTTTCGTTAAAATCGTAAGTGCAGGTGTAAATGGGTTAATTCAAGAGTATACTGTATTGCGTCCGTGTGAAAGTAGCACTGAAATCTGTCAACCTTCTATACCAAATACTCCGACCCCTGTGTCTACACCAATCCTCAACACAGTCATCATCTCGGATGACGACCCAATCCCTTCCCCCCTCACCCTCAGCGAAGAAACGCGCGCATGGTACAACTACACTCTCAGCTTGAGCGCCCCCCTTACAGGCAGCGAATCGGTCATGGTGGAGTTGGGTTATTACCCGCCCACACCAAGCAATTACGCGCATGTGCAAACCAAACCCAGTACCATGAGTACGTGGTCAACCGCGCAAACACTCGTTTTTGACGCAAATCATACCGAATACGAAGTTCGCATTCGCGCGCGCGATGACAGCACGAATCTCACCGGGGCAGTCGGACGGCTGAGCCACCGCATCACGGCGAGTAACGTCGCGGGCTATGCGGTCAACAACGTCGATTCAGGCGGCACACGGCTCACGGGATCGCCGTTCAGCGGCGGGAATGACGCATCGGCAGCGACGGACTCGCGGAATGTGCTGGTGTTCACCGTGGTGGATAACGATTGACGGAAACCCGCCCGTTTTTGATTCCGCCTGTTATACTGTTGCTAAATACTGCTGATTTTCTTGGCGAAGGATTTAGCGATGGCAGTTCCCCAAATTAAAGCGAAGAAAACGGACAACGGGGCGCGCGTCAGCGGCGCGCATGAACCGCATGAACGGAATCCCGGCATCGCGCTCGACTTGGGATGGGTGAAAAGTTCGCGCGTCAACTTGAGCGCCACCGAACGCCGCACCGCCACTATGACAAATCGACGTTCTGTAAAGAAGGATTGGCAAGCGGCGTGGCTGCTGCGGGCGATCACGTGCATTGATTTGACGACGTTAAGCGGCGATGACACGCCCGGAAATGTGCAGCGGTTGTGCGCCAAAGCGCGCAATCCGGTGCGGACGGACATCTTAGAGGCGCTTGGCGCAGCGGATTTGGGCATCACGACAGGCGCGGTGTGCGTGTATCACAACCGTGTCGCGGATGCCGTGCGTTTTCTCGAAGGCTCGAACATTCCGGTTGCGGCAGTTTCGACAGGCTTTCCGGCGGGTTTAAGCCCGTTCAAATTGCGAGTCGAAGAAATCCGCGAATCGGTGGCGGCGGGCGCGAAAGAGATCGACATTGTGATTTCGCGTGAACATGCGCTGAACGGGAATTGGGATCGGCTGTACGACGAAGTGCGCCAGTTCCGCGAAGCGTGCGGGGACGCGCACATGAAAAGTATTCTGGCGACAGGCGAACTGGGTACGCTGCGAAACGTGTACATGGCAAGTTTGGTGTGCATGATGGCAGGCAGCGATTTCATCAAGACTTCGACGGGCAAAGAACCTGTCAACGCCACGTTGGAGGTGAGCTTGATCATGTGCCGCGCGATTCGGGCGTATCAAGAACGCACAGGGTATAAAGTGGGATTCAAACCAGCGGGCGGGATTCGCACAGCAAAACAAGCGCTCAATTTTCAAGTGCTGATGAAAGAAGAATTGGGCGATGCGTGGCTGTTCCCCGATTTATTCCGGTTGGGGGCGAGTTCGCTGCTCACGGACATTGAGCGCCAGCTCTCGCATCATGTGACGGGGCGGTACGCAGCGGAGTACCACATGCCGATGGGGTGATACGTTTTTGCGAAAACGAAACGTAGGGGCACGGCACGGACGGAACGCGATGCCGAGCATCGACAGTTCCGCGTGCCCCTACGTTAGTATGATTTATTAAAATGACGTGACGACGCGCTCAACCCCCGGCACGCTGGCAACCGCAGAAACCACCTCCTGTTCGCTTGTTCCTTCGGGAAGCTGGCCCGTGAGAATCACCACGCCATAACGCGCGTTGACCTGTACACCTTCGGGCACTTTTGTTCCCGCATCCAAGCGCAGGGTTTCTTCATCATACAGCTTGTCGAATTGAATGCTGTTCACGCCGCGCACTTCGAGCGCGCGTTCCTGTAAATAGCGCGCGCTGATTGGGCTTTTGACGTGTCCGCTTAATGTGACGTGACCATCGGTGACGGTGACGCGCACATGCGGGCGGTCAGCCGCCAGCGGGGGATAATGTACCATGATCTCTTGAATGTCGCTGGCAATATCGACATCGGGACGCGCGGTTTGCGCTTGAGTGTCAGCCATCACAATACCTCGAAAGCAACGTAGGAAAAAATGATCAATAAGCCGCAGGGCGAAACGTGCGAACCGTATCTGTGTATTGTCCATATCCGCGCGTCAATTGCCAAGTGCATTTTGTCGGTTTCAAGCTGTGTGTTGAGTCTGTCGAGTCGAAATTTTGGTTTGGGATTAGAATAGACACTCGGTAAACCGTTTACTATGTTACGAAGGATCACCTGAAATGTCATTTATGCACCGGCGCGCGGGACGAGCTGCGGTTTTGATTCTGCTGCTTTTGGTTTCATTTTTGCTCATCTCTGCCGCATCAGCACAGGAATTGACTCCGAATACCGGCTCCAGCGCGTCTGGCGGCGGGGAGTCTGGAAGCGGCGGCGCGGCACAGCAAGACGATACGCTGCAAGAATCTGTTGAAGAACACACCGGAACGCTGGACGACGATAACGAAATATACACGTATCCGGTCACGTTGACACAAGGGCAGACGATTCTTGTGACAGCAGAAGCGACCAGCGGAAACTTGGATACCGTCGTCACGCTGTACGCACCCGGCGGCGAAATTGCTGCCAACAATGATGATCGCAGCGGCGGAACATATGATTCCGCAATGGCGCACACCGCCGAAGAAAGTGGTATCTACACTGTTGAGCTGACGCGCTATGATGGTTCATCCAGCGGTGATTTCCTACTGACGATCACAGTGGGGGATGAAAGCCTGTTCGATGTGCTGGCGGAACTCACGAACGTAGATTTGAGCGGCGAAACGCTGACCCGCGACACGGCACATTTTCGCATTCACTACACGCTCGAAGGCAGTGACAGCGTGACGCAAAACTATGTCGAAGCTGTGGCGCAAGCTGTTGAAGAAGTGTACCAGATTATGATTGTGGATATGGGGTGGCCCGCTCCGCCAAGCGATGAAGGTCAGCACGGCGGCAGCGTCCATTATGACATTTACCTGATCGATTTGATCGGTGGCGGCGAAGATGCGTTAGGTATCACCACGCCGCTGTCGATTGTGGGCGATAACCCGAATTCACCAGAAGAAGAAGAATACGCCGCGACGAGCTACATTTCGGTTGATAATGACTTTGATGATACGGGCGAAGACCCCATCTCGTTGATGCGAACGACAGTGGCGCATGAATTTCATCACGCTGTGCAGTTTGGCTACGATGTAAACGACTCACACAATTGGGTGTATGAGGCGACAGCATCTTGGATTGAAACCGTGGTGACACCCGCTGATGAGGACGCGACAGGGTATGTTGAGTATGCCTACCAGTACCCTGAACTGTGCTTCGGCACGATAGACGATCCTGAACAAGGATCGCTGCAATATGGGGAGTGGACATTCCTACAATTTATGGCGGATGCTTACGGCATGTCCAGCATTCAGGCGTACTGGCGGAATATCGGCAAGTTTGAAGGCTTTGAAGCATTGGAACAAACCCTTGCCAGCTATGGCAGCAACGTCCCCGAAAGCATTGGGTTATACCGCACGAAAAACCTTGCACGTGAATATCGCTTCGCGCCCGCATTCAACGCGACGGTGTGGCTGGAAGAAACGATCACAGATGTGGGGCGCTGGACGTTCACAGGGGAGGGTGTGCAGGAATTGGGCGCGAACTACTTCAAGGTCGAACTGGACGCGGGGACGTACTACGCGGGATTAACGAATGACAGCGGCAAACTCGAAATTTGGGCAATTGGCGTAGACAGCGAACGAGTGACGACGATCCCGTTAGGGCGCGGCGGCAGCTTTGATACCACGCCATACAGCAGCATGTATTTGATGGTGTTCAACCCAAACTACGACGACGATTTGACCGACTGTGAGTACTACGACTACGACATCGACGTGACGACGAGCAAGGGTGATCTCGCGCCCACCGGAGCAACGTGGTCAGCGGAATGGTACGAGTCGCTGGACTAACGCGAGAAATGCACTTTTGAAATGCACCTCCCCCGACGAAACGAGTTTCGCACCCCCTCCGCTATCGCTTGAGGGCAGGTCACATTTAATAATGGGTTCGATTGTAGGGCGGAGGCCCGCCTCCGCCGTGTTTGAACAAACGGACGACGCACGCGAAACTTGTTTCGCCCTTCTCTGTGGTGAATCTTTCTTTTTCTTTTCTCTATCTCTACGGCTCGTAGCAGTCCCGTGTGCTGAACGCGGGACACGACCACTCCAGCGGCGTGACCAGCACATCGACCCGATTCGCAGGCACGACGTAAAACTGCTCCCACGTTCCTTCTGCGACCCATCCGCGCCGACCATTCGCCGTTTCCACGCGCCACCAATTGTAATGTCCATTACACGCGGGACCCGATAACACGATCACGTTGTTCCCGCTGTACAACTGCACTTCGATCCCCGTGCTGACCGCTGGAAATGCCCGCAAATTAAGCCGATCAATCCCATCTGCGACGGCTGCGCTCATGCCGACACGCAAACGCGGCGCGGGGGTATTCTGGCAGTTGATGGGCTGGCGGGCAAAACTAACAGATACAGAATAGACACTAGCGGAAACGGCTAGAATAAGCACAATCAAGCCAAAAATGCGATTCATAGGATGACTTTCCTATCGGGCAGATGATATTGCGTGATTTTGCGACGTGATACCCCCATTGTATCTGTGTGCATTGGTTTTGAGCGAGCGCGCCTGCCGCGCGTTCGATCAACGGCTGACCTACGCCTCATCCACGCGCATGGTAGTTTCAAAGGATAGATAGAGATGCGCTTCTCTAACGAAGCTGAAGCAGTAACATATATCTTCCGGTCCCTGCGAAAACTGCGCGGGCATGAACGGGGATATGACGAACTGACGCGCGATGTTGCGCCAACGGTTGAACTTTTACGCACGCTCGACTTGACTGCCGCACCGCGTGAATATGCTGTCGTTACGGGCAGCAAAGGCAAGGGATCGACCACCGTTATCACGGCGAAACTACTGCAATCGCTCGGTCATACGGTTGGCATGATCACCAGCCCGCACTTGGTGAGCTATCGTGAGCGCATCCGCGTGAATGGGCGCGCGATTCCTGAAGCCGACTTTTTGCGGATTCTCGATGATATCGCGCCGGAAATTGACCGCATCGAAGCCGGCTTGACTGCTGAACGCTACTTCAGCCCACAGGGGATTTTTTTGGCGGTGGCGCTGCGCTGGTTCGATGAGCAGAATGTGAACGCGGCGGTGCTGGAAGTTGGGCGCGGCGGGCGGTTTGACGACATCGCCGTTGTGCCGAACAAGTTGAGCTTGTTCACGCCGATCATGTTGGAACATCCGCAGCAGTTGGGACCCACCGTCGCGCGCATCGCATGGCACAAAGCGGGGATCATCAAGCAGTACAGCTATGCCTACAGTGTGCCACAGCCCACGGAAGTGCTGGAAGTGCTGCAAGCGGAAGCGGACGCTCAAAATGCCGAATTCGCGTGGATTGCGCCGATGGACATGGGGCAGTTTGTCGAAAACACCCCGCACGGGATACGGATGGAATTGGGACGCTATGGCTTGCTGGAAATTTCGCTCATGGGTAAGTATCAAATCGCTAATGCGACTCTTGCCGTACAGGGCGCGGGGAATATGCATGGACGGTTAAGCGGTGTTTCCCACGCCTCACCGGAATACATAAATGCGATTCGCACAGGGTTAGCGACGGTGATATGGCCGGGTCGCTTGCAGAAATTACAGGACGCGCCCGCCGTCTACGTTGATGGCGCGATCAACGCGGAATCGGCGCGTTCGCTTGCCGAGAGTCTGCAAGGGCGGCTGACTGATCCCGTGATCGCAATCATCGCCGTGCCGGAGGACAAAGATTATGACGGGGTGTACAAAGAGATTGGCATCATCAGCGAAGCTGTGGTTTTGACTGAAACCGCGCGTAATATCATCCTGCATTTCCCGGATCAAGACATGGCGATCAACGCGGCGCGGCGCTACAACGACGATGTGACGTATGCGCCCAATCTCGCGGCGGCGGTGGATATTGCCATTCAGCGCGTGGGCAAAACCGGTACGCTCTTGATCGTCGGCACACAGTCGATTGTCGCGGATGCGATTCAACTGTGGGGCTTAAGCTACGAGGTCATCTAGTAGGGGCGGCTGGCGAGCCGCCCGCCATGTGTTCCGAAATCATTCGTAGGGGCGGTTCGCAAACCGCCCGCTTAGGAGTTTCACATGAGCCAATCCGTCAACTTTGACCGCGCTGTCGAATACTACGATCAAACACGCGGATTCCCGCCGGGGGTCGAACAAAACATCCCTGATTTGTTCATCCGCGCCGGATCGCTCACGCCGACCAGCCGCGTACTCGAAATAGGCATTGGCACTGGAAGAATCGCGCTGCCGCTGGCATCGCATGTGGGCGCATATTACGGCATCGACATTTCCAGCGGCATGATGGGTAAGCTCATCGACAAACGCGCAAACGAGCCGATCTATCCCGTGCAAGGGGACGCATCCAAGCTCCCGTTCGCGGATGCCAGTTTCGACGCGGTGACTGCCGTACATGTCTTTCATTTGATCCCCGCGTGGCGCGACGTGCTGACCGAACTCAAGCGCGTGTTGAAGCCGAATGCGCCGCTGCTGCACGGCTGGAATGGTCGCGTGATGGAAAACCGCATGATGAAGTTGTGGAACGACTTCACCGGACGCGGACATGAAATCGAGGGCGCGATCCCGATAGAGAAACGCGAGTCGTTTTTGCTTGATAATGGCTGGACGCTGCTCGGTGATGAACAGATTCATTACTTCACCATCGAGCAAACCCCGCGCGAATTTTTAGAGAATGTGCGTGAACGGCGCTGGTCACACTGCTGGCGCATGAGCGACGACGAGATCGCCAGAGGTTTAGAGATCGTTGAAGCGTTCGCGCGAGACAATTACGCCAGCATGGATGAACTCATCCGCATTGAAGCAAATTTTCACGTACAAGCCTATCTGCCAGCACCGTAAACCATGCACATTCTCCACGTTACGCCGTATTACGCGCCCGCTTACGCCTTCGGGGGAGTGGTGCGCGCCGTCGAAGGCATGGCGCGCGCACTCGTCCGGCGCGGACACACCCTCACAGTGCTGACCACCGACGCGCTGACACGCGATTCGCGCATCGACACGCCCGACGAAATCCGTGATGATGTGCGGGTGATCCGCGCGCGAAATATCGTGCCACAGCTTCGCGCCGCCAATCTCTCGACACCGTTCGACATGGGGGACATGGCGCGTGAATTACTGCCCTCTGTCAGCGTAATCCACTGTCACGAATTCCGCACGCTCGAAAATATGCTCGTCCTGTCGCAAGCGGGATCGATTCCCGCCGTGCTGTCGCCGCATGGCACGCTGACCTATACCACCGGACGCAGCGAATTGAAGTCGGTGTGGGATCGCATTCTCAGTCCGCGTTATGCAGGCAAGTTTCGCGCGGTGATCGGCTTGACGCAGACCGAAATGGACGAATCACGTGCGTATTGGCGAACCATCACCCAGACGCATCGGACGCAGTTTTTCGTCGTGCCCAACGGCGTGAACGTTGAGGAATTCGCGGCGCTGCCGGATGTGTCGATGCGATCCACATTTCGCGCGCGCTGGAACTTGGGCGATGCGGTTGTGTGCCTGTTCATGGGGCGTTTGCACGCTCGCAAAGGCATCGACGTGCTAATCGAAGCATTCAAACAAGCGAATGTGCCGAATACGCGCTTGGTGATCGCCGGACCGGATGAAGGGATGCTCGAAACCCTTCATCCGCTGCTTGATGATCGCATCGTGATAACGGGTTTTCTCAATGGCGCGGATCGGCTGGCTGCGCTGGCGGCGGCGGATGTGTTCGCCTTGCCCGCTACAGGCGAAGGCTTGAGCATGGCATCGCTTGAGGCGATGGCGGCGGGCTTGCCCGTCATCCTGTCGCCGGGATGTAATTTACCGGAAGCGGAAACTTACGGCGCGGGGATTATCCGCGAAGCGAGGCGCGATGAATGGGCGGCGGGGTTGATCGATCTGCTGACCGATGCGCCAACGCGCGCCCGCATGAGCGCCAACGCGCGCGCGCTCGTCAGCGAACGCTTCACATGGGATCATGCGGCGGAACGGCTCGAAGCAGTCTATCAGGCTGTGATAGGATAGAAACGTTTTGAAATTCGTCACGGAAGGCACGTTGTAAATGGAAATCACGCCGGAACTATTGGCGAGTGCGGGACTGATCTTCGCGCTGCGCGTGCTGAACAATGCCATTGGTACGGTGCGCTTGGTGCTGCTGGCACGGCAGGAAAAACTGCTCACATCGATCATGGGTTTTTTTGAGGCGCTCATTTTTGCGATCACCATCACGGGCGTGGTGACAGACTTGAGCAATATTGTCAATTTATCGGCATATTGTCTCGGCTTTTCAGTTGGGAGCTATGTCGGATTAGCCATCGAAGCCCGACTGATCACCAGCTTTACCATCATCAATGTGTTTGCCAATAAAGGCGGGCATGAACTCGCCATCGCGCTGCGCGAACAGGGCTTCGGCGTGACGGAAATGCTCGGTCAGGGACACAGCGGGGAAGTCACGATGCTGCGAAGCATGGTCAACCAACGCGATACATCGCGCTTTGTGCAAATCGTGGAATCGCTCAACAAAGATGCGTTTGTCGCGCTTGAACCCGCGCGCTCGGTACAGGGTGGGTATCTGCGCCGCCCGCGCAACAGCATTCAGTAATTCTGCAAATGAGCGCGCCATTTTCCGGCACAGAAGCCAAACGCGCCGCCCGTAACGCCAGCGCCCTTGCGATTGCTCGCATCTTGAGCAGCGGCGCGCTCTTGATCTGGCAGTTGATTTTGGGACGGCTGCTCGGTGATGCCAACTTTGGCATATACGGCACGATTGGCGCGTTGTATGCCATCGGCGCAACCATCACCGCCTTTGGCATGAGCGCGATCCTCATCCGCGATGTAGCGCGGCGCGCTGACCAAGCCAACGACTATTTTGCTGCGTCGCTGACGCTGCAAACCGGACTCGCCCTTATCGCGTATGTCGCGGTCACGCTTGGCGGATCGGCGCTTGGATACGATGACACGATCCGCGCGCTGGCATCCGTCGCGGCGATTAGCCTATTTGTCGATATGTTCGGCAACATCGCCTATGACCTGCTGCTGGCGCACGAGCGCATGGTCACGGCTTCGCTGATCGATGTTGTCCATATCGCGGCGCGCATCAGCTTGGCAGCAGTCGCTCTGGCGCTTGGCTACGGCTTGATCGGCATCTATGTCGTGACAATTCTCACCGGGATCGGACGCGCTGCGGCGATGTGGCTGTTCTTGAGACGAATCGGCGTGAAACCCCGTTTCCCTGTGCAGTGGAGCATCGCCCGCCCGCTGTTCTTGAACGGCTTGCCGCTGGCGATCAGCGCGTTCATCAACAACACCTATTCTCAGGTGGATAAGTTGATGACAACCAGTATCCTCACACCCGCCGATACCGGACACCTCAACGCGGCGTTTGTGATCCTGTTCGGCATGATCGAAGTTTTAAGCACGACGGTCATCATCGCCGTCTACCCGATGATGTCGCGCGCCTACCAGCCGGATCAGCCGAACGGTGGTGCGTCGTTCCGCTTTATGGTCGAAAAACTCTCTTTCTTCACGCTCTTGATGGTGCTGCCGATGGCGATGGTGATGAGCAGTTTTGCCGCGCCGATCACCGTGCCGCTGTTTGGGGATGATTTCTTGCCGACAGCGGACGTGCTGCGCGTGTTGATCTGGTACGCGCTGGTCACGATGGTCGTCAACATCTTCGCGCAGGGGATGATGGTCATGAACCGCCAGCGCCGCTTTGTGGTGATCCGTTCATCCGGTTTGGTACTCAAACTCGCGCTCAATTTGATCCTGCTTCCGCGCATTGGCGTGATCGGTGCGGCGGCTGCATCCGTGCTTGCCGAAATCATCGTGCTAACGCTCGTCGGGCGCGATTATCGACTTGGTCAAACGGTGCGCGCCATGCTCCCGCGCTTCGCCCGCTTGATCGGTGTGGTGGCGGTGTCGCTGGCGGGGATGTGGGCGCTCGGTTCGCTGCATCCGATTTTGGGGATGATCGGCGGGATTGTCTTCTATGGGGGCGGGGTACTGCTTGCGCGCGTGCTGGGGGATGATGACTTGGATTTGCTCTATCGCCTTGCGTCTGCTGTGCCGGGGGGATCGATCATTTTGCGCTTCTGGCGGCGCGATGTGGCGCTGAATTGGTAGAGAAACACAGATTTTCTATCGAGGCGGAAATTGTCTTTCTTGCGCCCTCATCCCCGTGATCTCGTTCGCTAATGGCGCTGTACGCTCCCCTCTCCGTTAACGGAGAGGGGCAGGGGGTGAGGGCAAAGAAAGCGGTTTGCGAACGCAGCACTCAACATAGGGTGCTAATTGATACGTATTTGGGGTGAGGTTTCTTTTCCACCATGTTCCGATGGATCATCCTTCTGTGCATCACACTCACGGCGATGGGCGCGGCGCTGATCGGCGTGGTGCGCGCCCAACCCCTTGACGAATCCGCCGTGCGCGCTGTGTTCGATGCGCCGCCTGATTGTCCCGCGCCGTGCTGGCAGGGGATTCGCGTCGGGATGACGAGCGCCGACGAAGCGTATTCGCTGCTGTTTGCCCACGACTGGATCACCGACCTCTATCGCGACGATCAGCGGATTGTGTGGCGGTGGAGCGGCGCGCAGCCCACGCTGATCGATGCATCAAGTTACGGATTGATCAGCGTAGAACGCGGCACAGTGATTCAACTGCGTGTGCAAACCCACGCCCGCTTTGGCGACGTGTGGATCACTTACGCCGCGCCCAACGATGCCCTGCTGGTGCGTCCGCTCCGCGCGGCTTACCAGATCGTGCGCTATGACTCGCTGGAAGCTCAAGTCATCAGTACGCTGGACTGCCCCGCTTATCCGCGTGATCTGTGGTATTCGACAACCAGTTTGGGCTTAGGCGAACTGTGGATCACCGAAGAACTCAATGCCGCCGCCTTCGATGTGTATGAGGATGCCGGATGGTGGCGTTATCTGCATGTATGCCGCCCGCCGCGCGCGCGCGGACGATAGCGCGGAAACCCATTCTGCCTATACTGAATCTTACATTTGCGATTGAAAAAGATAGGATGGATCGTGCGTTATCTGATTTTGATCGTTATCGTGTTCGGGTTATCCGCTTGCGCTCAAGCGCCGCAGCCGCCGACTCCGACACCCACGCCTGAACCTGTTACCCGCACATTTGATGATGGTATTGTCATGGTGCAAGTCCCGGCGGGGTGTTTTCAAATGGGAAGCGACGACGGAGAAGAAAACGAACGCCCGGCCCATGAGCAGTGTTTTGAGTCGCCGTTCTGGATTGACCGAACAGAAGTGACACAGGGCGATTTTGACCGTCTCGGTGGCTTTAAATCCGATCCTGAAAATGCGCCGCAGGCAGATCATCCTGTGTTTCGCATCAACTGGTTTGAAGCGCGTGATTTTTGTGCGCTGCGCGGCGCGCGGCTTCCCACCGAAGCCGAATGGGAATATGCTGCGCGGGGTTCGCAAAACTTTCTCTACCCGTGGGGAAACGACTACGACGAATCGCGCTTTGCTTCGGCAAACAATCAGCGCACTTCAACGAGCGCCGTTGATTTGTATCCGCAGGGCGCGTCGTGGGTGGGGGCGCTGGGCATGATCGGCAATGTCGCGGAATGGACGAGTTCGCTTGACATGCCTTACCCTTATGTCGCAGACGACGGGCGCGAAGATTTGACTGTTGAAGCGGATCGTGTCCAGCGCGGTGGCGATCAGGGGTATTACACACCAAACTATTTCTCCACGACTCGCCGCGACGCACGTACCCCCTTTAGCATCCTCGATGGGGGAGGCTTTCGCTGCGCCCACGAATTGTGATCAAATAGCAATATATTCGCACAATAAAAGAGGTGTCCACAAAATCGCAAAAACGGTCATATCTGGACACACCTCCCCTTGAGCCAAATCACCCGTAGGGGCGGCTCGTGAGCCGCCCGCCATCCCCTTCAATCCGCCGTTTCTTCTTCTTTGCCTTCGCCCGCTCCTTGCAAGCGGCGATAGGTCGCTTGCAGCAGCAGCGCGTCGGCTACATGGAAAGGTTCGGGCGCTTCTACTCCCACTGTGCCTTCTACGCCAAAATCAATGAACGCTTGCAGCAGTTCACGGTAGCGAATATCCGCTTCGTTCAATGGAACGTGCAGCTTTTCACCCTTCGTTGTGTATTCGATTCCACTCATGTGAAAGTGCATCTTCTTCATGCCCTCATCACCGAGCTTCTCACGGCACAACTTAAGCGCGGCGGCGAACTCGTCATAGCTGTTGAACGATCCATCCCCGCGCCGCGCATGTAAATGCGCCCAGTCTATCGCGGGAAGCACGCCGGGCACGTCGTGGCTCAACTGCACACATTCTTCCAGCGTGCCAAACATGGCGACTTTGCCCATCGTTTCTGGTCGCAAATACACATCTACGCCTTCTTCGCGTAGGATTCCGGTCAGTTCGAGCATCTTTTCTTTAGCGCGTTCATACACCACTTCCGGCGGCTGGTTGTGATAGCTGCCGGGATGAAACACAATATCTTTCGCACCGGCCAACCAGCCTTTGCGCGCCGCCGTGAGCAGGCGTTCATCACTTTTCGCCATCAGTTCACTCGTTTGGCTGTTCAAGTTGATAAAGTATGGCGCGTGGACGCTCAAGCTGATGCCAGCGGCTTCGCTCGTCTTCTTGATGTCGGCGCATGTTTCATCGGTCACGCGGACGCTTTGCGTCCATGCGATCTCTAGGTGCTGTAAGCCGAGCAGCAGAGTATGGCGAATGGCGTTGGATGTGCCACCGGGTTTGGGCGTGGTCGATGGCGCTCCAACCGTGCCGAAGCGGAGTTTGTCTACGAACGTGTTGTCATTCACGGTGATGTCTCATTCTCTTTCACGGGATGCTTTTTGTACACCTGTTTCATTGTAGAAGCGTACAGGAGAATCGGCAATTTTGCATCGCGTTTGTTTGAGGTAAACTTAAGCACGTTTTGTCAAACGAGCTGCGTTAAGAATACGTGTCCACAAGGCTGTATAGGTAAGTACGCTGGGCATCTCGAAACTGGTTTCGCCCTGCCCCCGCGCATTGAGGGAGTTCCATATCTATGGCTGCAAAAACAAAAACTGCGGCAGCAACCACCAACACATCAGGCATTAGCAAAGAGCTTCTGCTCGATTGGTACTATCAAATCGTCCTCATCCGCCAGTTCGAGCAGCGCTGCGATGAGCTGTATAAAGAACACCGCATCACGGGGGTGTACTTGCATCTATACAGCGGACATGAAGCTGTAGGCGTGGGTTCGCTGGCGGCGCTTGGCAAAGATGACCATGTGATTACGGCATACCGCGATCACGGGATCGCATTGGCGCGCGGCGTGGATGCTCGCCCGCTGATGGCAGAGATGATGGGCAAGCGCACGGGGGTGAGCGGCGGCAAAGGGGGTTCGATGCACCTTGCCAGCCGTGAACACAACTTCTGGGGCGGTTATGCGATTGTCGGCGGGCATCTGCCGCTGGCGACGGGCATCGGTTTGAAGGTTAAGTACATGGAAGAACAAAACGTCGTCCTATGCTTTATCGGGGACGGCGCGACGAATAACGGCTATTTCCACGAGGCGCTGAACATGAGCGCCATCTGGGATTTGCCGGTCATTTGGTTGATTGAAAACAACCTTGTGGGCATGGGGACACGCATCGAAGATTCCAGCGGTCAGCCGGAACTGCACAAACGCGCCGTCGCCTATGGGATGCACGATGCGGGGCGCGTCGATGGTCAGGATGTGGTGAAGGTGTATCAAGCAGTGCGCGAAGCCGCCGACTATGCTAAGAAGCAGGGTCCGGTTTTGATGGAAGCGATGACGTATCGTTACATGGGACATGGCGTAAGCGACAAGCAGTACAACACCCGCGAAGACCTGCTGAACGAACTTAAAGATTGGCAGGATGAGCGCGACCCGATCAACGTCTTGCGGGGATACATCCTTAGCGGGAACAGCGACGCGAAACAGGAGTTGGTCGATTTGGAGCAGAAAGCCAACGCGGTTGTCGAAGACGCGATCAAGTTTGCAGACGAAAGCCCGATCCCGACCTATGAAGATTTGATCAACAACATCTATGTCGGCTATTCGCCTCTCAAGTAGTGCTGGAACGTGGAGTATTGTGACTGATGGCTGAACGTAACGTATCCATGCGCGACGCGCTCCGCGACGCGCTGCGCGAAGAAATGCTGCGCGATGAGCGCGTGTTCATCATGGGCGAAGAAGTTGGGCGTTGGCAGGGGACACACCGTGTAACGCGCGGATTCTATGAAGAATTTGGCGCGAAACGGGTACGCGACACCCCGATCAGCGAGATGGCAATTGCGGGGGCGGCAGTTGGAGCGGCGATGGCAGGCTTGCGTCCCGTTGCCGAACTGATGACGATCAATTTTGCGTTTTTGTCGCTCGACGCGATGGTGAATCACGCGGCGAAAATTCACTATATGTTCAACGGGCAGTTCACCGTGCCGCTGGTGTTTCGCGCCGCAAGCGGGTGGGGTAATCAAGCGACGGCAACACACTCGCACACGCCTGAACCGATTTTCGCGCACTTTCCCGGCATGTATGTCGCTGTGCCATCGAACGCACGCGATGCAAAAGGGATGTTGAAGGCTTCGATCCGCGATGAGAATCCGGTGCTGTTCAGCGAATGTATCGCGCTGTACCCGAAGCCGTCGCCTGTGCCGGATGATCCCGATTTCGTCCTGCCGATTGGCAAGAGCGATATTAAACGCGAAGGCAGCGACGTGACGATTGTCAGCTTTGCGCGCGGCGTAGAATGGTCGCTGGAAGCGGCGAAAATCCTTGAGAAAGAAGATGGCATCCACGCGGAAGTTGTCGATTTGCGCTGGCTGCGCCCGCTTGACCTTGCGCCTGTGTTCGAGAGTTTCAAAAAGACCAACCGCTGTGTCGTGGTTGAAGAATCACTGCCGCTGTACAGTGTGGGCAGCGAAATTGCGGCGCAGTTGCAAGAGGCGGCGTTCGATTACATGGACGCGCCCGTGAAGCGCGTCAGCGCGATGGATGTGCCGCTGCCGTATGCGAAAGAGATCGAGTTAATGGCGCTGCCTAACGCTCAAAAAGTTGTCGATGCAGTGCGGGAGATTGTGTAAATGGCTAACAGCGCGATCATCATGCCCGATCTGGGATCGGGAACGACAGAAGGCACGCTCGTCAATTGGTTGAAACAAGTGGGAGATACCATCAAGCTTGGTGATGTGATCGCGGAAGTCGAAAGCGACAAAGCGACCATCGAAGTCCCCGCGAACGTGGCAGGGACGATCACGCAGTTGATCGGAAATCCCGGCGACACGCTGCAAGTTGGCGGCGTGATTGGTTATGTGGGTGAAGCAAGTGAAGTATCGAGCGGAAAAGGCACCGCTGCGGCGGCTGCCGCACCCGCATCTGCTCCGGCTGCATCTGCGCCCCAACCCGTCGCTGCTGTAAGCACGGCGACGAAACCCATCGAAACCGCCGCCAATGGCTCATCCAATGGGACAGGTTCGGAACTTGAAGGCGCGCCGGGCGGGGTGAAAGCATCTCCTGTTGCACGGCGCTTGGCTTCTGAAAAAGGCATCGATCTGCGTCAGGTCAAGGGCAGTGGGCCGGGCGGACGCATCGTGAAAGAAGATGTGGAAACGTTCAAACCATCGACTGCGCTTGCGGCGGCAAGTGCGGTGAGCGCGCCCGGAGTTGGCGCTCCGAATTATGGCACGCCCCCCACTGAAGACGTGGAAGTCATCGAAGTGACGCGGCTGCGCCAAACGATTGCCCGCCGCATGGTCGAAAGCAAGCAGCAGTTCCCACACTTCTACGTGACGACACAAGTCGATGTGACCGCGCTGCTTGAACTGCGTAAGCAGTTAAACGCAACGCTGGACGAAGACAGCAAAATCAGCGTCAATGACTTAGTGGTGAAGGCGACGGCGATCTCGCTGAAGAAATTCCCCAACCTGAATTCGCATTTCTACGGCGACAAGATCATCCGCCACAAGCGGATCAATATCGGGATCGCGGTGGCGCTCCCTGATGGCGGCTTGATGAATGTGGTCGCTAAAGACGCGGATAAGACCGCACTGGGCACGCTGGCGCTGCAAAACAAAGAAATGATCGCCCGCGCGCGTGACCGTAAAGTGCGTCCTGATGATGTGCAGGGCAGCACATTCACGGTGAGTAATCTCGGCGCGTATGATGTGGAACACTTCGCGGCGATCATCAACCCGCCAGAAGCAGGGATTTTGGCGGTGGGGTCGGCGCAAAAAGTGCCGATTGTCAAAGAGGACGGATCGATTGGCGTAGGCAACCGGATGCGCGTGACTGTGAGCGTCGATCATCGCGTGAGCGATGGCGCGGAAGCGGCGCAGTTCCTACAGTGGTTCAAGAAGGTCATTGAAAACCCGATGGCACTCTTAATTTAGAATCGTCTGCGCGGGTTGAATATGCATAAATAGAAGGGGTGCATATTACATGCGCCCTTTTTCATTATTAATTGTTTTAGGAGTGTTGTGAAATTTTTATGAAAAAGGCGATAAAACGTGACCTTAACGGAGTCGAATGCGTTATATCTTTACACTCACTGTTGAGGGTCTATGAACTCATTATTTGCCGCATTTCATGAACGCGGGTGCATCATTGAACAATTTGAACGAAACACGCACGGCACCGTTCGCCGCATCGACGGCGCGTCACAACAGCACAGCCAACCCAGCCATGCCAGAATCACCCAAGGCAGCAGCATCTTATATTGAATCGCTGCGGGCAATTATCACAGAGATTCCGCGCACTGTGCGTATTGTCGGGATCGGGCTGCTGATCACGGTGGTAGTGTTGGCGGGGCTGCCCACGCTCTACTTGGTCACCGGAACGCGCGCCTTTCTCGATGCGGGGCTGCTGCTGGCGGCAGGCGTAATTGTCGCCGTGCCGCTGCTCATCCTGTTCGTGGTGATGCCGCTGAATCGCAGCATCAGCGCGGGACAAGCCAAGCTCAATACCCAGTCGGATCAATTGGGTGCTTTGGCGGCTTCGGTGATGATAGAACGCGAGCAGTTACGTTTGGAACGCGCTACCACGCGCGGCTTGTTCGAGCGTAACCGCGATGCCATCGTGCTGCTGACACTGGATGGTCAGCATATTGATGTGAACGAAGCGGCGTGCGAACTGCTCGGCTACAGGTATGAAGAATTGATTAGGATGAATGCTAAAACGGTGGTCGCGCCGGAAGAATATCCGCAGAGCCAAAACATCTTGGCGGGACTGCTGCAAGGGAAGCAGTTTGCGCCTTATGAGCGCACTTTTATTCATAAAGACGGTACACGTATTCCTGTTGAGATCAACATTAGCCTGATCTACGATGATCACGGCAGACCGATGCATATTCAAAGTATTTCGCGCGATATCCGTGACCGCAAACAGTTTGAGCAGAAGCAGTTCGCGCTGGCGGTGGAACGCGAAAAAGTGTCGATGCTGACAAAATTGGCACGACTGACGGAACGGGAAATCCGCAGCCCGCTGTCGCTCATCAACATGAATTTGCATTGGCTGGCGAACCCTGATACCGATCCCCGCCGCACCGAGCGTCTGAAAAATCTCGAACACGAAATCACACGGCTGAACGGTGTGCTAGAAAATTTAGGGATTATCGCGCAGTTGGAAAACGAACCTGTGGCGGTACGCGATTCGGTCAACTGGAATGCGCTGGTCGAACTCGCACAGACACGCCTTGGAGAACGCTTCACGCATTCTGGGCTGTGCCTTTCGTGTGACTTGATGCCCGATCTCCCAACTGTTGAAGGTGATTCGCGGGTGCTGTCACATGCACTGATCAACTTGATGGAATATGCCACAGAATATGCCGACACAGGGACATGCGTCCATGTGCGAACCTATGTCACTCCGGGAGGAAGCGGGGTTTCGCGGGCGGTAGAAGTGGACCTTCAATTGACGAGCGCACAGGCAGCAACCGCACATGAGCAGTTATTCGACACACTGACCACGCGCAAAGCGGTGCTCCAAACTAACGCCTATGACGGCGACAGCAAAGGCAGCTTGCGGCTGATAGTAGCGCGAAAAATCTTGCAATCGCAGCGCGGGAGCATTCGCGTGGATGTGCGGGGCAACAACTCGCTCATCTTCAAGCTGACGATGCCGAGTGCGTAAAGCGCGGGAACAAAATCAGCTAGTGATGCGTCATACTCACGACAGCATTAGACTGCTTGATTGAGGTGACTCATCTATGGATATGCAAACATTCATACGACTGCTGGCGGCGCTGCTGGCTGGCTTTTTGCTTTACGTTGGGATTGAAGATTCCACGACGACTCCGGGCGTAATGCCCGATCCGAATAACCCCACATTCGAGAGCTTGACCGTGATCAATTCGGTTGAAGCGCGTGTTCTTGAATCCTTCCCCGTGCAAGTACATTTGAATGTCACCGGGTATCAACCCGATGGATGCGACTATCCTGTGAATGTTCGTCAGGCGCAGAATGGCAGCACGATTAGCGTGACGATTTACCGCGATTTACCGCTTGCTGCCGCGTGCCCGATGATGATCGTAGACTATCAAGCGACGATTCCGCTTGAAGGTGAATTCGTGCAAGGAACATCGTATACCATCGACGTGAATGGAACAGTCGTGACGGTGACGATTTAACCGCGCGATCTTTTCGGGCAGCGTTCAGTTCCTTCCCTTGTGTTTACCTATTACGAAAGGTTATGAAGTATGCGCGCGAAACGATACCCGTTTTCCCTGTTGGCGCTGGCATTGGCGATGAGCCTGTCGCTGGCGGCTGCCCTTCCCGGAATAGCGCAAGAGAGTGGGAATTCGGCTGTGAATGTCGTCAACGATGCTGAGCGTTTGTCGGTATCGCTGGCGATCTATAATCAGGGGCGAGCGTTGGTGCAGGATCGCCGCCTGTTCTCGCTTAACGAAGGGATGAACCTGATCAATTTCACCGATGTTGCCGCGTCGATGTTGCCGACAACGGTGACCTTCAACTCGCTGACCGATCCCCTGAACACGTTTGTGCTGGAACAAAACTACGTATTCGATTTGGTCAACAGTTCAGCGCTGCTCCAGCGATACATCGACCAGACGATCACGGTTGTGACGGATGATGGCACAACCTTCACAGGCGAACTGTTGAGTGGTCGCAGCGAGATTATTTTGCGGGACAGCGAAGGTGAAGTGTTGGTGATTGTGCCGGACAGCATCCGCGATATTCGCTTCCCGGATTTGCCGGGCGGATTGATCACGCGCCCGACGCTGCGCTGGCTGCTGCAAAGCGGCGCGGCAGGCAATCAAGAACTCCAGCTTACCTATTTGACGACAGGTATGACGTGGGCGGCGGACTACAACATTCTGTTGGGACAAGACGAAAGTTCGCTTGACATCAACGGGTGGGTGACGCTGACGAATACGAGCGGCACCAGCTACGCTGATGCGCTTGTCAAGCTGATTGCCGGGGATGTGAACGTTAATCCGGTGGATCAAGCGGTGATGCGAGAAGCGGATATGATGTACGCGGCGGCGGCTCCTGTGCCCACGCAAACGACACAGCGCGACATCAGTGAATACAAGCTGTACGAAATCACGCGCCCAGTGACCGTCGCGGACAACGAGACGAAACAAGTCGAATTCGTCAATGGAACGGATGTGCCCGCGCTGACCTTCTATGTGTACAATGGCAGCACTCCATATTGGGGCGGTGGTCCGATTGTCGATCAGTATTACGGCGTGACGGGCGTGACAGATGTGCAGACATACTTAGAATTCACGACTGCGGAAGAAAACGGTTTGGGGGCGGATTTGCCTGCTGGTAGTATTCGCGTCTACCAAGAGGACATTGACGGCGCGGCTGTGTTGATTGGCGAAAACCGCATCGACCATACGCCCGAAGGCGAAACAGTGCAAATCTATATGGGGAATGCGTTCGATCTGGTCGGTGAGCGCACGCAGACGGACTTCCGGTATGTAGGGAGCGAGGTGTTGGAAGAAACCTATGAAATTCGCCTACGCAACCGCAAGGACGATGTACCCGTCGAAATTCGCGTCCCGGAGACACTGTTCCGGTGGACGAACTGGGAAATTCTTAGCTCGTCGATGGAGTACACACGAGTGGACAGTAACACGATTGAGTTCCGCGCGATGGTGCCGCCAGATGGGGAAACGGTGATCACCTACACGGTACGATATATGTTCCCGCGTTAGGGGATAAGGGGACAAGGCTCGCCTTCTTGCGCGTCTCTTGACGAGAGGCGCAAGAGGGCGAGCTGAGAGAGGGTAAAAGTGGGGCGAGAGAAGAAGCCTTAAGATAAAGGCGAAGTATTGAGGTGGATGTCCTTTGATGTCCGAGTTGTTTCGGTCAAGCATTGAGGAAGTATTGATAAGTTGTGTTTTGTAAATTTTTATGCGGACGTGTTTGAAAAATAAAACGGTTTTGGGCAGGGCGGGAAAACACCCTTACCCCACTGTCGTTGAGAAGATGGCAGGTAGTGGGGATATTCGCGGGAAGCACGGCGGGGTCAAGACCATGCCATACAAGGGATGGTTTGTTTTCTGTTGAAAAGGGTTTTTATTTGGAAAATTTCATAATTGGGTCGCTGTGTGCTGTTATAACGCGGTTTGTTAAAGGGTGGACGTGGCTGCATTGATAGTATAAGAGACCGTTTGCGTTTGATAACAGGGTTTTGGCAGCGTGCAGTAGACGCGCCGCTGTGCGTGCCTACAAGAATTCGATAACTTGATACTTAAAAATATCGAAATTTCACATGACTTTTTATGTGCAATGGCTTGAAAGACGTGAGTTTCTCACGTTATGATCATAGTTGTTGATGGTAAACTAATACTATGTAGCTACACCCTCGCTCGTTTGACCACAAGGAACTATATTGAATGGCTATCCCCAACTGGCTCGATTGGGCGCAGCGATTACAGTCTATCGCGCAGTCTGGGCTGAATTATAATCCCGCGCCGTTTGACCGAGACCGCTACGAACAAATTATGCGGATTGCTGCTGAAATGATCGCCGCCAGTGAAAGCGGGGATGTGGATGCACTGACGCAGGTGGAGAATTTATTTTCGGCGCAAGCGGGGCATACCACGCCCAAGATCGACGTGCGTGGGGTGGTGTTTCGCGAGGGCAAAATCCTATTGGTACAGGAAATGCTGGACAACTATCGTTGGACGCTGCCGGGCGGATGGGCGGATATTGGTGAAAGCGCGGCGGACAGTGTGGTGCGTGAAGTGTACGAAGAAACAGGCTATCGCGCGCGGGCGGTCAAGCTGTTGGCGCTTTATGACCGCAATAAACATCCACATCCGCCGTTTGTGTTTCATGCTTACAAAGCCTTTTTCCTGTGCGAACTGCTCAGTGACGAACGTACACCTGACCCGCGCAACGTGGAAACTGGCGAGGTTGGCTGGTTTGACCCGGAACACCTGCCAGAACTTTCGGTAGGACGGGTGACAAGTGGGCAAATCGCTCGGTTTGTTGAGCATTTGCGAAGCCCAAGTATGGCAACAGATTTTGATTAGTCGTTTAGTGAAGTGAATTTCGCTTATGTCCTCAAAAACGCTGATCGTGGGCGATATCCACGGTTGTTACACAGAACTGCTTGATTTACTTGATAAAGCCGGAATAGGAGCAAATGACACAATCATATCGGTAGGGGATTTTGTTGACCGGGGCACGGATTCCCGCGCTGTACTCAACTATATTCGCGACACGGCAAATGTAAAAGCGATTATGGGCAACCATGAGCGCAAGCATGTTCATTCGTGGCATGGTGATGTGCCGCCCGCCAAGTCGCAAATAATTACGCGCTATCAAATTGGAGAAGAAGCGTATCCTGACGCAATCACGTTTATGAAAGGGCTGCCGCTGTATCTCGATTTGCCAGAGGCGCTGATTGTACACGGGTTTTTTGAACCCGGATTGGATATTACAGCGCAGCGCAGTAATGTGATTGTGGGTACGCTTTCCGGTGAATTGTATTTGAACAATAAATATCGCGCGCCTTGGTATACGCTTTACGACGGGGATAAGCCGCTGGTCGTGGGGCATCGTAACTATATGGGATCGCGCCATCCGTTGATCGTCCCCGGCAAGGTGTACGGGTTGGATACGGGGTGTGTGTATGGCGGGGCGCTCACGGGATTGATCCTGCCAGATTTTGATATGGTGTCTGTGCCAGCGCGCGCGGATCATTGGGCGAATGTGAAGCGAGAATACCGGACATTGGGCATCATTGGGGATGGTGATGATTAACGCACACGGAGTTCAGCTATGAGAATCGCCATCCAAGAGGATATGCTCCCCGGCGGGAGTATGCTGGCAAAATTTGAACATGCGAAATCGCTAGGCGTACAGGGAATCGAATTTTGGGGACGCGGGCTTGAATCGAAAGTTGATGCGATTGTGGACGCGATGGATCGCACAGGAATCCGCGCGGCGACGGTCAATCATGGGCGACAGGGACGGATACTTGATCCCGACCCAATTCAGCGGGAAATAGGGTTGGAAGAACTGCGGCAATCCATCATGTGCGCGGCGGATATTGGGGCAGATGGCGTGATTTTCGTGCCGCACTTTTTCGGACCCTTGATGCCCGATCTCACGCCGTTTTTATCGGCGGTTGAGCTGGAAGCGGAAATGCTGCACGCGCATCTCCGCACGCTCTCGGATTATGCCGATGCGATGGGTGTGAATTTATACGTTGAGCCGATCAATCGTTACGAAACACATTTCTTGAACCGGCTGGAACAGGCGGGGCGGGTTGCCAAGCGGATTAATCACCCGCGCATCAAAATTGTCGCGGATTTGTTTCATATGTCGCTGGATGAAGTCGATATGGTTGCGGCGATCCCCGCGCACGCCGACGTGATCGGTCATGTTCATCTTGCTGACAGTAATCGACGTTTACCGGGGCAAGGATTTATCCCATGGAAGGCTGTCGCGGATGCGTTAAATGCGATTGGCTATGAAGGGTGGGCAGCGTTCGAGTGCGGTGATCCCAGCGACAATGAGAAAAACGCAAAACAGTATCTCGCTGATTTCCCTGCCTCACTGAAATTGTTACGAGATGTAGGGCTTTTCTGACAGATCACAAGCGCGCAAGCCGCATAAACTATTAAGAGAAAGTTCGGCGTATTCGGGCGCGGAATGTGCAAACCGCCCGAATGTGATTTTCTCTTGAATGTGGAAAGGACGCGCGTTACGCGCCCGCTTGAGCGTATTCTTGAGTGTATTTTCTGTTGAACGTGTACGTAAGCTGTTGAATACCCCGATTGCCTATGCGGAGGCGATCTTTCATCAGCGTGAAGTTCGCCGCCGCGCGCACCGCACCGTGCGGATGTTGATGATTGCATTTTTGATTTTGTTAGCAATTTCGCTGGCAATTGCGCTGGTCAACCGCGCGTCGCTGCTGCCTGATCCGCTTGAGCTCCCGGATACACTGCCAGAAATTGTTCAAGAACGATTGCAGCAGTTGAGTACCTTCTTGCTGATGTGGATCGCTGGCGCGCAGTATCTTTTGGCGATGAGTTTGGCGGCGCAAAGCGGCATGAGTTCGATACTGCATGAACGACGTTCACGCACATGGGAGAGTTTGATTCTCACTGGCGTAGACGCTCGGCAGATGATCACGGGGAAGTGGATCGCTACACTGCGAACGATGTGGACGGTTTATGGGGGGCTGCTGCTGCCGCGCGCGGCAGCGATGGCGTGGTATGTGTTCGTGGCGCTGTACCCGCTTTTGCAAGACGAAATCCCTAATCTGTTCATCGCATCGCTGGTAACGGCGGCAGCGCTCGCGGTTGTATTTCCGCTGGTGAGCCTTGCACTGATCACGGCGATGGGCGTGCTGGCATCGCTGATTGGGCGAAGTGAGGCATTAAGCCGGATTATCACGGGGGGGATGATTGTTGGCAGCATGGTTGTGCTGTATGTGCTGTTCGGACTGCTACTGCTGCTGCCACTGGATTCCGAATGGGTATCGGCGTTGATGAGTATGCCTTTCGCGGTATTCGATGGCGGCGTGATCACGATGTTCGTATTGGCGGAAGCAACGGCGCGCGAAATGTTTGGAGTGCATTTTGTTGGCGCGGGGTTGGTATATGTGGTCACAAGCGGCGGGTTGATTTGGTTGATACTGCGCGCTGCTGAATGGGCTGCGGTGCGGCAGAATGTGAGCGCGCGGGAACGCTCGACCGGGTTTTGGGGGCGTGATTTGGGGAGCATGTTTGGCAACAAGGGCATGTTTAGGGCAAAATTTTCGACACTTCTTTTGAAAATATTTGAGGTTCGATGATGCAATACACCGCCGAGACGATGCTGGTCAAAGCAAAAGATTCGGGGTCAACGGGAATCTTTGCTGAAGTATCTGCCCAACAAGCAGGATGGGACTACTTGAATATGGCGGCACGCCGCTTAAACGCGGGGGAACGCTACAGCGGATCGACAGGCGACTGCGAGTACGCGCATGTGATTCTTGGCGGGCGATGCAATATCAGTATGACAGGCGGCGAATTCTTTAACGTAGGTCGCCGTCCGAACGTCTTTAGTGGGATGCCGTATGCGCTGTATCTGCCGCGGGGGATGGACTTTGAGATTACAGCGCTGACGGACGGGTTTGAGGTCGCGTCGTGTTGGGTGCCCACTGACCGCGACGGACTGCCGCATCTCGTCACGCCTGCACAAGTGAAGATTGAACTGCGTGGGGGCGGCGGGGCATCGCGGCAGATCAACGGGATTATTCCGCCCGGTTTTGGCAATCATCGGATTGTAGCGGTTGAGGTGTACACGCCATCGGGCAACTGGTCGAGCTATCCGCCGCACAAGCATGATGTTCACCGGGAAGATGCCGCTGGAAATGTGATAGAAGCGGATTTGGAAGAAATATATTTCTACAAGATCACACCGTCGGATGGGTACGCCTATCAGCGGGTGTATAACGATTCGCGCAGCATTGATGCGGTGATGATAGCGAGTCATCATGATATAGTGCTTGTGCCGGAAGGGTATCATCCGGTGGTGAGCGCGTTTGGGTATACGACGTACTACTTGAATTTTCTGGCGGGGTCGGCGCAGAGCCTTGCGAATGTGGATGATCCGCAGTATTCGTGGGTGAAAAAGACGTGGACAGGGCTTGATCCGCGTGTGCCGATTGTTACGCATGACATGGAAAAGACGTAAAAAGGGGGTTCGCTGACCACCCCATAGGCATCAAGATAAGCGGTTTTGTGTGTAAATTTGCCCTTTGCCCTCACCCTCGCCCCCTCTCTGCGAGCGGAGAGGGGAGCAAACCCGCCGATGACCTTACCGTTGCAAAACGGTAAGGTCATGTCTTGAGGACATTTTATTTCTTAACTCGATGCACATGGGGCGGTTCGCTGACCGCCCCATATCCTGTGATTAGGCGGGCGTGATTTCAGGCGCGGGTTGATTATCGGGAATACGCGCCCCACCGATTTTCCCTGTGAGCCGCGCAAACAACCACCATGCCCCATACATGATGAAGACCATGCCATATTCGATCATTGGGATGCGAATCACTTCGTTGACTTGATAGGGTTGGCGGAAAATCAAATAGGTTATCAGCACCGAAATTACGAAGCCCGCGCCAAAGAGATAACGCACCCACGCTTTCAACCCCAAGCCGTGCATTTGTGTGACGATGAACATGGTCATGAAGCCGAACAGGAACATATAGACGATCCCCGTCCCTTGATTGAGTGCGACGAGCGCGGCGTGAGGCAGGACCAGCACTTCGATCAAGAATGTCCACTTTTTGTTCAAATGCCCGCGTGTGAACATCATCGAGCCTTGAATCATGACGAGAATCACCTGCACGAAGCCGAGCAGATGTCCCAAAGTTGGGATCATGGGGTGAAACCAGAAAGTGTAGATGACAGCGAAACTGAAGGCATAGCCGTGATACTCCGCCATCCAGCGATAAAATTCTTTGCGGAAATTGATTTTGCGACCGAAGAACAAGCCGCGACGACGATTTTCCATCGCGAGAATGACGAACAGCATCATGATGACGGTAAACTGCGCCGTCCAACTGGGGATGTCCTGCGCGATGCCGTCGTAGAAGAACATCGTTTGGAAATAGTGCAGCACGATGAACACCGAATTGATGGCGAGCGCGATCCAGTTCGCGGGGCGGAGCGTGTCGGTGTATTTTTTATAGTGCTTCTGGGCATAGTAGATTGTCCCCCAGATTAACAAGTTATGCACGGCGAAACCGAGCCACGCGGTCAAACGCGAAAGGATATCTGGGTTTGCCAGTTTCCATTCATAGAAGAAGCCAACATCTTCGAGCGGTGGGGCTGCCAGCTCAAACTGTGTGAGCCAGCCGCCTAGCGCGATGATCCCCAAGCAAATGATGATCGACAAGATAATGCCGTAATTCATCACGGCAGTGTCTTTCCATGCACGCCATCGGGCGATGCCGCGCAAAAACGATGTGTTTAGCATTCCAATACCCCTAGCAGATGGGCTTATCTATAGACGACAAGCCTTTTCTCAGTACAGCGGAGAGTAGTATTGATTAGTATGATTAGCCATGCTTAAGAAAGTGTGCGCTTGTGGGTGAGGATTGGATAAGTGGAACACGGGTATGCAGGAACACGTCTTATCAATGTATAGGTATTGATAAGCGAGGGAACAAATGAACGACATTCGACGCTGGCTGATATACATCAGCGTGCTTGTGGCGGCGGTGTTTGGTTCGGGCTGCGGCCTGATTGAGGCGTATTTCACGGGGCGTTCGACGGTGATTGAAGTCGATAGTTTGCCGCCAACGTATACGCCAACGCCATTCACGATGGTGACTCCATGTGCGTTTTCGTGGGCAACGCAGCCGCGCCCTGATCTAGTCGATGCGACAACCGCGATCCTTGACGGGATTCTTGACCAAAATTTTGAGACTGTTGTGACTTTGTATGGTGAAACGTGCGGCACTCGATTTTTGGCGATGACGACGGATTTTGACATGATGATTGTGGATGCGCCGGAATGCAGCGAAGCGGCGATGACTTTGACTATGGAGTCCATCGCGGCACGACTGTCGATTGCGGTGGCGGCGGGGGAATTCGCGTATCCAGCGCGCTTAGGGTGGCTCGCGGTATCGTGCCGAAATGGTGACAGTGTGGTACGGGTACGCGAAATGATCGATAGGATTGTGTTGGAGTAAAGGGATGTGGGGTTGGCGTTATGTGTGGGCAACCTGAACCACATAGGTAGGCTGCCCACACAATGCGTTTTGCGCGTTCTAAAGGCGGATAAGCACGCCTTCGTTGGCGCGTAGGGTGAGGGCGCTCAAGTCTTCGATTTCGCTGCGATCCATGTGGGTGGAGAGGATGGTTTCGCCTTGATCGAAGGCGGGCAGCGTAATGATTTTGTCCTGATTGGTGAAATTGAGCGCGATGAGCAGATTTTCGTCGGCGTGGGTGCGCTTGTAAACGAAAGTGCCTTCGGGCGACTCGTGAGATTGATAACGTCCAGCGAGTAGGGCGGCAGAATCGCGGCGGAAGGTGAGCAGCGCCCGGTACAAGCTCAACATTGAGCGCGGATCGTGCTTTTCGCTTTCGACGTTGAGGATTGTGTAATCAGGGGCGACGGGCAGCCATGGTTCAACTGTCGAGAAGCCGGCGTAGGGCGCGGCGCTCCAATGAATGGGTGTGCGCTCGAAGTCACGGCTGACACCAGTGTTGATCCCCTGCGGGTCTTGATACTGTTCCGGCTTTATATCCCCGTTGAGCATCCCCAATTCTTCACCTTGATAGATGAAAGGCGTACCGCGCAGTGTGAGCAGCATCATCGCGCCAACGCGCGCTTGTGCTGGTCCTACCCGGCTGGCGATGCGTTCCATATCATGGTTGCCAAGCACATAATTCGGCTGACAGCCGGGCGGGAGCACGGCTTCGTAAGCATCGACGAAGGCGCGGAACTGCGCCGCATCCCATTTGAGCATGATAGGGGCGAAGTTGAAGGGCAGATGGATAAGGTCGTTATCGCCGTAATAGCCAGCGATCAGGGTTGGGTCGGTTGAATAGGCGATTTCACCGATCATCACGCGGTCAGGATATTCATCGAAGACTTTGCGAAACTGGCGAATTAGGTCTTTGATTTCGGGGCGACCTTCGCTGTAAACGCGCTGCTGCGCCCACATTGGGTTATCGCGCCCTTCGACGTAGTCGGGATTCATCGGATTATCGCGCAGTTGATCGTCTTTGATCATGCGGTCAATCACGTCTACGCGGAAGCCATCCACGTCGCGATTGAGCCAGAAACGAATCTCGTTGAGCATGGCTTCCAGCACGTCAGGGTTGCGATAGTTGAGATCGGGCTGTTCCGGCAGGAAGTTGTGCATGTAGTACTGTCCGGTAGCTTCATCCCATGTCCACGCCGATCCGCCGAAGTAGGCAAGCCAATTGTTCGGGGGCGATCCATCCGGTTTGGCATCTGCCCAAATATACCAACTGCGCTTGGGGTTATCGCGCGATGAACGCGATTCTTTGAACCACGCATGTTGGTCTGATGTGTGATTGGGCACCAGATCGAGCAGGACGCGCAAATTGCGCTTATGGGCTTCGCTCAAGAGAGTGTCGAAATCTGCCAGTGTGCCAAACAAAGGGTGAATGTCGGTGTAGTTGGACACATCGTAGCCGAAATCTTTCATCGGGCTAGGGAAAATCGGTGATAGCCACAGGGCATCAATGCCAAGCCACTGTAGGTAATCGAGTTTGGAGGTAATGCCGGGGAGATCGCCCACGCCATCGCCGTTCGAGTCCATAAAGCTGCGCGGGTAAATTTGATAGACCACGCCGTTACGCCACCATGTCGCCATGTGAAGTGTCATCCTATTCTGGTCAAATTGCAGTTTATGACATGAAAAAGGCGGACGTGACATGCCACGTCCCTACAAATGATGATGTGCCGCTATTTTAGCGAGTCTTTTGAGGAAAGACGCACGACGATCAACTGTACATCCCCGGCGGCGCTGGCAACCCCGAATCCGCATATGAGTATCGCGGCAAGCGCAACCATCGCTTGACCATAGGTTGCCGCGTTAAGTAAGCCAAGCACAGCCGCCGCCACGCCGATCATGAACACCGCCGCCGGAAAACCCGCCACAAACACATATTGGCGTGTGGTGAGATTGTCCGGGATGACGACATGATCGCGCGTGAATTGCACCGCGCGCCGCCCGATAAGGATCAGTGCGATGACGTGCATCAGTTCATGGGGATAGCCAAGTAATTTTTTGAGCGCGTTCAAGAGACTGACTTAGGTAGGGTAGCCTAGCCGTTCGACAGCGGCGGCGGCGTTGAAGTCGTTTTCGGTGAGGGTATTGCCCGCATCGTGAGTGGTGAAGCTCACCACGACGCGCCGCCAACCGATCAAAATATCGGGGTGATGTCCAAGTCCTTCGCAGACGGTCCCAACGGCTGACGCGAAAGCCAATCCGGTCATGTAGGTTTCCATCGGGTACGTTTTGCGAATCACCATGCCGTCACGTTCCCAACCGGATAACGTTGCAAGGCGGGCGGCGATTTCCTGCTCATTCAAACGTGTTACAGCCATCTCGACTACTCTCCCAATTCGCATACAGTACAAGGTCATCAAGCTCTCATTTTAGCGCAGGCAGTCTATTCAAAAAAATTCAAAAGGTGTTGTATACTCATGAATACTCACCATTTCAGTTGATATAAAGGGTAGGTCATGATTGACGCAGTGATCGAAAAGAAGACCGGCGCAGAGGACGTGATTTGGGATTTATCAGTGTTTTACGCTGGTCTAGATGATCCGGCGATTGCGCGTGACATGGAGGAAGTACAGGCTAAAGCGAAGGCATACGCCAGCGAGTATCGCGGACGGGTGGCGCAGTTGGACGCGGAAGAAATGGTCGATGCGATGATCGAGCGCGAAGCCATTGAAGATATGGCGGGGCGGATTGGTTCATATGCCAGCTTGAATTTTGCAACTGACACGGCTGACCCGCAGGTGGGCGCGTTGATGCAGAAAGTGCAAGAATTCTATGCCGAACTGAATCAAACCCTGCTGTTTTTTGAACTGGAATGGAAAGAAGTCCCCGAAGAACAGGCACAAAAACTACTGGCGAATCCAACGTTGGGCAAATATCGTCACCCGTTGGAGAGTGAACTGCGGTATCGCCCATACACCTTGAGCGAAATTGAAGAACAACTGCTGGTCGAAAAAAGCGTTACAGGGCGAAACGCATGGGTGCGTTACTTCACACAGGTGACAAGCGCCATCCGGTTTGAATATGAGGGCGAACTGCTTACTCAGTCGCAAATTCTGGCTAAGCTGTATGACCCCAACCGTGAAGTGCGCCGCAAAGCCGCTGATTCGGTCACAAAAGGGCTGGCAACGCGGAGCATGGACTTGACGTACATTTTCAACGTCGTGCTTGCGGATAAAGCGCAAGACGATAAGCGGCGGAAGTATCCGACGTGGATTACGTCGCGCAACCTTGCCAATAAAGCGCCGGATGCGGTTGTTGATGCGCTCATTAACGCGGTCACTTCGAACTATGATCTGGTGGCGCGGCACTATAACCTTAAGCGTGTGCTGCTTGGCTTGGATGAACTGACCGATTATGACCGCTACGCGCCGCTGCAAATCAACGCTGACGAACGCAATTACACGTGGAGCGAAGCGCGGCAGATCGTCGTGGATGCGTATACCGCATTCAGCCCGCGGATGGGGCAAATCGCGGATCGCTTTTTTTCGGAGCGATGGATTCACGCGGCGCTGCTGCCGAACAAACGCGGGGGGGCATTCGCATCGCCAACTGTGCCTTCGGCGCACCCGTTTGTGTTTGTCAATTACACAGGCAAAAACCGTGACGTGACGACGCTGGCGCATGAACTCGGTCATGGGCTGCATATGTATTTGAGCGCCGAAGCACAGGGGATCACTGGGCTGTATACACCGCTAACGACAGCGGAAATGGCATCGGTGTTTGGCGAAATGCTGACGTTCAATGATTTGCTGACGAAAGAACCTGATCCAGCAGCGCGGCTGTTGATGACGGCCTCCAAGATTGAGGACAGTTTCGCAACGGTATTCCGTCAAGTGACGATGAACCGGTTTGAGGACAAACTGCACACCGCGCGGCGTACAGAAGGTGAACTCTCGACGGAGCGCATCAATACGTTCTGGTTGGAGACACAGCGCGCGATGTTTGGTAACAGCGTGAATTTGCGCGACGATTACGGGAACTGGTGGAGCTATGTCAGCCACTTTATCAGCGTACCGGGGTATGTGTACGCCTATGCGTTTGGCGAACTGCTGGTGCTGGCGCTGTTCAACGTGTATCAGAAGCGCGGCGCGGATTTTGTCCCACAGTATATTGACGTGCTGGCGGCGGGGGACAGCGACTATCCCGAAAATATACTGGCGAAGGTGGGAATCAACTTGAGTGACCCGGACTTCTGGAATGAAGGGCTGAACATTCTGCGCGGGATGGTTGAGCGCGAAGAAGCACTCGCGCGGGAAGTGTTCCCGGAGAAGTTTTAAGCGCCAGTTTCTCGGTGTAGAGACGGTTTGAAAATCGGTCTTTCTTCGCGCACAGCGATTGTGTTTGATGAGAGATGGATGCCTCGATGCGCGTTCATCTCTCATTTGTTAAATTCCCACTCACCAAAGTACAATTTTTCGCGGATTTTTCGCTGAATAGACGAACGCAACCCCATGATCAAGGTGATCGGCGGACTCGCGGTGGTGGCGGTGTGCATCAGCGCGATTGGCGCGGCGCTAATGGGCGGCGCGGTGGTATATGCGCGGACGATGACCGCGCCGGATGAGGAAATCGCGGGATTTTTGCGCGAACTGGAGAGCTGCCCGCCTGAACCGTGTTTGATGGGGATTCAACCCAGTGTGACGACAACAGATGAAGTCGATGCGCTTTTCCGGCGAAACGTGTGGGTGGAACAGTTCTTTTACACACGGGGTATGGCAGTGGGGTCGGGGATGATCCGCTGGACATGGAGCGGCGCGCAGCCGGGATTTATCGATGCCCGCATCGACGGGACAATGTGGATCGAAGATGGGCGCGTACTGTGGATTGAAATTCCGACGCGGGTGCGGATGGGAGAGATGTGGTTTATTTACCCACCGGAGCGCGGGGCTGCATTTACGACTTCCGCCGCGCCGCCGCGTTTGATCTACTGGGGACTTTCTGTGGATAACATCCTGCAACTACGGCTGATAGTCACATGCCCAAGCCGCGTGGGGCAGTTATGGAATACAACGGTGCTGTTTCGCGTAGGGGCGTTGGAGAGCGCGCTGATGAACGCGAATACGCCGCTGCGCGCGTTTTCTCCACGACTGCGATGTCCATATCTCTAAACAACAAAGTGAGATATAACGTATTGTTGAGAGTTTGTGCAAATACGCTTTAACAATTGTTCATATGCTTGCTTTGAATTGCAACTTTTGTCTGCTACACTTGATAGAGACCTTTGCACTCATAACTGCGTGAACGTCGTTAAATTGAGCTGCGTTTAGCTGATACAGACATCTTACACTTCCCGCAGTAAACAATGGCGATGAACTCATTCGCAACGAAAGGGTAGTCCATGCGCGTTCGGTACCGTTCTGTAATTTACTTCGCTTTAGGGCTGATTGGATTGCTCGCCTTGATTGCGCCAGCGGCGTTTGCACAGGTTGGCAATGATACGGGCAGCCTTTGTCCGGCGCTTATTAACCTTGCGCTTGCACAGGTGAGCAATAACTGTGCAAACTTGGGTGACAACAGTGCCTGCTACGGATATGGCGATATTGCCGCTGTTACCGAAGGCGATAGTTTGTTCAGTCAGCCCGCAGACCGGGCGACGTTGAACAGTATCGCATCGTTACGTAGTAACCCGTTTAATCTTGATGCGAACAGTTGGGGTGTCGCGCTGTTGAATGTGCGTACATCGACAACTGGGACGAGTGTAACTGAAAACGTCAAGATGGTGCTGATTGGCGATGTGGAAATTGAAAACGCCGTCGCGCCAGAAGTGATGATTACACTGCCGAATGAGGTTCCCACGCTGACGACTAGCAACGTGTCGATGCTGCGGCTTGCGCCAAGCGCGAATGCGGGCGGTATCGTGAATGTCGCGCAAGGCTCGCAGGTGAGCGTCATCGGCATCAGCCCGGACGGCGAGTGGCTGCGTGTTGGCGCACAAAACAGCAGCGGCTGGTTGAGTGTCGATGCGGTTGAGGGGGTTGGGCTTGAAAACCTGCCGATCATCAGCGCAGACAGCCGCTTCCCGATGGAATCGTTCAATTTCAGCACGGGTACGGAAGTCAGCTCGTGCGTTGATGCACCACCGTCACTGCTTATATTACAAGCGCCGAACGGCGCTCCCGCGACGATTGAAGCCAACGGCGCGCAAATCACTTTTACGAACACCATCTTCCTGCGTACCACGGCTGATTCCGAGATGGAAATTATCGGCGTGACGGGGGATGCGACAGTGGGGGCGCTTGGCGCTTCGATGGCGACGACGATCCGCGCTGGGGTATCGGTGACTGCCCCGCTGAACGCACAGGGACGTATCGCGGGCGAATGGTCGAACTGGCGCGTGCTTAGCCCCAGTGAACTCGACTCGTTCGCGTCGCTTGAAGCACTGCCCGAAAATGTATTGAACGCGCCCGTTGCTATTCCGGCTGTGCTGCAAATTTCGCCGGTGACGGATGTTCCGCCCGTGGTGATCAACACGCCAACACCGCCGTTCGTGCCAACTCCGCCGCCGGAAGATTTCCCGCGCCCGCCGCTGACAGTTGGTGTGCCGGGTGTGGATTTGCCGGGTTCGTTCCCGCCGTTCACGATTGGCGGCGAAGTATGCCCAGACTGGATCGCGTATCACACTGACCGGACGGGTGACTGGGAAGTCTTCCGTTTGGGGGGCATTCTAAATTCGGTGAGCGAGAACCTGTCACAGGGTCGCGCGGCTGCCGATATTCAACCGTCGCGTTCGCAAGACGCGGAATACATTGTGTTTACGAGCAACCGCGATGGCTTGACCAACTGGGAACTGTATGTTGGTCGCGCTGATGGTTCGGAACAGTTCCGTATAACGTTCAATACGGGTGTAGACATCAACCCGGTGTGGGGCGAAGGCGCGGCTGCCAACAAGATTGTGTTTGAAAGCAACCGTGACGCTAACTGGGAATTGTATGTACTGGATGTTTCGACGGGTGAACTGACACGTTTGACGGATGATCCCGCCAACGACGTGAATGCCGCGTGGAAGCCGGACGGAAGCGGCATTTATTTCACCAGTGACCGCGATGGTGAATATGAAGTGTACGAACTCGATTTCGAAACGGGTGAACTGACGCAGTTGACCGACAACAACACGCCTGATGTGCAGCCCGCACCGTCGAATGATGGCACGATGCTGGCATGGCTGCAATTGAATGATTTCGGTGTGTATGACCTGTGGCTGCGCGATTTGACAACGGGTGAAACGCGGATGCTGCTCGATTTGGGTACGGACATTAACCTGTCGTCGTTCGCGCCGAGTGACCGCTTCATCGCCTTTGAAAGCAATCTGGATGGTGACTTCGACGTATTCGCTATCGAAGTCGAATCGCTGGCACTGAAGGACGCGACGAACAATACGTTCAATGATCGCGCGCCGAGCTTCCGCTGCAACAGCGACATCATCATCTACCAGTCGGATACGCGCGGGCAGTGGGACATCTTCCAAGTTGATCCAAACCCGATCAATCCTGAAGGTCCGTTCCAAGCGCCGGAAGCGCTGACGGAAACGGAATCGACTGAACTATACGCGATGAACCTGCCATCGGACGAAAACGGCAGCCGTGAAGGTCGCCTGCCATAGCAGACACGGCAAACCGCGACGAATGGTAGTCTCTATTTGTGGGGTACGGATACCCGCCTTAAAGGGGGTGTGCGTACCCTACTGTGCTTCAATCGAACAATCGAACAATCCCGTCAGCTATCAAAGCACAGGTGAAGCAGCTTCAACGACGTATCCCCGTCACAACCTGTGTGGAGCGGTAAACGTATGGAACTGAATCAAATCTTTCGGCTGCTACGTAAATGGTTGTGGCTATTTTTCTTGGCTGGATTTGTCGCGGGGGGAGTGGCGTTTGTCGCACGCTCCAACGAACCGCCGATGTATCGTTCGCGGGTGATGCTATCCGTCGGCAACGTGACGCAAGAATCCAACCCGCAGCCGAACGATATTTACATAGGGCAGCGGCTCGCGCAGACGTACATCAATTTGGTGACGACATTTGATGTGCTGCAAGGCACTGTTGATGCGCTCAATCTGCCAATTTCGCCGGATGGGCTGCGCGGGACGATTTCGACGGACATTATTGACGGCACGCAGTTATTCACCCTGCAAGTGCGGTATCCTGACAACGTGCTGGCGGCAGATATTGCCAACGAACTCGCGCGCCAATTGATATTGATTAGCCCGACGAATTTGACGGCGGAACAAGAAGCCACGCTTCAGCTTTCGCAAGAAAACGTGCGTGGTTTGACCGAACAACTGAATGACCTAACCGAGCAGTTAAGTTCGGTAAACACGCAGTTAGCCGATCCGACGCTGGCATTGAGCGAGATTGACCGCGCGGAGTTAATTCAGCGCCGAGACAGCCTTGTCACACAGATGACGCAAGTGCGCGCGACGGTTGCGACATTTACGCAGACGATCAGCGATTTGCAGCGACAGAACAACCGGATTGAGATCATCGAAGAAGCGCGCATTAGCAACACACCGATAAACACCAATGCGAGCAGCGTTGTGCTGACGGGCGCGGCGGTGGGCGTGGCGCTGGCGCTGGCGGTGGTCGTGTTGATCGAATATTTGGATGACACGATTCGTTCGTCTGAACAGGCGGCGCAGCTTCTCAATTTGCCGGTGTTGGGCGCAATTGCGCGCTTTGGCAAGAACAAGGAGGGGCATCGCAGCAAGCTAATCACGAATCACTCGCTGATCTCTCCCATACCAGAAGGGTATCGCGTCTTACGCACTAACCTTCTGCTGGCATCCGACAGCACGCGCAAGAATGTGTTCATTGTGACGAGCCCGGGACCGGAAGAAGGCAAGAGCTTGACGACGGCAAATCTTGCTGTGTCGATGGCGTGGGCAGGACTGCGTGTTCTGCTGGTGGATGCCGACCTGCGCCGTCCACGCGCGCATGAAGTGTTCGGGCTGGATAACGACATTGGCTTGACGACACTGCTTTCGGTGCCGCTGTCATCGAATAACCCCAACTTCCGTGAAGAACTGCGTGAGCGCTTAAAACAGTGCATTAAAGAGACAGATATTCCCAAGTTGAAGGTGATCACTAGTGGGTTCCCGCCCAAGAATCCGTCCGAGATTCTGGGGTCGGCGCTGATGAAAATGTGGGTGGATGCATTCCGGCAGTCGAACGATATTGATGTGGTGCTAATCGATACGCCGCCATGCTTGGTGGTGAGCGACAGTCTCGCGCTTGCCAGTGCGACGAATGCTGAAGTGGTGTTGGTGATACAGGCGCGTGGGACACGGCGTGCCGCCGCGTTGAAAGCGCGCGAAAACTTCGAGCAAATTGGCGCGCAAATTAAAGGCGTGGTGCTAAACGCGGTTGATCCGAGAGACGAACAGGGATATTACTACACCGAGTATACGTATTACACCGATGACCGGCCTGCTCCGCGTGGGCTGGCGCGTCTACTCCGACGCGGTTCAACTCCTGCACAATAATTGAAGTCACCATGAGCGGGTGGAGTTTGTTCCACCCGCTTTGATTCATCGCCATTTTCACCCATCAAAAGCCCCATTGATGCAAGATTTAATGAATTCTAAGCAGTGTTCTTTATGCTACTGATGTACCAATCCATCGCAGTGCCGTGATAAAATGACCTTTAATTGTTTGCAGCAGCTAACCCTTGCGCCATTCCAAGATTGTCCGCCTTTATTCTTCATGAAGTGATATTTGTTGATATTCTTGGCAAGGATGCCACACTCATTCCGGCGGCGTTCAATTAGGTTGATGATCTAGGAAGGATAGGTACAACGATGGCAAACCCGGCAATCGAATTGCCCCGTAGACCGACCAATCTTCACCAAACGGCGCGTTTTCTCAAATCCGCAGTGATGGACTTGATTATTGTTGTCGTCGCCTACATCGTTGTCTTATCGGTTCGTATTACGCCTACCATTGACGAATACGGGAGAACGATAGTATTCGCGCTTTACGCGGGATTCGTCTTGATTGTGGCGATGCGCGTATTCGGGGTGTATCGTCGCATTTGGACGCGCACCAGCGGTCACGATATGACAGTTTTGGTCAAAGCGGTAGGTGCTGCTTCGCTGGTGCTGCTAGGGATCAATTTGGCGCTGCCGCGCCAGCCTGTGCCGATGACGGTGATTTTGGTAGGGAACAGCATCGCACTTGGCGGGTTTGTCGCGGTACGGTATCGTTCGCGCCTGCTTAAGAGCTTGCATTGGCGGTATCGCGCGGTTATTCACCGTGAATTTCCCGATGCGCTAACGCACACCCGGACGCTGATCGTTGGGGCGGGGGAGAGTGGTCAAGCGTTGGCGCTTCGGCTGCGCCATCGCGTGCCGGGCGGTGAAATGTATCGCTTGATCGGCTTCATTGATGATGACGCGAATAAACACGGAATGATACTCGAAGGACTGCCAATTTTGGGTGGGCGCGATGCGATTCCACGCATTGTCGAACGGTATGGTATTGAGCTGATTGTGTTCGCGATTCACAACATTGATGGTCCGAGCTTTCGCAACATCATCGAGCAATGTGAACACACGAAGGCGCGCATCAAACTTGTGCCAGATGTGCTTGAACTCGTGAATATGACGAACAAGAAAGGCGCAGCACTGCTGCGCGATGTGCAGCCGGAGGACTTGATAGGGCGGACAGTGGCAGCGCGCAACGAAAATGTTGATCTATCGCCGATCATCGGCAAGATTGTGCTGGTGACGGGCGCGGCGGGGTCCGTTGGGTCGGAAATCACACGGCAGTTGATCCAGTATAAACCGACGCGGCTGGTGTTGTTCGATAACAACGAAAGCGCGCTACACGATCTTCACACCGAATTGACCGCCAAAGCGCCAAGTTTAACGATAACGCCTGTGCTAGGGGACATCACGATCCGCGAACATCTCTCGGCGGTGTTCCAGAACCATCACCCGGAGGTGATTTTTCACGCGGCTGCTTACAAACATGTGCCGATGCTGGAGCATTATCCCGGCGAGGCACTGCGAGTGAATGTCGGCGGGACGCGCAACGTAGTTGAATTAGCAGTGAAAAACGATGTTGAGCGTTTCGTGTTGATTTCAACTGATAAAGCCGTCAACCCGTCGAATGTGATGGGGGCAAGCAAGCGTTTGTGCGAACTGGTTATGCATGCGTATGCCAGCCGCGCAACGAAAACGCTGTTCGCGGCGGTGCGCTTTGGGAATGTGTTGGGGAGCCGGGGGAGCGTGGTGCCAACGTTCAATCGCCAGATCGATAATGGCGGACCGGTGACGATCACACACCCGGATATGACGCGCTACTTTATGAGCATCACGGAAGCAGCTAATTTGGTGATTCATGCCGCGTGCTTAACGGATGGTGACGCGATTTTCGTGCTGAATATGGGCGAAGTCGTGCGAATCCAAGACCTTGCGGAACGGATGATCCGTTTGCGTGGGCTGCGTCCGTTTTTGGACATCAAAATCCAGTATACAGGCATTCGTCCCGGTGAAAAACTTCATGAAGTGTTGTGGGACGAATCCGAATCGCCGCGCGCGACTGTACACCCCCATATCCTTGAGATTCGTGGGTGGGACGACGACTTTGACGCATCGCAATTTCTCCACAACTTGGATATAGTTTTGAAGACACGCATCAACGGAGAGCGTCCGTTCGCGGACGATGTTGAAGCAATGGCGGAACTGAACCGGCTGATGCAGGTACAGGTATACAGCTCACAAGACACCCACGAAAAGCATGAGACTGACAATTTACGGGTGCAACCAAGCGCATTGTTAAAAAGAACCGAACGCACATGACCCAAGTCAATTCCACTAACCCGGCGAACCCTGACGACTCCGCTCCTTTGGAGAGCGCGCCAGAACCAGAGAAGCGAGGTCGCCGCCGCCGCCATCGTTCGCCTGTGCGCCGTGTGAGCAAGCGCGTTGGTCGCTTGTTTAACTGGCGCATCATTTTGATCGTCGTGATTAGCGTGGTGGCGGTGTTTGGCGTGACGACTGCCGCGCTAACCGCTGACGCGATCAGCCGCGTGAATGACTCACTGAACGGCGTGCGGCGGGTGGTCGAATCGGTATCGAGAAATCCGAGTGAACTGACACTGACGGACTTTACACGCTTAAAATCGAGCGTGACCGATCTCACGCGCAGTTTGAGCAACGCACGCCAGCAAACCCGGCTGCTGCAACCGTTCCGCCGCTTTAATACCGATCTCGACATTACGCTTGACGCGCTTAGCGCCACCGAACAGATCGCCAATGCTGCCCGTGATATGCTGGCGGGGTTAGAGCCGACACTTTTTTTTATGGTTGGCGCGGGCGGGCAAGATAGTGTGGTCGCGCAAATATCGTCGGGGGAGCGCATTGTCGAACTGCTGCGAATTGGGCGTGGACGCTTCCAGAGCGCCGAGCGCGCGCTTGAAGCGGCGGGGCGGCAGTTAGATGAACTTTCAATCACGGGTGCGTCAAGCGACTTGCTGCAAAATCTCAATTCGCTGCGCGGCTACCACGAACAGATGGTCACACTCAACGGGCTGCTGCTGGAAGCGCCAGAACTGCTTACCGTGGCGTTGGGGTTAGATCAAACGCGGACGTATTTGATCCTTTCGCAAAACAGCGACGAACTTCGCCCGTCGGGGGGGTATATCAGTACATTTGGATATATGAGCATCCGCAACGGGCGAATTCTCGATTACGGCTACAGCCCAACATCGGGTACCAACCCCAACCCGCCGCCAAGTACCTTTTCCAACGAAATCGCGCCGCCGGATTGGTGGATTCCTTTCAGTACGCCGATGCGTACTGCATGGGATGGGAGTTGGTATGCCGATTTTAGCCGTACCGCTGAGATGGCGCGGTGGTATTACGATAACGGCAATAATACGCAAGCCCCCGTTAGCGGCGTAATTGGCATTGACATTGTTGGCTTCGAGTACATACTCGAAGGGCTGGGGTCGGTGCAAGTGCCGGGTTACAACGTGACGGTTACGCCGGCGAACTTCCGCCAGTTGGTGTACGATATTCGCGCGTTTGGACAGGGTGTTGAACCGCACAAACGCTTCGTGGCGGCGATTTATCAGCAGATTTTTGGCGCATGGCAAACCGGAAGATTCACAGAAGCGCAAAGCACGGCGCTTTTGGCAGCGACGCTGCGGGCGCTGCAAGAAAAACACATCATGCTTTACTTTGCAGACGATTCGCTCAATGACGCTGTAGACAGCTTGGGTTGGTCGGGGCGGCAGGATACTGGCGAAGGGTATGACTACATCATGGTTGCCGATGCGACATTGGGCAACAAGTCAGCGCGATCTGTCGTGCGGCAGATCACGTATGATGCCGCTATTCAAGATGATGGCACCGTGCAAGGGCGGGCAACGATCACCTATGATTATCCGGCTTCTCTGGCAGATGCTGATCCGGCGGTTGACCCGGAATATCATGGGCAGTTGGATTATTTCAGCCTGATGCAGTTTTTTGTCCCGAATGGCACGACGCTCCACAGCGCAAGCGACTTGGTGCTGAATCTGCAAGAGACAGAATCGAACAACCATACGCTGCTGACGGGATATGTATATGTGCCGTATAACGGGGGCGAACGCTACCAGTTTAACTACACCACGCCTGTCGTGGTCGAACCGTATGGCGATTATTATCGCTATCGGCTGCTGCTGCAAAAGCAGCCGGGTATGCGGGCGGAACCAGTCAGTGTGCAGGTGACGCTGCCCTCAAACGCGCGGCTTGTCAGCGCATCGCCATCGCCTGTCGCGTCGTTCACACTTGAGCAAACGGTGCTTGAGTTCCGCGCAACGCTGACAACTGATGTATGGATCGACGTGATTTACGGGATCGCGCCGCCTGAATCTGCTGAATCATGATCTTCATCAGCCATTCGTCGCAAACGGATGGATGATTTATTTAGCTGACAAAATAGGCTTTTGACATGACGACTGCTCATGCTTTTGAACAACGACCTTCACCTATGTATAAGCCTGTGTCGCTGTTCGTGACGTGTATTATCGACACGATTTATCCCGGTACGGGTATTTCCGTCGTGAAGATTTTAGAGCATCTTGGCGTGGAAGTGCGCTTTCCGCTCAATCAAACATGCTGTGGACAGCCCGCGTTCAATTCCGGGTTTCACGATGACGCGCGCCGTGTCGCCAAGCAGTTTTTGACCGCGTTTGCCGATGCCGAAGTGATCGTGTGTCCATCGGGGAGCTGCGCGTCGATGGTGCGGCATTATTACCCGACGTTGTTTGAAAATGAACCGGAATGGCTGGATCGGGCGCGGTGGGCTGCCAATATCACATGGGAGTTCACCGAATTTTTGGTCGATGGTTTGGGCGTGACCGATATTGGCGCAACCTTGCCGCCGACGAAAGTCGCGTTTCACCACGCTTGTCACGGGTATCGCTTGATGGGGTTAGGCGATCAAGCAAAGGCGCTTGCTGAGGGCATAGGCGGTGTGAAAGTGGTCGAACTGGCGGGCGCGGATCAATGCTGCGGGTTTGGCGGCTTATTCGCGGTCAAAATGCCAGAGATCAGCGGCGCGATGCTCAAAGATAAAGTCAAGAACATCAATGCTTCCGAAGCGGATACGATTTGCACGGGCGATTGTTCGTGCCTGACGCAGATGAACGGCGGTTTGAGCCGGGAAGGAAGCCCCAAGCGCGTCCAGCATATCGCGGATTTGCTCGCCAGCGGCTTAAATGAGGAATAGAAAAACGGGGACGCGCGTCCCCGTTTTTGTGACAAACAAGCGAATGTTAACTACCCGGAGTTGGCGTTGGTTCCGGGGCGAGATCAAGTCCACCTGTGGGGACTTCCGGCGCGACGAAATCGGGATTGGCGGCAATTGATTCAAAATCGAATAGGAATGGACTGTTGGACGGGACAATCGCCAAGCGCACATTCGGTCCAAGCGTTTGAATGTATTGGTACTGAACGAGGAGCGGATTAGCGGCGATTTGTTCGCTTACCAAACGCAGGGCTTCGGCTTCGGCTTGGGCGCGCAGAATGATAGACTGGGCTTCGCCTTCCGCACGGGCAATCGCGGCATCACGTTCACCTTGGGCGATGGTGCGGTTGCGTTCCGCTTCTTGACGGGCTTGCAGCGCGCGCTGCTGACTGGCGGCGGCGGCTTCAATGGCTTCGACGAAAGTATCCGAGAATTCCAAGCCGCGCACGTTCACTACGTCAAGGATGAAACCTTCTTCCGCCAGCACGACGCGCAGTTGATCGTTGATGTCCTGCTGCATTTGCACACGATCCAAACCATAGATGTTTTCCGCGCGATAGGTCGCTACCACGTCGCGGGAAACAGTACGTGTCGCAGAGGTGATGAAGTTGGTGTAATTGTTTTGGCTACCGCCCCACTGGCGATGGAAGTCGTTGATGGTGGAAGCGTCGATGTTGTAGAACACGGCGATGTCCATCGCAACCTGCTGACCGTCAATAGTGGTGGCATCGACAGGGGGCGCGTTTCCCGAATTGCCATCCATCACGAAGGACTGACGGCTGGTGGGATACAGCGTGGGAACTTGCAGACCGGGGATGATGATGCTTGTGCCGGGGTTACGCGGCTGTTCCAAATCTCCGGTGAGCGTGTTCGTGATGACTGCGACTTCTGTTACACCGACGAACAGCAGACCGTTACCGATGACGGCGAACACAATCCCGATGAGCAAGCCGATGATGATTAGACCAATGCCGCCGCGCCCACTGCGGTTTTGCTGTGCCGCCAGCACGACGATGGCAATCCCGCCGAGAAAGATCAAGAACCCGACGAGTGAAATTATCCCTGTGATTGAACTGACACCCATATGTTTTATTTCTCCATGTTGTGAAGTAAATTCCACTGCCGACAATGACCAATACGTTTAAAAACTTAGGGATGTTTCTACCTTATGCAAACGTTCAATGAACATCCCTAGTTTTTGGGGGATTTTGGTCACATCGTTACAATCGCACACATGCTTCCACTATCAATTACCTTGTTTGGTGTGACAATTCCCACATTCACGGCGTTGATCGCCGCTGCGGTATTGGTTTGCGCGGGGATAATGGTACGCGCGCTCACCGGTATTTTGTCACGCGCCTGCTTGATTGATGTCCTGCTCATAATGCTGTTGGGCGGGATGATCGGCGCTAGAATCGAGCATGTGGCGCTGGCATGGGATCATTTCGCGGGGATGGCGTTGGAGCGTGTTCTCTTGCCGACACGCGACGGCGGCTTGGGCTGGCATGGCGGGGTGATTGGGGGATTGAGTGCCGTGTTAATTGGGGCGCGGGTGCTAAACGTTACATATGCTATCCCGCGTGTGTTGGCGGCGCTTGCTCCGGCTGTGGCGCTTATTGGAGCGGCGGGGTGGATCGGCTGTTGGGCGCATGGATGCGCTTACGGGCGTGAAGTCGATACGCTGGCGCAGTTTGAAGCGGCTCCGTTCATCGTTCATGAAGCGCGCGATGTGTACGGCTTGGTCGCGCCGCGCTATGCCACCCCATTGTTCGGCGTAATGGCTGCATTAATCGCGGTCACGCCGTTGATTTTTGTGCGTCATCGTTCAGCGCGGCGATTATGGATCGCGCTGGCGCTGTTCGCTGTCTGTATGTTCATGATAGGCTTTTTTCGGGGAGACAGCGTGCCGCAGTGGTTTGGTTTGCGAGCGGATCAAGTCTTGGACTCTATCATGGTGTTATTTGCTTTGGTGTGCGGGAAACGTTCATCAAACGCGAAGAATTTTCTCTAGCACGTGTAATATGGCGGATTACAATCGTTTGTAATCTATGGTCTATTTATATGCGGGCGGTTGGCGAACCGCTGCTACTTGAAATACATACTAAACATTCATCTATGGCAAGTCACGTCAAGGAGTCCGCGTATGCGCCTAAATATTGGATTGGCGCAGATTTATCCCAAGATTGGCGGCGTACAGGCGAATTTGGAGAAACATCTCGCCTTCATCGAACGGGCAGCGAGTGAAGGGGTTGACCTGATCATCTTCCCTGAGCTATCGCTGACAGGTTATCAAGTCATGGACTTGGTGCCGGAAGTCGCGATTGAAGCGCGCGCGGATGACCCTATATATCGTCAATTGTTGGATGCAAGCAAACAGTTCAACATGGATATTGATTTCGGGTTTGTGCAGCGGGATATGCGCCAGCGATATTTTGTGTCGCAGGCGTATTTGAGCGGGGGCGAAACGCTGCATGTGCATCGCAAAGTGTATATGCCTACGTATGGGATGTTTGACGAATCGCGCTACTTCGACTGGGGCGAACACGTGCGGGCATTTGACACGCGCTTTGGACGAGTGGGCATGTTGATTTGTGAAGATTTTTGGCATGTGTCGCCGCCGTATATGTTGTGGTTGGATGGCGCGGATATTCTCATCTTTAGCAGTTCCAGTCCCGGACGTGGATTGGATGGCGGGGAACGCTTGGGTGATTCGCGTTGGGTAGAGCAGGTCAATCAAGCCTATGGCGGGTTGTTCACCAGCTATGTGATTCACTGCAACCGAGTTGGCTACGAAGATGGCAAAGCCTTTTGGGGGGGATCGTCGATTGTTGATCCCAACGGGAACTTTTTGGTGCGCGGCGTGTATTTCGATGAAGTGCTGCTCACGCACACAGTCGATCTCAATCAGGTGAGGCGCACGCGCGCGCGTCTGCCGCTGCTGCGCGATGAGCGTCCCGGCTTGATGGTGCGCGAGCTTGCTCGCATTCGTTCTAAAGACAACGTTGAACCAACCTAGTACCAGCCGGTAATTCGGAGTAGATCAAGATGCAGGCTTCACAAGTTCGCGTTCTCCATGTGAACGGCACGCAAAATATCCGCGACATGATCACCGAACGGTTGGCGATCAATACCGATGTGGCGCGCAAAATGCTGACGGGATTCATCCGCGATGAAGTCGAAAAGGCGGGCATGAAACGCGCCGTGATCGGTTTGTCCGGCGGCATCGATTCGGCGCTTTCTGCCTATTTGAGCGCGGAAGTGTTGGGCGCGGAAAACGTACTGGCGGTACGGATGCCCTATAAAACGTCGAGCGCCGACAGCTTGAGCGACGCTGAGGCAGTCATTGAGAAACTAGGGCTGCAAAACATGACCGTTCCGATCACGGAGATGGCGGACGCGCTGATCAACCAGTTCCCGGACATGAGCAACCTGCGTAAAGGCAATATCATGGCGCGGTTACGGATGATCGTGCTGTATGACCAATCGGCGGCGTTCGGCGGGCTGGTGATGGGTACGAGCAACAAGACGGAACTTTTGTTGGGCTATTCGACCATTTACGGAGACAGCGGGGTAGCGCTGCAACCAATTGGCGACTTGTACAAGACACAGGTGCGCGAACTCGCGGCGGCGCTTGGGATTCCTGCATCAATTCAGCAAAAGCCGCCAAGCGCCGATTTATGGGCGGGACAAACCGATGAAGGTGAACTCGGTTTCACGTATGCGGATGTAGATCAAGTGCTGTATTTGCTAGTAGATGAGCGTTACACCACCGAAGAAGTGATCGCGGAAGGTTTCAACCGCGCTTTTGTGGAAAGCGTGTGGCGGCGCGTGAAGATCAACCATTTTAAGCGCACCATGCCGAACATCGCTAAAGTCAGCCGCCGCACGATTGGGCATGACTGGCTGTATCTACGCAATTACACAGGGCGCTAACTGCTTTTTATCTTTTGAAGATTAACGCAGTGGGTACGAGCGTCGTCCGTTTTATTCCATGTCTATGAACACATTTATTACTTTTTTGCGTGTTTTATTCAACAAAATGATGTTTCCCGGCTTCCAACAGCCTAAAAATGAGTCGATAATGTGATTTGAAACGAACATTCACGTATCTGGTTTCACAAAAGGGAAAACAATGAAGAAATACAGGTTGTTCTTGATGACGCTGGGGATTGTCGCGGCAATCTTTTTGGGCACAGTATCAGCAGTTTTCGCGGCAGGTGAAACATTCCAAGTTATTTCGGTGAATACCGTTGGCTGCGACAGTGGTAATTTCGGCATGACTGTCGAACGCGCCAATTTGGATGGCGGCACGTATTATGTGAATACGGTTGTCACTGTCGGTGATTTCATCTACATGAATGAACTGGCATCCATTTCCATCAACGGACTTTCAGGCTGGAACATTTTCGATAATTTCTCTTATGGTCCTGTTCCCAACCCCGGCACGTACCCCATTCCGGCGGGACAGGAAATGCGCCTTGATTTTAGACTTGAGCGCCCGATTGGAACCGTGCTGTATGAATGGGCTTTGATTGTCGATGGCTGTGACACCGGCAACATCCTGTTCAACGGTCCGATCAATACAGGTGAATGTGCGTTGAATATTCCGTCAGGTTCAGTCGTCGGTGAAGCCCCCGCTGGCGCGCAAGCGTACTACGCTCCCGGACAAATTGCGTCGGGAGTGGTGCTTAACCCCGGTACGTATATTGTGATTGGGCAGGATGAAAGCGAAACGTATTACAAGGTTGTGCTTGCCTGCCAGACGCTGTGGGTACGCAAGGACACCATGCAGCCGAGCTTCCAAGCCCCACAGAATGGCGCACCGCTGCCCACGCGCATTGTGAGCTAAAGGCTTAACTATTGTGGGGGCGACCCATGCGAAACGAGTTTCGCCAGTCGCCTCTACAAAAGACGAAATTTCTGAATCGGGACGGATCGCGTTGATCCGTCCCGTTTGATTCACGAGGATGGAGCAGGCATTGATCTTTCAGCGCGCACCCGCATCGCTGCCACCACCGCGATCACGATTGCCGCCATCACCATCAAGCCAAGCCCCAAGTTGAACGCCCACAGCACACCCCCTTCGATCAACTGCCCCGCAATGGCAGCCGTGACGACATAAGGGATTTTGCTCATGAGCGCGATTGCGGAAAGCGCTGTCGCCCGCGCGCGCGATTCGATGTGCTGGTTGACAATCATCGAAATCCACGGGCGGCTTAAATCGCCTGCTAAGCGGATCAGCAGCATCACCGCCAGACCGAATGCGCCTAAAGGGAAAGCCGCTAACAACCAAGCGAACCCTATCCCAAAGGCGATTAAGAGCAGCCCGCGCCGATCCCCTAAGCGGCGTGAGAGCGTGGGCAGCATGGCGAGTGTTCCCGCGCTGATGATGCCCGACAAAACGGTAATAATTGACTGTGCCGCCGCGTCAAATCCAAAGCTCACGCCGAGCGCGGGCTGCACCAAACCCACGATGTAGAGTGTGTACACCCCGGACACAACAAAAATCAGCAGCATGTAAGGTCGTAGTGCAGGTACGCGAAGCTGCTGTACGCCATCGGTGATTTGCCGGACAAAACTGCCCAACGAAAGTGGATGAAGCGGCGTGTCGGCAGTGTGGGTAATTCTGGGTTCGCGTATCAGCAGCGCAGCGATTAAGCTTACGCCATATGCAAGCGCCCAAGCGAAATGGGGTAGGCGGAAATGCAGCAGGTACAAGCCGCCGCCTAACAGCGTCGTGGTGATGAATACGACTGTGCCGATCATGTGAGAACGCGAGATTACGCGCGGATATTCGCTTTCGAGTCCGTGTTCTTTGAGTGACTCGTAGGCAAAGGCTTCCGACGCGCCGGAATGAAACGCCCAACCGATTTGCTGGATCAAGAAGCCAATGACGAGCTGTTCGAGCGAATTGGTTGTCGCCATGATTAATGTGCCGATGACGACGCAGCCCATGGCCGCGACCAACGTGCGCCTTTTACCGAGCATATCGGAGAGCGCACCCGTCGGGATTTCCATAAACATGCCGAAGCCAAATATTAAGCCATCGATCAGCCCTAACTGCCCATACGTCATGTAGCGCAGCCAGAAGAAAATCCAGTTGCCCATGATGAAACCCGTCGATGTTCCCGCTTCGAGCAGGTAGTACCAGCGGATATTGCGCGGCAGCGACGGCAGACGTGTTGAGGCAGCAGAAGGCGCGGTATGTAACGTCGTGGTTTCCACGAGTTTTACTTTCTGGGGGCGGACGAGCCGCATAATTTAGGTGTTTTGCACCTTTATGAGCCGAATTGACCCAATTAGAATATTCTAGAATTGTGTGCGTGTAAATACCCTTCGCATCACAGCGCATGGGCATTAACATAGTCATTGGGTCATGGATTCAGGATAAAAACACATAGAGGTGCAGCGTGCGCGTACTGCTTCAACGGGTCACAGCGGGTAGTGTCACCGTCGATGGGAAGGTTGTCGGAGCAGTTGGCTTGGGATACGTCGCGCTTGTGGGAGTGACACACGCCGATACAGCGGCGGAAATCGAGCAGATGGCGAAGAAGGTGGCGAACTTGCGGGTCTTTGATGATGGCGAAGGCAAGATGAATCTCTCCGCGCTTGACGTGAACGGCGGTGTGCTGGTGATTTCGCAGTTTACACTGTATGCCGATACACGTCGGGGTCGCCGTCCCGGATTCACTGATGCCGCGCCGCCAGCTATGGCATCGCCGCTGGTCGATTTGTTTGCCGAACGACTGCGCGAGGAAGGTATACAGCGTGTGGAAACAGGCGTGTTCGGCGCGATGATGCACGTCGAAATCCACAATGACGGACCTGTGACAATCTGGTTAGATAGTGATGAATGGAAGTAACTGAGGGATACCTAGTGAATATCGAATTGACCATCCGTGAACTGCGGCACTCCAGCTCGATAGTGCGATATGAAGCCGCCAAACGGTTAGGCGGGATTCCCGCATCTACCGATGAAGCGCAGATCGTCATTGATCCGCTGATTGCAGCGCTGGCGGACAGCGATTCCAAAGTGCAGTATGCCGCGTTCAGCAGCTTAATCAAGATTGGGGCACGTCGGGCAGTTATGCCGATGATTGATACCCTGATAAATAATCTCGACAGTCAGCTATGGGCGCTGTTGAAGCTCAACATAGGGATGCGGCTGCGTGCAGGGTTGATTGAACTGGTGGATCGCGGTGACAACGATTTAAGTGACCACTTGCACAAAATCCTCACCACTGAGGACAGCACCCTCGATGAACATCAGCGCGCGTTGTTCATCCGTCTGCTTGGCAAAACGGGCGATCCGCGCCGCGTGGATATGTTGATAAGCATTCTGCTTCGGAACAATGTTTCGCTGCAAGTTGCTGCGGCTGAGGCGCTGGGTATGGTGGGGGATAAGCGGGCAGTGCCGCCGCTGATGCTGTTCGTTCGTGAGAGCGAAGATACGTTTAGTGACAACGCGGTGCGCGAAGTCGCGGTGGAAGCATTGGGGCGCTTGGGCGACCTTGTGGCGTTTGATCCGCTGATTAGTTGTTTGAGCGACCCGAATGAATGGGTTCGTCGTGCTGCGGCGGAAGCATTGGGGCGTTTGGGTGATGCGCGCGCCACGGAACCACTGGCGCAATCACTTCAGGATTACAGCCCGATGGTGCAGGATGCCGCCTTCGCGGCGATTAAGCAGTTAAGCGCCAGCCCACTATCGCAGTAAAGCGATCAAAATTGGATAGACATACAGAATGCTCAAACATCTGTAAGTGTCATTCGTATGTTCATTGATGCCAATAAAGAGTAAAATTCTCTTTATTGGCTTTATGTGCCGGAGTCCGTATACTATCGAATAGGGGCGCATTATCGCATCTAGCGCTGCTGCAAACCACAATGCCGATTCATTAGCGCACGGTATGGTGCAAGGTACTCCCGAACTTGGAGTGAAAATATGACACGAATCGCAAAAGACACTGCATTGACCCCCGCTCCAGCGGTCGGGCAGAGGGAATCGCACACGGAGGGCGTTCGCGCGGTCTCTATAACGACACAGACGAGCGAACCCACACGCAAGCCGTATTCCACGCCTAGCCTAACTATTCATGGCGATATGCGCGCGATCACCCGCGCGATTATCGGTGGCAGTTTTAATGACGGCACCTTCACCGGTACAGTCGATGGCGAACCGGGCTTTAGTTAAATCACTGGCGCAACGAACTCATTTATGATGATTGCTGCCAGCCTATCAGCCAGTGTCGCTGCCAGCGCAGAAAGGATCTGACATTGCCTAAGCGATTGATAGCAGTACTGAGTGTTCTTTTCGTCCTCATTTTGGGGTTGAGCGTCGGCATTAGCTCTGTTTCAGCAGAATCGATTGTCATTCATGATCGGGGCAGCGGCAGTGCTCCGCCATCGGCAGCCACGCCCTATCCATCCACCTACACGGTCAGCGGTTTTCTTGGCAATATTGTCGATGTGGATGTGGTACTCGTTGGTTTTACGCACCCGCGTGGTGATGATATTGATATGCTGTTGGTGGGTCCACAAGGGCAGCAGATTTGGCTAATGAGCGATGCGTGTGGCATCACGATTCCGATTAACAATGCCACGATTACGTTTAATGACCAAACGGCGAACGATATTCCCAATGTGAATTCATGCACTACGGGCAGTTATCGCCCTATGAATTACAATCCCGGAGACCCAGACACGCTTCCGTCGTTCACCCCGAGTATCAGCGGAACAACGCTGTCGGTCTTCAACGGCACTGATCCCAACGGTGTGTGGCAGTTGTACATTGCTGACGACAAATTCAGCAACAACAACGGCAGTATTGCTGACTGGTATGTTGTCGTGCGTACTACACCCTTTGTAGCCCTTCAGACTGTGCCTGATCCCGCCCCCACGCTGGATGAAGCAACCTTGCAGCAGTTCTTGTATACAGTCCGCTTGAGTTCTCCGCCGATTGGTGGTTCGCTTAATGAAGTGCTTGTCCGCGTGTTCCGCGATCAAGTAGCATCGCGCATTGTCAACATTGAAACGCGCCCGCTGCCCGGCGGTGTTTTCACTAGTAACCGTGACCTGCTCTTTAACACCACAAACTGGAATGTGGGTTTTGAAGTGCGAGTGACCGCTGTTGACAATCTAACGTATTACGGACCATTCGCGGGGCGCTTAATCATGGGTGTAGTGATGGAAGACAGCAGCAACTACGGCGTGAACACGCTGGTATCGTGCACTTCGCCCTGCTCGTCCATCCCATCGAACTTGGGTGAGCGCATTACGGGATCGCCTATCATTGGCGGCAATGATCCCAGCGCGCCCGCAACGTCTAAGAACGTGGTGTACTTCTCGGTCACAGAAAATGATGAGCCGACTGTCGCTATCATCACGACACTGGGAACGACAGTGAACGAAGACGGCAGCCTAACCGACACCTATCAAGTGGTGTTGAACTCGCAGCCGGCAACCGTCACAGGCGTTATCCTGACGATCACGGATGGGCAGTTGGTGGTTAGCAGTCCGGGTCATGACACGTTGGGAGCATATGCCAATTTTGGCATCGATAATACTCGTGTCACGGGCAACGCGACGACGATTGTGCTGCGTTTCCGCGGTGTGCTGCCTGACCCAACGGGCGTGATGATGTCGGTCAACCAAGGTGGCGATTGGAATGTTCCACAGACCGTGACTGTTACCGCGGTGAACGATGCGGTGGTTGAAGGCGTACATGTGGGCGTGATCCAACACACGGCGAATTCGTATGACCCGTACTACATCCACGATGAGTTCAACACGATCAACCCCGGTTTGGGTACGCCTGCCGTCCCGATTGAAATTGATGGCATCGTGCAGCCCGTTCCCGGCTCGGCTGATCTTCTCGTGACGATCAATGACGACGACTAAACGAGTCGCTGGTTAGACTATTCAAGTGAAGGGGCGCATCTCATAAGGGGTGCGCCCCTTTTTGTTTCGTGGCATTCTCTACAAACAAAAGCATCGTTCTCAACGTAGATGTGGGATGTGCCGCGGTGTGTGAAAGGTTGTACATGGGCAGATTGTTTGGGGTTTTGGAGAACGGACAAAAACCCGGCTTCATCGCGCAGATTCATGCGCGTTTGGCGCGGCGCGATGCCCTGTGCCGTAAACTGTCGCTCGATCCGTTTGAAGTAGACGATGAAATACTTATCACACAAGCGTATACGGCATGGGGGGAAGGTTGCGTCGATCAGCTCGAAGGCGAGTTCGCATTTGCAATATGGGATGATGCCCGCAAAGTCTTGTTTTGTGCCCGTGATCGTTTTGGGGTGTGTCCGTTTGTGTATGCACATACACCGGAAAGGTTCGCGTTCGCGTCAGAGATCAAGACGCTGCTGTCGCTGCCATTTGTCGCGCGCGATCTCGACTTTCAGCGCGTCGGGCAGTATCTCGCGGATGTAAGCGGCGCGTATCCCGATCAAAGCAGCACATTTTACAGAATGATCCGACGGCTACCGCCTGCACACACGCTGACTATTACACAAACAAGCGCGTTGACCTTGCGGCGCTATTGGTCGCTGGATAGGGAACGGGAAACCCATTTTGCCAGCGATGACGAGTATGCTGAAGCCTTCTTGCACCACTTCGGGGCAGCGGTCTATGACTGTATCGCTGGGCGTTCGCTGATCAGCGCGCAATTGTCCGGGGGGCTGGATTCTTCGTCGGTTGTGGCGGCGGCGCGTGTGCTGATGCCCGCCGACGACGTGCTGCATACCTTCTACAGCCATTCGGCGCTGGCGGAACGCGACGAGCACACTTATGTCGATCATTTGTTGAACGCGCTTATTCCCGCCCGCGTTAAGCACCATATCGTCAATGAGCCGCCGCCGTTCGCAGATTTTGAACGGATTCTCGCCATTCATGCTGAACCGCCGTCGAGTGCAAATCCAGTGGTATTCGACAGCTTGTATGGCGCTGCACATGATGCCCAACTGCCGATTATGTTGGATGGTGACGATGGTGACACGACGGTTTCACACGGAATTGGCTTGCTGCCCGAAATGGCACATCGCGGGGAGTGGGGGCGTTTTTTGGCAGAGTCGGTGGCGCTGGCGGTGCGGGGAAAATCGCCGGTATCATCCTTGCGCGGGTATTTTGACCGCTATGCATCGCCCGCGCTCATGCGTGCCGATTTGCTATCGCTGTGGCGCGTCAGCGGTGAGATTGCGCCCGCGATGAAACGCGCGCACGCGGCGCAGTTCGCGGCGCTCGCAGCGAAACGCGCGCGTGCGGCTGCTCCCGATGGCATCAAAAGGATGGCGCGGCGGGTGTGCGGAAAACCCGATCCTGCATTGTTTGATAATCTGACACTTAACGCGGATTTTGTACGTGAAATCGGCTTAGATGCGTGGATGCGCGCGAATCGCGCTGACGATGCACGTTTGATTGACGTGCGGCACGAACGCGATTTGCATATTAAAACGCTGTTGTTCGGTGGGCATCAAGTGGTGTTGGAAGAAAATGATCGCCTAGCGACATATCATGGCGTACAAGGGAGACATCCTTTTCGAGATATTCCGCTGGTCGAGTTCTGCGTATCACTGCCACCGGAAGTCAAACTGCGCTTATCATGGACACGCTGGATTTTGCGCCGTTCCATGCGCGGCATTTTGCCGCCAGAGATTCAGTGGCGGCGCGACAAGACGAATTTTTCACCGAGTATTAATCATGGGATGCTGACGGCGCACCGCGATCTGCTCGATTCGGTTGTATTGGGCGGGGTGGGAGATGTAATCGCGCCCTATGTGGATCGGGCGGCGCTGCGGGAAACTTATGCCAAGCTGTTGGCTTCACAGCCGTATACCACCTTGCACTACAGTGAACGCATGGAGTACGCGGCGCGGTCTGTGCGGCGGGCGGTGATACTGGCGCTGTGGTTGAGTTGAGAGATCGGTTGAAAAGTCCAAAATTCTCTCGTAGGGATGCGGCACGAAACAAGATTCATCCGGCGTGTCCGCAGTGAGGGAGAAAATGATATGTTCAAATAGTCTTTGAGAAAGCGGTTATCGAAACAGTTTTCGTAGGAAGCGCTTTCAAATTTCGGGATATTCCCGTACAATAAAGAGGTATTTTTCTCATCTTATTGAGGATGCGTGCTTCTATGCTGCATGATACACACAACCTGTTTTCATCCACTGGGGATGACAAACCAGTGAACTCATCTGCCCAAAGCGGCAAGAAGACGTACAGCACCCCTGAACTCATTGTACATGGCGATATGCGCGCGATCACGCACGCGATTATCGGCGGTTCGTTCAATGATGGCACGTTCACTGGCACAGTGGATGGTGAGCCGGGCTTCAGCTAATCGGCACTGGCAGACTCTGCCGTCGCTTCGGCGGTGGTTCGCGCCGCTTCGATGACAAAGTTCCCGGTAAAAGTACATAGTGTGCCGCTTTGTGCCGCTGAAACAATCAGCGACCAATCGTGAGCGCCCAAATGCGGCAGACTAGCAGCGGGGATTTGGACACCGTAAGCATCTCCGCTTGGTAAACGTCCCCCGATTCCCTGCCGTGTTTCTCGATTGACCAAAGTGAACAATAAATCTACCTGCTGCGGCGGTGATCCGTGTGCGTAGGCGATTCCTCCCGGTATCGTCAAATTTGTATCGCGTTCGTCCTCATCGACGAACATGATCGAACCGGTACGGGTGATCGGCTCAGTGAACAAGAAAATCTCGCTGAAAAACACGAAACTGATCGTTTGATCGGTGGTGAATATGTGTCCCGGCGGGTACGGATAGGTAACGCTGATGCCATTGCACACAGCGGCGCGATCTGGGATCAGTGTAGGGGTGGGAGTCGGCGTAGACGTGCTGGTTGGTGTAAGCGGAGTCGCTGTGCGCGTGTGGGTAGGTGTCCATGTGGGCGGCAAAGTGGCACGTTCAAAGGGCGCGGCGGACGTGTTGAATCGTGAGGTGGGGGTTACAGTAGGCTCAGGGGATGGCGCAATTGGCGTGGGTGGCGATCCACAGGCGGCGCAAAGGATCATGATCAGAATGCAGATTGCAGCTTGTCTCACCGGACAACCATCTTTCGCAGAATTTTTCGTGAAGAACGACTACAAACGCACACCATAGGCGAAGCATCTGCCCCATGCTACAATAGCGCCCATGAAAAACCAACACTCACGTTTTTCACTCACTGTGATCTTTCTGCTGGCTCTGCTGCTGACTCTGATCGTTGGCGGGGGGCAGGTTTCCGCGCAAGACGAAGCTGGCGTGCTGCTAGGGCGCATCAATGGGCTGCGCGCGTCGGTAGGTCGCCCGCCATACAGTCTCAACAGTGCATTGAATGCTGCCGCGCAGTCCCAAGCGCAGTGGATGGTCGATACGGGAACGATAGCTCATACGCGCCCTGATGGATCAACGCCGCGTACCCGCGCGCTTAATTCTGGTTATCCTTCCGCGATGGTGTCGGAAAATATCTACGGCGGCTCGAATGCAAGTGTCGATGTCGCATGGACATTCTGGATCAATTCAAGTATTCACTATGCCGGCTTGGTCAGCCCGAACTATGCCGAAGTCGGCATTGGAATCGCGGGTGGGTCATGGGGACGCGCCTATGTGCTGGTGTTCGGCAATCCCGGCGGTTCGTATGCAGCGCCCGCCGCTTCGGGTTCGGGGGCAGCCCGACCCGCCGCTGAAGCGCCCGCACAGCAGCGCATCTACGCGATTGGCGTGGACGAAGCGGGCAATATCATGCACTTGATCGCGACAGGCGACACGCTGGGCGATATTGCGCTCATCTACGGTTACACATGGGATGATATTCCCGCCATGATGGCGCTGAATCAACTTGAGGACGCGCGCGAACTACTGCCGGGTGAAGTCTTTCTTGTGCCGCCGAAACAAGGCACTTTCACGCCCACTCCCGGCGGTCCCACGCCGACAGATACTCCCACGATTACGCCGCTGCCGCCAACGATTACCCCCTATGTCGCGGTCATCCACACCCCGATTCCTGAAGGTGTGATTCCTACGCCGCAGGTGGGCGGAGATGGATCAGGCAGTGTACCGTCAGATGAATTAGCGACGATTATGGCGAGTGAGATCGTGCAGCCCGCCACACTCGAAGCGATGCAAGCGGCAGGACTTGTAGCGCCTATGGGATTGATCGCGCCAACAGAACTGCCAACGGACATTTCGGCATCGCCCACTGCACCACAGGAATCAACTGCTGTGGCGGCGCTTGACACGCCGATGAACGCCGCGTCTACGCTTGTGAACGCTGACGGGACTTCGCCGCGCAGCCCAACTTCACAGTGGATTGTAATCGCGCTGCTTGTGCAGGTCGGGATTGTGGTGATGGCGGGAATCGAATTCGCACGACGATCAATTCGCGCGCGTTCGCGTAAGCTGGGTGTAGACCAAACACGGTATATGGGCGATATTCGCCGCACAGGAGAGCGTTCTCCAGTGATTGGCACGCGCATCAAGCGGAAGGTAAAGCCGTAACCCATGACTCCGAGCAAGAAACCAACGAAAAGCGTGCGCCGAGTCGTCGGGGCGTTCATCACCGCCTTGCGAATGACTCTGCGTGGCGAAAATGTTGACACACTGCTGTTGGACAAACGTTATCCCGCGCTTACGGCATGGATGGCGCAGACGGTCACGCTAATTGATGCGGTGAAATTGGCTTCAGCATCCAACGCAGTTGATCTGGCTCAATCGCTCCACATTGACAAGCGCGACATCACCATCGCCACCATGCTCGACACGATTCGCTACCATTCAGCGCATGAATACCCGTATATTCTGAAGAACCAAAGCGTCTATGCTTCGATGGGAATCCAGTCGCTCAATTTGAATGATCGCTATCTGATCTTGAGTCTAGTACGGTGGGAAAATCTTCCCACGTCGATTGCCAAGTCCATCGAGCAACTGCGTGATCATCTTGATCAACTACCCCTAGATGATTTCAAAAAAACCGCTCGGTAACTCATTTGTCACACCAGAATTTAGTGAAATGTAAAAATTATACAGAAGCATATGCATATGGTAAATTTGAAAATTCACAATTTCTTTATGCTTACCCCGTTGCCCTCTCCGAGAGTTGTGATATGCTAATGAACAGTGGAATAGTCCACTGTGAATAGCGTGCTTATGGCAAGGAGAACTCATACCATGATGTACATGCCTCGTGAAGAAGGTCAGGGTCTCGTAGAATATGCGTTGATCCTCGTGTTGGTCGCCGTCGTCGTCATCGTCATTCTGGCGCTGCTCGGCCCCGCGATTGGCAATATCTTCTCGAACATTGTCAACACGCTCTAATTCTGTTTGTTTATCAAACAGGGGAACGCCCGGTCAACTGACCGGGCGTTTTCGATTCTAGAGTCGGTTTGTCTTCACATGGGCTTGACACGTCAAGCCCCTACACATGGTGGGCAGGACGATGCGGAGGCGCAGAAGGGCTTGTCTGTAGTTAAAAATGATAAATTTTGCGGATTTGTCCGCTTGCGTCGGCGGGGAATGGACGAAACAAGTTTCGCATCCCCCGCTTGAATTTGCACCCGCTGAAGCGGGCTGGTAAAGCGTCTAGAAGTGAAGATGCGTCAAAAAATGGACGTGTTGAAGATTGTTTTTGGCGGACGCGATGTATCGCGCCCCTACAAAACGATCTTCTACAACTACGGACAAGTCTTTCTGCACGTCCCTACTTCACCGCTTCCTGCATGATTTTGACGAGGCGTTCCGCCATGCTTGCGGGATCGGGGTGGATGCCATCTTGCAGCAGCGCCGTTTCAAAGACCTGCTCGACCAGCACATCGACCAGCGGATCATCGGTGTTCGCCGCAAGGCGATTGCTCAAGCCGTGCAAAAGCGGGTGACGTGGGTTGAGTTCGAGAATCTTGACGGGGAGTTCATATTCTCGATCTAACATGCGGTTGATGCGGTACATATTGCGACCGGGATGGGCATCATCGCTGACCAGCCGCGCCGGACTGCCGACGAGATTTTTGCTCTCGCGTACATCTTTCACCCGTTCGCCCAACACGGCTTTAAAGCGGTCACGCAGACCGACAAACGTATTTTGCTCCAGCGGTTCGGGCTGGGGCGATTCGTCCTCAACGGGTGATCCAACGCCGCTTAAGTCAATGTCGGCTTCGTCGGCGTTGCGGAGCTTATGCCCTTGATAATCGCTCAAGCCCATAAGCATGACTGTATCCGCGGGATCGATAAAATACAGCACTTCAATACCGCGCTTGCGGAACGCATCGAGATGAGGGCTGCGGCTGGCGCTGGCGAAGTCTTCGCCAAGCACGTAGTAAATGTCCGTCTGGTTTTCCGCCATGCGCTCGACGTATTCCGCCAACGACACCCACTGATCGGCGGATTCGCTCTTGGTGGAAGGGAAATAGAGCAGCGGTTCAATGTCGGTTTTATCGGCGGGGCTGACAACGACACCCTGTTTGATATAACGGGCATACTGTTTATAAATTAGGCGATAGAGGTCGGGCTTGTTCTTCGCCAGCCGCTTGAGTTCGCTTAACACTTTAGTGGTGAGCGTCTTTTTCAGGTTTGCCATGACGCGAGTCGCTTGCACCGTTTCGCGGCTGACGCTCAAGGGGAGGTCTTCACTATCGACTACGCCTTCGACAAACTGCAAGTAGTCGGGCAAAAGTTCCGTCGTTTTCTCTTGGATCAAGACCTTACGCGCGTAGAGTTTTAGACCGGGTTCGCGCCGCCCCATAAGCAGGTTGTTTTCGCCCGATGGGATGTACATCAGCGCGAAAAACTGAAGCGGTGAATCCGCGCGCATGTGGATATGATGCAGTGGATTGGTAAAATCAAAAGTGGACATTTTATAGAAGTCATTGTACTGCTCGTCAGTGACTTCTTTGGGGTCCTGCCGCCAAATCGCCGTTTGTTTGTTAACGGCTTCTTCTTTGTCGCCCACGTAAATGGGGAACGCGATGTAATTGGAATGGCGCTGCACCACATCGCGGAGTTTCCATTCTTTCAAGTATTCCGCCGCATCTTCCTTCAATGAGATGATGATGTCTGTGCCGCGTTCGGCTTTTTCGGCGGGTTCAATGGTGAACGTGTCTCCGCCCGTCGATTCCCATACCCACGCTTGACCATCGGGGTGATGTGAGCGCGAGATCACACGCACTTTGTCCGCGACCATGAACACAGAATAGAAGCCAACCCCGAACTGCCCAATTACGCTTTGCATGACATCGGCATTGAGCGATTCCCCCGCGCTCTGACGCGCTTTCAACGCTTCGATGAATGATTTCGCGCCGCTGTGCGCGATTACGCCCAAGTTTTCCACCAAATCATCGCGCGTCATGCCGATGCCTGTGTCGCTAATGGTGAGCGTTTTGGATGCTTCATCTGGTTTGATCTCGATGTAGAGTTCTGCATCGGGATCGAGGATATTCGGGTTGGTCAACTGCTCGAACTGCAAGCGGTTAAGCGCGTCCGATGCATTCGAGATGAGTTCACGTAGAAAAATGTCACGGTCTGTGTAAAGGGAGTGAACGAGAATATTGAGAAGCTGTTGAATCTCTGCCTTAAATGCAAACTGTTCTGCGGCGACCATCAGTTGTTCCTCTTGGATAACGCACATTGAATCGCCACTGTTTTAACCGATGTGTGTAAGAAAAATATAAAAGAGAGGGATTTGCGATGGGGAATATTTGTTAGAGAGAAACAGGGCGGCGGAGTCAAGACTCCGCCGCTCAGATGGCGAAACTTTAACGCGCTCTTAGTTCACGGCGGAAACTGGTCAGCACATCCATTCCTGTGTCGGTGACAAGCACATTATCTTCAATGCGAACGCCGCCTAATGACGGAATGTAAATCCCCGGCTCAATGGTAAAGGTCATGCCCGGCTCAAGCGGATCGTCGATGTTGGATGCGATTTGGGGGATAGGTTCATGTACGTCGAGTCCCAAACCGTGCCCGGTGCGATGGGTGAAATATTCGCCGTAGCCCGCTGCTTCGATGATGTCGCGGGCGGCTTTGTCAACCACGCGCATGGGAATGCCGGGCGCGACGACGGCTTTTGCTGCTTCGTTGGCGCGCAGCACCGTATCGTAAATGCGCTGCATTTCGGCAGTAGGCGTTCCAAGGCAAAACGTGCGTGTAATATCGGATGGATAACCGTTCACACGACAGCCGTAGTCGATGAGCAAAAATTCGCCTTCGCGCAGTTTGCGATCCCCGCTGACACCGTGCGGATTGCTACTGTTTTCGCCTATTTGTACATGCGCGGAAAAAGCGAGTTCGTCCGCGCCGAGCGCCATTTGCAAGGCTTCAAGGCGGGCGGCAATTTGCGCCTCGGTCATGCCGGGCTGAACTTCTTGCAGAAGTTTATCGAGCGCGGCTTCGCTGATGGCAATCGCGCGGCGCATGGCGGCGACTTCATCCGGCATTTTGTGGGCGCGCACGCCGATTAAGGCACGTTCAATCGGAACGACTTGCAGCGTGGGATCGATTTTGGTGAAGGCGAGCCATTCGGTCACACGCATGGTCATGCCGTCAATGCCGATTTTCTTGCCGCGCAAGCCAAGCGTGTCGATGAGTTCGGCGAATGCGCCTTCATAACCCTCTACGTCTGACCATGCGAACGGACGCGCCTCAAGATCGGGGCGGATATTGAGCTGCTGCATTTCCAGCTGAGGGATGATCATGGACAAGCCATCGCGCGTGAAAACAGCAATCGCGGGGCGTTCGCTCAAGTGGATGTGTAACCCGGTGAAGTAGACCAGATTTGATCCCGGCACAATCATGATGGCATCAACCGAACCGTCTTCTAAACCCGCGGCGCGATTGAGCGCGTCGATGCGGGCTTGATAGTTCATATTCACGTGAGTCTGCTCCAGTATGGAATCAAAAACGTGATTTGAGTGTACATCGTTTAAGCGACGGTTCATATCACCATCCTTAGGGCAAACTCAATAAATCCCCTCCGGCTCGCTGTACTCGCTCCTTCGCCGGAATTCAGGGGAGGAAAAAGCCTATATCCGTGTTTTTCGATCCTCAATTTGGGGTGAGGAATCGGGTTCAAATTGAGCCTGTGATTTGATGCGTTCGCCCTATCATCAACCTGACGCTTGGATGATGGCGGCTAGTCATGGCGAGTGCAATGTGGTTGAATAGATGCCGTGTTCAAGATGGAGCAAGTTCGAATCACGATGAATGGACAAACCATGACCCGCAAAGCGGGGATCATTTTTGCATGTGGGATTTTGCTGGCGCTGACTGGGTGCGAAGCGGTTGGCGTACTCACAGGGGGGGGGACGGGGGAAGGCGCGACGGGCGGCGCATCATCCGCGCCAATTCTTCAGACTGTTAGCACGCCGCGCGATGTGGTAACGGCATTTTTGAATGCGTGGAGCGCGGGTGATTATGACGCGATGTACGCGCGAATCAGCGAGCGCAGCCAGTCGATGACGACACAAGTGGTTTTTCGAGAAATCTACACGTCTACTGACGAGACGATTCGCAAGACAGGCGTGACGCACACAATCAGCAGCATAGAAGAACAGGGCGAATCGGCGGCGGTGACATACAATGTTTCGGTTGCGTCGTCGCTGTTCGGTGAAATCCCCGATGATAACCGGGTGATGCGGTTGGTACGTGAAAATGGCGAATGGCGCGTGGCATGGTCGCAGATGGATATTTTTGACGGGTATGCGCCCGGATCGCGCTTGGAAGTCGATTCGGAACGGCAAACACGCGGGAACATTTATGATCGCAATGGTTTACCGCTGGTCGAACAAGGCGGAACAGTCGTTGAACTGTACGTGCAGCAGCAGAACATCGTCAACTTTGATGCATGTTTGGATACGCTGTCGCATGTGCTGTTTCGCCCACGTGTCGATTTAGTCGAGTTGTTCAACCAATATCGACCAGAAACGATCTTCGGCGTGGGTGACATTGACGAAGAAACGTTCAACATCAACGCGGCATCGCTGACAGGCGATTGCAATATTGGCACAGATACGCGGCAGACGCGGCGCTATGCTGGACACGGCGCGGCTGTGCGCGTGACCGGATATATCGCGCAAATTCCCGCTGAACAAGCCGCCGAATTTGAAGCGCGCGGCTACAACGCGGGTGATTTGGTTGGCGTGGCGGGTGTCGAAAGCGCCTACGAAGCTGAACTGGCGGGGGATGCCGCGCGCGTACTGCGTATCATCGAACCGGGGGGATTGGTGGTGCGTGAATTAGCGGGCGCGTCGGGGAGCGACCCACAAGATGTAACGCTGACGATTGATTATCGCCTGCAATACGCGGCAATCGAAGCGTTCAATGATGCTTATAATCTCGCGGCAGGCAATTGGGGTGGGCGATCCCCCGGCGGGGCGCTGGTCGCGCTGGATGTGAACACGGGCGCGGTGCTGGCGATGGTCAGCTACCCGACGTTTGACCCCGCCGCGTTCGCGCCGGACACATCGATCTTTCAGGGACAGTACATCACGTCGATTGCGAGCGATCCACGACTGCCGCAGCGCAACCGCGCGACACAGGATCAATACTCGCCGGGTTCGGTGTTCAAAATTGTGACGACAGCGGCAGCAGCAGCGGAACGGGTGTGGAACCCGACGGATTTATTCTACTGCGGCATGGAATGGGAAGGCGCGCAGTATGGTGACAGCCGACCCGTGCGCTATGACTGGCGCAATTTTGAGCCCGATGATGCACGCTTCGCTACCGGCGATATAACGATGGCACAGGCGCTTGCTTCATCTTGCAACCCGTTCTTCTATCAAATGGGGGCGATACTGTATGACCGTGAGCCGACAGCGTTGATCAACTATGCGCGGCGCATGGGCTTGGGGGAAGTAACGGGAATTGATCCTGACATTTTCCCCGCTGAAGCGCGTGGGCAAATTCGCGCGCCATCGGCAAAAGACGAAAATATCTCTATCGCGATTGGACAGTTGGATACGCAAGTATCGGTGCTGCAAATGGCGCGTTTGGTCGCGGGAATCGCCAATGGCGGCACGCTGTACACACCGTATGTGGTGCAGCAGGTAGGCGGCGGTGACGGTCAATCACCGACGTTTACGGCATCGCCTATTGAAGCGGGCGAGATGGGGTTGAGCGAAAATGTGCTGGCGATTGTGCGTGAAGGCATGTGCGCCGTCACGGATGGCAGCGTTGTCGGGCAATCGACGGGGCGACCCCTTGGCACAGCATGGTTCGTGTTCGATAGCGAAGGGACGGAAGCGCCATATACGTCATGTGCCAAAACAGGCACAGCACAGACGGCGCGCATCGAACCGCATGGGTGGTTCGTCATCTATGCGCCCGCTGAAAATCCGCAGATTGCGATTGCGGTGATGACCGAACATTCGCGTGAAGGAAGCGAAACGAGCGCACCAATCGCTCGCCGTGTGCTAGATGCGTATTTCAATGTCCCTGCCGCGCCGTTTCCGTCGTGGTGGTACGAAAATCCGTATGTCGAATTGCAGATTCCGCAGGGGAATACGGGGGGGTAATGATCACGTAAAACGTGAAATCCTCCCCTATTTCCAGTACACTACAACTGTGTATATGTAGAATTGTTGTTCGTTCTTCATAGGGATGCTGCATGTCGAGTGTGCTGCGAACGCTGCGCGAAAGCGATGCGAGTTTGATCCCCGTGCTGGCAGAAGTTTGGGGCGCGCGCATTGATGGGCTGGACAACGCCAAAGCCGTTGAAGCTGTCAGCAAAGCGATGCTGGATTCGGCGCGCGCCGAAGCCATATGGGATACCTTAAGTGACCGTGAACGCGGTGCGATGCAGATGATTGCATCGAGCGGCTCGAAAATGCAGGAAGCCAAGTTCGCTATCCTGTATGGCAAAATTCGCCAGATGGGCAAGGGGCAGATCGAGCAGGAAAAGCCGCATCTTAACCCACAAAGTGCGGCAGAATCCTTGTTCTATAAGGGCTTGATTGCTAAAGGTTATGAGAACGCCGAAACAGGCGCGCGGACCATCTTGTACGTGCCAGATGATCTACTGCGCGTGCTGCCGCTGAAGAAAACGTCGTATGCCGACCTTGCGGACGAGCCGCTGGACGAAAGCGAATTTGATGATGAAGATGAGGACGAAGCACCTGATACCCCGCAGCAGGTATTTGGCAAACGCAGTATTGATAGCGAGGACGATGATCTATCCGCGCCAGCGGTAAACGCGGCGGTGGAGCTAGAAACGCTCACGCATGTCAACAACCCGCGTTCGGCGGATACGTCAATTGTCGATGACATGACGACTTTGCTGGCGTATCTCCAAATGAACGCTCCACTGCTGGAAAATCACTTTTTATCCAAGCAAGACCTTGATGCGCTGATGCCGCATCTGCTGATCGATGATCGCGCGCGCTTAAGTTTTTTGCTCGGCTTGGGCGTTAGCACACGCATGATCGACGTGATTGGTGGGCGCGCGCAGACCAACCGTGTCGAACTGCGGCGCTGGCTGGGTGGAACACGTTCAGAGCAGGTGAAGCGGCTGGCGGATGCGTGGCGCGAAAGCGAAGCGTATGTCGATTTGTGGCATGTGCCGGGGTTGATTGTCGAGCGCGAAGCGGGGACGATGAACCTGTATAATCCGCAGCCCGCGCGCGAAACCGTGCTGCAAGTGATGAAAAAACAAACGCCGCCGGGGTGGTGGTCGATTGAAGATTTCATTCTGCTGATGCGCGAAGAACACACTGATTTTCAGCGCCCCAACAGCGATTTCGACAGTTGGTACATCCGTAATCAAGCAGGGGATTATTTGACCGGCATCGAGAGTTGGGATGCAGTTGATGGGGCGCTGCTTGAATATGTAATTATGGGACCGATGCATTGGCTCGGCTTGTTAGACGTGGGCGTAAACGCGGCGCGGCTGACCGCTTATGGACGCGGCTTTCTGGGGCTAACGCCGTTTCCGAATCCGGCTGACCCACAGGACAAGATTGAACTGCGACCTGATGGCACACTGTTGGTTTCACGCAAAGTCTCACGCATGGATCGGTTTCAGGTAGCGCGATTCGCGGTGTGGGTGACTGCGGGGGATTTGGGGGGGAAACCGTATACGTACAAAGTCGATGCGATGAGTATCAACCGCGCGGCGGGGCAGGGAATTGATACAGGACATATCGGCACATTCTTGAGTAAGATCGCCAATCCCCTGCCGACGGCTGTCCAGCGTTTGTTGAGCAGTTGGCAGGGGGGCGCGGTTGCCAGCGTGACATTTGAGCAGGTGGTGATCGTGCGTTCTACATCGAAAGAAATTCTCGACCAGATTTATGACGAACCGGCTACACGCCGATTTTTGGGCGCGCGCTTGGGCGATCTCGCGGCGATCATCCGCGCCGATCAATGGGCAGACCTACGTGACGCGCTTGGGGAAGCGGGGATACAGGTCGAGATTATTGGGGTGTAAAGCAGTGAGGTTTATTGGATAAAGATGATGAAATTAGGTGATCAAGCCGTCGTCCCCACAAGGATCAACGGGGGCGATGTATCGTGCCCCTCCAAATTCGCTGTCTGTCTTTTCTGCGCGATACTCGTCCTCTGCATTGCCGTTACCCCTGTTCATGCCGATCCGGTGTTTATGCCCACTGAAGAAGCTTTGAATACGGTCCAGATTCCGCCGCGTGATCGCGTCGATCTAGCGCGGCGGCTGCGCGGATTGACGGATATTCCCATGCCGCCACAGTCCGCGCCGGAACGACAGGTAGGCGAACAGCAGATTTTTTATGTGACGAATGCCAGCGATAACACGTTGTTGGAAATTCCTTCAACGCTCCGCGTAGTGGGAGAGCATATTTATTTGTGGGTGGAAAATGGTGGGTCCGTCGAAATGGCGCGGCTGCAAACCCTAGCGGATGCGTTCGATAACACGATTTATGATGCTGTGCGCGCATTATGGGGCAGCGAAGCGAATCCGGGCATAGATGGTGATCCACGTATTCACGGGCTGTTCTCGAACAGTGTGGGATCGGGGGTGGCGGCGTATTTCATGAGCGATCACACGCTGCCGAATGAAGTTGTGCCAAGCAGCAACGAACACGAGATGTTTTTCTTTAACTTGAGTACGTTCAACAGCACGGATACCGCGTATATCGAGAGCGTGGTTGGGCATGAATTTCAGCACATGATTCGCCTCAATTTGCAGGCGAATGAAGAAACGTGGATGAACGAAGGTTTCGCTGAGTTCACGCAGGTGCATCTGTTTGAACCGGGCATGGGCGAAATCTACGCATTTTTGAATGCGCCTAATACCCAGTTGAACACATGGTATGAGGACATCACCGCGCGGGGAGCCAATTACGGCGCGGCAAGTTTATTCATCACGTATTTTCATGATCGTTATGGGTTGGACGCGCTTCGGATGTTGAGCGCCGATAACGCGCCGCGCGGTCTGCAATCAGTGGATAACGTGCTGCGACTGCTTGGGCAGCCGGGTGTGGATGTATTCTTCGCGGATTGGGTAGTGGCGAATTTCCTATTCGATCCGTATGTGGCGACGGGTGCGTATGGCTATCGTTCGCTCAATTTGGATACATCGAGCATCCCACGCACGCCGATCAATAAATATCCATCGCAACTGTCGCAGACGGTGAGCCAATATGCCGCCGACTATTTTGACCTGATCGACTACGGCGATGCCGGATCCCTCACATTCACACTGACCGCGCCACCTACTGTGCAGTTGATTGATGCGCCTGTTGAAGCAGGGGATCGCATTTTTTACAGCAACCGCGCGGATATGAGCGATACAACACTCACTCGCGCCTTTGATCTGACAGGATTAACCAGCGCCACACTCGAATATCGCCTGTGGTATCACTTGGAAGAACATTGGGATCACGGTTATGTGATGGTCAGCAGTGACGGCGGCGCGACATGGGCGGCGCTTTCGACGCAGCACACTACCGATGTGAACCCGTATCAGACGGCGTATGGATCGGCATACACGGGGCGCAGCGGCGGCGGGACGCATCCTGTGTGGGTGGACGAGCGCGTGTCATTAGATGCCTATGCGGGAGAAAATATTTTGATTCGCTTTGAGGTGATCACTGACGATGCGATTAACCAACCGGGCATGGCGATTGATGATGTACGCATTGACGAACTCGGTTATGCGGCGGATTTCGCAGACGATGCCAGCGGGTGGGAAGCGAACGGGTGGATTTGGACGGACAATGTGCTGAATCAACGCGCGTGGGTGCAGGTGATTCAGCAAACCGACCACGACGCATTCCTCACGCGGTGGGAGTATCCGGCGGATGTGGACGACACATGGACAGTCGAGTTGGTGGATGGCGTGCGGCGTGTCAGCGTGGCGGTAAGCGCCGTCGCGCCTGTGACCACTGTTCCGATGCCCTACGATTTAAGCGTGAATGTAGGCGCACCCTAATCATCTAGCGAACGCATCTTTTGTAGGGGCGCAAAGGATTGCGCCCGCTAACTTGTTGTGCCCCCAATTTACAACAACGTAATCGTCCAGTTCGTCACATGGACGATTACGCCGCCCTCTTTCACGTAGATCATCGGGAACACCAGCGTGTCGGCTCCCGCGAACGGGATCGGCTGCCCGATGGGGTTGTTATCGACAAAGACCGTCACTGTCTGGTTGGCGATATTGCGCTCCAACCGCAGCCGCAGTATTTGACCGATGGTATATCCCCGCTGTGCCATCACATCAACTTGCGTGCCATCGCGCCGCGCCAAGTTGATCGCGTTGTTCTCGGTCAGTTGAATTTCCACGCCTACAATATCGGCAGGATTGCTGCCGTTCTGGAACAGCGCCCCGAAATAGACCTCATCATCAATCAGCAGCGGCGGGTTATATGTGATGAGCGCGATGTTGATTTCTGCACGGACGATGCGCGCCGCAGAGTCTCCGCCGAAACGACCATCCAGTAATTCAGCGGGCGGGGCGATGGTGATGATCCCATCGCTGGCAGATACGCCCGTCCCCAAACGCCAGAATGCTTCGCCGTCTTCTTCCATCCGTGAGAACTGATCCGCGTCCCAGAAGATTTGACCTGCTGTTATGCTTTCGAGCAGCGAGAGTAAATCTTGCTGTCCTTGTATCCCTTGCGGAGGCGGAGTGAACGTTGGGGTATTGGTACTTGTGGGCGTGTTGGTATTCGTCGCCGTGTCGGTTGGTGTGCGGGTCTCGGTGGGGGTGCGGGTAGGTGTTGGCGTGCGAGTGGGGGTGTTGGATGGTGTATCGGTTGGCACAGGCGGCAGCGTATTGATCACCAAGCGCGTCGGTGAAGGATTGATTGTAAGGCGAGTGGGTGTCGCTTCTTGAATGACTTCTTCCGTCGCGCCGATGGCGACTGTCGTTTGGTCGGTCTGTGCTGCCGCACTGTTTGTTGGGCTGGAGTCGCTAATGCCCCCGCCCTGTGCGGTTGGGGTGGCTAAGCCCAAAATGTCGTTCAGTACCCCGCTTGCGAGCAAGCCCGCCGCCGCAATTAGCAGCACACTCACAATCAAGCCCGCAATCGCCAGCGGCGGGATGCGGCGGCGCGGCTCATCGTCACCTTCGGCAGCAGTACGCGGACGGCGGGAGATGGGTTCACGGAGTTCGGGCGGGGGTTCTTCGCCTTCGCGTAAACGCGGGACTGGATCGTTGGTGGGCGGCGCGGGGAACTCGGTTGACTGCTCGGTTAGGGCATACCAGTGACGATACAGCGGATAGGCGGGATGGCGGTCTATGAACAGCGCCCCGAACAGATCGTTGTATTTGGCAAGGCGGGCGCTTCGCCGCGCCATGCGGTCTTTGTTGACGGCTTCAAATGCATCATAGGTATCGCGCCACTGACGGAGGGTCGCTGCATAGGGTTCGCCTAACAGCTTGAGGGTGACATCGACTTGATGATGATGCGCCAGATGCAAAAACTCCGGCGCGGGGTCGGGCTTGGCTTCGATGATCTGCGTCATCTTGCGGGCGTTGGCGTAGAGTTCTGCGGCTTTGCTGATGAGTTCCATCAAGAAGGCGCGGTACGCCGTGAGCGTGATGTTTGCCGCATTTTCTACATCATCGACTGCCTTGAGCGCATTTTCGAGCTTAATGCCCGACGCGCGGAATTCGCCATCCGACCAATCGCGGAGCGCGGCTTCGAGTTCACGCAAGCTGTAGACGGCGGCGGCAAGTAGTTTGCTTTGCGCGTTGTCGTCAAGTGCCTTGCGTGACTGATCAAGCGTGGTTAGCGACTTGGGATTGCGTATGCCGTTGAGCAGATCGGCGGCGGCATTAAGATCGCGGCGGCGCTGGATGAATTCATCCAGCGAGCGGACAAGCGGGTGTTTGTTATGACTTTCGCCCAACGTGCGAATGGCGGCATCGCGCCAGAAGGCTGCATCATCCAAGTGACCGTCATGCGCGTCGAGCGCGCCAAGCAGCACATAGTTGAAGAATAGAATTCGCACGCTGGCAGTCGAACGGCGGGCGAACAGATCGACCAAGCCCTTGTTCATCGCCTTAAGGAACGTATCCTTGCTGGGCATTTGCGCGTTGAAGTTATCGCGCATCCCGATTTCTTCGGCGGTGTAGAGCAGTTCGGAACTGGTGAGCGCGGCTTCGGTGCGACGCTGATCGAGTACGGCGCTGCGGTCAAGCCATTCGCGGGCAATTGCGGCGAGTTCGCGCAAGCGGCGAGCGGCATCGCGTTCGCCATCATCGCGGGCGGCTTCGTATGCCGTGCCGCCGAGTCGCTCGGCTTCGACCAAGCGCCCGCGATCAAAATGCTCCCACCCATCGGCGAGTGCGCGACCAAGCGCGCCATAGAGCGCGTGCCGCTCGATATAGGTCGCGTTGGTGACGACGGTTCGCAGTTGATTCAACCATCCTGCGAGCGTTGGGCTGATCGTGCCGACAGCTTCGACTGCTTGCGCCAGCGCCGTAATCGCGCCGACGCGGTTGCCCTGTACCACCGCGACAGCGTAGGTTTTCCATGCGCGGGCGGCGATCTCCAAGCCTTTGACCATACCGGAAAGCATTTCGTCAAACAGGCGCTCGTTGAAGGGCGTGATCTCGTTTTTGACTACGCTCAACCAGCCATCCAAATCGCTGCCATCGGCGCTGGGGACGTAGGTTTGATATTTGCCCAAGAGCGCGTACAAGCCGTTGAGCAGCGTACCGACCACCTCCCACGCGGGATTAAGTGGATCAATCGCGCGGCTGGAGTCGAGGGCGCTGAGGGCATCACGCGGGGAGCTTGCCGCCTGTTTGCCAATGACGTGCATGTTATCGGCAAGTGCCATCGCGGCATTGGTCGCCCGTTCAAGCGCGGAAAGCGGCAGTCGATCATCGGTGAGATTGTGCTGGGCGATCAGGTTTTCGATCAGCGTGCTTAACGCGGTGAGTTCATCCACGATCTGGCGGTAGCCATCACGCAGACGGACGAGATTTGCATCGGTGATGCGCGCGAGTTTGTTCAGCGATTCGTCAATTTCACGCAGCACGGCGCGCGGTTCGGCGACAACCAAGCCATCCGCCGCGAGTGTGGAGAGCGCCGAATTGAGGTGAAAGAGTGCGGGACGTAAGAACAGCAAGTCTTCTGTTCGCGCCGCGATTGCGTCCGCCAGCAGCAGATTGAGCGCGCGCATGGGCGGCATATCAGCATCGCGGGTGAGCAGCAGCCGCGCCGCATCCGCGAATTTGTTCTGGAATAATAAGCTGGATGCTTCAGGAATCGCCAACGACTGCGGCTGCCCAGACGCGCCGTTGAGCAAGCCTGTCCAATCGAGCAGCAGATCGATGAGCGTGGCGATTTGTCCGTTCGCCATCGGGCGGATTTCGCGCAGGATGTTGGCAGCGCGTAACCAGTTGCCCGAACTCATGTAAATGCGCGCCCCGTCCAAATCCGCTTCGATGGCAAGATTGTCCAGTTTGGCTTGAATTTCGGCGGCGGCGGCGCGGGCTGTCGGGCTGCCGGGATCAGCGGCGAGGGCAGGTTCAAGCGTGCGCTGCAAGCCGATCAAGTCGTTTTTGCTCAAGTCGCGGCGCAAGCGTTCGTTGACGCGCCCAATGAGCGCGTTGCGATCACGTTCCAGCGGCGCGCGGTAATCGCTGAGGTCTTTACGGAGTTCGGCAATTGTTTTGTAGCGGAGCCGTAGATTGGGATGCACAGCTTTGCTGACGATCCCCTGCAAGCGAGAATGTACACGGTCTTGATCGTCGCCAAAATTGAGGCGGAATGTGTCACCTGCATCACGGGGGATTTCGGCGCGTTTGCCGCCCGTGAGGATGAAATAGAGCAGTTCACCCACCTGATAAATATCGCTCTGGCGGCTGACTCCTGATGGCGATACTTCATCGCCTTCGAGAAAGACGGCGTTGCCCCAGTCGATGACGGTGAGGTGATAGCGATCCCGATCCCAGAACAGGTGCTTCGCGTCCACGTCATTGTAGACGATGTCGTTGGCGTGGGCGTTATGCAGCAGGTCAAGCAGCAGGTCGATGATGACGAGCATTTCGAGTTCGGGCAGGCGTTCGCCGCGCTTGTCGAGTTCGAGGACTTCATCCGCGATGATGCTGCCCTGTGCGCGTTCCATCGCAATATATTGGTGGATCACGCCGCTGACGGTGAACTGTCCACCGCCGACGAGGGGTGTAATGGCAGGGTGTCCTGCGAGGCGCGTCAATGCCTTGCGTTCGTTCAGGATGCTGACTTCTTGCCCGCTGCGAATGGGCGGGGCATCCTGCGGAGCGGGGCGCTTAACCACAACGGGGCGATCACCATTTTGAATGTCAACGGCGCGCAGGGTTTCGCCGCTGCGTCCGCGTGGATAGATATAATCGTAACGGTAACGGTTATCGAAAATGCTGTCTGCCATATTTTCCTCACATCCGCGTCAATTGTACGCAGATGAGGGGATATGGGGCAACTTTCGGGCAGCTGCGTAAAGTAGGACAAAGGATTAAGGCTTATGTCTTTTATGTCCCGATTTTGAGTCGTTTAGGAGACAAAGCGAGCAAAATCAATTCTTCGTCAATGGAATAAGTGAGCGATGGCGCGAGTAGTATTGAGATATCGAGTTTGTAGGGTGCTGTGGCGGAAATACAGAGCGTATTTTATGTCTGGGAGTGATTAAAGCAAAACAGATGCGCGTATTGTCAAGCAACTGAAGGACAGGTCAAGAACGAATTGAATCCATCAGGGACACAACGCTGGTTGTGTCGAAACTGCCGTCGTGTCTATACGCCCGAACCGAAGCCACTCGGCTATGACGATGCGACGCGATTGGCAGCAGTAAAACTGTATATGGATGGGATGAATATCCGTCGGATTGGGCGCACGTTGGGAGTGAATCACCAAAATGTTGCCAATTGGGTGAAAGCTCATGTTGTCCAGTTACCCGCTGCGCCCGTGCCAACTGAGGTTGAGACCATCGAAGTGGATGAGCTCTTCACCTTCGTGGAGAAAAAAAGCCTGCCTACCTGATGACGGCGGTTGACCGTGCGACCCGCTGCATTGTCGGAGTGGCGGTTGTCTGGGAGCGCAGCACCGATGCCCTGCAAACCCTGCTGGATACGAGTGTGTGGGCAGCCTAGTACTTCAGCGATGCCTTCAATCTCTACTTGTCTGGCATCTACGTCGGGACGCATCAGGCAGTCATCGACAAAAGCCAAACCTATTCGGTGCAAGACCACAATGCCGAACTGTGCTATTACCTTGCCCCATTTGACTGTGCTTCCCGATATTTTTCCCCTTCCATCGATGCCTTGCGTACTGCGGTTCGGCTCTTTGTCTATGCGTGGAATGCTCGTCAATTCTACAAACGCTATCATTCGCCCTATCCCGCTCATCTACCTGATTTTATATCTGTCGGACTTTAGTCACTCCCCGCGCAGAAGCGCGTCCCTACTTGTTATGTAAACCTGTGCTATCCTTAGGCGGGTTATCCAGAAATGAAGGTGCAAGTTTGAGCCAATCCCCTGACATCGCTGTGAACGATCTCGCGCCGAATGCGGACGACAGCACAGCACAGCCACAATCTGAAACACAAGCGCAAACTAACGCGGGAGTCGCACGCGCGACGGGTGTGCTGGCGCTTGGCAATATTGCCAGCCGCGTATTGGGTTTGGCACGCGAAGTCGCACTGACCAACTTGTTTGGCGCATCGCGGGCGGTGGATGCGTTCAACTATGCGATTCTCGTCCCGAAGACGCTGTATGACCTGCTGATTGCCGGACACATCAACAGCGCGATTATCCCTGTGTTGAGCGAAGTTGTGACCAAAGAGGGCGAACAGGCACTGTGGAAACTGCTCTCGGTGCTGTTCAGTCTTGTGACGGCGGTAGTGTCGCTGATCATGCTGCTGTTGATGATCTTCGCACCCGCGGTGATCAGCGTGATCAGCAGCGGGTCGGATGGAGCGACACAGGCGCTCGCGACTGATCTTTTGCGCTTGATTTCGCCGGCGCTGCTGTTTCTCTCGCTGTTCGCGGTGTTCAGCGGGACGCTGTACGCGCTGAGGTCATTTAGTTTGCCTGCGTTCGCTGGCGCGGTGTTTAACGGCGGGGTGGTGATTGGCACGGTGCTGCTTGCGCCCGCGCCGATTGTGACGGCAGCGATCAACGGGGGGAATGTGACGTGGGGATTTGCGCGCCCCGATTGGGGGATTCAATCGGCGGCGTTTGGCTGGTTGATCGGCGCGGTGGCGCAGTTGGCGCTTCAGCTTCCCGGCTTGAACTTGACGCGCTTACGGTTTACGTTCAACTGGGGGCATCCCGCGATTGTGCGGATTGGGCGGCTGTACGCCCCAGTGCTGGCATCGCTGGTGATCGACACGTTTGTGCGGACGTTTAGTTATAACCTTGCCAGCCAAACGGGGGTGGGGAGTGTCAGCTATATGAACTGGGCAACGACATTGATCCAGTTCCCGCAGGGCTTGGTGGCAACGGCAATCAGCATCGCCATTTTGCCGACGCTTTCGCGGCAAGCCGTGATCTGGCAGGGACTGCGGAACACGGGCGGCGATCACGCGGAAGGGGAAAAGGCGTTCAAGGATACACTCGGCTTGGGGCTGCGCTTGTCGATCACGCTGATGATTCCGGCGGCGGTGGGACTGTTCGTGCTGGCGATCCCGATCATTCGCCTGCTGTTCGAGCATGGGGCGTTTACGGCGGCGGATAGCGTGATCACGGCACATGCGTTACGGCTGTACTTGATCGGTCTGCCGTTCGCGGCGGTTGATCTGCTGCTGGTGTACGCTTTCTACGCACAGCAAGACACGCTCACGCCCGCGCTGATTGGGCTGGTGAGCTTGGTGGTGTATACGCTGGTGGCAGTGGCGCTGCTGCCGACTTACGGCTTGTTCAGCTTGATGATCGCGGACAGTACCAAACACGTCGTTCACGCGACGTTGAGCGCGATTGTGCTGGCGGTGCGGATGGGCGGATTAGGCAAGCAAAACCTGCTGCTGACGGTGATCAAGGCAGGGACAGCGGCGGCAGCGATGGGTGCGGCGGCGGTGATCACTGAGCCGTATCTGGAGCAGATCATCGGGACGGCGGGACTGCTGCGCGAGGCGGCGCTGGTGGGGGCAAGCGCGGCGGTGAGCGTGGGGGTGTTCGCGGCGGCGGCATGGCTGCTGAAGTTGAGCGAGTTCCGGTGGATTGTGGGACTCATCGGGTCACGGATGCGGCGCTGAGGTAAGTAGTATTAAGGGGATGGCGAAGAATTGTCCTCCATGTCCTTTGATGTCCGCTTTGTTTGGGTGAAGGATGGAGGAAGAGTTGAGAAGTTTAATACTAGATTGGTTTTGATAAGGGATTGGTATTAAAGAAGCGTGGTGGGCACGACACAGAAATGTAAGGGCGCACCGGGATGCGCCCTTACAAGGCGGGAGTCGATTCGGGGGTGGAAAGTGCGTCCGATGGATCGAAGATGGGAACAGATTCAAGATCAATGATAGGCGAGAAGAGTTCTGCTACGCCCCACCCCGCGATGCTTTCAAAATCGACATAGAGCCACGTGCTATCTGAGGTGCGCGCCAAGACGGTGACGCGGCTGTCGAAAGGCGCGATAACAACTGTTGGTGAATTCAACGTTGGATCGGCGTGGAGTCGAACGTTGAAGAGCGCACGAACTATTTGTGATGGCATGACGAGCGCCCCACCTGTGCTGTCTGGCACAAGGATGGGGAGGGCAGCAGGATCGCCATCCACGCGCACGGTGAAATAAGCTACCCACCCTTCGATTTCTTCAAATTCAATGAGTAACCAATCGTTCATGGCGCTGCTGCGCGCGATGGCGCTGGCAGTGTCGTCCACATCTAACTGCCCGACGATTTCATAGCTGATGGCGGGTCCACTGCGGACATTGACACGCCCATAGGCGATGACTTGCACACCCGCTTCACCCGCTGGCGGCGTGGGATCGACTTCATAGACGGGGATCGTATTCAAGGGAGTGCGGGTATCGAGTTCGACAGAAAAAATAGGAATCCAGCCGCTATGACTGTCATCGGTGACGACGAAAAACCAGCCGGCGGCAGTTGGGGTGAGCGCAGTCGCAGATGGGGCATCACGCCCGATGACCTGCACACGGTCACCGCGCCCTAGCTGAGCGACAATATCAAAGCGTGTATCGGGTCCCGAACGCAAATTGGTTGTTTGGTAGATGGTCGCGTAGATGGGAATCGCCGTGACGGACGGGGTTGGGGATGGGACAGCGGTATCGGTTTGCGCGTACACGACGGGAACAGCGACGAGAACCACACACGCGATTAAAGTCCAACCGGGCAAAAGCACCATTCGACGCATTACACAGGAATTCTTTCATCTGGTTGATCATGATGGGGATATTATACCAGAGGCGGAGAGGGGGTATGTAACCTCACCCTGCACGGACGGAATGCGTTCCGCGTGCCCCTACAACATCATACCCATGCTTTTAGTCACTCCCATTTCCGTAATGTATTGTTATTTTTCACAAAACGGGTTATAAAGAAATTTGGCGCTTTTTCAGTGTCTACACTAGGATGTTGTGCTTGTGATTGCACGTGTTCTACAGCCTATCAATTACACTTTTTTGCCAGAAGGTATACATTATATTCAAGTGCTTCAGTCCAGCGAAACCGCAGTAGACGCACTGTTTGATACGATGGCTTCGATTATTTTTTCAGCGGATAAAGAGAGTACATTGCGGTTCGTGGTGGATACGACGCGATCTGGGGCGCTGCCGCCGGGTTATTTGATCGAGCAGGTGCGGGTTCGCTTTTTGAAACGGTTGATTCCGGGCATGATCCCGTATGTGCGGGTTGCGGCAGTGCGGCGCAAGCATGTGACGAACTCACTCGCGAATATCACTGTGCGGGCGATTAACCAGAAGCGGTTGAAGATGGAAATGTTTTCGCCGAATCAATTTGACGCGGCGATTGAGTGGTTGAAGAATGTCTAGATGGATGCGCCGTGAGGGACGCGATAACCGTGGGCAATAATCTTTACGAGCGGCGCTTACGCCCCAACACTTTGTACATGACGGTAAAATCTTCATGCCCTTTAGTGACGCGCGGCGTGAGGGCTTCACATTCAAAGTAAGCGTTGACCTGCGCGTAGGTTGCGGCGCTGATGATGACTTCGCCACGCCCGGAATTTTCTTGCAGCAGTTTGAGCATTTCGACGGCATCGCCAAGCGCGGAAAATTCTTGGCGTTCGGGTGATCCCACGTTGCCGAGTACCGCCATCCCCGTATGAACAGCAACGCCGTAGTACAGGCGTTGATCCTCTGGCAAGGTTTCATGGAGCGCGACCACATCGTAGATCATGCTTAAGGCGGCGCGCACCGCCCGCAGCGCATGATCTGTCTGCGGGTTTAACTGGGTGTTGAACATACCCGTCACCGCATCCCCGATGTATTTTTCGACCACGCCTTCAAACAGGTTGATCGAGTCGCTGGCAACGCTCAAATATTTGTTGATGATCTCCATGAGGACTTCAGGCTGCAAACGTTCACTGAAGGATGTGAAGCCGCGCACGTCGGCAAAGATCAAGCTGACTTCGCGTTCCTGACCGCCGAGATTAAGTTCTTCGCTGCGAATGTTATCGACCAGCGCGACGGGGAGATAGCGGCGCACCTGCGCCAATTGGGCTTCACGGGCTTTGAGTTCGGTCAAGTCGTCAAGCAAAATGACGACACTTTCGTTATTCGATTCAGGGGCATCCGGGCGGCTCAAGGGGGCAATCGAAATGTTCCAATAGCGCGTGCCATGCCCTTTTTGGAGGATTTCCGCCTCCCATTCTTCGGTAGTATCCCATTCGCGAACACGACGCAGACGTTCTGAAAACTCATTACCGAGCATGGTCAACACTTCAAAGACGTTCGCGCCCCATGCTTGCTCATAGCTGATGCCTGTGAGCATTTCGGCGGTGGGGTTGTACGCGGTGATCAAGTTATAGCCGTCGATGGCGATGAGTCCGCTGGCGATGGAGGTGAAGATGTTGTTCATGAGGTCGCGGATTTCGGTGGCTTCGATGAGGCTGGCGCGTGCGGATTCAAACAGGCGGGCGTTTTGGATGGCGACGGCGGCTTGATTGGCGAACGCGATGAGTAAATTAAGTTCGTGTTCTTTGAACAGCCCCGCCAACACGCGGTTATCGCAGTAGACCACGCCGATCACATCACCTTGTACGGTGAGGGGGACGCACAAAATACTGCGTAATTGATGCCCAACGATGCTTTCCTGCTGTTCATAGCGGGGATCGCTGCGGGCGTTATCGGTGAGGACAGGCTGGGCGGTGGTGGCGACTTCCTGCACGATGGTGCTGCTGACGACGAAATCTTCGCGCCCTAACTGTTCACGGTCAATGCCGCGCGCGATGCGAAATTCCATTTCGCCAGTGAATTTGTTTTTGAGCATGATGTAACCGCGTTCCGCGCCGGTAAGCTGGATGACGGTATCCATCACTTGATTCAACACGTCGTCGGTTGAAAGGGAGGAATTGATGAGCGCAGTTGTTTCGGCAAGGGCGCGAAGCTGGCGCAGTTCGATTTGCTGCGAGGTGAGTAAATTGCCCAACGGGTCAAGGCGAGTAGAGGCATAACGCACGCGCTCGGCTGAGCCGCTGGGGAGATTCATGCCGCGTTTGCGGAGATCATTTTGCTGATTACGCATCTCCGTCGCCAGCGTATTCATATTCTGCGCGAGGGTACGCAGTTGTTCTTGGGCGGTCAAGCCGCCATTTTTCGATTTGCCAAATTTCGCGGTGTCGTCCACAGTTTTCGCTTCAACCTTGCTCATGATTCAGCACCGACGGAGGCTGAAAGCCCTCCAGCTATCGAAAAACCTGTAAGCCTCATTCATGAGGCTGAAAAGCGTTTGTTGGCGCACGCCCATGCAGTGCTGCTAAAGCGCGTTATACAAAATTTGATAGATTTCAATGACGGGTTTTGCGTCATTTATTATCTCTTGGTTTTCCCGAAACTCTACTATCTCGTTTTTGCGAACGTCAATCAACTTCATCGTTGGCATAAGGCGATTAGCTTCTAAAAACTTCGTAGCGGCGGGTGAGCTGCTGGCGACCTTTCACCTGCACCGCCTGCCGTTCTTCGAGGCGAATACCGGGCGCATCTTTGATGGCGCGCATTGTTTCTTCGCTGATCATGATTTGCCCGCTGCTGGCGTTTTCTTCGATGCGTTTGGCGAGATTGATCGTATCGCCAATTGCAGTGAAACTACGGCGGTTCAAACTGCCGACATTGCCCAATGTCGCCACACCTGTATGAATGCCCGCACGGTAGTAGTGGACATCGGGGGCGATGCCCAAGCGGGCATATAGATTGACGAAGGCATCGCGGACAGCGAGTGCCATATTGACGGCTGCGAGGGCGTGATTCTTATCCGGGTTCAACTGGGTGTTGAACAAAACCATAATGTCCGTGCCCATGTACTTATCGACAATACCCTGCGCCTTATTGATTTCGATGGTGGCGGTTTCGAGATAGATGTTGAGCATGTCCATCATTTGCTGCGGGCGCAAGCTGGACGCAAGCTGTTTGTAGGGGATGACTTCGAGAAATACGCATGTCATTTCGCGGCGTTCGCCGCCGAGCGCGAGTTCCGCGATGTGGTGGATGTTTTCGACCATGCCGGGCGGAAGATAGCGGGTCATCAAGTTAAGGGCTTCGTCACGTTCGCGCTGTTCGGTCAAATCGTCGATGACGAGGGCTGCGCCTTGAATATCCTGTGTGGCGTTTTTGAGCGGGGTAAAGCGCAGCGCCAGCGCGATACGTCCGCGTCCCGGCACATCGGGCTGAATTTCGGCATCGACACGGGGTTCGCCATCGCGCACGCTGCTCAAGTATTGGTCGATTTGCATACGCGGGAGCAGATCATCCAAGGGCTGCCCAATCGTCGTTTCCGCGGCGCGCAGCAGAATATCGCCCGCCGCACGGTTGAAGGTGGTGACAATATCATCGGCGTTGGTGGTGATCACGCCGCTGGTGATGGATGCGAAAACGCTTTCCATCAACTCTTTGATCTGCGTGATTTCGCGCAGTGAGGTTTGCACTTTGCCGAACAGGATGGCGTTTTCGATAGCGACGGCGGTTTGGTTGGCAAAAGCAGTGAGCAGGTTAAGTTCACGTTCGGTGAATACACCGACACGGAAGCGGTTATCGACGTAAATCGCGCCTTTGAGGCGGTCACGGTAGATCAATGGAACGCACATAACGGAGCGGAGGACGAAGCGGGCGATAGTTTCGCTGCCCGCCAAACGCGGATCGTTTTGGGCGTTGTCGGTAAGGAGGGGTTTGCCCGTCGCCATGACTTCGTTAAGCAGGGTACGGCTGACATACGCGACGGAATCAAGATTGGCTTCTTCGTCGGTCAGTCCTTCTTCGTGGGCGATTTCGGGTTCGTTGTCGCGGGTGATGCGGTGTTCAAGTTCGCCGGTGTTGGGATTTTCGAGCAGGATGAAGCCGCGCCCCGCGCGCGTGAGGTTGAGAATTTCGTCCATCGCCTGTGCGAGAATGGTATCGAGGTCGAGGGATGAGTTGACCATCGCGGAAGTTTGCACCAGCGCGTTCAACTGCTCTAACTCCGTGCTTTCGCTGATGAGGATAGTCTCCAAGCGATACAAATCGCTCTCGACGGCTTTGAGCGATTCGAGCAAAGCGGGGTTCAGAGTGAGATCGCGCATTTTCAACAGTTCTTGCTGGCTTTTGAGCGCGTGAGAGACTTCATCAATGACCACGCGCAGTTTTTGAATTTCGACCAGCGCAACCGCGCTTTGACTATCGACGACGGTACTCATAGGTTATCTCGCAGACATCGCCCCGAAGCGATGCATGTGTGTTGGTAACGAAGCACTTTAATTATACACAAGCGAATGATGCCGCGCTTTGAAGATGTGAAAGTAGGTAGGGCAAACGCACCAAAACCCCTCTGGCTCGCTGTGCGCGCCGCCTCCCCTGAATTCGGCTGAGGAAGCGACAGTAAGAGGAAAAAGCCTATATCCGTGTTTTTCGGTCCTCAACTTGGGGTGGGGAATCGGGTTCAAACTGAGCCTTTGAGCAAACAGGTGTTTGATACGTTCGCCCTAGAAAGTAGGCACATCCCTGTAACCTTTTGCTATCTGCGCGCGTATACTTGGACGATCAGCGTGATATACATGGAATCGGGGATCAACCCTAATGTCTCGAATTTTGTTCTATTTGAACTACGCCGCGCGCAATTTGCGGCGAAGCACCCGCTGGACGACGTTCGCCATCTTTTGTATTGGCGCGGGTGTGGCGACGGTTGTGGCGCTGCGAAGTCTTGGTTTGGCGATTGGTGATTCGTTGATTGACAACGTGCGACAAAATTTGCATGGCGATGTCCGGGTCGGGTTTGATAGCTTGGGCGGGCTGCAAGTTTTCAGTTTTGGCGACGACGACGGAGAATATTTTAGCGCGGAAGACATACAAGCGATTGAGGCAGTCGCCGGGGAATATGGCGGCAAAGCGACATTCTTTCAATCGCTGGCAGGGATGCAGGTGACGCGAATCGACGCGGTGACGGTGGGGCGACCCCAGTTTGTGAGCGCGTATTTGATTGACCCTGAGACATTTCCGCCGACTGAGCCGATATTCGCGCAAGACCCGGCGGGCGTGCCGCTGGCGGATTTGTTCACCGGTGGGAATGAGATTGTCATCAGCCGCAATTTGGCGGACCAGAATAACATTCGCGTGGGCGATAGGGTGAGGGTGAGCGGCACGACGGAAGAATTTATCGTGCGCGGGATTGTGCCGACGTACATCGAAAGCGGCGTGACGAATTTGTTCGCATCCTTCTTCGGTTTCGCCTATATCGATATTGCCAACGCAGACGTATTGCAAGTGGAAGTGCGCCCGAATATCGCCAGTTTCACGATTGAGGGCGATTACGATCCGCTTGAAGTGCGTTCATCGCTGCGTGAACAAATTGGGTATAGCACCGATGTCGATACGACAATCGAACTCATCGAAGATTACACCATCGTGTCGGATTATCTTGGTCGCTTTATTGTGATCATGGGATTGGGTGCGTTGTTGATTGGCGGGGTGGGCATCATCAACACGATGCTGGTGATGGTGGGGCGGCGCACCGCCGAAATCGCGGCGCTGAAGACGTTTGGCTTGAAGGGGCGGCAGGTTTTCTGGCTGTTCATGAGCGAAGCGTTTTTGCTGGGCATACTGGGAAGCATCGTCGGGTGTATTCTCGGCGTGGTGTTGAGCGTGTTTGTCAACCAGTTTGGGGAAGCGGTTTTGCAGCAGGGATTGACATGGCGCTTGTATCCCGAAGCGCTGTTATACGGCTTGGGCTTGGGCATGATTGTCACGCTGGTGTTTGGCGTGCTGCCAATTTTGACCGCCAACAAAGTGCGCCCGGCGACCATTTTGCGCCCGAACGAAACCGCGATTCCCCGCACAGGCGTATTCCACAGCATCATCGCGCTGGCGCTGGTGGTGATCGTGATTGGCGGGGTGGCGGGACGAATCATTGGGGATATTCCGCTGTCGCGCGATGGATCGCGGGTGTTTCCCGGCGTGCTAGTCGGGATGGGCGGGGTAGGCATCACGCTTATCATTATGGGCTTACTGGTGATGGTGTTCTGGGTGATTGTGTGGTTAGTGAGCCGTTTCCCGTCGTTTGGGATTGTCGATATGCGTTTGGCGCTGCGGAATATGACAGCGCGCCGCGTGCGTACCGCGACGACGCTGCTGGCGCTTACGGCGGGGATGTTCGCGTTGAGCGCGATCACGTTTGTGGGGGTAGGCACGCGCGAAATTTTGCAAATTTCGCTTTCGCAGAGCTTGGGCGGCAATGTGATGGTTATGCCGCTGTTGGGCGTGGTATCGCCGGGGCTGGCGCAAGGTTTACTCGACGCGCAGTTGAACAACATCGACGGGATTCAATACCGCACGCAGATTTCCAATATCAGCGCGGAACTTCGCACCATAGACGGCGTTCAGCCAGAGATCGAACTGCCTTTTGAGATGGAAGGCGGTGGGCAGCGTCCGCCGCGGCGATTCTTGTATTCGCTTCAGCTTGCGATTCGGGAATCTGATAACCCGAACTTTGCCGCGACTTTGCTGGAAGGGCGGATGCTCACACCGGAAGACGAAGGCAAACAGGTGATGGTTGTGCCGGAGTCATTTTTGACACGCTACAGCAACGTGACTCCGCGCGTCGGTTCGATGATCGAACTGCTGGTCAACAGCCGCCGTTATGAGTTTGAGATTGTGGGGATCACGACGAATCCCGGAAGTGTGGTTGGCGGATTCGCTGAATATGTGATTCCGGCGGGATCGGTGCAGGGGGGTGAAGTATTCCCGCTGACGGTGCTGCAAACCGAACCGGATAAGTTAAATCAAGTGCTGCTCGATCTTTCGACTGTGCCATTTGTGTTCGCGCTGGATGTGACGTTCATTGACAGTTTCTTGGGACGACTGATCGATCAGTTTGCGGCGATTCCGACGCTGGTGGGGCTGCTATCCCTGCTGGCGGCGGCGGTGACAATGGCGAATACAGTATCGCTGGCAACGTTGGAGCGCCGCCGCCAGATTGGCATTTTGAAGGCGGTGGGCTTGAAGGGGCGACGTGTGCTGACGATCATGCTGATTGAAAACACGATAATCGGCTTGCTGGGCGGTTTGCTGGGGATTGGTTTGAGCGCGTTGATTGTGGCGCTGATGACGAGTTTCGGCGTTGGGATCAGTATTCCGATCCCGCGAGATGCCGCGCCGCTGGCGATTGCACTCATCCTTGCGTCGGTGGTGATCGCGTTTGTTTCGACGTTCTTGAGCGCGAGTGTCGCAACCCGCGAACCTGTCACAAGCGTGCTGCGCTACGAATAAAGAGAGAAACAAAGAGAATGATTCACCGCAAAGGACATAGAGATCGCAGAGGGGCTGAGTTCCCCTCTGCACCCTCGCGGAACTCGTTCCGTTCTTCTCTGTGGTGAATCGTTTTGTATTTTTATTCGTTCGGTTTCAGGTGCAGCGCCCCATTAACCACAAACAGTGCCAGCAGACCGATTATCCCCGACAGGAAGATCGCGCCTGTCCACACGTGGATGCTCCAAATCACGCCAGCGATCACCTGCACAGTGATGAAGTACGCCGCCATGTAGAGTGCGGGGGTGATAAAGGCGAACAGCGCCAGCGCGCCTAACCGCTCCGGTGACGGTTTGAAGCGGGCGTAGAAAATGTCCGTGATCACGCCTGTGATCAACGCGCCGGGGATGAACCAATAGCTGTCGATCAAGACGGTGAGCAGCGCCGTACTCGCCGTGAGCAGCAGCGTGAACGCGCCAAACGGCAGCTTCCAGCGCCACGCCAGCAAGACGATGATGCTGCTCATGATCGCCATCGTCATCAGGATGCCCGTCACGCCGAAGTCTTGCAGCGTATCGGACGGACCGCGAAACGCGCCGCGCGCCGCTAAGGGCAGTGCAATCGGGTTCGCATACGACGTGAAGAACCAAATCAGCGACAGCACCAGTGTGATGCAGATGATCATGGGGGCGAGTGCGCCCCACCCGCGCTGACCACTGGCATCAGTGGACTGCGCGCGATTCCACGCGGCGCGCACGGGTCCGGTGAACACCAACGCCATGCCAATCGCTAACATAATATGGGTGGGACTCAACAGGGCTTCTGTGCCGTCTTCGATGCCGAACAGCGTGTGCCAAATCATGTCTCCGACACCCCCCAACGCGAAGATCGTTACACCAATGAGCGAGAGCCAATAACCTTTCGGAAGCGCGCGGGTGAAACTGAAGCCTTTTCTCACGTTCAAAAACAGGTTGATTATCAAGAAGGCGGCGCACAAGCCGAAAGCGCTGTAAAACACCAAATGCCAAGGCGTGAAGAAACTGTCATCGACGCGCCCGTGAAAATGTGCCCATCCGTCGATCCACAAACCCGCGAGGAACAGCATGGACAGCAGCGTAAAGGCGCGGTCAAAACGTAATCCCCCCTGTGAATACTCTGCGCGCACATTTACTGATTCGTTCGCCCCTATTGATTGTGTGGTTGCAGCCATCGAATTTCCCTTTATCAAGTGACGCAGCGTATGTTTGCGCTTGCTGTGTTCAATACGTGGCGCAACCATGAATCGTTTGTAGAATTCATTTCAATATTTCATTCCTACGCGGGCGACCCATGCGAAACGAGTTTCGCTAGTCGCCCCTGCAATCGCGCTCTTTTGAATGAGGTTCTAGTGTTCGACGGTTAGCCCCGCTTTTTGCCACGAGTCAAAGCCGTATGTGAGGTTGTAGACATTGGGCACGCCCCAGTTTTGGAGCATACTGGATGCGATTTGCGAGCGAGCGCCAGTCGCACAGTAGACAATCACGGATGTGTTTTGCGGCAGTGTTTCTTGGAACAGTGGCGGCACGCCATGCGCTAACATGCCGTAGTGCAAGTTGACCGCATTATGGATGTGTCCCTCATGGAACTCGTTTTTGGCGCGCACATCCAGCACAACCGCGCCGCTGGCGATGAGATCGGCGGCTTCCTTTACATCCAACTGCGGGATTGTCGTGAGATATGATTCGACTTGATCCGGCGTGAAAAAGCCCTCTAGCTGGTCGATACCGACAGCGTGGAGTTCTTTGATGAAACGCGGCAAGTCTTCGGCGGAAGCGATGAGATAGGTTGGCTTGTCATAGTTGACCATCCAACCCGCGTAGGTGTTGAAACGGTCTGTGGGCGGGATGCGAATCGCGCCTGTCACTATCGTGCCATCGCGCAGATCGGGGCGCGCGTCGATGACATTCGCGCCGCTGGCGGTAATATCCGGGTATGTAAAACTGTCCATTGGAAGCGGATCAGGAAGATCGGTAAGAAGCGCCGGACCTTCTTTGTTGATACGCTTCATGTGCTTGAAATAGTGCGGTGTGTCGGGTTGACCTGTGAGCAGCCAGCGGACGAAAGCGTCTTCGTCGCTAAATTGGAAAGCGGGATTGAACAATTTCTCATAGCCGAGCGTGCTGGAGGGAATCGCGCCGAGCGACTTACCACACGCGCTCCCCGCTCCGTGACCGGGCCAGACTTGCAAATAATCGGGCATGGTTTTGAGCTTTTGCACATTGGCGAACTGCCCGCGTGCGCCGACTTCTTTTGAGCCAATGACACCCGCCGCTGTTTCAAGCAAATCGGGTCGCCCCACATCGTTGACGAACAGGCAGTCACCGGTGATGATACCCATCGGTTTATCCGCGCCCGCTGTATCGGTGACGAGAAAGATCATGTGTTCTGGCGTATGACCGGGTGTGTGCATCGCTTCGATGCGAATATTGCCGATCATCCATGAGTCGCCGTCTTTCAGGGGAACATCATTTTCGCGTAAGAACTGATATGACCAATCTTCGCCGCCTTCGGCGCTTAAGTAGAGGGCTGCGCCTGTGGCATGGGCGAGTTCACGCGCGCCGCTGACGAAATCGGCGTGAATGTGTGTTTCAGCCACGTCGATGATTGTCATGCGCGCCTGCTGCGCCGCGTGGAGATACTGATCGATGTCACGCGATGGATCGACGATGAGGGCTTCGTGGGTTTCCTGACAGCCAATCATGTACGACGCTTGCGCGAGCGTTCGGTCATAGAAATACTTCAACAGCATGAATGTGTTCCTTTGGTCGCTACGTCTATCTTCTCTAACGATGATCATAACCCATGATCAACCCAATTCCGTAGGTGTTTTGCGATTTTTAGGATGTTTGTGTTTGCACCCGCTGCAACGGGCGGCATGTACGAAACAAGTTTCGCCGCTGCTCCTACAAACGAAACGTACAACTGTTGGTTAGCAAGTGCGGACGCGCTGGCGGACATACCGTTGCGCGCCTGTACAGTCGGATACTACAATGGCACGAAGGTTTCCTACAGGATGTACGATAGGGCATGAGTTTTCCTTCCAATACGCTGCCCACTCATCGCCCGCTGCGCGCTGTGATTATCGGGGCGGGGTTGATGGGGCGCTGGCACGCCGACGCGGTGCGGCGAAATGGTCACAGGATCGCCGCTGTGCTTGATCCGCAAGCACAGGCGCGGGAATGGCTGGCGGGTCAATTTGGTGCGCGCGCGTTCGAGTCGTTGGATGCGGTACAGGGCGTACCGCTTGATGTGGCGCATATTTGTACGCCGATGGATACGCATGTCGCGCTGGCGGAAGCGGCATTGAGCGCGGGGCTGCATGTCGTGGTCGAAAAGCCGCTGGCGGCAACAGCCGCCGAGTGCGCGCGCATCTACGCGGCGGGGAAAGAGGCAAATCGGCAGGTGATGCCTGTGCATCAATTCCCGTTTCAGGATGGGGCGGCGCAAGCGAGAAAATGGCTGAACTCCATCGGACGGGTTGTGCGGATGGAAGGGCGATTTTATTCCGCGGGGGCGGCGTTGGGCAAGGGAAGCGCGGAAAATATTCTCGCGGATGTGCTGCCGCATCCGCTGTCGCTGATGATGCGCTTTGCGGGTTCACTGCCGGATACATGGAACGTGATACGCGCGGGTGAGGGGGAATGTCAAGCGGACGCGGTACACGCGGGCATGACATTGAGCATCGCCATCAGCATGAACGCCCGCCCGACAACGGCATGGTTCATAATCGCCGGAACTCATGGGACGATTCAACTTGATTTGTTTCACGGCTACGCGATCCGCGAAGGCGGTGGGGTTTCAACGGCGCGAAAAATTCTGCACCCGTTCGACTTCGCGGCGCGGATGCTGCTCACGGCGGGGAGCAATCTCGCGGGGCGGGCGGCGCGCGGCGAAACGGCGTATCCGGGCTTGCGGCGCTTGATCGGCGGGTTTTACGAGGCGATTCAAACGGGGGGAGATATGCCGCTGCCGGAAGCGGAAGTGATGGCGACAGTGCGGGCGCGAGATGTGATATTGAAGGGCTGACATGCAGACCGAACAGGACAAACCCACACCCGATGAACTGCGGCAGAAAATTCTCGCGCTGGTGGCGGAATATCACGCGGCGGCGTATCCGACGAATGATGAATCGAGCATCCCCGCTAATGTTCCTGTGAGTGGGCGCACGTTCGATGCGGATGAACTGGTCACATTGGTCGATTCGGCGCTGGATTTTTGGCTGACAACGGGACGGTATGCTAATCAATTCGAGCGTGAATTCGCGCGTTATTTCGGGCTGCGCCATGCGATGCTGTGCAATTCGGGATCATCGGCTAATTTGCTGGCGCTGACCGCGCTCACATCGCCCAAACTGGGGGAACGAGCGCTGCGTCCCGGTGACGAAGTGCTGACCGTCGCAGCGGGTTTCCCGACGACGGTGAATCCGATGCTGCAAAACGGGCTTGTCCCTGTGTTCTGCGATATTGTGCTGCCGACGTATGACGTGAATATCGAGCAACTGCGGGCGGCGGTGTCACCGCGTACCAAAGCGATCATGATGGCGCATACGCTCGGCAATCCGTTCAATCTCGATGCTGTGATGGCGCTGGCGCGTGAACACGATTTGTGGGTGATTGAGGACAACTGCGACGCGCTTGGATCAACCTACAACGGTAAGCTGACAGGCACATTTGGCGATTTGGCGACGGTGAGTTTTTATCCGGCGCATCACATCACGATGGGCGAAGGCGGGTGCGTGCTGACGAACAAACCCGCGCTCAAAACGCTGGTCGAGAGCTTCCGCGATTGGGGGCGCGACTGCTGGTGCGAACCGGGAAAAGAGAATACCTGCGGCAAGCGTTTCGAGTGGCAGTTGGGCGAACTCCCCTACGGGTATGACCACAAGTACACGTATTCGCATATCGGCTACAACCTCAAATTGACGGATATGCAAGCGGCAGTTGGCGTGGCGCAGTTGAAGAAGCTGCCTGCGTTTATTGAGGCGCGCAAACGCAACTGGCGAATTTTGCGCGAGGGTTTGCAGCCCTACGCCGAATTTTTGACGCTGCCCGAAGCGACACCGAACAGCGACCCAAGCTGGTTCGGCTTCTTGATCACGGTGAAACCGGATGCGCCGTTCAGCCGTGACGCGCTGGTGCAGCATTTGGAACGGAACAAGATTGCTACGCGCTTGTTGTTCGGCGGGAATTTGACACGCCAGCCCGCGTATCAGGGGGCGAAGTATCGCGTGGCGGGGGAGTTGATGGTCACGGATACGGTGATGCGCCAAACCTTCTGGATTGGGGTGTACCCGAAGATCACGCCGAAGATGCTGGCATACGTGATCGATCAATTTGCCGCCTTCTTTGCAGACAAGGTGTAGGTGATGCGGTTTGGAATTAACGCGCAGCGGCTTGCGGGTCAGCGGTTGGGCGTGGGGCGCTACATCGAATATATGTTCAAATACTGGGACACGATGCTGCACGATAACGATGTGGTCAACGTGTATGTGCAGTTCCCGTTTGACAAAAACTCGCTTGGTTTGAGTGACCGGTTTCGCGTGCATCACTTGAAGCCGAATTTAGGCGGCAAGGCATGGGAAAATGTGCTGCTGCCGATTCAAAGCCGTAACAACGATGTGCTGTATGGTCCAAGTTATACGCTGCCTGTGCTGTATCCGGGAAGGACGGTTGTGGCAATCCACAGTGTCAATGAGGTGGCGGCGGGCGCGCACAGTGCATGGTATCACCTGACGTATGAACGACTGTATCGCTTGAGCGCGAGCAAAGCCGATGTGGTAATTGTGCCTTCAGAGTCGGTCAAGCAGGATATCACGAGCTATTACGGCACACCATTGGACAAACTGGAAATCATCGGGCAGGGCGCGGATGTCACGTTCATTCCTGTCGAAGATGAGGCGTTCAAGCGGGCGGCGCGGATGCGTCATGTCGGTGAGGATGTGCCGTATCTGCTGTGGGTGGGCAAACTGTCGCAGCGGCGGAACATCCCGTTACTGCTGGAAGCGTTCAGCATTTTGAAGCGGCGCGACAAGATACCCCATAAGCTGCTACTGTTTGGTCCCAATCACTTGAATCTGCCGCTGGACGAACTGACCGACAAACTCGGCATCCGTGAGAGCGTGATTCAAACGGATGGCGTGCTGCCGGATCACCGTGAACTGATCGCGGTATACAACGGCGCGGATGCGTATGTGAATGCCAGCCTGTACGAAGGCTTTTCGATGACGCTGGTGGAGGCGCTGGCGTGCGGTTTGCCCGTGATTGTGAGCAACCGCGCCGCGCTGCGAGAGATCAGCGGCGAAGCGGGGATCAAGGTGGATGAGGTGACAGCGGAAGCATTCGCGGACGCGGTGTCGGCGGTGCTGCGTGATCCGTCACTGCAAGCGGAGTTGCGACGCAAAAGCATCGAACGTTCGGCGGCGTATCGCTGGGAGCGTTTCGCGCGGCAAACGCTCGACGTGCTGCGGCGGGTGGGGGAGCAATCCACATGAAAACGATCATTCTCGCGGGCGGGCTTGGCACGCGCTTGAGCGAAGAAACAGTGGTCAAGCCTAAGCCGATGGTGGAAATCGGGGAACATCCGATTTTGTGGCACATCATGAAAATCTACGCGGCACATGGGCTGACGGATTTTGTCGTGCCGTTGGGATATAAGGGCGAGGTGATCAAACGTTATTTTCTCGATTATCACGCGCTCAACCGCGATTTCACGATTCGCCTGAAAGATGGTCATATCACGTTCCATGATGGCGATGTTGAAGATTGGTCGGTGCAGTTAGTGGATACCGGACAGCACACGCAAACAGGCGGGCGGATCAAGCGGTTGGCGGAGTATTTGCCCCATGACGAACCGTTCTGCATGACGTATGGCGATGGCGTATCCAACGTGGATATTCAGGCGTTGATCGCATTTCACAAGGCACAGGGTCGCTTGGCGACGGTCACGGCGGTGCGTCCCCCGGCACGGTTTGGCGGCTTGGCGTTTGAGGGGGATCGTGTAGCGGAGTTTTTAGAAAAACCGCAAATTGGCGAGGGCTGGATCAACGGCGGATTTTTTGTGCTGGAGCACGGCGTACTCGACTACATCAACGGGGATGAGACGATTTTCGAGCGCGAACCGCTGGAACGGCTGGCGAAAGACAATCAACTATCAGCATACCGGCATGAAGGCTTCTGGCAAAGCATGGATACGCTGCGCGACGTGAAATACCTCAACGGCTTGTGGGAACATGGTCAAGCAGCGTGGAAGGTATGGTAGGCGCTGGCGCGGGACGCTGACAAGCAATCATTACAGATTTTTTATAAAGTCTCAAACTATTTCTAGGCTTGGCGTATGGCGTAACACGCAGATTGTGCTACGCTGATTCTGTGTGCGCGGTCATTTGGGGAGAAACCGGAACCGCCGCACAGGATGTACCTGACCAACACCAAAAGGAAGTATTGCGATGAAGAAGAGACTGGTGATATGTGTTTTGGCACTGCTGGCGATTGTGTTTGCGCTGCCTGCCTTCGCGCAAGAAGGTATGCCCGGCATTGATTACGAGGCGCTGGGCGGGGAAGTCGTCGCGGAAGGCTTGAATACACCGCTTGGCGCGTTTATCGACGCGGAAGGGACATTGTGGCTGTCTGACAGCGGTGTTGGCGGCGATACCGAAGTCGAGATGGTGAACCCGGCGACGAATGAAGTGCAAACCGTGACGATTGGCGAAACTTCGCGCGTGATGCGCTTGGTCGATGGCGAACTGGAAGAAATCGTCACCCTACCGTCGATGTTCTTGGGCGCAGACAGCACGGGCGCGGCGCATCTGTATGTGGAAAATGGGGTGGTATATACACCATTTGGCGCGTGGATCATTGGCGCGGGTGAAGAAGTGACCGTGCCGTACTTCGGGACGGTGATCCGAATTACGGATGGTGAAGTCGAGTCGATTGCTGACCTGTGGGCATTGGAACTTGAGGAAAATCCCGACGGAACGACGAATCTCGAAGCGCATCCGTATGGAATTACGGCGGGACCGGATGGTTTGCTGTATGTGACCGATGCGGCTTCAAACGCGCTGTATAGTATTGACCCTGAAAGTGGTGAAATCGTCACGCTGGCGGTGTTTGAAGGGCTGCCGGGGGTGTTCCCAAGCCCGTATCGCAATGACGAATTGATCACCGACCCTGTGCCAACGGGCGTGGTCTATGACGAGGAAACGGGCAATACGTATGTCGCACTGCTTTCTGGCGCACCGTTTGTCCCCGGTTCAGCAAAGGTTCTGCTAGTTGAGCCGGACGGCACGGTGAGCGATTTCGCCACAGGCTTGACGATGCTGACGGATATGAAGATGGGGCCCGATGGCAACCTGTACGTGACGCAGTTCGGCATGTTCACTGAACAAGGTCCGCAGCCGGGTTCGGGGTCGGTGTATCGCATTCTGCCGGATGGCACATCGGAATTGGTGCTGACCGGATTAGCGTTCGCTACCGCGCTCGCCATCGACGCGGATGGCAACGCCTACGTGGTGACGGACTTGTTCGCGCCGGGAACGGGGACGGTGATTCGTTTTGATGGGCTGACAGCTATGCCGCTTTGGAAATGTCCACGATGGAAGCGCTTGCTTCGGGCGGGTAAACCGCGTCCTGCGGCACGGGGGGCGGTTCTCGAACCGCCCCTACAATTGCGAAATTGGAATAAAAAGGGCGGCGTGCCTGTGATGGGTGCGCCGCCTTTTTTACGTTCCCACGATGAAGCGGATGGCGATGACGAACAGGAAAATCCCGTAGAGACGTTTCACGGTGGCGGACGGCAAGCCAAGCGCGATGCGCGCGCCGAGCAGCGCCCCGCCGACCAAGCCAATCGCCACGAAAGCCGCTGACGACAGATCGAGCTGGTTTTCGGTGTAGTATGCCAAAACGCCGGGAAGCCCGACGGGAAGCAGCAGCGCTCCTAACGAAGTGCCGACTGCCACTTTTTGATCGAATTTGAACAGGCTGACGAGAAATGGCACGATGACGATTCCGCCGCCAATGCCAAACATCCCGGACGCGATGCCCGCACCAAAACCCAAGATGAGCAGCGCCGCGCCTAAAGCGGGCGTGACTTTCATATGGGGGGTGGGAATATCGGGTGGGACAGGGGCGCGCACGCGCAGTTCGGCGTACCATTTGCGCGGCTCGACAAAGCGCCAGCCTGCGTAAAGCAAAAATATCCCGTAGATACGCTGAAGGGTGTCGGCGGGTAAGCCGAGCGCGATGCGCGCCCCGAAATACACGCCGAGCAGCAGACCAACCGCCACAAGCGCGGCGAAAGCGGGTTTCAGTTTGCCTTTACGGTAGTATTCCAGCACGGCGAAGATGCCGACAGGCATAAGCAGCGCGGCTAACGATGTGCCAACTGCCTGTTGGGGTCCAAAAGCGAGCAGCGTCATGAGAGCGGGAACAATTACCACGCCGCCGCCAATGCCGAACATCCCGGACAACACACCAGCAGCAAGCCCGACGAAAATTAAAGCGATAGGCATAAAGCCCCCTCTTTGAGATTAGAAACGCCAAATACTTCAAAAATTAACGGTTAGCGACTGCCGCAAAAATCGCTGGCAGGCGCACTAAGACAGTTGTGCCAATATTGGGAGCGCTGTCGATGGCGATTGAGCCGTTTAACATGCGGACGGCTTCGCGCGCCATGGTTAACCCTAAACCGATGCCATTGGTTTCATCGACGTTGCCGCCGCGAAAGAACGGGTCAAAAAGGTGGGCAATATCTTCTTTGCGAATGCCGATACCGTAGTCGGCAACTTCAACGAGTAGGGCCTGTTCATCGCGGCGGGCGCGGATATGGATGGGCTGCGGCGGTTTGGAAAACTTGATGGCATTCAATATTAAACTGCGTAGGATGCGAACGAGCAAATCGCTGTCAGTCATGAATGTACGGGCATCAGGCTCAATATCGGGGATGATGAGCCGTCCGCGCGCGGCGCTTAACCCACGCACAATCCCCGTACAGAGCTTTTGGAGGTCGATAAGGGTGGGCGTTAGAACATAGCTGCCCGCTTTTGCCTGAATGATGAAATTGAGATCATCGAGAATAGTCGTCATGTGGCGCACTTCGGTGCGAACTTTGTCGTATTGTTCAGTGCGGCGTTCGATGGACATGCGATCATAATAGCGTTGAAGTAGATCAATTGACATGATGATGATCGCCATAGGCGTGCGGAATTCATGACTTAAACGCAGCGCAATATGCATAATGAAATCTGTCATAGAGAACTCGTCTTTGGGGAAGACGGCATCTTGCGGAAATGTATCAAGCTTGGTGGTGGAAATGCTGGCGGACTGCGATGCTTCATCAATGCGGGTTTCGAGTAAAGTGACCAGCGTTTGAAAAGCCGCTTCATCATGAGCGTTCTCACGAAGCACACGAAGATCATCATCACTCAATCGCGGCATATGGCGCAACACCTTTCCATGCAACAGGGCACAAGAGAAGCTTTGTCAATTTGCTACTGACATGGCAAATGGTATTCGGTTATGCGTTTGCTGAAAATTTTAAGCGCTATTCACCAGAATAAGGAGCGTTTCTTTAAGGTTACATCTGTCACCGCATTTTTGTTCGTGAACGTTCTTGGGATATGCCATTTAAGCCAAGTCAAACGCACCAACACCCCCTCCGATTGGCTGTGCGCCCGAATTCAGGAGAGGAAAAGCCTATATCTGTGTTTTTCGATTATCACCTTGGGATGGCGAATCGGGGCAATTTGAGCCTTTGAGTACACACGTGGTTTAATGCGTTCGCCCGATCTTTTCAGCCGCTACAGGTTGAGTTCGCAGACAAAAGCGGCTATGATACGCATCTATGCCTCAACTAACAGTGTTACCTGACTATCATTTTCTGCTGATCGCGCCGAATTTGGGCGCGGAATGGCTGTTCGATGCCGCGCGATCTTATTGGGATCGGTTTCGCCCTACGGTGATCAGCGACCTTGAATTGGCGAGTTTGATTCCGCCGCAGCGGTTGATCGTCATCACGGTGGTCGCGCGCCGCGATGCCATCAGCCAGATTGGGGTGGATATTTCGCAGCGAATGCCGATGGCGATTTTCGATCCGGTGGTCGAAGATACGTTCGATAACATGCGAAACACGCTCAATCAGCGAGCGTTTGCCAATCAACCGTTTGGCGCGCCAATGGCGACTCTGCCACCGACGCTCGATCCGAATCAGCCGATTATCCCTACGCCGCGCGTCCCGACTTCACGTCCACCCGCCGGATTCATCACTGCTACGCCGTCGCCGGATGTGAATGCCGTGCCGACTCAACCGCCCAATCTCACACCGGTGCAGCCGACACCGGGGCCGGTCACAGGAGGCTAACGCCTAATGCGCTTAGACGAATTTGTGTGGTCGCGCAATCCGCGCGGCTTACACGTCGAGCAGGTTTATCAAACCCCGATGGAATACTCGCGTTATTTAGGTCCGCGCATGGGCTGGGCGAAACTACTGGCGGCGGGGACGGAATATGTCGATGACGCGATCTATTTGATGCAAAACGGCTGTACGCCGATTGTTCGCTTGTATTTGGGGCGATGGGGGGCAGCGCCATTCACCCGGCAACTGCGCGATATCACGATGGCGTTTGTGCGCGCGGGAGTAAAGTGGTTCGAATTTTACAATGAGCCGAACCTCGATGTTGAATGGCCGATGGGTACTGATCCGACATGGCAAGATTTCGACAATATCATTCGCCCGCTGATGGATAACTGGCTGGCATGGGCGGAATTCATGGTGAGTTTGGGATGTTATCCCGGCTTTATTCCGCTTGCTGAAAGCGATAATCCACGTTATGCGGCGACGCTGTGGATGGATGCGTTCCTGAATTATTTGGCACAAACACATTATGAGCGTTTTCGCTATGTGCTGGCAAACGGCGCATTTTGCGCGACGCATCCGTACATTCTCAATCACTATTATCAAGAAATTCCCGGTCGGGGACCTGCCAGCGCGCGCCCCGCCAGCCAGCAGAATGCGCGTGAAGGCGGCTGGCACTTTGAATATCCATATGATCCCATCAGCCAGCGCGATGATCCGGGGCGCACAGTGTATGGGGGTACCCGTTTAAGCCCTTATGGGGATCCGGTAGGATTGATCGCAATGGGACGGATGTTCAACGAGCGATGCGCGGCGCTGTTCGGGTCACAGGCGATTCCTGTGGTAGGTACAGAAGGCGGGATTTACCCGTTCGACGGCACCTATCAACAGGATACGCGGTATCCAGCGTACAACACGCAGAGTCAAGCGCACGGGACAGTGGCTATGTTCGAGTGGATAGCGACTCAAGCGCCGCCGTGGTTCTTTGGGGTGACGCTGTGGAAAGAGGACAATTACTACATTCCGGGTCGCGCTCCGGCGATTGATCTGCTGGAACAGATTCCGCCAGTGTTCAAAACTGTGCCATCCATCGAAGTGATGGGCGCGGCGACTCCAATACCGATGACTCCTACGCCGCGTGGACCGGGTCCTGTGCATGGACAGGCAGATTTTCATATGGTGATACTCGGTCCGGGCTTGGATACCAGCTACTTCTTCGACACAGCACAAGCGTATTGGAATGCATTCCGCCCGATAGTGACGACGCACAGCGAATTGATCTCGTTCATCCCGTCCACGCGCAGCTTAGGCGCGACGGTGATTACCACGCCGGAAACAGTCGATGTGATGCGCGCGACGATCCAGCAGACGTATCCCAATGTGTACTTCGACTTGATTGAGGCACGGGATCGGGATGCGATGCGGACGCTGTTTAATGAGCGCGTGCGGGTAAATCGCCGCTTTGGATGAGCGCGGAGCAAGAGAACGATTCACCGCAAAGAAAAAGAGAAAAAGTCTTCTCTGAGTCTTTGCGGTGAATTGTGCGGTCAGCGGATGGTTAAGGCGATAGAATCAACGATAGTGGCGATTGCATCGCGTTCACCCTTTGCAGATGTCCCCACGATGACGGCGTAGCGCACATCCGTTTCGATTTCGATGGCGATCATGTAGGCATCGAAGCCTTCGCCGCCGAATGTCAAGCGACCTGCCGCGCGACCATTAAGGTCGAATGTTTCGGGCGTGCTGGTTTCGCTGTAGGTACGTTCCCCAATCCCTTGATAGTAACTGAGGATCGCTTCGATCCCACCTGCATTTAATTCGCCGCTGGTGATCAATTCCACCGAGCCGCCCAAAATTAAGACGGCTTGCTGACCAGATGACAGCACAGGCGACTGCGCGTTCAATGCGGTGATCGCTTCAGTGGTTGAGCCGACGGAGATCGCGCCGCTGTCGGAAGAAATCGAAATAAAGTCGCTAATCGTCCATTCTGGCGGGTAGTCGAAGGCAAACACGCCGTTAGGGGCGTAAAAGTTTCCCGGCACGGAGAGCGACTGCATGGTGCGTGGTTCAGGCGTGCCGGAATCGGCGGATACAGTTTCCGTCACTTCGACACTGGGTGTCGTTTCGGCGGTGGCTTCCGGCGTGTTGAGCGCAAGCTGCTGCTCGCACGCATCCGCGATGCGCGTGAGGGCTTCGGCGGCGGCGCGAATTACATCGAGCGCGATGTCGGTATCGCCGGATGATGCGGCGGCTTGTGCTTCGGTCAACCCGCCCATGATGGCGCTTAGGTTGATGTTACATTCTCCGAATTGAGCGCGCACGACTGCCAATCCCGCCAGCGGCAGCACGATGATGATCGCGCAGAGCGCCAACAGGACACGGATGTTCAGGCGGCGCGAAAATGTGTGACGCAAATTCATCATGGATCCTTTTTTCGTGTGTATCGACAAAACGTTTTACTGACAACCACGATGTTGGGTTCAGCGGGCAGCCTGTATGCCGCGTCTACAAGTGGCTGTGTTTGGGCGGGCGCATCGCGATGCGTCGCTACAACCCCATACGAAGATGGAAAGGTTGATGCAACACATCGCGTTTCGCGCGCTCACGATTCTTCGCGCAGCCAGAGATATGCATATCGCTTAAGTGTGATCGACCCGCTGTAGAGGGACGGGGTATCGTTCAGCACATGGCGATAGCTCTTGCCAGCGGGCAGCGTGATCGTTTGAACCGTGTCGGTGAGGTTATGCAGAGCCAAGACGCGATCCGCCGCTGTGGTGCGAACAAAACCGAGAACGCTGGGCGTACCTGTTTCGTACCATTCAAGCGCGCCATCGAGCAGGGCGGGCTGCGTTTTACGTTTGAGCAGCATGTTACGCACGGTGTGGAGCAACGACGATGAATCCGCTTGCTGCGAAGCGACATTGACGATTTGAAAACCATACAGGGGATCGCGGATAACAGGCGCGTAGAGCGAATTGGGGGGTGCAGCCGAGAATCCGCCGTTGACATCATCGCCGCTCCACTGCATTGGGGTACGCACGCCGTTGCGGTCGGGCAGGCTGACATCATCGCCCATGCCGATCTCGTCGCCGTAGTAGAGGACTGGTGTTCCGGGCAGCGTGAGCAAAAGCGAGTGCATCAGTTCGATCTTATCGCGGTCATTGTTCATAAGGGGGGCGAGGCGGCGGCGGATGCCAAGATTCAACCGCTGACTGTGTTCGGGGGCGTAGAAATCCCACATGAACGCTCGATCTTCAGGCGTGACCATTTCAAGCGTGAGTTCGTCATGGTTGCGTAAGAAGGTCGCCCATTCACAGCCCGCGGGAATGGCGGGTGTGGCGTTGATGACATCAATGACGGGGGTTTTATCGCCTTTGGCAACCGCCATATACAAGCGGGGCATCACTGGGAAGTTGAAGCACATATGCAGCTCATCGCCGTCCCCGAAGTAGGGGAGCAGGTCTTGGGGCCACTGGTTGGCTTCGGCAAGCAGAATGCGACCGGGATAATGGTCATCGACAAATTTACGTACCTGCTTCAAAAAGGCGTGTGTTTCGGGGAGATTTTCGCAGTTTGTGCCTTCGCGCTCGAATAGATACGGTACAGCATCGAGGCGAAAACCGTCCACGCCGAGATCGAGCCAAAACTTGACCATTTTGAGGGCTTCTTCGCGCACACGGGGATTGTCATAATTCAAGTCCGGCTGTGTGCTATAGAAGCGATGCCAGTAGTATTCGCCTGTTGAAGCGTTATATGCCCAATTCGAGCGTTCGGTATCCAAGAAGATGATACGCGCTTCTTTGTATTTGTCGGGGTCTTCCGTCCAAACATAAAAATCGTGCATGGGGGAGTCTTTGGAGCGCCGCGCTTCTTGAAACCAAGGATGTTGATCCGACGTATGGTTGAGTACGAGATCGGTGATCAACTTCATACCGCGCCTGTGAACTTCTTCGAGCGTCATCATAAAGTCTTCTAACTGACCGAAAGTGGGGTTAATGCCGTAGTAGCTGGCAACATCATAGCCATCATCTTTGAGCGGCGACGGATACATTGGCAGCAGCCATATCACATCCACGCCAAGCCACTGGAGATAATCGAGCCGACGGCGCAAACCATCAAAATCGCCGTGGCCGTCGTTGTTGCCATCATGAAAAGCGCGCAAATACAACTCATAAAAAACCGCGTTCTTGTGCCAGTTGATTGGTGAAGTCATGAGGGGTCTTTCCTATTCCGTCGATGAAAAAACGCGCATAAGTTTAGCTATCGCCCGCGCAAAACAAAACGGGGAATCAAAAAGGCGGAGAGCGTAATCCGCCTTTTTGAGATGCTCAAAAGGTGAAATTAACCTTTGACCGCGCCCGCCGTTAGACCTTCGACGATGCGGCGTTGGAAGATGAGCACCAGCACCAGTAGAGGGACGGTGACGATGATCGATGCCGCCATGATCTCGGTGATTGGGTCTTGGCGCATGACCTGTCCGGTGAACAGGGCAATCGCCACGGTGACGGTGCGCGAAGGCGGCGTGGTCAGTGTGAAGGTGAGCGCGAACAGATATTCATTCCACGCGCTGATAAACGCCAACAAGCCTGTTGTGACGAGCGCCGGGGCGGTTAGGGGGAGCAGAATTTGATAGAAGGTTTGGAACGTGCTTGCGCCGTCCACGAGCGCGGCTTGTTCAAGCTCGGCGGGAAGCCCTTTGAAGAATGCGGTCAGTGTCCATACGGTGAACGGCAGCGTAATCAACGGGTAGGTGACGATCAACGCGCCGGGGCTACCGTATAAGCCCAATTCGCTGATGATGCCGAACAAGCCCGACAAAATGCTGATCTGTGGGAACATGGTCATCGCCAGCACCGCATAGAGCATGAGCGTGCGCCCGCGAAACTGCAAACGTCCGAGCGCATATGCCGCAAATGAACCGATCACCAGTGCCATGAGCGTGGTTGTGCCGCTGACAAGCGCGCTGTTGACTAAACCGCGAATGAACTGGTCATTGGCGAACACGCCTTCATAGTTGCGGAGTGTGGGATTGGTCGGGATGTACGTCGCGGGGCGGAACATTTCGTCTTCCCCTTTAAACGACGAGTTGACCGCCCAATAGAACGGGAACAAGGTATAGATCAAGACGAAGATGATCAAGATCCAAAATGCGATGCGTCCCAGATAAAATTTCCAATCGCGCTTTGTGCCAGCGTGCGTATCGGCAGAAGTGGCACGGATGGTATGGGTTGTCATTCTGCATTTACCCCCAAAATACGCACATACGCGACGGTGAAGATCAAGATGATCACGAAGATGACCACCCCAACCGCCGACGCATATCCGGCTTCGCGGTCAAGGACAAGAGTATTGTAGTTATAGGTTGCAAGCGAAAAGGCGCGGTCACCCAAGAGGACGTTGAACACGTCGAACACGCGCACCGCATCGAGTGTGCGGAAAACGAGCGCGACGGCAATCGTCGGGCGCAGCAGCGGAAGCGTAAGCGAGAAGAATTGGCGGAATTTGTTCGCGCCGTCTACGTCGGCGGCTTCGTAAATATCGCTAGGGATGACCTGTAAGCCTGCCAGCAAGATCAGCGCCATGAACGGAGTAGTCTTCCACACGTCCACGGCGATTAGGGCGGGGATTTCTAGGCTAGCGTTTGCCAACCATGCTTGCGATGTGCTGAACAGGGGGATCACCTGCGTGAAGAAGTGATTGATCACGCCGGATTGGTTGTCGCGCAGCATAATTTCCCACAAACGGGCGCTGACGACTGTCGGGATCGCCCACGGGACGAGCATCGCGGCACGCATTAAGCCGCGACCTCTAAACTTGGAATTGATGATCAACGCGATACCCAAGCCAAGCAGAAGCTCAAGCGTCACCGAAAATACGGTGAAAACGAGGGTATTGCCTATCGCGTCGAAGAAAATTTCGTCGCGGGCGCTGACGACTATCTGTGATTCGCCGCCGGGAAGCGGGATCGTCCAAATATCATCGAATCCGAGATCACGATAGGTTGGATCGCCAAGCGATTCAAAGTAAGCACGTTCAGACGGAAAATCAATATTGCCGTTGCGATCAAGCGCGCACGCACCGGTTGCTTCGTCGCGTTCGCACGGGATGGTATCGACGCGCACGCCGAGCAGCGCCGCGTAATTGTCAAAGCCAACAAAGCTGGTAGGGCGACCACTGGCAAAGGTGCGGTCAGTCAAGCTGGTAATAAATGTCGCTTCAAGCGGGCGGAGCGCGACGAGCACCATGACGGCAATCGTGGGGAGCAGCAGATTCCACGCGGAACGCGCGCTTGCTTCCATGAGCGTTTCTTGCCCACGATACACGTGCTTGTTGTTCATTAGCCACCAGTACGCGCCGCCAAAGATGACCCCGGCAAATGCGAACGGGAGCGCCGCAGCGAGACCACCACCGAGACTCCCGGCGGCGTTTGCACCCGCGCTGAACTGCTGGATGAATAACACGGCGCAAACGACCAGAATCCATAGTAAGAACTGCTGACCCCACGCCGCTGCCTGCGCTTGCATACGGAACAGCCGAAGTGATAATCCAAACATGAATGCACCAACACCGGCAAGCACGATTGGAATGACTAGACCGTAGGAATTTAAGAAGCGCAGCAGGGTGGTGCCAGTGTCTTCATCCGGGAGTCGCCCATTCAGGGTTTGCAGTACGTTGGTGACAATCACGCCAAAACACGCGACTGCCATCGCCAAAAACAGCAGCGCAATCAGTAGAGCAGGAAGACTAATCCCGCCGCTGGAAGGTCGGCTTTCCGCTTGTGCGACCATAACAAAATCTCCCAATAAAGCTGATTCTGTCGAATAAGATAGGGGCGGATCAGCTCGACCCGCCCCTCAACCATTTTTGCTGTGGAACTAAGTGTTGAACCGGACTTACATTCCCAGTTCAGCGACGAGGTCTTCGAGGTCGGCTTCGAGGGCTTCCATCGCATCATCGGCGCTGGATTCGCCTGTCAGCACATCATGGACTGCCGAGTAGAACAGTTCCGACGCGACACCGTAGCGGTCAGCCGTGACACCCGACGGACGCGGGAATGCAGTCGAAAGGATCGGACCCATCGCGGTGAACAGCGGATCTGCCGACAGTTCCGGTGTTTCATAAAGCGCAGGGATTGTGGGGTTGCTGCCCGTGGGACCAAGGGCGCGCGCAAGCTGTTCGTCGTAGCTGGTCATGAATTTGGCAACGCTGACTGCCGCGTCGACATTGGCGCTGTAGGCGCTGACCGCGAGCTGCCAACCACCGAGGCAAGCCGCAGCAGTCGTGCTGCCCATAGGGAGCGGAGCGTAACCGAAGTTACCTGCCACGGCGCTGTCTTCGCCATTACCGAGATTATAGGCATAGGGCCAGTTACGCATGAACGCGGCGTTGCCAGCCTGCCAGACCGCACGGCTTTCTTCTTCTTGGTAAGTTGTGACTGCTTCGGGGCTGATCGTGCCGACCCAACCCGCCGCACGGTCAAGCGCCGCTAGCCATGCATCGCTGGTGACGTTGACTTCGCCATCGGGCGTGATGAAGCTCTGACCGGTTTCGCTGACGAGCCATTCGTGCGCGTCACAGGTCAAGCCTTCGTAGGCATTACCCTGCCACACGTAGCCGTAGAATTCGGTGTTGCCTTCAGCGCGTTCGCCATCCATGATCGTCTGCGCGGCGACTGTCAGTTCGTCCCACGTGGTCGGAACTTCCACGCTGTACTTTTCGAGCAGGTCGGTGCGGTAGTACAGACCTGCGGCATCGGTGAAGAAGGGAATGGCGACCAAACGACCATCAATCGTCTGACCTTCGATCATGGCGGGGAAATACATAGCGACTTCTTCTTCCGTCATGTATTCATACAGGTCAACAGTGTGTTCGGCGATGATACCTGCCCAAATCACGTCCACCTGATACACGTCAATGTCGCCGCTCTGCTGTTCCCACAACTGCTGGTAAATGCCCAGACGATCCGTCGTGCTATCGGGCATATCGACAAATTCAACTGTAATATTCGGGCAAAGTTCCATATAACGTGCGGCTTGTTCTTCACCAACTTCGCGTTCCGCACCAACCGAGCCACCACCCACACGAATAGTTGCTTCGCCTTCAGGACATGCAAATGCGGCATCCTGTGCTGCCGCGAGACTGACCGTGCCAAACGCGGCAACGATCAACGCGACCAGCATCAAAACGCTAAAAACTTTCTTCGACATTCAAATCCCTCCAATATAGTTAACTTAACGTGTCGAATGCACGCGAAAATAAGCATAACGCTGTCTCGTAAGTCCTGCAACGGACTCTCCGTGAGGAAAGCTTAAACGTTTTGGGTAAATTGTCTAAAAATCTTCAAACCAACTGAGCGGATCGTAGGCGCGATTCACTGAAGACGTGTATCGTAATGGGGCAAGAGATTGAACATTTTTCACAAAGGAGCATATAGATGCGGACGCAACAATTGAGTGTTAACACGGTAAAAATTGTTGTAATACTCGCGGCAGTGCTGCTCTTAGGCATTCCAGCGGCAGAAATCAGCGCGCAAGACGCGCTAGTGAGTGGGCTGCATAATCCACGCGGGGTTTTCTATGATGAAAATGGCACACTGTATATCGCTGAAGCAGGGCGCGGGGGCGACACCAGCGGACAAGGCGCGTTCGGTCCGGCGATGTTTGGCGGAACGGGTCAGATCACGGTGGTAGGCGCGGATGGTGCTACATCGGTCCTGCTCGCGAATTTACCGAGCCGTGATGAAGGCGGCGAGGTCATTGGTCCATCTGGCATGGCGATTGACGGCGAAATACTATATATCGTGCTTTCACAAGGCGATTTACGCACGCCGTTCACTTATACGATTGCCGCGCTTGACCGGGTGAGTTTGCGACTGCGTTTCGCCATTGATGTATACAGCGCCGAAGCCGCGCAAAACCCCGATGGCGATATTGTAGACAGCAATCCGGTTGATGTGGCGGTTGCAGATGATGGCACGTTGTATATCGCAGACGCGGGCGCGAATACCGTGTGGCGCTGGATTCCCAACCCTGATTCCAGCACGCTTGAGTCGTTCGCGGTGTGGACAGACAGTCCAGTACCGACGAGCATCGCTATCGCGGAGAACGGCGATTTGTTGATAGGTTTCCTGACCGGATTCCAGTTCCCTGAAGGCGGATCGCGTATTGAACGCTGGTCATCGACGGGGGAACTGCTGGAAACCTATACGGGATTAAGTACGGTGGTGGATGTGCAAGTCGCCACCGATGGCACCGTGTACGCCGTAGAAATCGCACGGTTTGGCGATATGGGGTGGATACCAAATACCGGGCGCGTGGTGAGTGTGTCGGCAAACGGGATTACGCCTGTAATGGAAAATCTCAATTTCCCGTATGGGCTGGCGCAAGCGCCGGATGGCTCGTGGGTAGTTGGCATCAATTCGGCATATGTTGGCGCAGGAACAGGGGCGGTGATCCGTGTGGGCGCGGGCGGCACAGGCGATTCGGCGGGGGCGGTGGATGACGCGCAGCCCGTCACCACACCGGAAGCAGGATCATAATTCGCTGAGGCAGTGTTTGAACGAAAGGACGCGCCGCTGCGCGTCCCTACTTCGACATTTAGCGTGTCGGCTGCGGTTTGCCGAGCTTGCGCGCGAGTTCGGCTTCGAGTTCTCGCTGGCGATCTTCACTGGCGCGGCGGGCTTCGTCCATTGCGTCGTCGAAACCACGCTTGAGTTCGGAGCGCAGTTCAGCGCCGGAGACCGGAGCAAAGATGGCGATTAGCACCGCGCCGATAGATGCGCCGAGTCCGAAGCCAATGAACAAACTGATCAACTTCTTCATGCCGCGTCCTCTCTTATCAACAGGTGAAAGCTGCACTTTGCAAGCTGAGTAGTTCGATTGTAGCACGAATCAGCGATACACTCCGGTCTTTCGGCTCAAAAAAATCTGGAGAAAATCATCCATGACGACAAAATCAGTCGTGCAAACGACAAACGCTCCCGGCGCGGCGGGTCCCTATTCACAAGCGATCATCGCCAACGGATTTGTGTTCACGGCAGGGCAAGTTGGTCTCATCCCCGAAACCAAGCAGTTGGTTGAAGGCGGGGTACAGGCGCAAACTCGCCAAGCCCTTGAAAACCTGAAAGCGGTGCTGACTGCTGCCGGAACGAATCTCGATCATGCGGTCAAGACGACGGTGTTTTTGATGGACATGAACGACTTCGCGGCGATGAACGAAGTTTATGCGACGTTCTTCCCACATAACCCGCCCGCGCGTTCGACAGTGCAGGTGGCGAAACTGCCGTTAGGCGCGGCAGTCGAAATCGAGATCGTCGCGGCGTTGTAAATAGTGTTTGGGCTAGAATGCCCCGACGATCACGCCGATTATGCCGCCCAAGATGAGCAGCCATGTCGCGTTGATTTTGTAGCGAAGGTGCGCGATCAAAGCCAGCGCGAATAGAAGCACAGCGATGACGCTAAACGCCGCGCCAGTTTCGAGTCCAGCGGCAAGCGGGGTGAGCGAAACCCGCGCTAGATCGACTACAGTGACGAGAATTGCCGCGAGAACACCCGCGTTCACACCGTCCAGAAATGCGCTCATCAACGGGATGCGGCGCATTCGCGGGATCAACGGGGCGCTGAGGATGACCAGCACGAATGCGGGCAAAAATACGCCGAGTGTGGACACCAACGCGCCCGGAACCCCGGCGAGGATGTAACCGATCACGGCGGTAGTGGTGGAAACAGGACCGGGCGTAAACTGCCCGATAGCGATAGCATCGAGAAGCTGCTGTGAAGTCAACCAGTCAAAGGTGTTGACTAAATCTTGCTGGATGTAGGCGATGAGGACATAGCCACTGCCGAACAGCACCGAGCCGATACGCAAGAAATACCAGAATAAATCCCACAGCGTCGGACTGGCGGCAGTGGCAGCAACAGTTTGCGCGACCAGTGACGGCAACATCCCTACACGATCCCCGATGCCCAGAATCGCGCCGGACAAGATCGAGCCTGCTGTGTTTATAGTGAGCCGCACACGGATGAGCGCATAGATCAGCCCCGCACCGATCATGACCAACGCTTCCGGCAGATCGAACAGGATGATCGCGCCAATCGACGCGATGAAAAGAATACGCAGCAATCGATTTTTGAGCGCACTGGGAATGAGGCGGTAGCCCGCGATAGCGATGATTGCCACGATAACGGGTTTTAAGCCCCACAACAGCGATTCGATCTGCGGAAGCGCCCCGCTGGAGACATAGAGTATCGCCAGCGCCAAGGTGATTAATACCGACGGGACGATGAAGCACAATCCGGTGAAGATTGCGCCCGGTATGCCCTTCATCACATAACCGACATGGATCATCACTTCGGTGGAATTGGGACCGGGAATCAAGTTAGTAGCGGCAACAAGATCGAGGAAGTGTTCGCGGGTGAGCCATTTACGGCGTTCGACAATTTCTTCCTGTGCCATCGCAATATGCGCGACTGGTCCGCCGAATCCGAGTATACTCAGGCGAAGAAATACGCGCGCGAGTTCAGCATAGCTGGCACGCGCGGTAGTGTGCTGTATATTGCTCATGAATTTAGAGAAGCCTTTGTTGGCGCGTTTGAGTCAATAATCGGCAAGCGTACCCGAAAAACGCTGCCTTTTCCCATTTCGCTTTCGGCTTCAATTGTGCCGTTGTGCGCCTCCGCGATTTTGCGCGCGATATTCAGCCCCAGTCCTGTGCCACCATCTCCGCCAGTGCTTCGTTCAGCGCTGTAAAAGCGATCAAAGATGGAAGGCAAATCAACCGGATTGATGCCATCCCCGAAGTCACGCACGGCGATGACCACGTCGCCGCGTTCGGCATAGGTTTCTAGTTTGAGTGTGCCGTCGGGAGGTGTATAGCCTAATCCATTGAGGATGAGGTACTTGATCATGCGCTTGTATTCGTTTTCGTCGATCAAAGCGTTGGGCAAGTTGGGAGCGGGATGAAATTCGAGCGTTTGCCCGCGCCGAAGCGCCATACCGCGATGGTCTTCGACGATTTGCGCGGTGGGGGCGTTGATGTTGACGAGCTTGAAACGATATTCGCTGGTATTGGCACGGTCTAGGCGCGACATGCTTAAGAGGTCGTCCATCAGCCGCTGCAAATGGTCGATCTGCGCTTCGAGTGTTTCCAACTGCTTATTGACCTTGTCTTTGTCGTCCCGCACGCGCTTGATGATATAGACGCTGGTCTTGATGACGGTTAGGGGGGTGCGGAGGTCATGCGACATATTGCTGATGAACCGTTGAAGGATGTTGACTTTCTCGCGCTCTACCGCCACATCAATGATGCTTGCCTGTGCTTTCTTGAGTTCGGTCACATCGCGGAGTGCCACCACGCGCAGCATTCGTCCCCGATAGCGGTGGGTTTTGCCGCGTACCTCGATGATGACTTTCTTTTCGGGTCCAGTGGGTTCGGCTCTTAGCTGGTGATTCTCATTGAAGTACAGGGGGATTTCGTAGGGTTCTTCATCGCCGGCGAGAATACGGCGTTCGGTATCTCCGCGAACATCGGCGGGTAGGAACTCCAGTACATTTTGACCGACTACTGCTTGGACATTGACTCCGAACATACGCTCCAATGCCGGATTCACATCCACGATGATGCCTTTATCGTGGACGAGAATCGCTTCAAAGGTCGCGTCGAATAAATCGCGGAAGCGGGTTTCGCTTTCGGTCAGTTCGATTTGCTTTTGCTCAAGCTGGCGCAGTGAATGTTCGCGCATCATGGCTGCGAGCAGCAGCATCACCGCCATCATGCACAAGATGAACAGGGGCAAGGCGAGCGCGGCTTGCAGATAATGGAGATTGTTTACCGACAGGTAAATCAAGGGTAGAAGAACAACGGCGGCGATTTGAAGGGTCATGACGAGAATCAACCGCCGCAGCCGCAAAAGCAGAAACGAGATGAGAATTGCCGCGAGATAGAAGATGAGGCTAACCGTCAATCGCTGAGGATCAACGATGTGATTTGCCCAGAGCGCCACCAGCGGCAGGGCGCTAAGCACGCCGATAAAGAACAGGGAGGAGACTTGATAACGCCCACGACGGTTAAGGACATAGATGCCGAAAAACACAACCGCAAGTGCGGTTAGCACTGGCTTCATGGCGGGGGTGCCGAGCCATTCCCAAGAGGAGGCGATGAGGATGGACGGAATTAAGATGAGCAGCAGCGCCGATAGCAAAAGCGTGTTTGTTTTGGAAAGGGCGGGCGCGTCTGTTGGGGCTGTCGGTTCGATAAGCAGCACAGAGAGGCGCTTGAGGATGCGCGCTCCACGATTAAGAGCGAGCGGCTTGGCGGCGGGTGACATTTGACCCAATGCGGACATGAGAGAAATCAATCTGATGAGCAATTATGCGCGGCAATTTATGTTCAAGTATAGCGGATGAAATTCCGTGTGCTAAACTACGGCGTGTGCTGAAATTCATAATGAAGGATGAACGCGAAATGGCGTTGACACTTACATCGAATACCACGTACACCATCGACAAGATTGTCGAAGTGCTTGGCAGCGATGCCGACTTTTACCTAAACCATGTTTGCCGGACGATTGCCAAAGAGTCGCTGTATTTGCCAAGCCCCGACTTTGTGAGCGACGTTTGGACGCAAAGTGACCGCAATCCGCGCGTACTTCGCAGCCTGCAAGCCATGTTTGAACATGGGCGCTTAGGCGGTACGGGCTATCTGTCGATTCTGCCTGTTGATCAAGGGATTGAACATTCGGCGGGCGCATCGTTCGCTAAGAACCCGATCTACTTTGACCCGGAAAAGATTGTGCAGTTAGCGATAGAAGGCGGCTGTAACGCAGTCGCATCGACATTTGGTGTATTGGGAGCAGTCGCGCGGAAGTACGCGCACAAAATCCCGTTCATGGTTAAGATCAATCACAACGAACTGCTGACCTACCCGAACAAGTTTGACCAAGTGATGTTCGGCACGATTAAGCAGGCGTATGATATGGGCGCGGTATCGGTGGGCGCGACGGTGTATTTTGGGTCGGAAGAAAGCACGCGCCAGTTGGTTGAAGTCGCGGAAGCGTTCGCTTACGCGCACGAACTGGGAATGGCGACGGTGCTGTGGTGCTACACACGCAATCCGGGTTTTAAGGTGAACGGCACGAATTACGAAACGGCGGCTGACCTGACCGGACAGGCGAACCATCTCGGCGTGACGATTCAGGCGGATATTGTTAAGCAGAAGCTGCCGACGGTGAACGGCGGGTTCAAGGCATTGAACACAGGCGGATCATCGTATGGCAAGCTGGATGAACGCATCTACACTCAGTTGACGAGCGACCATCCGATTGACCTGACGCGGTATCAGGTAGCGAACGGCTACATGGGGCGCGCGGGGTTAATCAACAGCGGCGGCGCAAGCGGGGACAACGACCTGAAGGAAGCGATCCTGACGGCGGTGGTCAACAAGCGGGCGGGCGGCATGGGCTTGATCAGCGGGCGCAAGGCGTTCCAGCGCCCAATGGAAGAAGGCGCGGCGCTGCTGCGGGCGATTCAAGATGTGTATCTCGCGCCGGAAGTGACGATAGCGTAGGGAATAACTTCACCCTGCTCAAACCTCACTTTGCTTCGGTTGAGCCGTCCCTCTCCATGGGGAGAGGGACAAAGAACGCAAACGCAAGTATTGAGGGGATGGCGAAGCATTGTCCTCGATGTCCTTTGATGTCCGATGTGTTTCGGTGAAGGATTGAGGAAGCATTGAGAAGTTAGAAAACGCAAATGTTTTGAGGGGAAAACAAACGGGCGATCCATCATGGATCGCCCGTTTGTGATTCAAGTGGTGATTTAGGTTAGCCGCCGAGTTGGATGGTGGCGGTGGGGGTGGGTGTGCCAAGCGGCGCAAGCCCGCCGAAGGGGATGAAGCCCTGCGGGGTTGCTGTCGCGCCGGGAACGGCTTGCTGACCGAATGGTGTATCAAACGGGATGGGTGTTTCGACGATGAACAAGGTCGGTGATGGCGTAGGCGTGATCGTCGGTGTGGCAGTTGGCGGCGGGTTGTTCACATTGACCTGAATAGTGCGGTAGGCAAAGCCACCATCGTTGGCGAACACGGCAAGGCGCATTGTGTATGTGCCATTCGGCGCGTTGGTGGTGTTCCATTCGCCAAAGATTTGCCCATTGACCTGCTGATTGTATGGACCCGCGATGATCTGGAAATTGTTGGTATTAGCAGGTGCGATTTCCACTTGAAAACGGTTAAAATTCGGCGCTTGAACCGTACCTGCAAGCTGAACCACGCCGATCAACGTCGCGCCGTTGGGGGGTGATGAAAGTCCTGCCTGCGGGAGCGCCTGCCCCTGCTGACATTCGTTCGCGGGGATGGGCTGGACGGGAACGGGCAGCCCAATCGAGCGCGCATATGCTTGTCCCTGTGGAGTATTGGAGAGCCATGCAATCGCGGTTGGATCGTTGATGCTGGCGAATGTTTCATTCACCACATTATCGGGGCAGTTGGCATTGGCGCGAAGGCGGGTCCAACTATCGATGGCAACCGTGCGGACAAACCCTTCAGTGGCGGCAGGCGGAAGCTGGCTTTGCAGGAAAATTTCTGTGCGAACTGTTGGGCAAGGCACAGCGGGATCATAGAGCGTGCCTGTGGTGGCGCAAATTTGCTGCTGAGTGACACCTCCGGGATTTGACCAGCCTGTTGGCGCAGCGCCAGTGAGGGCGGCACGCATGACCGCGTTCCATACTGGAACGGCGCTGGTCTGCGTGGTGTTGAGGGTCACGCCGTTATCGTGGCGACCAAGCCACACACCGACAACCATGTTATTGGTGAAACCAATCGTCCACAGGTCGCGACTGCCATCGCTCGTGCCTGTTTTTGCGGCAACCAAACCGGGGAATTCTGGCAGCGACAAGCCGCTGTTCGTGCCAAATTCGGCGGCGCGCGCGTCGTTATCACTCAAAATGTTCTGCATGAGGAACGCGATCTGCGGCTGCACCTGCTGAACGGGCTGCGTGCGGGCTGGCAGTGCGATTTCGTTGCCTTGCGCGTCGGTGATGCCCGTGATGCTGAAGGGAATGACACGCACGCCGTTGTTCGCGAGTGTGCCATACGCCTGCATCATGTCGTACAGGCGCACGTCTACGCCGCCCAAGGAAGTGGCTAACGGGAGTGTGCCATCTGCGAGGAAGGCTTCCGGCAAGAAGCGCAACCCCATGCGTTCAGCGGTCTCTAACCAGCGGGCGCTGCCCAAAAATTCAAAGGCTTTGACCGCCGGAACGTTATAGCTGTTTTGGAGGGCGTAGCGCAGCGCAACCGGTCCGTGATATTCACCGTCGAAGTTGACCGGCGTATACGGGGGGATGGTGGTGAAAGTGGTCGGCACGTCCCATAAGATGCTGGCGGGGGTCATGTAGCGGAGCGCGCCATTGGCTTGCACGCCTTCAAGCACCGCCGTGTAAGTGATAGGCTTGATGGACGAACCGGGCTGCTGCCATGTAAAGACGTTGTTGACCTGCCCGTCGATGTTCTCGTCGGAGAAATCGGGACTGCCGATCATGGCGAGTATCGCGCCACTGCGGGGATCCATCACCAAGACCGCGCCGGTATTGATGGCGTTATTGGTCAAGCTCGTGACGGCATTTTCAAGCTGGTTTTGGGCTTCGTTTTGGATGCGCGGATTGAGCGTGGTACGGATTTGCATACCGCGTCGGAAGATTTCTTCCGGCGAACCGTAAATCTGTTCGATTTGCCCCTGAATGTAGTTCACAAAGTGTGGGTAGCGCACAGTGAAGGTACGCGGCAGATAGCTTGCCGTTTCGACCTGCGCTTTTTGGACCGCAAATGTGCCGCTGGAAATCTGTTCCTGCGTGACGCAGAAGGGCTGCTGACCGGAGTAAGGCGCATGGCGGAAGTTCAAGCAGCCGACGCGCACCATTTGCGCCAGCACTTCGTCCATGCGGTCAAACGAGCGTTCACGGTTGATCACGGGGTCGTAGGTGGCGGGGGCTTGGATCAAACCTGCAAGCAGCGCGGCTTCAGGAAGGGTTAAATCCGCCGCGCTCTTACCGAAGTAGAATTGGGAAGCGGCTTCCACGCCGTAGGACTGGTTGCCGAAGAAAATTTCATTGAGATAGAGTTCGAGAATGAAGTCTTTATCGTATGTCTGCGCGATTTCGGCGGCGATGACGATCTCTTGCAGTTTGCGTTCAGAAGTGACGGTGGCATCGCGCAAGACGAGGTTGCGCGCGATTTGCTGAGTGATGGTGCTTGCGCCGCTGACGACTTCGCCTGCCGTGAGGTTATCAATGAATGCGCGCCCGATTGCCACCGGATCGAAACCAGGGTCTTCAAAGAAACGTTCGTTTTCAATCGAGACGACGGCGTGAATGAGTTCGGGCGCAATATCTTCGAGATCGATACGCTGCCGCGCGCCGCCGCTGCGACTGGTGAGTTCAGCAATTTGGCTGCCATCCGCCGCGAGAATGCGCGCGGTTTGGAAAGCAGGTTGATAGTTGGCGAGTGCGGCGATTTCATCCTGCCACGGTTCAGCGAGGTTGTTGTAATACACTACCGCGCCGATGATGGCAAGCGCGCCGACGACGAATAACAGCGCCGCCGCAATCGTCGCGATGAGGGCGATGGTGCGGATAGTACGGGAACGTTCTTCTTCGACAACCTGCTCATAAGTTGGGGTCGCGCCGGAGAGGGCATAACTTGGCGGGGCGTTGGCGGCATCAATGGGCGACTGCACCGCGTCATAATTGGGCTGGGCTTGCAGTGCGGGGCTTGGCATGGTGATATTGGGATTGACCGCTGTGACCGCCGTATTTTGGACGGTTGGCTGCGCGTTGGGGTCAAGCGGGTTGAGATATACACCCTGTGTCCCGATCACGGTGGCTTCGGGGTCTTGTACCGGCACCGGGCGCGGCAGCGGCACATCAGCTTCTTCGTAAATTGGTGAAGTAGGAACTGTTGCGCCTTCTTCGATTCTGCCTGATGCATCGGCGACGGCTTGACGCGCTTGATCTTCGACGAGACGCGGAAGTGCATCGCCTACACCTGTGCCGCCAAACGCGGCAGAATCGTTTGGGGAAGGGGCGGCATACTGTCCGACAGCGGGCTGCGCGCCTGTTTCCTGCTTGAGAAGGACGGCGGGGCGGGCAAGCACCCACTGGTTATTTTCGTATCGATACCACGAGTCGCTTTCGATGCCCATCATCCACCAGACTTGATTTTCATCCAACACCATCAAGCGGCGAAGTTCGGTTTGGAGCTGGTCGCGGGTGATTTGACCAGCGCGGAACTGCTCACGGAGGGCGCGAATTTGGCGTTCGGCATCGCGATAGCGGTTAGCAAGTTCTTGTTCGGCGGGGGTAAGCGCGGCGGCTGGGGCAGCGGGCGCGATGGCTGGGGTGCCGATGGCGCTCTCCGGTTCAATAATCGCCGCCATGCGCTGGCTCGCGGATAGTTTTTCAAGCTGGGCGCGCGCATAGGCGGCGGGATCCGTCGCGGCATTTAGCGCAGCCGATTCGGTTGCAGACGCTTCAAAGGGCGAGACTGCGCCTGTCGCTTCCATTTGGGCTGTGCCGGTATCACTGCTCAATCCGGTGCGAAGCTGTTCAAGCTGGCGGCGCGCGTAGGCGGCTGGATCGTTTGGGTCGTCTATTGCGGCTTGCGCGGCAGCGGCTGATGAAGCGGCGGTCTGCGGCGGATTATCGACAAGGCTGGCGAGGGCGATGAGTTCGCTCATGCTGACGCTGGCATCGTCTTCATCTTCATCGAGTGTGGGAAGTGCCGACGATGCGTCTGCGGCTTTTTCTTCCTCAAATGGAAGGACATTGACCGCTTCGCTGTCTTCAAGAGGGAGAACAGCTTCGGCGGGCGCGGCTTGTTCGGCTGCCACTGCTTCGACTTCAGCGTCTTCGAGTGTGGTGATGGTGGTGTCTTCCGGGCTTGGCAAATGCCATGCGCCGGATTCGCCGGGTTTGGCGTTCAAATTGCGCGGCAGGGTTGGCGTTTTCCAACCCGTGCGCTGACTGCTCTCTTGCCGCTGCGGAGCCGCACGTTCTGCGCGCTCGACGGCACGCCAACCGCCCGATGACGGATCAGGCTGCCGCCAACCTCCAGTGCTGGAGGAAGGATTTTGTTGGTCTTCTGGTCTGCGTGGCGTGTCGGACATGCGCCCTATCCTTAATCCTACGCGAAAGCCGGGATACGTTTGAGTTTCTTAACAGCACGATTATATCCGAAAAAGTTCAATGCGACACCTGATGCGATGATATGACGTGGGGAAAACTATTCAAACGTCGTGATTGTGTTAGTGAGCAGCGTGGATGAGGTGAATTTTTAGCGGGGTCTAAAGCACTATAAAACTATGTGGGGAATGGGTTATATTCGTGGTATCTGATGCCGACGAAGGGAAAAATGGGGTTCAAAAATGCGTTCATCGCGGTTGGCGCGGTTGACGGGATCAAATGGATGGTTGTGGGCGGTGTTTGTCCTTGCTATCGTCGCCCGTGTGACCTATGCCGCGGTCATATATACACCAGATTTTTCGGCGTTTGAAACAGGCGATTACGCGCTGTATCGCATCGGCGCGGATCATATTATGACAAATGGGGATTTTTCGAACAGTCTGTTTTTAGTACGTCCTCCTTTATTCCCCGTGTGGATCGCTGTATTGGGGAACAATCCCGCGCTGGTAGTGATCGGAAATATTCTATTTGGGGCGCTGACGGCATCGTTGGGGATGGTGTTCGCGTGGTCACTGGGCTTGAGTCGGCGCGCGGGGCAGTTTGTCGGCGTGTTTTTGGCGATTGAGCCGACGACAGTCATATATTCGGCATTTTTGGGACCAGAACCACTAGCGAATTTGTTTTTGCTCGCCGCGTTGATCGCGCTGGTGAAGGCGGTGCGCGCTGAGTATGGCATTGGCTGGAGCGTGGGCGCGGGGCTGGCGCTGGTGGCATCGATGTATGTACGCCCCGCATCGTATTTATTCTGGATTCCAGTGGCGATTGGTTGGCTGATTTATGATCGGCGTTGGCGGCAGACGTGGCAGCGGGTCGCAGGATTCGTGGTGGTGAGCGCTGTGGGTGTGGGGGCGTGGACAGCGCATAACGCGATTGTGTTCGCCACGCCGAGCTTTTCGTCCATTGGTCCGTACACGATGGTTTACTATCGTGCCGCGTCGGTTGAGCGTATCGCTACGGGGCAGCCAATTGATGCAGTGTATGTGTCGATCAATGAACGGGTAGCGGAATACGCGGGATTGCAGCTTGATCACATTGATGAGGGGACACGGCACGGTTTTCTCGCTGCCCCACCGAATGTGCAAGCCGCGCTCAATCGCGTGGCGGGGGAAATTTTCCGCGCGAACCCACTGATCACGTTGGCAACGTTTCCAATTGGGTTTGCGCGGATGTACGGGTTGTTCCCCGACGAGTGGATGGTATTCACTGTGGGATTGGTGATTTTCAACGGCGTGTTCACGCTTGGCGCGGTGATTGGTGTGGTGATGGCGGTGAAGGAGAAACGCTGGTTTCTGTTAGGGATGACGCTTTTGCCTGTGTTGTATTACACGGCGGGGACGTTGATTGTCAAAAGCGCGGGGATGGATACGCGGGAACGATCCATGCTAGAACCGATGTTGGCGATCTTGTTCACGCTGACGGTGACCGCGGTGTGGAAACGGGTGAAGGGGCGTGGGGATAAAAGGGTGGACGCGGGGTAACGTATGTTTCACAAATGACAGGCAGACGCGCAGAAAGGCTTGTGCGTAGTTAAATTGTATGGGGTCGTCGGTTTGAGTCTTGCACCTATTGGAGTGCGCTTCACAAGGTTTGCTATTGCACGACGTATTTGCGACTGCTGACAAACCTAGAAGCGCGTCTCGGCAAAAATCGTTATTGTGGTGGCGCGGATGGATCGTGACCTTCGCCGCCGCTTTCGTGCGGTTCATTTGGGGATGAGGGTGGGATGCGAACCGCTTTAACGGTGTCATCTTCGACAGCGGCGATGGCGGCGTTGGGAATGACGCGGGTATCTTCGTCGTCGTTCATGACCAACATTCGCAGTTCGATGGTGGAATCGTCGTCGTTTGGTCCCTCAAGGATGACGACGACAACGCTCACGTTATCTTCGCCGCCGCGTTCATTGGCAAGGTTGATCAAGCTTTGCGCGGCTTCGTTGGGATCATCATGCGCGAGCGTGATTTCAGCAATTTCGGCAGGTTTGACATGGCGTGTAAGACCGTCGGAACATAAAACGAGGCGATCTCCGGTGTGCAGACGCGCCTCATACATATCGACATCAATGTCTTCATTTTGCCCCAACGCGCGGTACAACACGTTCCGCATGGGGTGATCTTCCGCCTGCTCTTGCGTCAAATGCCCGGCGGCGACCAGCGCTTCGACAAAGCTGTGATCGGCGGTGATCTGGTTGATTTGGCGCGATTGGCTGTCGATGATATAAGCACGGCTGTCCCCGACATGCGCGACCAACACCTGGATTTCGCGGGCAGGGCGTGTGACATGGTTTTCAGGGGATTTCCCACGGGGGCGTTCGAGCGTGCGAACGAGCGCCATGGTTACGGTAGTCCCCATGCCGCGCAGTTCGGGATTGGCAGATGCGCGCTTCACAATGTTTAAATTGGCGGCGCGAATCACGTCGCGCATACGCTCGATGATCGTATGATCAGTCATTGTTTCGAGCTTGCCACTGTCTACCTGCTCGAAGAAGTTCATCCCATTTTCGACGGCTTCCACGGCGATGCGGCTGGCTTCTTCACCGGCTGCTGCGCCGCCCATGCCATCGGCTACCACTGCGAGCAGAAAGAGGTCGCGCGCCCACATATGCAGGTTGTCTTCGTTGTTCTCCCGGACTTGACCGGTACTTGTTCGCGCACCGCCCCGCAGTCGCAAAGCCCGCTCTGCACTTCCCATTCAGCGTTAACCTCTGGCTTCGTTGAAAAATGTGTGTCTGAAATTATTCTACCGAACCAAACATACCACGCAAGCGCGGGTTGACATTAATACCATGTTGGGGTGTAACGATCACGTAATATGGTGGGCATAGACGCATCACATCATGGTGCTTTAATGAAACTCGTATGTGCGAAAATACCCTATCCTGCGGCAGAATGTGATGGTAGAGTCATACACATATCCCAAACAAACTCGTTGATTTGGGATATTTTTGATGAGTGTCCCATGCCAAATTTGTCCGACTACTACAGTGTACTGCAATTTAACGATACGTTTGCTTTAGGGCATTACGCCCGCGTGATGGATGCGCTGGATCGCCGGAGCAATCAAACGGTGGCGTTCAAGGTGCTGCGCGCAGAGCATCTCGCGCCCGGTGACGAACCCCGTTGGGAATACCGCGCGTTTGCTAACGAGGCGGAGCTGCTGACCAAATTGTCGGATGATCCGCGTATTGTTCGCTTGTACGACTGCGGATACGTGTCATCGACGAGTGAAGCGCCAGAAGAAGGCGAGATTCATTCGTTCGGGCATGACATAGTCGCTTTTGGGCATGAGCTGTTCGATTTTGCCGAACGAGGCTGGCGACCCTATCTGGCGCTGGAAAATCTTCCCCGAACGGAAAACCTGTTTTATCTCATGCGACCAGATCGTCCGGGAATGCGGCTGCGTTTGCCAACCGAAGAAGGCTTGGCGCTGGCGCTGCAATTTGGCGAAACGCTGCGCTTGGCGCATCGACACGGCATCGTGTATATGGATCACAAACTGGAGCATGTGTACTGGGATGGCGCGCGTTTGCGCGTGATTGACCTGAATAGTTCGCGCCAGCTTGAAGACGGGATGCGCGAAAACGCGCAGTATTTCCGCATGGATATTCATAATCTATGCGTAGGGATTTTGTATCCGCTGTTCACGGGTTTATCCCCCCAAAAATCGGCGCTGCGCCCGCAGCCGGGTTCAATGACGGATGTGGAAAACCGCTACCGGGACATCACCACACTCGATTTTGGCGTTGAACCGACCTTGAGCGAATCGCTTCAAGCTGTGCTTCAGCGGGGCGCGGAGATGCACATCGAAAGCGCAGATGAGTTTATCGTGTCGCTTCAGCAGGTGGGCGCGGGGTTGGGGTGGGATTTCCCCGGCGTGTACACGCGACCCGTCAACCGCGAGGCGCGCGCACAAATGAAAGCGGGCTTGTCGGCGCTCCGTCGTGGACACGATGCGCTGAAAGAAGCGCGCGATCATTTCCGCGAGGCGGCGATCCAAGAGGGGATTGATGACGATTTAGAAGCAGAACTGCGACGCTTGGTCAAAGCGGTCAACGACATGCTGCAAGGGCGGGTGATCCCGTAACCACTCATATCATCTTCGGAAGCGTTAGGGCTTCCGCAAAATCTTTTCCATTGGCTTTCCCTTCGCCAACTCGTCGATTAGCTTGTCCAGATAACGAAGCTCTCGCATGATGGGTTCTTCGATGTCTTCGACGCGGACACCACAAACCACACCTTTAATTAAAGCGCGCGAAGGGTTAAGTTGAGGGGCTTCCGCAACAAAAGTCTCAACATCGGTTTGTTTTACGAGCAGCGCGTCTAATGTTTCCTGATCGTAGCCTGTCAGCCAGCAAATAATTTCATCGACTTCGGCTTTGGTGCGCCCTTTTCGCTCTGCCTTGTTGACATATTCGGGATAGACTCTGGCGAAAGCCATTTTGTAAATTCGGTGATTGTTGTTCATGATAGCTTCCTGACCAAATGTTCTGCTTATAGCATAACACAAAACTTGGTCAGAGCTGTCAGCTATATCTTGCGAGGGCGGGTGATCTCGTGAGCGCACACTTGAATTGGGACTCAACATTAGGCAGCTACGGGAATACCGCATGTTGAATGTCGATTCCGACGAGCTCCACCGCACCCGACTCCCAATCGAGACGGTAGAACAGCACCCGCGACGGGCTGTCGTTTTCGGGGCGCTGCAAACCACTGGCGATGTCGGCAATCCACTGCTGTAAGCCGGTGATTTCGCTGAAGAATACGTCGTCACCGACTGCTGCCAATCGTCCAATTGCCCATGCATCGCTGCGCCACAGGATCGTTTCCTGCGCGCTTTCGAGAAAACGCGCCACCAATGTGACATCGTAACGCGGAATGCCAATGGGCGTACCATCAACGGTACGTCCGGTTTGATCGTAGAGTGTTTCCCGCATGTCGGGCGGGAGCAGTTCAAGGTTTACGTCCCCCACGCGGGCGCGTGTAGTGTAGAAAATCATATTACTTCCCGCGTCACCCCACGCGACTAACTCTGGTGTTCCCTGCACAGGAATTTCCGTTCGCGCGCCATCCACCAAGCTCAACATGACGATTTGCGCGGTGTCCCCCACGTATTCGATGCCTAGAACAGCGTTTCCTTCCGGCGAAAGCACGACGTTGGTGATCGTCTCGCTCAAGACGCTGTCGATACCAGACTGGAAATCGTAGAAGCGTAACCCTACGGGTTCGGGATTCATCGAAAATTCGAGCGGCGGCGTGTACAGCAAGCCATCCGGGGTCACGGTGAAAATGGATGTGTTACCGGACAAATATCCTGTTCGTTCGCGCCAAAAAAGCGGGTCGGAAGGGAAGGACGATCCGCCGCCCCCGCCCCCGCCGCTAGTGGGGGGATGGAGTGAGAAAAGCAGTTCTGATTCCCCGGTGTCAAGATCAGCACGGAAAAAGCGCAACCCTTCACGGTAGTACAGGCTTCCGCCATCAGGTGAAAAGGCGAGATCGGGGTACGGCATATTGCCCAGAGTTACGCTGAAGGGTAGGGGGTCGCCTGAAGCGGTATCGTGAATCACAATGTTGAGCGCGTTGTTTGCCAATATCACATAGGCGAGGCGAGCGCCGTTTGGACTGACCACCAAACTGGTATCGATGATGCCCTGCCGCTGATTGTCAACAAAACGCGCTAATCCCGCGTCGGAAATTTGTCGTGATGTGCCTTGTCCATCGAACCAGTAAATTTGTTCCGCGAAAATTGCCGCAAAGGGCGGCAGAACGGCTGTTTCCTGCGCGGCTGATACTAGCAGCGGCAGCGTAAGCATCAGCGTCAGCGCCACAATGCCTTGTTTCATCACTTGTCTGATCAATTGAGTCATGCCATTCTCCACAAACCTGTTGAATAAGAATCCGCAGACGCTTTGCGCGCTCGCGGCGGCGGGGAAGTTGATCTGCTTATCATTTTGCCACAATCGGTTAAAAGCGCAGGTTTGATCACACGGCGTAGACAAAGCGCCGCTTACACGTCGGATCAATTTGCTATAATGTGTCGCGTTTACCCGATTGTGTGTCTTAACAGGGTAGGCGCACATTTTCTTCACAAGAGGACCCAATCGCGGAGCGTATCTCCGCCGTGATGCTTATGACCAACGCACCTGTGACCCCTGAATGGGACGATACCAAACCGAAATCGCCGTTTAAGCAGAAACCCGACGGTCAGACAAGCCCTGAACCACGCCGCGAGAGTCTCAGCGAGGCGCGCATGGTCTATCCCGAAGCGATGGATCAAGAATCTACGCCGCCGCGCGGAATGCCGCCTGTGGGCAGACGCGACACGCGCCCACCGCGCGAACGCCGCGGCTGCGGGATGATGGGGCTGCTGATAGGGCTGATCGCGCTGTTTGGTGTGTTGATCGTCGCGCTGGCAGGGGCGGCAGGATGGACAGCGGGGAAGCGTGAAGCGAGCGCGCACCGCACCGCCACGCAAGAAGTGACGATTCGTGAACAATTTGACCGGCTTCCCGCTGAAATCGCCGCGTGTAATACGGTGCTGGTGCAAACGCGGGTCGATTATTTGATTGCTATTGGCGCGAGTCAGGGTAATGATCTCGCGGCAACGGCAACCGCGCTGGCGATAAACTGCCAGCCGACAGCAACACCCACTTTCACACCGACAGAATCCGCGCCGGAAGTCACCGACGCGCCGACAGTTGAAGTGACGGAAGCCCCTGAAATACAGATCACGCCAGCGGAAGGCGGGTTTGATTTGGCGGGAATTTTCACACAGGCGCAGAATGCGTTCAATGCGGGGAACTATCAGGATGCGATTGAACTGCTTGATGTGGTGATTGGCGTAGATGAATCGTTCCAGACGACACAAGTGCGGCAGTTGATGTCGCGGGCGCTGAATGCCCGCGCACGTGAGCTGTTCAACGCGAGCCAGCCCGCCGCCGCGATCATTCTCGTGGATCGGGCGCGGACGTTTGGCGCGCTTGAAGATGGGTTGGAATATGAAGCGTATGCCGCCACACTGTATCTTAACGCGCGCGGATCGATTGGCACGAACTACAGCCAAGCGATTGAGGCACTGAATGCGGTGGTCAACTTGGGCGCGGGTGGACGCTACTATCAAGAGGCGTATAACCTGCTGTTCCAGCAGTATGTCGCGTTTGGCGATGCGTATGCGGCGCAAGGGCAGTACTGTCCCGCCGAACAGCAGTATCGCAACGCGCTGCGGCTGTCATCCAGCGGGAGCGTGAGCGGCAAACTGCAAACAGCGGCAAATTTCTGCGCGAATGGCACGCCCACGCCTGATCCAGCGCTTGGCATTCCGGCGGGATCACCCCCACCGGGCGGCGATGGTTTTGCCCCCATTGGCGGCGGCTAGATTGCAAGCGTGGGGGAAAGTACTCTCACCTTGTCCTCATAGGGCGTTTATTTTTAGTTTACATCGCGCTATTATTCTATAGTCAGCAAAGTGAACCTGAAATGGTGTGTGGTGTGACAAGCTGAGAAGCGGCGTATTGTAATCACAGGTTCACGGGCAAAGAGTCGCAGTTTGGCTCTCGATAGGCCCATCCCTCAAGTACCGCCCGGTATGCCCCCCTCATACCGGGCGGTCCGATTCTCGGTACAATTCGCAGAGTATTCGAATGTACATGAGTAGGAAATCTCGCTATGGCTGGCAAATACTTTGACGAGCTGGAAGTGGGGATGGTCATTCGCCACGAACTGAGCCGCACCATCACAGAAGCGGAACACATGTTCTTCTGCGCGATCACGATGAATCCGCAGCCGCTTCACATCAACGCTGATTTCGCAAGCAAAACCCAATTTGGCAAGCCGCTGGTCAACGGATTATTCACAATGAGTCTCGTCGTGGGGATCAGTGTGCAAGAAACGACGTTCGGCACGATTGTAGCGAATCTGGGTTATGAGAATGTCGCGCATCCTAACCCTGTTTTTCACGGCGATACGATCTATGTCGAAACTGAAATCACGGGGAAACGGGAGAGCAAATCGCGCCCCGACACGGGGATCATCACTATGAAGCATATCGGACGCAATCAAAACGGTGTAGTGGTGGTGGAAGTCACCCGATCCGCGCTGTTTTTGAAGCGCCCGACGTAATCAACAGGATCAAGCCATGGCAGTTATCACACTCAAAAATGGTCAAGTTGTCGAAGGGAGTGTCAATCAGCGGTTGGTGCTGGCGCTCATGGAAAATGATGTGGACATTTTGCACCGCTGCGGGGGCAACGCGCGGTGTACGACGTGTCGTGTGCGCTTTATTGAGGGCGAACCGGAGCGAATGACACAGGCGGAAAAAGATCGTTTGGAAGCACGCGGTTTACTTGGCGAAGCGCGTTTAAGCTGTCAAATATTGTGCAACCACGACATGAAAATCGAGGTGCTGCAAACACTGGCGGGCAGCGATCTTGAGGATGCCGGACCGCGCCCTGCTGATAACATTACGCCTGAACCTGTGTGGATCAAACGCCCTTAGGCTGACGACATGCCCGAACCTATTCGAGAACTCCCCGCCGATTACGTGATGGCGGATCGTTATCTGCTCACCGATCAAAAGGTGTTGATGCGCTTGAATCTCGCGGCGCTGATCCCGTTGTTCGCCATGCTCGTCTTTATGGCGGTGTGGCAAGTGATCGTTGGGCAACTGCGCGTGATGGGCATTTTGCCTGCGCCGATTTTCAACATCGAACTGCCGTGGTGGGCAAGTCTAGTTGTGTCGCTGGTGATTGTGCTGCCGCTTCACGAACTGCTGCACGGACTCACCATTCGTTACTATGGGCATCCGGTCAAATATGGATTCAAGCCGCAGTTGGGGATTTTGTACGCGTTGGCGGAAAACGCGCTTTTTCGCCGCCGCGAATACATCGTGATTTTGCTGATGCCGATTGTCGTGATCACATTGTTGGGGATGGCGATCAATGCCTTGGCGGGGGATGGGCTGGCGTACACTGTGGCGCTCGGCGTGATTTTTAACGCGGGGGGCGCAATTGGTGACCTGTGGATGACGGGGATTGTGCTGCGCTATCCTGCACGGGTGATCGTGAAGGATGAAACGACAGGATTCAGCATTTTTGACCGGAGGAATGGATGACTGGCGGGCAGATTTAAAGACACGGAGGGGCATACCCCCTCCTTACAGAACGGTTTATTTGTGCGGGGAGAATTTGTATCCCGGTGGGCATTTTGAAAACTTGACCATGAAGATCGAGCCGCCGTCAGGGGGCGCGGCATAGGCAACTTCGCCACCCTGCTGTTCTACTAATTGACGCACGATCCACAAGCCCAATCCGTGACTGGATTCGCCGTCTGTTGGGCGTGGAGAGAGCGTGCGGAACATCTCGAACAAGGAGTCGCGCTCATCGGCGGGGATGCCCGGTCCTTGGTCCGCGATGCAGATAAGTACGTCGTCGTTGTCGTTTTCTACCCACACAGATACAGTGCTGCCAGCGGGGCTGTATTTGAGCGCGTTGCTGATCAAATTGCCGAGAATTTGATTGAGCAGCCGCGAATCCGCCAATATTAAGCCATCGACGTTATCAAGCGAAATGTGAACGTTTTTCTTCTTTGCCTGCAAGCTCAAGCGGTTCACTGCCCCTAGAATGACATCGCGCAAACTTACGCAGTCAATTTGAATGGCAAGCGCGCCTTCTTGCAGCGCCGACACATCCAAGAACAGGCGGATCATTTCCAGCATGTCTTCGATGGTCATTTCCATGTTGTCCAGCACGACATCGGCGGTGGGGTCGTTTAGCACCATGTCGCGCAAGATTGATTGGGCGATATGGAGATTGGTCAGCGGACCTTTGAGGTCATGTGAGACGATGCGATAGAAAGTTTCTTGAACGCGCCGTGTGGCTTGCAAGTCTTGAATGACGCGACGCTGGAGGTCGTTCGAGAGCTTCAATTCGATTTGGGTGCGTATGCGTGCCGCCGCGATCTCGATATTGAAGGGCTTGGGCAAAAAGTCGTTCGCACCCAGTTGAAGCCCCTGCACAATATCCTTTTCACCAGACTTACCGGAGATTAGGATTACAGGCAGTTCTGAAGGTGATTTTTGTGCGCGAATGGCTTGCAGTACTTGAAAGCCGTCCATCTGCGGCATCATGAGGTCGAGCAGCACGGCATCGAACGGGAGCATTTCGATGTAATCCAACGCTTCCAGCCCATTAGTCGCTAGTTGAATATGGTAATCCATGCCAAAGACACGCTGGAACAGTTCGCGGGTAGGAAAGTCGTCATCGACGATCAGTAAGCGCGGCGTATCAAGGTGAGGATGGGTAAGATGTTTCGGCAGTGCAGCGGTCATACAAAGCCCTATGGGAGTTGTCTCTATGGTCATACAAGACTCTCAACCTTTACTATAAGGGCGCACCGAAGAATTAAGCATAAAGCTTAAGATTGCAGGTAAAAGTTCATGGAAATTTCATTATTCTTGACGATTTTCAGGAAAAAATTATACTAAAACAAGCAAACAAAAAGCGGACATAAGCCCGCTTTTCGCCGTGCGTTACTTTTTTAGGAGAAGGTTAAAGGGTGTTATTCACCCGTTGGAACCCATATGTTTTTCACTTGGACGGATTCATGCAGGAAATCTTCGCCCGCGCCTTGCACATCATCCATCCAGTCGCGCGGCGCGAAATCGACCCATGTGCGCTTCATGTTTTCAGCAGAAGCCTTTTCGACCAGCGCCGCGCCCGTTTGCGTCCCGCCGAAGTACCACATGGCATCGACGTTATCATGTTCGGCAAGCGTTTTGCTCAAGGTATCCCGCACACCGGTTACGATGTTGATCACGCCGCCGGGAACATCGCTGGTTTCCAGCACTTGATACAAATCCGTCGCGACTAGTGGGGCGTTTTCCGACGGAATCACGACGACGGTATTGCCACGCACCACCGCTGGAGCGACGAGCGAGATCAATGCTAAGAGGGGATATTCATCAGGACATGCGATGCCGATTACGCCGACAGGTTCATGCAGCGCCATGACGATTCCGCGCAAGGTGGTTTCTTGCACTGTGCCGCCGTATTTGTCGCAGTAGGCGGCATAGGTGAACAGACGCTCGACACTCTTTTCGACTTCGGCTTTGCCGTCGCGCCCGGTCATGGCGGTGATGCGCTTGGCGAATTCATCGGCACGCGCGCTCAAATTTTCCGCGAGATAGTACAAAATTTGCGCGCGCACGTGACCACTCTTGTACCCCCAGCTTTCGGCGGCGCGAGCCGCTTCAACAGCATCACGAATATCTTTGCGATTGCCATCGCCCACGGTCCCGACAAGCGATCCATCCGCGCCGATGACTGGACGGGAGTAATTGCCATCTGGGCGTGCCTGTTTGCCGCCGATGTATAACTTCGCGGTGCGGTCAATGGCGGGTATTCCGCCGTTGGTTGGTGTGATATCCATGAAAGGCATGGGCGCGGCAGCCGATTTCACATCTGGCTTTGCGCCGTTTTTGCTTTCGGTAGGTTTTTTGGCACTGCGCGCGGTTTTCCAAGCAGGGCGAACGTATTCGTATAGACCTTCTTTGCCGCCTTCACGTCCGTAGCCGCTTTCACGATAGCCGCCGAAACCGGACGCGGCATCGAATAGGTTAGTGCAGTTGATCCACACCGAACCAGCTTTGACCTTGCGCGCCACATCGAGAGACAGGTTGACGTTTTCGCTCCAAATGCTTGCTGCCAAGCCATAGCGGGTGTTGTTTGCCAGCGCGACAGCTTCTTTGGGTGTCCTAAAGGTCATGGCGACGACAACGGGACCGAAAATTTCTTCCTGCACGACGGTGGACGCAGGTTCGACATTGTGCAGCAGCGTGGGCGGATACCAGCATCCGTTCTTCGGCAGTTCACAATCGGGTTGATAGAGGGTCGCGCCTTCTTTCACGCCAATCTGCACCCAACGGTCAATCGTTTCGCGCTGAATGGGATCGACAATCGCGCCAATGTCGATGCCTTTGTCGAGCGAATCACCAATGCGAAGCTGGCTCATGCGCCGCTTGACCTTCGCCAAGAAACCATCCGCGATGCTTTCCTGTACCAGCAAGCGCGATCCCGCACAGCATACCTGTCCTTGATTGAACCAGATTGCATCGACCAGCCCTTCGACTGCCGCATCTTGATCCGCATCATCGAATACGACGAACGGCGATTTGCCGCCCAATTCGAGCGAGAGCTTGATCCCACGTCCGGCAGTAGCGCGTCGGATGATTTTGCCGACATTGGTTGAACCCGTGAACGCAATCTTGTCGAATCCTGTATGGGCGGTGATGGCTTTGCCGGTGTCGTCACCGCCTGTCACAATGTTGATCACGCCTGCGGGAAGCCCGGCTTCGGTCACGATTTCCGCAAACAGCAGCGCCGATAGGCTGGTATAGGGGGCGGGCTTGATGACGACAGTGTTGCCCATCGCCAGCGCAGGCGCAATCTTCCACGCCAGCATCAAGAGGGGGAAATTCCATGGGATGATCTGCCCGACCACACCGACAGGCGCGTACCCCGCCATTTCATGTTCCATCACCTGTGCCCATCCCGCGTGGTGATAAAAATGCCGCGCCACCAATGGCACATCAATATCGCGCGATTCGCGGATCGATTTGCCGTTGTCCATCGATTCGATGACGGCGAGTAAGCGGCTGTGCTTCTGGATTCCGCGCGCAATGGCGTATAGATAGCGTGCGCGGACGTGTCCGCTGGTTTTGCTCCATTTGTCGAATGCTTTGCGTGCCGCTTGATAGGCGGTTTCTACATCGTCGGCGTTTGCGTCCGCTACCTGCGCTATTTCGCCGCCCGTCGCTGGATTGTGGCTGGTCAAATACGCGCCGCTTTTGGGTGTTTGCCATTTGCCATCGATGTACAGCGAGAATTTGCGCGCATGTTTATCGAGCCATGTTTTGGCAATATCGGCGGATTCAGGGGCGGGGCCATAAGTCATTGTTTGAAAAATTTCTCGGATAGTCATCTTCGTCTCGTTTTCACTACAAGTTGTGCTGTGGCTATTTCAGGTTGGGCAGCGGGAAAATGGGATACAGCTTTCCTATATGCTGGGGCTGTGATTTGTCTATGTACTTTACATTGTATCGGAGTTGGCGTGTTCAATAAACCTACGCGATGAGGTTTTCGGACGCGCAGGACGGAACGAGTTCCATGCACATGTTTACTCGGCGGACGCGCGCTGCACGTCTCTAAGGACGGGACACGGTATTGAAGTCGCGTTTGACTTTTGCGTCATCGGGGTTGGGATACCCGAAGTGGACGATGAGTTCATTAAGTTCTACTTCGGTTTCCCCGCACTTGGGCGCAAGAAAATCACCCAACACGATATCCAATACGAGCAGCAGCCGCCCGAAATTTGCGAACTGACCTTGCAGCGCGGTAAACAAAACGGCAAAGACTCGTTCGCGGAGTTCAGTATCCAAGATGCCGCTTCCGGGAAAACTCCCCACGCCGACCCAATTTTCTTGATACGTGCCGATAGCGAGCGTATCGGCGCGCAGCATAATCAACTGGGCGATAGCGGCGCGGCGGTCATTCACGTCGTGCGTCTTGGTTGCTTCTCGAAAGGGCAGATTAGGCAGCGAACGGTAAATTTCACCGGGGGGCGCGTGATCGACTAACCGAAGCAGCGCGGCAGGAAGTGCTAATGCCGCCGCTAATGCCGCCACACATTGGCGATAATAACGGACTTTGTTCGCTTGTTCGGCGGCGCGATCAATGCGCCAGAGCAGCGAGAGATAATCTCCAAAATCGAGCGGCAGACGCGGGGGCGCATCGGGCGCGTAAGTTCCGGTCAACTGCTGAATGCGAGACTGCTCGAAGCGGGAGTGGGCTGCCATGCGCTGAAATCCAAGAATCCACGATGCGATGAACGGCAGAGACGGACATGAATCCGCCCTGCCGAATGTTCATGTCGAATACGGCTGTGTGCGCCGGTTGTGTGGGGTGAGTGTGCGATGCCACATCATCACCTGCCACACACGAATCGCCGCCTCTTTTTGAATGCTCAAATCCATCTTCGACGTGCCGAGCTTGCGGTCGGGGAAGTAGATGGGAATTTCGGTGATACGGTAGCCGAGCTTGGATGCGATATAGGCGATTTCGACCTGAAAGACATAGCCGTTGGAGCGAACACGGTCAAAATCTAGCCCGATGAGTGTATCGCGCCGCCACATGCGAAAGCCACCAGTCGCGTCAGCGATGTTGATGCCAAGCAAAGTACGCACATATACGCGGTTGGCGAACCAACTTAACAGCTTGCGGTAGATACTCCACTTCTCATCCACGCCGCCGCCTTTAGCAAAGCGCGACCCGATGACAATATCATAGCCGGCATCGATCTTTTCGAGCATTTGCAGGATGTACTTCGGCTGGTGCGAAAAATCGGCATCCATTTGGAGGATGAGGTCTGCACCGTGATTGATGGCGAACTTGAAGCCCGCAACATAGGCGGGACCTAAACCACCCTTTTCGGAACGGTGAAGTACATGCACACGTCCGGTGTGTTTGGCGGCGAGATCGTCCGCGAGTTTGCCCGTGCCATCCGGTGAGTTGTCATCGACGACGAGAATTTCGAGTGTTGGCACGTTGAGCGCAAAGAGCGCATCGACCATGAGGGGAAGATTTTCGGCTTCGTTATAGGTGGGAAGCACCACCATGATTTTATGCGTGTTGGGAGTCATTGAGCCGCTTTTGGAATCTGCGAACACCATGTTTTGCGTGGTGTAAGTAAATGAGATATGGGTTAAGTGTAGAGTACGCCCAATTCGGTGACAAGATCAAAAAGGCTTGCTACCCTTCCTGTCCAATAATGACACCAATCACTAGGCAAAGGATACGTGGTGGGCGATGTATTAACACTCACGGAGGCGGGGGCACGGCGGGCGCAGATGCGCGAAGCAGGGCAGAAACTCGTTTTTACGAATGGGCATTTCGATCTGCTGCATATTGGGCATTTGGATTATTTAGAGAAGGCACAGGCGCTTGGCGATGCGCTGTTCGTCGGCTTGAACGGCGATGCCAGCAGCGAACGCCTGAAAGGCACAGGCAGACCAATTGTGCCTGCCAATGAGCGGGCGCGTCTGCTGGCGGCGCTGAATCCGGTTACAGCGGTGATCATCTTTGAGGAAGATACGGCGATCCAGTTGCTAACAGCACTTCAGCCGGATATTTATGTCAAGGGTGGGGATTACCGGAATAAACCACTACCTGAACGCGACACCGTGATGGGATATGGCGGTCAGGTTGTGTTGATTGATTACCTGCCGGATCACAGCACGTCGAACTTGATTGCGAGAATCAAGGCGCTGCCGTAACTGCTTACGCGCTGTAATTACCCGATAAAACCGTAGATTAAGATGCTGATTCCAACGCCGATGCTGGCAGCCAATGCGCCGATCAAAATGCCGTGAACCAGCCCAAGCATAAATGTGCCGATTTTTCGGACGATGGTCCATTTGCGGGATTTCCGGGCGCGTTCAGCCGCCGCGGCATCCTGTTTGAGGCGGTCAAGCTGGCGGCGGGCTTTGGCGTTGCCGGGATTAATTTCGATGATGTTTTGGAGACATACGCGGCGGTCATCATCATGGTCAAGGACGCGCAGTAAGGCAATCCAGACTTTTTCGCGGTAGGGATCGATGGTTGCGGCTTCGCGCCAGAGATCATGCGCGCGTTTGTGATCGCCTTCGGTATAGGCTTGCTTGCCGGATTGAAAGTAATCTTCAAAGGTTTGTTTTTTGCGGTCAATACCATTGAAGGCAAGCGCGTCTGTCACCGGATATTCTCCTAAGCATGTTAGCGGTTTATGGCGCGGTTACAACTAGCTTGAATGTTTTAATGTGTAGGGTTGAGGGCGGCAGCGAAAATCGCTTTGCAAGACCGCCCTCTTTATGGGGCGGTTCATGAATCGCCCCATAAATTACACGTTTATGGCTGCCACCAGTCGTTGGGATAATCCACATCTTGACTGGAGGTAAGCTGTGCTATCGTCTGCTGACTTACATTATAGATATAAATATCCCAGAAGCCACTACGATTGCTGGCAAAGGCAAGATGCTGACCATCTGGGCTGAGGACGGGATAATCTTCTGTGCCCGCTTCGCGCACGAACGGAAGCGGCGTGCCAGTGCCATTGGCATTACGGATGAGAATATCAGTGTCCTGCGGGTTCGTTGAAGGCGCGACGATATAGATCACCTGCTGACCATCATTCGTCCAAATGGCGCGCGTTTCGATGAAGGCATCTTTGTCGTTGGACAGCGGAATTTGCCCGCCGGATGCGATGTCGATGATGTAAATGTCACGTCCGGCAACCGTTGCATCGCGGTCATTGCGGATCACCATCACGCGCGTGCCATCTGGCGAGATTTGCGGATAGCTGTATTCCGCGCCTTCGGAGTTCGTCAACTGGCGCACTGAGCGGTCTACCGTGTTGTACAGGAACACCTGCTTATAGGGATTCGTTTCGCCCAACGCGACGAACGCGATCAACTGTCCGTCGGACGAATAATGCGCTTGATCGGGCTGTAGGAACAAGACCGTGGGGGCGGCTTGCGTCTGCTGCCCACCGATGTTCAACTGTGGGGTGATGCCTTCCGCCTGCGTGCCATTGATATTGACCAGCGTTAGCACCGATCCAAACGAGACTTCATCATAGCGGCTGTAGACGACACGCTGACCGTTGGGCGAAAGCGAAATATTGCGCCCAAGTTCATTGGTGATGAGGACGAAATTGCCGCCCGATTCCATGTTGAAGTAGCCCACTGGCAAATAGCCGTTGTTTAGCACATCGCGCCCGCTGACACCTGTGATGATTCCGCGCACGCCGGTGACGGGTGGAAGCGCGCCAATCGTTGGTGTGGGGGTATTTTCCGGCGTGGGAGTCCATGTCGGCGGAAGCGTCGGGATACTCGATGTGGGCGATGGGGTGAAGGTTTCGGTAGCAATTGCGCGCTGCGTGGCTGTGCCGTCAATGACGGACTGCGTTAACGTCATCGGTATAGCGGTATTCATCGCGGCGACTTCAGTATTAGCGGCGTTTTCGGCAGCGATTCGGTTGTTGTTGCTGATAGTGGTCGCCGCAAAAATCAACACGATGAGGATGACGACGACGATGCCGCCCCCCAAAACCAGCGTAAGCTGGCTGCGTGTAATTCCGGGTACGACTTCTTCGCTGGCGGCTTTTTCGCGCGCGCGCGCTTCGATGGCATCCATCGCTTTGCGCGCTTTGTCGTTATTGGGGTTAATGTGAAGGACGTTGCTTAGGCAAACGCGGCGTTCTTCATCGGTATCTACGACAGATGCGAGCCAGAACCAGCCCTTCTCGTTTTTCTCGTCAATATCAACGACTTGCTGCAAAAAAGCGCGCGCGCCCGCACGATCACCGTTACGCGCCGCTTCAATGCCTTTTCGTAAAAGTTCTTGGATAGTGTCTTGCGTACTCAAACGTCATTCCCTCTCGTTATGATGTGATTAGCGCTGTGGTGGGATGAAACTGATCGACTGCGCTTCGTTTTCGATTTCCACCAATGGGAAAATGGCGTTGTCGCGCAGTCGTAGTAGATACCATTGGAAATTTTCGCTTTCGCGTGTGGATGCGAAGGCGATGTATTCACCCTCTGGCGACCAAGTAATCGCGCGATCTTCCGCGCCGTTGTCATCAATCGTCAGCAAAAATTTGCGCTGCCCATCTGCATCCATGATGTAAATATCGGCATCACCGCCTTGATCACTCAAGAAGGCGATGCGCGTGCCATCCGGTGAGTAGCGCGGGTAGTAGTTGCTCCCAGCTTCATCGGTCAAGCGACGGATGGCGTTGGTTTGAAGATCGAGTTCGTAGATTTCGAGCAGACCGGGGCTTTCTTGGTCGGACGCGAACACGATTTTAGTTCCATCGGGCGAAAAATCGGGCATGAGGTCTACGCCGCTGTTGGCGGTGAGCTGTCGAAGATTGTTACCGTCGATGTTGACGATCCAAATTTCGTCGTCACCATCTTCGTTGCTGGAAAACACGATTTGTTCATTATTTGGGGACCAACGCGGTGATGACAGGCGCGAGCCTGTAAGCCCGGTGATTTGCACTACATTTTCAGCGGCATTGGGAGTAGTAATGAACAACTGCGGGATACCGGAAATATCAGGCGGGGTGGGCGAATCAGGATCGGTGTTAGCGGGTGTGCCTTCGACATAACGCACGAACACAAATCGCTGCCCGATGGAATCGAACGCAATATCACTGTATCCGCTGCTGCCAGTTCCTAAGAGGGCGAGGTTTTCGCCTGTGCCACTGCTGGTGAATAAGCTGGCTTGTTCGACTGATTCATCGTAGGCAGTAAAGAGTACGGTGTAGAGTTCAGGCGGGAACGGGGTCGCTGTAGGGGTAGGGGTGTCGGTAGGCAGCGGCGTAAAAGTAGGGGTGAAGGTTGGTGGCAGCACATTTCGATTTGGATCGAGCGTGACGATTACGCCGAAGAAAGGCGTATCGGTTGGCGGGCGGGTATCAATTGTGGGTTGAACAGTCGGCTGCTGCGCCGCGTTGATACCGCTGTTTGCGGCGGCAAACGTAGCGTTGACAGAATCGAGCGCGGGTGTTTGCGTTTGGTCACTCAACAATGCGGCGATGACGATGATAATGGTCAGCGCGGCCACGATGCCCGCCGCTAACAAATACGGATTCACCCCGCCGCTGCGAGTTGAGGTTGCCGCGGGGCGCGGCGCAGCCGGACGCGAAGATGCTGTCGTGCGGGCTGCGCCAGTACCGCTGCCAATATCGGCAGGGATGGGCGCGCCCATTTTTTGGAGCGCCTCACGGGCGCGTGTGTTGCTTGGGTTGAGGCGGAGAGCGCGTTCGAGAAACGCGCGGCGTTCACTTAAAGAATCGACAACCGAAGCCATCCACATGAGCGCGACTTCGTTATCGCGTTCAATAATCAATACTTGTTGTAGTAAACGGCGCGCGTTAACGCGGTCGCCCCGGCGCGCGGCTTCGATGCCTTCACGTAGTCTATCTTGAATATTGGGTGGGTTAGGATTTCCAGCCAAGAGCAGCTCTCCCTTAATGAGGTTGTGCCGGTTAACCTGCGTTGGGCAGGACGACTCCGAAAATGATCACCAATGCCAGCACAATCATGATTCCGGCGACCACGCCAAAGACCAACAGAGTGCGGTTATCGCTGGCAGTCGAACGATACTCGATTTTACGAAGCGCGGACTGCGCGTTGGTATTGGTTGGGTTCACGCTAAGCACACGTTGAAGCCATTGGCGGCGTTCGGCTTTGGATTCTGCCAGTTTTGCAAGCCACATCATCGCTCGTTCGTTGTTTTTGTCTTCGCTAAGTACCTGACGAAACATCACACGCGCGGCGGTAGCATTTCCGCTTTTGGCGGTGCGGATAGCCATTTGCAGCAGTTCTTCACGATTCGGTGTTTCTGTCGACATAACGCCTCATCTCCGCGGGTATAAAGCACGGGTAGTCAACTACTAACTGCTTCAACGCCCATAGATAGTGTAATGGTTAAGTGTAGTCTACATTGATTGTAGTTACAGAACGGGTTCAGCGTGCAGCACCCGTTTGTACCATTAAAACAAAAATTGAACAAAGTATCGTCACAACGATCAATGAATCGATTCGGTCAAGGACACCGCCATGACCCGGGAAAATGTCGAAGCCTTTGATGTGCGAATCTTTGATTTGAAAGAAGCGTTTGAGTGCTGATTCCAGTAAATCGCCCAAAATAGCGCCGATGGGCGCGATAAGCGTGAGGATGAACAAAGGCAAATTGAGGGTAGAGGTGACAATAAGCAGCATCAGTGCGAGAGTTGTACCGCCGATCATGCCAGCGGCAGCGCCTTCGCGGGTCTTTTTGGGGGAAATCGTTGGGGCGAGTGGGGTTTTTCCCCACAACCTACCGCCAAAATACGCTGATGTATCCGTTCCCCATGTGAGGGCATAGGCGAGCAGGACCCAAATTAAGCCGTTCAGTTGTGCGCGCAGAAGAATGAGCAGCCCCGCCGGGATCGCTACATAGACTATGCCAGCGATCATGCTGAAAGCGGTCAAACGCCCACGCTGTATGCCGATGAGCAGACATACGCCGACATGCGCGATCAATACAGCGGCGAACACGATCCAGCCTGACGACATATCAAGGGTGATCCACGTAAAAGCTGCTGTGATCCCTGCCGCGCTCAAGCTGCCTACAGGCAGAATGGGCTGCGCTCCGCGTGAACGAGTCATATCGTAGAACTCTAGCACGCCGATCATGGCAAGCGCAGCGACAAACAGACTGTAGATCCAACCTCCGGCGATACTGACGACAAGGACAACGGGAATGACAATCACCCCCGTAATCACCCGCTGCATCAAATTGGAGAGATGAGCTTTGGGGTGGGAGTCATCTGTTCCCTGTGTATCGCTCGGAATGGTCGTCATGAAGCGCACCTCAATACTGCACCTATTTTAACAAAGAATTTTTAGTGGCAAGACTCCAGAGTGCCAATGTGGACACAACCATTGTGTATCGGATGAAGGACAAAGAAAAGGCGGCTTGCCCGATAAAGACAGCCGCCCCAAAAAGCGAATTGCATGGAATGAAGATGCGGAATACGCCCGTTCGATTCTGTGACGATCAATAGTCCTTCGCGCGGGGTGTCGATGAAGCCGCGCCCGTGCTTTGATGATAGAAAGAATGGAAGTTGTTATTGCCCGTCCAAAGCAGGAAGGTGTATAGGTTATACAGTGCCCCAATGCGATGAATGAGTTCTGGCAGAATACGTTCTTGGCTTAGGGCTTCGTGTTCGGGTTCATACCACATGCCGACACGCAGCCAATCTGTGCCATCGCTGAAGGTACTCATCCAATCATCGAGATAGGAGCCGCGGGCGATTTGACGGTTGGTAACATGCATTTCGCCAAGCTGGCAGCCATCCCAAAAGCCGAACATATACTCGCCGTCCATGCGCTGAATCATGGAGCGCAGCGTCGTGCGATGGCGAGCAATCGAAAGTTTGCCAATAAGATTACGCTGATCCCACCATGCGGTAGGGGGAAGGACGAGTTCAATTGCGAAGTTGGTGGGGGTAACGCGAACTTCAATGGCGGGATGACGGCGGCTGTCGGCAGTGGAAGCAGCTTTCATGCCTTCACGTCCCATCAGACGTTCGACTAGCAGCACTTGTTCATAGGAACGCAGGTAGGCAAGTGTCAGCCCGTCGATTTCATTGCGGCACGCGGCGGTTGTCGATGAAATAACACGGGCGCGATCCCAATGTGGGTGTAAATCCCAATTGCGGTCACGCATACGGCGATGGAGGAGGCGGTGCAGTTCAGCCAATTTTTCGAAGGTCAATTGTCTGGATGAATCTGCCGGATGGGTATCGTCAAGTGTCCCTTGAGGCTGTGCTGTGAGCGATGAAGCAAGGGAAACATGATCATTCATGGTAAAATAAGAACCGGATGCCGAATGATTTGCCATGAGTTCTCTGACTCCCTTCATACATGATGAATGAAGACAACATTGACGTTTTCATTGAGCATATATGCAAATTCATTCAATTACCAGACCCCCTAAAAGATTTCGCGATTTTTTCATATAAGTTATGATGTTTATTACGAATTGCTGCACATCAATGCAGTGATTATTGCGTGCGCGGCGTATCCAATGATCTCACCCTCTTTCGGCACGCGCTTTGATACTCGGTTGACCTTGCGAAATTTGGTTAATAAGTTGGAAATATTCGCATCCTTTAGTATCAATGCTCCTTGCCGCACCCCCTCATTTTATCAAGGAAATAATTCATGTCTGAATCTGACGCAATCGATCCAACTGCGCTGCCGCTTACGATTGATTCGTTAGCTGAACAGTTCACTTTGTGCGGATTGTCTGCCGGACAAACTGTGATCGTCCACACGCGCATGAGCGCGCTTGGATGGATTGCAGGCGGGGCAGAAGCGATTGTGTGCGCTTTGCTGCAAGTCCTTACTCCTACAGGTACGCTGATGATGCCCGCTTTTTCACCGGATAACACTGATCCGTCGAATTGGCAGAACCCACCTGTGCCGGAACACTGGTGGCAGATCATCCGCGATCATTCGCCTGTGTATGATCCCCTGACGACGCAAACACGGGGCGTGGGAAAAGTGCCAGAATATTTTCGCTGTTACCCCGGTGTGCTTCGCAGCGATCATCCTGAAGCGTCGTTCGCGGCGATTGGACCGAACGCGGAATATCTGCTGGCAAACCACACTAAACTTGACCGCATCTTCGATGACGATTCACCGATTGGCAAGCTGTATCAACTGGATGGGTATGTGTTTTTGCTTGGGGTGGGATACAACAAAAACACGTCGATCCATTTGGCGGAGTATCGCGCCGAATTCCCGAAACGGTTCTTCAAAGAAGGCACAGCGATGCGCGTGAACGGTGTGCGCCAGTGGGTCACTTATGAGATGCAGGACATCGACGACAGCGACTTCACCGAATTGGGTGCGGATTTTGAGGCGGCGCACGGGATTTCGCCATGCCGCGTGGGGAAGGGCGAAGCACGCTTGATGAAACAGCGTCCGCTGATCGATTTTGCCGTACAATGGATGGAGAAGCACCGCGCCGCGAAAGAAGATAGGTCTTTAGCAGGGTAAACGCACCCAACCCCCTCCGGCTCGCTGCGCGCGCCACCTCCCCCGAATTCAGGGGAGGAAAAACCCTATATCCACGTTTTGCGATCCTCAACTTGGGGGGAATAGGGTTCAAACTGAGCCCTTGAGCAAAGACCTAGTTTGATGCGTTCGCCCTAGGGTTAGGGGCTTAAGCGCCCTGCTTGACACTTAATAACTTCAATGCTACCTTAAGCGCGTCCTCATCCGCATAGATTGCGCGCAACAATATTCCTTTATCGTGAAACAAATCTAGAGCAGAACCTTCCGTGCGAACTATTCCATTTCACTTCTCATCATAGGGTCAGCAAGCGGTGGGTGAACAATCGATTTAAGGAGCACAAGCGTAATGACAGTGGAGCAGAGAAAGAAGCGCTACATCATCTTGGGCGGAGGGATTGCTGGCTTGGCATCCGCGCGAGAATTAGTACGACGTGGGTATGAAGTTGTCGTCTTGGAAAAGAATATTGAAGTAGGGGGGTTAGCCCGCACGCTCGTATTCGATGGATTTCGCTTCGATATTGGCGGTCACCGCTTCCACAGCAATAACGATGATGTAGTGAATTGGGTCAAAGAACTGCTCGGTAGCGATTTACTAACAGTGCCGCGCATCAGCCATATACGGATGGGTAAACGCTACGTCGCCTATCCGCTTGAATTTCCCGGCGCGCTCCGCACGTTCGATCCGCTGACAGCGGCGGGTATGGTGATCAGCTATCTGCTCGTCAAATTCCAGAAGAAAAAAGAAGTCGAACTTTCGTTTGAAGACTGGGTGGTCTCCCGCTTTGGATGGGGGTTGTACAACGTGTACTTTAAGCCGTACACGGAAAAAGTGTGGGGCATCCCTACATCGGAATTGAGCGCGATGTGGGCGGCACAGCGCATTGGCATTCCGAGTTTGGCGCAAGCGGTGTATCGCATGTTCTTTCCGGGACGTGGAAAGAACCGCCCCAAGACGATCATCAACGAGTTTTATTATCCGCGACTTGGCTTTGGCATGATTACCGACAAGCTGCGCGAGATTATCGAAGCGGCGGGCAATCAGGTGATCGGCGGTGCGACGGTCAAGACGGTCAACCCAGACATAGGCTTAGTGACCTATGAACTCAACGGGGCGCATCATGAAGTGCAGGGCGATGTGATTATCTCGACGCTGCCGCTCAACCTGATGCTTAAGATGCTGCCCAGCGACAGCGGCGCGGCTGAAGTTCTTAGCAACTACAAGCTCGATTATCGTGATTTGATCATCGTCGATCTGGCGCTTAAGCGGCAGAACGTGAGCAACGACAGTTGGACATATTTCCCCGCAAAGGAACTCGTTTTCGGACGCACACATGAGCCGAAAAACTGGAGTTCTGAAATGGTGCCGTCGCCGGATGTCACATCGCTGGCAGTCGAGATTTTCGCCACGCGCGGCGAAACCGTGTGGGAGATGAAAGACGACGAAATTGTGAACAAAGTCGTCGAACAGATGGACGGCATCGGCTTGATTAAGAAAAGCGAACTTATCAAAGGTTGGGTATTCCGTGTGCCGTTTGGCTATCCGGTATACCGTGTTGGGTATGAAAAAGGCTTGAAAGCTGTCCGTGATTTCTTGATGCGCTACCCGAACCTGCATCTGGTTGGGCGCACAGGATCGTTCGTGTACATCAATTCGGATGGCGTGATTGAGGACGTATTCCGCTTGATGCGCGATCTGTTCCCCAACACGGACGTGGATGTTCACGCGCTCGAAAAAGAAACGGGGCGCTGGATTTAACGGACATCTGTGTTATAGGGGTGCGATATATCGCGCCCGTCGCGATACACGGGCGGCATATGTGCCGCCCCTACGAATCTCCAAAAGGTTATTGACCCCGCATGAAAACGGTTATTTTCGGGTTGGGACGCGCCGCCGAACAAATCCACCTGCCCGCGTTCGCTGTGCTGCCTGAACTCTCGCTTGCGGCAGGCTGTGAACCAAACGCCGAACGCCGCGCCGCCATGCAAGCGAAATTCAATATTCCAGCGGTGTATGCTGATCCCGCTGAAATGCTGGAACGCGAACGCCCCGAACTCGCAGTGATCGTCACGCCGCCGGATACGCATCACGACTTGACAATGCTGGCGATTCAACATGGCGCGCATGTGCTGTGCGAAAAACCGTTCGTGCGAAACGTCAGCGAAGCCGATGCCGTGATCGCTGCCGCTGATGCCGCTGGCAAAATGCTGCGTGTCAACAATCAGTATCGCTACATGGCAACATATCGCACTCCCGCCGAACAAATTCAGCGGGGCGATTATGGACGCGCATATTTCATCCAATGCTGGCAGCAGATGTTTCACCCGGCTGTGGATGACAAAACGGCATGGCGCGCCCATCTTAAGCAGTCGACACTATATGAGTTCGGATCGCACTCGCTCGACTTGATCAGCCTGTATTTTGGCGCGCTGCCTGTCGCAGTGAGCGCGGCGATCCCACGCCACCCCGACTATGACAGCGACGTGCTGGTACAGCTCACGCTGCACTTTCCCGATGAGCGAATTGCTACATTGGGATTCAACCGTGTGAGCCGCGCGCCGGAACGTTATCTTGAAATGCGTGTCGATTGTGAAAAGGCTTCGCTGCGGTTATCGCTTGGTGGGGTTGCCCGCGCCGCGCTCGATATCGGACGTTATGAAGGGCGCAATTTCCCACAGTTGCGAACCAGTTTTGTGCGCGGCGGTGAAGCCCGCGCGGAAATCAACGGGCGGTCAAAAGTGATTGCCCGCGAACCCCGCCCCGCGTTTGCCAGCGCGACGGCGGCGCACCTGCGCGAGATGATCGCTGCGATCAAAGCGGGGGAAATCAACACTGATCGCGCGCGCCATGCCCGCGAGATTTTGCGCGTGATCTTCGCGGCGTATCAAGCGGCGGAAGCGCGCGCGGTCATTTCGCTGCAACATGGCAAGGGGTAGATCGATGGCGTTTGGTGTCGCTGTCATCATTGGATTGCACGGCGGGGGCGATGCGCTGCGCGCGTGTTTAGCCGCGCTTGCGCCGCAGGTGGATGATGACGTTCAGGTGGTGGTTGTGCAAAATAGGCAAAACCACCGAGTCGCCCCGACAGAACCCGACACCGAATCTATTCGTATAATTCCCGCTGAAGCGCATTTGCTCACGCCTGCGCTGTGGCAAATTGGGATCGAACGCAGTAACGCGCCCATTGTCGCGCTGACGATTGCCAACTGTATCCCCGCGCCGGACTGGATCGCCAGCATTCGCCGCGCGTTTGAAAATCCCGACGTGGTCGCAGTCGGCGGCGTATTTCACCCACCCGAAAACGGATCAGCAACCGATTGGGCGGTGTATTTCGCCCGTTACAGCGGCTTCATGACGAGCAATAATGCCACGCCCAAGCCCGTCAACGACATCGCCGCCGATAACGGCGCGTACCGACTCGATGCCATCAACGCTTGCAAATCGAGATGGGTGGGCGGTTTCTGGGAAACGCTGGTGCATCCGTGCTTGCGCGAAAACGGCGAAAAAATCCTGTTCGATCCGGCAGTGCAGGTGCGCTTTGTTGGTGGTATCAACCTGTGGGCGATGGCAAAGCAGCGATTTCGGCACGGGCGGCATTATGGATCAACGCGCGGCGGTTCACGCCTTCCCCGTGTGATCACCTCTCCCTTCATTCCCGTCTTGCTGCTGCTGCGGATTATTCGGCGTGTGCGCGCTGCACATCCTGAATGGATGCGGCAGTTGATCCGCGCTTTGCCCGCGCTGATCGTGCTGGTGCTGGCGTGGTCAATTGGTGAGGCGCGTGGATATTTAACCCCTATTGAAAACCGTAAATAATCAGCCCCGTTCCTCAAAATTCGCGTTATTTTTGCAGAGGGCGGTTCGCAAACACGCGGTCCGCAAGCGGGCGGCTCACGAGCCGCCCCTACAGATGAGAGGTGAACGTGCAGCTCTCGGTACTTGTTACGCGCCAGAATGCGCGCGACCCTGTGGACGAGTGTTTGCGTTCGCTGATCAACCAAGCGTCGATTGGCGAGATCATCCTGCTGGATGGGGTGGGCGACGATTATCATCCGCCAGCGGATGCGCGTGTGCGAGTGATGCGCTTTGAAGCACCCGCGTCGTTACCGATGCTGCTTGCGACGGGGATTGTCGAAGCGCGGGGCGATATTGTCGCTATGACCGAATCCCACTGCCAAGCTGCGCCGGATTGGGCGGCAAACGTGATCGCCGAGCATGAGCGCACCCATCAACCTGTGATTGGTGGGGTGGTTGAAGCGGGGGCGGGACTGGGCTATGTCGATTTTGGCTTGTATGTCGCGGATTACGGCGCGTTCATGCCGCCGATCCGCGACGGGGAAGCCGACGAAATGCCCGGCGAAAATGTCTCGTTCAAGCGCGAGATTTTCACGCCGCATCTTGAGACAATCGCCCGCGATGGTTTCTACAAGACACTGTTCTGCCAAGATGTGCAAAGCGCGGGAAAGTCGTTGATCTGCGCTAACAGCATTGTGATGTACTATCAGCGGCGGATTGGGCTGGGTGCGCTTGCCCGCCGACGCTTCACGCACGGGCGCTGTTTTGGCGCACAGTTGGCAAAGCGGCTGACTCCGGCGGTGCGATGGGCGCGGGTCGGCGGCGATCTGCTGCTGCCCGCCGTGCTGATGATAAGATTGATGCGTAAAACACTGCCCAAACGAGCACACACCCCCCGCGTGATTGCGGCGCTGCCGGTTGTGCTGCTAGCGACGGTCTCATGGGCGGCGGGTGAATGGATTGGCAACTTATTCGGCGCGGGTGACTCGTGCCGCTACGTGTAATAAGGACTGTGAATGACTCAAGCAAAACGTCCCGCGCTCACGGTGGTGATCGCGTCGTTGAATGGCAAACGCTACATCGAAGCGTGTCTCGCGTCGCTGCGTAAGCAGACGGGAAACGTGGATGCGGAAATCATCGTCGCGGACTGCGTGGGCAAAGAAGTCACCGACATGGTGAAACGCGAATATCCCGAAGTGAAATTGATCGAATTTAACGAGCGCAAAAGCGTGCCGGAATTACGCGGCGCGGGCTTGCTGCAAGCGACAGGCGAAATCGTCGCCATGACGGAAGATCACTGCATCGCCGCTGAAAACTGGTTCGTGTCGATGATTCAGTCGCACGCCGATCATCCGCAGAATCCGGCGATTGGCGGGGTAGTCGATAACGCGGCGACGGAACGGTTGATCGACTGGTCGGTGTATTTCTGTGAATACAGCGCCTATTCCAGTCCGCTCCCCGAAGGTGTAACGCACGATCTGCCGGGCCCTAACGTGTCGTATAAACGCGCCGCGCTCGACCAGATGCGTGATATGCTCGAAGGCGGTTACTGGGAAGTGTTTTTGCATCAGCGGTTGGAATCGCTTGGCTATCAACTGTACGCGGATCCGAAAATCCAAATTTGGCACAAGAAGCATTTCACCTTTGGGGACTTTTTGAGCGAACGCTTCCACTACGGGCGTTGGTTCGGCGGCACGCGCAATCAATTTTCGTCGCTGCCCAAGCGGTTGTTTTATCTGGCGTTTTCGCCGCTGCTGCCGCCGTTGATTCTCAAACGGCTGCGTGACCGTGTGTACAGCCGTGGGCAAAATCTCGATAAGTTCAACCAATCGCTGCCGTATATCATCGTGTTTTCGCTGGCATGGGCGGCGGGTGAATTTTTCGGTTATCTCACAGGTCCGGGTCGCAGCGTGATGAAGTTGAGTTAACAACAATGCGAATTGGCATTGATGCGACGTGTTGGGCGAACCCGCGCGGCTATGGACGCTACGCGCGCGGGCTGCTGTCAGCGGTTTTGGAACGAAATCGAGAACACGATTACGTGTTGTTTGTCGATCAGCATGTGCGCGACACCTGCGCGCTGCCCGATTCCGCTGAAATTGTCGTCGTGTCAACAGGCGAATCGCAGAGCAGCGCCGCCAGCGCCACCAGCAGCCGATCCCCGCGCGATATGCTGGCGATGGGCGCGGCGGTCAGCCGAACGCCGCTGGATGTGTTCTTGTATCCAAGCGTATATACGTATTTTCCCGTGTGGACGCGGGCGATCAAGATCGTCGGCGTGCATGACGTGATCCCCGAACGCTTTCCCGCGCTTGTCTTTCCTGAACGCAAAGCGCGGATGCTGTGGAACATCAAGCATTGGGTCGCGCGCCAGCAAGCCGATTATCTGCTGACAGTGAGCGATTACGCCCGCGATGGCATTGTTGATGTATTCAAGTGGGACAAATCACGGATTTTCGTCGTTGGAGAAGCGCCTGATCCGGTATTCAAGCCCGCCAGCGCGGATGAAGTATCGGCGGCGCGCGAAAAATACGGCATCCCCGCTGATGCGCGCTATGTGATGTTTCTTGGAGGATTGAACCCGCATAAAAATCTTGCCGTGCTGGTGGATGCGTTCGCCATGCTGCGGCGCGGCGGTAATACTGCCGATCCGGCACTTTTGAATGTGCATCTCGTTCTTGCGGGACCGGCTGAAACCGATTTGTTCACACCGGGAGTTCGCGCGCTTCGTGAACGGATTGCGGCGCTCGATCTCGCGGAGGCGGTGCATGTGACGGGATTCGTCCCCGATGAAACCGCCGCTGCGTTGATGACAGGCGCGCGCGCGCTGGTTTTGCCATCGCTGGAAGAGGGCTTCGGCTTGCCCGCTGTCGAAGCGGCGGCGTGCGGCACACCCGTGATTGCGACCAATCGCAGTCCACTGCCGCAGTTACTGGGTGATGGTGGACTGTATTTCAATCCGCTCGCTTCTGATGTAACATTATTCTTACAAAACGCGCTTTGCACACTGCTTAGAGATAACAGTCAATATCAAACGATGGCGCGCGTCGCGCTCGAACGTTCACGGGCGCTCACATGGAATCGCGCCGCAGACGCATTTGAATTCATGTTAACTACGGCTGCTTCTGAAAAGAAGCACCACTAAAAGCAGAACCATTCATGAAAATATTGATGGTGACGACATTTTATCCGCCGCACAATTTTGGCGGCGATGGCATTTTTGTCCATCGTTTGACCAACATGCTCGCGCGGCACGGTCATACGGTGCATGTGGCATATAATGTCGATGCATACAATTTGCTCTCGGATAATCACCTGCCAGCGGATGCGCCTTCCGACGAAAGCAATCACCCGCATGTCACGACTCACCCGCTGTCGAGTGGGCGGTTGGCATCAGTTGATATGCTGGCGATGCATCAATTGGGGATGCCTTTGTTCAAAGAAGGTGCGCTGCGCGAACTGCTTGAAGATGCACACTTTGATGTTGTGCATTTTCATAATGTCTCGTTGATGGGAGCGCCGCGTATTTTCACCTATGGCAAGGCGCTGAAACTGTGTACCATGCATGAAGAATGGTTGGTGTGCCCGATGCATATTTTGTGGCGCTATGATCGGGAGCCATGTACACAGCGCACCTGCTTGAGCTGTACGATACATGGCAAACGACCACCGCAGTGGTGGCGTTACACGGGCGCAATCGAACGTGCAGGCAAACACATCGATGCGTTCATTGCGCCGAGTCGTTTCACCAGCGAGATTGTTCGCAAGAACGGGTTTCCGTTTGATGTGCATTACATCCCCTATTTTTTCCCAGATGATATGCTGCTTCCTGTGGATACCACTACGCCGATTGACTTTCTACAGGGACGTGATCCGTCGCGCCCGTATTTCTTATTCATCGGGCGGTTGGAGCGCATCAAGGGCGCGCAGGTGTTGATCGATGTGTTTAAACGCTACCCGCACGCTGATTTGCTAATCGCGGGGCGGGGCACGTATGAACCGGAACTGCGGCGCATGGCGAACGGGATGAAGAATGTCTTTTTCACCGGATTTTTGTCCTACGCACAGCTTCGACTGTTGTATGCGCGCGCGCTTGCCAGCATTGTCCCGTCAATTTGCTATGAAACGTTCGGTTGGATTACGCTGGAATCGTATGCCAATCGCACGCCTGTGATCGTGAATGATCTGGGGGCGCTGCCGGAAGTTGTCAACGAAGGCGGCGGCGGCTTCACGTACAAGAACGAAGCCGATTTAATCGCCGCGATGGATGCGCTTCGCACACAACCGGGTCTGCGCCAGCGAATGGGCGATCAGGGCTATCAAAGTTATCTTGATCATTTTACCGAGCAGCGCCATCTCGAAATGTATTTTGGATTGATGGATCAAGTACGCCGCCCGCGCGTATAAGACACCATATCGAATAATCGTTTTCGGACGTGCAGCGACACGTCCCTACGAGAAAACCACCAATTTTTCACCGAGTCTCTACATGGGTGGATACGCTCATATAAGGATCACAATCTATGGCAACTTCTAACGCAGCGCCGCTGCGGGTGGCGATCATCGGCGTGGGGGGGATTGGCGAACTACGCGCTGCCGCACTGACGCAGCTTTTCTCCGCTAATCCCACACTGATCAAGTTCGTATATGCGGTTGATATTGACAAGGGGCGCGCGGAAACTGTCGCCGCGAAATATAGCGCGCAAGCCAGCGTTGATGCTTTTGACGTGATCGCACGCCCTGACATTGATATTGTGATCGTGTCCACGCCACCGAATAAGCACGGTGAACTCACCATCGCGGCGCTGGATGCGAAAAAGCACGTCATTTGCGAGAAGCCGCTGGCGCACACGCTCGAAGATGCCGAGCGTATGTGCGATGCCGCTGACCGGAACGGCATGTTTTTGAAAACGGGCTTCAATCACCGCTATTTCCCGCCGATGCAGTTCGCTCGCCGCTTAATTGACGATGGCAAGTTGGGCGAGATCGTCAACGTGCAAGCCTACGCGGGGCATCCCGGCGGGGTCGAGTTCGGTCATGACTGGATCCATGATGGTAAAGTCACGGGCGGGGGCAGTTTGGTTGATAACGGGATTCACATTCTCGACTTGACACGCTTTTTCTTCGGGGATGTGGTCAGCGGTAAGGGCTACATCAGCAACTTGGTGTGGGATTTTCCTGATGCGGAGGACAACGGTTTCGCGCTGTTCCGCAACGAAAAAGGACGCATCGCGCAGGTTCACAGCAGTTGGACACACTGGCGCGGTTACAAATTCTGGGTCGAAATTTTTGGCACAAAAGGGTATGCGCGCGCGGGGTATCCGCCAATGCTAGTCGAATACGGGTTCACGCCCCAAGCAGGTATTCGATCCAAGCGCAGATGGGAGTTCTTCCCCAAATTGCAGATTTTGGAACGGTTGAAGGGCTGGCAGTTCACGATCACGAATTCGCTGGCAGATGAAATGCGCGATTTCGCGCTGGGAATCCGTGCGGGCAAGCCAACCGAACCCACTGGACGCGACGGGTTACGCGCGATGCAAATGGCACACGCGATTTATCGATCATCCCGCGAAGGCGTGGAAGTGATGTTCTAAGACCTTCACGGTCTAAAAGAAAACCCCCTGCTCCAAACTGGAAAAGGGGGATTTTCTTTTTTAGGGTCAACTATCCGCTTATGCTCGCGTAAACGTCACGCGCGGTTTCCATCCCATAGCGCCTATCTGTCCTGACGCGGAGATTTCACTGCACGGCGCAGGACATTCTGTACTGAATGCCTCCATTGTTCCCGCCGCTGGAGTATCTGTATGGGTCGCCGTTGGCGCTTCAACCGTATTTGTCGGGGTATCCGTCGGCGGGATTGGCGTGTTGGTATTCGTCGGGGTATTTGTCGGCGGGATTGGCGTGTTGGTATTCGTCGGGGTATTTGTCGGCGGAATCGGCGTATTCGTCAGCGTTGACGTGTTCGTCGGTGTCGGTGTCGGGACGGTATTCGTCACGGTTGGCGTGTTGGTGATGGTTGGAGTATTCGTCGGCGTTGACGTGTTCGTTGGTGTCGGTGTCGGGACGGTATTCGTCGCCGATGGTGTGTTCGACGGCGTGAGCGAATTGGTTGGCGTATTGGATGGCGTTGCAGTATTTGTCGGCGTATGAGATGCCGTGAAGGTGTTTGTGGGGGTATTCGTCTGGGTGCTTGTCGTCGTGATCGTCGGCGTATTGGTGCGCGTAAAAGTAGGTTCACCGGGTCGCAGCGTATTGGTTGCTGTCGGCGTATTGGTGACTGTAGGTGTGTTGGTGCGGGTGCGGGTTGGCGTGCGTGTGGCGTTCGGATCGATGGTGTTTGTTGGGGTGCGCGTGAATGTCCCCGTGTTAGTGGGCGTGCCAGCGGCAGTATTGGTTGCGGTTGGGGTATCGGTTGGCGTATTGGTCGGTGTTTCCGTTGGGAAACCGGGGAAACACTGGTTGATGGTTTCGCGTCCTTCGGCGCTTGTCGCCAAAATCGCTTGCAGCGCGCGGGCATGGCTGGACGGAATCGAGATCAAACGCTGTGAACCTACGCCTTCCGGTTCAATCACAACCTGCTGCCCCACAGGAATGGTGCGTTCGCTGGCAGCGCGGCGCGTGGTGTTAAAAGTGCAGTTTCCCTCAAAACACGCCGCTGTGATTTCCAAGCGATCCGGGTTGGGGAGTTCGCGCAGCGTCACTGCCATGCACGAACCCGTCACACTCATCGACAGGTTAGACGTATTGGCAACAGGGCTGTCAAAGTTGAGCGTGGTGGTGTCATAGCCGCCGTTATCGATGAACAATCCGCCGGGCAAAAACGCGCTGTCTGTGGGGGAAGGGAAGCGCATCCTGATCGAAATCGCGCTGCTGGTCACGGTGTTGACAAGCATTTCCGTCCCCGCCAACAGATAGACACGCCCACTGCTGGCATCCAACTGGGGGGGATAGAAACGTGAGAGCATCGCTTCGTCAAGCGAGGTGAGCGAATCGCCGGGGTCAAAGATGATCACTTCATCTTCGCGCACATCATCGCGGTTGGGTTGAAAGACTCCCGCAGCGCCGGGAACCGGTGTCGCTGTCGGCGGGATCGGTGTTGGCGTGGGCGAGTCGCTGGGTGTAGACGTGAACGCGGCGGCGATTTCGGTTTCTCGGGCGCTGGCAAGCGATGCCTGCCCTGCCTGCCCGATCTGCGTGACGACGATGAACGCTAGTGCCAGCATGAGCAAGAGCGCGCCCAACCACAAGAGCGGGCTTCTTCCGCGTCGTTCACTTGTGCCAGCGCGGCGCTTGGCGGGGAGTTGAAGCGTGATCACATGCAAGGGAAATTCCGGCGCGCGGGGAATGGCATATTCAATGAGTTCGCGCGCGGCATCGTCGCCTGTTTGTTCCTCTAATGTGCGGATCATTTCGGCTTCGGTGATGAAGGGTTCACCTGTCAGCCGCGCGGCTTGATAAAACCCAGTGGAACAGACAATAACGCTGTCGCCGGGTTGCAGCGTGAATCCTGCCGCGCCGCGCGCCCGTGCCGCATCTGGATTCACCATGCCAGTGTACATGCTCATGTCGGCATCGACTTCATCATTGATGCCAAGTGAGCGCATAATACTGCTGGCGCGCGGACTTGCTAAAGCGCGTTCATAGCTCATCTGCCCGTTGAGCGTCATCACATTAGCAAAAGTATGCTCAATCGTCAGCGCGCGCAAGCCATCGGCAGGGCTGTAGATATAAATTCTTGTTGTGCCTAAATTGCCAATATAAAGAGTAGTGTCATCGACCAGCAGAGCAAGTGCCATTGAGGCGGATTGATGGGTGCGATCAATGCGCCCTAGTTCGTAAACGGCGGTGTTCGCGGCGCTAAAGGCTTCTTTGACTAACGCGCGCGGATCATGAGTAGGACTTGTACGTAGAATATCAAGGGCACGGTTGAGCGCGATCTCGGCGCTTTTTTCATCACCATCGTGCACTTCGATGATTAACGCGATAGATAGGCGCAGTCCTCCTGCACTTTGGAGGTGTTCGGCGGCGGTACGCAAAAGTGATCCAGCAGCGGGTGTGGGAGAAAAGGCATATTCACCGAGAATCGCTTTGGTCATGTGGATACTCAGCCTTTATTGACGCGGATGTGCCCTCTTATGGTGCATATAGTGTAAGGGGGCAAGGGCATCCGGTCAAATAACCGTCGTCAAACCTTGCTCAAACGGTGGCAGTGACACGCGCTATATGCGGGTATGCCACGAAAAATACAAATAGCGCATGTTGGGGCTGTCGAGTTCGTCTGTGAGGTCGCTTAAACGTACTGGTTCGGCATGGTGGTTGTCCGTTACCCAAACCGATCCGTCAGCATCGACGCGCTCGACGTACATCACATGCCCATAGATGTCATCCGCGAAACTGTGTTCGCGTTCCATGACCAGCACCGATCCCGGCAGGGGTTCCCTGCCTTGAGTGATACCATATCGTGCGAGTTCGCTTGAACGCGCGAGATCGTCCCACAGGTGCGCGTCCCGGGCAATCGCGGCAGGCAGAGGCATCCGTTCGACGATATAGCGCACACAGTCGAAGGTGTTTTCGCGCAGCCACACCGGATTGGTGTAGCTTTCCATCGCGCGGATTTCGCGCACATCCGCGCCATAGCCGGGGCGGATCAATTCCAAGCGGTGCTGAATCGTCTCGACGAGCGCGCGGCTTTCCGCGAGATCGCGCGCGGTTTTTTCCATGCGTTCGGTGAGCGTATTCAGGCGATCTTCCGCTGCGATCACGTCAGGGTGATTCGCCGAAAGGCGTTCACGCAGCATCCACGCGGATCGCGCCGCCGCGTCCCGCTGCGAATCCAATGCGGCGAGTTCGCTTTCTTTCACGTCGATCAGTCGCATGTGTTCGCCAAGCGAGTCATACCGCGCGCGGTTGAAGCCGGACAAATATTCTTCCGGGCGCGGCATACGCGCGCGCGCGGTGGGTTTCGCCCAGTCGCTGTCATCGGGGCGGATACCCGTGCGAACTGCTTCGCGCGGCGGGGATTCTTGCGCTTCCGGTGCCATGGGGAGTGCTGTCTCTGACGGGGGGGGAGGTACGCCAGATTCAGTTGGGGGAGTACCTGCCGCCGATTCAAGCTGATCCGCTGCGCTTTCCAAATTCGCGCCAAAGCGGGCTAACGTGTCTGCCCATCCGTCGATCCAGCCGCGCTGATTGCCAAAGCGTAATACCCAGTCGTCAGACGCGGGGCTGTTTGCAATCGCGTTGACATCATCCGCGATTTGCGCGACTTCGCGCACCGCCGCGTGAATCTGGTGGCTGCTCATTCGGAATTTGACCGCCGCTTGTCGCAGCGCGGCGATTTTTCCCTGCACATCTTCGGTCATGGCGAATTTTTGCTCCCCAACAGCAGGAACAATGGGCGATCTTGCGCTTCACCATCAGGATACACCAACAAAGCTTCTACGAGCGCATCTTGTGGAAGTTGAAAAAAGAACCATCCTTGTGTTACGCGGTCACGCGCGATAGGCTGCATAGGAAGGGCGATACCGTCAGGAGTCCACAAGCCCGCGTCAGTGATCGGCTGTGCGATGGTGTCGCCATCGGCGCGCAGCTCGATGCGTGCTTGTGGGGGGGAACTGCATATTCCTACACGGCATTCAAACCGAAGCTGGAGCGCGTACAGCCGCGCGCCTTCGACGGGGATATACGGCTGTCCTGTTGTCAGGCTGATCGCCCGTGCCGTGTTGAATTCTTCGCGGATGGCGCTCAAACGTCCTGCTGTGTATTCGACACCCGCAAGATTGTCGGTGATCATCACACTGCGATCTGGCGGCGGTACGACAAACGGACTGCTCGAAGTTGGCAGGGCGACATTGGTGATTGCAGTGGGGACATTTTGCATCGCATTTTCAGCGGGGGTACTCAGGCGCGAAATCAACAGCGCCAGTGCCACAAGAACAGCGATCCCAATCACGGCATAGGCGATCCAACGGCGCGGCGGACGGCTGCCTTCAGCGTGTTTATCGGCTTGCAGTTCGATGTCTAACGCTCGCGCTGCCAAACGCACATAGACCGCGCCGGGCGTGTCGGCTTCGACGGTATCCGCCAGCGCCGCGATCAAGCGCAAGCGTTCGATGCGCGCCTCACGCTGATCCTGTATTTGCGCGTCGAGCCAGCGCACAATTAACGGATCGGGATCGAAGCCGTCGCTGACCGCCGCATCGCCTGATGCGACAGCTTCAGCGTAATCACGGAGCAAGCGCCGCACCTGTGCGCGTTCGCCCGCGAACAGCGCGGCATTCGCACGCAAGATCAGCGGGTGCGTGCGTGGGTCAAGGGTGTCGTTGACACTATCCACAGACATAGATCACCGTGTCACGGGATAACTTCAGGCGCGAAAGTTTTCAAAAATCGACTTCTTGGAATATTCATGCGCTTCCGCGGTGAGGTGTCCCTGTTCTCGTAGTTGATTCAACGCCGCTAACTGCTGTTCGCCCGATGCATTGAGTACGGATGGATCGTTCTGTGTCAGCGCTGACCTCATCTGCCGAAATTGATCCACACTTTGCTGTAGGGCAGCTTGCAGTTCAGGATTTGGGTTACTCCGCATTTGCCGGATGGCGACATAAAATGGCGCAAACATCAACAAAATCCCCAAACACAGCATCCCTAGAGCATAATACGCGGGGGTGAGCAGCGCATCATCGACATCACGCACACGTCCGGCGGCATCGACACAGCGAAAACGCACTTCGTTACTTCCAGCGATATAGACGGTCTCATATTCCATCGTTTCGCCGGGATTACAAGCAATCGCCTGATGCAGCGGTTTTAGCACGGGTACAAGCTGATGCAGAAACGTGTTGGGGAGAATCATGATCGGGACAATGACGATCAATGACCCAATGATGATCAGCAATGCGACAATGCTCAAAATCCCACGCCACATACAGTCTCTCCTTAGCCCAACAGGTCTTTGATCAGCCCGTCCACATCAATATCAGTCGCGCCTTCGTCCAAACCGGGCATGTTCACCCGCTTGACCGTCACGACATCCCGCGCCGCCGACTGCTCCACATTCACTGCGTCGCCATCCCAGCGTGCGCGCACCCGATCCACCCACGCTGCGGGGTCGATCACGAGCGCGGTCTGGACAATATCGAGCGTCCCATTCGGCTGCGGGACATAGGCGCGACCTTCGGGAAGAGTGCCGCCCGCGTGCATTACACCGCCAAGCGGAGTATTCGCCGCATACGGACGCGCGTTCAAGCGCGCGGCGCTCTCTTTTGAGCCGAACGCGAAACCGTTTCGGCGCATGAGCAGATACTTGATCAGCGGATCAGACGTGCGCTCAAAATACCCCGCCGCCCATAACCCTACCGGCGCGACTGCCCGCAATAAGTCACGCAGCGCGGCGAACCCTTCGGGCGATCCGCGCAGCGCGTCGGCAAGCGCGTCGTAGTTGTCGATGATGATGCCCACCGCGCCGTTTTTGGGCAGCGCCTTGATCACGGCGGGCAAATCGGCGCACGCATCCGCGAACAAGTCCGGCGTATCGACCACCAGCGCGGTATGCGGCAGATATTCCAAGCCGAGAATGCCGTTTTTGCCCAATTCGCCTTCAATATCGACCAGCATCAGCCGGAAACGATCCGGCGGGTACGTCCATGCGGCGCTTAAGGCGGCGGCGGTGAGCAAATTGGTCTTGCCGCTTCCCGGTGTGCCGACCACTAGATAGGCGTTTCCCGCCCACTCGCTGATGTGCGCGCTCAATGCGTCGTCGTCGCGCACACCCACGACTGTCGTAATTGTTTCGTCCGTGTCGGATGCGCTGGCGAGCAAATCTTCTAACATCACCACACGGGGAAGCGCCCGTAACGGTCTCGGCGCATGATCATTCCCCGATTGCGCTTGATACGCAGCGCGCATCGCATCGGCGGTATCGGCGTTCAACGGCACATTCGTATTGTCGCTATAAGGGACGTTCTCGCTTGTTCCCGCAATCTGGCACATCAACGGCGGCGTGTGATACCAGTAACCGCGCCCCGGCGGGAGTGCGACATCGATTCCCGCGTTCGCCCATGATCCGCCTGTTGAACCGCCAACGGGCAGTTTGCCGACGATTGCGTAATATCCCCCCGGATCGCCTAATGCCAGCGCGATCCGCTGCGGGATCAACGAGCGCAGTCGATCCGGTATCGCGTCGGCGCTGCTCGCCGTGACCGCAATCGAAATTCCCGCCGCGCGTCCTTCGACGATCAGGCGTTCAAAGTCCGCTGCCATCGCTTCGCGTTCTCGGAGCAGTTCGCGTAAACCTTCATATTGATCGATGAGGATCAACTTCATCGACATGGGCGGCTGTTGGGGTGAAGTGATTTCCCCCACCATGCGGGCCATCAGCCTTCGCACCCGTTCCACATCGCTCCCGTAGATGACGCGCTCGGCATGGGGCAATCGCCCGATCTCGTCTAATCCCCCGCCCGTAAAGCTGACCGGATAAATGTGCAGGACATCCGGCGAATGGAGCAGGGCGAAACTCCATGCGAGCGTTCGTAAGGCGCTCGTTTTTCCGCTTCCCGGCGCACCGACAATCAGCAGGTGACCGCTGCGCTCGGCGGCTTTGCGATCCGGCTTTTGCGTATCACCCGTATGCAGGCGAATCCACAGCGGCGGCTGCGTGCGATTTTCCGCATCGTCGATGATGCCAATCGGCGCACTTCCTATTGGAATGGGTCGCCCCACTTCGTCGCGCCCCGGCGCGCGCCAACCGTCACCTGTCCATCCCCCCGCGCCGATCTGGTCGAACACGCCGCCCAACGTCAGGCGTGTGGTCGGCGGCGGCAAAAAGATCGCCCGCGCACGCGGGATATTCATGCTTGCGGCGCTGCGCTTGATCGTCTCTGCGATCACCGCCGCAACGGTTTGTGACGAGTGCGTTTGGACCTTTTCTTGCGCTACATGCAGCGCCTGTGTTTGACCGTCCGGCATGACCGCGCGAATCTCGACGGGGATAGGCGCGGCTTCGACATGGTCTGGTTGATAATCACCTCCCGTAAATGCTGTTTGAAATACCTTGAACACGCCGCGTTGGCCCGCGCCAACTTGAAAATATCCGCGCCCTGCGCGATTCGCCGGGATATACGCCGCATCGGGGCGCTTGAGGATGGCACGGCTGGCATCGGCGCTTTGCACGCGCAAACAGGCGCGAAATTGCAGGTTCGCGTTCATCTCATCGGTGATCAGTTCAGGGCTTTGTGTGCCAAGTATTAGATGCAGCCCCAATCCGCGCCCGATCTGCGCGGTGCGGATGAGTTCGCGTAAAAAGTCGGGCATTTCGCGGGCAAGCTGCGCGAATTCGTCCACGATGATGAACAGATGCGGCAGCGGTTGGTATCCGCGTTCGTTTATCGCGCTTCCGCGCGTATAGACGCGATGATACTGAGTAATATCCCGCGCGTTCATGCGCTTGAGAAACGCCTGCCGCCAGTCGGTTTCAGCTTTGAGCGCCGCCAGCGTGCGCGCCACCATCGCGCCATCGAGATTCGTCACCATCCCCGCCGTGTGCGGGAGATCGGCAAATACGCTGAACGCGCTTCCGCCTTTGAAGTCGATGAGCAGGAAGTTGAGCAAGCGCGGATCATGTTCCAGCGCCAGCGAACAGATCAGCGTGGTGAGCAGTTCGCTTTTGCCGCTGCCTGTCGTGCCAACGAGCATTCCATGCGGACCGTGATGAGCTTCATCGAGCAGCAGTTCGAGCGCATTTGCGCCGTTCTCCATGCCGATCCGCACCGGGAAGGGGAGCGCGCCGTCGATCACCAGCCGCGACCAGCGCGAACGCATCAACGCGGCGAGTTCTTCCGCGCGCCGCGCGCCGTATAGGTGGAGCAGCTCCACCCGCGTGGGGATGCCGTTTTCATCCAGCCGGAATCCGCGCGCCGGCGTTTCATCGATCTGCGTGTGGGCATGATCCGCCAAGCGGTGACACAATGCCCGCGCGATCTGTTCGCTTTCGGCGGCGTTCAACCCTTCCAGCCGCGATCCTTCGCGCGGGGTCGATCCACTGGGTTGATACAGGAAACTTCCGTCATTTCCACAGGAAATCACATCGCCGCCGCGTACACCAGCAGGTAGTATTCCGTCATCGCCCGCCAGTGTGATTGTGGTGACTGCCCCGTTCGTATCGCTGAAATCGGGAACGGGGAGTGCCGATCCGTCAACGATGACAACATGCAGCGTATTATTCGTGCGCGCCGCTAATTGCGCCGCTTCTTGAACACTCCCGAACACCGCCCGCGCGCGATCCGCCTCAAACGCGATTTGCGCGTTGTTCCCACTCGCATGTGGAAGCCATTCGAGCCATGTCCAATCTGCCGCGCGCCGCCCACCTGTCACCATGTACAAGCGCAGCACCTCCGGCGAATAGGTCATCGCAAGCTGACACACCACCGCGCGAATCAACGCCAGTCCCGCCGCGCGATCCCCGTTGATTCCGAGCGTAATTCCGGTCAGTTTTTCTGCGGATGTTTCGGTTTCGCGCCAGTTGGAATCACGCGCGATGGTCAGCCGCCCCAACGGGACGATAATCGGCGCATCGCGCAGTACACGGTATTCATCTGCGATTTTGAGCGCCGCCAGCAGTTCGGCATTGTCTTCGGGCAGTCCCGCTTCGGGTGCGGGTGTGTTGATCGTCACCGCCGACGGAATCCGCCCCATGCCGACGCGAACAGCGGGCAGATCATCGAGCGCCGCGCGCAGCGGGGGCGATTCGTCAAAAGCGCGCTCCCCCAGCATCGTGATCGGCGGGTAAGCTGCCATCAACATGCCAATTTGTGCGTCACGGGCAGCGTGCAGCCGCGCGCGGATATTTTCGAGGAGACGCAAATAAGCGAGTCGTTCTTCTTCGGCGGCGCGCAAGCGATCCCGTTTGCGCCAATTCGCTGCCAACACCGTACCGCCTACTGCCGCCACCGCCACGCCGATCATCGGCAGCGCGAGCAGTGGATCGCCGGTTCGCAGCACGTAAAATGCCGCCATCGCCGCCACGCCCAACGCGGGAATCGCGCTCAACACTGGGGAAGGATCACGTTCAGCGCCGCGCGGATTGAGTCCGGGCGGCGCGGGAATATCAATGTGCGATTCGCCCAATAGGGGATGTTTCATGTTTCATCTGCGACTTGCATCCGGCGCGCTTGCGCTTCGAGTTCATCCGCGAATCCATCGAGCGCCGCCGCCCATCGTTCCATCTCTGGTCGGGCATCTGCCCACAGACTGAAGAATCGCCCGGCGCGCGCGCCAATCCACTCGATGCTTTCGACGGTTTGCGCCAACTGCTGAATTTCGCGCCGCACTACATCCGCCTGTTCGCGGATGCGCGCCGCGCGCTGAAGGAGTTCGCTGTAGGGGACGGTGATCAAGTCGGTCATGATGTTTCTCCCCCTGTGGCACGTGCTGCCGCTTCGATCTCGTCAGCGGCAAGGCGCAGTTTTTCTTGAAAGCGCAGCAGATAGGTCGATGCGTCGCGCAGTTCGGGAGTCATCCGGTCAAAGGTCTGGTAGAACGCCGTTGCGCCTTCGCTGATGAACCGTTCGCGCCCGATACCGTTGATCTCGGCTTCGGCGGCAGCGATAGCATCGCCCACCCGCCGCGCGCTCGCTTCGATGGCGCTTGCGGCATCGCGCATTTGGGCGATGCGGGCGCTCACCCGTCCCCCATTGATCGGTTCTTCTGGTGTTTGTGACATAGCGACTATTCCGGCGCTCACTATTGTTGTATTTTGATTATACTGTGATCAAGGTCTGTCATGCTTCATTTGGGGAGTCAAAATGAGTCAGCCCGCCGCCAAACAGGGTGATAAAGTTGTTGCCACCGATACGCACATCGTCCTAGTCCCGTCGCCGGGGGGGCCCGTGCCTACGCCGCTCCCGCATCCCTTCGTCGGCATCTTGAGCGACAACCTGAGTCCCGACGTGAAAATTATGGGGATGGCTGCCGCGACTGTCGGGAGTGTCGCTAATAACACACCGCCGCATATTCCCACGCCGCCGGGCACAAGCTTTCAAATCCCGCCGACGAACAAGGGCATCATCAACATGGGCAGCACGACGGTCTTGATCAACAACAAGCCCGCCGCCCGTAACGGCGATACCGCGATGACGTGCAACGATCCGTCACCCATGCCCGTTGGCAAGGTCGTCGCGGTGGGCACGGTGCTGATCGGTTAGGAAATACCTGCATATACAAATGGATGTTGGGTGGGGCGCATTTGCACAAGCTCAAGCCGCTGCCCGACGCGGATGGTATCGTCAATATGACCTTTGACGACTACATCGGGCAGCAAAAAGCTGAAGATTCCGCCGCAAATCCTTATGCGTAGGGGTGTTCAGCCGACGATTGTATGCCACTCATCGCCCATCGCCGTGTCGGTGATATTTCCTCCAGCACCGGCGATAACACGTCCTACGTATAGACAATCGCCGACACGCGGACGGGTTTCAGCCGTGAGCATATCCACACGTGCCCGCGGCGGTGTCAGGCGAAGGTGATAGAATCGCCCATTAGGGGATCGGTCACGGCGCGTTAATTCTGCCGCTGCGTCGAACAGCATCGCTGCTGTAGCTGCCCCACCTACATCCACACGCAGATCGCCGCGTTCCACCCCACTGAGAATGGTCACGGCATAGCCGCCTATATCGAGCGTGGGTGTGCTAATCGTTGGCGTGTCCATCACCGCATTTCCCGCCGCGCGATCCACACGGATGAAGATACGACCCAACGGAACAGCGTCCGGCGCGCGCGGATCATCCGCGCCGCGGTAAAACGTCAGCCACGCTGCCCCATTGAACGGCACAGGATTGCCAATATCACCATCTACAGGTGCGGGGAGTTCGTAATCATCCAGCACCAACCGCGTGACACCCAAGCGGCGCACCGTCCACAGCTTGCCAACCGGATCGTAATCGAAGCGCGCGCATTCCCGCGAGATATATTGCAGCGCGGCGGCGGGTAAAAACGTGCGCGCGTCGATCTCCGGCAGCAGCCCGCGTGTCATATCCAATTTGCCGAGTGTGAGGCGAGTTTTTCCGCGCAGAATCAGCGGCGGACGCGGGTCATTCGGCGCACGCGCGAAGCTCAACGGCAGATCATCGGGACTCAAGGGCGCTGGCAAATCGCCCCGCCGCACTTGATCTGGCATCAGGATGATACGATCCCCGCTTTCTACACCTTGATCGCGCAGCGCTAGATCGGGATCGAGCAGGCGGGCGTATTCCAAGGTCAGCGCACCGCCGCCGTACACGTGTGCGAAATAGCGCGCGATGCGTCCGGCGGTCATTTCTCCCGCAAGATGCACATCAACGGCATCTGCGCGGCGGCTGGTGGTGATGGCAATTCGCAGCATGAACTTACAAATTCGTCTTGGTTAGTTCGCTGATATCCTGCTGCGCGTTGGAGTGGAAGTACAAATGCGTATTCCCGATCTCCAATTCCGTGATTGGCTCCAGCACGCGCAAATTGAATCCGCGTGTACGTCTGCCATCAATCCGTGTGACTGAACGCGCATGACGATTGGCATAGTACCAGCGACCCCGCCGCCACATTACTACCCCGTGCTGGCGAGAGATACCCACATCATCGCCAATGTTGATGTCGTTTTGCGATCCGCGCCCGACGAACACCGTTTTCTTGGTCAGTGGGTAGGTGCGAACCACACCGCTGCGCCGCGTCGTCACTGCCATCATGCGGTCACTCATTTCGATGTCATCGGGCATGTAGATCATGCGGCGAATTCGCACGCGCGCCACTTGACGGAACAGCAGCACATTGATGATAAGCGTGATGATGATGCCAAGAATCGGCGCGACATAGGGATTTCGCACAACGCGCCCCAATGTCACCGTCCAATCTTCATCAGCGAGAATGATGCCACCAACCGCGCCCCGGCCACCTTCGCGCGCGAGTCGTTCGGCTTCGGTTTCCGGTGCGCTGCTGATGGTGAAGGCGAGTTCACTTTCTGCCAGCGGCGGATCGCCCGCCGCGCCGGGAACAATCGCACGCAGAAGATAATCCGTGCCGCCATCCGGGAATAGGTTACGTAGATAGGGGCGGATGTTATCGATGGTGAACAGCGCGCGGCTGTCGCTGCGGAGGGCGGCGCGGCTGACATCGCGCACAGCATCCGGCAAGTCTTCTTGTCCTTGCGGCACGATCTGGAACACGATTTCCGGCAGACTTACGCCGACATTGGCAATCGCCTGAAATTCAACTGGTCCGGTTAAGTCTTCTGTCACGCCGTTGACGGTTCCCAATCTTAAAGCCTGCTGGAAGAACACAGGAATATCGAGCGTGCTGGTCAGCACCGTATTGGCGCTGTCGCGCAGTTCGGCGCGGAGCGTATACGGTCCCGGCGGATAGCTTGGCACATCCAGTTCAAAGAAGCGGCTCCCGCTGTTCTGTTCCAGCTGGTCATTCACCCAAAAAGCGACGAGCGTATCTTCGTCGTTGAGTTCGGTATTGACCGCGACGGTGAAAGTCTGTGGTTCAACCAACACTTGATTTTGCTGCAAGTCCGCAAACGCGATACTGCTGTTGAGCGCGCGCACTGGGCAGTTGACCACCACGGAGAGCAAGCGTTCATTTTGGGCTTGCAGCGTCATGCTGAACGGCAAGCCAGCTTCGCCGGGCGGTTGAAGCTGCTGACCGGACAGGTCGATGCTGATTTCGACTTCGCTGTTGAGCAGACGCACGAACTCATTGAGATATTCCGCGACTGCCGCGCCGATTGCCGCGCGCCGTTCTTCGCCTTCATAAATCCATGCATAACCGTTGGTCGCTGTCGCCAGTTGCAGTAGTTCGCCGCGATCCGGTTGATCGACATAGAAATAGCCAATGCTGTAGATGGGCGCGTTGGCAGCAATTGACCGCGCAATCAAGTCTTGTGTTGGGGTTTGCGCGCGTTCCGGTCTGCGCCCGCTGTCGGTGATCACCAGCAGCGCTCGCCGCCGACCACTCGGCTCGGCTTCGTTGATGAAAACATTCAAGCCTTCGTAAATTGCGTCATAAAGGACGTTCGCTCCACGATTGATCGTTGGGTTGATCAGATGGTTGGCGATCATCAAATTTTTGTCGGTATAGAACTGAGTCGCGGGATAGACTTCGGTATCAAAACGCACCAGCGCCACGCGATCTTCAAATGCCAGTTCTTCGGCAAGCCCCGATGAAAACGCGCTCACGACTTCTAAGATTGGGACGGTCTCGGTGGTATCGAACACCACAACAAGATCAATAGGGGGACGCTGCGCGAGATTGGTCACGGTCACGCGGTCAGGGTTGATTATCGTGCCAAATTCACCCGCGCGCACTTCCAAGGTATATTCGTCGCGCAAAATCGCGCGTGCATCCGAACCCGCCAGCCCAGCGCGGATCAAGACGCTGTTGGACGTTGGTTGAAAATCGCAGTCATAGGTCACAAATGTCGCTTCGTTAGAGCGTGTCGTCGGGTTGAAGAATCCGCCGGGCACAACCTGATTGCCCGATCCTGACACAGCAGGTGTGGCATCGGGCGGGGCAGGTTCGCTAGTCGCTTCTTGCGCGAATACGGTTCCGTGCGCCATGAGGATAGCGCTCATGATACACAGGGCAGTAAACATGGATCGACGCTGCCAAGTGCGATAACGCTGCGATGTACTCATATTCAACCCGTCATTCATGAAGTAGACTCGTCATTTTTTGAATCAGAGAACAGTGATTTGCTGCGGCGATATTCTGGCGGCAGCGTAATGGTTGGGAACGGCTGTAATGTGATGGTTGGCGATGATGTTGGATCGGCTGATTCCGCGCCGCCTGACCCCGATGGGGCGGGTTGTGTCGCTGTGGATACCAGTGTCGATGCGGGCAGCGTGAGCGCCGCGTTTGCGGTTGGTGTGCGCGCGGCGCGGGTTTCCGCCGCGCGCACGGTTGCGGTCACACTGGCAGCGATTTGTTCACTGCGATCACGGTTGATCCACCAGACCATGACGAAAACCAGCGCCAACAGCAGTGAAAGGCGAATAAAGTTGCCGCGTGTGGCACGTTTCCGCAGCCACAATCGCGCGCGGTAGCTGAAGGGGATAATGGGATTGGTGTTGAGTTCTTCGGTGGCTTTTAAACGGGCGCGGTATCCGCGGCGATAGCCGACATATACGCGCGGCATCGACTCGACACGGTTGCTACTCCGTTCGCGTATGCCTTGCGGCGTGATCACACGGACGGCGATCACACTCAAGTTATCATCGTTGAAGCGTTCGTTTGCTTTCGTGACTAATCGCTGAGGCAGTGACAAAATGCTGGTATCACGAATTACGTCCGCGATTTCATCGTCATTCATGCGGTTGTATAAACCGTCGCTGACCAGCAGCAGTCGATCATTGGGGTTCAGCCGGAATTGAAACTGCTCTGGGTCAATGGTCGCTCCTTTGCCTATCCCGCGATCCAGCACAGCGCGGCGAGTGGTGATTACACGCCCTTTGTTAAGCGGGTTCGCGCCCACACGTTCGCTGATGAACGTGACATGATCCGTCGTGAGCTGGCGCAGCGAAATACCGTTCCATAAATACAACCGCGAATCGCCCACATGCGAAACGTAGGCATCCCACCCTTGCAGCACAACAGCGGTGAGAGTCGTCCCCGATGGCGCGGCGGATAAGCGCGAAAAATGCCACACTTCACTGTTGATCGCCTGAAAAGCGGCGCGCATCACCTGAAGCCAATCGACTTCATCATCGGTGCGGTGAACGTGAAAGGCGGTTAGCAGCCACTTGATGGCGAATTCGCTCATGCGTTCGCCAGCTTCCGCGCCGCCCACACCATCGGCAAGCGCAAATAACTGGGCGCGTTTGCCGCGATAAATGCCTAGCGCGTCTTCATTGTGATCCTGCACTGGACCGATCACGGTTTGCCATGCAGATTGAATCTGCGGTGGCGGCAAATAGCCGAGTGTGAGCAGTTCGCAGTGGTACACCCCCTTGCCAATGGTGAGCAAACTACCGTGTTTGATACCGATGGTTGGGTTGCCCGCCATATTCAATGTCGCGCCGCGGTTATCGACGGAAAAATCGACAGGTTCGGTGGGTGGGGGAGCCCCGGGAGGTGGTTCGATGCCCAAACATTCAATCATGACGGGGGAATCATCATCGCCGCCCGCCTGCGTGAAGCGTAGGCGCAAACGAGGATGCCCATTCCCGACGAGAAGGACTTCGCGGTCACTGCTGCGTACTGCCGCCCCGATATGGACGATAGTACGCGCCCCCGTTTCTTTGTGGGTAAGATGTATTTGCGAAACGTATGCTGCCACGCTAATTCGTTTCGTATAATCGAAAGAAACAGGCAAATGATAGCGATATGCTATAACACATCACTATGTATCATAATTCATTGGCGATCAAACCGGACTATAACATGATTTTCGCCAAACTGCTCAAAAAAGCGGTATGCTAATTACGTGAGAAGCACATGCCCGTGAACACAATCATCATCAGAGAGAATTGGCGTGGATGCGATAAATAATTTCATCAACAATTTGCAGCTCGATGTGCCCCTGCTGCTGTGGTATGTCGTGCTGGCGCTCGTGGTGCTGGTCATCGCCCAACTGCTTTACTTGATCATCCTCTCATCGCTTCCAATGGCGCGACGCAGCCGTCGCGGACGTGATCTCCCTGTGCGCGCCGAAGCGTATCCGGGTGGCTATCCTGCGGGTGTAGTACAGGCTGCGCCCCCTGCCGCACCTATGAGCGCCGCCCCGCAGGGATATGTGCCACAAGCATACAACGTCCCGCCGACTGGCTTTAGCACTTCACCTGCTGTGCAAATCGCGCCCCCTGCCAATATTCCGGCTGCTGTTCGCGCCGAACGGGGTAGTTCCGCGAACATCAACAATACGCCCGTCGTCGCGCCAACGGCTGCCCCGCCGCCGATTGCCCCCGTCACTGTGCCGCAGTCATCACCGGGAGCAGATTCCGGCACCCCGCGTTTGATTGTGCTGGAAGGCTTGAGCGAACAACTGGAGATGAATCTCCCCGGCACGGATTTTGCCGTTGGGCGCTTCTACAATCAAGAGCGCCGTATTCTTGTCTTTTTGGATGAAAAATCGATCAGCCGCGAACACGCGCATATCAATTACAATGCGGCACTCGCTCAATATTTCCTGACCGATAAAAGCAGTTCTTACGGCACTTATCTTTATTTGAATGACCGCTTTGAACCTCTCACACCGGACCGCCCCGAACGTCTTTTCAATGGGGATGTGGTGCAGTTTGGCAACGTGGTCAAAGTACGCTTTATCCTGCCGGGAGAAACGCGCGCCAGCATCACACAACTATGAATCACCGGAGACAATGAGTACCTATTCCATCGGAAAACAGATCGCCGGGTACACCCTGCAAAACATGGTCGGCAAAGGCGCGGCAGGCGAAGTGTGGCTCGCCTCTACTCCTAACGGGCAGACCGTCGCCATCAAGCTTATGAACCTCAATTTGATGAGCAGTACCGCCGCGGAAAAACACCACGAACGGATGGCGCGTGAAATTGAGGCGCTGCAAAGCCTGAGTCATCCCTGCATCCCCGCGCTGGTCGATTACAAGCTCGATCATGAACCGCCGTTTTTGGTCATGAGCTATGTGCGCGGCGAACCGCATGACAAGCTGCTGCGTACCGGTCAAATGATGCAAATTCCGCTGGCAGTGCGGATACTCATCTTGCGTCAGATCGCTGATGCGATTGCGTGCGCCCACGAAAAAGGCATCGTTCACCGCGACATTAAGCCCGCGAATGTTTTGGGCGTAGAGCATCCCTATTTGATCGATTTCAATTTGGCGGTCAAGGTGGACAGTATTCGCTCGACAATGCAGGAAGTTGGCACATCGTTGTACATGCCCCCGGAAACCAACGTCCCCGATGCGTTGAGCGACAATTACAGCTTCGCTGTATACGCCTACGAGATGCTGTTCGGCTTGCATCCGATTTTTCGCGCCGAAGACATGGATGTGCTTGGCGGGATGAGCAATACGCTCATGCTGGCAGCATCACGCATCATGCGCGGGGAGTGGCGCGTGCCGACGCGCGTGCCATTTAGTGAACTGCCGCTGGACATCCGTAATGCCAATCTTTCGGCGCTGGATGCGATTTTCACCCGCGCGTTTGGCTCGCGCGAAGGGCGTTATCTCGATCCGCGCGAGTTCGTCGCAGATGTGGAAAAGGCGCTAAACATTCCTGCTGTGAGGCGCGGCAAAGAGTCGAGCAAACGTCGTGATTTGCGCGCAGACGAATCCGTCGATTTGAACGCGCCAACAGATGTGCTGTTTGTCCCAGATGAAGTGCGCGCTCAGTTTGATCTCTCGCACTATGAAAAGTCTGTTGATGCTGATTCTGTCGCGGTGCCGTTTGCGCCGCCCCCGCGACTTGAAACTGACGATTTCACCATTCTCGAAAATGAACGTGCCGCCGCGCGCGCTAAAACGAAACGGATTGTCATCGGCGTGACTATCTTGGTCATGATCGTCATCGTCGTGTTGATCGTTCTTTCACAGACTTCACCTTAACTTATGAGTCAACCTGCTTCGCCTTCATCTGCGCCATATATTCACTTGCAGCACTGTTTGAGCGTACTTGATCCCATGCTGCGCGCGGGCGCAGTCGCCGCTGCCGCTGCGCTCCAGATTGAAATGAATGACGAAACCGCCGACCTGCGCGGTTTGGTGATCAGCGATGATGATTTCCAAGCCGCTGTCGCTGGCGATCCGTTAAGTGCGTGGTGGAATGCGCCGGAAGTGCCGCCTGAAAGTCCGTTTGCGTTCACGTTTCCCTATGACGCGCCGCTGACGGCGATTGCCCGCGCCTTCGACTTGAGGCTGTTGGACGTGGCTATTCTGCTATTGTGCGCCGCGCCGGAAATTGACCGCCGCTACGAGCGCATCTACGGGTATCTACAAGATGATGTGACGCTGCGCCGCCCAAGCGCGCAGCTTTTGGTCAACTTGTTCCAGTTGGGAAATGCCGCCAGTATGTCGCTGGTGGTGTCACGGTTGATGCCTACTGCGCCGCTGGTGGCTCACCGTCTCCTAGAGACCAATGGTGATGGCGCGCGCGCGCAAGCGGGCTATCTCAACACCCCGCTGCGTGTTGATGCTCGCACAGTGCAGTTCTTGCTCGGTGAACGTCACACGCCGGATCAACGGCTGCGAAGCGCGGTTTGGTATGAGGCTTTCAGCGCCGCCGATGCGCGCCCGCCGCACCCAACCTTTGACCCACTGCGTGCGACACTATCCAATGGTGTCCCGCCGCTGATCGCGCTTGATGGGGCAGATGCGGCAACACGACGGTTAGAAACTGCTGCATTTTGTGCATCGATAGGACTGCCGCTGATGTGCATCGATCTGCCCGCGCTTGTGTCGCTCGATCTATCATTCGAGCAAGCGTGGCAGTTGGCGCTGCGCGAAGCCTATTGGGGAGAATCCGCCGTTTTGATACAAGGGTGGGATGCGGCGTTTCGCGCGCCTACGCCTGCTAACGAAGAAGGGTTCATAGAATATCGCGGGGTTGAACCGCCGCGCGCCTTCTGGTCCGGGCTGATGGGCTGCCCGCGCCCGATCTTTTTGTGCGATTTGGGCGGGTGGGAACCGCGCGATCTTACACGGCAGCGGCGCTTGCTTCGGTTAGTGCTGCCCGTGCTGCGCTTTGAACAGCGCCGCGAAATGTGGGCGGCGCATCTCGCGGCCTATGGCGTGCGCGTTTCTAATGCCGAGATTGACGAAATCGCCAGCAAATATAAATTCACAACCGCGCAAATCGCCCGCGCTGTTGATACATCTGCTGATTACGCTGCTTCTCGTATTGAGGGGGGGAGTGATGAGATTTCGCATCTTGATTTGGCGGCGGGCGCGCGCACACAAGCGGCATTACGCTTAGAAGGCTTGGCGCAGCGCATCACCCCGCGCATGGCGTGGGATGATTTGATACTCCCGCCGGATGAACTGACACAGCTCCGCGAAATCACGAATCGAGCGCGTTACAACCACATCGTCGCGGAAAAATGGGGTTTCGCGGGAAAAATGTCGAATGTTGGGCGCATCAGCGTCTTGTTTGCCGGCGAAAGCGGTACGGGTAAAACACTTGCAGCCGAAGTGATCGCCCATGATCTCGAATTTGATCTGTTCAAGATCGAACTTTCGGCGGTTGTGAGCAAGTATATTGGCGAAACGGAGAAAAATCTGGATCGCATTTTCAAAGCGGCGGAAGATGCGAATGCTGTGCTGTTCTTCGATGAAGCCGACGCATTGTTCGGCAAACGCAGCGAAGTCAAGGACGCACGTGACCGCTACGCTAACATCGAAATCGCTTATCTGCTGCAAAAAATCGAAAACTATGACGGAATCGCAATTCTAGCGACCAATTTGCGCCAAAATTTGGATGATGCGTTCACGCGGCGGCTGGATTTTCTGGTCGATTTCCCGTTCCCTGAACCGGAATATCGTTTGCGGTTGTGGACGCTGCATTTCCCGGCGGATGCGCCGCTTGCGCCCAACGTCGATTTGCGCCATTTCGCGGACAGCTATCGCTTGGCAGGCGGAAACATTCGCAATGCGGCGCTTGCCGCCGGATTTCTCGCCGCTGCCGATCCGCGTTCAAACGGTTTGATCACTAATGAGCATATTACAGCGGCGATTCGTCGGGAAAATCAAAAAATGGGACGCTTGCTGGACGGTTGAGCTTTAAACTGTTTTTATACCTTTTATACTGATTTTGAGAGTTGGATTAGTTGCATAGCTGATATAAACGGATATACACTTTCATCAACGCCGCCATTTGCTGTTTGTTGAGTCTCTGAAAATATAGAGTTGCGCCGTGATCCATGACTTAGACAGCACACTGGAAAAAATTATCTTTGAACGCGGACGCATGACCAAGCGCGATGTTGATCTGTCGTTTGAAACCCCCACAGGAGAATGGTCTGCGCGCTTGAGCCGCCCGACGATCAATGCGTGGGCATTTGATATTCGGGAAAATGTGCGCTTACGAAATGCCGATATGTCGAGTGCCATCAGCAAGACGGACAAAGGCGCGAAGATCACCGTTCCGCCTCGTCGCATCGACATCGCTTATCTGATCACGGCATGGGCGCGCAAAGTCGAAGACGAACATCAACTGCTGTGGCGAACCCTCGCCGCGCTTTCACAGAGCCGATTCATCACTCCATCGACTGCGGATGGACTCCTGAAAGAACAGCCTTACGATATTCCACTCTTTGTCGGCACTACGCCCCCCGAATTCGCGGTGAACATCACTGAATTGTGGGGCGTACTCAATAACCAGATGCGGCTTGGGTTTTTGTTGATTGCAACCCTCGCGCTTGATGTTGGCGCGGCGCTCGAAGTCCCGTTGGTCATCGAAGGTCGCTTGATTGTGGGGCAGAGTCTCGAACCTGAATCGCGCAGCCTTGATGCGGCGGATTTCCCGCCGGAAAAGCCCATTCGCATCAAACGTAAGCCGAATGAAACGCCCGAAAACGGGGATCAGGGGGGAGACTAACGGGAGCATCGCTTGCACTTTGCTGATTCCCAGTTGCGCGACCCGACCGCTGCTTGAATCGGGGTAGGTCATCGAATGTCGCCTGCCACAGCCCTATCAGTTGTTATCGCAGAGAAAGCACTTTTAATCACAAGGATAGATTTATGCCTAACTACCTCTCTCCCGGCGTTTACATGGAAGAAGTGGACAAGGGGACAAAACCGATTGAAGCAGTCGGCACTGCCGTCGCCGCGTTTATCGGGTACACCGAAAAAGCGTCGGAAACGCGCAATGGCAAAGTCAATTCGTTGATTGGCAAGCCAACCCTTGTCACGAACTGGAGTCAGTACGTTGCTAAATTTGGCGGGTTGGTCGATGGTGCATATCTGCCCGACAGCGTATATGGCTATTTTGCTAACGGCGGCGGGATTTGCTATGTGATCAGTCTCAAGACGCTGGGCGAAGCCGCTGATGGTAGCGAAGCCGTGCCAGCGCGCGCGCAAATCACCGCAGCAAGCGACAAGAAAAAGAATGTGTTGGAATTTGTTGCTAAAGAGCCGGGAATCAGCGGCAATAACATTAGTGTGGAAATCCGCACGCCCGAACCGCCGAAAGGCAAAAAAGGTGAAGCGGAAGCCGAAGCGCCTGCTGAGGGATTCACTGTCGTTGTTAACGTGAACGGCAAAGTGACAGAAACATTCGACAATTTGAGCACATCCCCCAAAGCCGAACGCAGCGTTGCGACGGTTATTCAGAACGAAAGCAAATTCATCGATGTGAAAGTCACCGCAGCGGATCTCGTTCCGGCGGCGGGGGTTTACAACCTATCCGGCGGCGAAGTCAAGACGAAAGCCGTCACGATCAACGATTATCAAGGGAGTTCGGCGGCGCGCACGGGCTTGGGGGGTTTGGAACCGCTCGATGACGTGACCATGATCCTTGTCCCCGACCTGATGACGAGCTATCAGAAGGGTGAAATTGACCTCAAGGGTGTGCAAGCGGTCCAGAGCGCAATCATCACTTACTGCGAACAGGTGCGTTACTGTTTCGCTATTTTGGACTGCCCGCCGGGCTTGATGCCGCAAGAAATGAAAGAATGGCGCTACACGGCAAACTACGACAGCACCCGCGCTGCTGTGTACTACCCTTGGATTGAAGTCGCCAACCAAACGGGAAGCGGCGGCGCGACCCGCATTGTTCCCCCCAGTGGTCACATCGCAGGGATTTATGCACGCGTCGATAACACGCGCGGCGTACACAAAGCGCCAGCCAATGAAGTTGTGCAGGGCGCATTGGGCTTGGAAGTTGTCGTCACCAAAGGCGAACATGACTTGCTCAACCCGATTGGCGTGAACGTGATCCGCACATTTCCCGGACGCGGAATCCGTGTGTGGGGCGCGCGCACCTTGAGCAGCGATCCGTCGTGGCGGTATATCAATGTGCGTCGTTTGTTCAATATGGTGGAAGAAAGCATCGAACGCGGGATGCAGTGGGTGGTGTTCGAGCCAAATGACGCGGCGCTGTGGGCGCGTGTTTCACGCGATACGTCGGCATTCCTCAAGTTGATTTGGCGTTCGGGCGCATTGTTTGGCAGCACACCGGAAGAAGCCTTTTATGTGAAGTGCGATGCTGAAACCAACCCTCCCGAAGTGCGCGATGTGGGGCAGATGGTTGTTGAAGTGGGCATGGCACCGGTCAAACCTGCCGAGTTTGTGATCTTCCGCGTCAGCCAGTGGAGCAACGGCGGCTAAGTCGGGTTCTCATGTGGTTGATAGCTTTGGCGAAACATATCGAAGATTGAAGGAGTACACACATGGCACTTCCGGGTATTGACCCTATTGTAGGTTTTAGTTTTGGCTTAGATTTGTCGGGCAAACTGGTCGGCTTGTTCACCGAAGTGGGTGGCTTGGGCAGTGAAACCGAAGTGATTGAGCATAAGGTGGTCGATTCGCTGGGGCGCGACGTGATTCGCAAGATTCCCGGGCGCACCAAGTTCAACGACATCACGCTCAAGCGCGGTGTAACAGCGGCGCTTGATATGTGGGAATGGCGTAAATTGGTTGAGGACGGCAAGATCGACAGCGCCCGCGTGAATGGCTCGGTCATCATGTATGATCAAACGCATTCGGAAGTCGCGCGTTGGAACTTCGAGAATATGTGGCCCAGCAAGATCAGTGGTCCGCAGATGCAAGCCGATTCGAATAACTATGCAGTCGAAGAAATCACCATAACCTTCGACTTCATGTGGCGCGAGAAATAGTCGATTGAACAGGTTGTGGCGTGGAGTGTGAATATGCATTCACACTCCAATTCAATTATGCATAAACGGAACACCGATTGATGGATTTACAAACCGAGTTCGAGTTTGAACTGCCCAAGGGCTTTATTGACAATCAAGGAGCGCTGCATAGGCAGGGCGCGATGCGTCTTGCGACGGCGATGGACGAAATTAACCCGCTGCGCGATCCGCGTGTGCGCGCCAATGAAGCCTATCTGGTGATCGTCCTGATTTCGCAGGTGATCACACGCTTGGGTCCGTATCGCCGGGTTACGCCGGAAATGGTCGAACACTTTTTTGCGGCGGATATTGCCTATCTGCAAGACCTTTACCAGCGCATCAATCAGGTAGAGGATCGCGTGCTGACGACTACCTGCCCAAATTGTAACCATGAATTTGAGGTGAATGTCCCGCTGCTGGGGGAATCGTAAGCTACCCCCTTGATCGCCTGCGCGGGGAGGTAGCATTTATCGCGGTCAGGCTGGGTTGGACGCACGACGCGATCCTTTCGCTTACCCATCGTGAGCGTAGAGCGTGGGTGAACGTGGCGGCAAACACGCAGCTATAATAGAAAAGTTTTGTTTTACGAATGTTTGTTACGGGTTTTGTGCGTTGAAAAATAGATTTTTCGACCAATGGTTATAGCTGGAATGCGGCGCGATGAATGACACCGTCAAGAAAGTTCGCCTCACAACAGGTGAAGAAGTCACGTTAGATGTACTGGCGGAACGGGTGACCCGTCGCGTCTGGGAATTGTGGCAGGCAGAAGCCCGCCGCGAACGTGAGCGTGGGAATCGATTGGGGGGGCGTGTATCACGCCGCGCCAAGCGCGTGTAATTCACAGCGCCATCTGTGTCCATTGAGTACTGTGGAGGGCTTTAAACCATGCTCCCATTAGGCGATTTCATTAATGCCTTTCGTTTTTCGGTCAAAATCGACAATTTGCCCGGCGTACCGGTGCTAAAAGTTGATATGCCGGAAGTGAAAGTCGAAACCGAAGATGTTCGTGAGGGAGGATTTCAAGGATTTGTGCATCAACTTCCCACGCGCATCACTTATGGATCGCTTAAGCTCAAGACGGCGATGACCCCGGAAACGCTGCCCTTGATGCGGTGGTATCAACAAACGCAAGACCCCAAGAAATGGCAGTCGGCGCGGCGCACTCTCACGCTGTTTCTACACGCGCCAATTGGCGCTCCGTTGATGATGTGGACATTCAACAATGCGTTTCCACGTGCCATGACGATGTCGGGTTTCGATTCGAGCAGCAGCGAATATGTCGGCATCGATTACGAAATCACCTTTACCGATTACGAAGGTGGTCCGATTGGAACGTAAAACCGTTGGGGAACACTCGTTGATCGTAAACGGCTAAGAGCAAGGAGGCGAGCATGACAGTTCGGCGCGGTGGAATGCTTCGCACCATCGGTCAGCGGATGATGAGCTTTGCGCGGATGTATATTCAACGGTATTTCGCACCGAGCGTGGCACTGCCTCCCGCGCTTCCTACGCCTCGTCTTGCGCCAAACGATTCGCCCGACATTGAAGATGGCGTGTGGCGACAGAATACTGACGCTGTTCCCGACTACAGTGGTTACGGTGCGCCATATGGGGATGATCTGTATTTTGGTGCGACAGAGCAGTCCCTACCAACTGAGATGTCACCTTCCGCGCCGTCTATGCCGCCCATTCCGTCGCCGCGCGCGTCAGTCTCTCCCCCACATCCGCCTTCGGTGCAGCGCGCTCCCATATCGCGTCCGGCTGCCGCGCCATATCCGCCGCAGATCAGCGCAAATGCGTATCAAGCGGATCTCGACGCGATGCGCCGCGAACGCATGAAAATTTTGGAACAGCGTTTCCATGCCGAAATTCAGCGGCGAGAGGCGGAAGCTGCCGCGCGCGGTGAAACCATTCCACAAGGAAGTTTATTTAGCGAAGAAGCTATAGCGCGCCGCAAAGCGGAACGCGAAGCGAAACTGAACCCGCAAAAGAAATCGGTTGTGCGTCCACAAGCTGGAAATGCTTCTGAAGCAGGTGAAGGCGTGATTCAAACCCGCCGCCGCCGCGGATCAGTGGTTGATGTCACACCGCCGCGGACAAATCTCCCGTTTGATGAAGCCGAAGCGGAAGCTTTCTTAGAGACACATCCCACGCCGCCGATGGTAGAGAATGCGATCACACCGGCTGTACCGCCCATGATCCAACGTGAACCCGCCCCAACAGGTGAATCGTCTGTAGCGCAGTCATTCGATCTATCTTTTGATGAGCCACCGCCGGATGATTGGTCACCGGACGATGATGAGCCGCCGACAAATCCCCCCGGAAATCCACCGGGGGGGATGCCGCCGAGTTCGCCACCGGGGAATTTACCGATTCAAACTTCACCCGCGCCACCTCGCGCGCCAGCATCTTCGCCGCCCGTGCAGCGGCACAGCGAAGAAACACCGTACAGCCCACCTATCGACAGCGCGCCGGAAGCGCCATCCATCCCGCTCGCGCTAGAGGATCGCCCACGTGCGGTGAGTGCGCCGCCCAGTCCGCCAGTTGTGCAGCGGCGCAGTGAAGAAACGCCGTACAGCGCGCCGGAAGCGCCATCCATCCCGCCCGCGCTAGAGGATCGCCCGCGCGCGGTGAGTGCGCCGCCCAGTCCGCCAGTTGTGCAGCGGCAGAGTGAAGAAATGCCGTACAGCGCGCCGGAAGTGCCATCCATCCCGCCCGTGCTAGAGGATCGCCCGCGCGCGGTGAGTGCGCCGCCCAGTCCGCCAGTTGTGCAGCGGCAGAGCGAAGAAACGTCGTACAGCGCGCCGGAAGCGCCATCCATCCCGCCCGCGCTAGAGGATCGCCCG